>CAVWKS010000025.1:0-78858 GCA_963755635.1 uncultured Actinomycetes bacterium | reverse complement strand
CGGCAAGTGATCGGTCCGCCGCACGACGTCGAGCTCCAGACGATCGACCTCCGGCGAGATCGGAACCGCGAGGCCGAGGCCCTGAGGATCGCGACCGACCACGCGAAGCAGCGGTTCGATGTCACGCAAGGTGCCGCTCTTCCGCGGTCTGGTGGTGCGCCTGGACGACTCCGAGCACCGTCTCTACCTCACGCTCCACCACATGATCTTCGACGGTGTCTCGACCTACAGCGTCCTCCTCCCTGAGCTGACGTCTCTCTACGACGCATTCAGCGCAGACCGAGAGCAGTCGCCGCTCGCCGATCTTCCCGCCCAGTACGCGGACGTCGCCAATTGGCAGCGGCGCGAGGTGGATCGGATCGCCGTCGAGGAACTCGACTACTCGCGCGGGCAGCTCGCCGGAGCACCCGCCGCGATCGACCTGCCCACCGATCACCCACGACCTCGCACGCAGTCGTTTGCCGGAGCGATGGTGCCGTTTCGGCTCCCGGCAGAGCACATGCGGGGACTCCGCGCGGTGGCCGGCCGTGAGCGGGTTACCCCGTTCATGCTGTTGCTCGCGTCCTTCGAGGTCCTTCTCCGCGGCTACGGCGCTCAGGACGACCTGGTCCTGGGCACCGTTAGCGGCGACCGGAAGCGGGTCGAGTTCGAACGCCTCCTGGGCTGCTTCCTCAACCCGGTCGTGTTGCGGACGGACGTGTCCGGCAACCCCCCGTTCCGCGAGCATCTGCGGCGCGTCCGGGAGGTCGTGCTGGACGTCCTTTCGCACGACCTGCTCCCTTTCGAGCTTCTCGTCCGCGAACTCGCTCCACCGCGTGATCCCAGTCGCAATCCGCTCTATCAGGTGCTCTTCTCGGTCGAGCCGCCGATGCCGACGCTGGCGCCGGGCTGGGACCTCACCCAGCTCGACCTCGAGACCGGGGCTGCGAAGTTCGATCTCTACCTCGAGGTGGATGCGCGCAAGGATGGGCTCCTGGGCCGATTCATGTTCAACGCGGACCTCTTCGAGCGGTCGACGGTGGAGCGGCTCGCGCGTTCGTGGAGAACGATCCTCGAGGGCATCGTCGACGAGCCGCAGCGGCCGATCTGGCAGCTGCCGGTGATCGACGCCGCCGAACGTCGCCATGCTGCAGCGACCGCGAAGCTGGCGCGGGGGCGGCAGCAGGCATCGAGCGCGAGCGGGCTCGGACGCGACGCGCACACGCTCGCGCAGCGGTTCGAGGCCGTCGTTCGGCGGCGGGGGAACTCTCTCGCCGTGCGCGGAACCGACGGCGATTGCGTACAACGACCTGAATGCGCTCGCCAACCGCGCGGGACGCGCCCTCGTCGCGTCGCTGCAGCCTGGTTCCGACCGCGTTGCGTTGCATCTCGGGCACGACGGCCGCATGGTCGCCGGCATTCTCGGAGTCCTCAAGACGGGGCGAGCCTACGTCCCGCTCGATCCCCGCCAGCCGCAGGCGCGTGCTGCCGCGATGCTTCGTCATGCACAGGCGGCGGCGCTCCTGACGTCTCGCGAGCATCTCGACTCTGCGGCGACGCTCGCGGCAGGCGAGCTCCCAGTCCTCGTTCTCGACGAGTTCGGGCGGACGCGTGACGACGGGAATCTCGGACGAGAGATTCCAGGCTCCGCGATCGCCTACCTCCTTCATACATCCGGCTCGACGGGGTCGCCGAAGGCGGTCGTCCAGACGCACGCGACCGTCCTGCACTTCGTCTCCGTCTACGCGCGGGCGCTCGAGCTCCGGGAGAGCGACCGGCTGACGCTTCTGAGCTGGTACGGCTTCGACGCTGCTGTCGTCGACATCTTCTCGGCACTGCTCGCGGGCGCCATGCTCTATCCGATCGACGTCGCGGAAGCCGGCTTCCGCGGCCTTGCCGACACTCTCGACGACGAGAAGATCACGATCTACCACTCGGTCCCAACCGTCTTCCGGCAGCTCGAACGCGCGCTCGACCACGGCCGACGGTTTCCGAGCGTGCGAGGCGTCGTCCTCGGAGGTGAGGAGGTTCTGCGGAGCGACTTCGAGCGTTTCCGGCGCCGATTCGGGGCCGACTCCGCGTTTGTCAATCTCGCCGGCCAGGCCGAGTCGAGCATCAACTCGCTCGGCTTCAGCTCGCCGACCGAAGCGGAGAGCGCGAGCGGATGTCCCTCGGTCATCCGTCGCCGACACCGAGCTGATCCTTCTCGGACCGGACGGCCGGCCCACGGAGCTGTACAGGGAGATCGGCGTCCGAAGCAGGTACGTTGCGCTCGGGTACTGGCGCGAGCCCCGAGCGAACCGCGGCTGGTCTTCTGTCCGACACGACGGACGACCGGCGAATCTACCGCGGCGGCGATCTCGCGCGACGCTCCCCGACGGCAGGCTCGAGTTCGCGGGTCGTCTCGATCTCCAGACGAAGATCGCCGGGGCGCGGGTGAACCGGAGGAGATCGAGGCACATCTGCGCCCCATCCCGGGGTCGCTGACCGCCAGTGGCAGTACGAGAGGACTCGTCGGGCGAGGCACGGCTCGTCGCGTATCTCGTCGCGCAGAGGGGCGGGTCTCCGACGAGAAGCTCCGTGCGCACCTGCGCACGTTCCTGCCGGCGTACATGGCTCCGGGCGTCTTCGTCTGGCTCGATCGTATGCCGCTGACCGCATCGAACAGGGTCGATCGACGTAGAATTCCGGCTCCGACGCCGGATCGGCAGCCCGCCCTGCCGACGCCTCCCGCGACGACCTCGACGTCGACTTCTCGCGATGTCGGAAGACCTTCTCGGGCGGCGCCCGGTCGGCATTGCCGACGACTTCTTCGCTATGGGCGGCCATTCGCTGCTCGCCGTGCGCCTGTTCGACCGCATTCGGCGCGAGTACGGGTTACGGTTGCGGCTGTCGATACTGCTCGAGGGCGCGACGGTCGAGCAGCTGGCTATCTCGATCCGGACGCGGCGTCCTCGGGATCACCGCGAGCTCGTCGTGATCCATGCCGGAGGTGCGGAGCGGCCGCGTCGCGGTGCCCGGGCGGTGGCGCGTGCTCTACCTGCGGCACTTCGTGCGCGGGCTGGGATCGGATCAGCCGTTGTACGCGCTGCAGGGCACGCGGAACGACGACGGTCGCGACGAGCGCGGCGTGGTCGAGGTCGCACGCCGGTACGTGGCGGTGATGCGCGACGTCCAGCCGACGGGGCCGTACGACCTGGTCGGGTACTCGTTCGGTGGCGTCGTCGCCTTCGAGATGGCCCAGCAGCTCGCCGCGAGCGGCGAGGAGGTCGGTCTGCTCGCGCTCGTCGACAGCCGTCACCCCGCGCACCCGATTCCACATCACGGCTTCGAGCCGCGCTACTTCGCACGGCGGGTCGTCAACCGATGCCGGATAGTCCGCCGGCTCGGCATCCGCGTAGGCGCCTCGTACCTCCGCGCGCCCTGCGAATGGCTCCTGGGGAGGGGGTGGAGACTGTCCGTCGGCGATCCGGTTGTGGCTCCCGCATGGGCGGCACGACACATCCACGAGGACGCCGTGGATAGCGAGTTCACAGCCGATTCCGCGCTTACAACGCCTATCGCCCGGCCAGGTACCCCGGCCGGCTGACGTTCCTCTGGGCGGAGCACAGCGGGCGCGGGGCGTACGACGCGAGGCGTGGCTGGAGGCCCTCGCGATGGGGGGCTTCGACGTTCGTCCGATACCCGGGAGTCACCTCACCATCTTCGAGGAACCCCTGGTGTGGAGCACCGCGACGGGTTGAATGAGGCGCTGACAGCGTCCCGAGCGCCATCGACGGGTATGGCGACGAAGGCTGATCTTCGCGTCGTTCCGCGACGCACCTGCTCACCGAGCCCGGCTGGTTTGGGATCCGGTGAAAGCATCGCTCGGGCCCGACGAAGATCACGTTTGGCTCCTGGACGCCGGCATCGACGATGAGGTCGCCGCTGCGCGGACGCGACATCGTCAGCGGACGAGCGCGAACGGGTTGCACGAGTGCCTGCACCACGGCGAAGGCGAGCCCTATGCGCGACCTGGCGAAGGAGCGTCCTCGCCGGATACGTGCACGACTCGTCCGCCCGCTTCGATTTCACCGCAATCCGCTGGAGCGCTCACGCTCGATCACCCACGCATGCTGACGTTCAGTACGAGCCATGCGCGTGAGCTGACCTCTTCGTGGTGACGGGTGGCCGTTCGATCGGCATTGACGTCGAGCCGCTGTCCGCCGCGGCTCACATCGAGGAGATCGCCGACGCCTACCTTCCTCGGGAGCGCGTCGACCGGATCCGGACGACTCCTCGAGAACGGTGCTCGGAGGAGTGGTTGCGGCTGTCGACCGGCTCGAGGCCTGCGCGAAGCTCGACGGCCGGGGCTCGGCGACCTGAGTCCGTCGTCTGCGGACGCGCTGTTCGGCAGCAGGGACACCGCCTGCACTTTCGTCCGGACAACGACCATGTGGCGTCCCTCGTCTACGCCGGGAGGCTCAGCTCGGTGTCGTTCTTCCTGTTCGAGCGTGGTCGGGAGAGCCGTTCGAGCGAGGCGGACGGGAAGGAGGGGTGGTGACGCTCACATCTGCATTCCACTGGACAAACGCCAGCGGGACGTAGTCGGTGCCAGACTCACGCGTCCCGGCCCAAGGGAGGGATCGGCAGCGAACATGCTCGCGTACGAGCTCCGCAAGGCGCGATCCGAGTGGCGCGAACCCGGGAGTCCGCCGCAAGTGGGTGACAGCGTCGCCGAGGTCGCTCCACCCGCTCACGGACGATCGCTGCGACGTCCGGTCCTCGTCTTGCTCGTCGGTAAGGCCGCCGAAGCGGCGACCCTCGGCTTCCTGGTGACTGTCGTTCCACGCACGCTCGGTACCTCGGACTACGGAACGTACGGACTCGCGCTGGCTCTCGTCGCGATCGGAGTGACCGCATCCTCGCTCGGCGGACCCGGCCTGATTGGACTGATCACAGGCGCCTTCTTCCGACGAGAGGGCCGCCGTGCTACGTGTCCTCACCGCGCGAGCGGTGCGCTGGCGCGGGCTCTGGGCGGTCTCGATCGCGGTCGCTTCAGCAGTCCTGGTGCTGGCGGATCCTCGCCGCTTTAGACTTGAGGCGACACTACTCGTCGTCCTGGCGATTGCGCTCGATGTGGGCGCGACGCTTGCGTTTCAGCTGGTCGTAGCGCTCGACAAGACGGTGTGGTGGAGCTCCCGCTTCCCCATCCAGAACGTAGTGCTCGTCGTTGCCACGATCACGCTCTACCGCGTTACGGTATCGACGGTGCTCTGACCGCGATCGTACTGTCGTCCGGAGCGGCTTGTGTCGTCGGCGCCGCTATCGTCATCCCGGCAGTGCGATCTCTGGCCGCTCGAGGCGAGGTTCCCCATCGTGCCTCGCGTTTCGTCCGACTCCAGTGGCTCGGCGGACTCCTCACCTTGACGACACATCGCGGGAGTCGTCATCGTCGCCCTGCTCGCCGGTTCGCGAGTCGAGACGGGCTATGCGGCATTGGCCGTCGGGGTCGCGGTCGCTCTCGTCTAAGTAGGGTTGCAGATCTATCTAGTTTCGCTGCCGCGCCTTTCGCAGCTCGCCAGAGAAGCTTCTGAGAGCGCCGATGCGGCGTTGCGCCACTTCGCCTGGGTGACGCTCGCGACGCTCGGACAGGTCGCGCTGCTCGGCGCAGTCGTGAATGGGCGAGGACTCACGCGGTTCGTCGGGCCGAGTTCGCCGGAGCCAAGACCGCGATCGCATTGGGCATCGCCGTGGCTCCCCTGTCCGCGCTGACGGGTTCGACTGGGGCCGCGTCCGTCATCCAGTTGCGCCCTGAAGCTCGAGTGTGGGCGACCGCCGTTGGCGCTCTCGTCTTTGGTATCGCGGCGGTGGCATTGATACCCACGCTCGGGGCGGCAGGCGCCACGACGGCGTTGCTCGCGGGGACGGCTGCGACTTCCGTCGTGGGGCTCTTCTTCTTTCCGGCCCTTCGTGACGCTTCGCTCGTCGTCGCGTGCGTCGCGACCTCGCTCGCGATCCTCGCGCTCGGGCTCGATCTCTGAGTCGAGCGCGTGCGTGCCCCGACCTGGATCGAGCCCAGTCGCCTCGTTGATGATCGCGGCCGCGAATCACGCAGGTGCCGGCTGGCCGTCACCATCAAGTCGATCGCCGAGCGACTCGGATACACAACGGCGGAGTCCTTTGTGCGGCGCCGTTACGGCCATCCGTTAAAGGGCACCCGCCCGGCTTTGTGACATTCGGTCCACGGCCCCTGCGGAACGACGGAGGCGCCGCACTGCACAGCCAAGCCGGTGCCGCTGCTGTCCGACGGAGACGTTTGCAACCCTTGTCTGCCCGAGCGGTGGGGCACGATAGATCCGTGTCCGTCACCAAGGGCGCTTTTGCAGGGCTTTACGGGAGCGACGGGACTCGAACCCGCGACCTCCGGCGTGACAGGCCGGCGTTCTAACCAACTGAACTACGCCCCCGGGGAAGGGGCAGTGTAGCCGAGCGCAGGCTGCGTCTTCGCTGCTCATGCAGGATGATGCGCGCCATGCCTTTTCGGCGGAAAGACAGCGGGAAGCGTGTCACTCGAGTCCTCGTCGGGACCGACCTCTCGCCGACCAGCGAGCGCGCTGTCGAGTGGGCGGCGGAGATGGCGGAGCGCTACGAGGCGGAGCTGCTCGTGCTCCAGGTCGTCGCCGAGAAGCCGCCCGTCGCGGAGGATGAGCTCGCGCGGTTCGCGGAGCGGGTAGCCGGGCCGCAGGCGAGAACCCGCGTCGCGACGGGCGAGGAGCCGGCGGCAGTGATCGTCCAAACAGCGCAGGAGGAGAAGGCCGACGTGCTCGTCCTCGGCAGCGCGGGCATGCAGGGGCGCAAGGAGTTCCTGCTCGGCAACGTCCCGAACCGCGTCTCTCACAACGCTCCGTGCACCGTTGTGATCGTCGACACGAGCGGGAGGAAGAAGTGACCGAGCGCACGCGCGGGCTGACCGGCCGGGCGGGCCGGATCGCGTTCGTGCTGGGCCGTCACGGCCTTCGCGACCGCGTCGAGCGGGGCCGCAACGGCTCGATGGCCACACGCGCGCGCAACCTGCGCCTCGCGCTCGAGGAGCTCGGGCCGAGCTTCGCGAAGCTGGGCCAGATCCTCTCGACGCGGCCGGACATGCTCCCGCCTGAGGTCGTCGACGAGCTCTCGAAGCTCCAGGACGACGTGGCGCCGCTGAGCGAGGCGGAGGTCGTGAGCGTGATGGAGGCCGAGCTCGGCGTGCCGTGGGAGGACGTCTTCGAGACGATCGATCCGCAGCCGCTGGCGGCAGGCACGATCGGGCAGGTCCACCGCGCGACGCTCGAGACCGGCGAGCGCGTCGTCGTCAAGGTGCAGCGCCCGACCGCCCGCGACGACATCCTCCGCGACCTTCGCCTGCTCGAGCTCTTCGCGGAGAAGGTCGCGAGCCTGGTGACGCTGAACCGCGTCGCCGACATCCCGACCGTCGTCGAGCACCTGAGCGAGTCGCTGCGGCGCGAGCTCGACTTCCGCCAGGAGGCGGCGAGCATCGACCGGCTGCGCGCCGAGCTCGAGCCGTTCGCGCGCCTCGGCGCACCGGCCGTGTACCACCAGTTCTCGACGGAGCGGCTGCTCGTGCTCGAGGAGATCCAGGGCGTGCCCCTGCGCGAGGCGCCTCCGGGCGCGGAGAGCAAGGAGGCCGCGGGCCAGCTGCTCGAGTCGTACTACCGCCAGATCCTCCAGGACGGCTTCTTCCACGCCGATCCGCACCCGGGGAACCTGCTCTGGTGGAACGGCCGGATCTACTTCCTCGACTTCGGCATGGTCGGCGAGGTCGAGCCGCGCGTCCGCGAGCTCGTGCTGCTGCTCCTGCTCGCGTTCTGGCGCGAGGACGCCTCGTTCCTCGCCGAGATCGTCGTCTCGCTTTCCGACAGCTCGCCCCCACCGGACCTCGACATGGCTGCGCTCGAGCGCGACCTCGACCAGCTGATCGGCCACTTCCGCCACGCGTCGCTGCGTGAGCTCGAGATTGGCCCGCTCCTGCAGGCGATCGTGACGACGTGCTCGCGCCACGGGCTGCGGATGCCCGCCGCGCTCGCGCTCACGGGGAAGGCGCTCGCGCAGGTTCAGCTCGCGGTCGCGGAGCTCGACCCCGAGCTCGACCCGCTGGGGCCGCTCGCGCCGCTGATGGTGCGCATGCTCGCCGGCCGCGTGCGCTCCACCGCCGACCCCAAGCAGCTCTTCTACGAGGCGCAGAAGCTCGGCGTCCGCGCCCGCCGGCTGATCGAGGCCTTCGAGCAGATGGTCGGCGCTCGGCCCGGGCCGCGCTTTCAGGTCGAGTTCCGCAGCGTCTCGGTGGAGGCGACGATCCGCGCGGCGTCCCGCCGGCTCGCGCTCGCGTTCGCGGGCGGCACGGCCTTCGTCGCCGCCGGCCTGACCGCCGCGTCGAGCCACGTCGCCGCCTGGGTGCCGGCGACGTTCGGCGCCGTCGGCGGCGCCCTCACGTTCGGCCTGGTCTGGGACCTCGTCAGATCGAGGTCAGACCGAGCTGGCGGAGCAGGGTGATCGAGTCCGAGTAGACGTCCTTGCGCGCGACGAGGCCGTCGCGGATCGGGATCACGTCCATGCCCTTGTAGTCGACCTTGCGGCCGGTGGGCGGGAGCTCGATGCCGGCCCGCGTCATCGTCCCCTCGTGCGTGCCGCGCGCCGTCCACTCCTGGACGACGAGGTCGTCGCGGATGTACGAGCGGCGTGTCTCGAAAGACAGGTCCGGGAAGACGGCGAAGATGCCCGCGATCGCCCGGCCTATCTGCTCGCGGCCGACGTTGACGTCGCCGGTGACGTGGTTCTCGAAGACCGAGTCCTCGGTGTGCATGGAGACGATCGCCTCGACGTCGTGGTCGTTCCAGGCTGCGTTGTAGCGGTCGATGAACGCCTGCAGCTCCTGCCCGTCCACGCTGTCTAGCCTAGAGCAATGACGCTCGTCGACTGGCTCGCGCTCGGGATCGTGTTGGTGGCGGCGCTCGGCGGGGCGGCGCAGGGGCTCGTCTGGAGCGGCCTCTCGCTGGTGGGCCTGGCGCTCGGCGCGGTGCTCGGCGGGCGGCTCGCGCCGCTGCTGCTCTCGGGCGGCTCGAGCTCGCCCTACGCGCCGGCGATCGCGCTCGCGGGCGCCGTGGCGCTGGCGGTCGCGTTCGAGCTGGCCGGGAGCTCGCTCGGCGCGGCCGTGCGGCGGCGCGAGCGGCGGTACCTGCGAGAGGCCGACTCGGTCGCGGGCGTGTTCGCCGGGGCCTTGATCGGGCTCGTCGCCGTCTGGGTGCTCGGGGTGATGGCGCTTCAGCTCCCGGGCCAGACGCTCCTGCGGCAGTCGGCGCAGCGTTCGCTGCTGCTGCGGCGGCTGGACTCGATCGTGCCGCCGCGGACCGTCTTGCACGCGCTCGCGCGGATCGACCCGTTCCCGGCGCTTGCGGGGCCGCCCGTGCCGACGGAGCCGCCCGACCCGAGCGTCCTGAGCCGGCCGGGCGTGCGCAACGCCGCGTCCAGCGTCGTGCGCGTGCTCGGCACCGCCTGCGGGCTCGGCATCGAAGGCTCGGGTTGGGTCGCGCGGCCCGAGCTGGTCGTGACGGCGGCGCACGTCGTCGCGGGCGAGCACGACTACGGCGGTGACCACGCTCTACGGCCAGACGCTGACCGCGCAGGCTGTCGCCTTCGACGCGCGGAACGACGTCGCCGTCCTGCGGGTTCCCGGCCTCTCGGCCAGGCCGCTCCCGCTCGCAGAGCCGGTCTTCGGCACCGCCGTCGCGGTCGCCGGCTACCCGCAGGACGGCCCGTTCGACGCGGTTCCCGGCCGGATCGGCACCACCCGAACGGTGTTCAGCCAGAACGCGTACGGCGAGGGGCCCGTCACCCGGACGGTGACGAGCCTGAGCGGCGAGGTGCGGCACGGGAACTCCGGGGGGCCCGCCCTGGACGCCACCGGAGCCGTCCGGGCCACGGTCTTCGCGGCGCGCGTGAACGGCTCAGGCGGCTACGGCATTCCGGCGTCGGTCGTGCGGCGCGATCTCGCCGCCGCGAACGGCCCGGTCTCGACGGGCCGCTGCGCCGGCTAGACGAGCAGGTCGACGACGTCGAGCGGCCGGCGGAACGGCGCCACCAGGCAGACGCCTGCCGCCCGCCCTCGCGCCTGCTCCAGCAGCGTCCGTGCGTGCTCGAAGCCCCGGGCGGCAGCGTCCGAGCCCGCCTCGGCGAGCGTCTGCTGGAGCGACTCCGGCACGAAGATTCCGGGCACCTCGTTGTGGAGGCGTAGCGCGAGCCGGTAGCTCGTGAGCGGGAAGATCTCGAGCAGCACGGGAATCGGCCACTCGCCGCCCAGCCGGTCGAGGAAGCGGTCGTAGAGCTCGATGTCGAAGACGATCTGCGTGATCGCGAACTTCGCGCCGGCGTCGACCTTCTGCCGGAAGCGCTCGAGCTCGACCTCGATGTCGTCCGGGGTGGGATTCACGGCGACGCCCGGGAAGAAGGAGGTCGGGGCATCGATCGGCCGGCCGTTGAAGTCCTCGCCGCGGTTCAGGCTCGTCATCAGCTGCGTCAGCCCGATCGAGTCGATCTCGTAGACGCCCCGCGCGCCCGGGTAGTCGCCGACCTCGGGCGGGTCGCCCGTGACGGCCAGGATGTTGCGGACTCCTTCGGCGTGTGCGCCGAGCAGCATCGACTCCAGGCCCATCACCGAGGAGTCGCGCGTGGTGAGGTGAGGAATCGTCTCGATGCCGGCCTGGCGCTCGATCGCGGCCGAGACCATCAGGGCGCTCATGCCGGCCCGCGCGGTCGCGTTGTCGTTGATGTCGACGAAACCGACGTGCCCGGAATCGTGGAGCGCCTGCGAGAGCTCGATCAGGCCCGTGCTGCTGCCGCCGAGCGGCGGGTCGAGCTGGACCGTGACGACCCATTCGTTCGCGCGCAGCGCCTGCGCGAGGCCCGTCTCGCGCTGCTCCTCGCCCAGGGCGACGACCAGCTCCCGCTCCTCGAAGTCGAGCTTTGCGCGCGGCTTGCGTGCCTCTTCGACGGCCGAGCGAATCGCCGCGATCTCGACCGGGGTCGTGCCGCAGCAGCCGCCGATGATCTTGGCGCCGAGCTCTCGCGCGTGCGCGGCGAACTCGGCGAAGTAGTCGGGCGAGGCGTGGGGGTAGATCACGCGGCCGCCGGAGAGGCTCGCGAGCCCGATGTTCGGCAACGCGGCGAGGGGGCTGCCCGAATCCATCTCCTCGAGCGCCGCCAGCGCGGCAAGCAGCCCGGCGCCGTGATTCGCGCCGACGGCGGCGACGTCGAGCTCGGCGAGGCGGGTGGCAGCCTCCTTCGCGCCGACACCCGCGAGCGTGACGGACCCTTCGTCGAACGTGAGCAGGGCGACGATCGGGAGCGACGAGACCTCGCGGATTCCCTCGACCGCGTCGACGAGCTCCTCGAGGTCGTAGAACGTCTCGACCATGAACAGGTCGGCGCCGCGGCCCTCGAGCAGCGATGCCTGCTCGGCGAAGAGCTCGTGGCGCACCTGCGACGTGGCCGGCTCGCCCAGGGGGCCGATCGAGCCGCCGATGAACACGTCCCGGCCGACCGTTTCCCGTGCCTGCCGCGCCAGCTTGACCGCGGTCGAGTTGATCTTCTCGAGCTCGTCCTCGAGGAAATGCTGTGCCAGCTTGCGCCGGTTGGCGCCGAAGCTGTTCGTCTCGATCAGCTCGGCGCCGGCGTTGATGAAGCTCACGTGGAGCGAGACGACGGCGTCCGGCGCGCGCAGGTTGGCCTCTTCCGGACAGCGGAGCCGCGGGACGGCGCTTGTGACAAGTGCCCCCATGCCCCCGTCGGCGACGATCACGGGCCCGTTTTCGAGCCGTTCTTCGAAGCGGCTGGCCATGTTCCCGACTCTAGTGAAGCGCGGCAGTCAACCGTGAACGAGGGATAGATCAACCGACCCTTGTGCGGCGATACTCAGCCTGCATACGACGGAGCGCCCGATGCGGCGGGGCAGCTCAGTCGAAACGGTTCGGGGCCCTGTGCGGCGGGGCCTTACCGGATGTAACTGCGGCTCTCTCACGGGAGACTCAGGCGGGGCCGGGCGGCGGTCCCGCCTGATGTACGGACCGGCCCGAACGGCCATGGCCGGGGTCTGACCCCGGACGTGTCCGCTACGTGTGGATAACTCGGCCTTCCATGCCGCCGGCGACCGTGACGACCTGGCCGGTGACATGGCCGGAGATCTCGTCCGAGGCGAGCGCGACCACGATCCGCGCGACGTCGTCCGGCTGCGCGACCTTCTTCAGCGCCATCGTGCGCGTCACCCGCGCGAGCGTCTCGTCGTCGAGCGAGCCGCGCGTCATCGGCGATTCCGTCCAGCCGGGCGCGACCGCGTTCACCCGTGCGCCGGGCGCGATGCGGGCGACCTCGTTCTTCGCGCTCAGCAGCAGCCCGTGGAGGATCGCCGACTTCGCCGCGGCGTAGTCCGCGTGGCCGGCCTCGCCGAACAGGCCCGCGGTCGAGCCGACCATGACCAGCGAACCGCCCGCGCGCCGGGCCGCAAGGCCGCGCAGGAACGCGCGCGCCGTCAGGAACGTCGCCGTCAGGTTCGCTCGCAGCGTCTCCTCCCAGCGCTCCAGCGAGAGCTCCCAGACCGGGGTGTCGTCTTTGGGCCAGATCCCCGCGACCGCCGCGCAGACGTCCAGGTCGCCCGCCTCGGCGAACAGCCGCTCGACCTCGTCCTCGTCGCGCAGGTCGGCGCCGAGCACGAGCGGCGTCCCCAGGGCCTCGGCCCGCTCACGGCCGCGGTGGAAGTGCGCCACCACCTCGCACCCCTCGGCCATGAAGAGCCGCGCGCAGGCGCCGCCGATCCCGCCCGAGGCGCCCGTCACGAGCACGCGCTTCCCCTGGAGCCCGGTGTCCACGGCGTGAGAGGCTACAGCCATGAAGGTAATCGTCATCAGCGACATGGAAGGGATCAGCGGGATCGCGCGCGGCGAGCAGTGTCACGGCGGCTCCCCGATGTACGAAGAAGGGCGCAAGCTCTACACGGAAGAGATGAACGCCGCGGTCGCCGGCGCGAAGGCCGCGGGAGCGAAGGAGATCGTCCTCATGGACCATCACGGCGCCGGCGGCGACTGGAGCTTCAACTCGCTGATCCCCGAGGACCTCGACCCGGACTGCGAGTACGTGGTCCAGGAGCAGTGGACCGAGTACACGGGCTTCCTCGAGGAGGGCGTCGATGCCTGCCTGCTGGTCGGGATGCACTCGATGGCCGGGACCGCCGAGGGCGTCATGAACCACACCGTCTCGGGCCCCGACTACCAGAACCTCTGGTTCAACGGCACGAAGGTCGGCGAGACCGGGATCAACGCGGCGCTCTGTGGCACCTGGAATTGCCCGGTCGTGCTGGTGACGGGCGACGACGCCGCCTGTCGCGAGGGCAAGGAGCTGCTCGGCGACGGGCTGACCACCGTCCAGGTGAAGCGCGGCATCGGGATCCGCAGCGCGAGGCTGCTCCCGCCGAAGCGTGCGCGCGAGCTCGTTCGCGCCGGAGCCGAGAAGGCGCTCTCCGACCTGAAGGCGGTGCCGCCGTACGACCCCGGCAAGCCGTGCGAGATCAAGGTCGAGTTCAAGTGGACCGGCCCGGTCGCCGAGCTCGAGGGCCGGCCGGGGGTGGAGGTCCTCGACCCGCGGATGATCGTCTCGCGCGCGGACGACTGGTGGACGGCGTGGAAGCAGTTCTACTTCTAGAGCAGATGGAAGCCGTGCACGGGCTGGCGGAGTCGATCTCCTCGGCGGAGGCCGTCCCCGGCTCGGGCTGGGTCGCGGCCGTCTCGGCGAGCTTCGCGGCCGGGCTCGTCGCGAAGACCGCCGCGCGCTCCGAGGGCTGGAGCGGGGCTGAGGGGGCGCGGGCGCAAGCGATCGACTTGCGTGACCGACTGCTCGCGCTCGCGGACCGCGACGCCCGCGCCTACGAGCGGGCGCTGACCGCGCTCGAGCGGCGCGGCTCCAATCTCGCGAAGGCGCTGGCCAGCGCGGCCGAGGCGCCGCTGGCGATCGCCGAAGCCGCCGCGGACGTGGCCGAGCTCGCCGCCGAGGCCGCCGGGAGCGCCGACGGCGCCGCCCGTGCCGACGCGTCCGCCGCCGCAGCGCTCGCAGCCGGCGCGGCGCGCGCGGCCGCCAAGCTCGTCGCGGTCAACCTCGCCACAGTGTCCGAGGACGAGCGGCTCGGCCGGGCCGACCGGGCCGCAGAAGCGGCTGCCGAAGCTGCCAAGAACGCCCTGACCGTTCAATAACCTCAGGCGATGAGCGAGATCGCCGATTTCGGCCTGGTCATCCTCGTCGTGGGTGGCTTCCTGACGCTCGCGGTCTTCTCGAACAAGCTCAGCGAGCTGTTCCCACTCCCTGCGCCGGCCATCTTCCTGCTCGTAGCGGCCGGGGCCGCCCGGATCTGGAGCTCGCTCGGCGATCAACTCTCGATCCTCGAGGTCGAGCGGATCGCGGTCGTCGCGCTGGTCGCGATCCTGTTCGACGGCGGGATGCGCGTGGGCTGGCGCCGCTTCCGGGTCGCGGCCGTCCCGATCTCGCTGCTCGGAACGATCGGGACGTTCGTCACCGCCGGCCTGATGGCGCTGGCAGGCCGCTACCTGTTCGACTTCAGCTGGATCGGAGCCGGGATGCTGGGGGCCGCGCTGGCGCCGACCGATCCCGCCGTGATGTTCTCGGTGCTGGGCAAGCGCGAGGTCGGCGGGCGCACCGGCACGATCCTCGAGGGCGAGTCGGGCGTGAACGATCCGGTCGGGATCGCGCTCATGATCGGGATGCTCGAGCTCGCGACGCACGCGAACGGCTCTTTCTGGATCGTCGTGCGGGAGTTCGCGATCCAGATGTCGGTCGGGCTCGCGATCGGCGTCGCCGGCGCGCTGGTCGTGCTCGAGTCGATCCGGCGGATCCGGCTCGCCGACCCCGCCCTCTACCCGCTCCGGAGCGTTGCCGCCGCCGGCCTGATCTACGGCGTCACCGCCGTCGCCCACGGGTCGGGCTTCCTCGCGGTCTTCGTGGCCGGGATCGTGATCGGCGACGCGGACTATCCGCACCGCCGGGAGGTGATCCGATTCCACAAGTCGCTCGCGAACGTCGCGGAGGTGGCGGTCTTCGTCGCACTCGGCCTGACGATCAACCGGGTCTCGCTCGGCTCGGTCTGGGTGGACGCGGTCTTCATCTCGCTGATCCTCGCCTTCGTCGCGCGGCCGTTTGCGGTCGCTCCGATCCTCGCCCCGGTTCGGCTGCACCGCGGCGAGCGGCTGTTCATCATGTGGAGCGGGCTCAAGGGCGCGGTCCCGATCCTCCTCGCAGCGTTCGCGCTGTTGAAGGGTGTGGGCGGCGCCGACCGCATCTACGGGATCGTCTTCGTGGTCGTGATCTTCTCGGTCGTCATCCAGGGCGTCACGATGCCGTGGGTCGCCGCCCGCCTGAAGGTGCCCATGCGGCTCGCCGAGCACGGTTCATGATCCTGGCGCACCTCGACCTGGACGCATTCTTCGCGGCCGTGGAGGAGCTGGAGGCGCCGGAGCTGAAGACGAAGCCGCTCGTCGTCGGCGGCGACCCGCACGGGCGCGGGGTGGTCGCGACGGCGAACTACGTCGCGCGGCGCTTCGGGATCCACTCGGCGATGTCGTGCGCGGAGGCGCTTCGCCGCTGCCCGCAGGCGGTTTTCCTCCGCCCGCGACACCGGCTCTACAAGGAGTACTCGCGCGCGGTCTGGGACACGGTGCGCGAGGTCGTGCCGACCGTCGAGCGCACCGGGATGGACGAGGGCTACCTCGACGTGGGGGAGGTGGCGCCGGACTTCGCGCGGGCCCGCGTCGTCGCCGAGGCGGTGCAGTCGGCGGTGCGCGGCGCGACGAGCCTGACGTGCGCGCTGGGAGTCGCGTCGTGCAAGGTCGTCGCCAAGATCGCGAGCGACCGGCGCAAGCCGGGTGGCCTGACGGTCGTGCCCGCGGGGCGGGAGGCGGCCTTCCTCGCGCCGTTCGACGTGCGCCGCCTGCCGGGAGTCGGGCCGCGCGCGGAAGAACGGCTGCGCCGCGCCGGTGTCGGCACGATCGGCGACCTGGCCGTGCTCTCCGACGACGCGCTACGCGGTCTGCTTCCCGGCAAGGTCGGCAAGGTGCTGCGCGACCGCGCCCGCGGGATCGACCCGCGCGAGCTCGACTTCTCGTCGGAGACCGTGTCGATCAGCGCCGAGGAAACGTTTCCCCGCGACGTCGCCGAGATCGAGCGCCTGCAGGAGGAGCTGCGCCGGTTGTCGGAGCTCGTCGCCGAGCGCCTCGGGGGCCAGACCGGCCGCACGGTCACGACGAAGGTGCGCTACCCGGACTTCTCGATTCGCTCGCGCTCGACGTCGCTCCCGGTCGGCACGGACGATGCGGACCGGATCTGGGAGCTCGCCTGCGCGTGCCTCGACCGCGCGCTCGCGGACCGCCCCGGCGCGCTACGGCTCGTCGGCGTGGCGGTCTCGGGCCTGGAGGCCCACCGCCAGCTCGAGCTAGTATGATAATATGAGCGTATGAAGCGCACCACTATTTCTCTCCCCGATCGGCTTGCCAACGCAATCGACCGCGAGGCGCACCGGCGCAGGATCTCGCGTTCGGAACTGGTGCGCGAGGCCCTGACGACGCATCTCGGCGTCGACGGCGCCGAAGACCGGAGGGATCTTCCGTTCGCGGCACTCGGCGACAGCGGACACCGCTCCACGGCCCGCGACTTCGAGGAGGTCCTCGAAGCGGAGTGGTCGCGTGATCGCGGTCGTTGACTCAGGCCCGCTCTACGCGGCCGTCGACCGCGGTGACGACGATCACGAGCGTTGTGTCGAGGTATTGGCGCGCTCCGATCTGGAGCTCACCATTCCCGCACTCGTCGTGGCGGAGGTCACGTACATCGTCGGGCGCAGGCTTGGCCCGCATATCGAGGCGGCCTTCCTACGGGGACTCGAGCGCTTCGACGTCGAGGCGCCAGAACCGCAGGACTGGCAGCGGATTGGTGCGCTAGTCGAGCAGTACCGCGAGTTCCCGCTCGGTGGCACCGATGCTTGTGTCATCGCGTTGGCGGAGCGTCTAGGGAGCGAGGTGGTGATCACCCTCGATCACCGTCACTTCGGCGCGGTCCGACCACGCCACCGTCAGTCGTTCCGCCTGTTGCCGGAGTAGAGACCGAGCTCGCTAGCCGCTCTGGTCGGTTACTTGGTGCGCGTCCACGTCGTAGCCGTACGTGTTCTCCAGCCTAGTTCCAGTGATTCCATCGCCCGAGAACGTGCAGTTGTAATCCCAGCCGTTGGTGCCATCGACGCACTTGATGTGGACAGCCGGATCCACCCTCTTGTGCAACACGACCTCGAGTTGGGACGCCGTCAGCTTCTGCCCGTGGCCGCAACCGGTCGCTCCGCTGACTAGCAAGGCCGCCAATCCAATCGCGACCGCGGCGCGCAGCTGGCGTAGGCTCAGTCCTCTTCGGTGCTCCAGCGGGCGACGTCGCGGATGCTGACGATCCCGACCGTGCGCTCGCCCTCGACGACCGGGATGTGCCGGAAGCCGTTGTCGAGCATCGTCTGCGCCGCTTCCTTCGGTGAGGCTTCGGCGGTCAATGTCACCGGGTCGGTCGTCATCCACTCGCGCACGCGCGCCTCGCTCGAGTGCACGCGCCCCGCGACCGCGCGGGTGAGGTCGCGCTCGGTGACGATCCCGATCAGTCGCCCGTAGTCGGAGACGACCGCCGAGCTGACGCCCAGCTCGACCATCTTCTGGGCGGTCTCGCCGATCGTGTCTTCGGGGGCGACGGTCAGGACGTCGCTCGTCATCAGGTCTGCGAGCGTGCTCACGCGCGCGAGCGTAACATCGCTCGCGACGTGAGCAAGCGCGTCGAGCAGATCGCCGAGCTCGGCACGGACGCCGTCGTCCGCGAGCTCGCCGTTCTCGTCGAAGCGCATGTACGCCTCGGGCACGAGTACCTGCGGCTCCTCGAGCACGAGCGCGCCGGGGAACTCGAGCGCCGAGCGCAGCTGCTCCTGCGCCCGCCTAGTGCCGCCGAGGCCGGTCGACGCGCCCACGATTGCGACGGGCTTGCGGGCCAGCGGCGAGGCGAGGGGAGGGCGCGAGGCCCAGTCGATCGCGTTCTTGAGCACGCCCGGAATGCCCCGGTTGTACTCGGGGGTCGCGATCAGGAGCGCGTCCGCGGCGCGGATCGCGTCCTTGAACGCGACGACGGCCTGGGGCTCGCCGGCCGCCTCGACGTCACCGTCGTAAAGCGGTAGGTCGCGCAGGTCGTGCTCGACCAGCTCGGCGCCCTCGGGCAGGAGCTCGCGCGCCGCACGCAGGAGCGCGCGGTTGTACGAGCCCTGCCGCAGGCTGCCGGCGATTCCCAGGATCGTCATCTTGGTCAGGCCTCCTTGACGGCCGAGACGGCCGCGGTGAGCTCGACCGTGGTCGTGCCCCAGTCGAACGCGCCGCGCGCGTCGACGACGAGGCGCTCGTCGCCGGCCTTGCCCTGGCCGACGCCGAGGATCTTGCCGTCGAGCTCGATCTCGAACGGCGTGTCCTTGATCGTCAGCTCGCCGCGGACGTGGAAGGTGTCCTCGCCCGTGGGCTCGATCGCCGTCGAGCGGAAGCGGATCTCGGGGTGCGTCTCGGCCTCGAGGAAGTCAGGCGAGCGCAGGTGCGCGTCGCGCTGCTCGTTGTCGGTGCTCACGCTGGCGACACGGATCGTGCCGGCGAGCTGTGGCACGTCGCCGCCCTCGATCCGGCCTTCGAAGTCCGTGAAGCGGCCCGTGATCGTGCTGAACAGGTCGCTCGTGTCGGTCACCTGGAAGCCGATAGTCGTGTGGACGGGGTCGACGTTCCACGTGCCGGCCGGAAGAGCTGTCTTGCTTGCTACTGCGGACATTGTGCTGTCGCTCCTTTCGGATATACTTGAGTCGTCAACAATCATAGCGAGAGAAGATTGACTCGTCAAGTATTGAGCACTCAAACAACTCCGGAGGTCCAGGTCTTTGCCGGACTGCTGCGCGCGCACGCCGCGACGACTCGCCGTTTCAACACGGAGCTCGTGCACGAGCACGGCCTGACGCTGAGCGACTACGAGGTGCTGCTGCGCCTCGCGCGGGCGCCCGACCGGCGGCTGCGACGCATCGACCTCGCGCAGCAGGTGCTACTGACGCCTTCCGGGATCACGCGGCTGCTCGCAGGCCTGGAGCGGAACGGCTTCGTCGAGCGCGTGGCGTGCGAGAGCGACGCGCGGGTGAGCTACGCGCAGCTCACGCCGGACGGGCTAGGGAAGCTGCGCGCGGCCTCGAAGACGCACGTCGAGGGAATTCGCAGCCTCTTCGGCGAGCACTTCACGGCGGGCGAGCTCGAGTCGCTGAGCGAGCTGCTCGGCCGCCTACCGGTCGAAGCCGCTGACGACGACGCCTGCGAGGCCTAGCGCGCGTGCCAGGCCGCGAGTAGCTCGGCCTCGCGCGCCGGGTCGAGCCCGGCACGACCTTGCCGGTTGCCGCGGTCGTTGACCAGTTGCTCGCCCGCTTGCTGCGCCCAGGCGAGCGTGTCGCGCGCCGTCTCTTCGAGCGGCCGGAACTCGAGCCCGGCGGCGACGGCCTTGGCAACGCTCATCTGCAGGAACGCGGAATCGGGCTCGGGGATCCAGAGCGGCAGCTCGGTGAACGGCTCGACTTCGTGTTCGACCAGGAAGTCGTCGGAGGCCCAGGTGACCTCGGCGTCGCCGCAGGAGGCGAGCATGTCCGCGAACGACACGGGCTCGCAGGCCGCGTTGAACGCGCCGGTCGCCGCGGATGCGCAGGCCTCGACCAGCCAGGCGCCGAGATCGCGGACGTCGGCGTACTGGATGTGCCGCTCCAGCGGCCCGGGTGCCAGCACCTCGCCGCCGAGCGAGACCCGCAGCGGCCAGTACGTGTAGCGCCCGGTCGGGTCGTTCGGCCCGACGATCAGGCCCGCGCGGACGTTCGTGTGCGCGTCCGGGAAGGTCTCGGCGACGACCCGCTCGCAGGCCATCTTGAGCGCGCCGTAGTCGCGCATGATCTCCTCGCTCGCCGGGTCCTCGAGCTCCTGCGTCGGCGCGCTCTCGTCGAAGCCGGCCACGTACGGCTCCGCGTAGACCGAGCAGCTCGAGACGAACAGGTAGTGGCCGACCGAGCCCTGCAACAGCTCTGCGGACGCTCGGACGACGCGCGGCACGTAGCCGGACGGGTCGATCACGGCGTCCCATTCGCGGCCCTCGAGGGCGGAAAGATCGCCGTCGCGGTCGCCGCGCAGCTTCTCGGCCTCCGGGAACAGCTCGGGGTTCGTCTCGCCGCGGTTGAAGAGCGTCACCTCGTCGCCGCGGGCGAGCGCCGCTTCGACAGCCGCGCGCCCGAGGAACTTCGTCCCGCCGAGAACGAGGAGCTTCATCTCACCACTTGGAGCGGCGCCCGCGGCGGCTCGTGTAGACGAGCTTCGCCGGGGCGGAGCGCATGCCGCCCTCCTCGAAGCGGTCGCGGTGACCGAGCCGATTGGCCACGCGGCTGGTCTCCGCCTGCTGCTCCGGAAGCACGAGCGTGATCGCGGTGCCGCTCCGGCCCGCCCTGCCGGTCCGGCCGGTCCGGTGGACGTAGCCCTTGTCCTCTTCCGGCGGATCGAAGTTGACGACGTGCGTGACGTCGTCGAGGTCGAGACCGCGTGCCGCCACGTCGGTGGCCACGAGCGTCTCCGCCTGCCCCGCCGTGAACCTCGCCAGCGCCCGCTCGCGGGCTCTCTGCGACATGTCGCCGTGCATCGCGACGGCGGTCACGCCCTTGGCGGCGAGCCGCTGCACGAGGCGGTCCGCTCCGCGCTTCGTCCGGACGAACACCAGCGTGGAGCTGGAGGAACGGATGTGCTCGATGAGCGTCTCGACCTTCGTATCCGTGGTCACCGGGACGAAGTGGTGCTCGATCTCGCCGGGCTGCCGGCTGGCCGAGAGCTCCCCCTCGATTCGCGAGGCGTGGGTCGTGTAGGCGCGGGCCAGCTCGCCGACCTCGCCGTCGAGCGTCGCCGAGAAGAACATCGTCTGGCGGTTCCGCGGCAGCCGGCGGACGAGCTTGTCGACCTGTGGCTGGAAACCCATGTCGAGCATGCGGTCGGCCTCGTCGAGGACGAAGGCGCGCACCTTCGAGAGATCGACGAGCCTGCGCTGGGCGAGATCCTCGAGCCGGCCGGGGGTGGCGACGAGGATGTGGGCTCGCTCGATCTTCTTGGCCTGAGAGCGAAGCGGCACGCCGCCGTAGGCGGACGCGATGGAGAGGCCGCGGGCCCGGGCGAGCGGCTCGAGGTCCGCGGTCACCTGCGCGGCGAGCTCGCGCGTGGGCACGAGCACGAGCGCAGAAGGTCGTGGATCGCCCGGCTCGATGCGCTCGACGATCGGCACTGCGAAGGCCAGGGTCTTGCCCGACCCGGTGGGCGAGCGGACGAGAACGTCGAGGCCCTGGAGCGCGTCGGGGAGGACGAGCTCCTGGATGCTGAACGGCTCGACGATCGAGCGGGCGGCGAGCGCCGCCACGACGGGCGCGGACGCGCCGAGCTCGCGGAAAGACTGCTTGGACATCTGTTCGACTCCTTTTCGGGCTCGAGACTTGCCTACCTCGAATCACCCGAAGGAGGAACGAGAAGCTCATCTCACCGGACGACCGGATTGCCGCCCGTGAACGCACAGTAGCAGGAGGCCGCTACCCTCCTGCGATGGGCGCAGACAAGTCCGAGCACTTCACGCGGGCGCAGAAGGAGCAGCTCGAGGCCGAGCTGGCCGAGCTGGAAGGCCCGCGCCGTGCCGCCGTCGTCGAGGCGATCAGTACGGCGCGCGGCTTCGGCGACCTCTCGGAGAACTTCGAGTACCACGCGGCCAAGAACGAGCAGGGACTGCTCGAGCGCCGGATCACGGTGCTGCGCGACCGTCTTCAGCGAGCGGTGCTCGTCGACGAGGAGGCAGTCGACTCGGGCGCGGTGGGGGTCGGCTCGAAGGTCGAGCTCGAGGACGAGCAGGGTGAGCGGATGGAGGTCGAGATCTCGAGCGTGGGCGGCGTCTCGCCCGACTCGCCGCTGGGACGGTCGCTGATGGGAGCGACGGCCGGCGACGAGGTCGAGGTCGCCGCTCCCAGCGGGACCTGGCGGGCACGCGTGGTCTCGGTCGGTCGTTAGCCCTCCTAGCTAGGCTCGCGCCATGACCGAGGAGGCTCGGATCGAGCAGACCGACGAGGGGTCAGTGGTCTCGTCGCCAGGCTGGTTCGTGGTCAACCTTGCCGACACCGTTTGGCGCCGGCACGACCGCGCGGGAACCTGGACCGACTTCGAGCCGCCGACCGGTGAGTTCGAGCAGTACGGGATCGGCGTCCACGTCCTCGAGCCCGGCCAGCCGAACGGGCGCTACCACTCGGAGACATTCCAGGAGGACTTCCTCGTCCTGGCGGGCGAGTGCATCCTGATCGTCGAGGGCGAGGAGCGGCGCCTGAAGCAGTGGGACTTCTTCCACGCCTCGCCCGGCACGCACCACATCAGAGTCGGGGCCGGCGACGGGCCCTGCGCGATCCTGATGGCCGGCGCGCGCGGCGAAGGGAACGAAGTCCACTACCCGCGCAATGAGCTGGCCGCGCGCTATGACGCCTCGTCGCCGGAGGACACGAGCGACTCGCGCGTCGCCTACGCGGACTGGGGTGAGCGGGAATACCCGCGAGTCCGCTCGAGCTGGCCCGTCTGAAGCTCAGCGCAGCCCGGTGACGAGGCCGTCCGAATCGACGTCGATCCGCAGCGCGGCCGGGTCTGCCGGAAGGCCGGGCATGGTCTGCATGTTCCCGCAGAGCGCGACGATCCAGCCCGCGCCCGTGTAGGGCCGGAGCTCCCGGACCGGCAGCGTGAAGCCGGTCGGGGTGCCGCCGAGCGCCGGATCGTGCGAGAGCGACAGGTGCGTCTTCGCGATGCAGACCGGCAGGCCGTCGAGACCCGCCTCCGCGAGCTGCTTCGCCTGTGCCGCCGCCGCGGGCGAGAGCTCGATCCCCGCCGCGCCGTAGGCCCTGGTCGCCACCGCCTCGATCTTGGCTGCGATCGGTGCGTCGAGCTCGTAGAGCGGCTGGACGTCGGCGCCGTGCTCGGCCGCCTCCATGACGACCTCCGCGAGCCCGACTGCGCCCGGGCCGCCGCGGGCGAAGCCGTCGTTGACCTCGGCAGCGAACGCGCCCAGCTCCAGCGAGAGCCGGCAGATCGCGTCGATCTCGAGCGGGTCGTCGTCCGGGAAGCGGTTGACCGCGACGACGGGTGCGAGACCGAACTCGCGGACGATCCGCATATTTGCCGCGAGGTTGTCCGCGCCGCGCTCGATCGCCGCGACGCCACCGTCGGGATCGCCGCCGTGGTGCTTCAGCGCCTGCGTCGTCGCGACGAGCACGACTGCGTCCGGGGCGAGCCCGCGGCCGCGGCAGACGATGTCGACGAACTTCTCGAAGCCCATGTCCGCGCCGAAGCCGCTCTCGGTGATGACGTAGTCGCCCAGCTTGAGCCCGAGCCAGTCGGCGAGGACGGAGTTGTTGCCGTGCGCGATGTTGGCGAACGGGCCGGCGTGGACGAGCGCAGGCTGTCCCTCGAGCGTCTGCACGAGGTTCGGCTTGAGCGCGTCGGTCAGCAGCGCCGCCATCGAGCCGGCCGCTCCGAGCAGCTCCGCCGTGACGGGCTCGCCGTCGAAGGTCTGCGCGACCGTGATCGCGCCGAGCCGTGCCCGCAGGTCTGCGAAGCCGTCCGAGACCGCGACGATGGCCATCACCTCGGAGGCGGCCGTGATGTCGAAGCCGGTCTCGCGGGGCGATCCGTTCACGCGCCCGCCGAGCCCGACGACGACCTGGCGCAGCGCGCGGTCGTCCATGTCGAGGCAGCGCCGCCAGGTGATCGAGTGCGGATCGATGCCGAGCGCGTTCCCGTGCAGCAGGTGCGCCTCGAGCATCGCGGCCAGCAGGTTGTTCGCGGCGCCGATCGCGTGGATGTCGCCGGTGAAGTGGAGGTTGATCAGGTCCATCGCGGCGAGCTGGGCGCGACCGCCGCCGGTGCCGCCGCCCTTGATCCCGAAGACCGGCCCGAGCGAGGGCTCGCGCAGGCAGAGGACGGGGCGCTCGCCGATGTGCCCGAGGGCCTCGGTGAGCGAGATCGCGGTGGTCGTCTTGCCCTCGCCGGCCTTCGTCGGCGTGACCGCGGTGACGGACACGAGCTTGCCGTCCGGCGTGTCGCTCAGGCGCTCGAGCGCTGAGAGCTCGATCTTGGCCGCTCGGCGGCCGTACGGCTGAATCTCTTCTGGGAGGAGCCCGAGCTGCTCGCCGAGCTCGGCGACGGGCAGGAGCTCTCGCTGCGGGATGGTTGTCATGGCTCGAACGCTGCCGCGAGACCGCGGTTGCGCCATCCGGGCATGCGCGGAATCGCGTGCGGAAAAGCCGCAGGCGGTTTCGGTAGGGGCGCGGATGGCGCAGCGGGCCGGCGCGGCGACACTCCGGCCATGCACCCGTCCGCATCGTTCAGCGCGACGTTGCGCGTCCACCTCGACAACCAGCCGGGGTCGTTCGCGCGTCTCGCGAGCGCGATCGGCGAGGCCGGCGGGCTGCTTGGCGCGATCGACCTCGTGCGCGTCGAGCAGGGCAAGAAGGTGCGAGACATCACCGTGCTCGCCGACGGAGAGGAGCACATCGAGCGGATCGTCGAGGCGGTCCGCATGCTGGACGGGGTCGAGGTCGAGCACGTCTCCGACCGCACCTTCCTGCTGCACCTCGGCGGCAAGCTCGAGGTCACGCCGAAGACGCCTCTGAAGACGCGCGACGACCTCTCGATGGCCTACACGCCGGGAGTCGCGCGGGTCTGCCGAGCAATTGCCGATGCTCCCGAGAAGGTCTGGAACCTGACGATCAAGCACAACGCGGTCGCCGTCGTCACGGACGGCACCGCCGTGCTCGGGCTCGGCGACATCGGCCCGGAAGCGGCCCTTCCGGTAATGGAGGGCAAGGCGATCCTGTTCAAGGAGTTCGGCGGGATCGACGCGTGGCCGATCTGCCTCGCGACCACTGACCCGGACGAGATCGTGCGCACCGTCGCGGCGATCGCGCCGGTCTTCGGCGGGATCAACCTCGAGGACATCTCCGCGCCGCGCTGCTTCGAGATCGAGGCGCGGCTGCGCGAGCAGCTTTCGATCCCGGTCTTCCACGACGACCAGCACGGGACGGCGATCGTCGTCCTGGCGGCGCTGCTGAACGCGCTCAAGGTCGTGGGGAAGCGGCTCGAGGATGTGCGCGTCGTGCTCACGGGCGCCGGCGCTGCGGGCGCCGCGACCGCGCGGATGCTGGTCTCGGCCGGCGCCGGCTCGGTCGTCTGCTGCGACCGTCGCGGAATCCTCTACCCGGGCCGCGAGGGGCTCGACCCGTTCAAGGCTTCGCTCGCCGAGGAGACGAACCCGGGCGGGCACGCAGGCACCGCGGACGAAGCGCTCGACGGCGCCGACGTCTACATCGGGCTCTCGACCCCGGGCGCCGTCTCGGTGGACGGGATCCGCTCGATGGCCGAGGGCGCGATCGTCTTCGCGATGGCCAACCCGACGCCGGAGATCGCTCCCGAGGAGATCGAGCACCTCGTCGCCGTCGTCGGCACTGGCCGCTCCGACTACCCGAACCAGATCAACAACGTGCTCGCGTTCCCGGGCATCTTCCGGGGAGCGCTCGATGCACGCGCGCCGACCATCACGCGCGAGATGGAGCTTGCCGCCGCTCACGCGCTCGCAGGCGTGGTCGAGGCCGAGCACCTCGAGGCGGACTACGTGATCCCGAGCGTCTTCGATCGCCGCGCCGCGCCGGCTGTCGCGGAGGCGGTTGCCGCCGCCGCTCCAAAGCCCAACGGCGCGAAGGTGGCGCCGTGACGGGTTCCGGCGTGCGTGTTGCGCTCCCGGACTCGTACGCAGCGATCGACCTCATCGACGAGTTGCGCGCTCACGGCATCGACGCCGGCCTCGCCGACACGCCTGGGGAATGGATCGTGGCGGCCGACGCGCCACTGAGCGCGATCCTGCCGCTACTGCCCGCGCGGCGCGCCGCTCGCGCTCCGAAGCGCCATGTCCGGGGTCAGACCCCGGACGTGTCCGCCCGGCCTAGCCGCCGGCCGGCGCGAGTCTGACCGCCGTCACCTTGTACTCGGGGCACGAGGTGAACTCGTCGCTCGCGTGCGAGGTCAGCGTGTTCGCTCCGGCCTCCGGGAAGTGGAACGCCATGAAGAGCTCGCCCGGCGCGACCCGTTCCGTCACATCGGTCCTGACCTCGATGCTGCCCCGGCGGCTCGTGAGCGTCGCACGGCCGCGGTCGTGCACCCCGAGTCGCGCGGCGTCGGCCGGGTTGATCTCGAGCAGCTCCTCGGGCAGCAGCTCCAGGTTCGGCGTCCGGCGCGTCATCGTGCCGGCGTTGTAGTGCTCGAGGCGCCGGCCCGTGATCAGGACAAGCGGGTAGTCGGCGTCCGGCTCCTCGCCGGGCGGCAGGTAGGGCCGCGCGGCGAGCTGCGCCTTGCCGGTCGGCGTCGCGAATCTGTCCAGGTGGAGCTGCGGCGTCCCGGGATCGTCGGAGGAGCGGCAGGGCCAGTGGATCGGTCCGCCTTCGTCCAGACGCGCGTGTGAGATTCCGGCGAAGTCGGGCGTGACCCGAGCCAGCTCGTCGAATGCCGCCGCCGGAGTGGGGCAGGCGAGGTCTGCGCCGAGCGCCGCCGCGATCGCGTTGACGATCTCGAAGTCGGACTTCGCCTCGCCCGGCGGAGAGACCGCCGGCCGCACGCGCTGCACGCGCCGGTCGAAGTTGACGAAGGTGCCGTCCTTCTCGAGGAACGCGGCCGCCGGGAACACGACGTCGGCGCGCTCGGCGGTCTTCGAGAGGAAGAGGTCCTGCGAGATCACGAGGTCGCAAGCGTCGATCGCGGCCTCGACCTGCCTCGTGTCGGGGTCGCTCTGCGCGATGTCCTCGCCGATCACCCAGAGCGCCTTCAACCGGCCGTCGAGCGCGGCCGCGAACATGTCGAGGATCCGCAGGCCCGGCGTGCGGTCGAGCGAGACGCCCCATTCGCGCTCGCAGCGCGCCACGGCCTCGTCGTCGTCGGCCACGCGCCGGTAGCCGGGCAGGAGGTCCGGCAGCGCGCCCATGTCGGACGCGCCCTGGACGTTGTTCTGCCCGCGCAGTGGGTTGACGCCGCCGCCGCGCGCCGTCCCGACCTGGCCGGCCAGGACAGCGAGGTTCGCGAGCGTCCGGACGCCGTCGGTCCCGTGCGCGTGCTCGGTGATCCCGAGGCCGTAGACGATCGACGCACAAGTCGGCCTCGCCGTACATGCGCGCGGCGCGGCGCAGCTCGCTCGCCGGCACGCCGGTGATCTCCTCGACCCGCTCGGGCGTGTGGTCACGGAGCACCTCGCGTAGCTCGTCGAGGCCCTCGGCGCGCTCGGCGAGGAACGTCTCGTCGGCGTGGCCCTCGTGGAGCAGCACATGCGCGAGCCCGTTGAAGACGGCGACGTTCCCGCCGGCACGCGGCCGCAGGTGGATGTCCGCGTAGCGCGCGAGCTCGATCCGGCGCGGGTCGACGACGATCAGCTTGGCTCCCTGGATCACGCGCTGCTTCATCCGCGCGCCCACGACCGGGTGCGCCTCGGTCGGGTTCGCGCCCGCGAGCAGGAAGCAGTCGACGCGGTCGAAGTCGTCGAACGGGTTCGTCCCGCCGGAGACGCCGAAGGTCGCGGTCAATCCCGCCGCGGACGGCGAGTGGCAGAGGCGAGAGCAGTTGTCGACGTTGTTCGTGCCGATCACGGCGCGCATCAGCTTCTGGACGAGGTAGTTCTCCTCGTTGGTCGCGCGCGCGGACGAGATCGCGGCGATCGCGTTCGGCCCGTGCTCGTCGCGGATGCGCTTCAGCTCTCCGGCGACGAAGCCGAGCGCCTCGTCCCAGCTCGCGGGCTCCAGCCGGCCGTTCCGCCGCAGCAGCGGCGTCGTCAGCCGGTCGCCGGAGCGGAGGAAGCCGTGCGCGAAGCGGCCCTTGACGCAGGCGTGGCCACGGTTCGTCGCGGAGGCGTGGTTCGGCGTCACCGCCGCGATCTCGTTGTCCCGGACGTGGACGTCGAGCGTGCAACCGACGCCGCAGTAGCCGCAGGTGGTCGTCACGACGCGCTCGATCGGCCGCGGGTCGAGGAAGCCGGGCTCCGAGAGCGCGCCGGTCGGGCAGGAGTCGACGCAAGCGCCGCAGGCCACGCAGTCGGACTCGAGCCACGGGCCGCCGCTGCCGGGCGCGACCACGGTCGGGAACCCGCGCCCGACGAGCTCGAGCGCGAACGTCCCCTGCACCTCGTCGCACATCCGCACGCACAGGCCGCAGGCGATGCAGAGCTCGCGGTCGAGCTTCACGTACGGGTGCGAGTCGTCGCGGCCGGCGCCCATGCGCTCGCCCTCGAAGCCGTTCCGCTCGACGCCGAGCAGCTCGCAGGCGCGCACGAGCTCGCTCCGCTCGGCGGGCGAGCTCGAGTGCCCGCTCGGGCAGCTCGGAGACGATCAGCTCGAGCGTGTGGCGGGCGGCGGTGCGCGAGCGGGGATCCTCCGTCGAGATCTCGTCGCCGTCGCGCGCGGGCGTCACGCACGAGGGGACGACCCGGTCGCCGGCGGTGACGAGGCAGACCCGGCAGGCGCCGTGGGGGGAGACGCGGTCGTCGTGGCAGAGAGTCGGAACCGTCGCGCCGCCGGCGCGGAGCGCCTCGAGCAGCGTCGCGCCCTCCGGCACCTCAACGGCCCGGCCGTCGACCGTGACGTTCACGCGAGCTCCTCCAGCTCGTCCCGGTAGATCCGCAGAATCCCGCGCACCGGAGCCGGCACGCCCTGGCCGAAGCCGCAGAGGCTCGCGGTCTCCATCGTCGCGAGCAATTCGTCGAGCGAGGCGCGGTCGCCGGGCTTCGTCCGCCCTTCGGCGAGCCGCTGCGCCAGCTCGAGTCCGCGGCGGCTGCCGATCCTGCACGGCGCGCAGGTTCCGCAGTTCTCGTCGTCGGCGAAGCGCCACACGTGCAGCAGCAGCTCCGGGCCCGAGACGCGCTCGTCGAAGGCGACGAGGCTGCCGTGCCCGAGCTCGACCCCACGCTCGGCCAGCGCCTCGGTCGAGAAGGGGATGTCGAGCTCGTCAGGCGCGAGGAAGCCGCCGAGCGGCCCGCCGACCTGGAGCGAGCGCAGCACGTGCCCGTCGCGCAGCCCGCCGCCCAGCTCGGAGCAGATCCAGGCGAGCTCGACGCCGAGCTCGACCTCGTACACGCCGGGCCGCTCGAAGGCTGCGTTCAGGCAGACGAGCTTCGTCCCGTGCGAGCCGTCGGTGCCGCGCTTCGCGTACGCGTCGCCGCCGCGCCCGACGATCCACTGCAGTGCGGAGAGCGTCTCGACGTTGTTCACGACGGTCGGCGAGCCGTACAGTCCGCCGCGGCCGGCCGGAAACGGAGGCCGCGGCGCCGACGCTCCGCGCAGGCCCTCCATCGAGTGCAGCAGCGCGGTCTCCTCGCCGGCGACGTACGAGCCCGCGCCCTCGAAGATCTCCAGCTCGAGGTCGAAGCCCGAGCCGTGGACGTTCGCGCCGAGGTGGCCGGCGGCGTGGGCCTCGAGCACCGCCGCCCGCAGCGCGTCGCGGGCCGCCGGGTACTCCGAGCGAACGTAGACGTAGCCGTGGTGCGCCCCGCAGGCGAGCGCAGCCAGCGCGACGCCCTCGAGCACGCCGTGCGGGTCGCGCTCCAGCAGCAGCCGGTCGGCGTAGGAGCCGGGATCGCCCTCGTCTCCGTTCGCGACGACGTAGCGCGGCCCGTCCGACGGCGCCATCCGCGCGAGCTCCCACTTGCGCGCGGCCGGGAAGCCGGCGCCTCCGCGACCGCGCAGGCCCGAGGCGAAGACCTCCCGCAGCACGCGCTCGGCGCCCTCGCGCTCGGTGACGATGCGCTCCCAGACGCTCCACGCCGGCGGTCCGCCGCCGGCCAGCCGCGCCAGCACGACGGGATCGCCGGTCGTGTCCGCAAAGGGAATCGCCGGGTCGTTCCGCGCGGCCCGGCCGGCCAGCTGCTCGGCGAGGTCGGGCCCCGCGCAGGCGGTCTCGCCGTCGAGCGCGGACGGCGACGCGTAGCAGTAGCCGAGGCAGTAGACCGGCTCGACGGTCGCGCCCGAGACCGCGGCGTGCACGTCCTGCCGGTTGGCTCCACGCGTCGCGCCGAAGCACGACGCCCCCGCGCAGGCGCGCACGACTCGTCCCTCGCGCTCCTCGAAGCCGAGATCGGCGAAGAACGACGCCGCTCCGTTCACGTGCGCCCGGGGAAGCCCGAGCTCTGCGGCGATCCGGTCGACGTCCTCCGGCGCGATCCGCCCGCGCTCGGCTTTCGCGCGGCGCAGCCGCTCGAGCACTTCGGTGGCGCGCGCGGTGGTAGCGGCGCTCGAGCTCGACGGTCGCGTCTCGGTGCTCTCTCACGTTCGCGTTGGACGCTAGACGGTGTGGCTCAGGACGCGCAACCCCCGATGACGCGCGCCATGTCGAGCGTCGACAGGATCCCGATCGGGCGCGTCGACTCGGAGTCGACGACGACGAGGTGCGTGACCTCGTGCTCGCTCATCAACTGTGCCGCGTGCGCCAGCGTGTCGTCGTACCCGACGAGCACCACGGGGGTCGCGGCGGTCCCGCCGGCCGTCCGGTCCTCGAGCTCCCCGGCGTTGGCGGCGTTGACGAGATCCAGGTCGGAGACGACTCCCCAGAGCTCCGCGTCTTCGACGTCGTCCGACTCCTCGCGGAACACGACGACGCTGTGGATCCGGTAGATGGCCATCATCCGCGCCACCGTCGGCAGCGGCGTCTCGAGCGGGCACGTGACGACGCCGGGGTGCATGGCGTCCGCGACGCTCAACTGCGCGAGCAAGACCGGTGGGTTTCTCTTCTCCAGCATCTGCTGAGTCATGTGAACCTCCTTCTGACGCCCACTGTCGCGCGTGCGCCAGCGCGAGGCATCGGGGGGAGGCCGGGGTGCCGCTACGGGAAACCCGCAGGCGAGCTAGAGGTTCTCTGCGGCCGCGTCGGGCACCGGCTCGCGGCGCGGCAGGAAGAGCGCAGTTTTCGCGAGGTCCGGCATCCACCAGTTCCACTTACCAAAGAGCCGCATGACGGCCGGCACGAGCAGCGCGCGGATGACGGTCGCGTCGAAGATGATCCCCGCCGCGAGCCCGATCCCGAACTGCTTGATGTCGACGCCTGGGCTCGACGAGAGCACGAAGAAGGCGAACATCAGCACGAGCGCCGCGCTCGTCACCAGCTTGCCGGTGCGCGCCAGCCCGAGCGAGATCGCCTGCACGGTGTCGCCCGTCTCGTCGTAGATCTCGCGCATGCGCGAGAGCATGAAGACCTCGTAGTCCATCGAGAGCCCGTAGAGGAAGGCGAAGATCATCAGCGGGATCCACGGGATGATCGAGTGCGTCGCGTTCACCCCCCAGATCGCCTTCGAGCCGTGCCCGTCCTGGAAGATGAACACGATGATCCCGTAGGCCGCGAGCAGTGAGATCAGGTTCAGCACGACCGCCTTGATCGGGAGCACGATCGACCTGAACGCGCGGGCCAGCAGCAGGAAGGTCAGCAGGACCACGAACCCGAGCACGTAGGGGAAATTCGAGTAGACGGCGGCCACGAAGTCGCGGTCCTCGCCCGCCACGCCGCCGAGCGAGGCGTCGGTTCCCTTCAATTCCGCGCGGACGCGCTTGATCGTCCCGCGAGTGGACTTGGCCGCGCCGTCGGCGTTCGGGAAGGCCTCGACCAGGCTGTTCGGGCCCTTGCGCCAGTCGGGCGGCGCGACGGCGCCTTCCACGCCGGGCACTCCTCGAACCTTCGCCGCGATCGCCTTCGGGTCGGCGCCGTTCTGGACGAGCACGACGAACGGCTTCATCACGCCCGGCGAGATGTGCGCGTCGGCGAGCGCCTGCCGGCCGACGATCGCGTCGCCCTTGCCGGGGAAGTCCTTCGCCTGCGCCTCGCTGGGGTTCAGGTGCGCGCCGTAGAAGACGAGGATGGCGACGATCGCGAGCCCCGCCGTCGCGACCGGTCCTGGATGGCGCATGACGAACGCCGCCCAGCGGCCCCACGGCCCGTCCTCGGGGTGGCCGCGGTCGACCAGGCGTTTCGGCAGCAGGCGGACGCTGTTGATCCGTTGGCCGAGCGTCGCCAGTAGCGCCGGCAGCAGCGTGATCGCGGTGATCACCGAGACCGTCGGGATCAGCATCCCGCCGATTCCGATCGAGCGGATGAACGGCAACGGCAGAACGAGCATCGAGAGCAGGCCGACGGCCACGGTCGAGCCCGAGACGATCACCGAGCGGCCCGCGTGGGTCATCGTCTCGACGAGCGCGGTCTCGACGTCCTCGCCCTCGCGCAGCTCGTCGCGGAAGCGGAAGATCATCAGCAGCGCGTAGTCGATCGCCACGCCGAGCCCGACCAGAGCGATCAGGAACTGGACGATGATCGAGACGTTCGTGATGTAGGTCAGGATCCAGACCAGCGTGAAGGTGTTCAGGATCGCCGCGATCGCCACGGTGATCGGCATCAGCACCGCCGGCAGCGTCCCGAAGACGAAGAACAGGATCACCAGGCAGCCGAGGCCGCCGATCAGCGCCTCGGTGAGCACGCTCGGGCCGCCGCTCGAGCCACCGCTCGCGGCTTGCTGGAGCGGGTCGCGGCCGGTGAGGTGCGCCTGCACGCCCGGCGGCGCAGCCGCCTTGAGCTTCGCGGTCACCTGGTCGATGTGGGTCGACGAGCTGAAGGTCGGCGTCTTCGGCGGGTAGATCTCGGCGAACGTCGTGTGCCCGTCCCGCGAGACGTAGGCACGGCTGCCGGTCGAGAAGTACGACGACGTGCGGGAGCCCGGGTTGACCTTCGCGGCGGCCGCAACCGCCTTCTGGATCCCGGTCTGCTTCGTGATGTCGCCGTCGCTGTGGAAGACGGCCACGAGCGGCGCCTGCTCGCCGGTGCCGAAGATCTTCAGCGTCTTCTGGTTCGTCTCGTAGGACGAGTAGCCCGGGATCGAGAAGCTCTCGAACCAGCGCTTCGAGACCTGGCTCGCCGAGAAGGCGCCGAACAGGGTCAGGGCAACCCAGATGCCGATCACGACGAAGCGGCGGCGGGCGACGAGGTGTGCGAGGCGGGCGAGCACGGCTCCGGGCACGGTAGCGAAGACGCCGGGGGGTCCTCAAGCGGTAGATGTACAGGCTCCCGATCGAAAGGACGCCATGCCGAAGCTCACTCCCTGTCTCTGGTTCGACACCGAGGGCGAGGAGGCCGCGCAGCTGTACACCTCGATCTTCCCGAACTCGAAGATCGTCGACGTCTCGCGTTACGGCTCCGCCGGGCCGCGACCGGAGGGCACCGTCATGACCGTCGACTTCGAGCTCGACGGGCAGCCGTTCCTCGCGCTCAACGGCGGCCCGGACTTCACCTTCAGCGAGGCCGTCTCGTTCCAGGTGAGCTGCGAGAGCCAGGAGGAGGTCGACCACTACTGGAGCAAGCTCTCCGAGGGCGGCGAGGAAGGGCCGTGCGGGTGGCTGAAGGACCGCTTCGGGCTCTCGTGGCAGATCGTGCCGAAGCGCCTCCCGGAGCTGCTCTCCGACCCCGACCGCGAGCGCTCTCAGCGCGTGATGGCGGCCATGCTCGAGATGAAGAAGATCGATATCGCGGACCTCGAGCGGGCGGCGGAGGCCGGCTGATGCCGACCGTGAAGGCCGTTCGCATCGTCGTCCGCTGGCGAGCAGGCCCGGCCTGGACGAGCGGGCCACCCGAGGAGCAGGACGGCTGGGAGGAGCACGCGGCGTTCATCGACCGGCTTGATCGAGCGCGGGATCTTCGTGATGGGCGGCCCCTACGCCGACTACTCCGGCTCACACACGCTGCTCGAGAACGTGAGCGAAGACGAAGCGCGCGAGCTCGTCCTGCAGGACCCGTTCGTCGAGAACGGCGTGTTCGAGCTCGAGGACGTGCGCGCCTGGACCGTCTACGTCGACGAGCTGACCGGCGCTCGTTAGTCGTCCGAGCCTTCGCGCTCCAGCGGGCCGGTCGTCGGGCGCACGACCTCGGCGGGCGGCTTGGGGAAGTGTGCAACCGGGCTCAGCTTCCCGACCGGGTCGTTGTTCGCCGCACCGTAGTTGAGCAAGGCCACGTTGGCCGCGATCGCCGCCGCGGCCGCGGCGGCGACGAGCAGCAGGGAGGTCACGATCCGGGTCACGCCGCCAAGGCTAGCTCGCGTCGGAAGGCTGCGACCTCCGCGGGCCTGTTCGCGGCCAGCGCCGCGAGCAGCCCTCCGTCCGGGTCGAGGTAGCGGGCGGCGAAGCTGTCTCCGGCTCCTTCGAGCTCGATCCGCTCGGCGCCGCGCGGATCGCCGACGAGCTGCAGACGAAGCCCGAACTGGTCCGACCAGAAGAAGGGCGGCTGCTCCGGGAGCGGCGCGAGACCGAGGATCCGCCGCGCGGCCGCCACGCCGTCTGCCGCGGCGCTCGTCCAGTGCCCGGGACCGCCGGCGGCGTCGCCGCAGGCCTGGGTGTCGTCACGCAAGAGCTCCCGCGCCGGTTCCGCGCCGACCGCGAGCAGCACGACGTCGCAGTCGACCGCATCGCCGTCCGCGAGCACGACGCGCCGCTCCTCCAGCGCGGCGGCGGCCGTCTGGGTGCGCAGGTCGACACCGTGCTCGCGGTAGCGGGCAGCCAGCAGATCGCCGACTTCGGGGCCGAGCACGGAGGCGAACGGCGCCGGCCCCATTTCGAGCACGGTCACCCGGAGGCCTAGGCGACTCGCCGTGGATGCGACCTCCGCTCCGACGAAGCCCCCACCGACGACGACGAGGTGGCGCCCGGGCAGGAGCCGTTGCCGGAGCGCCAGCGCGTCTTCGAGCGTGCGCAGGACGAGCGCGCGCTCCGCGCCGGGCACGGGCGGCCGCCGCGCGCGAGCCCCGGTGGCGACCACGATGGTCCCGCCGGGCTCCGGCTCGAGTGTCTCCACGCGGCGGCCGAGCGCGAGCTCGATCCCCTGCTCCGCCCAGTAGCCCGGCGGGCGCAGCAGCAGGTCGCCGGCGGAGCGCTCGCCGGCGAGGAACTCCTTCGACAGCGCCGGCCGTTCGTACGGCGCGACCGGCTCCTCGCCGACGAGCGTCAGGCGGCCGCCGTAGCCCTCGCCGCGCAGCGTCTCCGCGCAGCGAGCACCCGCGAGGCCTGCGCCGACGATCAGCACCGAGCGGGGCGTGGTCATGCCGCCTGCACCTCGGTCACGCGGATCGCGGCCATCGGGCAGGCGGACTCGGCGTCGAGCACCGCCGGGTCGTCGGACTCGCCGACTCGCACGGTGGCGATCCCGCCCGGCCCGACCTCGAACACGTCCGGGGCGAGCTCGGCGCACGAGCCGAACCCGCTACACAGCGACTGGTCGATCTCGATTCGGTACACGGTTTCCTCCTTGGGTTCGAGTGAGGACGCGCCACGCGGTGGCGAAGGCGACCGCGCAGACCGCGCCGACGTACAGGGAAAAGGCCCAGGGCCGGGCGCTGTCGGTTCCGGCAGTGAGCCCGTGGGCGGTGGCGGCCAGGAAGACGGCGTAGGTGACCCAGTGCAGGCGCCGCCAGGCCCGCTGGCCGATCACCTTGCGCAGCGAGAACGAGACGACGACGATCACGGCGAGCTCCGCCGCCAGCACGCCGAGCGCGGTCGGCACCGGCCGGTACGGGCTCAGGCCGGGCACGAGCAGGGCCGCCGGCGAGATGCGAATCGTCGAGTCGAGCGTCAGCGCGAGCCCGTGCAGGGCGATCGTGCCGAGCGCCAGCAGGGTCAGGAAGCGGTGCGTGTCGACCACGGCAGCCGCCTTGACCGCCCGGCCGAAGGGACGTGACTTCACCGTCAGCCCGGCCACCATCGACCCGGTCAGCAGCAGGTAGGCGGTGATCCCGCTCGCGCGGGCGAGGATCCAGAACGTCGGGTCTCTCACGGGTCACGACGTCCTCGTGATGGTCACCGGCGGCAGGCTCACGACGCTCACCGACGGAGCAGCGGCCGCCGTTGTAGCAACCCGGGCCGCCGCGGCGTTCTGGGCCTGGCGCGCCGCGATCAGGGCGTTCCGCTTTCTCAGCTCGACCCGGTAGAGCGCCCAGCGCCGGCGGACGATCCGCCGGACGACGAGGCTCTCGTGCCGGATGCGCTGCTCGCGGGCCGCGAGGGCGGCGAGGCGTGGATCGGCCTTCTGCGCGCCGGACGACGCCCAGGGCTTCGCTGCGACCATCGCCCAGGTCAGGAAGAAGACGACCAGCGCGAGCGCGACGGCGTAGAGGCGCGCGACGTGGCTAGTCATCGCCGCCACCGCCGTCACCGGATTCGTGCTCGTTCTCGTGCTCGCCGCCCGGGCGGTGCTTGACGACCACGATCGGCGGGGGCCGCTGGTAGATCACCCGCTGCTGCGGCGCCGCGGCAGGTGCGGCCGGCGTGCGCGCGGCCGGGATCGCGGGTAGGGCGGGGGGCCGGGAGCGCAATGCTTTCCGCAGCGCGATCTCGATCCGGTTGAGCTTGCGTGCGCGGGCGGCGACGGTGCTGCCGCCCGCCGCGGCAGCGGCTGTGGGCCCGGCGCCCGTGCGCAGCCCCGCGGTCTGCGTGGCGGCGACGAGGCCGGCTCCCGCTGCGACGGCCAGGAAGACCGCGATGGTGAAGGCGTGCATTCGCTTCATCTGGTTCCACCTCCTAGTGGCCCTCCGACCGTAGGCGGCCCGGTTCGAAGCCCGGGCCAGCGCGGGGCAAAGGTTCGGCAGCGGATGGCAAAGGTTCGGCAAAGGCCGCGGGGCGGGACCGGGGCCTCCGTCAAGATGACCCCATATGCGCGTGCTGATCGTCGAGGACGAGGACCCGATCGCGGAGCCGCTGGCCGAGGGCCTGCGCCGCGAAGGCTTCGAGGTCGAGCGCGCCGCAACCGGGGCCGAAGCGCTCGCGGCGGGGCCGGCCGACATCGTCCTGCTCGACCTGCGCCTGCCGGACATGGACGGGCTCGACGTCTGCCGGGAGCTGCGCGCGCGCTCGAACGTGCCGGTGATCGTCGTCACGGCGCGAGGCGAGGAGGCCGACCGCGTCGTCGGGCTCGAGCTCGGCGCCGACGACTACGTGGTCAAGCCGTTCGGGCTCCGAGAGCTGATCGCGCGGATCCGCGCCGTCATGCGCCGCGCGGGCGCCGACCCGGAGGCGAGGATCGTCCACGCCGGCGAGCTCGAGGTGGACGAGCGCACGCGGCGCGCGCGGCTGGCCGGGCGCGAGCTCTCGCTGACGCCCAAGGAGTTCGACCTGCTCGCGGCCCTGGCGCGCGACCCCGGTGCGGCCGTCAGCCGGCGCAGGCTGCTCGAGGACGTCTGGGACACGAGCTGGTACGGCTCGGCCAAGACGATCGACGTCCATGTCGCGGCACTCAGGCGCAAGCTCGGCGACCCCGGCTGGATCGAGACCGTCCGCGGCGTCGGCTTCCGCCTGCGCACGTGACGCGCCGGCTCCTCCTCGGCTACCTCGGGCTGGTCGTCGTCGTGCTCGCGGCGCTCATGATTCCCCTCGGCATCCAGAACGCCCGCACGGAGCGGCGCAACCTCGAGGCGAAGGTGGAACGGGACGCGACGGCGCTCGCGTCCCTGGCCCAGGCCGCGCTTACGGGCAGGAGGCAGGTCGAGCCCGTCGCGGCGGTCGCCTACGGCTACGCGCGCAAGACGGGTGGGCGCGTGGTGATCGTCGACCGCCGCGGGGTCGCGATCGTGGACACGCGGCCGGCCGGAAAGGGAGCGGAGAGCTTCGCCTCCAGGCCGGAGATCGCGGCAGCGCTCAGGGGCCGGGTCGCGGTCGGCACGCGCCACTCGGCGACGCTCGGCACCAACCTGCTCTACGTGGCCGTGCCCGTCGCCTCCGGCGGCAAGGTCGAGGGCGCCGTCCGGATCACCTACCCGACGTCGGCCGTCGACTCGCGCATCCGCCGCTACTGGCTCGTGCTCGCGGCGATCGCGGCGGTGGTGCTGGCCGTGACCGCGCTCGCCGGGACTCCGGCTCGCGTCGTTCGTTGTCCGGCCGCTGTCGCGCCTGGAGGACGCGGCCGAGGCGGTCGGCGGCGGCGACCTGGAAGCCCGCGCGCCGGAGGACGCCGGCCCGCCCGAGATCCGCTCGCTCGCGCACGTCTTCAACGAGACGGTGGCCAAGCTCGACCGGCTGCTCCGCTCGCAGGAGGAGTTCGTCGCCGACGCCTCGCACCAGCTCCGGACGCCGCTCACCGCGCTGCGCCTGCGGCTCGAGAACCTCGAGCGGGACGTCGCCGCCGGCGGGCGGCCCGAGCTCGAGGGCGCGCTCGCGGAGGTCGAGCGCCTCGGCGTGCTGGTCGACGGCCTGCTCGCGCTCTCGCGCGCCGCCGCGGGGACGGCGCCGGCAGAGCGGCTCGAGCTGGGCGCGCTCGCCGCCGAGCGCGTGGAGGCGTGGTCGGCGCTGGCGCAGGAGCGCAGCCTTCACCTGGTCGCCGACGCGGACGGCGACGTCACCGCGCGGGCCGGCGCCGAGCGCGTGCGCCAGACGCTCGACAACCTGCTCGAGAACGCCTTCGAAGCGTCCCCGCCGGGCGGGACGGTCACCGTCGCCGTCCGCTGGCTCCCGCAGTGGGCGGAGCTACGCGTCCGCGACGAGGGCCCGGGCCTCGACGCCGAAGGCCGCAGGCGGGCGTTCGACCGCTTCTGGCGCAAGCGCGCGGGCGAGGGGAGCGGCCTCGGCCTGGCGATCGTGCGGCGGCTCGTCGAGGCCGACGGTGGCGAGGTCGAGCTCGAGCAGGCCGACGGCGGCGGGCTCGAGGCGGTCGTGAGGCTGCGAAGGGCCGAATAGGGAAGGGCCCCTCGCGGGGCCCTTCCTGACCTTCGGAGAGTCAGTTTTCGCTTTCGTCAGCTTCGCGCCGGGAAAGGGCGGGGAGGGGTCGTCCTGCAACCTTCCCGGTGGAGCTTCCACCTACTTGCGATTCTGGCTCTGAGCAATGTTCATACTCCTCGCGCCCGACCACGCGGCCATCAGTGCCGCCACTGATCAGGCTCAGTAGTTCCCCGCAGCCGGCAATCATCCGCTTGGGGGGATGGAGGCGGCTCGCCCCGCTGCCAGACTCATCGACGATGGACGACGCCCGTCTCGAACGCATCCGCGAGATCATCGAGCCCTTCCGAGTCGAGCCCGGCGCCGACGTCGTGCTGGAACGCGACTTCGATCCCGGGAACACGGGGGACATGTTCGACAAGAAGGACAGCAAACGCCTGCTCACAACGGGCGTGGAGATGCTCGACTACTACCAGTCGCGTCTCGCTGCCCAGGACACGTACGGCGTCCTGCTGGTGCTGCAGGCGCTGGACGCCGGCGGCAAGGACAGCACGATCAGGCACGTCATGAGTGGCGTGAACCCGCAGGGCGTCGTCGTCCATGGGTTCAGGGCTCCGTCCGAGGAAGAGCTCGGCCACGACTTTCTCTGGCGCTACCAGCAGAAGCTGCCGGCGCGGGGACAGATCGGGATCTTCAACCGCTCCCACTACGAGGAGGTCCTCGTGGTGCGGGTCCATCCCGAGATCCTCACGAGCCAGAAACTCCCGCCGGCGGCCAGCGACGACGGAATCTGGCAGCGCCGCTACCGCCAGATCAACGACTGGGAGCGCTTCCTGGTCGAGAACGGCTTCCCGGTCGTCAAGGTGTTCCTCAACCTCTCGAAGGAGGAGCAGCGCCGCCGCTTCCTGCGCCGGATCGACTTCCCCGAGAAGAACTGGAAGTTCAAGGCGAGAGACGTCGAGGAGCGGGCCTACTGGGACGAGTACCAGGCCGCGTTCTCGGAGATGCTCGGCGCCACGAGCACGGAGCACGCGCCGTGGTACGCGATCCCGGCCGACCACAAGTGGTTCATGCGGGTCGCGGTGGCGGGCGTGCTCGTGGACACGCTGGCCAGGATCGACCCGCAGTACCCGACGGTCGACGACGAGGCGCGCAAGGAGCTCGCGGTCTCGAAGCAAGAGCTCGAGGCGCAGGCGCCCGAAGGGGTCGCGGCCGACGCATGAGCGCGATTGCGACCTCCACGGAAGATCTTCAGAGGCTCGTCGGGCTGATCAAGGACGTCGACAGCGTCGAGCTGAAGCTGACGCTTCCCGAGCCCGCTCAGCTGACGACCGTGCGGGCGCTCGGGCTCGACGCGCTGCAGGCCCAGCTCCGCCAGGTCTTCTTCTTCGACACGCCCGACCTGGCGCTCGACGCGAACGGGCTCGTCGTCCGCGCGCGGCGCTCCCAGAAGAAGGGCGACGACACCGTGGTGAAGCTGCGGCCAGTCGTGCCTTCGGAGCTGCCGAAGCGCCTCCGGCGCTCGCCGAGCTTCGGCGTCGAGCTCGACGCCTCGCCCGAGGGCTACGTCTGCTCGGGGTCGCTCAAGGGAGTGCCGTCGCCGGGGAGCGTCTGGGAGGTCTTCCAGGGCAACAAGCCGATTCGGAAGCTGTTCTCGAAAGAGCAGCAGGAGCTGTTCGCGGAGCACGCGCCCGACGGAATCGGGCTTGACGACCTTTTGCTGCTCGGGCCGCTGCTCGTGCTCAAGCTCAAGGACACGCCCGAGGGCCACGACCGGAGGCTGACCACGGAGATCTGGCTCTACCCGGACGGCTCACGGATCCTGGAGCTCTCGACGAAGTGCGAGCCCTCGGAGACCTTCGACGTCGCGGCCCAGACGCGAGCCTTCCTCGCCTCGCGCGGCATCGACCTCGACGCCAAGCAGCAGACGAAGACGCGCAGCGCGCTCGAGTTCTTCGCCGGGAAGAAGCCGGCGCAGAAGCGGGCTCCCGCGAAGCCGAAGGCAAAGCCCTCGCCGCCGAGCGAGTAACGCTTCAGCGCGGCGCGAGCGCTTCGAGGCCCTCGACGATCCTGCGGTCCCGGCTGTAACTCAGTGTTCCCAGGGCCCGCTCTCGCGTCAGCCAGCGGACGTCGTCGACCTCGTTCTGCGGAGCCGGCTCCATGCCCTCTCGTGGCGTCAGCTCGAAGTACCGCACCCGCTTTGGCCGCCCGGCCGCGTCCTCGTACTCGCTGACCGCGACCTCCGCGCCGAGCGTGCAGACGAGGCCGGTCTCTTCCTCGACCTCGCGCAACGCGCACTCCTCGTCGGACTCTCCGCGCTCCGCCTTCCCCTTGGGCAGCGTCCAGTCGTCGTAGCGCGGCCGGTGGACGACGAGCAGCTCCCGCTCGCCCTCGGGGCCTGCTCTCGTGATCACGCCTCCCGCGGCTCTGACGTGGCTCATCCGACCTGGATGATGCCCGCTGCGAGGCCGCCTGCGACGGTCCGCAGGTGTCGCCGAGCATCTTCAGAACGGGGGCGAGCATCCTCACCGGCGAGGCCGAGCGGGCCATCGACGCGGTTCTCGCGGGGCCGCTGCCGGAGGCGCTCGGCCGCTCGCTCGCCGAGCACGACGTTCTCGAGCGGGTCGCGGCCGGGATGCTCGACTCGGAGCAAGGCGCCGTCGAGGAGCTCGCTCACCGGTTCGTGAACACCCCGGCGTTCAAGCAGGCGCTCACGGAGGTGCTCTCGGGGCCCGAGGTTCGCGCCGCGCTTACGACCCAGGCGACCGGTTTCGGCGAGGAAGTCTCTGCCGCGGCCGGCCGGCGCTCGCGGGCGCTCGACCGGCGCCTGGAGGCGTTCGCGCGGCGGCTGCTCCGGCGGAAGCCCGCCACGGAGGAGCAGAGCGGGTTCGGCGGCCTCGCCACGAGGGGTGTCGGGCTCGTCCTCGATGCACTGCTTGCCCAGCTGGCGTTCATCGTCTTGGCCGCGTCGATCGCGCTCGTGCTCGCGCTGGCGGGCGGCCTGGGCCCGGACTGGCTCGACGGGACGCTCGCGGGCGCAGGCTGGCTGATCGCCGCGGCCGCCTACTTCGTCGCCTTCTGGAGCGCGACCGGTCAGACGCCGGGAATGCGCGTTGTGGGCGTGCGGGTGATCGGGCCGGCCGGCACGCCGCCGTCCGCGCTCCGCTCGCTCGTGCGCTTCGTCGGGCTGATTCTGGCGATCATCCCGCTGTTTGCCGGGTTCCTGCCGGTGCTCGTCGACGGCCGGCGGCGCGGCCTGCCCGACTTCCTCAGCGGAACCGTCGTGCTCGACGAGTCAGCGGCGGCGCTCTGAGGGGAACGTCTCCGCCTCGCTCTTGCTGACGCCGAGCGTGACCATGTCGTTGGCGAGCTCGGAGACCGCGGAGGCGGGGATCGAGATCTCGCGCTTCCACCAGAGGTGCCCGCGCTCGAGCAGCAGGTGGCTGATCACGCCGTCGGCATCGACGACGACGCCGTCGACGCTGCCGAGGTGGTGCTCGTCGGCCGAGTAGACCGAGCTCGCGTGGCGGAGCTCGATCTCGCCCTTCGGCACGCGGTCGTAGCTGATGATCGTCTCCTGGGCGATCTCGACCGCGTAGGGCTCCGGGGCGTAGTCGGGCACGACCTGCACGTCCTGGACGCCCACGTCCCAGTTGTCGTCCTTCGGCTCGTCGGGCCGTGCGGCCGGGCCGAGATAGGTGTGCTCGTGCACGCGCGGCATCTCCTCGAGCTCCGGCGCCGTGCAGCGCAGCGAGATCTCCTTGCCGTCGGCGCCCGCCGACGCGAGGCCGAGCGGCACGAGCCGGGCGGCGTCAGGATCGTCCGCGGGCTGAACGACGAGATGCGTCACGGAGCGGCTGCCCGCGTCGACGACGAGGTCGACCAGCTCGCGAACCGCGGCGTCCGTGCAACGCGCGTGCCCTCCTAGCTCGAGTCGCATCCGCTCAGTCGTCGAGGTCTCCGTACTTCCTGGCGTGGTTGCGGTCGTAGACCCACGAGATCCCGGCCAGGACGAGGCCGATGAAGAGGAAGGCGCCGATCAGTCCCCACCGCGCCCAAGCCCCTGAGATGAGCAGGAAGACCAGCACCGCTCCGGTGACCGATCCGATCACGATTGCCAAGGTGATCAGCCAGAACCGTCCGCCAAGATGTACGTCTTCCATTGTGGCTCCTCCCTACCTTGCCGCTTGCGAGTCGCTGCAATTCTCCGGCGCGTCCCGTTTCGCGGCATCGCCCTGACCGGGTGAAAGCGCGCGCGACTGTGCTGCGGTTTCCATGAGCTCCGCCGGCTCGGCGAAACGCCCCTGCCGGCGCCACGTGAGCGCGGCGGCGAGGCCGAGGATGAGGGTCGGAACCGTGGTCAGGAAGCGGTAGACGAGCACGGCGGCGACGACGCTCGCCTTGTGCCCTCCGAACCCGACCAGCGCGCCGGTCAGCCCGAGCTCGATCACCCCGATCCCGCCGGGCGTGATCGGGATCGCGGTGAGCAGGCGGACGAGCGCCCAGGAGGCGAAGGCCTCGACGAGGGTCACCTGCGAGGCCGGCACGCCTGTCGTCCGGAGAGAGACCAGGAGGACGAGGAAGACCGTCAGGTTCCCCAGGAGGGTCGCACCGGTCAGGGGGAGCCACCGCCGCTCCAGGAGGGTGCCGGCTTCCCGCCGGAAGCTCTCGAAGCTCGCGCCGCTCCAGGAGACAGGCCCGCGATGGACCTTGCGGAGCGTCCAGTTGACGAAGCGCGCCGCGACATCGCCGAGGTCCCCCGCGAGGCGGTTGCTGACGAGGATCAGGACGAAGCCGGCGACCAGGACCCCGAGGATCGCGACGCCGATGAACGCGACCGTCGCGAGTGCCGCGGTGCTCTCGCCGGAGAGCGCGAGCAGGAAGACCGCCAGGATCGGAAAGGAGAGGTTGATGAACTGGTTCCAGAGGCTCGTCAGCGTGATCGCGCGCGTGATGTCGCGGGTCGAGAAATGCCACCCGCGGAGCACGCCGACCGAGCCGGCCACGCCCGCGGCCACGCCTCCGGGCACGACGATCGAGAGAGCCGTCGACGCCTGCGTCACCGTCAGCGCCTGCATGAACGAGAGGCCCGGGAGCGCGACCTGCCAGGACGGCGCGAACGTCACGACGTTGAGCGCGGTCGCCGCGAGCAGCAGGCCGATCTCGGGCCAGGAGAGCTGCTGGACGACGTCCCAGACGTCGCCGTAGTTGGCGATCGTCGGGAGGAAGTAGGCGAAGGTCGCGACGATGATCGCCACGCTCAGCGCGCCGAGTGCGCCCCGTTTGACCCACGGCTTCCGCCAGAAGCTCATTGCCGGGCGCCCTCGCTCAGGGCCTGCGCCGGCAGCTCGAGACGCTCCCCCGGTTCGAGGATCCGGATCTCCACTTCGGGCGCCAGCTCGGCGGCGAGGCGGGCGAAGCGCTCCGCCGGCTCGCGCAGCACGGCGGGATCGCGGCTCAGGCCGATGCGACGGTACGTGCCCCAGTGGATCGGGACGGCTACGCGCGGCCTGAGCAGCTGCAACGCCTGCGCCGCGCGCTGCGGGTCGAGGTGGCCCGCTCCCACGCGGGGCCCCCACCCGTCGACCGGGATCAGCGCGACGTCGAGTGCGGGGGCGAGGGTGCGCATGTCGTCGAAGAGATCAGTGTCGCCTGCGAAGTACAGCCGCTGCGACCCTTCGAGGATGTACCCGAGCGCAGGCGTTGTAGCGCCGTACGGAAGGCGCCGGGCCTGGTGCTCCGCGTGCGTGGCTCGAACCGTCAGCGAGCCGACCGAGACCGTCTCGCCTTCGTCGAGCTCGACGACGTCCTCGAAGCGTCGTCGCCGGAGCAATCGCCCCGCGCCGCGCGGCACGATCAGCCGGCGCGCCCGGACGCGGCGGAGCGAGCCCACGTCGAGGTGGTCGTGATGCACGTGCGAGAGGAGAACCGCGTCCAGCTCGCCCGCGATCGGCGGAGCGGGGCCGGCCACGCGACGCACATGTCCCACGCGCGGGCGGAGCAGCGGATCGGTGAGGAGGCGGGCCCCGTCGGCTTCTACGAGAACGGTGCTGTGTCCGAGCCAGGTGACGCTCAGCGGTGCGAGCAGTGCCGGCAGAGCTTCGCCTTCATGATTCGCCCGCACGTCACGCAGCGACGGCTGTCCACGCGCGCCTCGAACGCGCCGCGGTGGAGGCCGAGGCGCATCATCACGACTCCGACCCCGGTCGTCACGATCGCGGCCACCGCGATCTCCGGGGACAGCATCAGTGGCTCAGCTCCTGGCTCGCGGCCGCGGGAAACTCGCGCTCGGTCTGGCGCCGCAGCATCTCTGTGCCGACGAAGGCGAAGCCGAAGAGGATCAAGAGCGGATAGATCCGCTGTGCGTCTGTCGGCCCGGAGATCAGGACGAGGAAGAGCGCGATGGTCACGGCCCCGTAGATCACGACCGGGTGGTCGCGCATGGTCGGCGCGAGGGAGCGGCGCACCCACGTCGCCGGCCGCGAGGCTCCCGCGATCCAGGCGGCGAAAATGATCCCGATGCCGTAGACGACCGCGTTGATGCCGACGTTCCGCAGCAGCTGCGTTCCGATCGCCCACGCCGCGCTGATCGAGCCCTTCTGCTCGGGGTCGTTCGTCAGCGCGTTGACGAGGTAGTCGCCGGCGTACCGCCGGATGACGAGCAAAATCAGGCCGACCGCGAGCACGCTGATCCCGCAGCCCATGAGGAGCCGCAGGCGCCGGTCGCGGGCCAGGAAGACGGCCGCCGCAAAGAGGGCGAGCACGAGGAACAGCAGGAAGAAGCTGAGCACGCGGAGCACCTTCACCGTCCTACGCGCGGTGTCGAGCTGGCCCCCCTTCATGAGCACGATCTGCCCCGTGTCGGGAGGCAGCTGCTTCAGCCGCTCCCCGCTGAGCCCGAACCGGTCCGCGACTTGCTTCACGAGCGGCCGTAAGTCCAGCACCACATTGCCGTTCGTCGAGACCAGCAGCTCGTGCTTGTTGTTCAACAGGTTGATGAAGGCCTCGTGCGCGCGGCGGACCGAGTTCCGCCAGAGCGCCTGGACGCGCGGTCGCGCGAGGAACGCGTCCGTCGCACGGACGGCGGGCTCTCGCAGCGCGCCCGCGATCGTGGGCGCGAGCGGTTTCACCTGGGGCGGGAGGCGCTGCGCTAGCGCCGACGATACGTCGACGTTCGAGTAGAGCTGGTTCACCAGGTAGACGGACAGGGCTCCTCGAATCTGGTCGTTCTCGAGCATCTGCGTGCTCGCGTTCGTGAAGTTCGTCGTGCTCAGCGCCTGTCGCTTGACCCAGACGTTCAGGGCGGCCGCCAGGGCGATCACCGTGGCGAGCACGACGAGCGCCCACGGGACCCAGGTGCGCCAGGCGAGCCGGTGATGCTTCTTCGCCGCCGGTGCTGTCGCTGCGGGAACCGTTTGCGCCACGGTCACGAGTTTCCGGGCCATGCGTCCTGGACGCATCATCCCGAGCGGATGACGCCGCTCAGGAGGTGGTCCGGGATGCCTCGCCGCCGAGGTAGAGCAGCGCTGCCTTGACCCGGCGGCTGACGTCCTCGGCGTCGCGGAGCTGGAGCTTGAGGAAGATGCTGTTGATGTGGCGCTCGACCGCGCGCTTGGTCACGACCAGCGCCTCGGCGATCGCCGCGTTGCTGCGCCCTTCCGCGATCATCGCCAGGATCTCGAGCTCCCGGGGCGTGAGGCTGTCGAGCTGTTTGTCCACGCGCCTGCGGCGCGCCTCGATCAGCTGCTCGACCACGATCGGGTCGACGACCGAGCCACCGTCGGCGACCGTCCGCAGGGCACGGCTCAGTTCCGCCTGGTTCCTGAGGCTCTCCTTGAGCAGGTAGGCGCGCCGCTCCGAGCCGTCCTCGAAGAGAACCGCCGCGTACGTCGGCTCGGCGTGCTGGCTGAGCACCACAACCCCGACCTCCGGGTGGGTCGAGCGAAGCTCCGCGGCCAGCCTGATCCCCTCGTCGGAGTTGTCGGGCGGCATCCGGATGTCGGTCACGACCACGTCGGGGCGCGTCTCGCCGATCGCCGCGCGCAGGCCGTCGAGATCGCCGCACGCGGCGACCAGCTCGATTCCCTCGGCCCGCTCGAGCACGCCGCTGATCGCTTCGCGTGCGAGAAAGCTGTCCTCGCCGAGGACGACGCGGATCGGGCTCATCTTCCGGTCTTCGAACCCACGGGAACGCTGCCCGCGACTGTTGTGCCCTGCCCCGGTGACGAGTCGAGCGTCAGCTCGCCGCCGACCGCCGCGACGCGGTCTCGCATGCTGACGAGCCCCATTCCGTCGACGTGCACGGCCGGATCGAAGCCGACGCCGTTGTCGGCGATCTCGAAGTCGATCTGACCGTTCGGACGCGCGATCGTCACGGTGATGCTCGAGCCGGGACCGGAATGCTTGACGGCGTTCTGAATCGCCTCGAGCGCGCAGTAGTAGACGGCCACCTCGATGCCGGCTGGAGCTCGCCCCACCCCTCGGTCGACGATCCGAACTGGGTTGCTCACCACGGCTTGTGCAAACGCCTTGAGCGCGTCGGCAATTCCCCGCTCGCGCAGCACCGGTGGGTAGATCCCGTGCGCCAGCTCCCGTAGCTCCTCGACCGCGGCCGCCGCGTCGGCGTCGAGCTCGTCCAGGTGCACCTTGAGCTCCTTGTCCTCGGCGCTCTCGCTCGCAAGCGCGAGCTTGATCCGGATCGCCATCAGCCGCTGCTGAGCGCCGTCGTGTAGGTCGCGCTCGAGGCGGAGCCGCTCGCGCTCGGCCGACTCGACCATCCTGGCGCGCGAGGACCGGAGACCCTGGACGAGACGGGCGTTCTCGAGCAGCATCAGCGCTGTCGTCCCGAGACCCTCGACGACCTCGGGCTCGTCGTCGAGCAAGGGATCGTGGAGCAAGGCGAGCGCGGGCCGGCCTCCTCGGTCGATCAGCGTCACGCTCCGCTCGACCGAAGGCTCCGGCAGCACGAACGGCTTGCCTTGCACGTCGACGTAGCCGCTTCCCTCGGCCGACCGGATCGCCAGCGCAAACGACGGATCCCCGAGCGAGCTGCCGAGGAGCCCTTCGATCCACACGGGCGTGAAGCCGTGGGCTTCGGCGCTCTCCAGGAACCGCCAGAGGTTGGTCGCGGCGAAGATCCTGCCGCGGAACTGGCCGACGAGCAGCGCGGTCGGAATCGCGAGCGCACCGGCCGCGGTGATGACCCTCCACGCCGTCACATTCGGGCTGGCTTCCGCCTGGCTCAGCACGCTGTAGGCGGCGAACGACGCGGTGAAGAGGGTGGCGGCGTAGAGCAGCGGGGCGATCGCGCGGCGGCGCAGGTGCGCGGGAGAGGCGGCTCTCCGTAGCAGCAGGACGATGAGCGCCGTCAGTCCGATCGCGGTCAGCCCGTTCGCCGTGAGGTTGACGGCCTGCGTAACTGAGTGCGACGTGTCGACGAGCCGAAGCGGGTTCGAGGGACAGCGCTGGGTGCAGTCGCTGAGCGCGCCTCCTCGGGGCAGCTCGTGGGCGAGCGCGAGCACGAACGCCCAGACAACGGCCGTCGCGGCAGCGAACACGAGGACGAATCGCCGTTCGAAGGGCGCGCTGAGCCTGTCCCGTGGGAAGCAGAGGAAGAGGTAGACGTAATAGACGACGACGGCTGCGAGCGCGACGCGGCCAACCGTGAACGGCACCGGGTGCGCCGAGGCGCCGAGCGCCGTGACGGTGTAGAGGAAGCCGGTCGCGGTCACGAGCGGGCCGAGCCGGCTGTGCGGCCGTCGCCACCAGGTGTACGCGCCGAAGGCGACGTAGGCGGCGACGATGGCGCCCTTCACCGCGGCCGCAACCTCCGGGTCGACGAAAACGGCGCTGTGCCAGCCGGTCACGATCGTGGCTGCCGCCGCGACGGCGCCGAGACCGGCCACGGCGACGATCGCGGGGGTGGAAGAAGTCAGCTGGCGTTCTGCGGGAACGGCGGCTGGAGCGAACGTCGGCTCCATGGAGCCAGGATACGGAAACACATGTGCATATGCACATACGGCGTTGGTGCCGACACCACATTGGAAACACGTACTAAGCCGCAGCCAAGAGTCGTGATCGCCCCATTGTCGGCCGGGTGGCGCGTCGGGATACTGGCCCAGATATCGCAAGCAGGCGGGCACCCGTCGTGCAATTGCATCGGGAGGGCGCAGTCATGGGTTCGGCGAGAGTGAAGACCGGGTCGGCACCGGCCGCGAAAGCGCGCGGCGGCTCCGCGGCGGGCCGTGCCCGTCTCGAGCTCGCGCCGGCAGAGAAACCGTTCGAGTTCCTGGAGTCGAAGGTCCAGGTGCCGGTGCTCCGGCCCGGGCTGGTGTCGCGAACGGCGCTCGTCAACCGGCTGCGAGCGACGACCACCGTTCCCGTCGCGACGGTGATCGCGCCGGCCGGCTACGGGAAGACGACCCTCCTCGCCCAGTGGGCCGAACGGGATTCGCGCCCCTTCGCCTGGGTCACGCTCGACGAGCGGGACAACGACCCCGTCGTCCTGCTCCGGCACATCGCCGCGGCGCTGCTGCGGGACCAGCCGCTGGACGAGCGGCTCGTGGACGTCCTGTGCAAGCCCTCGCCCGCGCTCTGGTCGACGGGTGTTCCGCGGCTCGCCGCAGAGCTGTCGGGGCGGAGCCCGATCGTGCTCGTCCTGGACGACTTCAACGCCCTCCACTCGCGGGCCGCGCTCGAGACCGTCGCCGCGCTGATCGATGACGAGGCCGAAGGATCGATGTTCGTCATGTCCGCGCGCGTGGCGCCGAGCCTGCCGCTGGCTCCGCTGCGGGCGAGCGGGAGGCTGCTCGAGCTCGGCGCCGACGAGCTCGCGCTGAGCAACCGTGAAGCCCAGCTGCTCCTGCGCGCAACGGGTGTGTCGCTCGGGGAGGCTCGCGCCGCGGAGCTGATCGAGCAATGCGAGGGCTGGGCGGCCGCGCTCTACCTCGCCGCACTGTCGATTCGAGACGGCGACCAGGCAGGCCGCGGCCGGGCCCGCTTCGGTGGCGACGACCGCTACCTCGCGGACTACTTCCATTCCGAGTACCTCTCGAGGCTGCGGCCGGGACCGCTGCGCTTCCTCCGGCGCACCTCGGTCATGGACCGGATGTGCGGCCCGCTCTGCGACGCGGTCCTGCAGGACGAGGGGTCCGGGCGCCAGCTCGAGAAGATCGAGCGGGCGAACCTCTTCCTCGTGCCGCTCGACAACAGGCGCGAGTGGTACCGCTACCACCACCTCTTCCGCGAGCTCTTGCAGCGCGAGCTCGTCGAGTCCGAGCCCGACCTCGTCCCGGTCTTGCACGGCCGGGCCGCCGACTGGTTCGAGGCGGCCGGCGACCAGGAATCCGCGCTCGAGCACGCCTATGCGGCGGGCGACACCGACCGGGCAGCCCGCATCCTCACCGAGATTGCGTTGCCGGTGTACCACTCGGGCCGGGTGGCGACCCTCGAGCGCTGGTTCAAGCGCTTCGAGCGAGACGGGCTGCTCGAGCGCTACCCCGCCGTCGCGCTCCACGGCTGCCGGATCCATGCTCTCCGAGGGCGCGAGGAGCAAGCGGAGCGCTGGTTCGACGCCGCGACGCGCGGGACGTTCTCGGGCAAGCTGCCAGACGGGAGCCGCTCGATTCAGCCGTGGGTCGCCGTGCTCCAGGCCGGGCTCTGCCGAAAGGGGGCGAAGCGGATGCTCGCCGACGCCGAGACGGCGGTGGCGGGCCTGGCGAAAGGCAGCAACTGGCTGCCGAGTGCGCTGTTCCTGCAGGGCGCGGCACTCGTCCTGCTCGGCGAGAAAGAGCGGGCCGACGAGATCCTCGCCTCGACCGCGCGCTCTGCCGCAGAGCACGGCTCGATCGAGACGCAGGTCATGGCCCTCGCCGAACGGGCGTTGCTGGCGAGGACGCGCGGCGACCACGAGCAGGCGGAAGAGCTCGCGAAAGAGGCGAATCAGCTCGTTGCGACGTCCAGCGTCGAGGGCGCGCCGGCCCGGGCGCTGGAGCACGCCGCGACTGCGCAGACGCAGCTGTACCGCGGCCGCTGGAACGAGGCACGTGCCGGCCTGACCGCGGCACAGGAGCTGCTGCCCTACCTCACCGGCGCGATTCCGTGGCTGGCCGTCCAGGTCAGGATCGAGCTCGCACGCGGCTTCGTCACGCTGCGCGACGGCCCGGCCGTCGAGGAGCTGCTGAACGAGATCGACGACCTGCTCTCACGGAGGCCCGGCCTGGCCATGCTGGCCGCGAGCGCGAAGGGCCTGCAGCGTGAGGCCGACGCGCTGCACGCGCGGGAAGGAAGCGTCGCCGGCCTGACCCCCGCCGAGCTTCGTCTCCTGCCGCTCCTCGCGACGCACTTCTCCTTCCGCGAGATCGCGGAACAGCTCTTCGTCTCGCGCAACACGATCAAGACTCAGGCCATCTCGGTCTACCGCAAGCTCGGTGTCTCGAGCCGCAGCGACGCGATCGCGGAAGCGCACCGCCTCGGTCTCGCCGAGCACCTGCGGGTCGTCGTCTCGGACAAGCGCTAGACGCACTTCACCCTCGGCGGGTGATGCTCTGTCGCCGAGGGAGAGTGAGAGTAAGCCTGCGGTGAACAAACACGAGTGCACGCTTCGCAAGCTCACGATCGGCGATGACGCCTACATCGATTCCCTGCTTGCGAGCGACCGGGCCAATCTCTCCCAGTCGGCGCTCGACCCGAAAGAGCACGCGCTCGTCCGTCTCGGTGCGCTGATCGCTGCCGACGCGGCCTCGCCGGCGTACCTCGACGCAATCGAGTCCGCCCGCACCTTCGGCGCGTCGGACGAGGAGCTCGTCGGCTGCCTGATCGCAGTCCTGCCTGAGCTCGGCGCCGCCCGCGTGATCTCCGCGGCCCCGAAGCTCGGCCTGGCGATCGGTTACGACGTCGCGGTCGCGCTCGAGGACTCGACCTCACCGCTCGGCTGATCCGCCGCACGCGCCCGCGCGTGTGCCAGGTCGCGGGTGACGTGCACCGCGGCTGAGAGCAGCGGGGCGGCCAGGATCAGGCCGAGCGTGCCGAACAGGCACCCGGCCGCGATCGTCGTCACCAGGACGACGAGCGGATGGAGGTCGAGCGCCGAGCCCATCGCGAACGGCTGCAGGATGTTCTGAAGCAGCCCGTTCGCGAGCAGCACGATCAGCAGCATGATCAGAGCCGTGGTCGTTCCGTTCGCGCCCAGCGCGATCACGACCGCGAACGCGCCGGCGACGAACGCGCCGATGAACGGCACATACGCGGTCACGAAGCTGACGACGGCGATCGTGCCCGCGAGCGGCACGCCGAGGAGCAGCGCGCCGACGCCGACGACGACGCCGTTGAAGGCCGCGACGATCGTCACGCCGCGGAAGTAGCCCCGCAGCGACTTGATCACGCCGCTCGTGATCGTGTGCGCGACCGGGACCGGTAAGCCGAGATGCCGGTCGACCCAGGCCCGCATCGACGGGCCGTCCTTCAGCAGGAAGAGCAGGCTGAGCGCCGCCAGGGAAAGCCCGAAGACGAGCGACGTCAGGCCGCGGATCCCGTTGATGATCCCTGTGGTGAGTGTCGAGATGATCTTCGGCACGTCGGCCTTGACCTCCGAGCCGGCGCTGTTGGCGCCCGACTTGTCCACGCCGACGCTCGTGAGCCAGCCCTCGGCCTTGGTCACGGCTTCCGACGAGTGGTGATTTATCGACTCGCGCTGGGCGGTGATGCCGCCGAGCACGAGCACGAGCACGAGCACGGCGATCCCCGCCAGCCCGAGCAGGACGAGAACCGCGGCGGCCACGCGCGGCATATGGCGGGCGAGGCTGGCCACCAGTGGCATGGCCACCGTCGCGACGATCGTCGCGGCCACGACCGGGCCGCCGATCGTGTACGTCGCGCCGAGGAACCAGACGAGGCCGAACAGGAGCGCGAACAGCCCGACGAGCAGCCAGGCCGCGCGGCCGAGATTCTCGAGCCACTGCGGCGCGGCGAACATCGAGCTCAGCCTGCGCAGCTCGTCAGGCCCGAGCTCGGGCACTCCATCGCCCGGCTCGGTGGCCGGCGTCGCAGGTCGGCGGCCCGGGAGCTTCATCGTTTGATTGCCGCCTGTGGCACGCCGTCAGCCCGCAGCGCGCTGGGGCGGCGCCGGTTCCGTCCGGTTACGGCGCCGCCCCAGATCTCTCCGCATCAGCCCTGGCGAAGCTTCGCCCCGCCGTACACCGCGAGGCCGTAGATGATCAGGATGTCGATCGAGAACATCGCCAGCGACCACCATGGATAGGCCGGCGCGAACGCCAGCTGGCCGATCGCGTTCAGCCCGGCGCTCGCCATCCCGAACCAGCGCGCGAACTCGCTGCCGCTCACGACGGTGATGGCTGCGAAGCCCTGGAGGATTCCGAGGCACAACATGATCCAGCCCCACGTGTTCAGGTCGCTGAAGACGTAGTTCGCGTTCGCGACGAACACGTGCGCGCCCGAGATCGCCGCGATCCCGTCGAAGATGTTCCACAGAGCCGAGAGGGCAAGCATCGAGGCCGCGAAGACAATCCAGCCGAAGCCTGTCCCGTCGCTCTCGTACGCCGGGGCGGTTCGGGTGTAGCCCGCGCCCGCGTCGTAGTCCTGTGTCGTTCTCATCCAACAACACCTCCTACCCGTTGCCTTGTACGGCAGCTAACCGCGACCCCGGCCACTCCTGCATCGCCCGGTTGGGGTGATGCAGGCGCGTGTCGGAGACGCGAGTCTGGCGGTGAGGTAAACGGAAGTGGAAAGCGAGGTACGCAGATGTTTGGGAGACGACGACGGCCCCTGATGCGCGCCGCCGTGGTGGGCGGGGTCGCCTACCACGCCGGCAAGCGAACGCAACAGGGCCGCGAGGCGGAGTACGACCAGGACGCTCGGATCGCCGAGCTCGAGGCGCAGCAGGCAGCACCGGCAGCGGCACCGGCGGCAGCGCCGCAGACCGACATGGTCGAGCAGCTCCAGAAGCTCGCCGAGCTCAAGGACCAGGGCATCCTGACCCAGGCCGAGTTCGACGCACAGAAGGCCAAGATCCTGGCGGGTGTGTCATGAGTGGCGACGAGGGAACGGCCACGCTGCCCTTCGGCCCCGTCCAGCTGCTCGTGCTCGGGTTCGACCGCACCAGCTTCGACGGCCAGATCATGCCGGAGCTCGAGCGGCTCAAGGACGCAGACATCGTCCGCCTGATCGACCTGATGATCGTCAAGAACGTCAACGGCGAGCTCGAGTCGGTTCAGATCAGCGACCTCAGCAAGAGCGAGGCCGAGGACTTCGGGGCGATCGTCGGAGGCCTGATCGGAGCGGGGAGAGGCGACGAGGAGCTGGAGTCCGCCATGGGCGCCGGTGCCGCCGAGATGTCCGACGGGCACATGTTCGACGACGCGGACGTTTGGTACGTCGCCGACGCGATCCCGGAGGGGAAGACGGCCGCGGTGGCCCTGATCGAGCACCGCTGGGCGATTCCGCTCCGCGACAAGATCGCCGCGAACGACGGAATCGTGCTCGCCGACGAGTGGGTCCATCCGGCCGATCTCGTGGCCATCGGCGCGATGTCCGCCGAGGCGGCCCCGACGAGCTAGCGCGACTAGCTAGCGCACAGACGTGGTGGGCGGGCCCTCGGACCCGGGCCCGCTCGCCCGATCAGCCCGCTCGACGACTAGCACCAGCTTGTCGCGGCTGACGACGCGCACCTTGTCGCCCGGATCGGCGCCTTCGTCGCAGCGCGCCTCCCAGGTCTCGCCGTCCAGGCGAACCTGCCCGTTCGGGCGGCACGGCTGAGTCACGGTCGCCTCCTTGCCGATCAGCGTCTGCGCGCCGACGACCTTCCGCCGGTTCTTGACGGTCCGGTTCCAGCCGAAGAGCTCGGCCACCCAGAGCGGGAGGACGACGAGGAAGCCGACGAGGTTCCAGGGAGACGGAAGGACGAACAGGAGCGCGACGGCGAGAAAGATCAGCACGAAGCCGGCCTCTTACGCCGCGACAGGTGACTTCGGCGTGAACGGGTGCAGCTCGTCCTGGCCCTCCTGGACGACGCCGTAGCTCGACTCCGGCACCTCGTTCCAGGCGCCCGGGAGGTCGCGCAGCGGCTCGGAGACGATCAGCCGCGACTCCTCGGAGAGCACGGAGAGGATCTCGAGCTCGGGGTGCAGCGCCTGCAAGGTCGGCACGTCGGTCGAGTAGAAGAGCGACCGCGATTCGCCCTGGCTCGAGTAGCGAAACCCCCAGATCGTCTTGCCGTCGGTGGTGGCGACCGTCATCTGGATCGGGTGCTCGACGCCGTGCTTCCGGCCGACCTCTTCGATCAGGCCTACCGCTGCGCCGACGGCTGCCGGGGGATCGTCCTCGAGCCCGAACGTGAGCGCGAGGTAGAAGAAGACCTCGGTGTCGGCGGAGCCTTCGATCGACGCGTAGAGCGATGGGTCGACGGCAAGCACGAGGTCGCGCTTCACCTTGTCGAAGTCGCCGATGAACCCGTTGTGCATGAAGAGCCACTTTCCGTGGCGGAACGGGTGGCAGTTCGTCTGCTGAACGGCCGAGCCGATCGCCGCGCGGATATGCGCGAAGACGAGCGGGGAGTGGATGTGCGCCGCCAGGTCATGCAGGTTGCGGTCGTTCCAGGCGGGCTCGATGCTGCGGTAGACGCCGGGCGTGCTCTCGCTGCCGTACCAGCCGACCCCGAAGCCGTCGCCGTTCGTGGTCTCGGCGCCCATCGTCGAGTGGAGGCTCTGGTCGATCAGCGAATGCTCGGGCCGGTAGAGGAGGTCGTCCAGGCTGACGGGCGACCCTGAGTATGCGAGCCAGCGGCACATGGCTTCCGATCTACGCCGCGCCGGCGGTCGATGTCGGCGGGATCAGTGCGCCGATCAGCCAGAAGAGCGGAAGAAAGATGCCGAGGATGAACATCACCCAGTGTCCCTTCCTCAGCGTCATCATCCCGAGCGTGAACGCGATCACCAGGTACAGCAGTGCTCCGAAGCCGATACCCCACCACATAGGCGCCTCCTAGTCGATTCGACCGGTCCATGCGAATTCAGGCGTGTATCCGCCCCCGCGGCATCATCCGTTCGGGACGACCCGCTCAGATGCGCGGGTAGGTGGAGATCGAGACGACCGCGAAAGCGAGCAGCACCAGCGCCACTGCGAGCAGCCCGACGCGCAGCTTGAAGAGGCCGAACCGCTGGCTGAGCGCGATCAGGAACAGGACGGTCGCGAGCAGGACGGTCGTTCGCACGTACTTCTCGCCGGTCTCGCGCGCCGACGCTCCCTGCTCGAACACCACCGTTGCGTGTTCGTTCTGGCGGGCGCCCAGCGCGCTATGCGTGTTGTGGTACTGGGGCATGGCGATCGGCCCGGGCGGCGCGCGCGGGTTGGTCAATGGGTTGGTCGCGAGCCAGGCGTGGAACGCCGGGCGGAACTCGGGGAGGAAGCGCTTCTCGTAGGCCTGGGCCAGCGCTGTCTTGCCGCCGAGTGTCGCCTGGACCCAGAAGTTGAGCGTCGTGGCGTTGTAGAGCGCCTCCTGGCCGCCGCGCGTCGTGTTCTGCGTCGCCGTGAGCCGGATCCGAGCCGACGTCCCGTAGAGCTTGGCCGAGCGGCCGTCCCAGCGCGCCGACTGGTAGCCGCTCCAGGCGGTCGCGATCGCCACGAGCGCGAGCAGGAACGCCTCGCCGATCTCGATGGCGGCCTCGTGGCGGCGCCGTGGCGCGTGGTGCTCGCCCGCCTCGTGGACGCGGTGGGCGATCTCGATGTTCGAGCTCTCCGGCACCCGCAACCGAGGATTCCGGCACATTCAGGCCCGCACATCGTCCCGTACGGATGACGCGGTACCGCAGGCCTCCGCCGAGAATCGTCCGCGGATGACGAGCACGCCCGCGCAGCCCGCCTACGGGGAGCAGCCGACCTGGGAGGCTGGGCGGCCGCGCTTCCACGTGTTCCGCCTGCTGCTCGCCTGGGCCCTTTCGGCGCTCGCACTCCTCGTCGCGGCGGCGATCGTTCCCGGCGCCGTCGTCCACGACTACCGTGCCGCGCTCGTCGCCGCGGCGGCGATCGGAGTCCTGAACGCGATCCTGCCGCCGCTCGTCGCCGCGCTGCGCTTGCCGTTCATGGCGCTCCTGGGCTTTCTCGTCGTGCTCGCCCTCGACGCGGCGATCCTGCTCGCGGCCGACCACCTCACCAACGGCGACCTCACCGTTGATTCGTTCTGGTCGGCGCTCGGTGTCGCGCTGGCCGCGTCGGCGGTCGGCGTCGTGCTCAACGTCGTGCTCGGCACGAACGACGACGACACGTATTCGTTGCGGGTGATCCAGCGCATCGCCCGCCGCTCGCACGACCGTGAAGAGACGAGCGTTCCGGGGATCGTCTTCCTGGAGATCGACGGCCTGGCGCTGCCGGTCCTGCAGCTGGCCATGCGCAACGGAAGCGTTCCCACGATGGCGCGCTGGCTCGAGGAAGGGTCGTACCGGCTCACGGAATGGGAGACCGACCTGTCGTCGCAGACCGGGGCGAGCCAGGCGGGCATCCTGCTGGGGTCGAACGACGACATCCCGGCCTTCCGCTGGGTCGAGAAGGAGACCGCGACGATCATGGTCTGCTCGGCGCCGGCCGACTGCGCCGAGATCGAGCGGCGCCACCTGTGCGGGCGCGGGTTGCTCGCGAACGGCGGCGCGAGCCGCGGCAACCTCCTCTCGGGCGAGGCCGACCACGTGATCCTGACCGCCAGCAGGAGCGAGGCGGAACGGCACGCGAACCCCGGCTACCGCGCGTTCTTCGCCAACGGCTTCAACGTCCTGCGCTCGCTCGTGCTGTTCGGGTGGGAAGTGATGCTCGAGGTGGTCGCTGCCGCGCAGCAGCGGCGGCGGGACGTGACGCCGCGTGGCCACAGGGGCGGCATCTACCCGTTCCTGCGCGCGGCGCTCTGCGTGGTCGTCCGCGACCTGATCGTCTACGGCGTCCTCACGGACATGATGAAGGGAAGGCCCGCGATCTACGCGACGTTCTCGAGCTATGACGAGGTCGCCCATCACTCCGGCCTCGAGCGGGCCGACACGATGGAGGCGCTACGCAAGCTCGACCAGCAGTTTGGCCGGATCGATCGCGCCCGCCGGTACGCGCCGCGGCCGTACGAGCTCGTGGTTCTCTCCGACCACGGCCAGACCCAGGGTGCGACCTTCAAGCAGCGCAACGGCTACGACCTCGAAGAGCTGGTCCGCAAGTCTGTCGACAGCGCGGACGTCGCGCAGGTCGAGGCCGGCGACGAGAACCAGACGGCGGTCGGCCGCGCGGTCGACGAGGCGTCCGGCCGGAAGGCGCCCAAGCAGTCGAAGAAGGACGTCAGCGGGCGAGACGTCGTCGTGCTCGCCTCCGGGAACCTCGGCCTGATCTACCTGTTGGACGAGCCGCGCCGGCTCAGCCTCGAGGAGATCGAGGCGCGCCATCCCCGTCTCCTGCCGGCCCTGCGCGAGCATCCGCACCTGGGCTGGCTGCTCGTGCACTCGACGAACGACGGCCCGCTGGTCCTCGGCTCGAGTGGCATCCGCCGCCTCGAGAGCGGCAAGGTCGAGGGCGTGGATCCCCTGGCGCAGTTCGCTCCGAACGCGCCGCAGCATCTCCTGCGCGCCTCCGGCTTCGCCCACGCAGCCGACATCCTCGTCGGCAGCTTCTACGACCCCGCTCTCGAGGAGGGCTGCGCGTTCGAGGAGCTGATCTCCTTCCACGGCGGGATCGGCGGCCCGCAGACACGGCCGTTCGTGCTCCACCCGGCCGAGCTGGCGGTGCCGGAGGCGCCGCTCGTCGGCGCGGCCGCGGTCAACGAGCTGCTGCTCGGGTGGCGCCGCGACCTCCAGGGGACGCCGGCGGCGCCGGAGCCGACGGCCGAGCTGGTCGGGTCGCAGTCATGACGACAACGGCCGCAGCGGCCCCGATGGCGAAGGCGACCTCGGTTGTCCTGCTGACGCTGGCGGCAGCCCAGTTCCTGATGACGCTCGACACCTCGGTGATGAACGTCTCGATCGCGACGGTCGCCAAGGACGTCGGCACCACGGTCACCGGGATCCAGGGCGCGATCACCGCCTACACGCTGGTGATGGCGTCGCTGATGATCACGGGAGCGAAGATCGGCGCGATGATCGGGCGCAAGCGCGCCTTCGCGATCGGCTGCGTCATCTACGGCTGCGGCTCGTTCACGACCTCGATCGCCCCGAACCTGCCGGTGCTCCTCTTCGGCTGGTCGTTCCTCGAGGGCGTTGGCGCGGCGCTGATCCTGCCCGCGATCGTGGCGCTCGTCGCCGGGAACTTCCCGGTCGCGCGCCGCCCGGCCGCGTATGGGATGGTCGCGGCGGCAGGCGCCATCGCCGTCGCGGTCGGCCCGCTGATCGGCGGCATCTTCACCACGTACTTCTCCTGGCGCTGGGTCTTCGCCGGCGAGGTGCTGATCGTGATCCTGATCCTGATCCTCGCCCGCAAGATCGAGGATGCGCCGCCGGAGACGCGGCCGAAGCTCGACGTCGTCGGCTCGGTGCTCTCGGCGGTTGGGCTCGGCCTGCTCGTCTTCGGCGTGCTGCGCTCCGGCGAGTGGGGCTGGATCAAGCCGCGGCCGGGCGCCACCTCGTGGTGGGGGCTCTCGCCGGTGATCTGGCTCGTGCTCGGCGGGTTCGCGGTGCTCTGGCTCTTCCTGCAATGGGAGGCGCGCCGGGAGGCACAGGGAAAGGAGCCGCTCATCCAGCCGGCGCTGCTGAAGAACAAGCAGCTCACAGGCGGCCTGACGATGTTCTTCTTCCAGTACCTCGCCCAGGCGGGCCTGTTCTTCGTCGTGCCGCTCTACCTCTCCGTCTGCCTCGGCCTCTCGGCGCTGGCGACGGGCGCGAGGCTGACGCCGCTCTCGATCACCCTGCTCGCGGCGGCGATCGGGATCCCGCGCCTGCGGCCGAACGCCAACCCGCGCCGGGTGGTGCGGATCGGTCTGCTTTTCCTCCTCCTCGGGACCGTGGTCCTGCTCGGCGCGCTCGACGTCGACTCCGGCCCGGAGATCGTGCTGCTGCCGATGCTGCTGATCGGGCTCGGGATCGGCGCGCTTGCCTCGCAACTCGGCTCGGTCACTGTCTCGGCCGTTCCCGACGACCAGGCCCCCGAGGTGGGCGGGATCCAGAACACCGCGACGAACCTCGGCGCCTCGATGGGGACGGCGCTCGCCGGCGCCCTGCTGATCGCGGCGATGTCGACCGCGTTCCTGAACAACATCGAGTCGAGCGACGCGATCCCGTCGCGCGTCAAGTCGGAGGCTCAGGTGAACCTGGCCAGCGGCGTCCCGTTCATCTCGGACGCGGACCTCCAGCAGGCGCTCGACGACGCGCACGTCCATTCGAAGGCCTCTGAGGCCGCGGTCACCGCCTACCGCGACGCGCGGATCAAGGGCCTGAAGGCTGCGCTCGCGATCCTGGCTCTGATGACGATCGTCGCGCTGACTCTGACCCAGCGGATCCCGAAGACGCAGCCGCGGGCGCCGTAGAGATGACCGAACCGACGGCGCCAGACCCCACGAAGGCGCTGAGCGTCCGAAGCGCGACCTTCCTCGGCGTCGGCTCGATGATCGGCGCCGGCATCTTCGCCCTGCTCGGCGAGGCGGGCGCGATCGCCGGCGCCGCCGTCTGGCTCTCGTTCCTGATCGGCGGCTTCGTCGCGCTGCTGGTCGGCTACGTGTGCGTCAAGCTGGGCACCCGCTATCCGTCCTCGGGCGGGTTGATCACGTACCTGATCGAGGGCTTCGGACGGGGCCGCCTGGTCGGCGTGGCTTCCTGGCTCGGCTACATCGCCGCGATCGTGATCGTGACCGCGATGATCGCCGTCTCGTTCGGCAGCTACGCGAAGTCCCTCTTCGTCGGCGAGAACGCGAGCAGCGGCTGGGATCACCTGTTCATCACGCTGATCATCATCCTGATGGTGGGCGTCAACCTGGTGGGCACGAAGGTCGTCGCCCTCGCGCAGTCGCTGATCGTCTCGGGCGTGCTCGTCGTCTTCGGGCTCTTCATCTGGGTGACGATCTTCGACATCGACCTCCACAAGCTCGCCTTCAGCAGCTATCCGTCCGGCTCGAAGATCATCGCCAGCGTCGCGCTCACGTTCTTCGCCTACCTAGGCTTCAACGTGATCACGTTCGCCGCGGGCGACATGGTCAACCCGAAGCGCAATCTGCCGCGGGCGATGTACGGCGCGCTCGGCATCACCACCGTCGTCTACGTGCTGATCTCGCTCGGCGTCTTCGGCACCCTCACGGTGGCGGAGGTCATCAAGTTCGGCGAGACGGCGATCGCCGAGGCGGCACGGCCAGCGCTCGGCGACGCCGGCTTCACGGTGATGGCGATCGCGGCGCTGCTCTCGACGGCCGGCGCGACGAACGCGACGCTCTACGCCTCCTCGAACCTGACCGGGATGCTGGCCCAGGAAGAGCTCTTCCCCTCGTTCTTCGGCCCCGGCACGCGTCTCGGCAAGCACAGCGGCCTGCTCATCACCGGCGGCCTGGTGCTGCTCGTGGCGAACCTCGTCGACCTCTCGGCGATCGCGTCGGTCGGGAGCGCAGTGGCTCTGGTGATCTTCCTGCTCGTCGGGCTCGCCGGCTACCGCCGCCGCGCCGACACGGGCAGCAACACCGCGATCGTCCTGCTGGCGATCTCGGTGACCGCGATCGTGCTCGGCTTCTTCGCCGTCGACACCGCGCAGAACGCGCCGGAGACGTTCATCGCGATCCTGGCGATCGGCCTCCTGGCCGTGCTCCTCGATCGCTGGACACAGCGCTCGAACAGGCGCAAGCAGGCTAGTCCCGGCGTACCCGCGAGCCCGGCCGCCAGAGGCTGACGAGCCCCGCTATCAGCGTCACCAGGAAGATCTGCCCGACGAGCATCTCGAGCCCTGAGAGCATCCTGCCGGGCTGTCCCGCCGGAACCAGGTTGCCGTAGCCCGTCGTCGTCAGGGTGGTGAAGCTGAAGAAGACGTAGTCCCCGGTCTGCAGTGCCTGCCCGAAGAACGCGCCGCTTTGCAGCCGGTCGATTGCGGCGTAGGCGAAGCTGAAGAGCAGCCCGAGGATCAGGTAGACGCTGATCGCGCCGAGGATCGTCCGGAAACCGACCTCGTGTTCCGTCACGACGGTGCCCAGCACCTCCACCGCCGCGACTACCAGCAGCAGCGCCTGGATCAGCGCGGCGAGCCCGGACAGCGTCGAGCTCCCGCCGATCGCCGAGATCAGCGCTAGCACGACGGCCACGACGCCCGCGCTCGTGGACCACGCGACCGTTCGAGGGCCCGCGTCGGCGCTGACGAGGGCGACGACCACGCAGGTCACGGTGACGACTGCGAGCGCAACGCCGCTCCAGCCCCGGTACGACACGAGCGATCCGAGCACGTAGATGGCGACCACGAGGACGAGCACCAGCCCGAAGGCGTTCGCGATCCGGCCCGCGAACCGGGTCCAGCGCTCGCCCGGCCGCGGCGCGAAGCCGAAGCGCTCAGCTTGTGAGGCCCGCGATTCCATTCCGGAGGAGTGAAGCGGCGAGGAGGATCAAGATCACGAACGCGATCGTACGAGCATGGAGCTCGAGCCAGCGGCGTGCTCCGCCGAGCAGGCGTCCCGCCGAGCGGGGCGCCACGAGCAGAAGCAGGAGCGACAGCGCGAGCGGCAGCAGCGACACGAGCGAAAAGAAGAGCCACTGGATCACGTAGCCCGTGGCCGTCGGGTTGGTCTCGGAGATGTCCTTGAGCGCAATCGGGATGAAGCCGCCGGGATTGGCGAGCGCCGCCCCGGCACCGACGACCGCCAGCACCGGCGCGGTCGTGAGACCGCTCATGCGATCGATCATCGCCGCCGTCCTCGCGGGATTCGGCGGGCGCCGCGACGCCGAGTAGATCCAGGCCAGGAGCGCTCCCGCAAGGACGAGATCGAGGATCGCCACCCAGGTCTTCGGGGTGGACGTTCTCGACGCCGCCGCGTCGCCGATCACGAATGCCGCCAAGACCCCGATCGCGAGGGTTGCAGTCAGTGCGCCGATGTAGAACCAGAACCCTGTGCGCAGCGGCCGGTCACCGACCACCAGCGCGAAGACCGAGAACGAGAGCGTCGTCGGCGAGAGCATCGCGGCAAGGGCAGTCAGCGCCAGCTCGGCATCGATCCACCCCATGGCTCAACTCTGCTCGGCGGCTTTGGCTTCGCGCTTCGCGGCCTTCCGCTCGGCCCGCGCGTCCCGCTGCTCCGCCGCCTTGGCCTTCGCGCCCTCGTAGGAGTCGCCGACGAGCTGCTTGCCGCCGCTCCAGCCGAACGCCCAGACGACGAGGATGATCCCGTAGATGATGTTCCAGGCGGTCGTCACGAGCTGCTGGGCAACCGAGTAGGCCGTCGCCTGTTCGGTGGTCGCGATGCCTTTCAGTGACGCGACGTTGAAGGCCTGGTTGACCCCAGCACCGCCCGGCGTCGCCGACGTGACGTTCGCGATCGAGTTGCCGCCGGCGATACGCATCAGCGTGTGGAAGGTGACGGGGATGTCGTACGCGGCGAGGAAGACGGCCATCACGCCGAGGCTCGCGATCCAGCCCAGCAGCGACGGCGTGAAGACGCGCAACATGTACGCCCGCAGGTTCCCCAGGATCGCGCCGCCTTCCTTCGCGTCCTCCCACCAGACGAGCACCTTCGCCCAGAGCCGGCGTACGAGCACGTAGATCAGGTAGATACCGCCGGCGAGGAAGATTGCAGTCGCCGCCGGGTGCTCGTGCACGAACGCGAACTTGATGTCGAACGAGCCGCCGACGCTGAGGAAGAGGTACAGGTACGTGAAGGCGCCGCTCAGCGTGTAGAAGATCTTCTCGACCGCGTAGGCGCCGAGGATCGCGGCGAAGGTGGCGCCGGCGATGATCGTCGAGAACATGATCAGCAGCGCGAGGGTGCCGAGGTTCGCGGGGAGGATCCCGTTGAGCGCCACCGAGGCCGCGTAGCACGCGAGCACGTCGAGCCAGCGCACCCGGCCGGGGTAGGCGAAATGGAGGATCGAGTACCAGGCGAACGCCGTCAGCGTCGTCTGCACGGTCTTCAGGGCGACCCCCGCGACGAGGTAGCCGGCGGAGATCTGGCTGATGGTGTCCCAGAAGTCGGAGAACCAGCCGCGGATGTCCCAGCCGAGCAGCTGGGCGGCCGCGCCGATCACGACGAGGATCACGGCGAAGACGAGCAGGCGCTTCCAGCGCGGGCGCTTCTTTGGCTGCTCGGTGACCGCCGGCGCGGCGATGCTCACACGCCGAGAATCGCCTCGCAGGCGTTCGAGCGCATCGTCCGCTTGGGATGAGCGCAGCGGCGACGCTCGCGAGTACGCTTGGGCGAGGGTCGCGTGGATGGCTGATCAGACCACAGATTTCTTCGAGGCTCTGCGCGGGCAGGCCCGGGATCCGCTGCTGGAGCAGGCCGAGGGGACGCTCCGCTTCGAGCTCGCGGACGACGGGGACGTCGACCACTGGTTCGTCTCGATCGCGAACGGCGACCTCGCCGTCTCGCGCTCCCGCAGGAGAGCCGACTGCACGATCCGCGCCACGAAGCAGGTGTTCGACGGTGTCGTGGGGGGCGAGGTCAACGCAACGGCTGCGGTGCTGCGAGGCGCGCTCGTGGTCGAGGGAGACCCCGAGCTGCTCACGCTCTTCCAGCGGCTGTTCCCGGGCCCTCCGAAGAAGGATGGGACGTGACGGACGAGTCGGTCAAGATCCTCGACGGCAACACGTTCGTCGTCAGCGACGCGCGCGGTGACATCGAGGCGACGGCGACCGATCCGGCCGGCCTCTTCTCCTCCGACACGCGCTTCCTTTCGCTCTGGGTGCTGACCGTCAACGGGGAACGCCTGAACGCGCTCTCGACCGACGACCTGAGCTACTTCGAGACCAGGTACTTCCTCGTGCCGGGCACAGGCACGGTCTACGTCGACTCGAAGCTGTCCGTCATCCGGCAGCGCTCTGTCTCCGACGGGTTCGACGAGACGCTGACCGTCCTGAACCACGACGACAAGGCGGTCGACCTGACCGTCCGGATCGAGGCCGGCAGCGACTTCGCCGACCTGTTCGAGGTCAAGGATGCGCTCGCCAAGAAGGGCGAGTACACGCGGGAGGCCGCGGCCGGGCGCCTGCTCCTCGGGTATGCGCGAGACACGTTTCGTCGCTCGACCACGATCTCGTCGACGCCGAAGGCGAAAGTCGACGATGCGGGGCTCACGTTCCAGGTGCACCTCGAGCCGCAGGGCAGCTGGGGCGCGGAGCTCGACGTGGAGACGACCTTCCAGGGGATGAACAAGCTGGGTAAGCGCGCGAACGGCCGGCGGGGTCGGGCCCGCGAGAGCATGGCGTCCGAGCTGGAGCGCTGGGTCGACGCTGCACCACGGCTCGACTGCGACTGGGAGCCGCTGCTCGACACGTACCGGCGAAGCCTCGTCGACCTCGCGGCTCTTCGCTTCAGGCCGCTGACGGCCGGCCGACGCAGCCTCCCGGCTGCCGGCCTGCCCTGGTTCATGACGATGTTCGGCCGCGACAGCATCTTCACCAGCCTGCAGGCGCTGCCGTTCACACCCGAGCTCGCGGCGACGACCCTGGGCGAGCTGGGCCTTCGCCAGGGCACGCGCGTCGACGACTTCCGCGACGAAGATCCCGGCCGGATCCTTCACGAGATGCGCTACGGGGAGCTGACCGCCTTCGAGGAGCGGCCGCACTCGCCGTACTTCGGCTCGGCCGACGCGACGCCGCTCTACGTCGTGCTCCTCGACGAGTACGAGCGCTGGACCGGCGATCGCAAGCTCGTGCGCGAGCTCGAGCCCGTGGCGCGCGCCGCGCTCACGTGGATCGACGAGCACGCGGACCTGCAGGGCAACGGCTACATCTCCTACCAGCGCCGGAACGAGGAGACGGGCCTCGAGAACCAGTGCTGGAAGGACTCCTGGGACTCGATCTCCTACAGCGACGGCAGGTTGCCGGGCTTCCCGCGCGCGACGTGCGAGCTCCAGGGCTACGCCTACGACGCCAAGCGCCGCGGCGCCCGCCTGGCCCGGACCGTCTGGAAGGACCCGGCGTTTGCGGACGAGCTCGAGCGGCAGGCCGAGAGCCTGAAGCGGCGCTTCAACCGCGACTTCTGGGTCGAGGACGGCAAGTACTTCGCCCTCGCGCTCGAGGCCGACGGGAGCAAGGTCGACGCCCTCTCCTCGAACAACGGGCACCTGCTCTGGAGCGGCATCGTCGACAAGACGAAGGCCAAGGCGGTCGCGCGGCACCTGCTCGGGCCGCGGCTCTTCTCCGGCTGGGGCGTTCGGACCCTCGCGGAGGGCGAAGGCCGCTACAACCCGATCGGCTACCACGTCGGGACGGTCTGGCCGTTCGACTGCTCGTTCATCGCCTGGGGCCTGCGCAGGTACGGCTTCAAGGACGAGGCGGCCCGCGTCGCCGCCGGGATCCTCGACGCCGCGGAGTTCTTCGACGGCAGGTTGCCCGAGGCGTTCGGCGGCTACGAGCGGTCGCTGACGAGGTACCCGGTGCAGTACCCGACCGCCTGCAGCCCGCAGGCCTGGTCGACCGGGGCCCCGCTTCTGCTGCTGCGCACGATGCTCGGGCTCGAGCCGGTCGGTGACCACCTCGTCGTCGATCCGGCGCTGCCGGTCGGAGTGGGCCATCTCGAGCTGCTCGACATTCCGGGCCGGTGGGGCCGCGTCGACGCCTTCGGCCGGGGGATGGTGAGCGTCGACAAGGGAACAGCGCTCCGGCCCCAGCTCGGCACGGCGCGCTAGCCCTCCTACTACGGGGTTCATCCCGTCCGGGCGATGTCCGGGCGCCCGCTCCCTGGTCAGCTGGAACTACCTACGACGGAGGTGGTTCAACGTGCTTCTGGCCAATAACGGTTACCCGTTCCTCGACATCATGTGGACGATGTTCATCTTCTTCGCCTGGGTCATCTGGATCTCGCTGGTGATCATGGTCCTGATCGACAACTTCCGCCGCCGCGACAACTCGGGCTGGAGCAAGGCCGGCTGGACGGTGCTGATCATCTTCGTGCCGCTGATCGGCGTCCTCGCGTACATGATCGCGAGGCCGCGCGAGGAAACGCTGGTGGCCTAGCGCCTCGGGCACGTCGTCTCCGAGCTGATTGGTCACCAACGACGGCCGCCGATGAACTGACCAGAAGGCCGGGCCTCTCGCGGGCCGCAGCGCACGTCGTCGGCGTCGGCGGCGCCATCGCGAGCACGGTCTACGGGACCGTCGTCGTGATGGCCACGCTCACCGCGGTGTACGCAGGGGAGAAGGACGCATGGAAGCTCGCGAAGGTCGTCGCCGCCACCGTGATCGTCCTCTGGGTCGCACACGTCTACGCGCACACCCTCGCCGAGACCCTGGCGGGGAGCCGGCTCGCGCTCCCAGTCGTCGTCTCCATCGCCCGGCGCGAGCTTGGCATCGTGCTCGCCGGGGTCTTGCCGTTCCTCGTGCTCGTCCTCGGCGCGATCGGCGTGCTGAGGGAGTCGAGGGCGGTGTGGTTCGCGCTGGCGACCGGCCTCGGAACCCTGGCGGCCGAGGGCATCCGTTACGCGCGCCTCGAGGGGTTCGGACCGGCCGGAACCATCATGGCGACCGGCCTCAACGTCGGCCTCGGGCTGGTCATCGTCGTCCTCAAGGTGTTCGTGGAGCACTGAGAACGATGCGCGTGGTCGTGGCACTCGGAGGCAATGCGCTCCTTCGCCGCGGACAGCAGCTGAGCGCCGAGAACCAGCGTGCGAACGCGCGGGCGGTCTGCCGAGCGCTGGCGCCGGCCGCGCTCGAGCACGAGCTCGTCATCTCACATGGAAACAGGCCCCAGGTCGGCCTGCTCGCTCTCCAGGGCGCCGCCTACCCGGCTGTCGACACGTACCCGCTCGACGTGCTCGGGGCTCAGACGGAGGGGATGATCGGCTACATCCTCGAGCAGGAGCTCGGCAACGAGCTCCCGTTCGAGCGGCCGATCGCCACGATCCTGACGATGGTCGAGGTCGACGCGGACGATCCAGCCTTCGCGGACCCGACCAGGCCGATCGGGCCGCTCTATGGCGCGGACGAGGCCAAGCGCCTCGAGCGGGGGAAGGGATGGACCTTCAAGCAGGACGGTCACAGCTTCCGCCGAATCGTCCCCTCGCCGCTGCCGAAGCGGATCATCGAGATCGCCACGATCGCGGCGTTGCTCCGGCACGGCGCGGTGGTGATCTGCGCGGGCGGGGGCGGGATCCCGACGAAGTACGTGGACGACTTCGTGCCCGCCGGCAGGCGGCTCGTGGGCGTCGAGGGAGTGATCGACAGGGATCTCGCCAGCGCGCGGCTCGCGATCGACCTCGAGGCGGACCTGCTCGTGATCGTGACCGACGTCGACGCGGCCTACGCGGACTGGGGCACGCCGGAGCAGCGGCCCATCCATCGGACAACGCCGGCGGCGCTCGCCGGGCACGCCTTCGCGCCGAGCTCGATGGGGCCGAAGATCAGCGCCGCCTGCCAGTTCGTCGAGGAGACCGGCGGCGGCGCCGCGATCGGCTCGATCCACGACATTCCGGGGCTCATCCGTGGCGACGTCGGGACGATCGTCGTCGCCGACGCCGCCGAGGTGGCGACGGCTGAAACCTTGAAATGACCCGTCTAGGTCAGGGCGCCGGCCTCGCGCGCCCGGCAACGTGTCGGTCATGGCTATGGAGTGCGAGCGCACGTTTTCCTTCGGCCGCGAGGAGTGGCGCCGCGCTCGCGTCGCGCATGCGCTGCGAGCCGTTGAGGATGCGCTTCTCTGGCTCGAGCCGACACCTGCGCAAGGGATCGAGATCCGGGCGCTCGAGCGGGTGCGCGACGATCTCGCCGTCCTCCTGCGCGAGGTCACGCAGGTGTCTCGATGAGCATCGACCGCCTGTCGGAGCTTGCGCGGTTCGAGGTCGCCGACATCGCCTCGGCCGCGCGCCTCGCGGAGCGCCTCGCGACCAGCTGGGACGTGATCGTGAGCATCGAGGGGCTGGACACCATCTCCGTCGACGCCGTGCTGCTGCCGGAGCCCGAGGACGTCGCCGTCCTGCTCCGGACGGTCGAGGACTGGGTCGAGGAAGAGTCGCTGCTCGCGCTGAGGTTCGAGCTCGACGAGCGGGCTTATGTCCTCGAGGCCGGCGAGGCCGCCTGGGCTCTCGACGCCTCGCGAATGACCGAGACGAGCGCAGAGCGACGCGCTCGCCTCAAGAAAGCACTCGGCACCGTCGATCGGGCCATGTCCGCGCCGCGCATTCGGGGCCTCGAAGACTTGCGAGACGACATCGTCCTCGCTCTTCGCCTCGAAGGCGAATCGCCCTGACGAATCGCCCGGACTGGGCGATGAACCGCCACCGCATCCCCTGGACGATGGGGATATGTCACAGCTTCGATCGCTCGGCGGTGACGTCGAGGAAGCGCTCGACCGGGTGAAGGTCCCGAGCTACATGATCGACGAGCACGGGATCATTCGCTGGGTCAACCCGGCTGCCGAGGCGCTGGTCGGCGACGTCCGGGGGCGCCAGTTCACGTCGGTCGTCGCGCCCGAGGACACGCACCGGGCCCGGCGGGCGTTCGCCAAGCACATGATCGGCGAGCCAGGACGTCGATGCGCCGGTCGTCCTGCTCGGCGACGACGGCGGCCGCGTCTCGGTGGAGGTGAGCTCCGTCTGCCTCTTCCGCGGACACCGCGTCGTCGGGGTGTTCGGCCAGATGTCCGATGTCGAGGTGGACTTCGAGCCGCCGCCGCACCCCGATCTCACCCCGCGCCAGGCCGAGGTCTTGCGGCTGCTCGAGCACGGCCGCACGACCGAGCAGATCGCCGAGAAGCTTCACCTGAGCCCCGAGACGGTCCGCAACCATATTCGGGCCCTGTTCCGCGCGCTCGAAGTTCACTCGCGGCTCGAGGCGGTCGCCGTCGCGCGCCGGCAGCACCTCGTGCCAAGCTGACGCTTCGATGACCTCGCTCGAGGACCTGCTCAACGCAGCGGTCGCCGAAGGGACCGCGCCGGGAGCGGCAGCGCTCGTCGCGCGCGGCGACGAGGTCGAGGTTGCCGCGGCCGGCGACTTCCGGGCCGACTCGATTGCGCGGATCGCCTCGCTGACCAAGCCGATCACCGCCGCCGCCGTGATGCTGCTGGTGGACGATGGGCGCGTCGCGCTCGGCGACCCTGTCGCGCGCTGGCTGCCGGAGCTCGCGGAGCCGCGGGTCGTGCGCACGCCGGAGAGCCCGCTCGACGACGTGGTGCCGGCCGCGCGGCCGATCACCGTGGAGGACGTCCTGAGCTCGCGCGCCGGCTGGGGCTATCCCTCGGATTTCTCGCTGCCCGCGGTCGTCGAGCTCTTCCAGAAGCTCCCGGTGTTCGGCCCGCAGGAGCCGCCGGACGAGTGGGTGAGGACCCTCGCAGGCATCCCGATGTTGCGCCAACCGGGCGAGGCGTTCCTCTACAACACGTGCTCCGACATCCAGGGGGTCCTGATCGGGCGCGTCTCCGGGCAGTCTCTGCCGGACTTCCTCGCCGAGCGCGTCTTCGAGCCGCTGGGGATGAGCGACACCGGCTTCCACGTGCCGCCCGAGAAACTCGACCGCATCGCGCCCATGTACGGAAACGATGCCGGACCGCCCATCGTGAACGACTGGAGCACGCCGCCGGTCTTCCCCTCCGGAGGCGGCGGCCTCCTGTCGACGCTCGCCGACTGGCACCGCTTCGGGCGCATGCTGCTCCAAGGCGGCGGTGGGCTGCTCTCGGCGGACTCGGTGCGGCTGCTGATGACCGACCACCTGACCCAGGAGCAGCGGGACGCGTCGACGATCTTCCTCGAGGGCGCGGGCTGGGGCTTCGGCGGCTCCGTCGCGGCAGGCGGCCGTTACGGCTGGATCGGAGGTACCGGGACCACCGCTCACGTCGATCCCGTGAGCGGCACGATCGGGATCCTGCTCACGCAGGTACAGATGACGGGCCCGACGCCGACGCCGCTCATGCGCCGCTTCTGGGATTACGCCTTTCGCGAGCGCGTAGCTACTACGGAACGCTCACCCGTCTAGACGCGGATGCCCGCCGGCGCTGCAGGGGGGAGCATGGTCCCGTGGCCGAGATCCTCGACACGACCGGTTTTCTCGTAGCCGACTCCCTCGGTCGCCGTGTGGGCCGTGTCGAGTGCCTGATGCACGGCACGGCGCCGTCGCGGCCCGACTCGCTGGCGGTGTGCAGCCGGAGGCGTTTCGGACGGCACTTCGTCGTCCCCAAAAGCGCGATCGGGACGATCGACAGGCGTGCCCGCCTGGTGCAGCTCCGCCGCAAGCGGGACGAGCTGCAGCGGTTTCTCTAGCCCGACGTGCTCTTGGCCGCCGCGGCGTATGCGCCGTCGGCCTCGGCGGGAGGCTCGAGCCCGGCGGCGGCGTAGGCGTCCTCCTCGTCGAGCGTCTCGTGCTCGAGCAGCGCGGCGGCGAGCGTGTCGAGCCGCTCGCGGTTGTCCTTCAGCGTCGAGAGCACCTCCGCGTAGCTGTCCTCGACGATCCGGTGCACCTCGGCGTCGACCTGCTGGTGCGTCTCCGGGGAGACGTCGCTTGCTCCCAGGAGGGGGCCGCGTCCGTCGGCCGGGAGCACCGAGACGGGGCCAATCACGTCGCTCATCCCCCAGCGGCCCACCATCTGGCGCGCGATCTGGGTCAGCTGCTGGATGTCCGACTCGGCGCCCGTCGAGACCTGGCCGAAGACGACCTCCTCGGCCGCCCGCCCGCCGAGCGCCACCTTGATCTTGGCCTCGAGCTCGTCGCGCCGGTAGCTGAAGCGGTCCGCATCCGGCGCGGAGAACGTGACGCCGAGGGCCAGGCCGCGCGGGATGATCGAGACCTTGCGCACCGGATCGGCGCCGGGCGTGAGCATGCCGACGATCGCGTGGCCGCCCTCGTGGTACGCCGTGTGCCGGCGGTCGTCCGGGCCAAGCATGATCTTGCGCTCGGCGCCGAGCAGGATCCGCTCCAGGGCGTCGGCGAAGTCGGCCGACGTGACCGCGGTCTCGCCCCGCCGCGCGGCCAGGAGCGCGGCCTCGTTCGCGAGGTTCGCGAGGTCGGCGCCGACCATCCCCGGCGTGGTCGCGGCGACACGGCCGAGGTCGACGTCCGGCGCGAGCGGCACCCCGCGCGTGTGCACCTTCAGGATTGCCGCGCGCCCGTTGCGGTCGGGCGGACTCACGGTCACGCGCCGGTCGAAGCGCCCGGGGCGGAGCAGGGCCGGGTCGAGCACGTCGGGGCGGTTCGTCGCGCCGATCACGATCACGCTCGTGGACGAGTCGAAGCCGTCCATCTCGGTGAGGATCTGGTTGAGCGTCTGCTCGCGCTCGTCGTTGCCGCCGCTGAACCCGCCGGCGCCGGAGACGCGTGAGCCGCCGACCGCGTCCAGCTCGTCGATGAAGATGATCGCCGGGGCGGCCGCCTTCGCCTCCTTGAACAGGTCGCGCACACGCGCGGCGCCGACGCCGACGATCGCCTCGACGAACTCGGACGCCGACATCGAGAAGAACGGCACGTTCGCCTCGCCCGCGACCGCGCGAGCGAGCAGCGTCTTCCCGGTCCCCGGCTCGCCGCTGAGCAGCACGCCGTGAGGGATGCGACCGCCCAGCCGCTGGTACTTCCCCGGTTCCCGCAGGAAGTCGACCACCTCCGCGAGCTCCTCCTTCGCCTCGTCGATTCCGGCCACGTCCGCGAACGTCACGCGGTCGCCGCCGGGCTGGTAGCGACGGGCCTTCGAGCGGGTGAGCGAGCCGAGCAGGTTCTGCGCGCCCGCGCCGCGGCGCATCAGCAACACGAGCAGCCCGATGAAGAGCAGGGTAGGGCCGAAGTTGAGCAGCAGGTTCTCCCACCAGGGCAGGCTCGTCTGCAGCGGCACGGCGTTGACGACGACGCCGGCGTCCTGAAGCGACTTGGTGAGCGCCTTGGTGTCGGCGAAGGCCGGGATCTCAGTCTTGAACTTGGTGCTGGGCTTCGAGTCGCCGTAGTGCTCGGGCTTCTTGAAGAGGCCCTGGACGGTCGATCCCTTCGAGGTGATCTGGGCCACGTTCCCGGCCGTGACCTGGTCGAGGAAGAAGGGGCTGTACGGCACCCGGACTCGCGCGGCCGGCTGGGTCGCCCGCGAGCCGGCCCAGTAGTTCAGCGCGAACAGCCCGATGGCGAGCGCGATCCACCAGACGATCCGCGTTCGCCGCGGCGCCGCCTTGGGCCTCGGCGTCTGCGCCTGCTGGTTGGGAACGTCGGGCATGTCTCTGGTGCAGCAGGTCTACCCTAGTACGCAAGCCAGCGCCGGAAGCAAAGGAGAAGAGATGACCGAGACACGAAGAACCTCGACCGAAGAGGCGCAGCGCGTCGGCGACGAGATCGGAGTCGACTGGGACCGCTTCGACCTCGAGCAGTTCCGCGCCGGGATGGACGTCGAGTACGAGCACGGCAGCCACGATCCGCAGACGGACGTGACACACGACGACCCGATCGTCACCGGCAAGATCGCGCTCGCGCACATGAAGGAGTTCCCCGACTACTACGAGCGGCTCGAGCGCATGGAGAGCGAGGCCGAGCGGGATTGGGCGGACAAGCCGCGCTGACCCGACGACAGTAGGCCGGGCTCAGTCGCTCCCGCGCGCCTCGCGGAGCACGGAGCCGACGAGGAGGGCCGCGACGGCGAGCGGAAGCAGCCACCAGGCGGTGATGTCGTTGTCCTCCAGCAACCAGGTCAGCGCGAAGGCGCCGGCGAGCCCTGCCGCGACGCGCCAGTCGTCGCCGACGATGAAGTCCCACCAGAAGCGGCCGAAGGCGCGGAGGTACTTCATCCGCCGGCCTCCGCGGGCCGGAGCGCGAGCCGACGCCGCCGAAGCGCGCGCGTGAGAGCGAGCGACACGAGCCCGATGTAGGCGATGATCGCGAGGATCGCGACGTCGCCGCCGGGCCAATTGACGCCCGCGCCCTCGCCGCCCCAGAAGATTCCGAAGCTCGTGAGCATGACGCCGACCGCGTACTTGAGCGTGTTCTCCGGGACCCGCGCGAGCGGCCCGCGCACCACCAGGCCCGCGACGATGACGACGACGACAGCGGCCGCTGCCGCCGCGGTCGCCAGTCCGAGCCGGCCGTTGGTCGCGCCGAAGCTGACGACGATGAAGGCGACCTCGAGGCCCTCGAGGAGCACGCCCTTGAAGGCGACGGTGAACGAGTACCAGTCCATCTGGCTCGAAGGGTGCTGGCTGACCTCGCCGGCCTGCGCACGCTCGCGTGCAAACGCCTCGGCCTCGTCGTGGAGCGGCTTGTAGCCGCTGGCGCGCAGGACAGCCTTCCGCAGCCACTGCAGGCCGAAGGCGAGCAGCAGGGCGCCGACGACGAAGCGCAGGGTCCCGATCGGGATCTTCTGCAGAGCCGGGCCGAGCGACGCGATGATCGCCGCGAGCACGACGGAGGCCGCGGCCACGCCGATCATCGTCGAGCGCCAGCCGCGCACGACCCCGACCGCGAGCACGATCGTCAGCGCCTCGACCGCCTCGACCCCGCTGGCGAGGAAGGTCGCGAGAAAGAGGATGACGACGTGTGAGCTCACGGCTGCATCTTTGTAGAACTCCGGCGCCGTCGCGACCACGTCGAGACCGGGCGCTTGCGGCGATTCGGCCGGGCGTGAGAGTGTTGCCCATGCTCCCGCTTTCCGACGGCCTCCGGGCTCGTCGGCTCCCGATCGTCAACGTCTCGCTGATCGTCGCGAACTTCGCGGTCTGGATCTTCTACGAGCTGCCGCACCTGAACTCGTCGATCTACCACGCGTCGTTCTACCCCTGCACCGTGAACGGCTCCTGCCATGGCCCGGAGTCGTGGGGCGTCAGCTGGATCACGGCCATGTTCCTGCACGGGAGCTGGAGCCACATCCTCGGCAACATGCTCTTCCTCGCCATCTTCGGCAAGAACGTCGAGGACGCGTTCGGGTCCCTCCGCTACCTCGGCTTCTACTTCGCCGGGGGGTTCGTCGCGATGATGACGCAGACGGCGGTGACGCTCTGGTTCGGGTCGCACGCCGCGGCGCAGGTACCGAACCTCGGCGCGAGCGGCGCGATCGCCGCGGTGCTGGGGGCGTACTTCGTGCTCTATCCGACCTCGCAGATTCGCACCCTCGTCCTCGTCTTCCCGGTCAAGATCTCGGCCTGGTTCTTCCTCGGCGCCTGGTTCGTGTACCAGCTCGTGGAAGCCAACTTCGGCCTGACCAGCTCCTCGGCCAACGGCGGCGGGACTGCGTTCTTCGCGCATGTGGGCGGCTTCGTCTTCGGGGTGCTGGTCGCGACGTACCTCACGAATGCGGGACGCATCTCCGCACAGGACTACAGCACGGCCGTCCGAACTCCGGTCTGAGCAGCCGCATCGAAAGGAGACGCCCCGTGGCGATCGACGGGACGACGGAAGAGCCCGAGCCGGCGGCCGGGCCGCCCGCTCGCAGCATCACGGTCATGGCAGCCAAGGCGGCCGTCGGCGTCGTCCTGGTCGTCGCGATCGCGTTCGGCCTCTGGAAGGTCCGGGATCTGATCGTCCTGCTGCTGCTGGCGCTGACGTTCGCGGCTGCGATGCGGCCGGGCGTCGAGTGGCTGGAACGGCACAGGGTGCCGCAGTCGCTCGCGATCCTCTTCTTCTTCGTCGTCGTGCTCGGGAGCCTCGGGGTGTTCATCTGGCTCGCGGTTCCGCCCGCGATCCACCAGGTCGGACAGGCGCTGGCGAACCCCGGCCCGAGCAACAGCTCGATCCGCAATTCCACGGGGTTCCGGCACGACGTGCTCGTCTGGCTGGACAAGAACCTGCACACGCTGCCCTCGGGCTCCAACATCCTCCATCCCGTCGCCACGTATGGGACGAAGGCGTCCCGCGCGGCCGTTGCAGTCCTCTTCATGCTCGCTGCGACCTGGTACTGGATCGCCGAGCGCGACCCGATGATCGACCTGTTCGCGCGCGCCGCCCCCGCAGGAAAGCGCGAGCGAGTACGAGCTACGCTCCTCGCGATCGACGGCCGGCTCGGTCTCTACACGCGGGTCAAGCTGGTCATGACCTTCGCGGTCGCGATCGTGCTGTCCACCGGCTTCTACCTGGTGGGCCTGCATTACTGGCTCCTGCTCGGCGGCACGGTCGCACTCCTGGAGATCATCCCGGTGGTCGGCCCGCTCGCGGGCACGATCCTCGTTGTCGGGGTCGGACTGTCGCAGTCGGTCCACGTGGCCGTCCTCGGGCTGGTCGTCGTGGTGGGCGTCCGGGAGTTCCAGAGCTACGTCATCAACCCGCACATGGCTCACCACACGGTCGGCCTCTCGCCGCTCGTGACCCTCACCTCGGTGTCGGTCGTCGGCCTGATCTTCGGGCCGATCGCGGTGGTGCTGGCAATCCCGGTGACGGCAGCGGCAGCGACCCTGATCGACGTGCTCGTGCTCGGCCACGATCTGCCGGCTGCGCCGGAGCGGCACTCACTGCGCCCGCCGCCTCGAGCCGGGCCCGCGAGTGCCGAGCCCTAGCGGCGCACGCAGCTTTCGGTCTACTCGTTGCTACAGCCCTTCCGTGACCTCGATCCGACCCGTGTGAGCGGCCTCGGCAAGGGCCTCGTAGTCGCGCTGGTTGACGTCGGCGTACTCGGTCGCGAACTCGGCGATTGCCCGGTCGAACGTCTTGCCTTTGCCGAGATACTCGCCCATGGCGATCCGGTCCCCCGAGCGCGCGTGCGCGCGCGCGAGCGTCCACCCGCAGGCCTGTGCGTAAAGCACGAGCCCGCGCGGCAGGACCGCTTCGGGGTCGACCGAGACCTTCCAGTCCCAGAGCTGGCGGACGTAGAAGTCGCGACGCTTGTCGTCGAGGCCGCGCTCGGTTCGCACCCAGCCGAGGAAGATGTCGCTCGCCGCCTGCATCAGCCGCTGTCCCTCGACGACGCGCTGGCCGTGATGGCTGAACTTGCTCTTGCCGAGGTGCGCCTCGAGCACCGACGCCTCCGCTTCCTTGACCTGGAGAAATAGCGGGTCGTTGTCGTCGCGGCCGAGCAGCAGGACGATCCACGCTCGCGTCCCGACGCTGCCGACGCCGACGACTTTCCGCGCGACGTCGACGAGGCGATAGCCCTCGAGCAGCTTGCGCCGGTCGTGCTGGAGGGAGCTGCGGTACTTGCGGAACATCGAGGTGAGCCCTTCCTTCATCTCTGTGGCGCGCGATTCGTCGACGAGCTCTTCGATCGGGACCAGGAGCGGAGGGTCCGAGCGGATGCGCAGCTCGCCGTCGACTTCGTGGGTGAGCCTCGAGAAGGCCTTCATGCTGTCCTTCGTGCGCGCCTTCGCCTCGGCCTGCTGCACGCTCTTGGCCTGCTTCTTGTTGTTGTCACGGCGAAGCTGCTCGACAATCGCGTCGACGTCGACTCGCGAGTACCAGACCGCCAGGTTTCCCATGGCCGCAAAGCTGCGCATCGCCTCGCGGTAGGTGCGCACCACGGTGGCGACGGCGGACTCGCGCACAGCGTCGTCGAAGCCGCGTTCGCGAGCGCAGATCTCGAAGCTCGTCGCGAGGCGCTTCACGTCCCACTCGAACGGTCCCGGCAGCGCCTCGTCGAAGTCGTTGAGGTCGAAGACGAGCGAGCGCTCGGCCGAGGCGAAGCCGCCGAAGTTGGAGAGATGCGCGTCGCCGCAGAGCTGCGCCTGGAGCCCGGAGACCGGTGTGCCCGCCAGATCGTGGGCCATGAGCTTTGCGGCGCCCCGGTAGAACGTGAACGGCGAGACCAGCATCCGTCCGTAGCGGATCGGAACGAGCTCGGGCACACGTGTGGCCGCCTGCTCCTCGAGCAGGACGACGGGATCCCGGTCGGGCAGGTCGAGCGCCGACTGGCTCTCGCGCGGAGCGGCGGCGCGTGCGGCTCTGCCTGTCGCGGCGCGCTCCGTTGCCGTCGGGTGCTGGACCTTTGCCTCGGCAGGCTCTGCTCGGGTCTCAGTGGTCATTTGACCTCCTTCGATTGGCCTGCGCCTTCGATCTCCTCGACAGCAGCGGAGTGAACCGTGCCGAGATTGCCCCGCGCTGCCGCGAGCCCGCCCTGGTCGCCGCCGGGGCCGCGCAAGAGCCACGCGATCCCGACCGCGATGGCGGCGCCGCCGAGCGGTCCTACGAGGTAGACCCAGTAGTTCGAGAAGTCGCTGTTGGCGAGGTCGGGCGCGAACGAGCGCGCTGGGTTCATCGACGCGCCACTGATCGGGCTCGACCAGAGACCGGCGAGGATGATGTAGCTCCCGACGGCGATCGCGCTGAACGCGCCGACGTTCTGAGCGCTGGAGGCGGTGCCCAGAATCGTGCTGACGAGCCCCACGGTCAGCGCGAGCTCGATCGTCATCGCCTGCCACGCGTGGATTCCCGCGCCCGGCTCGGTCGCGCCGAGCGCGCCGTGCTTGCCGAGCACAGCCCAGAGCCCGAGGCACGCGGCCGTCGCGCCGACCAGCTGCACGATCACGTAGCCGGGGACGCGCCTTCCTGGGAAATCGCCTCGCAGCCAGAACGCCATGGTCACCGCCGGGTTGAGGTGCGCCCCGGAGACGGCGCCCATGTAGAGGATGATCCCCATCACCGTCAGGCCCGGCGCCGTCACGGCCGCGGTCCGGCTGATCTCGCCATGGCTGAGCGCGCCGACGACCGCGCCGCCGGCTCCGGCGAGCACCAGGAAGAACGTCCCCAACAACTCGGAGAACAACCGGCGCCACTCGAGGCTGGGATCGTCGAAATCGCCGATGCCGGGGTACTCGAGGGAAAGCAGCGCCCGCCGCGGGGTTGGTGAAGGCGCCACGCCCTGTCCGGCGGTTACCGCCACTCCGGCCTCCAACTCAGCGAGCGCATCCGGCGAGGGTCGCTCACGGGGCCGAAAATCACATCGTCCGAATGGGGCGATGCACGAGCCGCTGCGCGTTGCGAGCCTCCCGCGGTGACGCTCGCCTCGACGCTCACTGCAGCG
>CAVWKS010000024.1:0-119658 GCA_963755635.1 uncultured Actinomycetes bacterium | reverse complement strand
CCGTGCTCGTCGAGCTTCGACTTGACCAGGCCGAGCGTCAGCCGCGTCGCCCAGACCTCGGGCACCTGCACCTCGCGCAGGAGGTACGGCAGCCCGCCGACGTGGTCCTCGTGCGCGTGGGTGAGGACAACTGCGCGAACCTGGCCCGGCCGCTCCCTCAGATAGGTGAGGTCGGGCAGAACGAGATCGACGCCAAGATGCTCGTCGCGCGGGAACGCAAGCCCGGCATCGACCACGAGGCTTCCGTGCTCGTGCTCGAACACGGTCATGTTCTTGCCGATCTCGCCTAGTCCGCCGAGCGGAATGACGCGAAGGATCTGACCTGGCACCCGAGGAGTGTATCCCCGGCCGCCGGACCCCCTGGTCGCGCCGCCGGCCGGTGTCTGATACTCGGCTTACGCTGCGGCCGCTCCTCGAGCCCCGCCCGCTCGAGGCAGTCGCGCACGCGCGCGAGCTCCTCGTCGGTCGGGGGAACCATCGGCAGGCGGTAGCCGCCCACCTCGTGGCCGAGCAGGTTCAGCGCGGCCTTGATCGGGATCGGGTTCGTCGTGATCTTCAGCAGGTCGTACGCCGGCTCGAGCTCGTGGTCGATCCGGCGCGCCGCCTCCTCGTCCCCGTCCTTGTAGGCCCGCACCATCTGCTTCACCTGGGGCCCGACGACGTGCGAGTGGACGCAGACGCCGCCGACGCCGCCGAGACGCAGGAACGGGAAGACCAGGTTGTCGTCGCCCGCGTAGAGGTCGAGGCCGGTTCGACGATCCGCCGCGCCTGGTCGAGATCGTCGTATGCCTGCTTGACCGCGGTGACCGTCGGGATCTCGGCCAGCTCTGCATCGTCTCCGGCTCGATGTTGATCACGACGCGGCTGGGATGTTGTAGACGACGATCGGCCGGTCGCTGACCTCCGCGATGCGCGGAAGTGCGCGACGATCCCCCTCGCGGCGGCGGCTTGTTGTAGTACGGCGTGACGACGAGGAACCCGTGCACGCCGAGCTCGTGCGCGCGCGCCGTCAGGTGGACGGAGTGCGCCGTCGAGTACGTGCCCGTGCCGCGACCACCGTCGCGCGGTCACCGACGGCGTCCAGCCCCGCCGAGTAGAGCTTCATCCTCTCGTCATCGCACAGTGTCGGCGACTCTCCCGTCGTCCCGGAGACGGCCAGGCCGTCGGAGCCGTTCTCGACCAGATGCTGCGCCAGGTCGCGGAACCGGTCGTAGTCGACCGAGCCGTCCTCCTTGAACGGCGTGCAGATCGCCGTCAGGACTTCGCCCAGCATGCCGTGATGGTAACCGGCTGGGACGCCGAAGGCATAGGGTCTCCGCCCGCGCCGCCGACTGGCCGGCGACGCTTCCGGCTCAGAGAAGCGCATCCAGGCCAACCGTCAGGCCCGGCGGGATCCCCGGAAGCTTCTCCAGGGCGAGCAGCACGCCGGGCACGAAGGACTCTCGCGCGAGCGTGTCGTGGCGGATCGTCAATAGCTGCCCCTCCCCCGCGAGCAGCACCTCCTGGTGGGCGATCAGGCCAGGGAGGCGCACGGAATGGATCGACGGGTCGCCGCCCATGCCCTCCGCGGTCGCCTGCGCCGTGCCGGACGGCGCGTCCTTCTTCGCCTCGTTGTGGAGCTCGATGATCTCGGCCCGCGGCAGGTGCCTGGCCGCCTCGGCGGCGAAGCGCATCATCAGCACCGCGCCGATCGAGAAGTTCGGCGCGACGAAGACGGGAACGCCACGCTCCTTCGCGAGCCCGTCGACGCGCTCCCGCTCGGATTCCCAGCCGGTCGTGCCGACGACCACCGGCAGCCCGCGCTCGAGCGCCGCCTCGATGTTCCCCACCACCGCGTCCGGCTGGGTGAAGTCGACCGCCGCCTCGCCGCCCTCGGGGATCGAGTCACCGATCTCGACCCCCAGCACCTCGTGGCCGGCGTTCTCGAGCCCCTCCGCGACGACCTTGCCGACCTTCCCCTTGTAGCCGAAGACGACGACTTTCACGCCGCGACCGCGAGCCCCGGGTGGATCCGCTCGATCGCCTCTCCGAAGCGGTCCTCGTCCGGGCCGATCCCCGCCGCAGAGATCCGCGCCGGGTCGAGCAGCACGCCGGCCAGCTCGGAGAGCGCTACGGGCTCGACCGCGTCGATCTCGGCGATGATCCGGTCGAGCGAGAGCAGCTCGGTGTCGGTGATCAGCGAGCGGCCGAGCCGGCTCATCCGGTTCGACGTCGACTCCATCGAGAGCGCGATCCGCCCCTTCAGGTTCTCCTTCGCCCGCTCCAGCTCGCGCTCGCGCAGGTTGCCGGCAGCGATGTCGGCGATCTCGGCGGCGACGATCTCCAGACAGGACGCGAGATTCTCCTCGCGCGTCCCGACGTAGATCCCGACGACGCCCGTGTCGGTGTACTGGGACGCGAAGCTGTAGACCGAGTACGCCATCCCTCGCTTCTCGCGGATCTCCTGGAAGAGGCGCGAGGACGCCGACCCGCCGAGGATCGCGTCGAGCAGCGAGGCCGCGAACCGGCGGCGGTCGCTGCGCGCGATCCCGGGGGCGCCGACGCAGACGTGGAACTGCTCGGTGTCCTTGCGCTGGAAGCGCATGCTGGGCGCGGGCCGCGGACGAGCGGCGTGCGCACCTTCGTTCGCTTCGCCGGCGGCTCGACCCGATGCCGGGCGGAACGCCCCAGCAGGTTCACGACGGTGTCGTGCTCGAGGTTCCCCGCGGCGGCGAGGACGATGTTCCCGGCCACGTACGCGCCGCGGTGATACGCGGAGACCGAGCGCCGGCTGATCGAGGAGATCACCTCGGCCCGGCCGATCACGGGCCGTCCGAGCGGGTGCTCGTGAAACATAGCCTTCGAGAACAGGTCGTGGACGAGCTCCTGCGGCGCGTCCTCGACCATCGCGATCTCCTCCAGCACCACCTCGCGCTCGGAGTCGATGTCCGCGAAGGTCGGCGAGAAGACCATGTCCGCCATCACGTCGAGCGCGTCCTCGAGATGGCGGTCGGGGACGCGCGCGTAGACCACCGTGTGCTCGCGCGACGTCGCCGCGTTCAGCTCCCCGCCCATCTCGTCGAAGACCTCGGCGATCTTCTGCGCGTCGTACGAGCGCGTGCCCTTGAAGAGCAGGTGCTCGATGAAGTGCGAGACACCCGCCTTCGCGTCGGGCTCGTCGCGCGCGCCGGCGCCGATCCAGAAGCCGAGCGAGACCGAGCGGACGCTCGTCAGCCGCTCGGTGATCAGCCGCTCGCCCGAGTCGAGCTCGGAGAGGACGTACTCCTGCACCGCGCAAGGGTACCCCTCGTGGATAGCTTTCAGGCGATGACGGAAGCGGTCGCCGTCGGCCGCGCCGAGCCGGACCCGAAGCGCTGGTGGGCGCTCGCTCTCCTCTGCTCGGCGTACTTCATGGTCATCCTCGACGTCTCGATCGTCAACGTCGCGCTGCCGTCGATCCAGAAGGACCTCCATTTCTCGCAGGGCGACCTTCAGTGGGTCCTCTCCGCGTACGCGCTGACCTTCGGCGGCTTCCTGCTCCTCGGCGGGCGCGCGGCCGATCTGCTCGGACGCCGGCGCGTGTTCATGGCCGGCGTCGCCCTGTTCACGGCCGCCTCGCTGGCCTGCGGTCTCTCCAACTCCGAGGGGATGCTGATCGCGGCCCGCGCGGTGCAGGGCCTCGGCGCCGCGATTCTCTCCCCGGCGGCGCTCTCGATCATCTCGACGACGTTCGAGGAGGGCTCCGAGCGGAACAAGGCGCTCGGGATCTGGGGCGCGATGGGCGGCAGCGGCGCCGCCGTCGGCGTGCTGATGGGCGGAGTGCTGACGAAGTGGCTGGGTGGGAGTGGATCTTCTTCGTCAACATCCCGGTCGGCATCACCGTCCTCCTGCTCGTCCGCTCGGTCGTCCGCGAGAGCCGGTCGAGCAGGCGGTTCGCCAGTACGACGCGCTCGGCGCGGTGCCGATCACGAGCGCGCTTGTCCTGCTCGTCTACGCCCTCACCCGCGCGAACGTGAACGGCTGGGGCTCGGCCGAGACCCTTGGCGCGCTGGCCGGATCCGCGGTCCTGCACATCGCGTTCGTCGTTGTCGAGCGGCACTCGAAGGCGCCGCTCGTGCCGCTCGGGATCTTCGCGCGCCTCCGGACGCTCACCGGCGCGAACGTCGTCGCCTTTCTGCTCGGTGGCCTCACCTTCGCGATGTTCTTCATGCTCTCGCTCTACATGCAGCAGGTGCTCGGCATGTCGGCCCTCCAGGCCGGTGCCGGGTACCTCGCGGTCGCGCTGACCGCGATCGCCTCCGCAGGCGTAGCGCAGGCGATGGTGACGAAGATCGGGGTCAAGCCGGCGATGACATTCGGGCTCGTGCTGATGACGCTCGGAAACGTCTGGTTCACGCAGGTCTCGCCGACGGCTCCTACCTGGTCGACCTGCTCCCCGGGTTCTTCGCGATCGGAGTCGGCCTCGGCTTCTCGTTCGTGCCGATATCGATCGCCGCGCTTGCCGGCGTCGCGCCGCACGAGGCCGGCCTCGCGTCGGGGCTGATCAACACCTCGCAGCAGATCGGCGGAGCGCTCGGCGTCGCTTTGCTCTCGACCGTCTTGACGACCCGCACCGAGCATCTGCTCAAACAGGGCGAGAGCCAGGCGCAGGCGCTGACGAGCGGGTTCAGCCTCGCCTTCTGGGTCGCGGTCGGCTTCGGCGTCGCAGCCCTCCTAGCGACGCTGCTGATGATCCACCGAGAGGAGCTCGCAACGGCTCCCGCGGAGGCGTAGGTGGGCGCCAGGCTGTCGATCCGCGCCGGCAACCCGTAGCTGCCGGCGCGGATCGTCGTGCGGTAGCGCCTAGGCGCGCTCGCGCTCGCGGCGCGGGCCGCCCCGGCCCCCGCGGCCGCCGTCACGACGCGGTGGGCGCTCTTCGCGCTCGCGCGGCGGCGCGTCCTTCGCCCGCTCGATCAGCTCCTCGGGCTGGACGAGGTTGCCGTTCTCGTGCTTGGCGATCAGCTTGAGGCCGATCCGGCCGCGATCCTTGTCGACCTCCTGGACGATCACGTCGAGCACGTCGCCGCGCCCGATCACGTCCTCGATGTGGCCGACCCGGCCGGGGCCCACGTTCGAGACGTGGAGCAGGCCGTCGGTGCCCTTCTTCAGCTCGACGAACGCGCCGAACTGCGTCGTCTTGACGACCTTGCCGGTGTAGGTGTCCCCGACCTCCGGCTCCTTCGTGATCCCCTCGACCGCGGCGATCGCGGCATCGGCCTTCGTGCCCTCGGTTGCGTAGATCAGGATCGTGCCGTCCTCTTCGATGTCGATCTGGACGTCGTTCTCCGACTCGAGCGCGCGGATCGTCTCGCCACCCTTGCCGATCACCATCCCGATCTTCTCGGGGTCGATCTTGACCGTCGAGATCCGCGGCGCGTGCGACGCGAGCTGCTCCCGGCTCTCCGGCATGACCTCGGCCATCTTGTCGAGGATGAACTCGCGCGCCCGCTTCGCCTGCTCGAGCGCGTTCCGCATGATCTCCTGCGTGACGCCCGTGATCTTGATGTCCATCTGCAGGGCGGTGATGCCTTCCCGCGAGCCGGCGACCTTGAAGTCCATGTCGCCCAGGTGGTCCTCGGCGCCCTGGATGTCGGTCAGGATCACGTAGTCGTCGCCCTCCTTGACGAGGCCCATCGCGATCCCGCCCACCGGCGCCTTGATCGGCACGCCGGCGTCCTGCAGCGCGAGCGTCGAGCCGCAGACCGAGCCCATCGACGAGGAGCCGTTCGACTCGAGCGTCTCCGAGACGAGCCGGATCGTGTAGGGGAACTCGTCGAGGCTCGGGATCATCGGCTCGAGCGCCCGCTGGGCGAGCGCGCCGTGGCCGATGTCACGCCGCTTCGGGCCGCGCATGAAGCCCGTCTCCCCGACCGAGTAGGGCGGGAAGTTGTAGTGGTGCATGTAGCGGCGCTCTTGCTCGAGCGAGAGGTCGTCGATCCGCTGGCCTTCCTTGGCGGTGCCGAGCGTGAGCAGCGTCATGATCTGCGTCTGCCCGCGCGTGAAGAGGGCCGAGCCGTGCGTCCGGGGCGTGACCCCGACCTCGCACGTGACCGGGCGGATCTCCTCCGTGCCGCGACCGTCCGGCCTGCGCTTCTCGACGGCGATCTTGCGCCTGACGAGGTCCTTGTAGATCGCCTCCGCCGCGCGCTTGATCTGCTGGCGCGTCATGGAGTCCTTGACGGCCGGCATGCCTTCCTCGGCGGGGGTGGGCCCGACCGGGAACGGCAGCTCGACCTCCTCCTCGATGCGGCTGAAGAGCAGGTTCCGCTTGGCCGACTTGAGCTCCTTTGAATCCTGCTCGGCGTCGGTCAGCGCACGCAGGTCGTCCTCGAACTGGTCGCGCACCGGGCCGAGGACGGCCTCGAGGCGCTGCCGCTCGAGGATCAGGGCGAGACTGGCGCGTACCTGGATCTCCCTGTGGATGTCCTCCTCTGTCGACTCCATCGAGAGCGGCGAGCAGAGCTCTCCGACGAGCTCTTCGACGACCGTGCTCGCCTCGCGGAGGCCGCCGGCCGCGATGCGCTCGGCGAAGCGCGAGCCGTGGTCGCGCTCCAGCTCGTCCGTCAGGTCGGCGTCGAGCCAGCGCTCCTTGCCGGCCTGGCGGCGGAGGTCTTCCTGCGCCTCGCAGATCTTCCTGATCTCGCCGTGAGCGAGCTCGAGGGCCTCGAGGATCGTCTCCTCGGGGATCTCGTGCGCGCCCGCCTCGACCATCGTCAGGGCGTCCTGCGTGCCGACGACGATCAGGTCGAGCGTGCTCTCGTCCGACTCGATCTCGGCGAGCGTCGGGTTGATGACGAGCTCGCCGTCGATCCGCCCGATGCGGACGGCGCCGATCGGGCCGAGGAACGGCAGCGGCGAGACCATCAGTGCGGCCGACGCGCCGTTGATGCAGAGAATGTCGTGCGCGGTGACGAGGTCGGCCGACAGCGTCGTGCAGACGACGTGCACCTCGTTGCGGAAGCCCTTCGGCCAGAGCGGCCGGATCGGGCGGTCGATCATGCGCGCGGTCAGGATCGCGCGCTCTGTCGGGCGCCCTTCGCGCTTGAAGAAGCCGCCGGGAATCTTGCCCGCGGCGTACATCCGCTCCTCGACGTCGACGGTGAGCGGGAAGAAGTCCGCGCCTTCGCGCGCTTCCATCTTGCCCTGCGCGGTCGCGAGCACCATCGTCTCGCCCGCGCGCACGAGCACGGCGCCGTCCGCCTGCTTGGCGAGCTTGCCGGTCTCGAAGGTCAGCTCCTGGTCGCCGATGGTCACTGAGACCATCGCGGTCCGGGGCTCGGTACTTACTGCCATGTCAAATCCTCCACTTGTTGGGGAGAGTGGAGGTTTGAGTCAGCTCCGGACAGCCGGGGCTCGCTCAAACTTCCACCCTCCGCGGGTTGGTCGCTTCGTCTTGGTGGTGGGGGTCGGTCCTACCTCCTGAGGCCGAGCTCCTGGATGAGGGCGCGATACCCCTCGAGGTCGCGCTTCTGCAGGTACTGCAGGAGGCGCCGGCGGCGACCGACGAGCTTGAGCAGGCCGCGCCGCGAGTAGTGGTCCTTCGGGTGGCTGCGGAGGTGCTCGGTGAGCTCGTTGACGCGGGCGGTCAGCAATGCGATCTGCACCTGCGCCGAGCCCGTGTCGGCCTGATTGCGGCCGTGCTTGTCGAAAATCTCCTGCTTCGCTTCCTTGGTGAGGGTCAACCTCGCCTCCTTCTAACGTGACTCCGCAGTCCAAGCGCGCCGCGGGGAAGCACCCGCGCACGGCCGAGACTGCGGTCTCCGGAAGGGTAGCAATTCGATCGATCGTCCTCCGAAGCCGTTCTCGGGACGTTTCTGCTGCCCGAACCGCCCTGTTTGTAGCCGAATCGCCCCGGAGGCCACCGACCTCCTCCCCACTGCGAGCGTAACTGGGAAATGCGCACGTGTGGGTGACGGAAACGTGACGAAAGCGTCACGATCTCTCCACCGTGGAGCCGGCGGTCGCAGCAGGTCATCCCGCCACGGTCGAGGCGGGGATCGAGGTGCTCGCAGAGGGCGGGAGCGCCGCCGATGCCGCCGTCGCGGCCGGCCTCGCTTCGTGCGTCGCCGAGACGGTGATGACGGGCCTGCTCGGCGGCGGGCATGCGATTTACTACGACGGCGGGACGCGGCGCGCGCGCAACCTCGACTGCTTCGTCGCGGTTCCGGGGCTGGGCGGGAAGCCTGCGGCCGCCGAGCCGCTGGAGCTCGAGGTGCCGTTCGGCCTGGAGCTGGTGCACTACACGGTCGGGATCGCCTCGTGCGGCGTGCCCGGCCTGCCAGCAGGGCTGGGGGCCCTCCACGCCGAGTACGGGCGGCTTCCCTGGTCGCGCCTCTGCGAGCCGGCGCTTCGCCTTGCCAAGGCCGGAGTGGACTTTCCGCCAGAGCACGCGGACTGTCTGCGGATGCTCGCGCCGGTGATGACGATGAACGAGGGCGCCCGCATCTACGCGCCCGGCGGGGAGCTCCTCTCGTCCGGCGGGCGGCTCGAGCAGCCAGGCCTCGCTCGCGCGCTCGAGCTGCTTGCCGACGAAGGCCCGGGTTCGGCCTACTCCGGCACCATCGGCCGGTCCCTGCTCGAGCTCGTCGACCAGCGCGGCGGGCTCGTGACACGTGCGGATCTGCTCGCGTACGAGGCGAGCTGGTCGGAGCCGGTCGAGGTGCCGTACGCGGGCACGCGCTTCCTCACGCGCGGCGGCCTCTCACGCGTGCCCGAAACAATCGTCCGGCTGCCGTCGCTCCATGGCCTCGCCGAGCCGGCGCGGGCGCTCACGCTCGCCCGTGTGCTGGACGACCGGCCGCCGGGGCAGGAACACACCACGAACATCTCGGTCGTGGACGGCGAGGGCAGCGCGTGCGTCCTGACGTCGAGCCTGGGCCTCGGCTCCGGCGACTTCTTGCCGGGGCTCGACCTTCATCTGAACAGCATGCTCGGCGAGACCGACCTCGTTCGCGAGCCGCTCGGCCCGGGAGACCGGATGGGCAGCATGATGGCGCCGAGCCTCGCGCTCGACGGCGAGGGCGTTGTGCTGGCGGCAGGAGCCGCCGGCGGGACGCGACTGCGCAGCGCGCTGCTGCAGGTGGTCAGCGGGATCCTCGACGAGGGGCTCGATCCACCGGCCGCGGTTTCCCGCCCGCGCCTCCACCCCGTCGCAGGGCTGGTTCACCTCGAGCCGGGCTTCGAGCCCGAAGTCGAGGAGGCTCTCATCAGGGACGGCTGGGAGCTGCGCGCCTGGCCGGCGCAGCACCACTACTTCGGTGGGGTCAGTGTCGCCGGGCGGAGCGGTCCTGCGGGCGATCCGCGGCGGAGCGGGGGCTCGGCAACGGTGCGATCCCGCGAGGGGGGTCAGACGAGCTGACGGGCTCCCAGCCGAGGTAGGTACACGCAGGGCAGCCGGGGTTGGCGACCGCGGTGCTGCGCTCGCGGCGACGCCAGTAGATAGAGCCGCAGCCCAGGCAACGAACCGTCTCGATCACCCGGAAATGGGGCTCGTCCTCTCGCATCCTCCCTGCCATGCGCAAGATTAGATTCCGCAACTTGCGGAAACTTGCGCATTGCTGTGCGAGCCTCAAACAGGCGGAATTGCCGCGCGGGCTTCTTCGACATCGCGGGCGATCTGGTCGACCAGCGCAGCCTCGCTCTCGAATGCGCGCTCTTCGCGCAGCCGGCGCCAGAGTTGCAGCACGAGACGCCGGCCGTAGAGGTCGCCGCTGAAGTCGAGCAGGTGCGCCTCGACCCGCCGCTCATGACCGCCGTAGTGGGGATTCGTGCCGATCGAGACCGCTGCCCGGTGTCCGGCCACGGCACCTGCGTAAATCCCGTGCGCCGGCACGAGCAGGTCCCGATCCACCCGGAGATTCGCGGTCGGGAAGCCGAGCGTCCCTCCGCGCGCGTCACCTGCCACAACGATCCCCTCGACGTCCGGCGGGCGGCCGAGCAGTCTCGCGGCGCGGTCAACCTCCCCCGCACGGAGCAGGTCGCGGATCGTGCTCGAGGAGACGCCCTCGACGAGCGGCACGACACGGGTCTCGAAGCCGAGCTCGGTGAGCAGGGCGAGGTCGCCGCTACGGCCCCGGCCGAAGCGGAAATCGGCGCCCGCGACGATCACGCTCGACCCGAGAGGTCGCAACACCGCGTCGGCGAACTCAGCCGGGCCGAGCTCGGCCAGCTCGAGGTCGAAGGCGACGACGAGCGCCTCCTCGATCCCGGCCTCGCCGAACAACTCGAGACGGCGTTCGAGCGTCGTCAGGAGCTCGACGTCGTAGCCGAGAGCGATCCGCGGATGCGGGTCGAACGTGACGACCGTGGACGTGCCGCCGGCGGCCCGGGCAGCGTCCAGCACCCGCCGGTGCCCGAGATGAACGCCGTCGAACGTCCCGATCGCGACGCCACGCGTGCGCGCCCCGAGCTCGGCGGCATCGCGAGCGACTCTCACGGCACTGCGTCCGCTTCGGCTTCGACGCCGATCCGGGCGAGCGCGTCCGCCGGCGAGATGATCCGGTCCGGGTCGGCCTCCTCGACCCGGAACGGGCCCACCTCCGTCCGGCGGAGCGTGGCGCAGTGCCCGCCGAGCGCGTCCGCGATCGCGCGCACGTAGGTCCCCGAGCTCACACGCAGGTCGAGCCGTGCAACCCCGTCGCTATAGGAAATGACGTCGAGCGCGTCCACCCGCGAGCGCCTCATGGGCATCTCGACCGCGACGCCCCGGCGATGCAGCCGGTAGGCACGCTCACCGCCGATCTTCACAGCCGATGCGGCCGGGATCGGCAGCTCGATCTCACCGCGGAGGCGCTCGAGTCGCCGTTCCAGCTCGTCGGCGGCAGACGGCTCGTGCGAGCTCGATGGCTCTCGCCCTCGCGATCGCCCGTGCTCGTCCGCCGACGCAGGTCGACGTCCGTCACGTAGCGCTTGTCCAGGCCGACGAAGCATGAAGCCAGTTTAGTTGCCGCACCGGACAACACGAGCAGAAGCCCAGACGCAAACGGGTCGAGCGTGCCGGCATGGCCCGTGCGCGCGCCGGTCCGGCGCCGTACGTCGGCGACCACCCCGAAGGACGACGGCCCCTCCGGCTTGTCGATCAGCAGGAGCGCCGCTCGGGCTAAGCGCCCGCGGCGGCACGGACGAACTCGTCGGTGGATGAACTGCGCGATCTCTTCGATCGACGCGTCGCTCGAGAACCCGGCAGCCTGGCGGTGACCGCCGCCGCCCGAACTAGCCGCGCGATCGCGGAGACGTCGATCTCGTCCACCGACGCGCGCAGGCTGACCTTCCGTGCGGGCGCGCCGTCGCTGCGCGGCGGCTCGCGGATCAGTGCCACCATCTCCGCCCCGTCGATCGCGCGCAGCGGGTCGATCACGCCCTCCGCAGTAGCCTCGGCCGCGCCGAGCTCGATGAAATCGCTCCGCTCCAGGTACGAGATCACGAGTCGACCGCCCTCGAGTACCTGCGCCCGCTCGGCCGCCTTGCCGCTCAGCTTGAACTTGATGAATTCGATCGACTCGTACAGCGCCTGGAAGATCCGGTGCAATCGGCACCAGCCTCGATCGAGCTCGGCTGCCAGCCGGAGGGCCTTCGGCGTCGTGTTCGTGTACTGGAAGCGGCCCGTGTCCGTCACGAGCGCCGATGTAGAGCGCCTCCGCGATCTCGCGGGGTCAGCATCAACGCCCAGCTCCGCGAAGCACGTCTCGCAGCACCTCCCCGGTCGACGAGGCGTCGGCAGACGACGAGGTTGACGGCGCCGAAGCGGGTGTTGTCGTGGTGATGGTCGATGTCGATCGTCAGCGGCGCCTCTTCGAGCAAGCTCAGGTCCGGGCCGATTCGTTACTCGTTCGCGCAGTCGAGCGCAACGAGCACCCGCTCGGCCGCATCAGTGCAGGCGGCCCCCGCGCGGAGCCCGTCCAGGGCCATGAACGAGTACTCGGTCGGCAGCGGCGCGTCGCCGTAGAGATACATCTCCGCGTCCTTGCCGAGCGAGTCCAGCGCCAGCTTCGCCGCGAGCAGCGACCCGAGCGCGTCGCCGTCCGGGTTCTCGTGCGTGACCAGCAGGAAGCGGTCGTGAGAGCGGAGCGCTTCGGCAACCGCCCTCAGGTCGTCACTCGTCGTTTGGCGCGAGCTCATCGATTAGTTGCGTCATGCGGACCCCGCGCTCGACCGTCGGATCGTACTCGAAGGTCAGCTGGGGAGTCCGCTTCATTCTGAGCTGACGCGCGACGCGCGCCTGCAGGACACCGTGCGCGGCCGTCAGCCCGGCCAGTGTCTTCTCGCGCTTCCGCTCCGTCCCGAGCACGCTGACGAAGACGGTCGCGTGGCGCAGGTCGGGCGACGTCTCGACGCCGGTGACCGTGACGAAGCCGACCCGTGGGTCCTTCAGCTCGCCGACCGCCTCGGAGATCACCTCGCGGACGGCCTCGTTCACACGCCGCATTCGGTCGCTCATGACGGTATTCAAGCGGTCAGTCGTCGAGGGTGACGACCTCGCGCTCCGTCCGCACGAGCTCGTACTCCTGGCCGCTGAGGTAGCGCACCGCATCGTCGAGCAGCCGTTCCACTTCGCCGTGCTCACGGGCCACGCAGGCGATCGTGAGCCGTGTGCGCTGCCAGAGGTCGTGGTGGTCGACCTCCGCCACCGCCGCGCCAAAGCGGTTCTGGAGCTGAGCCTTCGTCGACTTGACGTACTTGCGCTTGCCCTTGAGCGAGCCGTTCTCGGGGAAGTGCAGCTCCGCGGAGAGGATGCCGACGTAGCCGGCCGAGCCCAAGCTACGAGCTGGCGGGCGCGGGCGCCGGCGTCTCGAGGTCGGTGCGCTCGATCTGGCGCGTCTCGTAGACCTCGAGCACGTCGCCTTCCTTCACGTCGTTGAAGCCCTCGAGCAGGATGCCGCACTCGAAGCCTTCTTCGACCTCGCGCGCGTCGTCCTTGAAGCGCTTCAGCTGCGCGATCCGCGTCTCGTAGATGACAGTGCCGTCGCGCACGACCCGGACGCGCGCGCCTCGGCGCACGGTTCCGCTCGTCACATACGAGCCCGCGATCGTCCCGAGCCGCGAGACGCGGAAGAGCTGCCGTACCTCGACCTCGCCGAGCGTCGCCTCCATCTCGACCGGCTTGAGCATCCCGACGAGCGCCTGCTCGATGTCCTCGGTCAGCTGGTAGATCACGCGGTAGGTGCGGATCTCGACGCCTTCGCGGTCGGCGAGCGAGCGCGCCTCGGCGTTCGGGCGCACGTTGAAGCCGACCACCATCGCGTTCGACGCCGACGCCAGCATGATGTCGTTCTCGGTGATCCCGCCGACGCCCTGGTGGATCACGTTCACGCGCACCTCGGGGTGCTGGATCTTCGAGAGCTCCGAGATCGCTGCCTCGACCGAGCCGACCACGTCGCCCTTGAGCACGAGGTTGAGGTCCTGGATGGCGCCTTCCTGAAGCGCCTCGAAGAGCGACTCGAGCGAGACGCCGACACGGCGCTGCGCGAGCTGCTCCCGCCGGAGCCGCTCACCGCGGGCCTGGGCGTACCCGCGCGCGTCGCGCTCGTGCGGGACCACGCGGGCGAGCTCGCCGGCGGGCGGCGGATGGTCGAAGCCGAGGATCTCGACCGGGTCGCCCGGCCGCGCCTCCTGCAGCTTCTCGCCGCGGAAGTCGTAGAGCGCGCGAACGCGGCCCCATGCGTCGCCGGCGACGATCGCGTCGCCGACCCGGAGCGTGCCGCGGTGGACCAGCATCGTCGCGGCAGGGCCGCGGCCGACGTCGAGCCTGGACTCGATGATCGGGCCGGACGCGTCGGCCGACGGGTTCGCGGTCAGCTCGAGCTCGGCGTCGGCGACCAGGAGCACCTTCTCGAGCAGATCGTCGAGGCCGCGGCCTTCCTTGGCGGAGACCTCGGCGAACTGGGTCGTCCCGCCCCACTCCTCGGGCTGCAGGTCCTCGGCGGCGAGTTCGTTGCGGGCGCGGTCGGGATTCGCGTCGGGCAGGTCGATCTTGTTGACGGCGACGACGATCGGCACCTCGGCCGCGCGCGCGTGCGAGATCGACTCGCGCGTCTGCGGCATCACGCCGTCGTCGGCCGCGACGACGAGGACGGCGATGTCGGTCACCTTCGCGCCGCGGGCGCGCATGGCGGTAAACGCCTCGTGGCCCGGCGTGTCGAGGAAGGTCAGTTTCCGCCCGTCGTGCTGCACCTGGTACGCGCCGATGTGCTGCGTGATCCCGCCCGCCTCGGTCTCGACGACCGCGCTCTTGCGGATCGCGTCGAGCAGCGTCGTCTTGCCGTGGTCGACGTGGCCCATGATCGTGACGACCGGAGGCCGGGCTTCGAGGTCGGCTTCGGCGTCCTCGTAGACCTCGGGCTCGAGCTCCTCGTCGGCGGCGTGCTTGATCGTGATCTCGCGCCCGATCTCGGTCGCAATCAGCTCGATCTCCTCGTCGGAGAGCGACTGGGTCGCGGTCTTGGGCGCGCCCAGGACCATCAGCATCTTGATGATCTCGGCCATCGGCTTGCCGAGCGCCTGCGAGAGGTCCTTGACGGTGATGCCGGACTCGACCGTGACGGGGCCGGTCGGCTGGACGACCTCGCGCGGCTGCTTCGGCCGCTGCTCGGCGGCGCGTTCGCGGGCCTGGCGGCTGTCCTGCCGCGGGCGAGCGGCGCCGGTGTCGATCACGACACGGCGCTTGCGGCGGCCGGGCGGAGCTCCCTGGCGGGGCCGGATCGGTCGGTTCGGTCTCTTCGGGCGGTCAGCCATTCGCGTCAGTGTAGATCCGTGCCAGCCCGGGATCGACCCGGACGGTCGTTTTCAGGGTGCGATTGAAGGCTCGCCGGTCGGCGGCGCGCTCGAAGCACGAGAGCCGCCGGCACGTGTAGACGCCGCGGCCGGGGCCGCGCTGCGAGTGCTCGAGGGCTCCGTCCCGGGCGACAAACCGCAGCAACTCGGCCTGCGGCGCCTTCCGGCCGCAGCCCGCACACGTCCGGGTTGGAGCGCTCACGCGGCAGGCGGCTCCTCCTCCTGCTTCTCCCCATCGGACAGGTCGCTCAGAGGCTCGACCGGGATTCCGGCCGGGCGCTCCTCGGGCGGCGCGGTCTCGGGATGGGAGATGTCGAGGTCGACCTCGCCCTCGGCCTCGGCGATCGCCTCGGCGCTGGGGCCGTGGACAGCCGCGACGTCGGCGGGCGCCTCGCTCTGGAGCTCTTCCTCCTCGCTGACGGGCTCGACGCTGTCCGGGCCGATGCTCTCGGCGTCCGGCGGCGCGTCGTCTGCCGCAGCCTCGAGCTCGGGCTCGGGCTCCTCGACGATCGGCTCCTCGTCGGCTGCGACGTCGGGCCGCAGCGCGAGCTCCTGATGCGCCGCGACGCCGCAGTAGCGCGAGCCGGGCAGCGCGGCGTTGGGGCAGCGCTTGCCGGTCGAGAGGATCGCGCCGCAGCGGCCGGTGAACTCCTCGGTCTCGCCGTCCCCGGCGAAGGCGGCCTCCGCCTCCTCGGTCGCGAACTCGGTGTCGGACTTGATATCGACCTTCCAGCCCGTCAGGCGCGCGGCGAGGCGGGCGTTCATGCCCTCCTTGCCGATCGCGAGCGCGAGCTGGTCGTCCGGCACGACGACGGTCGCCTCGCGGCCTTCGTCGTCGAGGTAGACCTCGCGCACGCGTGCCGGCGAGAGCGCCTTGGCGACGAAGCGCGCGGGCTCGGAGTTCCACGGGATGATGTCGATCTTCTCGCCGCGGAGCTCGGAGACGACCATGCGCACGCGCGAGCCGCGAGGCCCGACGCACGCGCCGACCGGGTCGACGCCCTGGGCGTGCGACTCGACGGCGATCTTCGAGCGGTAGCCCGGCTCGCGGGCGACGCCGCGGATCTCGACGAGGCCGTCCGCGATCTCCGGCACCTCGAGCTCGAACAGCGTCCGGATCAGCTCGGAGTCGCGGCGAGAGAGGATCACCTGCGGGCCCTTCGTGCCGGAGCGAACCTCGGTGATGACGGCCTTGATGCGGGAGCCCTGCTCGTAGCGCTCGCCGTCCACCTGCTCCGATCTAGGCAGCAGCGCCTCGACCTTGCCGAGGTCGACCAGGACGTTGTTGCGGTCGCCGGCCTGCTGGACGATCCCGGTCACGACCTCGGTCACCCGGTCGACGTACTCGTCGTACATGATCTGGCGCTCGGCCTCGCGGATCCGCTGCGTGATCACCTGCTTCGCGGTCTGCGCGGCGATGCGGCCGAAGTTCTCGGGGGTGACGTCCGCCCGCTTGACCTGGTTCTCGGGCACGTCCGACCAGTCGATCTCGAGATCCTCGTCGGTCACGAGCACGTGCGAGCGCTCGCCGTTCTCGACCTCGGCGGCCTCGAGCTCGGTCAGCACGCGCTCGCGCGCCTCCTCGAGCAGACGCTCCTCGATGTCCGGCGGGAGCTCGATCGAGAAGACGCGGAAGTCGCCCTCCTGGGGGTCGAGCTCGACCACGGCGTGCCGCGACGAGCCCGGGGTCTTCTTGTACGCGGCGAGCAGCGCATCCTGCAGCGCGGCGATCAGCGTGTCGCTCTCGATTCCACGGTCGCGCTCGAGCTCGTGGACAAGCTCGATGATCTCTCGGCTCATTGCTCCCTCTCGTAGATCAGGTTCCCCCGCACGATCTGCTCGTACGGCACGTCGACCTCACCGCTGGCTGCGGCCACGGTCACTGCCTCTTCGTCAGCCCGGCGCACCTCGCCGCGCAGCTTCGAGCGCTCGGCGGTCTTCAGCTTGACCTGCTTGCCGACGACCTGCCGGAAGTGCTCAGGCTTGCGCAGCGGCCGCTCGAGGCCCGGCGAGGAGACGTCCACGGCGTAGGTGCGCAGGTAGTCCCAGAGGACGCGCGTGACCTGCTCGCAGAGCGCGTGGTCGACCCCGTCCGGGCGGTCGACGAAGACCGTGAAGCGCTCCGGGCCGGTGAGCTCGACCGCGAGCACCTCGACGCCCGGCAGGGCCTCAGCGACCTTCTCGGTGATCTCGCGCTCCAGGGCTCTCTCCTTCTCGTAGACGTTCGGCAGAATCGTTTCTCCTTCTGAGGAAATCGCTCTCCTCACAAAAAATGGGCGCTACGCGCCCATTTCGCCAAGCGGTGAAATGTGGTGTGACAAGGATAGCAAGGCAGCTGGGGCTGTTGGCCCCGCCGGGGCGGGGCCGGCCCCCTGCTAGACGGTCGCGGTCTCCGTGGGCTGGTCGCCCTTCAGATGCCGGATCACATCGGCGACGTCTGCGATCTCCTGCTCGAGGTCGCGCTGGTACTCCTCCAGCCGGGAAAGCCACTCTTCGCGGCTGGGGAAGCGGCGGTGGCCGAAGCCGAAGCCGCGGCGCCCTCGGGAATGTCCGTGTCCATGTCGATGGTGCATGTGCTCACCTCCCTTCCTCGTAACGGTCGAGGAAATTTCCGATCGTGTCCTGAGCCCGCCGCAGCGCCTCCGCCCAGCGGTCGAGCAGGCGCCGGCCCTCCGTCGTGAGCTCGTAGGTGCGCTTGGCCGGCCCCGGGAGCTCGGCGTTCCACTCGGAGCTCACGAGCCCCTCCTCCTCGAGCGAGCGCAGCAGCCGGTAGAGGTTGCCGATGTCGACGCGTCCCTCCAGCCCGAGCGCCGGCAGCCGGTCCAGGAGCTCGTAGCCGTGCAGCGGGCCTTCGTTCAGTAGGAGTAGGAGCGACGGCTCGACGAAGCGCTCCACCCGGGCATGGACGTGCCAGTGGCCGGGACGGACGAGCCGTCTGCTACGGGAGCGCGGATGGCGGCGGTGGGTCATTCGCACCAGTATAGGTAAAACACATATGTTAGTCGCAGACGATTAGGCTGAACGGTGTGGCCCACCCGGATCTCCCCATCGAACAGGCCTATCTCGACGAGGCCTATGCATGCCTCGACCAGATGCGCGAGACCCTCATTCGCACCGCGGGCGCGGCCGCGACCGAGGAGGCGGCGCAGGCGATCGAGAACTGGGCGACCGGCCGGCTGCGCACCTTCGAAGACGCCGAGCGCGGCCTCTGCTTCGGCCGGATCGACTCCGAGGAGTCGGCCGAGTCGATCTACGTCGGCCGCCGCTGGGTGCACGACGACTCTCGCCGCTCGCTCGTCGTCAACTGGCAGGCGCCGGCCGCGCGGCCCTTCTACACCGCGACGCCGATGGCACCGCACGGCGTCACGCTCCGCCGCCGATTCCGCACGCGCGGCCGCACGCTCACCGGGATCAGCGACGAGTCGCTCGACGGGTCGCTCGCCGACGCGGCCGCCTCGGTCGACGACTTTCTGCTCGAAGAGCTCGAACGCGCCCGCGACGCGCGCATGCGCGACATCGTCGCGACGATCCAGGCCGACCAGTACCACCTGATCGCGCGCGCGCCGGAGCCACCGCTCGTGATCCAGGGCGGGCCGGGCACCGGCAAGACGGCGGTCGGCCTGCATCGCGCGTCGTTCCTGCTCTTCGAGCACCGTGCGGAGCTGCGGCGCGTCCTGGTCGTCGGCCCGAACCCGGCGTTCATGGAGTACGTCTCGCACGTCCTGCCGACGCTCGGCGAGGACAGCGTCGACCAGCGCGCGGTCGCCGAGCTCGTCGAGGGGGTCGAGGTGACGCGGGCGGATCCGCTCGAGGTGCAGCAGCTGAAGGCGGACACGCGCCTCGTCGCGGAGCTGCACCGGCTCGTCGAGGCGGCATCGGAAGGCGAGCCGCAGGAGCTGGTCGTACGGCTGGAGGGACGGTTCGTCGGCGTCGAGGCGGACGAGGTCGAAGAGCTGCTCACCGAGGCGCGGGCGGAGCTCGGGCTCACTGCCGCTTCGCGCGAGCGCTTCCGGATGAACGTCCTGCGGCGCTTCTACGAGGACTACGGCGTGCGGCTCGGCGGCCAGGCCTACCGGAACTTCGAGGAGGTCGAACGCGCCCTGCGGCGCGACGGGCGGTTGACGCGGTTCCTCAACCGCGCCTGGCCCGTCCCGAAGCCCGAGTCGATCGTCAGGCGGTTGCCGGGCCTGCCCCGCTCCCGCGGCTGGAGCGAAGCCGACCTGCCGTTGCTCGACGAAGTCCGCGCGCTGATCGTCGGGGCGCCGCAGCAGTACGGGCACGTGATCGTGGACGAGGCGCAGGACCTGACGCCGATGCAGCTGCGGATGGTCGCCCGGCGGGCGTCTGGAGGGTTCACGATCCTCGGCGACATCGCGCAGGCGACCGGGCCGATCGGCTACGACCGCTGGGACGAGCTGCTCCCGTACCTGCCGGACGGGGAGCACGCCGAGATCGCGGAGCTCAAGCACGCCTACCGCGTGCCGCGCGAGATCATGGCCGTCGCGCTACCGCTGCTCGAGCGGATCGCGCCGGACGTCGAGCCGCCGCTCGCCTACCGCGTCGGCGCCGAGCCGCCGCGGGTCGTCTCCGGCGACCCACCGCTCGAGGCCGCCTACGAGGAAGCCGCGCGCCTCGCGGACGAGGAGGGGCTGCTCGCGGTGATCGCGCCGCCCTCGCTGCGCGGCGACGACGCCGGCTCGCTCTTCGACGAGACGCGGATCGCGGTCCTCACGCCGCGCGAGGCGAAGGGCATGGAATTCGACAACGTGATCGTCGTCGAGCCGGCCCAGATCGTCGAGGAGGCGGCGGAGGGCCAGGGCCTGCGCGAGCTCTACGTCGCGCTCACGAGGCCGACGACGCGGCTTATCCTCGTGCACTCCCGCCCGCTGCCGAAGGAGCTGAAGTGGAAGAGCTGACGGTCAGAAACGGTGACGTCGAGCTGGCCGCGAGCTACTCGCCCGCCGGCAACACGGCCCTCGTTGCCCTGCACGGCGCCGGCGAGGGCACGCGGGAATTCGGCTCGTACACCCACCTGCACGAGCTGCTCCCGCCGGCCGGGATCGGCGTCGTCACCTTCGACCGGCGCGGCGAGGGCGAGTCCACGGGCGACTCCTCACGCGGCCGGTTCGACGTTCAGGTCGACGACGCGCTCGCCGTCCTGCGGGCCATCGACGCCGGGGACGTCGGCCTCTGGGGGATCAGTCAGGGCGGCTGGATCGGCCCGCTTGTGGCGGCTGCTTCCGACGAGGTGAAGTTCCTCGTCCTGCTCGCCTCGACCGGGGTCACCCCGTCCGAGCAGATGATGTACGCGGTCGAGCGGCAGCTCCGCCTTGCCGGCTACGGCGACGACGTCGTCGAGCGAGCGCTCGCCCTGCGCCGGCGCTTCGAGGACTGGATCCACACGAAGGCGCCCGAGCCCGACGAGGAGCTCGCGGCCGAGCTCTGGGCCGGGATCGACGAGGACTGGTGGGGCCAGGTCTGGCTCCCGCCGACGCTGCTCGACGAGGAGAGCCGGCGCCTCTGGATCGAGGAGATGGACTTCGATCCGCGGCCCTCCTTCGCGCAGACCCGCGTGCCCGCCCTGCTCTTCTACGGCGACGCCGACTCGTGGACGCCGGTCGAGCCGAGCGTCGAGGCATGGCGCGCGGCGCGCGGCGACGAGGTCGAGATCGTCGTCATTCCGGGCGCCGAGCACGACCTGACGATGCCCGACGGCTCGTTCGCGCCCGAGTACGACGCGAAGCTCGTCGACTGGCTCACCAGACGAACGGGATGAACCGGCGCGGCGTTCGCTCGCGGTACGCGGCGTACTCCGGGTAACGCTCGACGAGCCACGCCTCTTCGCGCCGTGACTTCAGCTCGAACAGCCCGGCGAGCAGCGCCGTCGGGATGAGCGCCAGCGGTGCGTCGGCGAACGACCAGCCGAGCGCGAGCAAGAGCACGCCGCCGTAGACCGGGTGCCGAGCCAGCCGGTAGACCCCGTGCTGCCGCAGCTCGCCCCTCGGCCGCGGCCGAGGCAGGGCCGTGAACGCGCTTCCAAGCGTGAGCGCACCGAGGAGCAGCAGCACGACGCCGAGGACCGCGATCACGATCCCGAGCACCGCCAGGTACGCCTCGACCGAGCCGGGCCAGTAGACGCCGACGAAGCCGCAGCCCGCGATTGCGACGAAGAGGATCGTCTGCAGGACGACCCAGCCCTCGCCACGGGGGCCGAGTGCCGGAAGGCCGCGCCGGTCTGTGGAGAGCGGTTGCAACGGTCTACCTCGTACCGTAGACCTGCGGCCAAGGTCTAGACGCGTTCCGTTTCAAGAAGGACGCGTCGCGGACGCGGGTTCGGGAACTACTCAAGCACGATCGTCACCGGCCCGTCGTTCATGAGCTCGACCGCCATCCGCGCGCCGAACTCGCCCGTCGCGACCGGCACGCCCAGTTCCCGCAGCCCGTCGCAGAACGCCTCGTAGAGCGGCTCGGCTTCCTCGGGCGGAGCCGCATCCGTGAAGCTCGGCCTGTTCCCCTTCGACACGTCGCCCAGCAGCGTGAACTGGCTGATCACCAGCGCCTCGCCGCCGGTGTCGAGGAGCGAGCGGTCGAAGCGCCCCTCGTCGTTCTCGAACACGCGCAGCCGGCCGACCTTGCCCGCGAGCCGCGCGGCCGCTTCGCCGTCGTCGCCGCGCGCCACTCCGAGCAGCACGCAGAGCCCGCTGCCGATCTCGCCCACGACTTCGTCCCCGACGCTCACGCGCGCCGCGCTGACCCGCTGCAGGACCGCCTTCAGCTGAGGTCGCGGATCCGCACTTCGTAGGCGCGCTGGCCCGGGCGGAGCGAGCTCGCCAGCTTGTAGTGCCCGTTCGCCTCGTGCTCGCGGCCGAGCTTGTCGAGGCAGCGGCCGAGTGCGTAGTGCGCGTAGTCGTCGACGGGCGCGAGCTCGAGCATCTTGCGGAACTCGGACTCGGCCTCCTCGTAGCGGTGGATGCGGAAGTACGCGATGCCGAGCGCCTCGCGGATCGAGGCCTTCTCCGGCTCGCGCGCCTTTGCCTTCTCGAGGGCGACGGTGGCCTGGGCCGCCATCCCCTGCTTGAGGTGGGAGCGACCCTGCTGGAAGAGATCGAAGGTCTCGCTCATGTCTCTCAAGTGAAGCGGATCCGTCAAGTCTCGCGCCTGGCTTCCTCTACGAGAGGCCGAGCGAGCGCAGCGAGAGCAGCCCGCGGACGCGATCCCAGCCGCTTAGCTCCTCGCGCACGCTCCGGCGGACCCCCCGCAGAGATCGCTTCAGCTCCCGCGCCGCCTCGCGGGCCGACCGAGGAGGCGCAAAGCGGGCAACCGTCGCGTGCAGCCCGAGGCGGGACGTGTCGACTCCGAGCTCCTCCTGCGTGAGCAGCGTGAGCTCCATCAGCGTGGCGCTCGGGGAGACGTCGACTCGCTGGTCGATCAGGATGTCCCGCAGCTCGCGGCGGCACGCGGCGGCAAGCCGGCGCGGGTCACGCGTCAGGTACCGCGCCCGCCGCAGCCCGAGCTTGACCGCGACGACCGCCGCGACCAGGCCGGCCAGCAAGAGTACGAGCAACGGCAAGAGGCCCGGCGTCGTCCGAGAGCGTCCCGTGACGGCCGCCGGCGGGGCCTTGGCACGCGACAGCCGGACGTCGGAGCCGAACGGTGGTGTCCTCCGCGGCGCGAACCCGAGCTCGCTCCGCCGGTGCTCGAACGCCCGCAGTCCTTGCTTGCCCGCGAGAACGAGCGCGGCCACCGCGGGATCGAACGAGTGCGAGGACGCCGAGTACGCGCCCGATACGCCGCCGCGGCCCGGCGTGGGATCGAACGGGACCCATCCCCAGCCGCGGAACCAGACCTCGACCCACTCGTGCGCGTCGTGGTCGGTCACGACCCACTGGCCGTTCTCGTACTGCCCGCTCGCGAAGCCGGCCGCGATCCGCGTCGGGACGCCGAGGTAACGGAGCATCAGCGCCATCGCCCCGGCGAAGTGCTGGCAGTACCCACTGCGGGTTCGCGTGACGAAGTCGACGAGCACCGGACGGCCCTTCGTGCGCGGCGGATGCTGGTCATAGGTGAAGCCGCCGCCGGTCCGGAACCACGACTCGAGCGCGACCGCGGCCGCGTACGGGCTCCGCGCGCCACCCGCCACATGGGTGGCCACGTCGTACAGCGGCCGGTACGGCACGAGCTGGTAGTGCGACGCGAAGAGGCGGCGAATCGCCTCGTCGCGGCCGGGTGAGCCGAAGGGCGGCGCCAAGGCGCCCCCGTCGACCTCGAGGTACTTCCGCTGGACGCTGATGACCGGCGGGTACACCGGCTTCGAGCGCGCGAGCTCCTGCGGGGTCGGCTGCGGCTCGTAGCTCGAGACCGTGTACGAGTCGCCGTCGTGGAGAGAGCGGTTGAGGTACGCCACGCCCGCGGAGTCGACGCTGATGTCTCCGAGGCCCGAGGCATCGAACAGCACCGGCGTCTCCGCACCCGGGAGCCGGATGTCACGCAGCGCCGCGACCGTGACCTGTTGCGTGATCCAGTTCGCCGAATCGGCGGCGGCTCGCGGCACCAGCCCGGGCTCGCGGCCGAATTCAGGCTCGTCGAGCCAGCGACCGTCGACGATGGCGTCGAGCGTGGTCACCCGCCAGTACTGCGCCCGCGCCGGTGCCTTGATCCGGAGCACGACGGTCTTCTTGCGCGGAAAGGTCAGCCCGGAGTAGTCGGAGCTCCAGACGTAGCTCACGTCCACCGGCTTCGTTCGCGGGACGTGCAGGTCCCACGTCTGCCAGTGGAGGAACTCGCGCTTCGCGAGCGTCGGGGACGCGGACGCCGCGACGCCCAGGAAGACGATCGCCGCGCCCACCGGCACCTCCCACCCAGGCGCTCCGGCCCGCTCGCGCAACCCCGCGAACAGCACGAGCAGCGCGGCGAGGATCCCGGCGCCGCGGGTGAGCTCGTTTCCCGCCAGCAGCGTCGCCGGCCAGCCCGCGCCGACGAGGAGGGCGGTCGCAGCGAGCGCGGGCCGTCCGGCCGCGATTGCGAGGGCAGCCGCAGCAGTGAAGGCGAAGACGGCCAGGAGGACCGTCCCTTCCATGGTCTGGTGCGCCGCCGCAGAAAACGGGAGCTGCACGTCGTAGAACGAGAGGAACCCCGACCAGAAGCGGGAGGGAAGGCGCCCCGGGTAATCGGGCCCCGGGCCGAGACGGAAGGCGACCGCCCCTGCGACGAGCAGCGCCGCGCCGGCAAGGGGGAAGCGCCACCGGCGGCTGCCGAGGGCCGGGACGAGCGCGAGCAGGACGATCAGCATCGCGCGCCCGCCGCTGCGGCCGCCCTCCAGCCGCATCCAGTTCCAGGCGATCGGCGTGGCGACGACGGCGCCGAGCGCGAGCGTCCTCGCCCGGCTAGGCATGTGCTACCTCCGCGGTCGCGACGGCGCCGAGCCGGGCCGCAAGATCGTCGCCCCTGCGCACGACGGTCACGGCGATCCCCGCGGCCTGCAGCCTGAGCAGGCCCGGGAACGCGCTCCGGGCGCCATCCGCGCCGGCGAAGCTGGCGGAGTCGACGAGGACGACCGAGACGATTCTGTGGCCGAGCGCGTGGTTGACGAGCTGCTCGACCAGTCGCCCCGGGAGCGAGCCGGTCACGACCGCGATCTCCTCCGCGCGCGCCGCGGGGCCGGCCTCGTCGGCGAGCAGCGCCACGAGCGGCGGGCCAGGTTGCGGCTCCACCGCGGCGAGCAGGTCGAGCGCCTCGCGCTTGTCGCCGCCCGCCGAGTGGACGCGTTGCTGCTCACGGCGCAGCGAGTTGACGACCAGCACGGCGCGCCGGTTCCGGCGCGCGTGAGCCAGCAGGATCGACCCGGCCGCGCGCACCTGCGTCTCGAAGCTCTCGCCGACGACGGCCGCGGGATCCGCGTCGAGCACGACGGCCACCTCGTCCCGCGGCGAGTCCTCGAGCTCCTTGACCATCAGCTGCCCGCGCTTGGCCGTCGAGCGCCAGTGCACCTTGCGCAGCGACTCGCCGCGCTCGTACTCGCGCACGCTGTGCAGGTCGAAGCCCGCGGGCCGCCGCAGCAACAACTGCCGTCCGTCGCGCCCGAGCCGGCCGGACTCGGAGAAGAGCCGGTCGAGCTCGACGAGCCGCGGGTAGACGAGGAATGCACCCGGCGCCGCGACGGCCTGCTCGACGCGGTCGAGGCCGAACGCGTCCTCGATCGCCACTGTCGTCTCCTCGAAGGCGTAGCGCCCGCGCGGGAGGCCCGCGAGCACGTAGGCCTTCCCGCCGCGTGCGGGAACGGCCGTCTCGCGCTCGCCGAGCTTGGAGATCCGCTCGTGCACGACAACGGTCGCCGGCACGTATGTCCGCTCGAGCTCGACCTGCAACCGCACCTGGACGTCGTCGCCCTCGTAGCGCTCAGCCTGCGGCAGGCGGCGGCGCACGCGGACCGGCCGCCCCGCGAGCCGCGTCCAGACCCGCGCGAAGACGACCGCGAGCAGCAGGCCGAGCGCGACCGGGTAGAGCGGTTTCGAGCCGAACGCCCAGGCGCCGAGGTAGGTCGCGCCGCCCAGGACGAGCGCGAGCCGACCCCGGCGGGTCATACGGGAACCGGGGTGTGCTCCAGCGCCTCGCGCACGAGCTCCGCGCCCGTCAATCCTTCCGCGCGCGCTTCCGGCGAGAGGATCAGGCGGTGCGCCAGCACGGGCCCGGCGCACGCCTTCACGTCGTCGGGCGAGACGAAAGCGCGGCCTTCGGCGAGCGCCCGCGCCTTCGCGACGCGCAGCAGCGCGATCCCTGAGCGCGGGCTGGCGCCGAGGTAGAGCCGCCCGTCGGTGCGCGTCTGGCCGAGCAGGGCGACGACGTAGCGGTTGACGCTCTCCTCGACGAAGATCTCGGCCGCTTCGGCGATCAGGTCGCGCACCTCCGCGGCGGTCGCGACCGGGCGCAGGGAGTCGAGCGGCGGGTCGCTCGTCTGCTCGGTCAGCATCCGCGCCTCCTCGGCCAGCGGCGGGTAGCCGATCTCGACGCGCAGCGTGAAACGGTCGAGCTGGGCCTCGGGCAGCGGGTAGGTGCCCTCGTACTCGATCGGGTTCTGGGTGGCGAGCACCATGAACGGCGGCGCGAGCTCGTAGCTGACGCCGTCGACCGTGACCTGGTTCTCCTGCATGCACTCGAGCAGCGCGGCCTGCGTCTTCGGCGACGCGCGGTTGATCTCGTCGACGAGCAGGACGTTGGCGAAGACCGGGCCGGGCCGGAACTCGAACTCGTTCGTCTTCTGGTTGAAGACGTTGACGCCCGTGACGTCCGAGGGGAGCAGGTCAGGCGTGAACTGGATCCGCGAGAACGAGCAGTCGACCGAGCGGGCGAGCGCCTTCGCGAGCATCGTCTTCCCGACCCCCGGAAAGTCCTCGATGATCAGGTGCCCCTCCGCCGCGAGGCAGAGGGCGACGAGGCGGAGGGTCTCGTCGGGCGCGTGCACGACGAGCGCGAGGTTCTCGGCGATCCGGCGGATCGCTTCCGCTCCGGCCTGTGGCTCGGCGCCGACTGCTCGCTCGTCCACTACCCCACTCCCAGCCGCTCGGCCACCGCGTCGAGGATAGCCGCCGCGATGCGCTCCTTCGCCGCCTTTGCGAGCCGCTGCTCGCCGTCGGCCGAGACGAGCACGACCTCGTTGTCGGAGGCGTCGAAGCCGATGTCGTCCCGCGAGACGTCGTTGAAGACGACGAGGTCGACCTGCTTCGCCTCGAGCTTCGCGCGAGCCCGCTCGAGGCCGCGCTCCCCGGTGTCCGCCGCGAAGCCGACGAGCACCTGGCCGTTCGTCCTGCGGGCGCCGAGCTCGCGCAGCACGTCCGTCGTCGGCTCGAGGGTGACCGTCCAGGCGTCCCCGTCTTTCGGTCGCTTGCCCGCCTGCTGCTCGGCCGGGCGGTAGTCGGCCACGGCCGCAGCCATCAGGACGACGTCGGCGTCGCCGCGCGCGAACGTCTCGCGGGCGAGCTCCTCGGCGGTCGGCGCGGGCACCACGTCTACTCCTACGGGCGGCGGCACGGAGAGGTTCGCCGCGACGAGCGTTACCTCCGCCCCGCGCCGCCTCGCCTCCGCGGCCAGCGCCGCGCCCATCCGGCCCGACGAGCGGTTGCCGAGGAAGCGAACCGCGTCGAGCGGCTCGCGTGTGCCTCCGGCGGTCACGAGCACGCGCCGGCCTCGCAGCTGCTCGCGCTTCTCCAGCAGCGAGCGGGCGCGCTCGAAGATCTCGTCCGGCTCGCTCATCCGCCCGACGCCGACCTCGCCCTCGGCGGTGTCGCCCTCTTCCGGCCCGACCAGCTCGACGCCTCGCCGCTCGAGCGCTTCGACGTTCTCGCCGGTCGCCGGATGTGACCACATGCGCGGGTTCATCGCCGGCGCGGCGAGGACGGGCCCGTCGAACGCGAGCGCCGTCTGCGTGAGCACGTTGTCGGCGAGCCCCTGCGCGAGCTTGGCGAGCGTGTTGGCCGAGAGCGGCGCGATCACGAGCAGGTCGGCCTCGACGAGGTGCGGGAAGAGCTCACGCGGCATCTCGCGGCGGGCGAGCGCCTCGAAGGTCTGGGCCGCGACGAAGCGCTCCGCCTCGGGTGTGAGGATCGGCGTGACCTCGTGCCCCGCGCGGACGAGCAGCCGCGTCAGCTCGCAGGCCTTATAGGCGGCAATCCCGCCGGTCACTCCGAGAAGGACCCTGCCCATCTGCACATTCTGCCCTTTGCAGGGAAATCCGCGGAGTGGCCGTTCCCGTACTCAGAGGGTCATCGAAAAGGAGGCGCATGAACCGCAAGTACGTAGGAGCCCTCGCCGTCTGCATCGCTGCAGCGCTCGCCGTCGCCGGCAGCGCATTCAGCGGCAGGTCGAGCACGCCGACGCTCAAGGCAGTCGTCGGCCCCGGCTATTCGGTCTCTCTGAAGATGGGCGGGAAGAAGGTCAAGACCCTCAAGGCAGGCAAGTACAAGATCGTGGTCAGCGACAAGTCGCCGCTCCACAACTTCGTCCTCGAGCGGGAGAAGCCCTCGAAGCCGAAGCTCGAGAAGGACGTCACCGGGACGGCCTTCACGGGCACGAAGACGGTCACCTGGACGCTGAAGCCTGGAAGCTGGCGGGCTTACTGCTCAGTGCACGAGGCGCTGATGCACCAGGACTTCAAGGTCACCAAGTAGCCGCAACGCCGCAGGGTGGCCGTCCTCGGGCGGCCGCCCGAACTACTTGGGGTACGTGTACTTGATCTTGCCCTCGGAAATCTCCTCGAGGGACATCGTCAAGTAGTTCTTCGAGCGCGACTCCACGAGCGGGGGCAGGAACTGGTCGAACGTGCCCTCGCCGAGCTGGTGGTGGTAGTTGTTGATCTGCCGGGCACGCTTCGCCGCGACGATCACCAGCGCATAGCGGGAATCGACGTTCTCGAGCAATTCGTCAACGCGGGGATGGATCACGAGCGGGAATGGTACCTGCCCGTTCCAAATCGCCGAGGACGATCTCCTCGAGCTCGGCGAAAGCGCGCTCCAGGTCGTCGTTGACGATCCGGTGGTCGAACTCCGATTCGAGCTCGAGCTGGCGCTCCGCGATGGCGAGCCGCTCCTCGATCTCGCCCTCGGTCTCGGTCGCTCGCGCGCGGAGACGCTGCTCCAGCTCCTCCCTGCTCGGCGCCGTTACGAAGACCGTCACGGCGCCCGGCACGCGGTCGCGCACGTTCAGCGCGCCGCCGGTCTCGATCTCGAGCAGCGGCGAGCGGCCGTCGGCACGGATCCGGTCGAGCTCCGAGAGCAGCGTCCCCGAGCGGTAGCCCGGGCCCCAGGGGAGCTGCACCCACTCGAGGAAGTCGTCCGCGTCCAGGCGGCGGTCGAACTCCTGCTCCGAGATGAACCAGTAGTCGCGGCCGTCGACCTCGCCGGGGCGCTGCGGCCGGGTCGTCGCCGAGACGGCGAGCTCGAGCTGCGGCACGCGCTGGACGAGTCTCCGCGCGAGCGTGCTCTTCCCCTCGCCGGAGGTTCCGGTGATGACGAAGACCGGATTAGCGGTGGAAGAGGCCAATCAGCTCCGTCCGCTGGCGGTCGGAGAGGCCGCCCACGGTCTTGGACTGGCTGATGCGGCATTGGTTGAGGAAGCGCGCCGCCTTGACGCGGCCGAACTTCGGGACGGCCATCAGCATGTCGAAGACCTTCGCGGTCTCGACGTACTCGGGCGGATCGCTGAGGATCTCCTCGATCTGAGCGGCCCCGGATTTGAGGTCCTTCTTGAGCTGCGCCCGCCTGACGCGAATGTCGTTCGCCCGCTTGAGCGCTTCCATCCGTTGGTCGAGAGAGCGGAGCGGCGCCTGGGCCTGAGTCTTGAGCGCGGCCACGGCGGGGGATACTAACAACCTCTCGGCCCCGGTCAACCCGCCATGTTTAGGCCTGTATGCAGGTGTTTTGCGAGTCTTACCCTCGACTCGGAGTCGAGGGTCGAATGTTCGCCAGCATGGGCAACGCCCACGGCGTTGTCAGGGTCGGCAAAGCCGAGGGCGGCCAGCTCGGCCTCCAATTCAGCCCTGATGCGGGCCGGAGCCCCAGGATCCGCAAATAGCGAAGTACCTATCGCGACGTCCTTCGCGCCCACCGCGAGCAACTCGAGCACGTCGCGCCCGGTGCTGACGCCCCCCATCCCGACGATCGGAAGCTTGGTCGCGCGGGCGCACGCGTAGACGGCCGCGAGCGCGAGCGGCTTGAGCGCCGGGCCCGAGAGACCGCCGATCGCGCGGGCCAGGACCGGCTGCAGCGAGCGCTCGTCGAGCGCCATGCCCTTGACCGTGTTGACGAGGCTGAGCCCGTCGGCGCCGGCCGCTTCGGCCGCTCGGGCCGTCTCGGCGACGTCCGCCGCGGGCGAGAGCTTCGCGTAGAGCGGCTTCGTCGTGGCGGCGCGCGCGGCCGCGACGACCTCGCCCACGTTCTCCGGCACCTCGTCGACGTTCGGGCAGGAGAGGTTGAGCTCGACGACGTCGACCTCGTCGACGTTCAGCTCGGCGCACGTCTCGGCGTAGTCCTCGATGCAGAAGCCGCCTACCGAGACCCAGAGCGGGACGCCGAGCTCGGCCAGCCGCGGCAGGGTGTCGGCGACGAACCGTTCGCGGCCGGGGTTGGCGAGACCGATTGCGTTCAGCATGCCGCCCTCGACCTCGGCGATCCGCACCGGCGCGTTGCCCTCGCGCGGGAGTGGCGTGACCGTCTTCGTCACGAACGCGTCCAGCTCACGCGCCACCTCCGGTGCGGTCAGGGCGTCGAGGCAGCCGCTGGCGTTAAGCAGCCGCAAGAACCGGACCCTCCACGCACAAGCGCTTGAGCTCGCCGTCGATCTCGACCGCGCAGCCGTAGCACGCGCCGTAGCCGCAGGCCATCGGCGCCTCCCAGGCGAGCTGGGCGTTCGGTGTCAGGCGGCGCACCGCTTCGAGCATCGGCGCAGGCCCGCAGGCGAGCACGTCGTGCCCGCACGGCATCACCTCGGTCACGTACGTCGGCTCGATCACGACCTCGGCGTTCGGCACCAGCTCCGCCGCCTCGGCGTGCCAGGAGCTGCGGAAGCCGAGCAGCGCCGGCGGGCCGCCCAGGCGCTCCGAGAGATAGGGCAGCGGCGCGATCCCGATCCCGCCCCCGACGAGCAGCGGCCGCTCGACGTCGAGGCGGAAGCCGTTGCCGAGCGGGCCGAGGATCGCGATCCGGTCGCCGGCTTCGAGCGAGCAGAGTGCCCGGGTGCCCGGGCCGATCGGGTCGATCAGGAAGCCCAGCTCCCGCCCGGTCGCCAGCGCGAGGCTCATCGGCCGGGGCAGCAGCCGGCCCGGCGCCTCGAGCATGAAGAACTGGCCCGGGATGCCCGGCTCGGTCTCCCCGCGCTCGACGCGCAGCAGCGTGTACGGCCCGACCGCTTCAGTCGCGACGACCCTATGCGCTTCGCGCCGCATGCCCTTCTTTGTTGGAGTCAGGATCCTTGGAGGGCGGAGCCGGGCTTTGCCCGGCGGGAGCCACACTTCGCGCGGCGTCGGCCGAATCGTGAAGGAGGGGGCCAACGGGGGAACCCTGGGTTCCCCCGTTTTGGATCCTCTCCTGCAGGCTGAGCGCCACCTCGTCCCGCGCGTGCGCGATCGCCTCGACCGCGAGGGCGGCGGCCGAGAGCGTCGTCACGCAGGGAATCCGTGCGACGAGCGCAGCCTCGCGGATGCGATAGCCGTCGGTCCGGGCGCCGGAGCCCTGCGGCGTGTTGATCACGAGATCGCAGCGGCCGCGGCGCAGCAGGTCGACGACCGTCGGGCCCGCCCCGTCCTCGGTCACCTTGCGGACGTACTCGACCGCCAGCCCGGCGGCGGCGAGCGTGCGCGCGGTGCCCGCGGTCGCGAGCAGCTTGAAGCCGAGTGCGGCCAGCGCGCGGCCGACGTTGGCGGCCGCGGCCTTGTCCTCGTCCCGGACGGAGAGGAAGACGGTGCCGCCGGTCGGCAGCCTGCGTCCCGCAGCGCGCTCGGCGCGCGCGAAGGCGGTCGGCAGGTCGGAGGCACTCGCCATCACCTCGCCGGTCGAGCGCATCTCCGGCCCGAGCACCGGGTCGGCGCCGGGGAAACGGGCGAACGGGAGGACGGCGGCCTTGACGCTCACTTCCGAGAGCCGGAGTGTCGGCAGGTCGAGCTCGGCGAGCGTCGCTCCCGCGGCGAGCCGGCAGGCGGCCTCGACGAGATTGACGCCGGTCGCCTTGCTCACGAACGGCACGGTGCGCGAGGCGCGCGGGTTCGCCTCCAGCACGTAGAGCCGTCCGTCGGCGATCGCGAGCTGGACGTTGAGCAGCCCGACCACGCCGAGCGCGGGCCCGAGCCGCGAGACCAGCTCGACCACGAGCTCGTGCTCGGGCTGCTCGAGGGGCGCGGGCAGCACGCAGCTCGAGTCGCCGGAATGGACGCCGGCCTCCTCGACGTGCTGCATGACGGCGCCGATGTAGGTGTCGGTCCCGTCGCAGAGCGCGTCGACGTCCAGCTCGATCGCGTTCTCGAGGAAGCGGTCGACGAGCAGATGCCCGCCGCCCGCGGCGGCCTCGCGCACCGCAGCCTCGTCGTAGCAGACCCGCATGCTGCGCCCGCCGAGCACGTATGAGGGCCGCACCAGCACCGGGTAGCCGACGCGCTCGGCCACCTCAGCAGCCTCGTCCGCAGAGGTCGCCATCCCCCACGCCGGCACGTCGATCCCGAGCCGATCGCAGAGCGCCGCGAACCGCTCGCGGTCCTCGGCGAGGTCGACCGCGTCGAACGGCGTCCCGAGGATCCGGAAGCCCGCAGCCTCGATCGCGCCGGCGAGCTTGAGCGGAGTCTGGCCGCCGAACTGGATCACGACGCCCTCCGGCCGCTCGCGCTCGCAGATCGAGAGCACCTCCTCGACGCGCAGCGGCTCGAAGTAGAGGCGGTCGGACGTGTCGTAGTCGGTCGAGACCGTCTCCGGGTTGCAGTTGACCATCACGGCCTCGCGGCCGAGCGCGCGGAAGCTCTGAGCCGCGTGGACGCAGCAGTAGTCGAACTCGATGCCCTGGCCGATCCGGTTCGGGCCGGAGCCGAGAATGACGACCGACCCGCCCGCCGGCTCGCTCTCGTCGGCCTCTCCCCAGGTCGAGTAGAGGTAGTTCGACGCCGCCTCGACCTCGCCCGCGCACGAGTCGACGCGCCGGTAGCTCGGCTTCACGCCCCAGGAGCGCCTGGCCGCGCGCGCCGCCTTCTCGCTCGTCCTGCAGGCTCGCGCGACGTCCGCGTCCGAGTGGCCGACCCGCTTGAGCCGCACCCAGTCGTCGGCGACGAGGTCTTCGAGGCTCAGGTCCGGCAGCCTCAAGCGTGAGATCTCCGCTCGGAACCAGGGATGCACCCCCTCCGGCAGCTCGTCGAGCCCGTCCCACGGCGAGACCGCGGAGGCGTCGAGCTCGCGCGAGCGGAGCGCCTTCAGCAGCGCCTCCGAGAACGTGCGCCCGATGCCCATCGCTTCGCCGACGGACTTCATCTGCGTGCCGAGCGTCGTATCGGCGCCGGGGAACTTCTCGAACGCGAAGCGCGGCGCCTTGACGACGACGTAGTCGAGCGTCGGCTCGAAGCTCGCGGGCGTCGTCCCGGTCAGGTCGTTCGGGATCTCGTCGAGCGTGTAGCCGACGGCCAGCTTGGCCGCGACCTTCGCGATCGGGTAGCCGGTCGCCTTCGATGCGAGCGCGGACGAGCGCGAGACCCTGGGGTTGAGCTCGATCACGCGCACGTCGCCGCTCTCGCGGTTGCGCGCGAACTGGATGTTCGAGCCGCCGCACTCGACGCCGACCGCGCGGATCACCGCCGCGGACGCGTCCCGCAGCTCCTGGTACGCCTCGTCCGAGAGCGTCATCTGCGGCGCGACGGTGACCGAGTCGCCCGTGTGGACGCCCATCGGGTCGAGGTTCTCGATCGAGCAGACGATCACGACGTTGTCCGCGCGGTCGCGGATCACCTCGAGCTCGAACTCGTCCCAGCCGATCAGGCTCTCCTCGAGCAACACCTGGCCGACCGGGCTCTCGGCGAGCGCCTTCGTCAGCAGGTCGGTCAGCTCGGCACGCGACCGCGCGATCCCGCCGCCGTGGCCGCCGAGCGTGAACGCCGGTCGCAGGATCACGGGGAACGAGAGGTCCTCGGGCACGTCGGCGAGCGCGGTGACGACGAGCGACTCGGGCACCTTGAGGCCGGTCGAGCGCACCGTCTCGCGGAACTCCTCGCGGTCCTCGGCGCGGCGGATCACGTCGGCGGGAGCGCCGATCAGCTCGATTCCGAGCGCGTCGAGCACGCCTTGCTCCTGCAGCTCGAGCCCGATGTTGAGCGCCGTCTGGCCGCCCATCGTCGGCAGGAGCGCGTCGGGGCGCTCGCGGCCGAGCACGTCGGCCACGCCCTCGACGTCGAGCGGCTCCAGGTACGTGCGGTCGGCGAAGCCGGGGTCGGTCATGATCGTCGCCGGGTTCGAGTTGACGACGATCGTCCGGAAGCCGTCCTCACGCAGCACCTTGAGCGCCTGGCAGCCCGCGTAGTCGAACTCGCAGGCCTGGCCGATCACGATCGGCCCGGAGCCGATCAGACAGATCGAGCGGAGATCACGCCGCCTGGGCAAGTGACACCTCCTGGACCCACTCGCTCAGCAGCGGCCACGCGTCGTGCGGGCCCGGCCGCGCCTCGGGATGGAACTGAACCGAGCGCGCGGCGAGGTCGGGGAAGTCGAGCCCCTCGACGGTGCCGTCGTAGAGCGAGACGTGCGTCGCCTCTGCGCCGGCGGACGGCGCGACCGCGAAGCCGTGGTTCTGGCTCGTGACGAGCACCTGGTTCGTGCGCTTGTCCAGCACCGGGTGGTTCGCGCCGCGGTGGCCGAAGGGGAGCTTGAAGGTCTCGTGCCCGGTCGCGAGCGCCAGCAGCTGGTGGCCGAGGCAGATGCCGAAGACCGGCACGCGGCCGAGCAGCGCCTTCACCGTCTCGACCTCGTCGGCGAGCGGCTCGGGGTCGCCGGGGCCGTTCGAGAGCAGGACGCCGTCGTAGCCGGCGAGCTCGTCCGCGCTCGCGTCGTGCGGGTGGACCGTGACGGCCGCGCCCGCCCAGGCGAGCCGCTGCAGGATCGAGCGCTTGCAGCCGTAGTCGACCACCGCGATCCGGGCCGAGCCCGCGTCGCTGAAGACGTACGACTCGCGGGCCGAGACGCCGGGCGCGAGCGAGCGGCCGGCCATCGAGGGCTGCTCGCGCACCGCGGCCAGCGCCTCGTCGACCGAGGCCTCGCCGGAGACCGCGATCGCCCTCATCGCGCCGGCCTTGCGCAGGTGCAGGACGAGCGAGCGCGTGTCGATCCCGGAGAGCGCGACCAGCCCGTGCTCGTGCAGCCAGTCGGTCCAGGCAGGCCCGCGCGCCTCGCGCATGACGACGGCACGAGCGTGCGGCCGCGCCGACTCGCCGCGGTCGGCGGAGACGCCGTAGTTGCCGACCATCGGCGCCGTGAACGTCACGATCTGCTCCGCGTAGCTCGGGTCGGTGACGACCTCCTGGTAGCCGGTCATCGCCGTCGTGAAGACCGCCTCGCCGAACGCGAACCCCTCCGCGCCGACCGATTCGCCGCGGAAGACCGTGCCGTCCTCGAGCGCCAGAAACCCTGTCATCGCGCTTCCTCCTTTGTGATCCAGTCGCCGTGCTCGAGGTAGTGCCGCGCTCGGGCAGCGTGCACCTCGTCATGCTTCGCCTCGGCCCAGCGCAACAGCTCCTCGGCCGCCGCGCGGGTCTCGCTCGCGCTGACCGGCTGGAGCAATTGCCGCCACCGCCGACCGGCGAACGGCTTCGCCCTCTCCTGCGCGATCGCCGCGTCGAGCACGAACCAGAACGCGGGCTCCCCGTCGCCGTCGGGATAGTTGAGCTCGTGGTCCGGCGGCTTCGCGCCGGCGACGTACACGACGAGCTCGAGCTTGCGGAATGGGGAGCCGAGCGCGTCCAACGCCGCGGTCAGAGCAGCGCGCTCAAACGGCTGGAGCGGTCTGTGGACTACGACGACCAGGTCCACGTCGCTGGTGGCCGGATCGAAGCCGCCGAGGAGCGCCGAGCCCAGGACATAGGCCCCGAGCACCGGCTCCACGCACGCCTCGACCGCGTCGACGACCTCGGCCACGTACGTCTCGAGCTGCGCCTCGGCCACGGTCATCCGTCGAACGCCACCCGACCGCTCGCCACCGTCATGCGCACCTTGCCCTTGAGCGTCTGGCCGAGCAGCCACGAGTTGGCCGAACGCGAACGGAACTCGCTTTCCTCGACGCGCCAGGTCGCGGCCGTGTCGAGGAGGACAAGGTTCGCGGGAGCGCCGACCGCGATCCGTGGCCGGTCGAGCCCGTAGACGCGTGCCGGCCCGGCAGACATGCGCTCGAGCAGCGTCTCGAGCGGGACGAGGCCGGGCTCGACGAGGTTCGTGTAGAGCGCCGCGAACGCGGTCTCGAGCCCGGTCACGCCGAACGGCGCCGCCTCGAACGGCACCTCCTTCTCGTGCCGCGCGTGCGGGGCGTGATCGGTCGCGACGCTGCCGATCGTCCCGTCCTTCAGGCCGTCGATCAGCGCCGAGCGGTCTTCGGCGGACCGAAGCGGCGGGTTCATCTTCACGTTCGGATCGAGCGTGCGAACCGCCTCGTCGGTCAGGCAGAGGTGGTGCGGCGTGACCTCGCCGGTCGCCTCCACCCCGCTCTCCTGTGCTGCGCGCAGGGCTTCGACCGACTCGCGCGCCGAGAGGTGCAGCAGGTGCAGCGGCGCCTGCTCGTAGGCGGCGAGCGCCAGGTCGCGCTCGACCATCAGGCTCTCGGCGACCGACGGATAGCCGCCGAAGCCGAGCTCGGCCGAGACGGCGCCTTCGTGCATCTGCCCGTCCTTCGAGAGCGTCGGCTCCTCGCAGTGCAGCGCGAGCCGCCGGCCGGTGATCCCGTGGTACTGGAGCGCCCGGCGCATCAGGCCCGGCGCGACGACCGGGCGGCCGTCGTCCGTGAAGCCGGCCGCGCCCTGGTCGGCGAGCTCGGCCATCTCGGTCAGCTCCGCGCCCTCCAGGCCGCGCGTGATCGACGCGAGGAAGCCGACCGGAACCACGGCCTCGCCCTGCGCGTCCTCGATCAGCGAGCCGAGCACTGCGGCCGAGTCGACGACGGGGTCGGTGTTCGGCATCGCGAGGATCGCGCAGTAGCCGCCCGCCGCGGCCGCCGCCGTCCCGGACGCGATCGTCTCCTCGTCCTCGCGCCCCGGCACGCGCAGGTGCACGTGCGGGTCGACGAAGGCCGGCGCGAGCACGAGCCCGTCGCCCTCGACGACCCGGTGGCCGTTCGCGTCGAGCGTCGTCCCGAGCTGCGAGATCACGCCGCCGTCGACGCGGACGTCGCAGACCCCGTCGACGCCCTCGGCGGGATCGAGCACCCGCGCGCCACGGATGACGAGGTCGTGCTTGAGCCCGTTCTTGGCCCAGAGCATCACGCCACCTCCAGCGGGTCGGAGACCTTGATCGGCACGGGCCCGGTCGTGAGCAGGTCGTAGAGCACCGCCATCCGGGTCACGAGGCCGGCGCGCACCTGCGTCTCGATCAGCGCGTCCGCCGCATCCGCGACGACCGGGTCGATCTCGACGCCGCGGTTCATCGGGCCGGGGTGCATCACCTTCTGGCCGGGCCGCAGGCGCTCGGGGGTCACGCCCCAGCGCGCCGTGTACTCGCGCAGCGACGGCACGTAGTTCGCGCCTTCCTGCATCCGCTCGCGCTGCATCCGCAGGACGTAGACGACGTCCGCGGCCGCGATCGTCCCGATCTCGTACGAGACCTCACAGCCCATCGCTTCGATCCCGCGCGGGATCAGCGGCGGCGGCCCGACGAGCGTGACCTTCGCGCCCATCAGCGTCAACGCCTGGATGTTCGAGCGGGCGACCCGCGAGTGCAGGACGTCCCCGACGATCGCGACGTGCAGGCCCTCGATCCGTCCAACCGCCTCGCGGATCGTGTAGAGGTCGAGCAGCGCCTGCGTCGGGTGCTGGTGCTTGCCGTCGCCCGCGTTGACGATGTGCGCCTGCGTGTAGCGCGCGACGAGCTGCGGCGCGCCGATCTGCGGGTGCCGGAGCACGATCACGTCCGGGTCGTACGCGCCGAGCGTCAGCGCCGTGTCCTTGAGCGACTCGCCCTTGTCGACCGACGAGCCGGCGGCCTTGATCGACATCGTGTCGGCGGAGAGCCGCTTGGCGGCGAGCTCGAAGCTCGACGAGGTGCGAGTCGAGGACTCGTAGAAGACGTTCACGACGGTGTAGCCGCGCAGCGTCGGCAGCTTCTTCACCTCGCGCTCGAGCGACCTGGAGAAGCTCCGCGCGGTCGCGAGCAGCCGCTCCACGTCCTCGCGCGTCAGGTCGCCGATCGAGATCAGGTGCCGCCGCGGCGGCTCCTTGGGCGGGAGAAATTCCTCCCGCATGACGTGGATGTCACCCATGGCTCTCCTTCTGGATCAGGACTCGGTCGATCTCGTCCACCTCGACGAGCTCCACCTGGATGCGCTCGTCGCGGGCGGTTGGCAGGTTCTTGCCGACGTAGTCGGGGCGGATCGGCAGCTCGCGGTGGCCGCGGTCGGCGAGCACTGCGAGCTGAACGCGCTCGGGCCGGCCGTAGCCGAAGAGCGCCTCGATCGCCGCGCGAATCGTGCGGCCGGTGTAGAGCACGTCGTCGACGAGAACGCAGGTCATCCCCTCGAGCGGGAAGTCGAGCGTGGTCGAGCGGACGAGCGGCTGGGCGTGACGGGGAGGCTCACCCGCGCGGACATGGACATCGTCGCGGTGGAAGGTGATGTCGAGCTGGCCGAAGGCGACCTCGGTGCCGCTCAGCTCCTCGATCCGGCGGCGGAGCCTGTGCGCGATCGGCACCCCGCGCGTGTGGATGCCGACGAGGGCGACCCGGCCGAGATCGGGATTGCCCTCGACGATCTCGTGCGCGATCCGGGTCAGCGTACGCTCGATCGCCTCGGCATCGAGGACAGTCTTGGCTTCAGAGGTCTGCGCGCTCAGGGCGCGCTCAGGGCGCTGCTCACCTTTCGACTCCTTTCCGGCCTCTCCGGACCGAGTTAAAGGGGTGCTCTGTTCGCCGCGGGACGCTAGCGGCCGGGCCGGACGTTACTCGCTCGCGACGGGCAAGAGCAAGTCGATCTCGTCGCGGCGGCGATAGAACTCGAGCGATGGGCGGCTCTCGTCGGGCTGCGTGGTCGTCAGCATCTGGCTGAAGGTCGGCCCGATCCGGCTGTACAGCGCCGGCGGCTCTCCGTGCAGCCGTGCTCTCAGATAGCGCCCGCTCGGCAGCGTTCCGGTCTCCAGTCCGAGTGCCTGCGGATCGTCGTCTTCCCGCAACACGACGCAGACTCGGTACTCCTTCTCGCGCGGGTAGAAGGCGCCGTAGAACTTGCGGCCTCGGGTCCCGACCAGCTCTTCGAGGCGCGCCCACGCCGGGCCGAACAGGGCGACGTCGTCGGCGGTGCGAATGAACATCACCGCGACCTCGTCGCGCTCGACCGGGGTCGTGTCCGGGACTTCCTCCACCGCGCTATCCAACCACGAACGCGACGGCGATCAGCCATTCGATCGGGTACTCGATCCGCTCGGGGAGCTCGCGCTCGGCCCGCGCCAGCCCCTCCTCGTACTCCTCGGGGGAGATCAGGTCGAACGTCGAGATGTGCTTGCCGCGGATCCGCTCGAGCGCGGCCTCGCGTTCGTGGACACCTCGCTGCGACACGTGCGTGAGCGAGACCTCGGCGAACCCGGCACCGAGGAGCTCGGTCTCCAGCTCCTCCGTGGTCGAGAAGCGCTCGAGGTCGACGCGCTTCATGGACGGGAACAGCTCGCTCAGCCAGAACGCGTCGAAGTAGGACGGGTCGAAGGTCACCACGGCGAGGCGTCCGCCCGGGCCGAGCACGCGGTGCGCCTCCGCGAACGCGCGTGGGCGATCGACGAGGTGCGACGACAGCCACATCACGACGCGCTCGAACCAGCCGTCCTTGAACGGGAGTGCTTCCGCGCGGCCCTCCTTGAACGTCGCGCCGGGCACGTTCGCGCGCGCGACCTCGAGCATCGCCGGCTCGGCGTCGACGCCCCAGACCTTCGCGCGGCCCTCGAGCGCCGCCTCGAGCCGGCCCGTACCGCAGCCCACATCGAGCACGCGCCGGCCCGAGAGATCGGCCTCGCGGTCGACGTGGCGGAAGACCTCCCACCAGTTCTCGTCGACCGGCCGGATCCGGTCGTAGGACGCCGCGCGGCGCCCGAAATCAGGCGTCCGCGATGAGATCGTCCGGGTCCGTCAGCGACTCGATCGCGTGCTGCGCCGCCTCGAGATCCGACTCGGGGACGAGCACCTTCTGCGGCGCATCCTCGGTCTCGCGGGGGTGGTGCTCGACCGCGGCCTCGAGCTCCGACGAGATGCCCGCCGCCTGGAGCAGCGCCTGGATCTCTTCGGCCTCCGCGACGTCCTCGGCCAACGCGACCTGGACCAGCCCGCTCACGGCACCGTCTCCGTCTCGGGCACCTGCTCCTCGCGGCCGGCGCGTACCCCGCCCTTGACCAAGCGCGGTGCGCCCCGCTCGGGGAACGGCACGTCGATCACGTCGAAGTCCTTGGGCACCACGGTCTCGGGGAAGATCGTACGCGCCTCGCGCACCACTTCGGGCCCGAAGTAGCGATTCGAGAGGTGCGTGAGCGCGAGCAGGCCGACTTCGGCCTCGCGCGCGATCTCGGCGGCGTCGAGCGCTGTCGAGTGCGCCGTCTCCTGCGCCCTCTCGCGCTCCTCCTCGAGGAACGTCGCTTCGTGGACGAGCACCTCCGCCCCGCGCGCGGCCTCGAGCACCGTTGGCGAGGGTGCGGTGTCGCCGCTGAGCACGACCTTCCGGCCGGGCCGCGGCTCGCCCAGCACCTCGTCGGGCGTCACGACTCGGCCGTCCCCAAGCTGCACGCTCTCGCCGGCCTGGAGCAGCCCGCGCTCGGGCCCGGACGGGACGCCGAGCGCGTCGGAGGCCGCGACGTCGAAGCGCCCCGGCCGCGGGTGCTCGATCAGCGCGAAGCCGAGCGATTGCACGCGGTGCGCGACCGGAAACGTGACGAGGTTGTAGTCCTCGCGCTCGAGCACGTCGCCGGGGCGCAGCTCGACGATCTCGAGCGGGTAGCTCAGCTTGCCGAAGACGCGGCGCAGCGTCGCGAACAGGTCCTTTAGGCCCGGGGGCCCGTAGATCGTCAGCGGGATCTCGCGTCCGCGCAAGGCGAACGTCTTCAGCATCCCGGGCAGCCCGAGGTAGTGGTCTGCGTGGAAGTGCGAGACGAAGACCTCGCGCAGCTCGACGAGCCCGACCGTCGAGCGCAGGAGCTGCCGCTGCGTACCTTCGCCGCAGTCGAAGAGCAGCCGCTCGCCGCCGCGGCGCACGAGCAGCGCCGAGGGCGCCCGCTGGGCGGTCGGCACCGAGCCGGATGTGCCGAAGAAGACGAGGTCGAGGTCCACGGGCCGATTGTAGGGTTGCAGCGATGAACGACCCCCACGACGCCGTCCTGCGCTCGATCCGGCGCGACCCGGACGCCGCCGAGCACGACGCGATCCGCGAGCTCTGGAAGCGGCACTCGATCGCGGAGGATCAGCGCGACCTCGCGGGCCTGATGTCGACGCTGACGGACGACTGCGTCTACGAGCTCGTCCAGACAGGCCACCGCTGGGAAGGCCACGAGGGCGCGACGCGCTTCTACCTCGGCCTGCTCGGCGCGTTCCCGGACATCGACTTCCAGCTGAGCGGGATCGTGATCGGCCCGCAGGGTGTCTGCGAGGAGGCGGACGTGACCGGCACGCACGAGGGCGAGTGGCTCGGGATCCCGCCGAGCGGCGAGCGCCTGGCCTGGCAGGTCGCGATCTTCTTCCCGTGGGACGCGCAGGAGCGCCTCTTCAAGGGCGAGCGTGTCTACACCGCGGGGCTGCCGCTACCGGGCTGACGGCAGGACGAGCCGCTCGCCCGGCACGATCACATAGCCGGCGACGTGGTTCCGCTTCGCGATCCGGTAGATCGCGTCGCGCGGGTCGCCTGCGTAGTGCGAGGCCGCGATCGACCAGAGCGTGTCCCCGGGCTTGACCGTGTAGCGCTGCGTCGGCCCCGCCCCCTGCGAGGCGCGGGCGACGACCGCCCACGCGATCAGTGCGAGCACGGAGATGAGGATGATCTTCCCGAACATGTGTTCGCCATGCTAACGCGAACACGTGTTCGTGTCAAGCGACGGTGGTGGGCTCCTCCAGGAAGCGCCCCGCACGCCAGACGAGCTCGCCGTCGGCGTAGACCTCGCCCTCGGCGCGGAGGTCGCAGACGAGGTCCCAGTGCAGCGCCGACTCGTTCAGGCCGCCCAGCTCCTGGAACGCCGAGCCCGAGGGCGACATGCATCGTCCCGCCGATCTTCTCGTCGAAGAGCGTGTTCGAGGTGAAGCGGTCGATCTCGTAGTTCAGGCCGAACGCGACCTCACCGAGCCGCCGGGCCCCTTCGTCCATGTCGAGGAGCGCCTCCAGGAAGTCGTGGCCGCGCCGCGCCTCGGTCGTGACGACCTTCCCGTTCTCGAACCGAAGCGCGATCCCGTCGACCTCGCGCCCGTGGAAGAGGGCCGGGAAGGAGAAGCTGATCTCGCCCTCGGTCTCCGCCTCGAGCGGGCTCGTGAAGACCTCGCCGTCCGGCATGTTGTAGCGACCGTCGGCGGCTTCCCACGTGCGTCCCGAGACGTCCACGCGCAGGTCGGTGCCCGGCCCGACGATGCGCAGCTCCCGGACGCTTGCGAGCCACTCGGCGTGGGCCGCCAGCTCGGCGCTCCGGGACCGCCAGTGGCCGGCCGCGTCTCCTTCGTCCTCCACGTGACAGGCACGGAAGACGAACGACTCGTACTCCGAGACGGACATGCCCGCGTCCTGTGCATGCGCCGGCGCCGGGCAGAGCACTCCTGTCCAGCGCATCTCGCCCGCCGAGATCCGCGTCCAGCGGCGGTTCGTCAGCTCGCGCGTCGCCGCGATCAGCCGCTGGTGTCGCTCCGGAGGGGAGCCGGTCAGCGCTCGGGTGTTCCCCTCGGACCAGACGGTGATGATCGCGTCGATCGCGTCGATCTCAGCCTCGGCGGTGGGAGGCAGGAACGAGATCTGCTCATCGCTGCCCTGCGCGACGAGCAGCTCCGTCACGCTCTCGAGCTCGACGTTCACATACGGGAAGGCGCCGACGCCGAGCGCCGCACGGTAGAGCTCGGTCGCGAGCGGCAGGCCCGTCGCCGAGCTGTCGATCCGGACGATCTTCCCCGGCTGGAGGTCGAGCGAGTAGCCGACCACCAACCCGGCCAGCCGCTCGAGCCTCGGGTCGGTCACCGACCGACGCGGAACGCGCGGCTGACGAGCTGCGTCGTGCGGGCCGGGTTCATCGTCGCCTGGAGCCGGATCGCGAAGATGTAGCGGCCGCGCTTGAGCCGCCTGGCGGGAAAGATGACAACCCGGTTCTTCTCCTTGATCATCCCGGAGGCCCTCAGCAGCGGCTTCGGCCGGCCGCCCGCGAGCGCGCGGGCGATCGTCCTCCGGCTCGTCCCGGCCTTGAAGACCCCGGCTCTGAACGTCGCCTCCTCGCGTGCCCCCGCGACGAAGCTCCAGCGGGTCGAGCGCAGCGGCCGCACGTGCGTGAGATTGCCCCAGTTGACGAACGGGAGATAGACCTGGGTCGAGTGCCGCCACACCGTGGGCACGCCCTCGCAATCGCCGTGGGTCTGCGCGATCGTCTGCTTGACCGAGTCGTAGGACGGCCGGTGCGAGCCGTCGATCCGCTCGAGGCCGCTCTGCCAGTGGGAAAGGTCGGGCTCGTCCTGGAGCAGGAAGAAGTCGAGCGACTTGACCGCCGGATCGCACTCGGCGATGTGGATCGCGTCGACGTAGTTCTGCGCCTGCGTCGGCTCGTCGACCGGCGGGATCGTCTCGGTGCCGAAGTAGAGGCCCGCGAGCGACGGCGGGATCGCGACCTGCCAGCCGAGCTCGTCGAGCTGCAGGCCAAGCGGCGGCGCGAAGCTCCTGTACGGCGTCTCGTCGAACGTCGGCTGTGCGGTCCCGTTGAAGGCGTCCCAGACGGCCTGCTTGAGGCGGTCGAGATTCGACAGGCCTGCGTTCGGCCACGGATAGCCGACCTCGGGCGCGTCGGTGTTCTTCGCGGGGTAGGGGTGGTAGGCGAACTCGTCCATCAGCGGCCTCGTCCGGCCGCTCTCGCGGTAGGCGACGCCGAGGTCGTGCAGGAACCGCACCGGCGAGCGCGAGATGTTGCTGCGGGCGTTCGGGTTGTCGTTGCCGCGCGGCGAGAGGCCGATCCCGATCACGTTGATCGTCGGGTCGAGAGCCTTGAGCGCGTCGTAGGTGTCCGCGAGCACCGGCTCGTAGGCGGCCGCGGAGAGCGGGTGGCCGGTTGCGTCGAACTGCGGCTGCCAGAAGTACGGCTGGTTCGGCTCGTTGCCGACGACGTAGTCCTTGACCTGCGGGAACGTCTGCGCGACGAGCGCGACCCACGCCGCGAACTGCGCAGGCGCGCCGGCGATCGAGAGGTCGCGCGGGCTCTTCGCCGCGACCGAGAAGATGACGCGGACGCCCGCGGCCTGCGCCAGCGGCAGCCACGCCTGGATCTGGTCCTGAGCCGGGATGACGTCCGGCGCGGCCGGGTCCCAGGTGAGCGACGCGCGGTTCTGGGTCAGGCCGACGTCACCGAGCGTCGCGAAGAAGGCGGCGGGATCGAGCCCCCGCGCCCGGTCCTCGCTGACGCCGAACGAGATGCCCGCATGCGCAGCGCCGGTGAGCGCGCCGGCGGCGCAGAGCAAGGCAATCAGGCCCGTGATCCTCTTCATCGTCCTCCTCGTCGGGTTCGACCCGTGCGTAGATTTACACGTGCGGCGGCGGCCGTTGGTCCTCATTCGTCGTCAATGATCGGCGGCCTGCCGCGGGACTTGAGCCTCGAATGCGGCGCGGACCGCTTCGAGCAGCGGGCCCGCGCCGAAGCGGACCGGGTCATCCGCGGGGAGGCCGGTCTCTGCCGCGGCGTCCTCGATCGCCCGCCGCGCCTGATCCTCGCCCAGGTGCGCGGTGTTCAGCGCAAGCGCCGCGACCGTGGCCGGGCGCAGCGGGAGCGAGATCCGCTCGTGCAGCTCGATCAGCTCCGTGAGGCTCGGCAGCGGATGCTCGGGATAGCCCTCGATCACGGTCGCGCCCGCTCGGTGGCAGAGGACGAAGACGTGCGGCGCGGCGCCGTGGATCAGGCCGAGCGTGACGCCCGAGTACGCCGGATGGGCGAGCGAGCCCTGCCCTTCGACGAAGAGCAGCTCACCGCCGCGCCTGTGGCCCTCGACGACGAGCCGCTCGGCCGCTCCCGCGAGGAAGTCGGCGACCACGGCGTCGACCGCGATTCCCCAGCCTGCGATCGCGATCCCGGTCTGGCCCGTCGGGACGAAGACGGAACGCAGGCCGCGGCGGCGCGCCTCGAGGTCGAGCTCGAGCGCGACCGTCTTCTTGCCGATCGCGCAGTCCGAGCCGACCGTGAGCGCGATCTGCGCCGGGATGCGCAGGTTCTCGCCGGTCGGGACGTCGAGCCCGGTCGGCGGTCGCCGCAGGTCGCGCAGCTCGACGCCGCGCCGGCTCGCGAGCTCGGCCAGCTCCGGGTCGTCGCCCAGGAACTCGTGCAGGCCGTTCTCGACGTCGAGCCCGGCCTCGATGCACGCTTTCAGCAGCTCGCGCCAGGCCGGCGGGAAGCGTCCGCCCTGGGTCGCGACGCCGACGAGCGCGGTCGTCGGCTCGTACGGGAGCGCGTCGGCAACCGAGGCGACCACCGGGACGCCGTCGAGCGTCTCGCCGGGGCGGGTCGAGTCGACGACGACGACGGCCGGGTCGGGCGCGTAGCGGATCACCCCGCGCGCCGTCTTCCCGTAGTGCGGGTCGCCGGAGCGGCCCTCAGCGAGGATCAGGTAGCGCTTCTCTGACACCCAGTCCAGGGCGGTCGGGGGGAAGCTGAACGCCGTCGACGAGCTCGACGCCGGGCCACGGGTCCTCGGCGAGCAGGAGGTTGCCGTCCAGGTCGACGTGGTCGAAGAGGCTCGCGACCTGGGCGCCCGCGGACACGGCGAGCCCGGACTCGTTCATGCAGCCGAGCATCAGGCCGAGACCGAGTGCGCGGCCGGCGTGCGCGATCCGCACCGCCTCGCGGATCCCGCCCGACTTGGCGAGCTTGACCGTCAGCCCATGCGCGCGCTCGGCGCAGGCGGGGACGTCCGCGAGCGTGTGGCAGTCCTCGTCGACGTAGATCGGCAGGGGCGAGCGCCGCTTCAGCTCCGGCCCGTCAGCGTCCCCGGCCGGCAGCGGCTGCTCGCAGTACTGGACGCCGAGCTCAGCCAGCTGCGGCAGCGCCTCGAGCGCCTCGTCGAGCGACCACGCCTCGTTCACGTCCACCTGCAACGGCACATCGGCCACGGAGCGAACGGCGCGCACGCGCTCGACGTCGAGCCCGTCACGGCCGCCGAGCTTCAGCTTCAGCCGCCTGAACCGCCCGTGCACCTGCTCGGCACGCCGCCCCATGTCGTCGGGGTCGCCGAGCCAGATCGTCCACGAGGTCGGCGGCCCCGCCCGCTCCAGCCCGAGCAGCCTCCAGACGGGCACACCGACAAGCTTCCCGCAGAGGTCGTGCAGGGCAGCGTCGAGCCCCGCCTTGGCCGCCTGCTCGCCCGGGCGGGAGGCGAGCCGCGCCCCGATCGCCTCGAGCGCGAACGGGTCGTCGCCGAGCAGCTCGCCGGCCCCCTCCAGGAACGCGAGCGCCGAGTCCGCCGACTCGTCGTAGCGCTCGATCGGGTTCGCCTCGCCGTAGCCGCTGACGCCCTCGTGCCGGACCTCGACGAAGACAGCCTCCGCCTCGTCGGACGCGCCGCGCGAGATGACGAACGTCTCGGCCATGCGCAGCGTCGCCTTCCGGGCCTCGAGCTCCACGCCGATACCTTAGAGCCGTGTCGGCCCTCGGCAGCTACGTACGGCGGCTCGACCCGCGGCTGCCGAGGACGGTCTGGCTCGTGCAGGCGGGCGGTGTCGTCAACTCGCTCGGAAACGGGATCGTCTTCCCGTTCATCGTCATCTACCTGCACAACGTGCGCGGGATCTCGTTCGCCGAGGCGGGCTTCGCGCTCTCCTTCGGCGGAGTCGCCGCGCTCGGCGCCGGCCTGCTCGCCGGGCCGATCGTCGACCGGATCGGCGGACGGAACACGCTGCTGCTCGGGCTCGTGCTGCAGGCCTGCGCGTTCGCCCTCTTCCCGCTGATCCGCCAGCCGTGGCACGCGTTCGCGCTGCTCGCGCTGGAAGGAGCGGGGACGGCCTGCTTCTGGCCCGGGCAGTCGACGCTGCTCTCGCGGCTGACACCGCCGTCCGAGCGCCACTCGGCCTATGCGCTGCAGCGCGTGAGCATGAACCTCGGGCTCGGGCTCGGCGGAGTGATCGGCGGCCTGATCGCGACGACCGCCGATCCCTCGAGCTTCACGAGGCTGTTCGTGCTCGACGCCGTCACGTTCCTCGTGTTCGTCGCGGTGCTCTCGACCGTGACCGAGCCGCCCGCGGAGGACGAGGAGGCGCCTCGAGGAAGAAGCCGGCGGCTACCGCGCAGTCATCCGCGACCGCAACTTCGTCTGGCTGCTCGGCCTCAACGTCCTCTTCGTCGCGGTCGGCTACGAGGTGTTCGCGCTCCTCCCGCCCTTCGCGAAGAACTACGCGGGCGTCGGCGAGCGCTGGATCGGGCTGATCTGGCTCGCGAACACGCTCCTGATCGTGATCATCCAGCTCCCCGTCGCGAAGGCGCTCGAGGGCCGGCGCAGGATGGCCGCGCTCGCGCTGATGAACGTCCTGTGGGCGATCGCGGCGCTGATCGTCCTCGCCGCCGGCGGCCTGCTGACCGGGACCTCGGCCGCCCTGGTCTTGATCGTCGCGACGCTGTTCTTCGGCCTCGGCGAGACGCTGCAGGGGCCGACGCAGGCGCCGCTCGTCGCCGACCTCGCGCCCGACCGCCTGCGCGGCCGCTACTTCGCGCTCGGGTCGATGTCCTGGAGCGCCGGCTCGATCCTCGGGCCGGCCGTCGGCGGGGCGCTGCTCGGCTGGCACCCGCTGGCGGTCTGGCCGATCGCCGCGGGCGTCTGCGTCGTCTCCGCATTCGGTTGCCTCGCCCTCGAGCGGCGGCTGCCGGAAGGGATCCGGCGAACGCCGAGACCCGAGCCGGTCACGGCCACGCCGCTGACGCCGCCGCTCGACCTCGCCGCCGAAACGTCCTAGTCCGACCAGGGATAGGTGCCGGTGGGGCGCAGCTCCGTGGCGACGCCGTGCCGGACCGCGAAGACGCGCACCTTGTGCCCCGAGCCCGGCTTCGGCAGGAGCGCCGGCGGCAGCTCGAACTGGAAGGCGAACTTCCGGTGCGCCGCGACCTGCCCGAGCATCGAGTGCGTCTTGATCAGGCTGAGCTTGCTCGCGTAGACCTGCTCACGGTCGACGAAGACCATCACCGCGTCGATCTTCGCCCGCATCGCCTTGTCGGACGCCCAGCCCGTGAACGCGTAGTTCTGGCCGGGGGTCACGTGGACCTCGCCGTGCAGGGCCTGCGGGCGAACCGGGATCGCCTGCCCCCCGCTCGAGGCGATCACCTCGCCCCCGCCCCGCGCCTGGATCGTGGTCGTCACGCTCGAGCCGCGCAGCTCCTCGAGCCGGCCGTCGTCGTGCACGAGGAAGACGGAGACGTCGTTGCGGCCGTCGTGCATGGAGCTCTCCGGCACCATCGCCGCAAGCTTCGCCTGGCCACCGGCGTCGAAGGCCTGCGTGACGGCGGCTACCCGGCCGTTGACCGCGACCGCGAGATCCTGGCCGTCCTGGACGCCGCCGGTCAGGTCACCTTCGATCCAGGTCGGGATCAGGTTCGCGTGCAGGTCGACCGTCTGGAGCAGGCTCTGGTTCGCGAGCTGCACCCCGGCCGAGCGGCTCGGAGCGACGGGCAGGCTCGAGACGAGCCGTCCGAGCAGCTCCTGGTGCGGCCCGATCCGGTAGAGGTCGGCGGGCGTCGTCCCGAAGGTCGCCAGCTGCTCCGCGAGCGCCTGCCGGCGCAGCGCCTGAAGATCGGAGAGCCGCGCGGTCGCGTACTTGCCGTTGCCGATCAGAAGCGAGACCGTGCCGTCCTGCGGCAGACGCCGCCCGATCAGCGGCCTCCCGTCGACGTGGTACGGGATCCGCACGTGCAGGTAGCGGGCGATCGTCGGGACGACGTCGATCGTGCGGGCGAGCCCGTCGTCGATCCGGCCGCGATGCTGGTGCGGAAGCTTGACGAAGAGCGGCATGAAGGCGATGTCCTGGAGGTTTCCCGGCGTCGGGTAGCGCCGTGGCTGCAGGTGCCGGAAGCTGACGCCGTGGTCGGCGAGGACGATCACGAGCGCCTTGTCGAAGATCCCGGCCCGCCGCAGGCGGCGCAGCATGTAGCCGAGCGCGCGGTCGGTGTACTCCGTTTGAAGGAGATAGCGCTGCTCGCTCTGCAGCGCGGGCCACGTCTGCTTCCAGATCCCCTGCTGGATGCCGCGCAGGACCGGCACCTCGATCCCGTACGCCTTGGTCGACGGCAGGTAGAGGTACGGCACGTGCGGCAGCAGCGTGTGCAGGACGTACAGGTTCGGCTTGCCGTCGTTCCGGAACGTCGAGGCGAAGCGGCAGACGTTTCGGGCGCACGGCAGCAGCGGCCCCGAGTGGGTCGCGCGCACCTCCGTCTCGTGCTCGGCCTGGCCGAAGTTGCCCCAGCTGTCGCTGATCTGCGGGATCCGGTCGGAGTAAGGCCGTGGCAGGACGAGATGCAGGTAGACGACGCTTGCGTCGTTCGCGAGCGAGCCGGTCGTGTTCTTGACCTCCTGCGCCGAGGCCTGGCCCTTCACCTCCTTGCAGATCGACGCCGGGCACATGTGCGTCAGCGACTCGACCGCGTGGACGTGGTAGCTGCCGCCGAGCAGCGTGAAGATGTTGTTCGGGTGGTCCGAGTAGATCGGTAAGAGCTTCTTGTGCGGCGGCGGCAAGATCCCGGTGAAGATCGCCGGCACGGCCACCTCGGTCAGCCACTGCACAGTGGTGGCGCTCCGGTACCAGGTCGAGGTGCGGGCGAGCCGCGCGAAGTTGGGGTAGCGCTTCCCGTCGATCCGCTCGCCACGCTCCATCAACGAGACCGGCGCGAACTCGTCGAAGACGATCAGCACGACCGGCGTCTTTGCCTTCGTCTTGACGTGACCTTGCTTGACCGGCGGCGTGTGGACGAAGACGAGCTTCGAGATCCCCGAGCTCGAGAGGAAGAGCGCGAGGAAGATGAACGGCGCCGGCGTGAGCACCGTCAGGAACGAGCGGGCGAGCGGGGTACGCGCGTAGAGGATCGCGCCGCCGATGCCCGCCGCGGCCGCGACGACGAGCGACGCCGCGCCGGTCAGGCTCGAGTCGTTCGTGATCGCGTGCAGGACGACGACGGCGACGAGGGCGCCGACGAAGACGAGGTGAAGGACGGCGGCGGCCGGGCGGCTCACGAGCCCGACGAGCAGCTCGATCGCGAGTAGCGCCGCAGGCGGGACGAAGACCAGGAAGAGCGCGAAGAGCACGATCTCGGAGCTCGACGAGCCGCGGATCGCGAAGAACGCCGGGTTGCGGCTGAGGATGTCGAGCAGCGGCTGAGCGAGCGCGAACCCGTTCAGGACGAGGAGCTGCGCGCCCCGCACGAGCGACGTCTTGAGAAGGCTTGGCTGGGGCTGCCGGCGCGCGATGCGAGAACGCTAGTCAGTCCGGGCCCAGGAGACCACCCCGACCGCCGCTAGACTGGCCCGACCGAGCGCCTGTAGCTCAGGGGATAGAGCGCGCGCCTCCGGAGCGCGAGGTCGCAGGTTCGATTCCTGCCAGGCGCATCGCAACTCCAGCGGCGATGCGCAAACCCGCATGGTTACGTGAGTCAGGTGTGCCAGGCGATGTCACGAAATCACGCTCGGTGCTGTCCCCGGTGCTGTCCTCGGGATTTCGCCAGTCTAGGCAACGGAACCGAGAGCCGCGAATCGCGTCTGCCCAGCCGGCTAGGTTGAGCATGCTGCGTGCCGCCACGGTGAGGTCGGAATCAACTAGAGGACGAGTTTCGGAAGCTGGCGGCGGAATGGGCAGAGCGCACCCCGACCGAACAGGGCCTCGCTCCCGAAAGTCACCGACCCTGGCGTTCTGCACGAAGTCGCACGCCTTGCTGGAGCTGTCTAAGCGAGAGCAATCCGACACTACACCTGCTTGATCGAAGTCGATCGCCGGAGCGCGGGCGGCGGCTGTAGTCGATCGCGCCTGTTCTTATTGGCGAAGCGAGTCCACGCCGGACGCGGCAGCGGCTTCTTCACTGGAGTCGCGGGGAACGAGATCGCGCGAGTCGCCTTCGTCGATCGCCATTGGAAGCTGCGGCCTGTGCGCCTGACGCGCGACAACGGCTTTCTGTACGTCTGCCGTAACCGCAACGGCTGCGGCGACGTGATCGAGGCAGTGAACGGCTACGACCGCAGTGGCCGTCGTGTCTGGCACGAGGTCTGGTCGCGCTAAGCGTCAAGCACTGCAGCGTCAGGTGACATTCCCGCACGCTGGCCCACGCGAGTCCATGCACGCCGGCTTCGTCTTTAGCTCCGACGGACGGCTTCCGATACCGCTCGCAGAGTGCTCAAGCTGGCACCAACGCGTTATCTCTTGCTCCTCGCTCCAGCAGCCCTCGGATTCGCGTTCCTCGCGACGGGCTGCGGCAGCAGCGGTGATCTTCGCCAGGCTGCACGCTCGCTGGTTCCGCGGGAGGCTCGGGTCGTCGCCGACGAGCCGGGCGCGTGCGTCATGTTCGCCTCGTTCCCTTCGTGCGAGACGGTCTGGTTCTCAATTCGCGGACGCTCGATGGACGAGCGCGTCCGGCTGGTCAGCACCGTGGCACAACGGCTGGGTTGGGATGCGTCCGGATGGGACGGCGGCGACGGCGGGACGACGCTCCATTTTCGCAAGGGCGAATTTGATGCCAGCGTGACGATCTGGTCGTCGCTGCATGACTACTTCTGCAAAGTCCACCCGGTGCGTGGCTCGGCGCGTGACTGCGTCGACAACCTCCAGGTAGTCCGTGGCGGCTAACGAGCCGAAGCTCGTTCATGTGACATTCCCGCACGCTGGCCCAGGCTAGGCCTGCTGACGCCGCGCAGAACCACTTTCGGGAAAATGGTCGTGTGCTTGAAGTGCTTCTTCGCGCGCTCGGAGCATTTCCTGACGTCGTCCTGGATGGCCTTCTCAAACTGTTCCGGCGGCTCGACGCCGCCTCTAGGGAGACGCAAGAGGCGAAGGCCGCAGCGGGCATACGCGCTCGGGTGACATTCCCGCACGCTGGCCCACGACAGGGCCGCTATCCCCTGACACCAATCTCGCCGCCGCCGAGGTCGTCAGCGGGGTGCGCGCCTCTTCGACAGGGTCGCTGAAAACCCAAGCCCCAGCACGGCAAGCATGACTCCGGCGAGAACCAGAGCGAGAGTCCTGCTCACGAAGACTCCGATCAGGACAAGGACGACGACGTAGATCGCGCAGACAAGAAAACCGTGGCTCGCCACAAAGCGGGCGTACGGGCCGACCATCCGATCCATTGAAGAATTCGCGTCCTGCTGAAAGAAGTTCCAGACGCGGCCCATGTCCAGAGCCTAGAAAGCTGAGCCAGGCAACGCCGCCCTCCGTCGGGGGACATTCCCGCACGCTGGCCCAGGTCAGCGACTACTTGCCCAGCCACCGATCGGGCGCGGGAGCCGGTCAATCGGAGAGCGGCTGTCGCGGCCCCTCGGAAGGAGCCAAGCCTGCGCGGCGGGGTTGCATCTCCTCCCCGCTCTTCGGCTTCAGACACGGCACCCGCGCCCGTCGCGATTCTACGTCGCGCGATCAGGACATTCCCGGCACTCAACGTCACCCGCGGCGGCGCAGAACGGCCCGCACCGTCGACGGCCACCAGCGCCGACCGCCATGTGCCGTCGGCGTGCCGCTGGCGTTCAGATCGGCGGCGATCGAAGCGAGGCTCTTGCCCGCTGCGCGCTTGGCCCGGATCTGTCGGACGAGCTCGGGCGGAAGCGCCCGCGGGCGTCCGGGAGTTGCCGGCTCCGGTCGCCTTCGTGCCGACCGCCGCCGTTCCCGCGAGCAGCCGCTCGACCTCGTCGACCGGGATCAGCTTCGTCCCCCAGGGCAGCTCGACCGTCTCGAGGAACGGCAAGAGCCGGTTGAGCGTCGAGCGGCTGATCCCGAGCGCCTCTGCCGCCTGGCTGCGCGTGTAGGCGAGCCGCTCGACCCGGCCCGCCTCGCGGATGATCGGCCGTGGCTCGACGGGATCCCTGCGGGACGCGCGCGTGGCGCTGCAGCTTCTCCTGCCTGCGCTGACGGCGGCGCGACATCCGTACAGCGTACAGAAACGATGAGACGGATCTGCACCTTGGTGCATCTGTGTCTCGCTTGCTATTGCGACTGGTAGTTCCTGTACGCGAGAGAGGCCGCGGAATCGCTCGGAGCCGGCTAGAGCTCGATCCCGCGGCTGATGCCGCGGTCGAGCTCGAGCAGGCGCTGCAGCGTGCGGAGCGGCTGGCGGTCCTGCTCGCGAGCGAGGGCGGCGAGCATGCGCGCGTGGTCGTCGAGCGAGGCGACCGAGGGACGCAGGCCGCGCCCGAGCGGCTCGAGCCGCGCGCGGCGGCGGAGATCGTCGTAGCCGCGCGTGCCGGCCGGCTCGGGGACGACCTTCAGCTCGCCGGCGTCGGTCTGAGCTCGAGCAGCGGCTCGCGTCGCGAGGTCGCGCTCCAAGTCGGGCGCTTTGCCGTCCGGGCGGCGGGCGTTCAGCTCTTCCAGTGCGAGCCCGAGCCGGCGCAGGTTCTCCTCCCGCAGTCGAGGGGACGATGTCGAGCCCGTCGGTCAGCTCGTCGGAGCCGTGGATGACGCGCCCGAGGGCGCCGACGATGATGTAGGTGACGCGCTGGCGCTCGAGCGCCTCGAGCAGGGCGTAGGGATCGAACTCGTCCCTGGCCATCAGCGCCCGCGCGCCCGCAGCATCGCCTGCAGGCGCTCCTGCGGCGTCCGCTCGAGCGCCTTCTGCAGGCGCGCGTCCTGGCGATGGTCGGCCGCGTAGGGAACGAGCGTCAGCTCGAGGTCGAAGCCGCAGACGTGCAACAGCTCGCGCAGCGTCTCCAGGCTGGGGACGACCACGTCCCGCTCCCAGCGGGCGATCTGGGCTCGGTCCTTGCCGCTTCGCTCGGCGAGCTGCACCTGGGAGAAGCCGGCGCGCATCCGCGCCTGCCGGATCAGGCTGCCGGTGGTCACGCCGCGAAGTCTAGCCACCGCTGCTTAAGCAAGCCTTTGTGCCTGATCTGCTACACTCCCGAGCCATGGCGCGCAGGGTCGCCGCGCAGCAGCTCCAGCTCGAGACGGTCGTCCCGGAGCCGACAGCCCGCCCAAGAGGAGACGCGCCCGCCTGAGCCGGAAAAGCGCGAGAACCGAAGCCACACCAGCGACAGCGCAGGGGTCGTCCGCGCGGCGCTTCGCCCCTCCCCCGACGCCCTGCTGGAGACGCCCGGGGCACTACTCACGCGCTCGGACCTACGTGGGCTCGGACTGGAGCGGCGCGCGATCGATGCCGTCTTCCGCGCGCTGCCGGTCGTCGCGCTGCCGGGATACTCACGGCCCATGATTCGAGCCGAGCAGTATCTCGAGCTGGTCGAGGAGCACACCTACCGCGACGATCGCGTTCGCCCGACGGCACAGGCATCGTAGGCGCTCATGGCTAGCGTTTGGATCAGGACACGCACCGCGAAGGACGGAAGCAAGCGCTACCGGGTCGAGTACCGGCTCGGCGGGCGCGAGGCGAGGATCCGCTACGGCGGCTCGTTCGGGACGAAGCGGGAGGCGACGATCCGGGCCGGCTGGATCGCCGGCGAGCTCGCCGCGCAGCGCGTTCCCGATCTCGGCGTACCCAGCCGAGCGAGCCGCGGCAGCGAACGCTGCGGGAGGCAGCGCGGCGCGTGGCAGGAAAGCCGCGTCGACGTCGCCGAGAACACCCGGCTCCAGCATCGAAGCGCTGTTCGGCTGCTCCTGCCGCTGCTCGGAGACCGGCGCGTCGACACGATCACCCCGGCGGAGGTCGCCGACCTCGTCGCCAGCGCTCACCGTGAAGGGGAAGGCGCGCGAGACGGTTCGCAAGAGCGTGGCTCGCGCTCGCGATGATCCTCGACCACGAGGGCGTGATGCCGAACCCGGCCCGCGACAAGGTCAAGGTTCGGCTGCCCCGTCAGGAAAAGCCAGAGATCGCCCCGCCGACGGCCGCGCACGTGCTCGCCGTCCACGCGCCTGCTACCGACGCGCTACCGGCTGCCGCTGCTCGTCCTCGATGCGACTGGCATGCGGCTCGGTGAGCTCGAGCAGCTGACCTGGGGCGACGTCGACGAGCCGCGGCAGCGCTGGCGCGTCTCTCGAGCCGCCTCGAAGACCGGACGCGCCCGGTGGGTCTCCGTCCCGCCCGTCATCTTCGACGCCGTCTGCGCGCTCGTGCCGCGCGATGACCGCATTCCGGAGCGGCGGATCTTCCAGGGCTTCGGAGGCGACAGGTTCCGGACCGCGCTCACCCGCGCCTGTACCGCCGCCGGCATCCCGGCTTTCTCGCCACACGACCTGCGCCACCGCCGGATCTCGCTGCTGCATCTCGCCGGCGTCCCCTGGGCGCGGATCGGCGAGCACGTCGGACAGCGCAACCTCGCCGTCACCGCGAACACGTACAGCCACGTGCTCCCCGACGAGGTCGAGCTCGACTACGACGGGCTCCTCGCCCGTTAGGTACGCCACACAGTGGTGTACAGTGACACCATGGGACGAACGCAGGTCTACCTCGGAAGCGACGAGCTCGAGCTTCTCGACAGCGTCGCCCGCGTGACCGGCGCCTCGCGGTCCGAGCTCGTTCGGCGCGCCGTGCGGAGCACCTTCGGACAGCCGACGAAGGCCGACAAGCTCCAGGCACTCGCCGCGAGCGCCGGCTCCTGGCGCGGCCGCGCGTTCACCGGCAGCGAGTACGTGGACGCTGTTCGCGGCGATCTCGCCGAACGCCTGGCCCGTCTCGGGCTCGAGTGAAGCTTCTCGACACGACCGTCGCCATAGACCATCTGCGTGGCGACCAGGCCGCGGTCGACCTTCTGCGAGATCTCGTCGAGAACGAGGAGAACCTCGCCGCCAGCGAGGTCGTCCGCTTCGAGCTGGTCGCGGGAGTACGGGATGACGAGCTCCCCGCTCTCGAGCAGTTCTTCTCGGCCGTGTCGTGGGTCCCGGTCGGCGAGGACGTCGCTCGGACGGCCGGCGAGCTGGCGCGCAAGCACCGCCGGACTCACAGCGGAATCGACGATGCCGACTACCTCATCGCCGCCACGGCGCTCCTCCTCGAGGCGGACCTGCTGACGACCAACGTGCGCCACTTCCCGATGCTGCCGGGCCTCGCGCCTCCCTACTGAGCGACCCGCCTCGCGACGTCGAAAACGTGCCAAACGGGACCGTTCGCGCACGCGCGGTGCTGTCCCCGGTGCTGTCCTCGGCCGAGAAAAAGTGCTGATTTGCAGGCAGGTTCGATTCCTGCCAGGCGCATAGCGGCCCTTCGCCGGTCCCTGGTTACACGTTCTCCATCTCCTCGATGCGCTTCGCGAGCACGTGCAACGCACGCTGCGACGCCACGACCAGGCCCATGAGCAGGTGATTCATCTCCTCCACGGGCGCTGCGACCCCGGAGCCCGCCGCAGCCTGCGCCTTCGGGTACGCAGGTAGAGACTTCACCTCGCGCCGAAAGATCTCGTCGATTTCATCCCCTAGTGCCATCGCCGTCTCCTTGTTTGGAATGCCGCGACATTAGAACAGGCATCTGAGTAACCTCGGCTTGGCCGGAGCGCTGCGGCGCGACATACTGGCGCGACCCGACGAAGAAGGAGTGCTCCGACCGACATGCTGGACTTCGAATCGAGAAACGTGCCGGGCTCCGTGGCCCTGGCGGGAATGATCGGCATCGCCAAGGCGGTCTTCGAGGTGTTCTTCGGAGTGCTCGGAATCGTGCTCGCGAGCTCGGTGGACAACTCCTTCGGGACGGGAGCCGTCATCTTCGGCATCGTCTACGCGATCGCCTCGATCATGCTCGTGCGCGGGAGCCGGTTCGGGTACTACGTCACGGTCGCGCTCTCCACGCTCGGGCTCGTCGTCGCGATCGTCTACATGTTCAGCTCGAAAGGGACGGTCTTCGGAGGCACGCTCCTGATCGCCCTCCTCAACGCGCTCGTCCTCTACCTCCTGGTGGGCAGGAAAAGCGCGCGCGACTTCGTCGGACGCGGCGCCGGCACCAGCCCGTAAACCGTCGGTTCCCACCAGGCGCACTCACTGTCGCGGGCGCGGCACCCAGCCGGCCTGTTTCTCGGGCGTGGACTCGTGCCGCCGGCCGATCGCCGCCCGCAGGTCCTGAAGGAAGCGCGCGCAGTCGTTGCGCAGCTCGTCGGACACGAACTCACCCGGGAGGTCGGGCCGTGCCGCTGAGCCGTCGCCGGCGTCGTGCTTCTCGGGTCCAGCCTTCAGTCCCCACCCCCATGTGGAAGCTGTGGAAAACATCCTCTTCGAACCGCAGGCGCCTCTCGCTTCGGGCCTCGAGCGACTGCGCTGCGGCGACTTTACGCCGTTGCCTGTGCGCCGTGGTCACCCAATCGGGTGACTGGTCGAGAAGAAGCACGGAAAGAGCGCAAAAATTCTCCGGCGAGCCCGTTACGCGGCGCGGCGAAGCCCGGCCGCCTGCTCAGATACCGTGCCTTGGCGGCCCAGCAGCAGCGTCGCAAGCGAGGCGAGCGCTGCAGCACCGAGGACGCCGAGGGCCCACCACAAGCCCGAGATGCTGCCGTTCCAGCCGATCAGGCGGTCGAGCGAAAAGCGGCCGGGCCTAGTGGCAGCGATGCCGACGGCTGCGGCGAGAATGCAGAGGTTGAGCTTGTAACCGCCGTTGCCGGACCGTCTTTTCCACTGCTCGTAACGGGAAACTAGGTCTTCGACCGGGCGAGATGGAGCGTTCGCTGCCCGCCCGCGAGCGTCTCGGAGCGGACGACGTCGAAGCGCTCGCGCAGGCAGCGGTCGAACCACTCCTCGTTGTAGTCCGGATGGTCGTTCGGCCGCTTGCGGGCGAGCAACCGGTGGGCCATCGGGTCCTCGGGGGAGACGAACTCGATCACGACCGCGCGCGTCGTCTGCCGCAGCCAGTCGAGGAACTCTGCGATCGGGACGTTGCCTGCGATCGAGACGTGGTGAATCAGGGCAAGCGCAAGCGTCAGGTCGGGACGGCCCCGCTCGGGCAGCGGCTTTCGCTCGGCGCCCCTCCACCCCAGCCCCGGCGGCGGGTCGACGACGTTCACGGTCAGCGGCAGGATCTTCTTTTGGCCCTCGTCGCGCAGCGCGCGGTAGAGCCGGTCCGCGACGAGCGCGTCGGCGTCCATCGCGATCACGTAGTCGGCGGTCTCGGCCGCGATTCGCGCGTGCACGCCCTCGTTGCAGCCGAGGTCCCAGACGAGCTTCGGGCCCTCGCTGGAGACCGCCTCCCGCACGAAGCGCGCCTTCCGCTCGGCGTCCTCGCTCGAGTAGGTCGTCTCGAGCCCGTAGTCGGACCACGTGGACTGAGGCGGCTCCCAGCTCAAGCGGCCGATCAGGCGCTCGAGCCCCTTCACGTTCGCGACGATCAGCTCCTTCTTGAACCCGGCCTTCTTCAGCTCGTCCTTGGCGTTGTCGTCCCGCTCCTCGTAGCGCCGCTCCAGCCGCGCGTGCATGACGACGTGCGTGAAGGCGCCGCGGCGGAAGCGGTCGCGCAGCGAGAGCAGGTTCCGCAGCTCCTGCGGCGAGATCCCGTCGAGCGACCCGCGGAGCCACGGCTGGAAGGGCACGTCCTTCCAGGCCTGCAGCAGCAGCGGGTAGAGGAAGAGCATGCAGAACTGCCGGTAGCCGGCCCAGGGCTCGCCCTCGCGCAGCCGCTCGAAGGACCCGACGTCGATGAAGACCGGCTCCGCGCCGCGGAACTGGACGTTGTAGGGCGTCGAGTCCTTCAGGATCAGGCCCTTGTCGAGCGAGCGCCGCAGAAGCCCGAGCTGCAGCAGCGCTGCGTCGCGCAGCATCGAGAACGTCCACTCGTAGGGGTAGGAGACGAACGGGATCCGGTCGTGCTCGAGCACGGCCGCGACGCCGCCGTGAATCCCTTCCGTCAACCCGGGCTCCTCGACCTCGCTCGTGCCGATCACGGGCAGCTCGGCGAGCAGGCCGGACGACGAGAGCTCGCGCCAGTCGGCGAGCCCGTGCTCGCTCAGCAGCCGCAGGACGCGGCCGTCAAATGTGACGATCCGGCTATCCGGGTCGCGAAACGAGCCCGGCTCGGGGCCGGGCACAGCACCGGGCACCTCGTCGCCCCCGGCGGTCAGCTCGGCGAGCTCTCGTCCTCGGGCTTTCCGATGTGAAGCAGCCGCTTCACACGACGCCAGTAGACCTTGCCGACCACTCCCACGGCCGCGACGCCCCCGGCGAGAGCCTGCAGCATGAGGCTGCCGCTGCCTGGATCGATGTAAGAAACTGGTGACGTCATCTGAACCGGCAGGGTAAGCGTTCCGCCGGACGGGCGCAAGGCAGGTGCGCGCCCTCTTGCGGACGCGCACCTGCTGCGCTGCTGGCTACCTACAGCCGGAAACTTGAACGAGACCGCGCGCGTGCGCCAGGTCCCCGGCCTTCGACCTCGGTCTGCGGGCCGGTTCCGGTGAAGCCGATCTGCTCGGTCTGCGTCATCTCACCGAGAGGGTCCGAACGACTACCCGTCCATCCGCTCACCGGACGGGCGGCCGGCGTGCCCGCGTGCGCTCCCCTGGCTGAAGTGCCGCTGCCGGCACCGCCGGTCAAGGCGAGCACGGCCTCGGCGAGCACGACCGGAAGCGAAGCGATCAAGACGACTCTCCGCCGCTTCCTCGGCAGCGGAAGGAGCTTCCGAAGCATGTTTACCCCCGAACTGGGTAAGGCCAACGGGCGGAAGCTCCCAAAAAAACGGTGGTCGAAAACACCGCTGGAATCTCTCGCGGATTTCTCGAACCCATTGCGCTCCTGATTGATGAGTCAATCACCTGCCTCTAGTCAACCGTTCTGTTCGGCGTTAGGCTCAACGAGCGCGTGAATGCCGTCTTCGCGTATGTCCGCAGCCTGAATCCGCAGCTACCGCGGCCGGTCTGGCTGATCGAGGTCGGCGGCGTCGCGAACTCGCTCGGCAACGGGATCGTGATCCCGTTCCTCGTCATCTACCTGCACGGCGTCCGCCACTTCGGCCTGGGGATCTCCGGGCTGGTGGTCGCGTGCCTGCTCGGGATCGGGATCGTCGGCAGCCCGCTCGCCGGGCGTGTCGTCGACCGGATCGGCGCCCGGACGACCCTGATGGGCTCGCTCGCGCTGCTTGCGGCGGGCTACGGCGGCTTCCCGTTCGTGCACCACCCCTGGCAGGCGTTCGCGCTGGCACTCGTGGCCGGCGCGGGCAACGCCGCCTTCGCTCCGAGCCACTCGAGCCTGCTCGCGGCGCTGACCACCCGGGAGCAGCGCACGTCGGCGTACGCGCTCACCCGCGTGGCCGACAACCTCGGCTTCGGCTTCGGCGGTTTGATCGGCGGCCTGATCGCGTCGACAGAGGTGCCGGTCAGCTTCGACGTGCTCTTCGCCGTGGACGCCGGCACCTTCCTCGCCTTCCTCGGGCTGCTCTTCTTCGTCCCTGCGGTCAAGGCGCCCGCCACCGCCGTTGTCGGCGGCTTCCGCCGCGTGGCGCGCGACCGCACGTTCGTCGCGCTGCTCGTCCTGACGGCCGCGGTGGTCGCCGCGGCCTACGCCCAGGTCGCGACGATCCTGCCGCCGTACGCGAACGAGCACGTTGGGGTGACCCCGGCGGGGATCGGGGCCGTCTTCTTCGTCAACACGCTCGTGATCGTGATCGCACAACTGCCGCTGGCGAAGGCGCTCGAGGGCCGGCGCCGCTTCCACGCGCTCGCCCTGGCGGCCGCGCTGTTCGCGGTCACCTCGGCCGCGATCCTCGTGGTGGGCCGCTCGCTGCACGGCTCCCCCGCGGTGATCGCGCTCTGCGGCGTGATCGTGGTCTTCAGCCTCGCCGAGTGCATCCACGGCGCCGTCAACAACCCCCTGATCGCCGATCTGGCGCCGCCGGAGCTGATGGGCCGCTACATGGGCTTGCGCACGTCTTCCTTCCAGCTGGGCTACCTCGTAGGCCCGATCGTCGGCAGTCTTCTCCTCGCGACGTCGCCTTCCGGGCTCTGGCTTTCGTCCGCCGCCGTGTGCCTGGGCGTGGCCGCCGGGTTCCTCGCGCTCGGCCGCCGGACGCCGCTCGACATCTCCGTCACGCCCGGGCCGGGGAGGGGTCCCCGGAAGGCGTTCCGGGTACTATGGCGAACCTCCGCCATGACGAACGAAGACCCACTCAGTACCGATGCCCAGCCTGCCCCGCATCAGGCGCCAGACGCCACGCCCGCCCACACGGGAGGCTCTTCCGCCGCCTGAGCCGAGGGTCGCGGAGCAGTCCGCCGACGGGCTGACCTGGATCCATCTCGACTCGCCCACCTCCGAAGAAGCCGTTCTCCTGCAGGAGCGCTTCGGCTGGCACCCGCTCGACATCGAGGACGTCCTCTCGCGCCGCCAGCGGCCGAAGATCGACGAGTACGCCGAGGACGGCTACCTGTTCGTCGTCCTTCACTTCCCGGTCTACGACAAGACCGTCCAGCGCCTGAACGCGGCCGAGCTCGACACGTTCGTCGGCCAGGATTACCTCGTCACCCTTCCCAACGTCGAGCTCCTCCCGGTGACGCGGCTCTTCCGCCGCTGCGAGGAAGAGGAGGAGCTCCGCGACCAGCTCTTCTCGAAGGGCTCCGGCTACCTCTTCTACCACGTCCTCGACGACCTCTTCGACTACTGCTTCCCGATCCTCGACAAGATCGCCTACAAGCTCGACTCGATCGAGGACGACGTCTTCGAGGGCCGCTCCGAGGAGGTCGTGCGCGACATCTCGGACGCGAAGCAGGAGATCATCTCCTACCGCAAGATCATCAAGCCCGAGCGCGCGACGCTGCGGGTGCTCGAGCGGCAGGTCGAGCGCTTCCTGCCCGAGGACCTCGAGGTCTACTTCGACGACATCGTCGACGCGGCCGAGCGGATCTGGGACCTGCTCGACAACCACAAGGAGGTCGTCGAGGCGCTGGAGCAGACGAACGAATCGGTCATCTCGCACCGCCAGAACCGCGTGCTGCTCCTGCTCACGCTCGTCAGCGTGATCCTGCTCCCGCTCACGCTGGTCACCGGCCTGTTCGGGATGAACGTCAGGTTCCCGGGCTTCGAGACCGCGCGCGCGTTCTGGATCATCTGCGGCGCGATGCTGGCGATCGCCGGCGGGCTGATCGCGTACTTCCGCTCCAAGCGCTGGTTGTAGCACGGGGGAACCCCTGGTTCGAGCACGGGGGAACCCCTGGTTCCCCCGTGAGCCCCCTCCTTTCGTTGCGCTCCAGGAGCTCTAGCGCTCAACTTGCCGGCCACGCTCGGCGTGGGCCAACGTTCTTGGCGCAGTTCGCCTCCCGCCGGGCAAAGCCCGGCTCCGGCGGCAATTGGCCTAGCCACCATTCACGCCAAAGTCGACTGTCGGACGAGTGGGACACTCGCCCAGGCGAGGCCTGTGTCCCACTTGCGTCTCTGAAGGGGCGATATCGTCAGCGCGTTGAGACCGATCGAAGTTCGGACAGCGGCTGCAGATGAGGTGCCGAAGGTGGCGGCCGCTTTCGCGGACGCGTTCGTCGGTGACCCTGTGTTCAGGTTCCTTCGGCCAGGTCGTCTGCGGCCGGAGACGCAGCTGCGAACCATGTTCGTGGTTGAGCTGGAGCTGTACGTGCTGCGAAACGGGGGCACTGTGTGGACGACTCCCGGGTACGACGGCGCCGTGGCCGTGCTGCCACCTGGCGCTTCGGAGATGCCGAGGTCGATGACGGGGAAGGAGGCACTCCAGTGGGTGCGGGCGTTCAGAACGAGATTGCCTCGTGCGAGCAGGGTGCAGCGGGCGATGGAGAAGCGACACCCACGTGAGCCGCACTTCTACATCCGAACGATCGGGGTGCGCACCGCCCTGCAGGGACAGGGCGTGGGATCGATGCTCATGCAGCCGACCCTGGAGAGAGCCGACTCGGCTGGCCTACCGACGTACATCGAGGCCAGCACCGAGCGCAGCGCAGCGCTCTACGAGCGGCTCGGCTTTCGGCACATCGGCGTGTTTGAACTGCCAGACGGCGGGCCGCCGGTTTGGCCGATGCGCAGGCCGGCCGCAGGGGCCGACGTCGGCTCCGACGGCTGACAAGCGCCGACGCTCTCAGGGGTCATTCCGGAACACTCATATGGAGTGCGGGCTGTCAACCGCGCAGGGGTTTAGTCGCCCCGCTGTTGCGGGGTTTGGGTCGGCGGGGGGAGCGCATCGGCTGTCGTCGACGTCTGTGTCGCGACTCATATGCGCGGGTTGGTGCCGCATGACCGGTGTGCGATGGTGAGGAGCGGTGCCGTTCTCTGGCGTCGAGCGTGCCCCGTTGTGGGCTGCTCACAGTGTTCTCTCGGGTCGCTCCTCGCGTCGTTGCGCCGGTGCGCTCTCCTCGCCGAGCCGTTGCTGTGGCGGCTACTCCATCGTCGCGAGCGCCCAGCAGTGTCCGGCGAGCTCGCGGGCGACGGCGACCACGACGATCGAGCGGGGCTTGCCTCGGCCCTCGAGCGCCTGCCAGCGTCCGTGGAGTCGGCGGGCGCTTCGATCGGCCTGGGCTTGCACGGCGGCCGGCTTGCCGTGGCGTCTGCGTTCCAGCGTGACGCTCAGACGAGGCGGGCGGCGTTGGTGCCAGGCGGCCTCGATCAGGAGCCGGCGCGCGTTCGTGTTGCCGGTCTTGCTGATCGCGCCTTGGCGGCGCCGCTCCCCGCTTGAGTGCTCGCTGGGGGTGAGGCCGAGGAACGGCCCGAGCGACTCGGGGCGGAACCTGCTCCAGTCGCCGAGCTCGACGGTCAACGCGAACGCCGTCAGCGTGGAGACGCCGCGCAGACAGACGAGCCTGCCGACGACATCGACGTACGGCTGGGAAGCGGCGAGCTCGGCGATCGCCTCGTCGAGCGCATCCCTCCTGGTCTTCGCGTCGAGCACCCGGCCGTAGCACTCGTCGAACACGATTGCGAGCGGCCCGCTTTGGAACCGCTGACGGCGAAGCCAGGCGTCGTGCGCCCGCGTCCAGGCGGTCGCCTCGTAGACCGAGCCATGGCGGAGGAGCAGCTTCGAGAGCCGGTGGCGGGCCCGCATCAGATCGCCGCGAGCGTCCTCGCGGGCGCGGACCAGATCACGCGCGGCCTCCTCGTCCGGCTCGGGCACCCGTACCGCGGTGATCTCACCCAGCCGAAGCAGCCTCGCCAGACGCTCGGCGTCCCGCCGGTCGGTCTTGACCCGATCGGCTGCCGCCCGGATCCGCGACGGCGCCGCGACAACGCAGCTGATCCCCGCCCCGGCACACGCACGCGCGAGCCCGTACCCAGTCGGCCCCGCCTCGTACACGACCCGAACCGGCGCCGGCAGCGTCGTCAGCCAGGCAACCGTCGCGTCACACCCCGGCGGCAGCCGCAGCGACCGCAGCTCACCGCTCTCCCGATCGATCACACCCGCGACCACCGAGCGAGCGTGCACATCAAGTCCGACCCAGCTACCTTCGTCCATAACCGGCGCCTCCCGTAATTGCGGCTCTACCGCCGGGCCAACCCCGACGGCAACCCGCGCCAACTTACGAGCGAGGCGCCGGGCAGTCCATACGGTCTGGCGCACGCGACCGCAGTACTTAGCCTCCGGCGAGGTCGCGCTCCCGGCCGCGGGCGATGGCCGGCTGCTCCTCGAGGCTCTTGACCTCTACCGCCGTGAGCCCAAGAACTTGCCGCCGCGAGTCACCGTGTCCAAGGCGTCGGGTTATGCGTTCGGGAGTTCCGGCCCGTCGACAAACTTGCGCATAACGAGGACGGCATTGTGACCGCCGAAGCCAAAGCTGTTACTCACCGCGACGCGGACGGGTTGGCGGCGCGCTTCGTTCGGGACGCAGTCGAGGTCGCAAGCGGGGTCAGGGGTCTGGTAGTTGATCGTTGGCGGCACAATGTCGCGGTTGACCGTGAGGACGGTGAACGCCGCTTCGACCGCTCCCGCTGCTCCGAGGCAGTGTCCGGTCGCGCCCTTTGTTCCCGAAATGGGGATTGTCTGGACCTTGTCCTCGCCCAACGCGAGCTTGAGCGCGCGCGTCTCGATCGCGTCGCCGAGCCCCGTTGAGCTTGCATGGGCGTTGACGTAGTCGACGTCTGTCGGATCGAGCTCTGCATCAGCGAGCGCAATGCCGACGGCACGCGCTTGTCCCGCTCCGAGCGGGTCGGGCTCGGTCATGTGGAAGGAGTCTGAGCTGACGCCGTAGCCGGCGAGCTCCGCGTAGATCCTGGCGCCACGGGAACGGGCGTGTGCCAACTCCTCCAACACGAGCACGGCTGCCCCCTCGCCCATCACGAAGCCGTCCCGGTCGGCATCAAAGGGTCGACTCGCACCAGCCGGATCGCTGTTTCGGCGCGAGAGTGCTCGCATCGCTGCGAAGCCCGCAACCGCCAATTCGGTGATCCCCGCCTCACTTCCCCCACAGAGCATCACTTCTGCCCGCCCCAGCCGGATCGCGTCGTATCCGTCGCCGACCGCCATCGCCGACGCAGCACAGGCCGTGCAGGGGGCACCGAGGGGGCCACGCGTGCCCAACTCCATCGAGACCCAGCCGGCCGCCATGTTCGGCATGAACGCCGTGACCAGGCTGGGATGGATCCGTTGCGACTCATCCAGTTCCCGCAGACACGCCGCAAGGCTCGCGACGCCTCCCTGCGCAGTGGCAATCGAGGCACCGATCCGATCGGGCTCAGGCGCGATCTCCAACCCTGCGTCTCCTTCCGCCATCCGCGCCGCGGCGACCGCAAACTGCGCGAAACGGTCGATCTTGCGGATCGTCTTGCGGTCAAGCCAGCGCTGCGGCTCGAAGTCACTCGCCTCGCAGGCGATCTGCACAGGATGGCCCGAACGGGCGAAAGCGGTGATCGGGCCGCCGCCACCTTCTCCAGCGACGAGCCGGCGCCAGGTCGTGTCGATGTCCGGGCCGAGCGGTGTCACGGCGCCCAAGCCCGTGACCACAACCCGCCGTTCAGCGCTCATGGGAGCGGACCGCCGTGGATAAGCCCGTCGAGGAGTCGCTCATCGATCTCGCAGCGCTTGTCGAGTATGCGGTCGCTGCCGCGCCGAACCTCGAAGCCAGAAGTAGCCGTTCGTCCTGTCCCATGTGGTGACCGTATCGATGAATCGGGCCCTCGAACCGCGTGCCCGGTACCGCGTGTTCCTATGAGGCGCCGTCACAGGGCATGTTCTGACCCGGTTCGTGATTCGAGCTTGAGAGCTCAGGTGACATTCCTGAACGCTGGCCCAGGCCATGGTCATCCGGTGTTGAATGGCTGACATGGATGCCACCTCGGCAGCGGCTCGCTGGGCTGACACCTGGTCACGAGCTTGGCCTGAGCGAGACGTCGAAGCCATCGTGGCGCTGTACTCCGACGCCGTCGTGTACCGATCCCTCGCGTTCCGAGAACCCAACCTGGGCCTGGCCGGTGTCCGCCGTTATCTCAGTGAGCAGTTCTCGGCAGAGCAGGACATCCAGTGCTGGTTTGGAGAGCCGATCGCGTCGGGCGACGACGACCGAACCTCGGTCGAGTGGTGGGCCAGTTGGACGGAGAACGGGCAGGAGCTCACGTTCGCGGGCGTGACCGTGCTGCGCTTCGACGAGGAGGGCAAGGTAGTCGACCACCGCGACTACGACAACCACGTCGAGCGGCGCGAGCCGCCGTACGCAGAGTGGTCGAGCACCTGAGATGACAAGGCGACCGTGCCCGACCGTGCCGGGTTGTTGCGTTCGGTCGGGGGACATTCCGGGACACTGGCCCAGGCCGCGGTCCCGGCTCGTTAAGTGGTCGGCCGGCCGATGACAGCTCGGACGTTCACGGACTCGACCACGTGTCCCGAGGGCGCCACCGCCGCGATTGCTGAACGAACATCCTGAGCGAAGTGCTGCCTTTCGCGGGGCGGGATCTGATCGGTTGAGGTGGCCGAGAGGATGTGTCCGATGATGAAGTCCACATTGATCGTCTCGGTATGGACTCGCTCCCACCGCTCGACGTGCGTGTAGCGAAGGTCGTGCATCGTCTCTTCGGCGCCTCGAAGGGCTTCAGCCGTGAAGTCGGCATCACCGAGCTTCCCGAGGCGGCTCTCCAGCACGGAGTTGAGAGCCCTCGCCCAGGGATCGGGATGCAGCCACATAGGCGTTCCGTTGTAGACGACTGCGACAGCACCACCCGAGGCGATCCGCGCGAGATTGCTGAGCGTGGCATGCCGTTCCATGAAGTGGAATGCGGTGCCGATCGTGACCAGATCGAATCGTCCGAGCGCTCGCTCCAGCTGGGGAAGCTCACTCGAACTCCCTCTTAGCCACACGACGTCTCCAAGATGGCGGCTATGAGCCGCGCTCTTGGCCTCGCGCAGCATGTCCGGCTCAGGGTCGATGCCAACTGCCTGCTCGAAGAAGGGCGCGAGCTGGAGCAGTAGTTGCCCTGCACCGCAGCCCAGGTCGAGCACACGACCGGAACCATCGCGCTTGAACTCCCGCAGCCGAAGAATCAGCTCACACGGATACCCGCGGCGGTAGCGGGCGTAGAAGCTCGCGGTATCGCCTGCGAATGGACGATCATCTTCCACGCCAGGCAATGTAGGCCCCGCACTCGCTCTGGTGACATTCCCGCACGCTGGCCCAAGCCAGAGTTGCTATCGCCTACGCCGCGACGATGAAGACCGGGGTCCCGATGCGGACCTTGGTGAAGAGCCACTCCGCGTCCGGGATGTGCATCCGGATGCAGCCGTGGGAGGCCGAGTAGCCGATCGACGCGTCGTCGGGCGTGCCGTGCATGCCGACGCCGGCCGCGTCGAGGCCCATCCAGCGCGTGCCCAGCGGGTTGCCCGGACCGGGCGGGATCGGCTTCAGGCCTTGGGCCCACGGCGAGTCCGGCGGGCGCCACCATGGGTCGCGCTGCATGTCGACCACGTGCCAGTTGCCGAGCGGCGTCGGATAGATCGACTGGCCGGTCGCGACCTGGATCGTCCGCAAGACGTGCGTGCCTTGGTAGACGTACATCCGGTTCGAGCCGCGGTGGATCACGACGACCGGGCCGAAGTTCGCGCGCGTCATCGCCGCGGGAATCGTCTTCGCCGAAGGCCGGAAAAGCGGCCGCTTGGCCGTGCGCAGGGCGGCCATCAGCTTGACCGCTGTCCGGTTCGCGCGCACCTGCAGGCCCGGCTTGCCCTTGTGCAGGACCGGCGTCAGGCGGCTGGTCAGGGTGGCGGTCGCGTTCTGCGGGTCGACCGAGAGCCAGCTGTCGAGCCAACGCGCGTACTGGGCGACGCGCCCGGAGTCGATCGTCACCCGCAGCGGGACGTTCTGGCCCGGCTTGGCGTCGAGCGCTGCCTTCATCGTCTGATCGACGTCGAGCGTCGATCCGAGGGCCGCCGGACGGACGCGCCAGCGCTTGCCGTAGAAGACGAAGCGCAGCGGCCGGTTGAAGGCGTACGAGATCGTCGCGCGGGCCTTCTCGGTCGCCATCCCGCCGACCCGCAGGCCGCCGACCTTCACTCCGAGCGGGACGGAGCCGTTCCGCTGCGCGCTCGGCGCGGCGGCCGCGGACACGGCAGCGGCCAGCACCACGGCTGCCAGCATCTTTTTCACGTTGCGAATCGTACGACCTTTGGCGGCGGGACGGTAGGCTCGGCGCGATGGCCAAGCCGCTCTGGGCGCCCTGGCGACTCGAGTACATCACGCAGGCGGACGAGGAGACCGGCTGCATCTTCTGCCGCGCCGCTAGCCTCGAGGACGAGGAGGGCCTGGTCGTCGCGCGCGGGAGCGAGGCCTTCGTCATGTTGAACAAGTTCCCGTACTCGTCCGGGCACCTGATGGTCACCTCGTACAGGCATGTCGGCGAGTTCGGCGAGCTGACGGACTCCGAAGCGCTGGAGATCCATCGGCTGGCCGAGCGCGGGACGGCGGCGCTCGCCGAGGTCTACGGCCCGCAGGGCTACAACCTCGGTTGGAATCTCGGCCGGATCGCCGGCGCCGGCATCGTCGACCACGTTCATCTCCACGTCGTTCCCCGTTGGGCCGGTGACACGAATTTCATGCCCGTCCTCGCAGACGTGAAAGTGCTCCCTGAGCACCTGCTCGAAACCCGCCGCCGCCTGGCCGACGCCTGGCCATGAGCGCTGCCGACTGGGACTGGACCAGGCCCGTGGTCGACCACCTCGACCTGCACGTGAGCGATTTCCGGCGGTCGGTCGTGTTCTACGAGACCGTCCTTGCTCCACTCGGGATCCCGAAGCTCTACGAACGTGAGACTTCGGCGTGCTTCACGCACGTGAACGTCGTCGCCCAGACTCCGCCGACGAGGGCGCTTCACCTCTGTTTCTGGGCCCGCTCGCGCGACGACGTCGACGCCTTTCACCGCGCGGGGGTCGAGGCAGGGTTTCGCTCGAACGGAGCTCCCGGCTTGCGCGACTACGGGCCCGGCTACTACGCGGCGTACCTGCTCGACCCGGACGGCAACAACGTCGAGGCGCTCTACCGGGACGTCGGGAATCCCGGCCACGGCGCCTAGCCGTCCACTAGGCGAAGAATTCGGCGACCGCTTCGATCGTTCGGTCGATCTCCTCGTCGCCGTGCGCTGTCGAGAGGAACATCGCCTCGTTCTGGCTGGGTGCGAGGTAGATCCCGCGCTCGAGCAAGTGGCGGAAGAGCGCCGGGTAGTCGTCGACGAAGAGCGTCGCCATCGCGCCGACGCGCTCGAAGCGGCCGTGCTCGCCGAGCGCGTCCAGGCGCTGACCCTTTCGCTCGAGCTCTTCGTATACCTCGGGTGTCAGGCGGCGTAGCACCGAGAGGCCGGCCGCGGTTGCGAGGGGGTTCCCGGAGAGCGTCCCGGCCTGGTAGACGTCGCCGGCCGGCGCGAGGCGGTCCATCAGCTCGGCACGGCCGCCGAAGGCCGCCAGCGGCAGGCCGCCGCCGACGATCTTGCCGAGCACGGTCAGGTCCGGGAGGACGCCGTAGCGCTCCTGTGCGCCGCCGCGCGCGACCCGGAACCCCGTGATCACCTCGTCGAACACGAGCAGCGCCCCGCTCTCGTCGCAAAGCCGGCGCAGGCGCTCGAGGAAGCCCTCGGCCGGCGGGACGACGCCCATGTTCCCGGCGACCGGCTCGACGAAGACGCACGCCGCTCCTTCGATCACGGTCTCGACCGCGCCGAGGTCGTTGTAGTCGACGACGCGCCCCTCCGCCGCGGCCTCGAGCCCGAGCGTGCGCACGCCCGAGCCGGCCTCCGAGAGGAAGGAGTCGGCATGCCCGTGGTAGTTGCCTCGGAAGCGCACGAACGGCTCGCGGCCGGTGACCGCGCGCGCCAGGCGCAGCGTCGTCATCGCGGCCTCGGTCCCAGAAGACACCAGCCGCACCATCTCCACCGACGGCACCGCGTCCACGATCTCCTCGGCCAGCAGCACCTCGCGCTCGGTCGCAGTGCCGAAGGTCGTCCCCTCGCGCGCCGCCTCGACGACAGCTTCTACGGTTTCCGGATCCGCGTGCCCGAAGATCAGCGGGCCCCAGGAGAGCACCCAGTCGACATACCGCCGGCCGTTGACGTCCTCGAGGTACGCGCCTTCGCCGCGCGCCGCGAAGAGCGGCTCGTCGAGCCCGACCGCCTTCATCGCGCGCACCGGCGAGTTGACGCCGCCCGGGGTCACTCGCTGCGCCCGGGCCCAGAGGTCGCTAGAGGTCACTCGCCGTCTTCGTGCAGTGCGAACAGCTCGCGCAGCGGCTCGGAGCCGGACTCCTTCGCGTTGACCGTCGGCGCGTGCAGGAGCTTGTTCACGATCTGGGCGGTCAGCGTCTCGACCGTCTTGCGCTCGCGGTCGGAGAGATCGGTCAAGCGGTGCTCGGCGCGGGCGAGCTCCTCGGTGCGGATCTCCTCCGCGTGGCGCCGGAGCGCCGCGATCGCGGGCGCAGCGTCGCGCGAACGCAGCCACTCGGCGAAGCGCGCGGCTTCCTCGGCGACGATCGCCTCGGCTTCGCGAATGTCCTCCTCGCGCCCGACGAGGCCCTCGCCCAGCGCGTCGATGTCGAACAGCCGGCAACCGTCGAGCGCGCCGATCGCGGGATCGAGATCACGCGGGACTGCGATGTCGATCAGGACGAGCGGCTTCGTGCGCTGCTGCACGGCTCCCGGATGCAGGATCGGGTACGGGCAGCGCGTCGCGGAGATGACCAGGTCGGCATCGATCAGCTCCAGCGCGATCGCGTCGAACGGCGCGGCACGCCCGCCGAGCCGGTCGGCAAGCTCCTGCGCGCTCTCGAGCGTCCGGCTCGAGACGATCACCTCCGCCCCGCGCTCCTTCAGGCCGCGCGCCGCGAGCTCACTCATCCTGCCCGCGCCGAACAGCAGCGCGCGCTTGTCTTCGAGGCCGCCGAGCTCCTTGGCCGCGAGCGCGACCGCGGACTCCGCGACCGACTCCGGCATCTCGTGCAGCTTCGCCTCGGTGCGCACGCGCTTGCCCGCGTGGAGCGCGTCCTCGAAGAGCCGGTTCAGGGCCGGCCCGGTCGCGCCCGCCTTCAGGGCTGCCTCGTACGCCTCGCGCACCTGACCGAGGATCTGCGCCTCGCCCGGCACGAGCGAGTCGAGCCCAGCCGAGACGCGGAAGAGGTGCTCGACCGCCTCCCCGCCCTCCCAGCTCGCCAGGACGCCGTCGAGCTCGAGGCCCGACTGTCGCTCGAGCGCCTGCCGGGCCGTCTCACGGTCGCCGCCGAGCAGGTAGATCTCCGTCCGGTTGCACGTCGAGAGCACGACCCCGCCGAGCTCCTGCGCCAGCTCCGTGGCGTGGCCGTCGGTGAGGTAGAGCCGTTCCCGCAGCTCGAGCGGGGCGTTCCGGTGGGAAACGCCGACCGCGAGCAAAAAGCCTGGTTTGGAGGAGTTCGAGGCGGGCACTTGGACCGCGGCCGATCCTACCTACCGCCGCCGAAAGGAGACCAGAGCTGAGCGAGCCAGGGCTAGATCTGCACGCCTGGGAGACGCGCTGGGCCGACCTTCAGGAGCAGGCCGTCGACGCGCCCGACGAGGCGCTACCTGAGTTCGTCCGTTTGGTCGAGGAGATGCTCACCGACCGCGGGTACGACCTGGAGAACCCGGTCGTCGAGGAAGGCGAGGACATGGACTTCGTCCGGAACTTCCAGGCCGCGCGCGAGATCTCCCGCGCCGCCGAGACGACGCCGCTCGAGCGTGCGGACATCGGCGCCGCGCTCGAGGACCTGCAGGAGATCCACGACTACCTGATCGAAGGCCGAGCCCCTCCGTAAACTCGTCCCCTTGAGGACGATCGCGACCGGGGTCCTGGGCGCTCTGGCGCTTGTGTTGGCGCTGCACGGCGAGGCGGCGGTGTCGGGGATCAGCGTGCCGCCCGGCTTCCGGGTCGAGACCTTTGCGCGGGGGCTCTCGCAGCCGACGGCGATGGCCTACGGGCCGGACGGCCGCATCTACGTGACCGAGTCGACCGGCAAGCTCGTGGCGATCCGGCGCGGGACGCGGCGGCCGGCGGTGCTCGTGCGTGGCCTGCACACGCCGCTCGGGCTCGTCTGGCGCGGAAGCGCGCTCTTCGTCTCGGAGCAGGGCCGGCTCGAGCGCTTCGTTCTGAGCGGCGGCCGGTTGGGCGGGCGACGCGTGGTGGTGAAAGGCATCCCGTTCGGCGAGCACCAGCAGGACAACGTCGTCTTCGGCGCGGACGGGCGGCTCTACTGGGGCAGCGGCTCGACCTGCGACGCCTGCCGGGAGCGCTCGCCGCGGAGCGCCGCGATCCTTTCGCTCCGCCCTGACGGGAGCGACCTGCGCGTCGTCGCGCGCGGGCTGCGAAACCCGTACGGACTGGCTGTCCAGCCGAAGACCGGCAAGCTCTTCGCCTCCGTCAACGGTCAAGACAAGCTCGGCTCGGATTCCGATCCCGAGCCCGCCGAGATGGTCGTCGCGCTCCGGCCGGAAGCGTTCTACGGATGGCCCCGCTGCTGGCCAAACGCGCGCACGCTCCGGTTGAGCGGACGCTGCTCCGGCGTGACCTCGCCGGTCGCGTACCTGGAGCCGCACGCCTCCGCCGACGGCATCGCCTTCTACACCGGCGGCTCGTTTCCGGCCTCGTACCGCGGGAACCTGTTCGTCGCCGAGTGGGGCCAGTACCTGAGCAACCGCTTCGGCCGCCGCGTCGTGCGCGTCCAGCTCCGGCCCGGCCGGCTCGCGCGCGTGACGTCGTTCGCGTCCGGTTTCGCGCACCCGCTGGCGCTGCTGGTCGACCACCGCGGCGGTCTCCTCGTGGCCGACTGGGGCCGGGGCGTCGTCTACCGCATTCAGGCTGACGGCCGGCCGTGACAGGCCCTCCCCCGCTCTCTCACGCGGCAAGCGGCAGCACCTTGAGCTCGGGTGGCGGGCGGCGCACGAAGCCCTCGATCAGCAGCAGGTCTTCGGCCTGCTCGGCTGTGAGCGGCCCGTCCGTTCCGTCCCCCGCCACGGGCAGCTCCGCGCCCGGCGCGAGCGCGTGCCTCCTGACCACGCCGCCTGCGACGACGACGGCGGCGCCCGGGCAGACGAGGCAGAGCTCGAGCTTGCGCAGGCGATCAAGGCGTCGCAGCCGGTCGGTCACATGCTCGAGCGCGTCGATCCGGTCGCGGAGCCTGGCCGCCTCCTCGTAGCGCAGGCTGTCGGAGAGGTGCACGAGCCGGGCGCGCAGCCTCGGCAGCGGCCCTCCGTCCAGAAGCGCCTCGATCTCTTCCTCGGTGCTCGACGCCAGGGCCCGCGCCGCCAGCGCTGCCTTGCGACGGCTGCCGATCGGCCCGAGCTCGGTCGGGGTCTTGGTCACCACGAAGTCCTCCCCGCGGCGCTTCAGGTAGACGCCCTGCTCGCGCCGGCGGCTGCGGGAGTTCGCCGGAGGCTGCAGCTCGCGGATCAGGCGAAGCTCCTCGAGTGCCGCCTCGAGCTCGGAGCCGAGCACGCGCCACTCGACCCGCTCGAGCGCGAGGAGCGCCGCCTCGACCGACGGGCGCTGCCGCTCGCTGCGGAAGTACGAGCGCAGCCGAGCGCGCAGGTCGCGGGCCCGGCCGACGTAGAGCACCTGGTCGTGCCGGTCGCGGAAGAGGTAGACGCCCGGCCGCGTCGGCGCGCCCTTCGCCAGCGAGCGCTTGCCGTACACGCGGCGCTTGCGCGGGGCAGCGAGCGCGCGCAGCTCGGAGAGCCTCCGCGCGCCCAGCTCCTGCGCAAGGCCGATCAGGTGGACGAGGATCTCCGCGGTCGCCTGGGCATCCGGCAGCGCGCGATGGCACGGCGTCGTCGGGACGCCGAAAAAGTCCGCGAGCGACGCGAGCCCGACCCGCCGCCGCCTCCCTTCGAGCAGGCGCCGGGCCAGCGCGGCCGAGCAGAGCGGTGGCTCCGAGAGGCGTCTCCCGTGCAGGCGCTGCAGCTGGTGCTCGATGAAGCGCCGGTCGAACTGGGCGTTGTGCGCGACGAGCAGGTCGTCGCCGGCGAAGGCGAGGAAGCGGCGCAGCACGGTGCGCACCGGCGGCGCCGTGCGCAGCTCCGGGTCGCGGAGCCCGGTCAGCCGCGCGATCGGCTCGGGCAGCGCAACGCCTGGGTTGACGAGCGACTGGAACTCATCGACGAGCTCGAGCGCCTGCACGCGCACCGCGCCGATCTCGCAGATCCGGCTCTGCGTCGCGGAGAGCCCGGTCGTCTCGAGGTCGAAGACGACGAACGACGCATCCTCGAGCAGCGGATCCTCACCGGGCCCGGCGAGCGAGACGGTCGAGCCCGTGCAGACGACGCGGCTGTCCCCTGCGGTGACCTCGCCGAGCAGCGAGAGCGCGAGCCCTTCGGACACCGCCGGCGTCGCGAACAGGGCCCGAGCGGCCTCGACGGCCGGCAGCGGCCCGCGCTCCTCGAGCAGGTCGACCAGCCGGTCGAGGGCATCCAGCGCAAGCTGCACCCTTCAGATCAAAGCGAACATACGTTCGCTTTGCAAGCGCCGCTGGAGTTGCCGTGTGCTAGATCGACTCTCGCAGCGCGTTGGCCGCGGCTTGCAGTCGGCCGCTGACCTCGGTGAGCTCTTTCGCTGCGATGTCGATGCGCTCTTGCTGGGTATCCGCCCGGTCTTGCGCGGCGTCGGCGCGCTGGAGAAGCCCTTTCAGCTGCTTCGTGAGCGCATCGACCTCCTGTGTGAGCTCGGCCAACTGGCCGGCAATCAGCGCAGTGTCAGCTTCGGTTGTCATCTGACGGCACCGACAATTCTAGCTCCGGGCCTGGCCAGGCGAGTTGCCGGTCCAGACTTGAGTTCCATCGTGGAGTGGTGCAGGATCTTTTGCCGCGGCAGGAACAAATCACGATGAGGAAGGGGAACACATGACGCGGCGTTTCACCGTGTTCGTCGCTGCTATTGCGATTGCGACGGCGCTCACGGCCGGGCTTGCTTCGTCCGCCGGTGCGTACGGCGGCGGGTCGAGCCACGACACGTGGCAGGTCGGGGTGTCCTTCAACTGCGACAACCCGTCCTTCTGCGGGAACGACCTGGGCGGCTTCTGGGGCTGGTTCGAGTTCGACCGGGCGGCAGACGGGACGATCACCGGCGACGCTCAGCTCGCGGGCTGCGGGCACAGCGTGGGCGGCGGCGGTCCCGGCAGTGCCGGCGCAGGTCATATGGCCCTGGACATCACTGCGGCCCACATCGGCCCAGCCGGGCCGGACGATCCTCCCGGCCAGGTCTTCTACATCGACCACAACGTCGTGACCTTCACGGGCCACGGCCCACCGCAGACAGTTGTCGACGATCCGGACTTCCTGGGTGACAGTGGCGTCCCGGTGCAGCCTGGGCACTACTCGATGCACCCGGCACCCGGTGTGGCGTTCGAGGTCCAGGTCGCGTACCGACCTGCGCGCTAGCTAGGTGGTCTCATCTCCCTGGGCTGCAGCGCTGCAGCCCAGGGAGGGCGACCGCTCGCGCCCATGTCTGCGGCGGCGCGTGATCTCATGGAGCGGACGACGGGGATCGAACCCGCGACCCTCAGCTTGGGAAGCCCGTCATATTTCGCTCAACGGTGCGGTTTGCGCCGCCTGCGCGCCATCATGCGCGCCAGTCCCGCCCCCGAGGGCCAGAGCCGGTTTTACTCCCGATCGAACGGGGAGACGGAAAGACGTAGTTGCAACGAACCCGAAGGGGGGTCTAATGCCGCTGGGTCATGAGCCCACGAAGGAGCAGTTGCTCAAAGAGGCCAGGCGCCTCAATATCAAGGGCCGCTCGAAGATGAACAAGGGCGCCCTCAAGGCGGCCGTAAACCGCCGCAAGTAGCGATTTCGGAGAAGGGCTCGGCGAAGGTCTCACCGAGCCCTTCTTTCCCCTCTGCTCGATACACGCTCACGGTGCCTTAAGATCGGCCTGGCTGCGCCGCGCATCGACCAAGGGCGGAAGCGGGCGGCGGGAATCGAACCCACGTCACTAGCTGGAAGGCTAGAGCTCTACCGTTGAGCTACGCCCGCGCGTGCCAAAGAGGATGGTCAAGTTGACTCCCGGATACCCGGGCCCGCGGCCCCCTCCTAGCACTGGATTCCGGTTTCGCACGTCTTCAGCACCACCACGCCGGGCAGCGCGTCTGGCGTCGGCGGCGGCAGCAGCTGGATCCGCATCGAGGAGTCGTCGTTCGAGTAATCCACCTCGCGTAGGAAGCGACTGACGTTGACGCGGTGGACGAGGTCGTAGTCGCCGGGAGGTACGCCGCTGATGTCGATCGCCTGCCCCTCCTTCGCGGGAATGTAGATGTCGCCCCAGCCGACGGCGATGCCCTCGAGCAGGCGCAACGCACGCGGCCTGTTCCGAGCGCAGTCGCTGCCCTTGATCGGCTGCGGGGCAGGCGGGCCGAGCGTCGGCAGCGGCGAGTGGTGATCACTCGTCAGGCAGAAGCCGCTCTTGTGGTCGCGCACGATCTGTGCCCCGGCCAAGGTCCGTAGCTCGTAGCGCTCGAACGGCAGCAGGTGCCAGTGGCTGTGGGAAGGGTTGACGTTGTAGCGCAGCCGCCCGACTCCGATCACGCGCTTAAGGCCGCCCTTTTGCAGCGCGATCAGTTGATTGGCGCGCATCGTGGGCACGCGCCTGCTCGCCCGGCGGCCCTCGACGATCAGCGGTCCGTAACCGACGTTCTCGACGCTCGAGGTGAAGACGAGCAGCGGGTGATGCTTCGGCGGCCCGCCCCAGCGAACGGAGACCGCCAGCGGCGGGCGCTGGTCGAGATCGGGCAGAAGCAGATTCGGAAGGCCGCCGGCCGCGCTGCCGGAGCAGGCGAACGTGCCGAGGAGCGCAGCGACTATCCCGAGCCGAAGAAGCATTCACCCGGTAGTTACCCCACTCAGCCGCCCTCAGCGTCAGCTTCCCGTCCGAGCCTGCCGGTTGCCAGACTGCGTGATGGCGAAAAGTGCGCGGCCGTCGCACGCTCGAGGTAGTGGTCGAAACGCTCTGCTGCTTCCGCGCGACCGCGGTCCTCGGCTGTTTGCGAGAGGAAACGCTAGGAGCGGTTGTCCCAGGACGCCGCGCTGGCGACTCGGTCCTCGTGGGTAACAAGAGTGCGCCTCCGGTCGCCGGCGACGAGTACGTCGCCCGCTTGTACCACGCGCTCAGAAACACGCACCACGGCTATCAACTCGAGCGTCAGCAACAGCTCGACATCCTGGACTCAAGCGGCGGCCACATTTCCGCTGCTTTCCCTGAGCTCGTCGTCCTGTATGTCCTTGCAATGACAGCCGACCCGGTGGCTGCTCTGAGCGGGTCATGGCTCGATCCGTGAAACAGCATCGTGCGCGCCAGCTGTGCGCCAGTGAGCGCCAGTCCGGAGCGGTCTTTAGCGGTTTCAGGCGGTGAGCGAGAGTAGCGCCCTGAAACGCCGAAACCCGCCTAGCGAAGCGGGTTTCGGCTTGATCTAGGGAGAGCGGACGACGGGGATCGAACCCGCGACCCTCAGCTTGGGAAGCTGATGCTCTACCAACTGAGCTACGTCCGCGTGGGAGCGGATTCTAGCCCAGGAGAGTTTGGCGGAATCTTGCTCGTAGTAGCGGCTTCTCTTCTCTCGCGGCGCGAGGCTCAGCGCAAGAAGCGCGGCGGTGAGGCATCAAGTCAGCGTGGGTGGCTTCTTCAACGGCCAGTGTGAGACTGGGGCGGATTTCCAGTCGTTACCTGGGGGAGGAAGCCGCCCACGCTGGACACACCTACGTCCTGACCTATAACGAGATTGCGGCCAAGGTCGTTGCACGTTGGGGAGAATCCGCGTGCGCGACGCGTCCGTCTTGAACCCGGAACGCGTCTAGACCTTGGCCGCAGGTCTACGCTGCGAGGCTAGACCTTTCCAGCCACCTCCGCAGATTGTCCCGCTCGGAGTGTCCCGGTGGATGGGTCAGTTGGGGCGTGCAGGGCCTGGAATCTGGCCGGTTCGCGCGCTTCGAGCTCCCTGCCCAGCTTCGTCCTACTGCTGACTGACACGTCCTTAAGAGAGACTTTCGCTCGCGCCCGCGCGCTGGCACTCTCGATGCGTGCGGCGCGTTGCGGTCGTCCTCAGCTGCTTCCTCGTCTGCTGCGCGGCCGCCTGCAGCCTGCGCCGCCAGACGGCGCCGCCCTCGCCGTACTGCCGCGGCGGCAACCCGCTCGGCGGTGTCTACCACCCGCAGCGCCTGCGCGTGAAGAGCCGCTGCCGGGTTGCGATCGGCACCGTCCGCGAGGTCAAGTTCGAGGAGTACGACGGCGACGTCCACATCGATCTGCGCCCCGATCCTCCCTACGACAAGCTGCTCGGGGACGGGAACGCCCGCGTCGGCGGCAACCTGATCGTCGAGATCATCCCGCAGGACCGCTCGCGAGTCGACGTCCCGCCGGTGGGCGCGCGCATCGAGGTCGTCGGACCCTGGATCGACGACACCGAGCACGGCTGGAACGAGATCCACCCGGCCTGGTGGGTGAGCGCGGGCTCGATCCAGCCCGCGACCGACCAGGAGCTGCGCGCCGTCCGCCTCCTCCTCCAGACCGGCCAGGCTGAGCCATAATCCAGCCCAGCGAACGACGCAAGGGGGAACGATGGGAACCGAGCTCCACGAGACCGCGAAGGCGCTCGTCGCCGAGGGCAAGGGCATCCTCGCCGCCGACGAGAGCGACGGCACGATCAAGAAGCGCTTCGACTCGATCGGCGTCGAGTCGACCGAGGACAACCGGCGCGCCTACCGCGAGCTGCTCTTCACAGCCGACGGCGCGGAGGAGTACATCAGCGGCGTGATCCTCTTCGACGAGACGATCCGCCAGAGCTCCTCGGACGGGACGCCGTTCCCGAAGCTGCTCTCCGGGCGCGGGATCATTCCGGGGATCAAGGTCGACAAGGGCGCGAAGCGGCTGGCGCTCGCCTCCGACGAGACGATCACCGAGGGCCTCGACGGGCTGCGCGAGCGCCTCGAGGAGTACTACGAGCTCGGCGCGCGCTTCACCAAGTGGCGGGCGACGTACTCGGTCGGCGACGGGATTCCGAGCGAGTACGCGGTCTGGACGAACGCCCACGCGCTCGCGCGGTTCGCTGCACTGTCGCAGGAGGCCGGGCTCGTGCCGATCGTCGAGCCGGAGGTGCTGATGGACGGCTCGCACTCGATCGGCGAGGCGGGCAAGGCGACCGGCCGCGCGCTGCAGGCCGTCTACACCGAGCTGCACGACCAGCGCGTCGACCTGTACGGCTCGCTGTTGAAGCCGAACATGGTGCTGAGCGGCTACGAGGCCTCCGACCGCGCCGGCGTGGACGAGGTGGCGGAGGCGACGCTCGACGTCCTTACCCGCCACGTGCCGGCCGCCGTGCCGGGGATCGTCTTCCTTTCCGGCGGCCAGACCGACGAGGATGCGACCGCGCACCTGAACGCAATGAACGCCCGCGGGCCGCACCCGTGGGAGCTCTCGTTCTCGTACGGCCGCGCGCTGCAGGCACCCGCGCTCAAGGCCTGGGGCGGCGAGCAGGGCAACGTCGAGGACGCGCAGAAGGCCTTCTACCGCCGGGCGAAGTTCAACGGCGCCGCCCGCACCGGCTCCTACGCGCCGGAGATGGAAACCGCGGCCGTCTAGAGCCGCTTACGCCGCGCCCTCGTCAGGCCGCAGGGCGCCAGGCAGCCTTACGTCTTCACGGGCCCACTCGAGCACGCGGTCGGTTGCCAGCAGGACCAGGACGAGCAGGCTGAGACGGGTGAGCGCAGTGCCCTGGAAGAGATGCTGGTCGCGCTCGGCCGAGTCGCCGTGCCAGATCAGGATCGCAACCGGGAGCGTCGCAGCGAGGAACACGAGCGGCACCGCGTCGAGCCGGCCGACGCGCCCCTGGATGACCGCGAAGGCGAGCCCCGCCACGGCAAGTGCAAGCAGCACGGCGAGGCCGACGCTCGAGCTCGGGAAGAAGAACGCGTCGACCCGGGCCGGCAGGACCCGAGGCAGCGGGCGGTAGCCCCGATAGGCCGCTAGCTCGGACGAGTTCGGCGTGTACAGCCGTGCGAAGTCCCGCAGCGGAGCCCCGAAGAGCTTGCCGGGGTGACTCACGAGCCACTTGCGGTACGTCTGCTCCCCGGAACTATCGAACCAGCGCCGGAACCGAGCGAGTCGCGGCTCCCGGTAGTAGACCGCCGGCGGCCGCTGGCCGAGGAGCTTGGACAGGCCCGGCTGGTTCGGCATCCCGTGGTCGACGAAGAAGCGCTCGAACTGCGGATCGCTCCTGAGCGCGACGACCATCACGTTGCGCGTCGGTAGCCCGCCGCGGTCGGCGAAGGACGCGGTCGTCAGGCTCGCGCCGCCGAGCGCGAGAGCGCCGACGGCGAGCGGCAGCGCCAGCCCCATCCTGCCCCGCCGCGCGAGCACGAGCGCGAGCAGTGGCCCCGCGATCAGGACGAAGAAGGCATTCGTGTCCCGCGTGAAGATCCAGAGGAACATGGCGGACAGAACGAGGGCAACGGCCAGGCCGCTCGGCCGCTGCATCAGCGCGAGCGCGGCGGCGAGAACCAGCGCGAGCAGAGAGAGCGAGAGCGACTCGGAGATCAGCGCGTGATCCCACTGCATGATTCCCATGCTGCAGCTGAAGCCGAGGATCGCCGTCACCGCGAGCACCTTCGCGCCGAAGTGGCGCAGCGAGCGCGCCAGGACCACCGCGAGAACCGTCCAGCACGCGATCGAGACGACGACCTGACCCATCAGCGCCGGCCGGATGTCGCCGTAGGCGAGGTTCGGGCTGACATGCAGCGCCGGGCCCGGGAGCAGCTTCCAGAGGAAGGGCAAGACGAACGGCTTCTCGCCGGCCAGGAAGGCGCGGCTCCAGAGCGGATGGGCGGCGACGCGCGCGTACTGGTCGCTGTCGTAGTCGACGAACGGTGCGGCGGTCAGGACGGCGCTCAAGCGAAGCAGCGCGTAGGCGAGTACCGCAGCGACGAACAGCGCAGGCGAGCTGACGAGGCGGCGCATTTCGAGCCGCATCGGCACTCGGCGAAGGCGGCTTGAGCTGACGGAGCCGCGCTGCGTTACGGGCGGTACAGGCGGCCGGCGAAGCGTTCGAGCTTGTCGAACGCATGCGTCGCCTCGATCCGCCGCACGGTGCCCGAGCGGGAGCGCATCACGATCGAATCGGTGACCGCGCCCTCGGCCGTGTAGCGCACTCCGCGCAGCAGTGCGCCCGTGGTGACGCCGGTCGCCGCCACGAAGACGTCGTCGCCGGAGACGAGGTCGTCGGTCGTCAGCACGCGGTCGAGCTCGAAGCCGGCATCGACGAGCTGCTGCCGCTCCTCGTCGTTCCGCGGCCAGAGCTTGCCCTGGACTCCTCCGCCGACGCATTTGAGCGCCGCCGCCGCGATCACGCCCTCAGGGGTCCCGCCCACCCCCATCAGCAGGTCGACCCCGGTCGCCGGCTGGGCAGCGGCGATCGCCGGCGCGACGTCGCCGTCCAGGATCAGCAGCACCTTGGCGCCGATCTCGCGCAGCTCGGCGATCAGCCCGTCGTGGCGGTCGCGCTCGAGAACGACGACCGTCACCTCGGTCGGCTTCTTGCCCTTCGCCTGCGCGACGCGCTCGACGTTCTCCCGCGCGGGCGCCTCGATGTCGATCTTGTCGATCGCCTCCGGGCCGCAGGCGATCTTGTCCATGTAGACGGCCGCGCCAGGGAAGAACATCGTTCCGCGCTCGGCGAGCGCGATCACGGCGATCGCGTTCGGCTGGCCCTTGGCCGTGAGGCGCGTGCCTTCGAGCGGATCGACGGCCACGTCGACCTCGGGCCCGTGGCCGCTGCCGACCTCCTCGCCGTTGTAGAGCATCGGGGCTTCGTCCTTCTCGCCCTCGCCGATCACGACGACACCGGTCATCTCGACCGTGTCGAGGACGGCGCGCATCCCGTCCACCGCGGCCTGGTCGGCGGACTCCTTCTCGCCGCGGCCGATCCAGCGGCCGGCGCCCATCGCCGCAGCTTCCGTCACGCGCACGAGCTCGAGCGCGAGGTTGCGATCCGGGGCGTTCGCCGTGGGCTCGGCGAGCGAGGCTTCGGGCCTGGCCATCGCGCCCGATCCTACATTCGGTCGGGCGCTTCCACCCCGATCAGGTCGAGGCAGCGCGCGATCACGGTCTGCGTGGCCGTGCAGAGGCCGAGCCGGAACGCCTGCGCGTCGCTCTCGAGCACCCGGTGGTGGTGGTAGAAGCGGTGGAAGTCGTCGGCGACGCGAATTGCGTAGTTCGGCACTCCCTGCGCGCCTCGCCGCTCCGTCGCCTCGCGGACGACGTCCGGCAGCTCCAGCAACCGCTTGATCAGGTCGCGCTCCTCGGGCTCCGGCGAGCGGCCTTGTAACAGACTGTTACTTGGAGCGTTCCCGGCGTTCCGCCTGATGCCCGCGATCCGGGCGTGCGCGTACTGGACGTAGTAGACCGGGTTCTTCTCGCTGCGCTCCGCGGCCAGGTCGACGTCGATCTCGATCGTCTGGTCCGGCCCGCGGTTGGCGAGGTACCAGCGGCCCGCGTCGACGCCGATCTCGTCCAGCAGCTCGTCGAGGAAGACGACGTCGCCGCGGCGCTTGGACATCCGCGCCAGCTCGCCGCCGCGCGTCAGATGGACGAGCTGGTAGAGCAGCACCTCGATCCGCTCCTCGTCGTAGCCGAGCATGCGGGCGATCGCGGCGTACCAGTTGCGCGTGCCGTGGTGGTCGGCGCCGAGCACGTAGATCGCACGATCGAAGCCGCGCTCGAGCTTGTCGGCGAGGTAGACGACGTCGGCGGCGCGGTAGGTCGGCGTGCCGCCCTTCTCCGGCGAGCGGATCAGGACGCGGTCGTCGTCGTCCCCGTAAGCGGACGAGCGCGCCCAGACCGCGCCGTCTTTCTCGTAGGTGTCGAGCCGCGGCAGGAAGTCGCCGAACCGCTGCTCGAGCTCGCTCTGGAGCGCCCACGAGTCGAAGTGGATGCGAAAGCGCTCGAGCGTCGCCTCGATCTGCGCGAGCATCTTCGGGACGGCATCGCCTTCCTCATGCGCCAGCTCGACGACGTACTCGCCGCGGTAGCCGTTCTCCGGCGGCTCCTCCCCGCGCCTGATCGCCTCGACCGACGCGCGGAAGAGCTCCATCTGGGCGCCGGAGTCGTTGTAGTAGTACTCGCGCTCGACCTCGTGTCCGGCGAACTCGAGCAGCCGCGCGACGCAGTCGCCGATCGCGCCGTTCCGTGCCGAGGCGACCGTGATCGGCCCGGTCGGGTTCGCCGAGACCATCTCGACCTGGACGCGCTCGCGCGTCTCCGCCGCCCACCCAGCTCCGTACTCGGTTCCGGCCCCCAGCAGCTCGCCCAGCGCCGCGCCGTACCACGACGGCGCGAGCCAGAGGTTGACGAAGCCAGGGCCTGCCACCTCGGCGCGCTCGACCTCGTCCAGTCCGGCCGCGGCGCCCGCGATCTCCTCGGCCAGCTCCCGCGGCGGGCGCTTGCGCGTGGGCGCGAGCCGCAGCGCGACGTTGGTGGCGTAGTCGCCGTGCGCGGAGTCGCTCGGCCGCTCGAGCTCGACCGGCGCGCCGACCAGCTCCGACAAACGCTCCGCGAGCCGGGAGACGGCGTCAGGCAAGGGCTTCGCGGGAGGCGAACAAGTGCTCGAGCCGCGCCAGCTCGTCCGGCGTGCCGGCGGCGATCATCACGTCGCCGGCCTCCAGGACTGCGTCGGGGGTTGGCGTCGCGTCGAAGGTCCCGTCGCCCTTCCGCAGCGCGACGATCATCGCGCCCGTCTCGCCGCGGATGCGCAGGGCGCGGATCGACTTTCCGGCGGGCCCCGCACCGGCGGCCACCTCGATCTCCTCGAACAGCAGTTCCGGCCCCGCGCCGGAGGTGACGATGTCGAGGAAGGCCGCCACCTGCGGGCGCAGGACGAGGTTCGCCATCTCCTTGCCCGCGGTCGCGTAGGGCTGGACGACTCGGTCGGCGCCCGCCAGCCGAAGCTTGCGGGCAGCGGCCTCGTCGGAGGCCCGCGCGACGATCAGCAGGTCCGGCCGCACCGCCCGGGCGGAAAGCGTGATGTAGAGGTTGTCCGCGTCGGAGTCCGAGGAGGCGATCAGGCCGCGCGCGCGCTCGAGCCCGGCCGCCAGCAGGTCCTCGTCCTCGGTCCCTCTTCCCTCGATGAAGAGCTCTCCGTGCTCACGCGCGAACTCGATCGCGCTCGGGTTGAAGTCGAGCACGACGAACTCGACGCCTCCGTGGCGGAACTCCGTCGCCGCGCGCCGGCCCACGCGCCCGTAGCCGCAGATGATGTAGTGCTCGCTCAGCCGTTCGATTGCCCGTCGCCTCCTTCGCTCCGCCAGCGCGCCGGTCAGGACGCCGCCCGCGATCCCCTCGACGAGGATCGTGGCCACGTAGGCAAAGATAGTCAGCCCGGCGAGGACCAGCACGATCGAGATCACGCGGGCGGAGTCGCTGCTCGGCACGGTGTCGAGACCCGTCAGCGACGCGGTCACCACCGTCCGGTAGAACGACCGCAGCCAGCCCTCGTGGAGCGTGCGCTGGAAGCCAACCGTGCCGGCCGCGAACACGACGAGCAGCGCGACAAGCGCGTATCCCACCCTGCGCGGGCTGAAGGAATCTCTCACGCGAGTAGTATCCGGCCAGTGGAAGGCGAAGGCGAGGAGCGCCAGCTCAACATCCACCTCGACCCAGAGAACCTGGCGGGGGTCTACGCGAACTTCGCCAACATCAGCTTCTCCGACTACGAGTTCACGATCACGTTCGCGCGGATCGACCACGAGGTCGAGGAGGGCGACGTGCCCGGCGTGGTCGTCTCGCGCGTGAACATGTCGACGCGCTTCATGCGCGAGCTGCTCGACGCGATGAACGACTCGTGGTCGAAGTGGTCGTCGCGGGAGGGGATCCGCAACCTGCCCGAGACGACCGAGGGCGACGACTCGAATTAGGTTCCTACAGGTTCGCCTGCGAGCGCCGGCGCGGCTGCTCCCGGAGCTGCGGGAGTTCTACGAGCGGCTCGGCACCGGCGAGACCGAGCTCGAGTTCGTCGCCGGCGAGGGCGAGCCGTTCTACCACTTCGCCCTCCTCGCGCCTCCCGACCGCTTCGACGATCTGCTCGCCGCCACGCCCCAGCCGCTGCCGGACCGCGAGACCGGCGAGGTCGTCTTCGACTTCGACAACTGGCACGCGCGAGCGTTCTACTTCCACGATCCCGCCGGCAATATCGTCGAGGTGATCGCCCTCGACGGCATCGAGGACGAGGGGCTGTCGGAGCTCGGCCTCGTAGGCGAGCCGCCCGTGCTCGCGCTGCCGCTGTTCGAGCTCGGGCTCGACCTCTGGAGCGGGACGCTGGACGAGCCCGGGCGGCTCGCGTTCATCGGCGAGCGCGGCAGAACGCTGATCCTCGCGCCCGAAGGCCGGGGCTGGATGCCGACCGGGAGGCCCGCGGAACCGCATCCGGTCGAGGTCGTGCTCTCGGGGCCGCCCACAGGCCGGGTCGAGCTCGCCGGCGGCCTCTACGTCATCGAGCGCGTCTAGCCGCCCAGGCGTTCGCCATCGCCACGCGCTGCGCCAGCGTCGGGTGGTCGTCGATCCAGACGTACGACCAGCCCGGCGGATCGGGCTGAACGAGGTCGTAGCGGGCGAAGGATCGGAAGAGGTCGCGCGCGGATGCCGGGTCGTGGGTGGCCTGCAGCGAGCGCCAGTCCGCCTCGCCTTCGTAGCGGCGCGAGACGGCGTTCGTGAACGGCGTCACCGCGAGATGGAAGACCGTGATCACGAGCAGCGCGAACGGCACGACCTCGGGCCGGGCCATCCCGCCCCGCCGCGCGGTCAGCCATGCCAGCACGAAGAACCCGGGGATCTCGATCAGCGCGTACCAGCCGAGGCCCTTCCAGATGTGGCGGCGCGCGACATGTCCGAACTCATGGGCGGCGATCACACGGATCTCGCCCGGCGTCAGGCGGCCGTCGAGGATCGTGTCCCACAGGACGACGCGCGCCGACGGCCCGATCCCGACGGCTTCCGAGTTCAGGTCGGTGGTGGTGTCGCTGACCGTCTGGATCCGGATCGGCGTCCCCGCGATTCCCTCCTTCCGCTCGAGCCCGCGCAGCTCGGCGGCCAGCTTGGTGTGGTGCGGGTTGCGCGTCCCGATCGTCATGAAGTACGGCAGCACCAGCGACAGCAGCACGGCGACGCCTGTGAAGATCACGCCGGCCTGCAGCCACCACCACCGGGGGTAGCGGCCGGCGAGCAGCATCAGGATCGTGAGCACGATCGTCAGGCCGACGACCTGGCCGAGCAGCGCCGGCCACTGCGAGAGCAGCCACTCGCCGTAGCCCTGCTTCTGGAGCCCGTAGCGGCGGCCCCACCAGAGCGCGACCAGGCCGAACGGCAGGCTGACGGCCCAGACGGTGAGCGTCGCCACGGCCCCGACCATCACGCCCTTGCCGACACGACCGAGCTCCCAGGCCGCGGCCAGCCTCGGTCCGAGGCGGACGAGCACGACGAGCGCCGCGATCCCGGCGAGCGTGCCTGCGACCCAGTCCCAGCGCAGCAGGCCGTCGTAGTGCGCGGAGCGGTGCAGGAGCGCGTCGCTCCAGTAGCGATGCGGGTCGAGACCCGAGAGGTGGAGGTCTCCTGGCACCGTCGTCTGCCAGAGGAACCAGCCGGCGACGATCCAGGCCGCTGCGAGCGCGAATAAGGTTGAGCCCTTGGCGAGCCGGGTCGCGGTCATCTCCGATGTTCACGGTAACTGGCACGCGCTCGAGCCGGTCCTCGCGGCGATCGAAGCCGAGGCGCCGGACGAGCTCTGGTGCCTCGGCGACCTCGTGGGCTACGGGCCGCGGCCGAACCCGTGCTGCGCGGCGGTGCAGGAGCGGGCGGCGTTCTGCCTCGCGGGCAACCACGACCTCGGCGTGCTCGGCGAGGTCGACCTGGCCGAGTTCGCCCCGGATGCGGTCGCGAGCGCGACGTGGACGCGAGGCGTGCTGTCGCCGGAGTCGCGCCGGTTCCTCGAGACGCTGCGGCCGTCCGGCCGGCGCGATCAGGTCGAGCTCTTCCACGCGAGCCCCCGCGATCCCGTCTGGGACTACGTGCTGTCGCTCGATGCGGTCGAAGCCTCGTTCGAGCTGACCGAGGCGCCGCTCGTGCTCGTCGGACACAGCCACGTGCCGCTCGCGATCGTGCTCGAGGAGGGCGAGCTCGGCGGCGGGATCGCGCCCGAGGGGACCGAGGCCAAGCTCGGCGGCGGCGGCGCGCGCTTCCTGCTCAATCCCGGCTCCGTCGGGCAACCGCGCGACGGCGACCCGCGCGCGGCCTGGCTCCTGCTCGACTTCGAGGCGGGCCGCGCCGAGTTTCGCCGCGTCGCCTACCCTGTCGCGCGAACGCAGGAGGAGATCCGCGAAAGGGGGTTGCCGGATGCGCTGGCCGAGCGCCTGGCTCGTGGCGTCTAGCGTCGTACTGATTGCAGGCTGCGGCGGCTCGACCGCCCGGCAAAAGACGCCTCCACCGCCGAAGATCCCGGCCGCCGTCGCCCGGCAGCTCGCCGGGGACGCCGACGCAGTCGCTTCCGGGGTCGGTTGCGCGGGCAATGAGGCGGCGGCGAAGCTGCTGCAGGACATCACGGCGAACGTCTCGCGGATCCCGGCGCGCTACCAGGAGCCGCTGACGAGCGCGGCGAACGACCTCGTGGCCCGGATGCCGGCCTGCGCACCGCCGCCGAAGGCGAAGCACGAGGAGCACAAGCCGAAGCCGCCGAAGAAGCACGACCACCACAAGGGCCACCGTTGAGCGCGCAGGCCGTCGCTGGCGGGCGCTACCGGCTCGAGCAGCCGCTCGGGCACGGCGGGATGGCCTCGGTCTTCCTCGCGCGGGACGTCGAGCTCGATCGTCCTGTCGCGGTCAAGCTGCTCGCCGAGAACCTTGCAGGCGACCCGAGCTTCGAGAAGCGCTTCGTGCGCGAGGCCCGGCTGGCCGCGCGGCTCTCGCATCCGAACGTCGTCAGCGTCTACGACGCCGGCGAGGACGGCGCGCAGCCGTACATCGTGATGGAGCTCGTCCAGGGCGAGACGCTGGCGGACCTGCTCGCGCGTCGCGGCCGCATCCCGCCTGACGAGGCGCGCGCGCTCGCGCTCCAGGCGGCGGAAGGGCTCGCGCACGCCCACGAGGCGGGTCTCGTCCACCGCGACGTCAAGCCGCAGAACCTGATCCTGCGCGGCGACGGCACGCTCAAGATCGCCGACTTCGGGATCGCCCGGACCGCGGAGACGACCGCGCTGACACAGGCAGGCACCGTCCTCGGCACCGCCGCGTACCTCTCGCCGGAGCAGGCGCTCGGCCAGGAGGTCGGGCCGGCCGCGGACGTCTACTCGCTCGGCGCGGTCTTGTACGAGCTCCTGACCGGAAGGCCGCCGTTCGAGTTCGATTCGCTCGAAGACCTCGCGGCGAAGCAGGGCCGGATGGAGATCACGCCCATGGAGGAGCTCGCGCCCGACGTGCCGCGGGGGCTCGAGGACGTTGTCATGCGCTGTCTCGCGCGAAACCCCGCCTACCGGCCGGCGAACGGCGCGGCGCTCGCAACCGAGCTCGCCGTTGACGCGGATGCGAGCACGCAGCCGCTCCCTCGCGGTCAGACCCGGGTGCTCGCATCGAAGCCCCGTGACCGGCGCTACGTCTGGCTCGCCCTCGCGGGCGTGCTCGCGGTCGCCGCGATCCTGCTCGCGATCGCGCTCAGCAGCCGCGGCGGGAGCAACACGCCAGGCGGGACCGCGGTCGTGGTCTCGACCCCGAAGGTGCAGGCGATCCCGCGCGGCACGACCCCGCAGGAGCAGGGGGCCAACATCGCCGCCTGGCTACGTCGGCACTCGGCGGGCGGCTAGGCGGAGACGGAAGTCTCGGCCGCCGCGGCAGGTGCCGGCGCGAACGAGACGCCCTCGCGCACGAGCGCGATCTGGACTTCTTCGCGCGCCTTGTAGATCCGCCACTTGACGGTGGCGAGCGTGATCTCGAGCGAGTCGGCGATCTCCGTGTACGAGAGCCCGACGACGTCCCGGAGCAGCAGCGCCATCTTCAGGTCGACGTTGAGATCCTCGACCGCGCGCCAGAGCGTGTCGATCTCCTCGATCCGCTCGACCGGCGCGTCGAGCACCTCGAGCGGCGCGATGTCGTCGAGCGCAACGAGCGCGCGCGGCCGGCGCTCAGAGGCGCGCAGCTCGTCGAGCACGCGGTTCTTCGTCACCTGGAAGAGCCAGGTCGTGAACTTGCAGCGCAGCGAGAACTTCGGCAGGCCCTGGAAAACGCGCAGGAAGACCTCCTGCGTCAGATCCTCGGCGAGCGAGCGGTCACCGTTGACGAGCCGGAGCACGTAGTTGTAGACGGGCGTCTCGTAGGCGCGGAGGATGATCGAGAACGCTCGCTCGTCTCCTCGTTGCGCCTTCCGCAGGACGCCTGGATCGGGCTGGGCCAGTGACAACGCCTGCGGAGTATAGACGGGAACCGGGCCGACTGCGGCCGCCCCAAATGGGCTAATTGCAGAGGTTTTTGCCCGTCATCTGTAAGTTTTCCGTGATGCCGAGGTAAGCGAGAACGGTCGGAGCCAGATCGGCCAGCTCGCCGCCCTCGCGGAGCTGCGCGTCGGGGTCGGTCACGATCAGCGGGACGGGATTCGTCGTGTGCGCCGTGTGCGGGCTCGTGCCGTCTGCTTCGAACATCTGCTCGGCGTTGCCGTGGTCGGCGGTGATCAGCAGGACGCCGCCGAGCCCCTGAACCGTCTCGACGATCTTGCCGAGGCACGCGTCGGTGGTCTCGACCGCCTTCACCACTGCAGGGATCACGCCGCTGTGGCCGACCATGTCCGGGTTCGCAAAGTTGACGACCGCGAAGCTGTAGCCGTCCTCGTCGAGCGCCTGGGAGAAACGGTGAGCGACCTCGGCCGCCGACATCTCCGGCTTCTGGTCGTAGGTGCCGACGTCGCGCGGGCTGGGCACGAGGATCCGCGTCTCGCCGGCGAACTCGTGCTCCTCGCCGCCGTTGAAGAAGTACGTCACGTGCGCGTACTTCTCCGTCTCGGCGACGTGGAGCTGCTTGAGATCGTGCTCGGCGAGCACCTCGGCGAGCGTTCCCTTGACGTCCTGCTCGGCGAAGGCGACCGGGCAGTCGAGGTCCTCCCGGTAGCGCGTCATCGTGGTCAGGTCGAAGCCCGCCTCGAGCAGCTTCTGCGTGAGCTGCCGGGCGCGGTCGGGGCGGAAGTTGAAGAAGATCGCCGCGTCGTCCTTCGCCAGGCGCGGCCGGCCCTCGAGCACGACCGGCTCGATGAACTCGTCGGTCACGCCTTCTTCGTAGCTCGCCCGGACTGCAGCGATGGGGTCGTCGGCGCGTTCGCCCTTGCCCTCGACGATCGCGTCCCAGGCGCGCTGTGTCCGCTCCCAGCGCTGGTCGCGGTCCATCGCGTAGTAGCGGCCGGCGACGGTCGCGATCCGCTCCGTGGGGAGCTCGGCGAGGTCGTGCTCGGCCGCGTGCGGCGAGACGTCGCGCCCGTCCGTGAAGGCGTGGATCCACGTTCGTTCCGGCGCGAAGCGAAGCAGCGCCTTGACGTGGTCGATGTGCGAGTGGACGCCGCCGTGAGAGACGAGCCCGAGCAGGTGGACGTCGCCGCCCTTCGCGAACGCCGCCTTCAGCGCCGGGTTCTCGAAGAACGAGCCGTCCGCGATCGCGCGGTTGATCCGCTGCAGGTCCTGGTCGAGCACGCGCCCGGAGCCGATCGTCAGGTGCCCGACCTCGGAGTTGCCCATCTGGCCGGCCGGCAGGCCGACCGCCTCGCCCGAGGCCTTGAGCGTCGTGTGCGGGTACTCCGCCCAGAGCCGGTCGAAGACGGGCGTGTCCGCGAGCTCGACGGCGTTCCCCGGGCCGGGCGGCGCGCAGCCCCAGCCGTCGAGGATGACGAGCGCTACGAGGGGGAAGCGGCCCGGCAAATCGCAGTGAACGATTCCACGTCGAGCGACGCGCCGCCGACGAGAGCGCCGTCGACGTCCGGCTGTGAGAGCAGCTCCGCCGCGTTGTCGGGCTTGACCGAGCCGCCGTAGAGCACCGGGACGTCGAGCAGGCCCTTGATCACCGAGTGCGCCTCCTGCGCCTGCTCGGGCGTTGCCGTCTTGCCCGTGCCGATCGCCCACACCGGCTCGTAGGCGACGACCAGGTTCTCGTGTCGCGGCAGGGTCGAGACCTGGCGCCGCAGCACCTGCTCGGTCTCGCCGCCCTCGCGCTCGTGCTCGAGCTCGCCGACGCACGCGATCACGCGCAGGCCCGCCTCGAGCGCGTGCTCGGCGCGGAGCCGGACCGTCTCGTCGGTCTCGCCGAAGTACTGGCGCCGCTCGGAGTGGCCCACGATCGCGCCCGCGACGCCGAGCTCGAGCAGCATCGGCGCCGAGACCTCGCCCGTGAAGGCGCCGTCGTCCGCCCAGTGGACGTTCTGCGCGAAGACCGTGTGCGGGCTCTCGAGCGCCGCCGCCAGCGAGACGAACGGCGGGCAGAGCACCGCCTCGACGCCGTCCGGCGGCTCGAACGCCTGGCAGAACGCCCGCGTCTCGGCCGGGCCCTTGTACATCTTCCAGTTGGCGGCGAACAGCGGCACCGATCGGCCATCTTAGAGTCGCCCTACACTGAAGCGGTGAAGCGAGCCGCCTTCGTCGGCGCACTGGTGCTCCTGCTGCTGCCGGCCGGGGCAAGCGCCGCCTCGCACCACGTGCTGCTCGGGGTCTACGGCCCCGACGCCCGCTTCCAGGCGCAAACCGGCCAGCGCTCTCAGGTCCGGCAGACGTTCATGGGCTTCGATCACCGCTATATCGAAGGAGCGATCGCCAAGCTCGACCCGGTGCCGCTGCTGGCGCTCACGAGCGGCGCGTACGGGCGGCGCGAGACGGCCTCACCGCGCGCGATCGCGAAAGGCAAGGTCGATTCGTTCCTCTTCCGGCTGAACGACGCGATCGCCGCCTGGCCGGGGCCGCGCTTCTACCTCAGGCCGTTCCCGGAGATGAACGGCTACTGGGAGAACGTCTGCGCGTACAACGCGAACGGCACCCGCCGCAACGCGGCACACGCAACGGCCTGGACGCGGAAGGCGTTCGCGCGGATCGCGATCCTCGAGCGCGGCGGCACTGCCGACGACATGACCAGGCAGCTCGCACGCCTCGGCCTGCCCGGCGTGAAGGTCGATCTGATGCCGACGCAACCGAAGCTCCGAATGGTCTGGAACCCGCAGGGCTACGGCGCCCCGCGCCTGGCCGGGAACTCCGCCGCGGCCTATTTCCCCGGCAATGCCTACGTCGACGTCGTCGGCGACGACCTCTACGACAAGCCCGGTCACGGCGCCGAGTGGGATGCCGCCCAAGCGCTCTACCGCGCCCACCCGCGCCTGCCCTTCGCCGTTCCCGAGTGGGCCATGTGGGGCTTCGACGACCCGTCCTTCGTCTCCCAGATGGCGCGTTTCATCAAGAGCCATCCCCGCCTCGAGTTCGTCTCGTACTACTACTACGGGCCTGGATCGGTGTTCGACCTGGCCTCGAAGCCGCGGGCGCGTGCCGTCTACCGCCGGGAGATCGTCCCGCTCGGGAAAGTGCTGCCCTAGTCGGACGGAATCACGGCGACGCCCGGCAGCTCCTTGCCTTCCAGGAGCTCGAGCGCGGCACCGCCGCCGGTCGACGCCCACGAGACCCGGTCGAGCAGGCCGAGCTCGTTGAGCGCGTGGATCGAGTCCGCGCCGCCGACGACCGAGAACGCGTCGGCGCCGGCCACCGCCTCGGCGACGGCTTTCGTGCCCTCCGCGAAGCGCGGCCACTCGAAGACGCCCATCGGGCCGTTCCAGAAGATCGTGCGTGCGCCGGCGAGCGCGGCGGCAAAGCGCTCGCGAGTCTCGGGGCCGATGTCGAGGCCGAGCCAGCCATCCGGCAGCTCGTGGTACGGCACGACCCTGCTCTCGGCGTCTGCCTCGAACGCGGCCGCCGCCACGACGTCGCTCGGCAGCTCCACGGTGAAGCCGAGCGGATTCTCGTCACGCAGCTGCTCGGCCATCTTGCCGCCGACGAGCACCGTGTCTGCCTTGCCGCCGAGGTTGCGCAGGACGCCGAGCTTGTCCTCGACCTTGGCGCCGCCGGAGACGAGCACGAAGGGCCGCTCGACCTCGCCGAGCAGCTTCCCGAGCTCTTCGAGCTCGCGCTCGAGCAGTAGCCCTGCGTAGGCGGGCAGTAGCTCGGCGACGCCGACGGTCGACGCGTGCGCGCGGTGGACGGAGCCGAACGCGTCCTCGACGAAGAGGTCCCGGGTCTCAGCGAGTTGCCTGGCGAACTCGGGATCGTTCTTCGTCTCGCCGGGGTCGAAGCGCGTGTTCTCGAGCACGTCGATCCGCTCGTCGGGGAGCAGCTCGCGCAGACGCCGAGCGACCGGCGTCATCGAAAACGCCGGATCGGGCCCCTTCGGCCGGCCGAGATGCGAGCAGACCGCGACCTCCTTCGCGTCGTGCTCGAGCAGGTACTGCAGCGTCGGCAGCGAGGCTCGGATCCGCGTGTCGTCGGCGACCCGTCCGCTCTCGAGCGGCACGTTCAGGTCGGCGCGCACGAGCACGTTCTTGCCGCCGACGTCGGCCTCGCGAACCGAGCGCGGCTTACGCACTCACTGCGGCCGGAAGCGTCGCGCCAACCTTCGCCACGAGATCGACGAGCCGGCACGAGTAGCCCCACTCGTTGTCGTACCAGCCGAAGACCTTGACCATGCTCGCCGTGCACCATCGTCAGGTCGCTGTCGAAGATCGACGAGTAGGACGAGTGCTGGATGTCGGTCGAGACGAGCGGCTCGTCGGTGTAGTGCAGGATCCCCTCGAACGGCCCGGCTGTCCGCTTTCGAGCGGAAGAGCTCGTTGACCTCGTCCTTGCGTCGTCTCGCGCCCGACGCGGCAGACCAGGTCGACGATCGAGCCGGTCGGCACCGGGGCGCGCATCGACATGCCGTCGACCTTGCCCTGCAGGTCGGGCATGACGATCCCGATCGCCTTGGCCGCACCGGTCGAGGTCGGAATCAGGTTGATCGCGGCCGCGCGGGCGCGGCGGAAGTCCTCGTGCGGGAGGTCGAGCACGCGCTGGTCGTTCGTGTACGCGTGGATCGTCGTCATGAAGCCCTGCTCGATCGTCAGCTCGTCGTGCAGCACCTTGGCCAGCGGCGCGACGCAGTTCGTCGTGCAGGAGGCGTTCGAGATCACGTCGTGGGCCTCCGGGTCGTAGTCGCCGTCGTTGACGCCGAGCACGATCGTGACGTCCGGGCCCTTCGCCGGCGCCGAGATGATCACCTTCCTCGCGCCGCCGTCGAGGTGCTTGGCGGCGCCGTCGCGGCCCGTGAAGAAGCCGGTCGACTCGATCACCACGTCGACGCCGAGGTCGCCCCAGGGGAGGCTGCCGGGATCCCGCTCGCTCAGGAGCCGGAGCTCCTGCGAGCCCACGGTGATCTTGCCGTCGCCGGCGGAGACGTCTTCGTCGAGCGTGCCGAGCACGGAGTCGTGCTTCAGCAGGTAGGCCATCATCTCGGCGTCGCCGAGGTCGTTGGCAGCCACCACCTCGAAGTCGCCGCCCCGCTCGAGGTGCGCCCGGAAGAAGTTGCGTCCGATCCGCCCGAAACCGTTGATCCCTACTCGAATAGCCACCACGACCTCCCTTGGATTCCGCCTTCGAGTCTAACCACGCAATAGCGGCGGGCCGGAGGGGAAGCTCCGAGGACGACCTCCCCCTCCGCATTGTCGCGCTCCGGACCTTGGCGACGGACGGGGTCTGAATCCATCGCCGGACGAGCGCGAACCCGCCGGGCGGAGTATTACGCACTCCGTTCCCGAAAAACTACGCGGTTGTAAGTCGTAAAGATCGGACTCCCAATCAATTTTCCACTATCGCTGGGCGAGACGGACAATCGTCCGCAGGCGCCGATGTGCCGTCGCCTTGCCGACCGGCGGGTCGCACTTCCTGCCGAGGTCTCGGAGGGAGAGTGACGGGTGCTTGACGCGCAGCTCGGCGACCTCTCGAAGCGGGTGAGAGAGCTCCTCGATGCGGCCTGAACGCTGCAATCGGCGTACCGCCTCGAGCTGCTCGTGGGCGGCGCGGCCTGCGCGGACGAGATTCGCGTGGTCCGCGTTGGCGAGCCGGTTCGCGTGGGCGCGCGCCGAGCCGACCACCGCCCGCTCCTCGAGCACGAGAGCGGCGTCGCTCGCGCCGGCGACCGCCAGGACGTCTGCGATGCGGTCGATCCCCTTCGCGTACGCGAGCGACTGGTCGCCACGTGCGGCGATCAGGAGCTCGGCGCCCTCGGCTCCGGCCACGGCGCCGAGCGTCTCGGCTCCCGCGCGGCTCTCGCAGCGGATCTCGAGGTGCGGGGACGGCGGCCCGCTGATCGAACCGGCCGCGAGCAGCGCGCCGCGCAGGTAGGCGGCGCGGCAGCAAGCCCTGCCGAGGAGGCTCCTGGGCGGCCGCTCGCGGGGCCTCGAGCGGGCGTCGACGATGCCGGTCCTGGCGAGCAAGCCCGCCTCGTTCTCGACGTGGAGCTGGTAGCGAGTCTCCCGGCCGAAGGCGCGCCGGCGGTAGGTGCGGATCTCCGAGCCGACGCCGAAGGAACGAAGCAGCGAGAACGCCCTCCGCGCGACCGCCGCGCTCGCCAGGTCGAGATGCAGCGAGACCTCACCGCGTCCCCGCAGGTGGAGCCGACCGGCGAAATGGAAGAGCGCGGACAGCTCCGCGAGCCGGTCGCACTCCCGCTCGGGCGCGACCGCCGCGAGCTCGGCCCGCACCTCTTCAGAGAACGACACCCTCGAGCTCCAGAAGCCGTCGCTTGTAACCCGGGCCGAGCGAGCCGTACGAGCCGAGCCCGTCGGCGGCAACGACCCTGTGGCACGGCACGACGAGCGCGAACCGGTTCGCCGCGCACACCGAGCCGACCGCCCGCTGGGCGTTCAGGTGGCCCGAGAGCGCGGCGATCTCGCCGTAGGTCGCCGTCTCGCCGTACGGGACCGACCGCATCGCCTCGACGACGGACCGCTGGAAGGGCGTGCACCAGGAGAGATCGAGCTCGACGTCGAGGAAGTCGTCGGGACGCCCGCCCAGGTAGGCGCGGATGCGTGCCGCCAGCGGATGCCCAGCGCTCGACGGCTCGGTTCGTGCGGGCAGCTCGTGCCAGGCGAGCACGCCGTCCGCGAACGTCAGCTCCCCCACGCCCCAGCCGTCCACCGCGTACGCGACCCGCTCCACCATCGACTGAATCGTAGAATCACCAGCGTGAGCCGCCCCGGCATCTTTCGCCCACCGCCTCCGCAGAACGAGCCCGTCCGCGACTACGCGCCCGGCTCGCCCGAGCGGGCCGAGCTGGAGAGCCGGTTCGCCGAGCTCGCCAAGGACCAGCTCGACATCCCGTGCGTGATCGGCGGCGAGGAGATCCGCACCGGCGACACGTTCGACGCGATCACGCCGCACGACAAGGGCCACGTGATCGCGAAGGTGCACAAGGCGACCGCACAGGAGGTCGAGCGGGCCGTGACGGCTTCGGCCGAGGCCTGGGAGGACTGGCACCGCCTGCCGTGGGAGGAGCGCGCCGCGGTCTTCCTCCGAGCGGCCGAGCTGCTCGCCGGCCCGTGGCGGCCCACCCTCATCGCCGCGACGATGCTGAACCAGTCGAAGACCGCTCACCAGGCGGAGATCGACGCGGCCTGCGAGGTGATCGATTTCTGGCGCTTCAACGTCGAGTTCATGGTGCGGATCTACGAGGAGCAGCCCATCTCCTCGCCGGGCGTCTGGAACCGGATGGAGTACCGGCCGCTCGAGGGCTTCGTCTTCGCGATCTCGCCGTTCAACTTCACGGCGATCGGCGCGAACCTCTCGTCGAGCCCGGCGCTGATGGGCGACGTCGTCCTCTGGAAGCCGGCCTCGACCGCCGCGTACTCGAGCTACTGGACGCTGAAGCTGCTCGAGGAAGCCGGCCTCCCGCCCGGGGTGATCAACTTCCTCCCCGGCAGCGGCGCGGCCGTCGGCGACCCGGTGCTCGCGAGCGACCACCTCGCCGGGATCCACTTCACCGGCTCGACCGAGGTCTTCCACTCGATCTGGAAGACGGTCGGCGAGAACATCGACCGCTATCGCAACTACCCGCGGATCGTCGGCGAGACCGGCGGCAAGGACTTCATCGTCGCCCACCCGAGCGCCGACGTCGACGCGCTGGCCACGGCGATCCTCCGAGGCTCCTTCGAGTACCAGGGCCAGAAGTGCTCCGCGGCGTCCCGCGTCTACGCGCCCTCGAATCTCTGGCCGGAGCTGCGCGAGCGGCTGGTCGAGGAGGTCGGCACGATCAAGATGGGCGACGTCAGCGACTTCTCGAACTTCATGGGCGCCGTGATCGACGACAAGTCGTTCGCGAGGCAGAAGGAGGCGATCGAGTACGCGCGCGCCAACGACTCGGAGGTGGTCGTCGGCGGCGGCACCGACGACAGCGAGGGCTACTTCGTCGAGCCGACCGTGATCGAGACGAAGAACCCGCGGGACCGGCTGATGCAGGAGGAGTTCTTCGGCCCGATCGTCACCACCTACGTCTACCCGGAGAACGAGTGGGAGCAGACGCTCGAGCTCGTCGACGGGACAGCGCCGTACGGGCTGACGGGCGCGATCTTCTCGCAGGACCGCGCGGCGATCGACGAGGCCCAGGACGCGCTTCGCTACGCCGCCGGCAACTTCTACGTCAACGACAAGCCGACGGGCGCGGTCGTCGGGCAGCAGCCCTTCGGCGGCGCGCGCGCATCCGGCACGAATGACAAGGCCGGCTCGATGTGGAACCTCATCCGCTGGGTGAGCCCGCGCGCGATCAAGGAGACGTTCGTCCCGGCGCGCGACTACCGCTACCCCTTCCTCGCAAACGGTGACACGGACGGCCGGCCGGGCGGGCCCGGCGGGAGCCGCTGAAGAGAGCCCTCTTCGTCGTCATCGGGGTCGTGCTCGTCGCCGCGTCCGTGGCGACCGCCGCCCGCATCCGCGGCACGCGCGGGCCGGACAGGCTGCAGACCGTCAACGGCGTCCGCGACGTCGTCAGCTGCGGCGGCGGCTACGACCTCGCCACGGTCGACGGCTTCGACCGCGTCGCGTCTGACTGCGAGACGGTCAGCCGCCGCTCCTCGCTCGACCCGTACCGCAACTCCGGCAGCCAGCATCAGACGGAGGTCGAGCCGGACTCCTTCGCTGCGGGGACGACGGTCGTTTCGGTCTTCCAGGTCGGCCGCTTCTTCGACGGCGGCTCGCACACGATCGGCTTCGCGACGTCGCGGGACAGCGGGCGCAGCTGGAAGCACGGCTTCCTGCGCGGTCTCGCACCGCGCGCGAGCGACCCGTCGGTCGCGTACGACCAGAAGCACGGCCAGTGGCTGACGGTCTCGCTCGTCTTCGGCCAGGGCTCCTCGCTCGACGTCAACCGCTCGAGCGACGGCCTGCACTGGGGCGGCCCGGTGGCCGCCGTGCGCACGCCCACCGAGATCGGCCAGGACAAGGAGTGGATCGCCTGCGACAACTGGCCGCAGAGCCCGCACTACGGCAATTGCTACGTCAGCTACAGCGATCTGGTGGGCGAGCAGGTCGTCACGCAGGTGTCCGGTGACGGGGGGCTGACCTGGTCGGCGCCGGCCGCCGCGCCCGGCTTCCCCGGACGCGCCTCGATCCGTGGGGCGTACGCGCCGGGCGTGCAGCCGCTCGCCCTCCCGAGCGGGCGCGTCCTGATCCCGTTCTACGACGAGCGCAAGTTCTCGGTCGTGTACTCGGACGACGGCGGGGCCACCTGGGCGCTCCGCACGGGCATCGCGGGCTCGCAGTACCGCCAGCACGACGGGCTGCGAGCAGCGCCGTTGCCGAGCTCGGCGATCAGCGCCGACGGGCGCGCGTACCTCGTCTGGGCCGACTGCACCTTCAGCACGTCCTGCGGGGCGAACTCGATCGTCTACACCTCCACGACAGACGGCATCACCTGGACGCCGGTCACCGAGATCCCGACCGGGACCGGCGACGCGGAGCTTCCCGGGCTCGACGCCGATCCCTCGCGGCCCGGCCGCCTTGCGCTCGCCTACTACGTGTGGCACGGCTCGACGCTCGACGTCCGCTTCGTCTCGTCGTCGGACGCCGGCGTGAGCTGGACGAGGCCGAAGCTGCTCAACTCGAGGCGCGTGCCGATCTCGGGGATCGCGGAGACGTCGCTCGGCTCGATGGTCGGCGACTACATCTCGACGTCGTTCGCCGGCGGCCGTGCGGTGCCCGTCTTCGCGCTCGCGCAGAAGCCGAAGCGGCGCCGCCTGCAGGAGTCGATCTTCACGAGCTCGCTCCCGGTGCCCTAGGCCGGCGGCAGCTCGGCGCGGGCCGGGCCCCAGCCGCGCGTTCGGGCTCGCACCGCCATCCAGACAGCGCAGCCTAGTACCGGCAGTGCCAGCACGACCCCGGCGACTCTGACCCCGAACGCCGCGGCGATCGCGCCGTCGATGATGCTCGCGAAGGGGCGCAGCCCGAGAAACGCCACGCTCCAGAGCGCCATGATCCGCCCTCGTTCCCACGGGTCGACGCCGAGCTGCAGTCGCGACGTGGCGTGTGTGTTCGACGCGAGGTAGCCGAAGCCCGCGACGAACAGGAACGGCAGCGCCACCGCCAGCCATGGCGACAGCGAGAAGGCCACGAGCCCGCCGCCGAGCAAGAGCAGCGTCACGAACATCCGCCGCCGGCTCCCGCCCACGCGGCCCGCAACGACGAGGCCCGCCGTGACCGCGCCGGCCCCGAAGACGCCGATGATGTAGCCGGCGGTCGTGTCCTTCTCGCCGAACGCGTGCGCCCACGCCGGCGCGAGCGTGTTCACGGGGTCGGACGCGAAGCCGACCGCGGCCACGATCACCAGGTAGACGACGAGCTGCGGCCTCCGCCGGAGGATGTCGATGCTCGCGCGGACGTGGCTGACCGAGCGGTCGGCGAGCTCCTGCGCCTGCGGGCCGATCACGAGCAGCGCGGCGATGAAGATCAGGTACGAGACCGCGTTCAGCCCGAACGCCGCAGGAATGCCGAGGTACTCGACCGCAAGCGCAGCCGTCGCCGGGCCGACCGCCCGCGCCAGGTTGAACGTCATCGAGTTGAGCGCAACCGCAGTCGGCACCTCGTGCGGCTCGACGAGCGACGGGACCAGCGCCTGCTGGGCCGGCGCCGAGAACGCGCTCACGATCCCCAGCGCGATCGCATCGGCGATCACGACCGCGGGCGGGGCGAGGCCCTGCCAGGCGAGCAGGCCGAGCCCGCCGGAGAGGACGATCGCGATGCTCTGCGTGACGAGCAGCAGCTGCCGGCGGTTGAAGCGGTCGGAGGCGGCGCCCGCCCACGGCGCGAGCACGAGGATCGGGATGAACTGCGAGAAGTTGAGCACGCCGAGCAGGAATGCCGAGTGCGTCTGCCGGTAGATCAAGAGCGCCGCGGCGAGGTTCTGGAACCAGGTCCCGCTCGCGGAGAGCGCGTTCCCGACGAAATAAGGGCCGAACGAACGCCGCCGGACGAGCGCGAAGGCAGCGGCCGGCCCGACGGCTGCGGCTACGCCCGCCCTGCCTTGTGGAGCTGCGCGTAGATCGAGCGCGCGGTTCGCTCGGGGATCCCGGGCACGCCTTCGAGTTCCTCCTGCGACGCCGCGAGAAACCGCTCGGCCGAGCCGAAGTGGCGCAGCAGCGCCCGCCGCCGCGCCGGTCCAACGCCCTGCAGCGTGTCGAAGATCGACTCCTTTGCCTTCGCGTCGCGCCGCTGGCGGTGGAAGCCGATCGCGAAGCGGTGCGCCTCGTCGCGGATGCGCTGCAGGAGCTGCAGGCCGGCCGAGTCGTGCGGCAGGAGCACCGGCTCGGGCCTGCCGGGCACGAAGACCTCCTCGATCCGCTTCGCGAGCGAGATCACCGCCACGCGCGGCAGGTCGAACGCCTGCATCGCCTGGAGCGCGGCCGCGAGCTGACCCTTGCCGCCGTCGATCACGACCAGGTTCGGAACCGCGGCGAACGACTCGTCGTACTCCTCGCCGGTCACGTCGCCCATCCGCGCGAACCGCCGCGACACCACCTCGGCCAGCGCCGCGTAGTCGTCCTGCCCGTCGAGCCCGCGCACGCCGAACTTGCGGTAGTGCGCCTTCTTCGCGAGCGCGTCCTGGAAGACGACCATCGAGCCGACGACCGCCTCGCCCTGGATGTTCGAGACGTCGTAGCACTCGATCCGCAGCGGCAGGCTCTCGAGGTTGAGCGCCTCGCGCAGCTCCTCGAGCGCCTCGACCCGGCGGAGGCGCCGCTGCTCGGACTGGAGCGCGTCCGAGTCCAGCGCGACCCTCGCGTTTTCGGTCGCGAGCTGCTGCAGGCGGCGCTTCTCGCCGCGCACCGGCGCGCGGACCTCGACCCGCGAGCCGCGCCGCTCGGAGAGAAACTCGGCCAGCGCGGCCGTGTCGCCCGCGTCCGGGGGCACGATGATCTGCGGCGGCACGCTCGGCGACGCGCCGTAGTACTCGGTCGCGAACGCCTCTAGCAGCGTCGCCGTGTCCTGCCCCTCGACGTTCTCGAGGTGGAACGCGTAGCGGTCGATCAGGCGCCCGTCGCGCAGCGGAAAGACCTGCACGGCGGCGCGGTCGTCCTCGGCCGCGATGCCGATCACGTCGATCGTCCCGACCGCGCGCTTGTCGGCGGCTTGCCGCTCGGCCAGGTGCCGCACCGAGAAGAGCCGGTTGCGGTAGCGCGCCGCCTCTTCGAAGCGCTCGGCCTCCGCCGCCTCCTTCATCTTCCGCTCGAGCTCGCGCTGGATCGGCCGCGTCTCGCCCGAGAGGAACTCGATCACGCCGTCGATGATCTCCCGGTAGGCCTCCTGCGAGACGTAGCCGACGCACGGCGCCAGGCAGCGCTCGATGTGGTAATCGAGGCACGGGATCCCGGAGTGGCGGCCTGGCTTCGGCCCCTCGCAGGGCCGGTACGGGAAGACGCGGTTGAGCACGTCGAGCGTCTCGCGCACCTTCTTCGCGTTCGCGTACGGCCCGAAGTAGACGACGCCGCGCCGGTGCCGCTCCCGCGTGAACATCACCCGCGGATAGTCGTCCTCGACCGTGACGGCGATGTAGGGGAACGACTTGTCGTCGCGCAGGCGGACGTTGAACGGCGGCCGGTGGCGCTTGACGAGGTTCTGCTCCAGGTGCAGCGCCTCGACCTCGGTGCCGGTCACGATCACCTCGAGGTCGGCGACCCGGTTGGGCAACTGCGCGATCGTCGTGCGCCCGCCGGCGCCGGCCTGGAAGTAGCTGCGCACGCGCGGCCGCAGCGACTTCGCCTTGCCGACGTACAGGATCTCGCCCCGGGAGCCGCGGAAGAGGTAGACGCCGGGCTTCGCCGGGAGCGCTTTCAGCTGCTGTTCGACGTGTTCGTTCAAGCGCGGGCAAGGGTAGCCTCCCGCCACGTGAGGAAAGACCTGCTCGCCGTGGGGATTGCCGTCGTCGCCGGGGCCGGTGCCGTCACGGCCGTCGTGGTGTCGTCGCACGGCGGCGGCAAGGAAGCGGCCACTCCCTCGCCGTCGAACGCGGCCACCGCGCCCGGGACGACGGGCAGCCCGGTGACGACCGGTACCGGCGAGACCGCGACCACGAGCGGCGGCGTTCCCGTCGTCCCGCCCACGACCACGACCTCGCCCGTGCCGACGACGACCGCAGCGTTACCGCCGCCGCCCTCGCCCCAGAGCCCGCGCCGGCACTCGTTCATGGTCGGCGTGGTCGACGACTCGCTTGCACAGCAGGATCCGGTCGCCGCGCGCACCGCTGTCGCCGACTCCAGGCGCGCCGGCTTCGACGCCGCCGTCCTGACCGCCGGCTGGGCGCCGGGCCTGACCGCCCCGTCGAGGCAGAGCCTGGTCGGCATCCACAACGTCGCGAGCGTGGCGAGGCAGAAGAACCTGCGGCTCTTCCTCGTCGTCTGGAACGGTCTCGGGCGCAACACGCCCCGCGGGCCCGCGCAGCGCGAGCAGTTCGCGCAGTACGCGGCCGCGGTCGCCCGCAAGGTGCCCTCCGCCTACGGGGTGATCGTCGGCAACGAGCCCAACCTGAGCACCTTCTGGCTGCCGCAGTTCGGGCCCGGCGGGCAGGACGTCGCCGCCAAGGCGTACGAGGACTTGCTCGCCCGCAGCTACGACGCGCTCAAGGACGTCCGGCCGGGCCTGCGGGTGATCGGAGTCGGGCTTTCGCCGCGCGGTGCCGACCGCCCCAACGGAATCCGCCCGACCCATTCGCCCACGGCGTTCATCCGGGACCTCGGGGCCGCCTACCGCGCCAGCGGCCGGCAGCGGCCGCTGATGGACGCCTTCGCGATCCACCCCTACATGCTCTCGTCGGCGATTCCGCCGACCGTCGCGCACCCGAAGACGACGCAGATCACGCTCGCGGACTACCCGAAGCTCGTCACGCTGCTCGACGAGGCCTTCCGGGGGACGCCGCAGCGCGGGCGCACGCTCCCGATCCTCTACACGGAGTTCGGCGTCCAGACGACGGTGCCGCGCTCGAAGCTCGCGTCGTACCAGTCGTCCACCGCGACCGAGCCGGTCCGCGTCAGCCCGGAGCTCCAGGCCGCGTACTACCGCAAGGCGCTGGCGCTCGCTTACTGCCAGCCGACCGTGAAGGGGCTGTTCGTCTTCCACACGTTCGACGAGATCCGCCTGGACGGCTGGCAGTCGGGGCTCTACTACGCCGACCACACGGCCAAGCCGAGCCTCGCTCTGTTCCGCCAGGCTGTCGCCGACTTGCGCGCCGGGAAGCTCACCACCTGCCGCTAGGCTTTTCGCCCGATGGCCGGCCAGTACGTCGCGTACACGTTCTACAAGGCCGATCCGGCCTGGCGGCGCCTGCCGATCGACGAGCGCCGCGCAGGGAAGGACGCCTTCGCCGAGGTCGTGGAGGACTGGGCCGGCCGGATGGCGTCGCTCCGTGCCTACTCGCTCACCGGTGTGCGGCCTGACGCGGACTTCTTTCTCTGGAAGATCACCGAGCGCTACGAGGACCTGGGCGAGCTGGGCGCGGCGCTGAACGGGACTCCGCTCGCCGGATGGCTCTCGACGCCCTACTCCTACCTGGCGACGACGAAGGCGTCCGAGTACACGAAGGCCCGCAAGCCGCGCCAGGTGACCCCGAAAGGATCGCCGTACCTCGTCGTCTACCCCTTCGTGAAGGTGCGGCCCTGGTACGCGCTCCCGCAGGAGGATCGTCAGCGCGCGATGGACGAGCACATGCGCGTCGGCCACGAGTTCAGGACGATCCTGAACCACACGACCTACTCGTTCGGGATCGACGACCAGGAGTTCATGACCGCCTTCGAGTGCGAGGAGCCGGCGGACTTCATGCACCTGATGCTGACGTTGCGCGATTCGGAAGCGAGCCGCTACACCGAACGCGACACACCCATCTTCGTGGGGCGCGCCGTTGAGGTTCGCGAAGCGTTGGACGAGCTCGACGGCGCGCAGGTCTCAGTCGCCACGTAAGAAAGGCCCGCCGCAGCGGGCCTTTCTCATCGACACGCTCTGCGCGTGTTACTTGATGGTCAGGCGCAGGTGGTTGTCGTCTGGCGCCTGCTTGACCATCGTGATCCTGTAGAGGCCCTTCGCCTTCAGCGTCAGCGAGGCACCGACCTTGTCGATGCGCTTTCCGCCCGGGCCCTTGATGACGAGCGCGGCCTCGTCCTGGTTCACGAGCCGCACCGCGCCGTGGTGGGTCACCGACGTTACGAACTTACCGCCGACCTTGAACCAGTGGCACCCCGGATCGTGCATCGCGACGACGAGCGTCGAGGGGCCGGCGGCGGCGGGAGCCGCCAGGGCGAGTGCCCCGATTCCGATGAGAATGACCTTGCGCATAACTGACCTCCTAGGTCTGTACCGATGTTTCCCGGATCACAGTCGCCGGCGGCCGGCGCGACGTCCGCGAAGACGCCGATTCGCGTTCAGGGGAAAGTACGGAAGGCCGGTCAGTAGCCGTACGTGTGCTCGTCACGCCAGACGCGCCACATGGCGAAGCCTGCACACGCGAACACCGCGAGGAACACGAGCAGGCTGAGACCGCCCCCGACCGGGACGAAGAAGCGGGCGGCGACGTTCACGACCATCAGCAGCGCCGAGCCGTAGAAGACGACGCGGGAACGGGTCGACCACGCAGAGATCTCCTGGCGCCGGTCTCGCCACATCAGGAAGACGAAGTACGCGATCGCCAGGAAGAAGGCGATCTGCGCCAGGAGGAAGAGCGCGGTCAGCGTCCGCTGGAGCTGGAGCACGACGACGATCAGCGCGATCAGACCGATCACGAGGAAGCCCCGCAGCGTCGGGTTCATGTCGCGGAAGCTGCGTCTCACAGCCATCAGCGTAGCTTCGAGGCCGAACCGGCCATGCTCCCGCCGGGCCAAAATCGGTGTCGGACCCCGGGTTTAGTCAAGGCCGCAAGGTGTGCCGGGAGTGTGCCGATTCCTCCACAGGCGGCCTGCGTCGACATGTCTAAGATGCCCAGGTGGTCGAGGAAGGCAAGCCCGCACCCGATTTCGAGCTTCAGAGCGACAGCGGCGAGACCGTCAAGCTCTCCGACCTCCGCGGCAAGCCGGTCGTCCTCTACTTCTATCCCAAGGACGACACGCCCGGCTGCACGCGGCAGGCGTGCGGGATCCGCGACGCCTGGGCCGAGTTCCAGCGCGCCGGCGCCGAGGTCTACGGGATCAGCGCGGACACGACCGCCTCGCACGAGCGCTTCAAGTCGAAGTACTCGCTCCCGTTCCCGCTGCTGGCCGACCCCGAGCACAAGCTCGCCGAGCCCTACGGCGTCGGCCGGGAGGGCAAGAACTCGTACGAGCGCTCGACCTTCGTGATCGACGCGGACGGCAACGTCGCCCGGATCATGCGCCGGGTGAACCCTGACCGCCACGCCGACGAAGTCCTGCAGGCGCTCGCCGGCTAGCAGTCCAAGTGGCACAGCGTGCGCGCCGCGAGGGACCGCTCGGCGAACGTCTCAAGGTCTTCTTCATGCGCAGCGTGCTCTTCAACGTCTGGCGGGTCGCGGAACGACTGGGCATCCGGCTCGCAGCTGAAGGCCCCGCCTACGCTCCCACGGAAGCCCGGAGCGCAGAGATCGACGCCCTCGTTGCCGAGGCCCGCGCCAAGGAAGGCGTCATCGACGCGTCTTCGACTGCCGTTCCCGCACACGAGCTGCTGACCCACCTCGTCGAGCGACACCGCCTGCTGCTGCACGGATCGAACCACACCGAGCTCGACGTGCTCGAGCCCCGCCCCGCGCCCGACTTCGGAACCCGGATCGAAGCGGTCGTCGCGGCCGACGACGGAATCTGGCCGCTCTTCTATGCCGTCGTTGCACGCGACCGGATCGGCGGCGTGTTCACGGCATGCATGCATCTCGGCCGCCGGCCCTCCCTCCGGCGCCGCTACTTCTTCCGCGTCTTCGGTGCGGACCCGGCCGAGGAAACGACGTGGACGAACGGCGCTGTCTATGCCCTGCCCAGGGACGGATTCCATCGCGAGTGGGGAAACGAGTGGCTACGGAGCACCGAGGTCACGCCCGCGCTTCGCGTGCTCGTCCGGCCGAGCGACTTCCCACTCCGAGACGCCGTCACACGCGGCTGAGCCGGAGGAATCCGCCCGCTTCCCGCGATAGAGTCACCTGGTGGACACGATCACGGCAACGTCTCCCGACGGCCGCAACTGGAAGATCGACACCGTCAAGGAACCGTTCCAGTTCGCAGGCGGCGGAGGCACCTCCTGGGCGGTCCTGATCGCCACGGTCATCGTCTTCGGGATCATGATCGTCCTCGCGTTCGTGAGCTGGTACTTCGCGATCGGCGCCGCGATCATCCTGCTCATCTGGGGGACCGAACGGCTCTCGAATCACCTGCGGCCACGTTTCCGGGCACGGACAGAGGGCCCACCTCCGGAGGAAGCCATGTGGAAGGCCACCAGCTTCGGGAGCGACAAGCTGGGGCAGAAGGTCGCGGGGGCGGTCGCCGCCGGCAACGTGGAGGTCGAGCCGGGCGGGCTCAGGCTCCTGTCGCATCAGCACCACTAACGGCACAGCCAGCGCGCTCCAGATGGGCGCCAAGCTTGACATCCGCCTCCGCTCGGGCGCTTACTAGACCATGCCCGGATTGCGCGGCGGCGCGGTCACTTTCGTCTTCGTGCGGGCCACGTTCGAGCGGCTGTTCCACGCCTCGACGCGCTAACCGAGCGAAACCCCTGCACGTCTCAGGTATGCGGATGAGAGGACTTGAACCTCCACGGGCTTTCGCCCACACGGACCTGAACCGTGCGCGTCTACCAATTCCGCCACATCCGCGCGGACGGACAGTGTAGCGGCGGGAGCTCCGATTTTCGGCTTGCACAAGGGTCTTTTCCTGCTTGCGGCGGCGTGTCTCGCGCTGCCGCTCGGCGGCGCGACGGCACGCGGCGTCGCTCGGCCTGCGGCGCCCCGCAGCGAGCTCGTCGTCACGCTCGCACGCCCCGCGGCGGGCGGCGTCGACGCCGGCCAGGAGCGGTTCCTCGCGGCGCTGCGACAGGCGGTTCCCGCCGCTTCCGTGCGCTGGCGCTACCGGCTCGTGCTCGACGGCTTTGCGCTGCTCGTCCCGCCAGGCTCGAGCGCGCGGATCGCCCGGCTGCCCGGCGTGACCGGGATCTACCCGAGCGTCCGCTACCACCGCTCGCTCTACCGCAGCCCGCAGGTGATCGGCGCGCCGCAGATCTGGGGACCGACCCTCGACACCGCCGGCCAGGGGATGAAGATCGGGATCATCGACGACGGAATCGACCAGACGCACCCGTTCTTCTCGCCGGCCGGCTTCGCGGCGCCGCCCGGCTACCCGAAGGGGAACACGGCCTACACGACCGCGAAGGTGATCGTCGCGCGCTCCTTCCCTCCGCCCGGGCTCAAGACCCGCTACGGAAACCTGCCGTTCGACCCGGTCGAGTCGGAGCACGGGACGCACGTCGCCGGCATCGCCGCGGGCGACCACGGCACGCAGGCGGGAGGCTTCACCGTCTCGGGGATCGCGCCTAAGGCGTACCTCGGCAACTACCGCGTGCTGACGATCCCGACCGGCGAGTTCGGCCTCGACGGGAACTCACCCGAGATCGTCGCGGGGATCGAGGCGGCCGTGCGCGACGGCATGAACGTGATCAACCTCTCGCTCGGCGAGCCCGAGATCACCCCCAAGCGGGACATCGTCGTGCAGGCGATCGACGGCGCGGCCCGGGCCGGCGTGGTCCCGGTGATCGCCGCCGGCAACGAGTTCGAGGCGCTCGGCTTCGGCTCGATCGACTCCCCCGGCTCGGCACCCGATGCGATCACCGCCGCCGCCGCGACGAAGAACGGCGCCGTCGCGAGCTTCTCCTCTGCCGGGCCAACGCCCTACTCGCTGCGCCTGAAGCCCGACGTCGCCGCGCCCGGCGTCTCGATCCTGTCCTCGGTGCCGGCGCGCTATGGCACCTGGCAGGCGTTCGACGGGACGAGCATGGCCGCTCCGCACGTCGCGGGCGCCGCCGCGCTGCTGCTGCAGCGGCACCCGGACTGGACCGTTCAGCAGGTGAAGTCGGCGCTCGTGCTCACCGGGAACCCGATCTCCTCGAACGGCCGCTCGGCGCCGCCCACCCGCGCCGGCGGCGGGATGATCTGGCTGCCGCGAGCCGATCAGCCGCTGGTGTTCGCGAGCCCGAGCAGCGCGTCGTTCGGCTATCTGCGCCGGGGGCAGTCGCGGACGGTCTCCGTCTCGCTGGCGGACGCGGGCGGCGGTGCAGGCCCCTGGAACGTGTCCGTGCTGTGGAGCGTCTCCGTGCGAGGGGTGAACGTCGTCGTGCCGGCGACGGCCACCGTCCCGGGTGGCGGTCTCGCTCCGCGCGACGACGTCGCGCACCGCCAAGCCGGCGGATGCGAGCGGCTACCTCGTCCTGACGCGCGGCACCGACACCCGGAAGATCCCGTTCTGGCTGCACGTGACGGCCGCTGCGCTCGCGCGCGAGCCCGGACGCCTGCTCCGCCGGCCCGGCACGTACCACGGCGACGCGCGTCGCGGCCGGGCACTCGTCTCGAGCTACCGCTTCCCGAGTAACCCGTGGGCGATCGGGGTCCGCAACCGCCTGCCCGGGCCGGAGCAGGTCTTCCGTTTCGTCGTGCGCGGCGCGGTGACGAACGCCGGCGCGGTCGTCGTCTCGCACGCACGCGGCGTCTCTGTCTCGCCGAGGATCGTCCGAGCGGGCGACGAGGACCGGCTCGCCGGCTTCACGGCGCTGCCGGTCCGCCTGAACCCGTACCAGGAAGGCTTCTACAGCCCCGAGCCCGTCGTCGGCGTCTTCCGTCCCGCTCCCGGCCCGTACCAGCTCGTCTTCGACACCCCGAGCCGCCGCGCCGCCGGTCGGTTCACCTTCCGCTTCTGGCTGAACGACACGACGCCACCGGCGGTCCGGCTGCTGACCCGCACGATCCGCGCGGGCGGCCGGCTTCGGCTCACGGTCCGCGACCGCGGCTCGGGCGTCGACCCACACTCGTTCTTCGCGACGGTCGACGGCCGTCTGCACACGGTGATCTACGACCCGCGCCGTGGTCTCGCAGAAATCGTCTCGGGGCGCCTCGCCCGGGGCCGCCACAAGCTCGTCTTCAGGGCGGCCGACTACCAGGAGACGAAGAACAACGAGGACGGCGCCCGCACGCTGCCGAACACGCGGCGGGTCAGCACGACCTTCGTCGTCCGGTAGTTAGCGCCTGTCGGACTCGTCGAGCGTCGGCAGCTGGTCGAGGTCGCGCTCGACGCTCGCCGCGAAGTCCTCGGCGTCGTCGGGCTCGCCGTCGCCGTGCACGATCCTCAGCTGCGACTTGCGGCGTGCGCGGCGCCTCCGCCGGTGCGCGTCGAGGCCCAGGTGCTGGCGGAGCCTCGGCCACTCGGCGCCGACGACTGCGAGGACGGCGCAGGCGAGAAGCACGACCGAGAGCCAGGTCACGACAGCCATTCTAGCCCGCTAAACCCTTCGCCTGACCAAGCCGATAGGGCCAGCATGAATTCGCCGGTGGTCGCTCTCCCGTATCTGATCCTCTGGATCGCACTGATGCGGGCCCTGCTGGTGCGCGCGGCGATCCTGCCGGCGACCTGCGCGCGCTGCGGGCTGCACTTCGAGCGGCGCGAGCTCGGCGAGACCGTCTGCTCCTGCGGCCGCTAGTCAGCGTCCGGGTGGAGGAGCGCCGCGAACGGGATCCCGCTGCGCGGGTCGGTGTAGACGGCGCGGTAGAGCAGCGGCTCGACAGGTGCGCGGTCGAGGAACGAATATGAGCCGCCCACGATCGGCGCCGAGCCGGCGAGCTGCCGCGCCGCGCCCGGGTGCTCGCGGTAGATCCTGACCGTCCCCGAAGAGATTCCGCCGACCGTGCCGCTCACGGTGACGCCGCCCGCCGCCGGAGCCGCGTCGATCGTGACGGAAGTCGTCAGCCGGCCGCGCGAGTGGAACCAGGAAAGCCCCTCAGGCCTCGCAAGCAACAGGTCGCGGCCGCCGCTCGGAGGGGCAGCGAGCCCCGCGATCCAGCCGTCGAGCTCGACCCGCCCGGCGCCCTTCACCACTCCCGCCCAGACGTCCGCGCTGCCGTCGAGCCCGAGGTCCGACTGGTCGACCCACTCGTTCGCCGCGACCTCGGGCCCGCTCGCGGGAAGCGCGAGCGCGGTCGTCAGCGCCCGGTCGAGCACGAACTCCGAGTGCACGGAGACCGAGTGCAGACGGTGTACCGCGAGCGTGACAGGCACGAAGCCGAAGCCGAGCATCGACTCGGTCCAGGCCGCGTAGACGAGGCCGTTCTTCCCTTGCGCTGCAAGCACGGGCCCGAGCGGCCAGTCGCCGCGGCTCACATCGACGCCGAGCCCGGTCCAGGTCTTCGCGCGGGGGTACCACTCGAACGTCTCCACGCTTCCGCGCCACCCGGAGGACTCGAGCACGTGGACTTGCGCGCCCGCGAGCAACGGCTCTGCAGCCGGCGCGAGGTATCCCGGCGGGAACCCACCGGCGGTTATGCGCTGTGCCCGCACTTGGCCGCCCGCATCCACGCGTGCGAGGAGGAGCCGGCTGGCGAAGTTCGCAGGCGTCCAGCGGACGTAGGCGACGATTGGATTCCCCGCACGGTCGAGCGTGAGGCCGGGCCAGCCGAGCAGCGTCCCTGCCGGCAGCCGCGCGACGAGTCGGATCGTCTGCCAGCCGAGCAGCACCCGCCGCACCGCCATGATCCGCCGGGTATCGGGGCTCTGGACGAGAACCACCGGGCCGGCGCGACCGACCGCGAAGGCGCGAACCTGCCAGCCGGATCCGACGGCCGCGGCTGTCTCCGACCGCCAGCGCCTCGCCCGGCGTTGCGCGACAACCACCTTCCCGGAGCGCATGAAGGCCACGTACGGCGTCCCCTTCGGCCCCAGCGCAAGCGCCCCGTCCTGAACACCGCGCGCCACGAGCTCTGCGGATGCGGAGCCGGCGGCGGCGAGGGCGAGCCCGAAGGCCAGCGCAGCCGACCGGAGCATGCGCGTCAAGAGTAGCCCTCGGCTCCCGCGGACGCCAGCCGGGCGGAAGAGGGAAGGCCGAGGCGCCTACGCGCCCCGGCCTCGAGTTACTGCCTTACGAGCTCTTCCAGACGTTGCTGTAGCCGGCCAGGTACCCCGGCGCCGCCTGAGAGGACGGCATCACGACGCGCACTCGCACCCGGCGCTTCGGGAGCCGAATCATGAACGTCGCCGAGGAGCTCGAGTCGAGCACGACGCGCTTGACCGTCTGCGGGCCGGTGGAACCGAGCCGCTGAACCAGGACGTGCTTGCCTGCGAACGAGCGGGCGCCGTTCACCTGGACGGAGAACGTGCCCCTCCTCACGGTGCGGTTGTTGTACGTAAGCACGATCTGCGGCCGCACCTTCACGGTGACGGACGCGCTCGTCGTGGGGCCCCATTTCGCCGTGTAGCTCGTCAGGATCTGCGGCGAGACCTGGTCGCTCCAGGCACCACCGCCAGTCGTCGTGGCGACGTCGAGCGGCGTGTAGCTCGATGACCCGTAGGCCTTGGCCAGCACGGCCACCTGCTCGCCGGTCGCGTGGCTTGACACCTTGCCGGACAGCTTGACGGTCCCGCCGTAGACGACCACCGGTCGTGAGACCGAGATCGTCACCGAGGGCGGTTTCGCCGCGCCGGCGACGCCGGCCACGCCGAGAACGGCGAGCGCGGCGATGAACACCATGAGCTTGCGCATCCTTCAACCCCCCGTTTCGGTTGCGTACCCAGTAGACGCTCCGGAAAGGCCGGAATTGCGGTCTGCGTTCAGGCCAGACCGAAGGAATGGGCTCGTGGGGGAACCGGGGTTCCCCCACGCCGACTCCCCGGGTTGGACTCGAACCAACAACCCTCCGGTTAACAGCCGGATGCTCTGCCAATTGAGCTACCGGGGAACGGTGCTCAGCGGCTCGAATTGTAGCCGGGGTCTTGCCTGCGCTTGAGGGCGAGGAGCGGCCCGCGCCGACAAAGACGCTGGCCGCTCGCCTTAAGACCGGGCGCGGCTGATGGCGCGCTCGACTTGCGCCTTGCTCATGCTCGAGCGGCCCTCGATCTTCAGCCGCTTGGCCTGGTTGTAGAGCTGCTCCTTCGTGCGGTTGTTCCCGCCGCTGTTCGGGCGAAGCGGGTACCGGGTCCGAGTTCCGGGAGCGCGACCGCTCGCTCAGGCGAGGCTCGACGCGGTCGCGCGGATCTTCTCGAGCTGTTCTTGGAGCTCTTTCGTCCGCTCCGGGGACGCCGTCGAGAGCTCGCGCCGGAGCTGGCGCTCGCGCAGGCGGAGCAGGAGCTCCTTGGCCGTCTCGTCGTCGATTCCGCCTTCGGCTGCGCGGGCGTCGAGCTCCGCGAGCACGGGGACGAGCTCCTCGTCGACCTCCCCGGGCTCGAGCAGATGGGCTCGCACGCGCTGGTGGAGATCGGAGTCGAAGTGCTCGGGGCCGAGCCCGGCGAGCACGTCGTGCAGGTCGGGATGCGCCGCGACGCCTGCCAGCGCATCGCGCTCGAGCCGCGCGCCCGCCTCGAGGAGTCGCGGCGAGAGCACCCCGGTGGCGCCGGAGCGTGTGCCGGGAGCGAGACCGGCCTGCGTCTCCTTCGGCAGGTCGAGCCGGTCGGCCGCGAGCCGCACCGCGTCCTGCCGCTCCGGGGAATCCTCACCGAACCGGGAGAGAACCTCCCGCACGCGGACGAACGCCTCCTGGCGGTCCGGCGCACGCTCGATCTCCAGCCGGACGCGGTAGCCGATGTAGCTCTCGGCCCGCGCCAGCCGCTCCTCGAACCCGTCCGGCTCGTCCGCAGGGTCGGTTCCCGGCGGCAGCGCGACCACGCGCACGTCGAAACCCTGGGCGGCTGCGAGCTCCATCCCGCGCAGCGTCGCCGCCTCGCCGGCCGCGTCGCCGTCAAAACAGAGGTAGACCTTGTGCGCCAGGCGCGAGAGCTCCTTCAGCTGGCGCTCGGTCAGCGCTGTCCCCATCGGCGCGACGACCGGCTCGACCCCGGCCTGCCGCAGGGCGAGCACGTCGGGGTTGCCCTCGACGACGATTGCCCGCTCCTGCTTCGTGATCGCAGCGCGGGCCCGGTCGAGCCCGTACAGGAGATCGCCCTTGCGAAAGAGCTCCCCCTCCGGCGAGTTGACGTACTTCGCCCGCAGCGGGTCGTCCTCGCGCAGCTTGCGCGCCTGGAACCCCCGCACGCGACCGCGCGCGTCGGCGAGCGGGAAAAGCAACCGGCCCGAGAAGTAGTCGTTCCCGCGCCGGTTGACGAGACCGGCGGCGGCCAGCTCGGCCTGCGTGAAGCCCTTCTCGCGGGCCTTGCGCGCCAGCGTCTGGCCGCCGGGCGCGAGGCCGAGCCGGTACTCACGGCAGATCTCCTCGCCGAGGGCGCGGCTCTCGAGATACTCGCGGGCCGGGCCGCCGGAGGCCGCATCCCAGAGGTAGCGCTCGTAGAAGCTCGTTGCCTGCTCGAGCAGCGCGAAGAGGCGTTCCCGGCGGCTTCGCTCGGCGTCCTGCTGCGGCGACGATTCCTCGTACTCGAGCGACACCCGGTAGCGCTCTGCGAGCCATTCGACCGCCTGCGCGAAGTCGAGCTGCTCGGTCTCGCGCACGAACGTGATCAGGTCGCCGCCCTTGCCGCAGCCGAAGCAGTAAAAGAGCTTGTCGGCCGGGTTGACGGAGAAGCTCGGCGTCTTCTCGTCGTGGAAGGGACAGAGGCCGGTGTAGCGCACACCCGAGCGGCGGAGCTGCGTTCGCGCCGAGACGACCTCGACCATGTCGGCCGCTTCGACGGCCTCGCGGACCGATGCCTCGCGGATCCGTGCCATCAGCCGAGCGTCTCGGCGTAGTTGAGTGCGAAGCGATCGGTCATGCCCGCGACGTAGTCCACCACGTCGTCTACCGGATCGCCGCGCTCGACGAGGTGGTCGAAGATCTGCTGGATGGTCACGCGGGCGCGCGTGTGTTCGGCGCGGGCGGTCTCGGCGAGGTAGACGTGGTCGAACATGAACGAGCGAAGCGTGAGCATCGCGTGGCCGATCGCCTCGGTCTGGCGGATGTCGCCGTCGCGCGCGGAGGTCTCGACGAGGTCGTGAACGAGGGTGTCGATCCGGCGCGAGCCCGTCGGGCCGAGGAGGTCGATCTCCTCGCGCGGGAGATCTGCGGGGTCGAGCACTCCGGCGCGGACCGCGTCGTCGATGTCGTGGTTGATGTAGGCGACGCGGTCGACGAGGCGGACGATCTTGCCCTCGAGCGTGTCGGGCTCGTTGGGGCCTGTGTGGTTGAGGATGCCGTCGCGCACCTCGGCGGTCAGGTTGAGACCGCGTCCGTCGCGCTCGAGCACGTCGACGACTCGAAGCGAGTGCTCGTTGTGGTGGAAGCCCCGGCCGAAGCGCTCCTGGAGCAACTCGTCGAGGGCCTCCTCGCCCGCGTGGCCGAACGGCGTGTGGCCCGAGATCGTGGCCGAGGCCGATCGCCTCGACGAGGTCCTCGTTCAGCTTGAGCGCGCGGGCGACCCCGCGCGAGATGCCGGTCGTCTCGAGCGTGTGCGTCAACCGGGTGCGGTAGTGGTCGCCGGAGGGGTCGATGAAGACCTGCGTCTTGTGCATCAGGCGACGGAACGCCTTGGCGTGGACGATCCGGTCGCGGTCCCGCTGGAACGGCGTGCGCAGCCGGCACTCCTCCTCGGGCTCGGCCCGGCCTCGTGTTTCGTAGGAGCGAACCGCGAGCGGCGAGAGCCACCGCTCTTCGTGCTCGCGCACGCCCGCCTCGAAGGCGTCAGCGACCGTTCCGGCAAGCTCCGGCACCCCGCCGATGCTAGTCATTCAACCGGGCAGCGACTACACCCGAGTCCCCGCGTCGCCGCGCGACATCGCGTGACCCCGGGCCATCCCCCACCCTTCAATTGGGTGGGGCTTGCTTCCCACCTCCCTCGCGGTCGACGTTACCGGCGAAGCGTTCACGCGTGGGTCACCGCTTGGGGCCGAATGCGTGTCAATTGCTCCACAGCGGCCGCGCGGGTCCGCGCAGCAAGTCAGATGATGATCGGCACGGTGCCGCCGTCCGCGCTCCACGCCGCGCCGGTGACGTACGAGGCTCGGTCGGAGCAGAGGAACGCGATCACCGCGGCGATCTCCTCGGGCTCCGCGAGCCGGCCGAGCGGCCGGCCCTTGCCCACCGCCTCGAGTACCTCCTCCCGGCTCTTGCCGCTGCGACCCGCCTGCTGGTCGGCCAGGCCGCCATCCCCGAGCCACGCCTCCGTGGCCGTCGGCCCGGGCGAGATCGCGTTGCAGCGGACGCCGTCGCCCGCATAGAGGTCGGCCACAAGCCGGGACAGTGATAGCACCGCCGCCTTCGTCACCGAGTAGTCGGGCATTCCGGTCGAGGGACGCTTGCCCGCCGTGGACGCCACGTTCACGATCACGCCGCCGTCGCGCTCACGCATCGCCGGCACCGCCGCTCGGATCGCGCGGACATAACTCATCACGTTCAGTTGCCAGACCGCCTCCCACTGCTCGTCGGTCACCTCGAGGAAGTCGCGCTGCTCCGCGTAGCCGGCGTTGTTGACGAGCACGTCGACCGGGCCGGCCTCGGCGACGACCCGCTCGGGCTCGCCCGGCTGGGAGAGATCGGCCTGCACGTGCAGCGCCTCGCCGATGCCCGGCGGCTCGCTCCGCCCGCAGGTCACGACGCGGGCGCCCTCCTCGACCAGCAGCCTCGCCGTCGCCAGCCCGATGCCGCCGGTCGAGCCGGTGACGAGGCAGAGGCGATCGCTGAGGCCGAGGTCCATCGGGTCGCTAGCCTAACCGGGTGACCCGGATTCTCCTCGTGCGCCACGGCGAGACGGACTGGAATCTGAACCGGCGCCTCCAGGGCCACGCCGACCGGCCGCTCAACGAGACCGGCCGCGAGCAGGCACGCGGCCTTGCCGCGGAGCTCGCCGATGAAGAGCTCGAGGCCGTCTACTCGAGCGACCTCTCCCGCGCGCAGGAGACGGCGCGCATCGTCGCCGGGGCCCGCGGACTCGAGGTGACCGCGCTGACCGGAGCTCCGCGAGCGGCACTTCGGCAGTTGGGAGGGCCTGACGGACGACGAGATCCACGAGCGCTTTCCCGAGGAGGTCGCCGACGGCGTCCTCGGAGACGGGGAGTCCCGCGACGAGCTCGACCGCCGAATTCTCGGCGCGCTCAGCCGGATCGCGGACGAGCACCCGACGGGCACGGTGCTCGTCGTCTCACACGGCGGGCCGCTCCGAGCCGTGCTGCGGCATTGCGGCACCGACGGCGTCGACCGGATCGCCAACTGCCACGTCCTCCGGCTCGAAGCCGTTGGCGGCGCCCTGCGGGAAATAGACTGAGTCGCCGTGGACGACTACACCAACAAGTACAAGGGCGAGCAGGTCGAGGTCGCGCTCTTCGGGGGCGACTACCAGGACGGGGTGCTCACCGCGTACTGCCTCGTCGAAGATGTCGCGCACATCGAGCTGAACGGGCACATCCTGATCCCGCTCCAGAACATCGCCTCGCTCCACTGCTCGAGCCGCTGCGACGCGCCCGAGCCCGACTGGCCGCCGCGCGGGCTCGAGGACGACGAGCAGCAGGACGGTTAGTGCGCTTTCGGCTCGTCGTCTTCTGGAACATCCTCAAGGTCTGGCTGATACTGCTCGGCGGATGCGCTGCGCTCGCGGCGATCGGCTGGGCGCTCGGCGGCTACCGCCTCGCCTCGCTGCTCGTCTTCTTCGGCGCGCTCGTCGCAGCGGCGGCGTACTGGTACGCGGACCGTGTCGCCCTCGGGATGGTCGGGGCGCGTGAGCTGCCGCTCGGCGAGGCGCCGGCACTGCACTCGACCCTTGCGCGTCTGGCGACTGCCGCCGTGCTACCGAAGCCCAAGCTCTATCTCCTGCCTGACGGACATCCGCGCGCGCTCAGCGCGGGTCGCGGCCCGCGCGGCGCGGCGATCGCGGTCAGCCGCGGGCTACTCGGGGCGGCAACCCCCGCCGAGCTCGAGGGCGTGCTCGCACACGAGCTCGCGCACGTACGCAACCGCGACCTGCTCCTGCAGACGACCGCGGTCGTGCTCGCCGGTGCGCTGATCGAGCTCAGCCGGATCGGCGGATGGATGCAGCGGGCGCTCCTCTTCGTGCTCGGCCCGGTCGCGGCCGCATTCGTCCACCTGCTGCTCTCGCCGAAGCGCGAGTTCATGGCCGATCGCACGGCCGCCGGCCTCTGCGGCTCGCCGCATGGGCTCGCCGACGCGCTGATCCGGCTCGAGCAGGCCGCGCAGCTCGTCGAGTTCCGGGCCAACCCTGCGACGGAGCCGCTCTACACGTTCAACCCGTTCGCCGAGGAAGGGCTCGGCGCGCTCTTCGTCACGCACCCGCCCGTCGGCGAGCGCGTGCGGCGCCTGCGCGAGCTCGACCCCGACTGGCGCGACAAGCTGCGCGCGGCCTAGCGGCTAGCGAAGTTCGAAGAGGATCGACTCGCGCTCGCCGTCGCGAAAGCGCAGCTGCTCGGTCATCGTCCCGATGCGGCGAAAGCCGGCCTTCGCTGCAACTCGCTGCGAGGCGATGTTGTCCGGGTGCGTCGTGAGACGAAGCGGGCGCTGTCGGGCCCAACCGCAGAGCAACTTCAGTGCGCGCGTCGCGACGCCGCGCCCCTGGGCGTCAGGCGCGACCCAGTACCCGATGGTGGAGTCGCCGGTCAGCTCGATCGAACCGAGAAATGCGTCGTCGACAGCGCCGACAATCGCGAACGGGTACGACGTCCCTTCTCGCCAGACCTGCTCGCAGCGCTCGACCCAGGCCTCGGCATCTCGGGGGCTGTAGGGAGTCGGGATCTTGAGCATGAATCGCGACGTCTCGGGATCCGCGAGGCCTGCGGCGATCGCGCCGGCGTCTCGGGCTTCGATCGGCCTGAGCACGAGCTCGTCGTCTCGGATCTCCATGCGCGCGATGGTATGGGACCATGAAAGAGGCCGCCCGAAGCGGCCTCTTGAAATAAGTCGGCGGCGACCTACTCTCCCGGGAGGTTGCCCTCCGAGTACCATCGGCGCTGGCGGGCTTAACTTCTCTGTTCGGAATGGGAAGAGGTGTACCCCCGCCGCTATCGCCGCCGAAATTGTCAGGGAGGCGCGAAAAGCGCACCCTCAAAACTCCATAGCGACACAACGTATTCAAATCAAGACCTCGGGCAATTAGTACGGGTCCGCTGAACGCATTGCTGCGCTTACACGTCCCGCCTATCAACGTGGTGGTCTCCCACGGCCCTTACTCCCTCGAAGGGGATGGGAAGCCTCATCTCGAGGTGGGCTTCCCGCTTAGATGCTTTCAGCGGTTATCCCATCCAGACGTGGCTAATCAGCAGCGCCGTTGGCACGACGACTGATACACCAGAGGTCTGTTCGTCCCGGTCCTCTCGTACTGAGGACGACTCCTCTCAAGCTTCCAGCGCCCATGGTGGATAGGGACCGAACTGTCTCACGACGTTCTGAACCCAGCTCGCGTAACGCTTTAATGGGCGAACAGCCCAACCCTTGGGACCTACTCCGGCCCCAGGATGCGCCGAGCCGACATCGAGGTGCCAAACCCTTCCGTCGATGTGGACTCTTGGGAAGGATAAGCCTGTTATCCCCGGAGTACCTTTTATCCGTTGAGCGACGGCAATTCCACTCTCTACCGTCGGATCACTAAGACCTGCTTTCGCACCTGCTCGACTTGTCAGTCTCGCAGTCAAGCTCCCTTTTGCCTTTGCACTCTACGCACGATTTCCAACCGTGCTGAGGGAACCTTTGCACGCCTCCGTTACATTTTGGGAGGCGACCGCCCCAGTCAAACTACCCACCAGATGCTGTTCCCGACCCGGATTACGGCATCGGGTTAGAAGCCCAGAACGCGAAGGGTGGTATCCCAAGGGTGGCTCCACGACGGCTGGCGCCGCCGCTTCAAAGCCTCCCACCTATCCTGGACA
>CAVWKS010000023.1:0-66314 GCA_963755635.1 uncultured Actinomycetes bacterium | reverse complement strand
GCCGCGCGTCAACCACGTCGGGATCGCGCTCGACGACGACGAATGGTTTCAGGAGGTTCTGGAGCGCGCGACGGAGCTCCACTACCGCGTGCCAGGAGTACCCCGGGCCGCCGCACATTCGTGGCGACGGACGCCGGCTACCGCGTGGAGATACATCCTCAGCGCGACTGGATCGACGACGTCCTCGCCAACTCGGGCGAGCTCCGGCTCTCGGAGCTTCAGCTGAAGGCCGACGACCCCGGCGCGAAGGCGGGAGCGCTGATGCAGCTGCTCGACCTGCCGGGCTACGACGGCGAGGTCGAGATCGGCGACGCGACGGTTCGGTTCCTCCCCGGCGGCCCGCGGGGCCGGCCCGAGCTGTACGGCGAGGTTTTTGCGTGAAAGGCTGGCTGCTTCTGCCCGCCGTCCTCGTCTTGACCGGCTGCACGTTTCCACTTTCGGGCTCGAGTCGGAGTGACTCCCGGTTGGTGCCTGCAGGCGGGAAGATCGAGCACGTCTGGCGCGTCCCCGCCGGGACAGGCGTCGCGGAGGTGGTGGTCGGCTGGTCTCGTCGCGGCTGCCGCCTCTTCAAAGGCAACCCCGTCGGTCGTTGCTACGCGCTGATGGTCTGGCGCCACGGCGGTCACACGACGCTCTTCAGCCACTCGCCGTTCCCGTTCCAGCCGACCTCCGTGCGGACTGCCGACGTCACCGGCGACGGGCACCGCGATCTCCTCGTGACGATCGAATGCAACGTCTGCAATCACGCCGCAGCGACAGCTGCAGTCTTTGCGGACCAGACCGGCCGGATGAGACTGATCTACGGCAGCCGGCTCTACGAATGGTCGCCGGGAATAGGCACGCCGGGCCGCTCGATCGTGGAGACCGCCTGGGGTGCCCGGAGAGGGCTCGTCTGGTTCGACGAGCCCCGCTACGGGCCCCAGAGCTCGATGTGCTGCCCCGACTATCGGGTCCGGACGTTCCTCCGCTGGGACGGAACGCGATGGATGACAGTCGCCACCCGAAAGGCGTCGGCCGAGCACGACAACTTCCTCGGGCGGCGGCCGGTGCCCGCGCCGTGAGTCGTCGCCGATTCGACCTTTAGACTCGCCCGAGATGAAGGCCAGGACCTACGAGGAGGCCGGGGTCTCGCTCGCTGCCGCCGACGCGGTCGTCGAGCGGTTGCGCGCAGCGGTCGAGTCGACCGGCGCCGAGGGGTTCGGCGCCTTCGCCGGGCTCTACCCGCTCGACGAAGGGCGGTTCCTTGCCGCTTCGACCGACGGCGTAGGCTCGAAGCTCGTGCTCTCGCGGCGCGCGGGACGGCTGCGCGACGCGGGGCGCGATCTCGCGGCGCACTGCATCGACGATGTGATCACGACCGGCGCGGAGCCGTTGTTCGTGCTCGACTACGTCGCCGCGCACCGGCTCGACCTCGAGCAGGTCGCGGAGCTGGTCGAGGGCGCCGCCGAGGTCTGCCGCGAGGCGGGCTGCGCGCTGATCGGCGGGCGAGACCGCGGAGCTGCCGGGCGTCTACCGCGAGGAGGAGCTCGACTTTGCGGGCACCTGCGTCGGGCTCGTCGAGCGCGACGACCTGATCGACGGCTCCCGCTGCGAGGCGGGCGACCTCGTGCTCGGACTGGCCTCGTCGGGGCTCCACACGAACGGGTTCTCGCTCGTCCGCGAGCTCGTGGGCGACGGCGACTTCGACGCCGATCTCCTGCTCGCGCCACACCGGCTCTACGTGGACGAGGTGCGCGAGCTCCGCGCGCAGGCCGACGTGAAGGCGCTCGCGCACGTGACCGGCGGCGGGATCCTCGGCAACCTGACCCGCGTGCTCCCGGAAGGTGTCGGCGTCGAGCTCGACTGGGATTCCTGGGAGCGGCCGCCGGTCTTCGCGTGGCTGGCCGAGCAAGGCGTGGAGGAGGACGAGCTGCGGCGCGTCTTCAACTGCGGGATCGGGATGTGCGCGGTCGTCCCGGAGGCGCCGGACGGCGCGCATGTGATCGGACGGCTGACGTGATCGGCGTCCTGGTCAGCGGCGAGGGGACGAACCTGCAGGCGCTGATCGACGCCGGGCTGCCGATCGTCGCCGTGGCGAGCAACAAGGCCGGCGTGCGCGCGATCGAGCGGGCCGAGCAGGCCGGCATCACGACTCGAGCCTTCGATGTCGACGACTACCCCGACCGCGAGGCGCGCGACGCGGCGATGGCCGACTGGCTCGCAGAGCGCGGCGTCGACCTGGTCGTGTGCGCCGGTTACATGCACCTCCTTCGGCGCTGCTTCCTCGAGCGCTTCCCGGGCCGCGTGATCAACACGCACTCCGCCCCGCTCCCCGACTTCCCCGGCCCGCACCCGATCGACGACGTGCTTGCGGCCGGCGTCCCCGAGACCGCGGCGACCGTGCACTACGTCGACGGCGGGATCGACACCGGCCCGGTGATCGCCGCCGAGCCGGTACCGGTGCTCCCCGAAGACGACGAGCACAGCCTGCGGGCGCGCGTCCAAGCGGCCGAGCACCGCCTCCTGCCGAAGGTCGTCGGCGAGCTGATCGGGTCATGATCAAGCGGGCGCTCCTCTCGGTCTACGACAAGTCGGGCCTGGACGACCTCGCGCGCGAGCTCGAAAAGCTCGGTGTCGAGATCGTGGCGAGCGGCGGCACCGCGTCGTTCCTGCAGAAGCTCGGGATCGCGGTCACGCCGGTCGAGGACGTGACGGAGGTGCCGGAGCTGCTCGGCGGGCGCGTGAAGACGCTCCACCCGCGGATCCACGCAGCGATCCTCGCGCGGCGCGACCGCGAGGACGACCAGGCCTCGCTCGACGAGCACGAGATCGAGCCGTTCGACCTCGTCTGCGTCAACCTCTACCCGTTCCAGGACGTGATCGCGAAGCGCGGCGTCCGCGAGGAGGACGCCGTCGAGATGATCGACATCGGCGGGCCCGCGATGCTGCGCGCGGCGGCGAAGAACTTCGCGCACGTGGCGCCCGTCTCCAGGCCCGAGCGCTACCCGGAGGTGCTCGCCGAGCTGCGCGCGACTGGCGAGCTCTCGCTCGACACGCGGCGGCGGCTGGCGGCCGAGGCGTTCGAGGTCACCGCGGCCTACGAGGCGGCGATCTCCGGCTGGTTCAGCGCGGCGGAGGTGTTCCCCGGATCGTTCCAGCCGGTCTTCGCGATGGAGCGCGAGCTTGCCTACGGCGAGAACCCGCACCAGCGCGCGGCTTACTACTCGGAGATCGGCGCGCGGCGGCACCTGCTCTCGATGGTCGAGCAGCTGCACGGGCGCGAGCTCTCGTTCAACAACCTGAACGACCTCTCGGCGGCTCGCCTGGTGGCGCGCGAGTTCGAGCTGCCGGCCTGCGTGATCGTCAAGCACGCGAACCCGTGCGGGGTCGCCGTCGCGGGCTCGATCGAGCAGGCGTACGAGCGCGCCCTCGCGGCCGACCCGCTCTCGGCTTACGGCGGCGTGGTCGTGCTCAACCGGCCGGTCAGCGAGGCGCTCGGAGAACGGCTGGCGGAGCAGTTCGTCGAGGTGCTGTTCGCGCCCGGTTACGACGACGCGGCACTGGCGCAGCTGCGCGTGAAGCCTGGCACGCGCATCCTCGAGGACCGGGAGCGGCGCCTCTCCAACCCCGGCGAGCGCGACTACCGGCGAGTGCTCGGCGGGCTCCTGGTGCAGGAGCGCGACTGGGACATCGACGACCGCGAGGGGATGGAGGTCGTCTGCGGCGCGCCCGACGAGCTGGCCTGGGGCGATCTGCTCTTCGCCTGGCGCGTCTGCAAGCACGTCGGCTCGAACGCGATCGTGCTCGCCCGCGACCTGCAGACGATCGGGATCGGCGCGGGCCAGATGAGCCGCGTCGACGCCGTGCGGATCGCGCTCGAGAAGGCGCGCGAGCACGAACACTCGACCGCCGGCGCCGTGCTCGCCTCGGACGCGTATTTCCCGTTCGCCGACGGGCCTCAGCTTGCGCTCGGCGCGGGCGCCACCGCGATCATCCAGCCGGGCGGCTCGAAGCGCGACTCAGAGGTGATCGAAGCCGTCGAGCGCGCGGGCGCGACGATGGTCTTCACCCACCGGCGCCACTTCCGCCACTGACGGTCGCGACCGCGACGACATGGCCGCGCAGGCCGGTCAGGTCGATCGTCTGCGTACCGGCGTCGTAGCGCTCGAACGAGCGGCCGCCGACCGTGACGCGCGTGATGCGCTCTGCGAGCGGCACGCGCAGGCGGAGCCTCAGCGTCGCCGAGCCGATCCGCCTCGGGACGTCCAGCGAGACGCGCACCGATCCCTTCCGTGCCCTGACCGTGTACGAGAGCGCGCCGAAGCTCGTCTGCACCCTCCGCACCGAGATCGTCTCGCCTGGCAGGAGCCAGCGGCGCGGCGTCGAGTACGCGAGCTCGAGCCCGTTCGGCATCCCGAGCTCGTCGCGCGTCTCGTGGACGAGCAGCAGCCGCAGGGTCTCGAGGAAGAACGAGTTGTTGACGCTGTTCGGCGGCCGGAACATCGAGCGGTAGTACTCGCCTTCCACCGGTCCGACCGTCGAGCCCTCGCCGGAGACGAAGGTGTTCGGGGTCATGTCCGCGCCGAGCTTGCCGTAGAGGCTGAGGATGAGCTGGTCGGCCTGCCCGTTATCGGCGAGGAAGCGGGCGTAGTTGGTGCCGTAGACGTCATCGACTCCGGGCGCGCGGTAGCCCGGCTTGCCGCTGTTCATGAAGGCCCGGAAGCGGACGAGCCCGAGCAGGCGCGAGCCGTGGTCGGCCATGTAGCGGAGCAGCCCCGTCGCCTCGGGGCTGCCCGGAGCGAAGAGGCCGGACGCGAGCGCGTACGGCATGACGAGGTTCCAGTAGCTGCCCGGGAGCGACTCGGTGACCGCGTCGTACGGCTGCTCGCTCGGATCGAGGAGCGAGATGGGGACGAAGAGCGAGCCGTCCGGGAGCGTCCGCTGGGAGGAGCGGACCGCCGCGCGCAGGCCCGCCTCGAGCCGGTCCGCGGTGGCGGTCGCCGGCTCCGCGAGCGCGACCTCGCCGACCTGTGCCCAGACCTCGGCCATCCCTCGCAGGCCCTGCAGGACGAGTGCCTGGTCGTGCAGGCCGTAGATCGCAGTAGGGACGTCGTAGCCGTAGCGCTCCGGGAAGAGCAGGCCGTTCGGGTCCATGGCGAGCTGGAGCTCGAAGCGCTGGAGCGCCAGCGCGAGCGCGGGAGACTCGGCGCGGACGAAGGCCGCGTCGTGCGTCCGCAGGTAGTAGTCGGCGACCCCGCTCATGCGCTCGCCGTCGGCGCGGTTGGGGAAGAAGCTCCCGTGCCGGAACGACTTCGCCAGGATCGCGCGCTCGACGCCCGTGAAGCCGTACGCGCCCATCACCTCGGCGACGTCGGGCAGTTCCCATGAGAAGCGCTCGTACGGATTGGCGAGGCTGTAGCGCCAGGCGTGCGTCAGGTCCTGGATCAGCAGGTTCCGCTCGGCGTTCATCACGACCCGCTCGGGAACCGCGATCGTCGCGCCGGCCGCGAGCCGCCGGTGCCAGTACGCCGACACGGAGCGCCTGGCGCGCAGGTAAGCGGCCGCGTCGAGGCGGAACGGCTTCGTCAGCGAGGGCTTCGAGATCCAGGCCGCGTAGACCGTGCGCCGGTCTCGAAAGGTCACGCTCCGGCCGCTCACACGGGCACCCGCTCCGAAGACGAGGGCCGTCTTGCGGCCGACGCGCAGCTGGTTCCCGACCCTGTGCAGCGCCCCCTCGAGCGACGCGGTCAGCCGAACACGCCCTTTCGGGCCTGCCGTCACGCGGACGAAGCTGACGAGCGAGCGCGTCTGCGGAATGTACGTCGCGAACGATTCCTGGCGGTAGCGCACGCCCTGCGCGTCGACGTAGCGCGTCCGCAGGATCGGCAGGTAGCCGCCTCCGAGCTGCGGCCGGTGCAAGGCGCGCAAGGCACGAGCCGTAGCGTTCGCCCGCGCCGACGTCGACGGAGAGGCTCGGCCCGCGGACACGCTGCGAGACGATCTGGCTCCCGTCGGCCACGTGCAGGTCGAGCCGTGTCGCGCCGGTGTTCCCGTCCGGCCGGCCGAAGGCGAGGTAGTAGGCGCCGGAGTCGGTCAGCCGGCGCGGGTCGGTCCCCGCCGGCGGCCCGACCAGCATGAGCGGGTGCAGATAGCGGCGGGCAGCCGCGTAGGTCGGTCCTCCGGGCGTCGCCAGGAGCTGGTCGCCCCACACGTCCTGGCGCGCGGCGAGCGCCGCGTTGACCGACGCCGCGTACGCTGGATCGACGCCTTGCGCCGGACAGGAAGCATCCGCCCCGCGGCGCGCCTGGCCGCCGGCAGCCGCGACTGCGACGACGACGGCCGCCACCGGCAAGACAAGGAAGATCCGTTGCGCTCCCCCAGACACGCCTGCAGTGTCACATCGGTGGCGACTGTCCGGCAACTGAAATAGGTTCTGCCCGAGCCGCGTTCTCACCTGCAACCGACCAGGGAGGAGATCCTGCATGTCCGCCGATAGCCGCCGCTGGCTGACGCTCGCGATCGTGGGCGCAGCGTTCTTCATGACCGTCCTCGACGTCGCGATCGTCAATGTCGCGCTCCCTTCGATCGAGAAGGACCTGAACGTCACCGAGACGACCGTCCAGTGGGTGCTGATCGCCTACGCGATCACCTTCGGCGGCTTCCTGCTGCTCGGCGGGCGGATGGCGGACCTGCTCGGGCGCAAGCGGATCTTCCTCGTCGGCCTGACGCTCTTCACCGTCGCCTCGCTCGTCTGCGGCCTCGCCGGCAACATCGGCGTCCTGATCGGAGCCCGAGCCGTGCAGGGAATCGGCGCGGCGATCATCTCGCCGGCGGCTCTCTCGATCGTGACGACGACCTTCCGTGAGGGCGCCGAGCGGAACAAGGCGTTGGGAATCTGGGGCGCGCTCGGCGGCTCGGGCGCGGCGGCCGGCGTCCTCTTCGGCGGGATCATCACCAAGTACCTCGGCTGGCAGTGGATCTTCTACGTCAACGTTCCCGTCGGAGCGCTCGTCTTCGGGCTGACGCTGCCGTTCGTCCCGGAGAGCCGTGCCGAGCTCGGCCACCGCCGGTTCGACGTCGCGGGCGCGATCACGGTCACCAGCGGCCTCGCGCTGCTCGTCTACGCGATCTCGAAGGCGCCCGACGTCGGCTGGGGCTCCACGCGCACGATCGTGCTGCTGATCGCCTCGGTTGCGCTCCTCGCGGTCTTCACCGCGATCGAGCTGCGCAGCCGCGCGCCGCTGATGCCGTTCCGGATCTTCCGGATCCGGTCGGTGCTCGCCGCCAACGTGGTCGGCTTCCTCCTCGGCGCGGTGATCTTCGCGAACTTCCTGGTCTTGACCCTCTACGTGCAGCAGGTGCTCGGCTGGTCAGCGCTGAAGACGGGCATCACGTTCCTGGCGACCGCCGGGACGACCGTGATCTGGGCAGGCGTCGCGCAGGCGCTGACGACGCGCTTCGGGCCGCGCCCTGTGATCGTCACGGGCCTGCTCGTCCTGGCGGGGTCGATGGTCTGGTACACGCAGCTCCCGGTGCACGGGCACTTCTGGCCGGACCTGCTGCCGCCGTACCTGCTCTTCGCGCTCGGGCTCGCCTTCTCGTTCGTCCCCGTGACGATCGCCGCGCTGGCGCAGGTCGAGCCGAGCGACGCCGGCCTCGCGTCGGGGCTGATCAACACGAACCAGCAGGTCGGAGGAGCGATCGGGATCGCGCTCGCCTCGACGATCTTCGTCTCGAGCGCGAAGACGCTGCTGCAGAGCGGCCATTCGCAGGCCGTGGCCTTTACCTCCGGCTACCAGGATGCGTTCTGGGCGCTGATCGGGCTGGCCGTGCTCGGAGCGATCCTCGCGTTCGTTCTCCTGCGCGGCACGCACGTGGCGGTGCCCGAGGCGCAGCCGGAGGCCGCGTCGACCTAGGGCACCTCGAAGCGGTAGAAGAACGGCCCGAGGCCCGCGCTCGACGCGGCGAACTCGGCCTTCAGGAAGTCCTCGAGCAAGCGCGCGTTCTCGAGCCCGCCCGCGTCGATCGGCTCGTAGCCGGCGTCGCGGATCAGCTGCGCGGTCGTCTCCTTCGCCTCGTCGTCGCCGCAGTAGAGGCAGCCCGGCGGCGTCTCCTGCTCCGCGACCTTGTCGTAGAGCCGCGCGAAGACGGTGTTGAACGCCTTCGCGACGTGCGCGCCGGTCACCTGCTTGACGTAGGCCGAGAGCGAGTCGAGCCCGCCCGGCCGCTCGCCCTGGACGAGGTTGGTCGCGTCGATCAGCACCTTCCCCTCGAGCCCGCTCACGCTCGCGAGCGCGTCCTGGATCGCCCCGGACGGCACCGCGAGGAGCACCGCGTCGGCGCCGGAGACGTCTCCCCCGTCGCTTCCGATCCGCTGCACCTCGTGGCCGGCCTTCTCCCAGAAGTCGGCGAGCCCGCCGCCGACGTTGCCCCTGCCGATGGTCGCGATCTTCACTTGAGCTCTCCTTCCGCCGTTATGTTTGCCCCATGCCGCGGGAGTATCCGTCCCTGCTCGACCTGGTCGGCCACACGCCGGTCGTCCGCCTCCAGCGCATCGTCCCCACGGACGCTGCAACGGTGCTGGCCAAGCTCGAATTCCTCAACCCGGGCGGCTCGATCAAGGACCGAATCGCGATCACGATGGTCGAGGCGGCCGAGCGCGAGGGGAAGCTCAAGCCGGGCGGGACGATCGTCGAGCCGACCTCGGGGAACACCGGCACCGGCCTCGCGATCGTCGCCGCGCTGAAGGGCTACCGCTGCATCTTCACGATGCCGGACAAGATGAGCCGCGAGAAGATCTCGCTCCTGAAGGCCTTCGGCGCGGAGGTGATCATCTGCCCCTACGCGGTCGCGCCCGAGTCGCCGGAGAGCTACTACTCGGTCTCCGACCGCCTCGCCGAGGAGATCCCGGGCGCGTTCAAGCCCGACCAGTACACGAACGAGGCGAACCCGCGGGCCCACTACGAGACGACCGGCCCCGAGATCCTCGAGCAGACCGGCGGCGAGCTCGACGCGCTCGTGATCGCGGTCGGCACCGGCGGCACGATCACCGGCACCGCGCGCTACGTGAAGGAGCAGAAGCCCGAGGTGCTGATCGTCGGCGCCGATCCCGAGGGCTCGATCTACACCTCCGGCCCGGAGAAGCAGCACCCGTACCTCGTCGAGGGGATCGGCGAGGACTTCTATCCGAAGACCCTCGACAAGTCCGTCGTCGATCGCTGGGTGACCGTCTCCGACCGCGACTCGTTCCTGACCGCGCGGCGACTCGCCCGCGAGGAAGGGCTGCTGGTCGGCGGCTCGGGCGGCACCGCTGCCTGGGCGGCGGTCGAGATCGCGAAGGAGCTCGGGCCCGGCAAGACCGTCGTCACGCTCTTCCCCGACAGCGGCCGCGCGTACCTGTCGAAGTTCTTCGACGACAACTACCTGATCGAGCTCGGCTTCCTCGAACGGCGCGAGCCGACGCCGAAGGTGGCCGAGGTGCTGCAGTTCAAGCGGCGCAACGGAGACGCGCCGGAGCTGGTCACGATCGAGTCGCACCAGAAGGTCGGCGCCGCGATCGACCTGATGCGCGAGTACTCGATCTCGCAGCTCCCGGTCATGCGGCACGACTCCAGCTGGCTCGCTCGCGGACGTCGTCGGCTCGCTCCAGGAGCGCGGCCTGCTCGAGCTCGTCTTTCGCAACCCCGACGCGGTCAACGACGACGTCGCCGCCGCGATGCAGCCGCCGCTGGCCGCGGTCGAGGCCGACGAGTCGCTGGACGAGGTCTTCTCGGCGCTGAGCGGCGGCAGCCCGGCCGTGGTCGTCGCCACGCGCGGCACGCCGAGCGGAATGCTCACTCGCTCCGACCTGCTCGAGTACCTGGCGCACCGGTCATGAAGCGGCTGGAGGAGCTCTTGCGCGAGGCGTTCCCGGGCGATGAGGTCTCGGTCGTCGACCGCACCGGCGGCGGCGACCACTTCCAGGTGACGGTCGCGAGCGCGCGCTTCGGCGGCCTCTCGCTCGTCGAGCAGCACCGGCTCGTCTATGACGCACTTGCCGAGCCGCTCGCCGATGGCACCATTCACGAACTGAGGATCACGACGAAAGGAACGCAGTGAAGGATCAGATCAAGGAGATCATCGAGACCGAGGACGTGGCGCTCTTCATGAAGGGCACGCCGCAGTTCGTCATGTGCGGCAATTCTCAGCGGGCGCTCGACGCGCTTGCGCCGGGCCGGCGCGCCGGTTACGGCGGTGGACATCCTGCCCAACCCGCAGATCCGGCAGGAGCTCTCGGCTTTGTCGGGCTGGCCGACGATCCCGCAGGTGTTCGTGCGCGGCGAGCTGATCGGCGGCGCGGACATCGTCGAGGAGCTGGAGGCTTCCGGCGAGCTCGAGCGCACGCTCAAGGAGAAGCTCGGCGAGGACTACCGCGGCGCCGGCCAGGAACGGGTTGCCGCAGTCGCGTAAGACGAACCGAAGCTGAGTCCGCGCATCCCCGGATCGCGATCCGGGGGTTCCCCGATGCAGCGCTACCTGGGTCGTCGCGCGGTACGCCTTTCGGCGCGAGCCGTAGGAGTGGCCGGGCGGCCTGCCGCCGTAACTAGAATCGAATCGTGGACTTCGAGACCCGCGCGATCCACGAGGGACAGCAGCCCGATCCCGCGACCGGGGCGGTCACCGTGCCGATCTACCAGACGTCGACGTTCGTCCAGGAGGCGGTCGGCGAGACCAAGGGCTACGACTACTCACGGACGTCGAACCCGACGCGGACGGCGCTGCAGCTCTGCCTCGCCTCGCTCGAGGGCGCCGAGCACGGAGCCGCGTTCTCGTCGGGCCTCGGCGCGGTTACGACGCTGATGCACCTACTCAACCCGGGCGACCGGGTCGTCGCGGTGGCAGACGTCTACGGCGGCGTGTACCGGATGTTCTCGCAGGTCTACGAGCCGAAGGGCTACGCGTTCGAGTGGGTTGCGGCCGAGGAGCTGAACGCGAACGCAGCGGCGCACATCGACGAGCGGACGCGGATCGTCTGGCTCGAGACGCCGACGAACCCGGTGCTGAACATCGTCGACATCCGCGCGGTCGCGGAGGCGGCGCACGCTGCGGGCGCGCTCGTGGTGGTCGACAACACCTTCGCCTCGCCGTACCTGCAGCAGCCTTTGGCGCTCGGCGCGGATGTCGTCATGCACTCGACGACGAAGTACCTCGGCGGGCACTCCGACCTGATCGGCGGCTTCGTCGCCACGAACGACCCGACGATCGCCGAACGGCTCGTCTTCCTCCAGAAGTCGCTCGGAGCCGTGCCGGGCCCGTTCGACTGCTGGCTCGTCCTGCGCGGGCTGAAGACGCTCGCCGTGCGGATGCGCAAACACTGCGAGAACGCGCACGAGGTGGCGGCCGCGCTCGACAAGCACCCGCGCGTCGAGCAGGTCCTCTACCCCGGCCTGCCGACGCACCCGGGGCACACGATCGCCGCGCACCAGATGCGCGACTTCGGCGGGATGGTGTCGGTGCTGCTCGAGTCGGAGGAGGAGGCGGTCGCGCTATGCGCCCGCACGAAGATCTGGAAGCTCGCCGAGAGCCTGGGCGGCGTCGAGAGCCTGATCGAGCATCCGGCGCGGATGACGCATGCCTCGACCGCGGAGGCGCCCGTTCGCGGCCCCGCGGAACCTCGTGCGCCTGTCGGTGGGAATCGAGTCTGCGGAGGACCTCGTCGAGGACCTCGCGCAGGCGCTCGTGCACTCGCCGGCAGCGGCCGGCGCGTGACCTAGGCGCCGCCGCGTCGGGCGGTGAAGGTGGCTGTCACCTGGCCGGCCTGCCCGCAACTGTCCGGGCTGACGAAGGTGCCTGTGAGAACACCGTCGGCGCCGAAACGCCCTTGCCAGCGGTCCGAGTACGCCGCTCCCTTGAAGGAACCGTTCGCGGCCACGAACTCCCCCGCGGGCGGCCCGGCCTGGATGCCGCCTCCGCCGGGCCCCTGGCAGGTCACGTCGACCTTGAAGAGATCGACGATCCGGCCGGCGTTCTTCACGTTGACCGTCACCGTGCCGGCCCCGTCCGCGATTGTGAGCGGCCCGGTCCAGGTTCCGTTCGGCACCGCGACTCGCTTGCGCGGTCGCACGCTCCAGGTGAGCAGCTTGCGCGGCCAACCGCAGTTCTTCGGCTGCTGCGGCGAGACGTGCATGGAAAGGGCCGCGTGGCGGCGCGTCTTCAGGCGGCCGTAGACGATCAGAGGGAACTGGCCGGGGATGAAGGCGGTGATCTCGATGTCTCTAGGCGTCCAGCCGCGGTAGTGGATCCGGAACGGCCTGCCGGGGCCCGCGTAGGAGGAATTGAACCCTTCGACGACCCAGGGTGTCGGCTTGGAGGGACAGGCCACCGGGAAGCCGACCACGAGGTTCCTGATCACGATGCTCTTGTGCGGCTTCGCCAGGACGAAGCTCAGCGGCAAGCCGTGCGGGCCCACGCCTTCCCAGTCGCCGAGCGCCGGGCGCGGGACGACGCCCGCGACGGCCGGAGCAAGCAGGGCGACGAGGGACAGAGCCGCCAGGGCCAGGCTCCACCGCAGCAGCCTCCCACGCACGGGACCACCCTACGCCCGCGGCCTCACCGGTGCAATCTCCGGATTGGCAGAGTCCGGTGACGGCCAGGGTCACGGAAGTGTCAGGCGTAACGCTGCCTTCACGGTGCCAGCCACCGTCACGGATCTAGCATCAGCGTATGCCCGCGCCTGAGCCGCTCGATCTGCGCCACCTCGGGCGCGAGCGCGTGATCGGCGCCTACCTGCTCGAGACCGAGGACGGGCTCGCGCTGCAGGACTGCGGGCCGACGACGTGCGTGCCGGAGCTGAAGGCACGGCTCGACGAGCGCGGGCTCGCGCTGCGCGACGTCCGGCACCTGTTGCTCTCGCACATCCACCTCGACCACGCCGGCGCCGCGGGCACGCTCGTGCGCGAGCACCCGGAGCTCCAGGTGCACGTCTCCGAGATCGGCGCGCCGCACCTCGTCGACCCGTCGCGTCTCGATCGGAGCGCGCGGCGGCTCTACGGCGACGACTTCGACCGGCTCTGGGGCGAACTCGCTCCGGTGCCGGAGGAGAACGTCCATACCGTTGGCCCGGACGTACTGGGCCTGCAGTGCTTCCCGACCCCCGGCCACGCCTCGCACCACGTCTGTTACCTCGACGCCGAGGGCACGCTCTTCGCAGGCGACGCGGCCGGCGTGCGGATCCAGCCGAGCAGCTTCGTCCTGCCGCCGACCCCGCCGCCGGAGGTCGACCTCGACGCCTGGAACACGACGCTCGACGAGCTCGAGCGGCGGGCGCCCGAGCGCCTGGCCCTGATCCACTTCGGAGTCGCCGACGACGTCGAGCGGCACCTCGGCGAGCTGCGGCTCCGCCTCCACGAATGGGCCGAGCGCGTGAAAGCGGGCGCGAGCGAAGAGGAGTTCGAAGCCGCCGCCGCGGCCGACCTCGGCGCCGACCGCGAGACGTACGAGCACGCGATGCCCTTCTGGCAGTCCTACGCCGGGCTCCAGCGCTACTGGCAGAAGGAGGCCGAGGCTGCATCCGGCTGAGCGCGGCGAGCTCGAGGCGTTCCGCGACATCTACGCGGCGGCGCCGGACGGAATCGGCGCGCGGGCGAGGGAGATCGGCGGCGCGCTCTGCCTTCGGCTCGACGCCCTCCCGCAGGTGACGATGTTCAACCGCGCGCTCGGGCTCGGGCTCGACGAGCCGGCTACCGAGGACGGGCTCGACGAGATCTTCGATTTCCTCGCGGGCACGAACGCCTACCTCTCGGTCGCACCCGAGGCGCGGCCCGCGGAGCTCCCCAAGTGGCTGGAAGCCCGCGGCCTCGCACCCGGCCGCGGCTGGACGAAGTTCACGCGCCCCACGGCGGACCCGCCGGAGGCGCACACGGCCCTACGGGTCGAGCGGGTCGTGACCGGCGAGGCGTTCGGCCCGGCGGCCGCGCGCGGCTTCGAGGCGCCGGAGCTCTTCGACGACTGGCTCGGCCGGCTCCCGGGCCGCGAGGGCTGGCACTGCTTCGTCGCGTTCGACGGCGACGAGCCGGCCGGCGCCGGCGCCCTCTACGTCACGGGCACGATCGGCTGGGTCGGCGTCGGCGCGACGGTGCCGGAGCACCGCGGCAAGGGCGCCCAGAGCGCCAACATCGCCAGGCGGATCGAAGCGGCGGCGGAGCTCGGCTGCGAGCTCGTCGTCACCGAGACCGGGGCGCCGATCGGCGGCGTGCCCGGTCCCTCCTATCGAAACCTCACGCGGGCCGGCTTCGAGCCGACCTACGTTCGCGCGAACTACGAGCGGCGCGAAACCTAGGGCAGCACGCCGGCGACGGCCGTGAGGGCGCTGCTCACGTTGCCGCCGAGCAGTGTCATCGCCCCGAGCACGGCAAGCGTGATCAGTGCGAGCACGACTCCGTACTCCGCCATCGTCTGGCCGCGTTCGTCAACGAGCTTGTACATGCGGACTCCTTGTTTGCCAGCAGGAGTTGCCAGGATCGGCACCTCATAGCCGCGGCAATATCCCCCGTTTTAGCCGATCGCCTTCCGGTAGGCGTCTTCGTAGTCCGCGACCATCCGCTCCGGCGCGAAGCGCTCCTCCGCGATGCGGCGGCACTCGGCGGGCTCGATCGCGTCCGCGCGCTCCAGCGCCGCCGGAATGTCTCGCCAGTGGTCGACGATCACCCCGCCGGTCTCGTCGCCGATCACCTCGGGCACGGCGCCGTGGCGCGTGGCGATCACCGGCGTTCCGCAGGCCATCGACTCGATCATGACGAGCCCGAACGGCTCCTCCCACTCGATCGGGAAGAGCGTCGCCCGCGCGTTCTGGAGCAGCTCGACCTTCGCCCCATGGCTGACCTCGCCGAGGTATTCGATCCCGTCGCCGAGGTGCGGCTCGATGAACTCGGTGAAGTACTCGCGCTCCTTCGCCTCCCGCACCTTGCCGGCCAGCTTCAGCGGCAGCCCGAGCTCCATCGCGACGGCGACGGCCCGGTGCGCTCCCTTCTCGTGGTTCATCCGCCCGAGGAAGAGCAGGTAGTCGCCGCGGTGCGGCTTGCAGGGGTAGTGCTCGAGGTCGAGCGCGTTCGGCACGTTCGCGATCCAGTTCAGGTCCGGCTTCGGGCGCCGCTGGTTGAGCGAGATCGAGATCAGGCCGACCTCCGGCGCGACCTTGCCGATGCCCTCGTAGACCTCGCCGGGCTCGCCGTCGAGCGGGCCGTGCACCGTGTGCACGACCGGCGTCTGGACGAGACCGCCGAGCGCCGCTCCGAGCATGCCCGTGTGGTCGTTGATCACGTCGAACTCGTCCGCGCGCTCGTAACAGGTGAGCACATGCCGAAGCTCGGGAAGCGAGCGCCCGATCTGCTCGCTCGGCGCGTGCTCGAAGACCGCGACGAGCTTCGCCTTCGTCCGGGAGTCGCCCGAGGCGAACAGCGTCACGTCGTGGCCGCGCTCCGTGAGACCGTCCGCGAGCAACCAGACGATCCACTCGATCCCGCCGTAGCCCGTCGGCGGAACGGCGAACCAGGGCGGAGCCAGAACGGCGATTCTCATGGCGGAAGCGTGACACGTAGGGTTGGCGGATGGAGCTCCAGCCGCGCCCGATGACCGGCGACGAGTTCGCCGAATGGCTCCCGAGACTGACGGACCGCTACGCCGAGGACATGGTGGAGCACGCAGGCGCGATCGCCGAGAGAGCGCGCGCGAAGGCGGAAGCCGACATCGGGCAGCTGTTCCCCGGCGGAAAGCCGGCCGACGGGCAGGTCGTCTTCGCGCTCGAGTCAGACGGCCGGCGCGTGGGCGAGCTGTGGTTCATGGAACGTGACAACGAGCTCACCGGGCGAGTCCTCTGGATCTACGACATCCACGTCGACGAGGAATTCCGCCGACACGGCCTGGGCCGAGCGGCGATGCAGTTCGTCGAGGACGAGGCCCGCCGGCGCGGCGTGAACGGGATCGCGCTCAACGTCTTCGGCGGCAACGAGGCCGCCCGTAGCCTCTACCGCTCGCTCGGCTACGAAGAGTTCGCCGCCGCGATGCGCAAGGAGGTCTAGACCTCCTCGACCGTCACGCGGCCGCGCTCGACACGCACGTCCCACTGCCGGTCGAACGCCCGGATCCCCGACAGCCGCAGCGAGCGGCCGGCCCAGGAGGGCAGCTCCTCGGGCGCGTGCGTCTCGAGCTGGTGGCGGCGCCGGTCGGGCTCGAGCCCGAGCAGCACCTGGAGCAGCAGCACCGGCGTCCCGGCCGCCCAGGCCTGCGGCCGAGCGGCGGTCGGGTAGGCGATCGGGAACGGCGTCTCGGCCCGCGGCAAGCCCGCGAACACCTCCGGCAGCTGGTGCCCGAAGTGCGCCGCCGCGCCGAGCATCCGCCGGATGATCCGCTGCGCCTCCGGCCAGCGCGCGTGGCGCGCGAGGCCGTGCGCGATCAGCGAGTTGTCGTGGGGCCAGACCGTGCCGTTGTGGTACGAGAGCGGGTTGTAGCCGGCCTCGCCGGTCGACATCGTCCGCACGCCCCAGCCCGACCAGAGCTGCTCGCCCATCAGCGCGTCGACCACGGCGTCCGCCCGCTCCTTCGGGACGATCCCGCTCCAGAGCAGGTGCCCGATGTTCGAGCAGAGCGAGTCGACCTGGCGCTTCTCGCCGTCGAGCGCGAGCACGTAGTAGCCGCCGCGCTCCTCCGTCCAGAACTGCTCGTTGAAGCGGCGCTGCAGCTCCTGCGCCTCGTGCTCGAGCCGCTCCGCGAGCACGCGGTCGCGCCAGATCTCGCGCGCGATCTCGGCCGTCCGCAGCTTCGCGTCGTAGACGTACCCCTGCACCTCGCACGGCGCGATCGGCGCGTGCGCGATCGAGCCGTCGTGAAAGCGCTGGGAGTCGCCCGAGTCCTTCCACGACTGGTTCTCGAGCCCGCGCGGGGTGCGCCGCTCGTACTCGACGAAGCCGTCGCCGTCGCGGTCGCCGTACTCGTCGATCCACGCGAGCGCGCGCAGCGCCGGCTCCTTCAGCTCGCGCACGAAGGCCGAGTCGTCCGTCCAGCGCCAGACCTCCGAGAGCAGGACGAGGTAGAGCGGCGTCGCATCGGCCGTCCCGTAGTAGGCCCGGAACCAGTTCTCGGCGGCGCGGCCGGAGCGGAGCTCGTGGACGATCTTGCCCGGCTCGGCGTCGATGTCCGGGTTGTCCTCGCGCGCCTGCAGCTCGGCGAGCGTCTGCAGCGCCGTGCGCGCGAGCTCGGGCCCGAAGAGCAGCGTCTGCAGGCAGGTGATGATCGTGTCGCGCCCGAAGACGGTCATGAACCACGGCATGCCTGCCGCGGGGAGGCGACCGGCGCGCCCGCCGCCGCGCATGCGCAGCGAGGCGAGGTCGGCGACCGACTGCGAGAAGCTGCGCGCAAGCTCGTCCCAGTCCGCCCGGATCTGCGGCACGCGCAGCTGCCATGCCGCGAGCGACTCGCGCACGCGCGTCAGCTCCTCGCCGAAGCGGCGCTCGGCCGTGCGGGGCGGAATCGAGTCGCCGTCGATCGCGGCCAGGATGTCGAGCCGGAGCTCCCACCGCTCGCGCGGCTGAAGCTCCAGGTGGTACGCGACACGCGTGCCTTCGATCTCGCCGCGCTGCGAGAGGATCACCTGCGTCCGGGCCGTGCCGCCGTTGGACTCCTCGAGCACGAACTGGTTGTGATCCTCCTCGAAGCGGGCCTCGGCCGGCGGCGGCAGCGGCCTCGCACGGGTCGGGTCGCCGAGCGAGAAGTCGTGCTCCTTGACCGAGAGGATGTCCGCGAAGTCCGTGGCCAGCTCGAGTGCGAGCTCGAGGGAGAGCGGCTCCATCCCCTGGTTCTGGACGATGATCCGGTCCTGCATCCCCTCACCGACGAAGCGCTCGCGGGTGATCGAGAGCGTGTCGTGCGGGAGCCCGCCGGCCGCCGGGTTGCGAAGGTAGAACGCCGCCGAGAAGTACTCGACGACACCCGACGACAGGAGCAACGGCTTCGCGCCGTTGATCGTCAGGCGCAGGAGCGAGAGGAAGCGCGTGTCCTCGGCGAAGAGCCCGTGCGTCTCGCCGTCGACGTCGCCCAGCTCGTTGCAGATGCAGAAGGTCGAGCCTTCGAGAATCGTGAGCGCCATCAGGTATTGCGCGCAATCCGGGTGGGCGTGGACTGCGCGAGCGCCTTCAGCACGAGCTCGTCCACGTTCACGTGCGGCGGGCGGGTGAGCGCGAAGACAACGCAGTCGGCGACGTCGTCCGGGGTCAGCGGCTCGACGTTCGCGTAGACCGCCTCCGCCTTCTCCTCGTCACCGCGGAAGCGAACGCGCGAGAAGTTCGACTCGACCAGCCCCGGGTCGACGGTCGTCACGTGGATCGGCCGGCCGAGCAGGTCCTCGCGAAGCGCGTAGGTGAAGCCGCGGACCGCGAACTTCGAGGCGACGTAGGAGGCGGCGTTCTCGTAGGCCTGGCGGCCGGCGACGGAGCCGAGATTGACGATATGGCCGCCGTCGCGGATGTGCGGCAGGCAGAGGCGCGTCATCCGCATCAGCCCGTGCACGTTCGTCTCGAGCACGGTCTCCTCGTCGTCCTCGTTGCTCTCGTCGAACGGCTCGCGCCCGAGGCTGAGGCCCGCGTTGTTGACCAGGATGTCGAGGCCGCCGAGGCTGGTCGACGGCTTCCTCCACGAAGCGCTCGCAGCTCTCGGGGTCGGTCACGTCGAGCTCGAGCCTGATGTCAGTCTCGACCTCTCCGACCCGCCGCGCCCCGCCGGCCACGCGCGCGCCCTCGGCCGCCACGGCCCGCGCGATCGCGGCGCCGATCCCGCTCGAGGCGCCGGTGACGATCGCGGTCTTTCCCTCGAGCCCCGCCACGCGACGGAGCTTAGTGCGACCATGCAGCGGGTGTGGAGGAATCCGGCACCCGCCGCCGGCCCGGCGCCGCCGCGCCACGCGCGCCCCTTCGTCGCGCTCTTCCTCACGGCGCTCGTCGTCTGTCCGCTGGCGCTCGTGAACCTCTGGCCGTTCTCCAGCTGGAGGCTGTTCAGCACGCTCCGCACCGACCGGGAGACGAGCTGGGAGGCCGTCGCAGTCGAGCCCTCGGGCCGCGAGCGCGCTGTTCCGATCGTCTCGCTTCCGCACGGCTACAGGGGATTCCGCTTCGTCCTGGCCGGCTTCGCGAAGCAGGCGCAGCCGGCGCGGGACGCCATCTGCGCCGCCTGGCTGCACGAGGCAAACGACGAGCTCGCCTCGAGCACGCGGCTCGTGCGGATCTATCGCCTCGAATGGCACCTGTCCGATCGCAGGGGCGATCGGGCTGCTCCTGGTAGCAGGACACTCGTCTGGGTCTGCAACGCGAGAGGAGCGCATGAGGTGGGCTGAGTCACTACTGCGCCGCGCGGACGGCTGGGTCTTCGCGCCGGCAGACGCGCGCCGGCTGGCCGCCGTTCGAATCGGCCTCTGCGGGGTGCTGGCGCTCCGGCTCGCGACGACCGACTACAGCGCGGTCACCGGCCAGCCGGCGGCGCTCTTCCAGCCGGTCTTCTACATGAGGCTCTTCACGCAGATGCCCTCGCAGGAGGTCGCGACCGTGCTCCAGGCCTGCGGAGTCGCCGCCGCCGTGGCAGCGGCTGCCGGGCTGGCGCTGAGGGCGACCTTGCCGCTCGCTTTCGCCTGCTCGCTGGTCCTGGAAGGAATGCTGAACAGCGCCGGACGGGTGATCGTCGGAGACGCGTTGCTGCTGCTCTGCCTGCTGGTGCTACTGGCCGCCGGCCGCGCCGCCGGCGAAGCATGGAGCGTGCGCCCCCGCCACCCGATCTCCCCGAGCGCGCGTTTCGGGTGGCCCGTGCAGACGATGACGATCACGATCGCGCTGGCCTACTTCCTCGCCGGCTTGCAGAAGTGGCGGTTCTCGGGGCTCGCCTGGATCACGAGCGGGAACCTCCGCTGGATCCTCTATGCCGCGAGCGACAGCCGTTCTCATCCGAACCGCCTCGCCCTCTTCGTCGCCGACCGCCCGTTGCTGGCGCACGTGGTCGCTGCCGGCGCGCTCCTGCTCGAGACCTTCTTCCCGCTCGTGCTGCTCGTGCCGCGGCTGCGTTGGCTGTTCGTCCCGGCCGTGGTGGCCATGCACGCAGGAATCTGGCTCACGATCGGGCTCGGCTACTGGACGCAGTTGCTGGTAGTGGTGATCGTCTTCGTCAACTGGCCGAGGGCCCTGGCCCGCCTCCGCGAGGCCGCGACCCGGATCCCGGCACTACCGCCGGCGCCAGGATGACCGGCCGGGGCGATGCCGTGATCCTCTACGACCGGGATTGCGGGTTCTGCAAGTGGACGGTCGACAAGGTCCTGGCCTGGGACCGGCCAGGCCGTCTTCGCGCCGTTGCGATTCAGAGCGCGGAGGGCGAGCGCTTGCTCTCCGGGATGGAGCCGGAGGCCCGTCTCGCCTCCTGGCACCTCGTCGACGAGGTGGGCGGGCTCCACTCGGGCGGCGCCGCGGCCGCACCGCTGGCGCGCATGCTCCCCGGCGCGGGCTGGCTCGGCGTCGTCTTCAGCGCCTTCCCGGCCTCCACCGAGCGCGCCTACCGGTACGTCGCCGCCCACCGGGGCCGCTGGGCCAGGCTGTTGCGCATCGACCCTCGTCGCCGGTGAGCAAGACGTCTCTCCGGGCCTGGACCTGCCTGGCGGTCGTGGTGACCGGCTACGTCGCGCTGGCGGTGGTCGCGGGCGCACGGATGTCCCCGCTGACGGTGCCGCTGCCGGCCGGGGCGCGACCTCCGTCATGGGCCACGGGCCTCGCGAGCGACGCGGGCCTCGATCGGCTCGGCCGGGACAGCCTGACGGGCATCGCCTGGATCTTCCTGGCGCTCGTGCTCATCGCCTACGCCCTTCTGCTCGTCGAGGCCTGGGCCGGCAGGGTCCGGCTCTCGGCGGTGCTCGGCGCCTCGGCCGCGAGCCTGGCGATCTCCGTCGCGTCGCCCCTCCTGCTCTCCCGCGACGTCTACACCTACGCCGCCTACGGCCGAATCGAGGCCGTCTACCACCGCAACCCGTACCTCCACCCGCTCTCGGCGTTTCCGCACGACCCGTTCGTCGCCGTTGCCTCCCACCAGTGGCTGACTGCGCATTCCGTCTACGGCCCGCTCTTCACGATCGTGAGCGCCGGAATCGCGCGAGCGTGGGCCGGCTCGCCCGGGTCGATCATTCTCGCCTACAAGCTCCTCGCCGGGCTCGCCGTCGCGGCGGCCACGGGCCTGGTGGCGCTGGCAGCGGTCCGAAGCTGCCCCCGGCGGGCGGCGCTCGCGGCGGCGCTCGTCGGTCTCAACCCGGTGCTCGTCGTGCACACCGTCGGCGGTGCGCACGTCGATGCGCTGATTGCCGCGCCCCTGGCGGCCGCGCTCGCCATAGCGGTCACGCGCCCGCCGCCGGCGTCCGCAAGCGCGCTGGCCGTGACGCTGCTGCTGACGGCGGCGTGCCTGATCAAGCCGCCGCTCGTGGCGGCACTGGCGCTCTGGCTGTGGTGGACCGTTCGCGCAGGCGGCCGAGGCCGGATCCTGGCGACGCACATTGCGCTGATCTGTGCCTCGACGCTCGCGTGCCTGATCCCGTTTTCGGCGGGCCGGCACACCTTGGCTTCCCTCGCGACGAGCGGCGGGTTGGAAGCCTGGGCGAGCCCCTCCCATCTCGTCGGGCAGGGCGCGCAGGCGCTGGTCACCTCCGTTGCGGGATCGGCGTCGGGAGCCCACGTAGCCGGAGCGGTCGAGATCGCGTTTCTGGTCTGCTTCGTCTTCCTGGCAATCCGGGTCGGAGCTCGTAACAGCCCGGAACAGTCAATGGGCATCGCCCTGCTGCTGCTCGTGCTGTCGATGCCGTACCTCCTGCCCTGGTACGCGGCCTGGTTCGCGCCGTTTCTGGGACTGCTCGCCGACGAGGCGCTCCTGTTCGCCGGCGCGCTCGTCACCGGAGTCCTCGCCCTCACGCTCGTCCCGGCCGATCCGTTTCACGGCCTGACCTCGCCCTGGGTGATGGACGGCGTCCACTACGGCGCCGCCTCCGTGCTCCTGGTCGTTCTCCTCTTCGCCGCAGGGCGGGTGATGGGCGTCTCCCGGCCGCTCCCTACGGCGCTGCTCGAAAGCGGTTAGGCATCGCGCCGGGCGACGACCGGCAGCCCCGCTCCCGCAACCGCGTCCCCCCGTGCGTGCTCGACCTGGAGCGTGGAGTGGCTTAGCGAGAACCGCTCGTCGAGTAGCCCCGCGAGCTCGCGCCGGAGCGCGTGGCAGTCGGCGCCGGGCTCGACGAGGACGTGCGCGGAGACCGACGTGAAGCCGCTGCCCACGGTCCAGACGTGCAGGTCGTGCACCTCGCGGACTCCCGGCACGCCGAGCATCGCGTTCGCCACCTCGCGCGGCTCGCCCGGCGCGATGTCGAGCAGGATCCGGGTCGACTCGCGCAGGAGCACGTAGCTCGACCAGAAGATCAGCCCGGCGACGACGAGGCTCGCGACAGGATCGGCGCGGTTCCAGCCGGTCGCCAGCACGACGGCCCCGGCGACAGCGGTCCCGGCGAAGGCGGCGAGATCGGTGGCGAGGTGGAGAAAGGCCCCGCGGACGTTCAGGCTCTCGCGGCTCGAGCGCGCGAGCAGCGCGGTCGCCACGAGATTCACCGCCACCCCGGCGAGCGCGACCACGAGCACCACGCCACCCCGCACCTCCGTCGGGTTGACCAGGCGCCGGATCGCCGTGTAGACGATCACGACCCCCACGACCAGCAGCGTGATCCCGTTCACGTGCGCCGCCAGGATCTCGAGCCGCCGGAAGCCGAACGTCCAGCGCCCGCGCGCGGGCTTCCCGGCGTACGACGCGGCCACGAGCGCCAGCGCCAGGGCGGCAGCGTCCGTGAGCATGTGACCCGCGTCCGCCAGCAGCGCCAGGGAGCCGGCGACGACCCCGAAGACGACCTCCCCGACCATCAGGCCGGCGATCAGCGCGAACGAAACGGCGAGGGCTCGCCGGCCGTAGTCGTGCTGGTGGTCGTGAGCGCTCATGCGCCCATTCTGGCGAGTGATGCCGGGGCTACGCGCAGTGCGAGCAGGAAAGCGCAGGCGCGGCGATCGCCGGGAATCGGCGCGGGCCCGAGCTTGCCGACGACGAAGCGGCCCTCCGAGAGCGCAATCTCGTCGCCTCGGCCCGGCGGTGGCCCTTGTCGCTCGACCAGCAAATAGCGCTTCGGCGTCGGCACGAAGAGCAAATGCGCAGACGGCAGCTCCGGCTCGGGGTCCGGCGCCTCGACGACGCGGAGCTTCGTGAACCCTGCGTTGAGCCGCTCGATCTCGTCCTGGAGCAGACGGTTCTCTTCCTCGAGCCGCTCCAGCTGCGGGTTGGGCTCGATCGCCCGAAGCTGCGTGAGCTCCGCGTGCAGGCGCTCGATCTCGTGCTGCAGGCCGCGGTTCGCCTCGCCGAGCTGATCCAGCCGCGGATCCGGCTCGGGCTCGATCGCCCGAAGCTGCGTCAGCTCCGCGTGCAGGCGCCCGATCTCCTCCTGCAGGCCGCGGTTCGCCTCGCCGAGCTGCGCCAGCCGCGGATCCGGCTCGGGCTCGATCGCCCGAAGCTGCGTCAGCTCCGTGTGCAGGCGCTCGATCTCGTGCTGCAGGCCGCGGTTCGCCTCGCCGAGCTGTTCCAGCCGCGGATCCGGCTCGGGCTCGATCGCCCGAAGCTGCGTCAGCTCCGCGTGCAGGCGCTCGATCTCCTCCTGCAGGCCGCGGTTCGCCTCGCCGAGCTGATCCAGCCGCGGATCCGGCTCGGGCTCGATTGCCCGAAGCTGCGTCAGCTCCGTGTGCAGGCGCTCGATCTCGTGCTGCAGGCCGCGGTTCTCTTCCCCCAGGCGCTCGAGCTGCGGGTCCGGCTCGGCCTCGATGACCCGAAGCTTCGTGAACTCGGCGTGGAGCCGCTCGATCTCGTCCTGCAGCCGGCGGTTCTTTTCTTCGAGCAGCTGCAGCTGCGGGTCCGGCTCGGGCTCAGGGTCGGGGACGGCCTCGAGGGACGGCTGCGGCGGCTCGAGCTTCACGACGGTCGCCTCGACCTCGGTCTCGAGCTCGGGCTCGTCGTCCCCGCGCTCCGAGCGGTGGCGCCGCTCGATCTCGGCCCAGAGGCCGGTGCCGAAGCCCTGCTGCTGGTCTAGCTCGACACCGAACTGCTCGGCCAGCGCAATCGCGAGCGCCGGCCCCGAGATGAATCCGCGGTCGACGAGGATCCCCCCGAGCAGCTTCCCGGTCTGCTCCTGCTCCGAGAGAGCCTGCTCGAGCTCTTCGCGCGCGATCAGGTTCTTCGAGAGGAGCAGCTCACCGAGCGGCCGCCAAGCCTGTTCCGCAGCTTCCACAGCGCTTTGTATCGGCTGCAGACGCCGAGGGCAAGAGGGGGAATTAGGCGGGCTGGATCGCCGGAGTCGCACGCCGGACCGGACGCGTCCGCGGCTCCAGGATGCGCAGGAACCCCAGCCAGAGAACCGGCGCGAGGGCGACCGCCGCCACGATCGTGCCCTTGACTCCCGCGAAGTCGGTGCCGGCGGAGAGCGCGTGCAGGAGCGCGAGCCCGAAAGCCGCGAAGCTCGCGTAGTGCAGGAGCCGCCAGCCGCGGTGGCCGATCCAGCGCCGGGCCCGGAACGAGAGCGCGAGCATCAGCGAGAGCCAGCCGGCGATCACGCCCATCGCGACTGCGCCTGGCCGCCAGGAGGCAGCGAAGGGCACGAGCACGGAGGGGAGACCGAAGTGGAGAACCGGATCGAAGAGCAGCGCGCCCGCGTGGAGGACGAGCATCGAGAGGCCTGTCCAGACGAGCGTCTGGTGCCAGCCGAGCAGGGCCTTCTGGCGGCGGGGCCCCAGGATCCTGGTGCTCATCGCGAGGCCGAGCCAGGTCGAGAACGTCAGCAGCGCCAGCGCGACCATGCCGGCCGCGCGCGCGATGATCCAGGCGAGCGGAAGGTGCGCGACGACCATCAGGCCGCGACCTCGAACCGGATCTGCAGCGCGACCGGCAACGCGCCGAGCCGCACTGGCGATCCCTGGTGGGGCACGTACAGCGCCGAGACGCCGGAGTGGGCCTCGATGTGCGCTCGCGCTTCGTCGAGCGTGCTGATCGCGAGTGTCGTGCCGTGAACCTCTGCCTCAGTCGCGTCGGGCGCGACCACGGTCACCGCGAGGGGACCGGCGACCGCGGGCGCGCCCGTGACGGGGTCGATCAGGTGATGGAGCGACCGCTCCGGCCCGAACCGGCGGCGGTCGCGGCCCGAGCTCGCGACGCCGGCGTCGCGGACGGCGAGCGTCGTCAGGGTCTCGCCAGGCCGCCGCGGGTCGGCGACCGCGACCCGCCACGCGGTGGCGCCGGGCGGCGCGCCGAAGAAGGCGATGTCTCCGCCGAGGTCGACCAGCCCGCCCTGGAGCTCCGGCCACGCGCGCCGCATGGCCTCGAGCGCGCGCTGTGCCGAGAAGCCCTTGCCGATCCCGCCGAGATCCACGGCGGCGCCGGCATCGATGCGTGCACGGCTGCCGTCCTCGTCGATGAAGAGGCCCGCGCCGGCGCGCCAGCCCTCGACCTGCCGCGCCGGGCGAGGCTCGAGCTCGGTGAACGTGCGGTCGTAGCCGGCGGCGACGAGCGCGGGCAGGATCGTCGGATCGAAGCGGCCGCCGGTGGCCCGGCGCGCGCGCAGCGATTCCCGGAGCGCGGCGACGACACGCGCGTCGACCTCGACCCAGCTACCGGCCGCGGCGTTCAAGCGCGACAGGTCGGAACGGGGGTCGAAACGGGTGAGCACGCGCGCGCACTCGTCCACCTCTGCGCGGCCGGCCGCCAGGGCGCGGAGCGCATGCGCCCGTTCCGCAGGTTGCGCGTACACGGCGACCTCGCACGCAGTTCCCATGGCGTCGAACTGCTGACGCTCGAGGCGGTGCGTCATCGGTCGCCTCCGCCGCCTGCGGGCGCCATGACGACCTTGCCGCCCGGACCGATGGTGGACACGAGCTGTGTCCGGCCGCCGCCCGAGGTCTGGGTCGTGGCATGTGCCGGTCGAACGAGAACCGTGCGAGTCCCGCCGCCGGGCAGCTTCACCACTGCGACGGTCGGCTGTTGTGATTGTGCGGTCGTGACTGCTGGACGCGCGCGCGCGATCGCGGCGGCGAGCACGACGAGCGCGAAGAGTGCGAGGAATGCGGCGAGCACGCGCCGCTTGGCTGTGTCGGAGTTGGTGTTCATGGAAGGAGGTCTACACCCGTCCCCGTAAGGCGCGGGACAAGGAATCGTTCAGGTTCCTCCAACCCTGCCTTAGGTCTTGCATCCGCCGCCGCGGCCGGCGCTGACGGGCGCGGCCAGCCCGGCCGACCGTCAGCCCCTGCGCGAGCCGGCAAAGCCGGCTCGCTTGCCGAGCGGAGCGGAAAGCGAAGCGGGCGACGCGGGAAACTCGCCGCGTGGCTCAGCTGGGCGCGGGCAGTGCCTTCTTCACATCGGCCATGTACTCCGCGGCGTTCGGCCCCGTCGCGAGGATCACGACCGCGCCGTACTGCGTCACTTGGCCTTTGGGATGCGCCGCTTGGATCTTCGGCGTCCCGGCGTCGAGCGACTGACGATCCTTGAACTGGTAGACGGTGATCTGGTTCGGGGACGTCGTGGCACCCATGCAGTCGGGGGCGACGAGGAACGACCGCGTGGCGGTCACGCCGGAGGGCTGGTCGAGGCCGCCCCCCGCCCCGCTCTGGGTCTGGTTGCAGACCTCGAGTCCCGCGGCCTTGAGAGTCGTCTGGGCCGGGTCGTAGTTCGCCGAGTTCGGGTCGGACGAGGAGCTGTTGCTGGTGCCGCCACAGCTCGCCGCCACTGCGGCCACCACCGACAGCGTCATTGCGCAGGCCACGCGTCCGCTCATGGCGCCGACTCAAACAGCGAGCCGCGCAGGTTCCATCCCCCGATCGGGATGATCAGCAGTGAATTCGGTGTCGGACACCTACCGCTGTCAAGCGAAACGTGTGACGTCGCCGCCGCGACCGACCTGGCGGGCGCGGCCACCAGCGGCCGGCCGTCAGGACCGGCGCGAGCCGGCAAGGCCGGCGCGCTGCCCGAGCGGAGCGGAAAGCGAAGCGGGCGACGCGGGAAGACATGGGCGGTGACGGGTTCGAACCGCCGACCTCCTGCTTGTAAGGCAGGCGCTCTCCCAGCTGAGCTAACCGCCCTCTGAGTCAAGGGTGCCACACGCGAACCGGTAGCGCCTCCCGCGCGTATGTCAGAGTGAGCGAAGGAATGAAGGCTCTTTCCGGACGGCACCGGCTGCTTCTCGCGACTCTCATCGCGCTCGTGGGCGCGGGTATCGCGGGTGGAATCGCGCTCGCGCGCGGCGACACTGGGAAGCCGGCCGGCAAAGTGGGCGTGCTCGCTAGCGGGAAGTTCATGACGGTCACGTGGGGAACAACGGGCCACGCGATCATCGAGCGCACCGCGTCCGGCAAGCTCGTCCTGCGGTTCGACCGCGCCTTCGGCACGCGGGACGCGCCGGATCTCTACGTCTACCTCGACCAGCAGGACCCGCGGAAGCACCACGGGAGTCGCGGCACCTCACTGCTCGTCGGGTCGCTCGCGAACCCTCATCGCGGCCAGCACTACGAGCTCCCCGCGCGAGCGAGCTCGATGACGGGCTACCTGGTCGAGATCTACTGCGCCGAGTGCAACAAGACGAACGCGTTCGCCCAGCTCCGGCCGACGGCGCAGAGCTGACTCGCTGGAGCCCGGGACAGGTCCTCGTCCGGCGCGAGGTGCTGAACGACGGGCATCCCTGGGCGGAGATCGTGGTGCTCGCAGTCGAGGACACCGACGACCTGCTCGCCACGTACATCCCCGAAGGCGCCCCGATCCGCTTCCCGCCGGCTCCGTTCGGCCCGCATCCATGGCTCGGCAAGGAGCGCTGGCACGGCCACGGGACGCTGATGCTGCAGCGGCCGGGCGACTGGTACGCGGTCTGGGTCTTCTGGTCTGGCCCGAAGCGCGAGTTCCGCGGCTGGTACCTCAATCTGCAGGAGCCCTTCCGCCGCACCGAGCACGGCTACGACACGCAGGACCTCGAGCTCGACATCTGGCTCCCGCGCGAGGGCGGCTACGAGCTGAAGGACGACGCGAAGCTCGAGCAGCGCGTCGAGGAGGGCCGCTTCACGACCGAACAGGTCCGCGACATCCGGGCCGAGGCGGCGCGAATCCTCGAGGAGCTCGAGGGCAACGGCCCGTGGTGGCCGGACTCGTGGTCTTCCTGGGAGCCCGACCCAGCGTGGCCGATCCCCACGTTCCCGAACCGCGCGGCCTGACGCCTGCCGGTACGCTGACGGGCGTGCGCGTGAAGGGGCTCGTGGTGCTCGCAGCCGTCGCCACGCTCGTGGGTTGCGGCGACAACGCGACGGTGGCGCTGCACCCGGTGCAGCAGGCGCAGCAGGTGCATTTTCGCCATTACCGGGCACAGGGGCCGCTGCTCTCGGACTCGTTCCTGCGCTCGCCGGACGCAAAGACGGACATGGACACGAACCCCGCGAATCTCGCGAGCGCCGTCGTGACGGCAGGGCTCGGGCAGCTTCCGGTCTACATCGACGGCGGCGCTTTCCGGCTGCTGCCGTTCGACCTCAACCAGACGAGCGAGCCCGGGCGCACGCTCGTGTCGAAGTACCGGATCACGCTCCCGCGCACGCAGATGGTCGTCGACACGGTCAGCGTCGCGTCACCCACCAGGAGCGAAACGCGCTCGCTCGCCGGCGACTGGGACGTGCGGGTCTCGCTCGACGGCCGCTACGTGCGCGACCCTCACCGGTTCTGGATCTTCTACAGGAACAACGGCCCCCAGATCTGCCGCATCTACTTCCCGGGCGATCTCGGCTCCTTGCAGATGGGCGCGAACTCCTTCGTGCTGAACCCGCTGCCGGCGGGCAGGCACGTGCTCCGCGTCGAGGTCGCGCAGTGGATGTCGAAGCGACTGCCCGTCGCGCGGATCGTGCGGGTCTACTCGCTCCATGTCCTCGACCGGCGGCCCGGCCCCCGCGAGGCCGCGATCGCACCGGACGAGGAAGGCCCGCCTCCGAAGAACAACCGCACGCCTCTGACGTTCAGGACGGAGGCATCCTCCTGACCGCCAAGCCCGCGATGCAGGCCGTTATGCCCCCGACGGGGATCGAAGCAGCCTGCAAATAGGCATGTTCCAATGCTGCGTGCACGCACCGGTGCACGCACGCGACGAGGCCGATGGACACGAATGAGTGGACGAGGAGGGCTTACGGTTGCGACAGCAGCGCCGCGTAGTCGAGCTCGCGACCGTCTACGAGCACGTGCGTATACGTGTCGCTCGTCACCTTCAATGAACGCTGTCCTACGAGCGCGCCGATCTCCGCCCACGTTCGCCCCTGCCGGTGGAGGAGACTGATCCGCCGATGGCGGAGGTCGTGCGGCGACCACAGCGGTACGCCTGCCGCCCGACACGCCTTCGCAATGCTCGTCCGGATCGCGTCTGCGCCGCTGGGGGCGAACAGATGGGACGACGGGTCGCGATCCTCGCGCGGCGGTAGCGTCCGCTCGATCGCCTCGGCAAGTACATCCGGAAGGTCAACCCAAAGGGCGCGTCCGGTCTTCGAGGCGGCCGCACGCAGGCGCACGCGACGGCGCGGTTCGTCGTAGTCGCCAACGGTGGTCGTGTCGATGCTCGAGACGCGAGCCCCGGACCAGTCGAGCCAGAGCAAGGCAAGCCGATGCTTCGATGGCAGGAGGCGATAGACAGCCTCGACCTGCTCGGCGGCCGGCGGCTCGGGCTCGCGAACCTCGCCGCGGGGGAGGCGCACGCGCAGCTTGTCGCGGACCGGGTTAGGCGAGACGCCGACGAAGTCGAAGACGCAGGCGAGGTGCGTGATCGCTTTCCGGATCGTCTCGCGCTTGTAGCTGGAGGAGTGCAACCGCGTGACCGCCTCGGCGATTTCCTGCGGAGTGAACGCGTCGACGTGACGTTCAGCGTCGAGCGCGGCGACAATCAGCTTGAGCGACGTGCCGATGTTCGTGCGGGTGGCCTCCGCAATGTCGATCCGGGATGCGCGGTAGGCCGCTACCGCGTCTCCGAGGGTCGGTGCCCGAACGGGGTTGCGGTCGAGTGCCGACAAGTCAGGGACACGCATCGCAGCAAGTTCGCCGTCCACCCAACGACGTCTCTCGATCGCCTCCGCGCGTGTACGGAAGCTGCCGGCGTAGCGTTGCGCGCTCTCCCGGCCACCGAGACGGTAACGGACGAGATAGCGCTTCCCGCCGTCTTTGATTGCACGGGTGACAATCCAGCTACTCGGCACCCTTCCCCCTCACCTCACGACGCTCGCATCACGGGACGGACTCGATCATCGCGGAAGGTGCTGCGCTTCACGAGTTCGAGGTAATCCTCCACGCAGACCATCGGTCGCGAGTAGCCGGGCAGCGCCACGACTGGAAGCGCGCGGAAGACGGCGTCGACCGCGCGCCGTTCGAGCCCGAGCCCGCGAAGGTGCGAGCGCGTGAGGAGCGCACCAGGAGTCTCGAGCAGCTCGGTAGGTGAGGGACGCCTGGCCGCGCGGATGCTCTCGCCGCCGTTACCCCCAGCACTTACGCTCTCGCCTTTGTCGGGCTCACCCGCAGGCTTCGATGGGAGTGGCGCCTCTTGGGCTGGCGTCGATTCCGGAACGACCGTCTCGAGCTGGAGCTGCTGGGCGGCGACCCTTCGCGCCATGGCTCGTGAGTGTAGCAGATCAGTCACAAAGGTTTGTTAAGCAGCGGCGGTAGACTTGAGGCGTGACCACCGGCAGCCTGATCCGGCAGGCGCGGATGCGCGCCGGCTTCTCCCAGGTCCAGCTCTCCGAGCGGAGCGGGAAGGACCGAGCCCAGATCGCCCGCTGGGAACGCGACGTGGTCGTCCCCAGCCTAGAGACCCTGCGCGAGCTCTTGCACGTCTGCGGCTTCGACCTCGAGTTGACGCTCGTTCCCTACGCGGCCGATCATCGCCAGGACGCTCGCCTGCAGAAGGCGCTCGAGCGGACGCCGCAGGAGCGCCTGCAGGCGATGCTGAGGGCGCGCGGGCGCTAGATGGCCAGGGGCGACTTCGACCCGTACGCGCTGCTCGAGGCGCTCGAGCGCGAGCGGGTCACATACATCGTCGTCGGCGCCCTCGGGCGCGTGATCCACGGCTCGAACGAGCTGACGGAGGGGCTCGACATCGTCCCCTCGCTGCGGGAGGAGAACCTGCGCCGGCTCGGGCTCGCCCTGGAAGAGCTCAATGCCTGCCGCCTGGACGGCGGGGCCCCTGACCTCGAGCGCGATCTCGCCCGCGACCCGGTACTCGAGCTCGCAACCGACGCCGGCGAGCTGAAGGTCGTGCCCGAACCGGCCGGCACGCGCGGCTACGACGATCTTCGCCGCCGGGCGCGGCTCGAGCCGCTCGGGCGCGGCCTGCGTCCCTCGGTCGCCTCGCTCGACGACCACGCGCGCATGCTCGCCGCGCTCGCTCGCGAGCAGGACCGCCAACCGCTGCGGACGCTGCAGCGCCTGATCGAGCTCGACCGCGGCATCAGCCGCGGGATCGAGCTCTAACCCGCTCCGAGCGGTACCGCGGCCCCTCCCCGCGTACAGGAACTACCAACCGTAGTAGCAAGCGAGACACAGATGCACCAGGGTGCAGATCCGTCTCATCGTTTCTGTACGCTGTACGGATGTCGCGCCGCCGTCAGCGTCGCAGGGAGAAGCTGCAGCGCCACGCCGCGGCCCCGTCGAGGGCTCCCGAGCCACGGCCAATCATCCGTGAGGCGGACCGGGTCGAGCGGCTCGCCTACACCCGCAGCCAGGCCGCCGAGGCGCTCGGGATCAGCCGCTCGACGCTCAACCGCCTGCTGCCATTCCTGGAAGTGATCGAGCTCCCGTGGGGGAGGATGCTGATCCCGGTCGACGAGCTCGAGCGCCTGCTCGCGGAACGCCGGCGACCGGCACGGCCACGAGTGCTCACCAAGCTCGGCCGTCCGCGATCGCTTCCACAGGAACTCGTCCACCGGATCCGAGCCGAACGTGCGGCCGGTAAGAGCCTCGCGTCGATCGCCGCTGATCTGAACGCGAGCCACACGCCGACGGCGCACGGGGGAAGACAGTGGTGGCCGTCGACGGTTCGGACCGTCTTGCACCGGTAAGGGTGATCCGGCGCAGGTGACCGGCCTTACGAAGCTCGGTGCTGCTCGAGGAACGCGCGCACGTCCTTGAGCAGCATCAGCAAGTGCAGCGGGTCAGTGGGCGACTCCTCGAAGCCGTACTGCATGTACCAGGCTTTCGCCGCCTCGTGCTTAGCGTGGACGAGCAAGACTCGTGCGCCGATCGCCTCGGCTGCTTCGAGGCAGCGCAGCATCACGTCCTGAAGTAGCGATCGACCGAGCCCGGCCCGCTGGTGCTCTCGGTCGACGGCAAGGCGCGCGAGCAGGATCGCGGGCACGGGCCTCGTTCGCGGCTGACCTTTTAGCGCCCGCTCTGTCGCGGCTTCCGGAGCAACCTGCGCGGCCGCGAGCGCGTAGTAGCCCACCACCCTCTCCCCATCCTCGAGCGTGGTTACGAAGACACGAGCGGAACCTGCCGTGTGCGCACTCCGCGCGTGCCGCTTGAGCCATTCGTCGAGCGCAGGCTCGCCGCACTCGAATTCGTCGAGGCGGTGATGACTGTCCAGTGGCTCGGGCGGCCGATAGGCCACCGGCTACGCGCTGAACACGCTCGGCTTCGAGAAGAGTCTTTCCAGGCCGGGGTTGTCGCGCGGCGAGCGATCGAGGAGCTCGACGAACCGCTCCCACTGCTGTCGCTCGAGCACGAACTCCGTGCGATCCGCGAGTAGGCGTTCCGCTTCCAGGACGGCGGCATCGACAACGAAGTCGGTGAGCGTGCGCTCCGAAGTCGCCGCGGCCTGTCGAACGACGCGGTCGGTCTCGGATTCGACGCGGAAGTCCCAACGTTCCTTCACTCTTGCCATGTGCTGAGTGTACACACAGTTTCCGTACAGCGCAAGGCCCTGCTCGGCTCTACTTCGCCGCCTTCGCGTCTCTTGGTGCAGACGACTGCTGCGCTTGGTGGACGAGCTCGTCGGCAGTCCGCTCCGCCTGCTCCACGATCGCGAGGTTCGCCTCGGTGTGCCGGATCGCGGCCTCGATCAGGAGGTGGACGAGCGCGTCGTCGCGGTGGCGCGTCCTCAGTTGCCCTAGCGAGGACAGCTCCTGCAGGTAGGCCTGGCGTTGCACCCGCACCACCGATCTGAGTGCTTCGGGGCCGAGTTGTGAGCCGGCGAAGAGCTTGAGGAAGAAGTCGTCCCTGTAGCCGCCCTCGCGCACGAACGGCGCCTCGAGCCAGCGTTCGAGCTCCGCTCGGCCGGCGCGCGTCAGCCGATAGACCGTCTTGTCGGGACGGTCAGCCTGGCGCACGACGCGTTCGCTGACGAAGCCCTCCCGGTCGAGGCGCTCGAGCACCTGGTAGACGTGGCCGATGTTGAACTCGCCCCACTGTGGACCGACCGCCTGCTCGAAGCGCGCCTTCAGCTCGTAGCCATGACTCGTCCCGCCGGCGAGGAGGGCGAGGAGCGCGTGGTGGAGGGGCATTGGTCCGAGCCTAACTTGACCCCCTAGTTTGAGTCAATGTACGGTCTCCGCATGCAGCAGAGCGAGGGGGCGCGGGTCGAGGTCGAGGGGGTCGGCAAACGCTACCTCGTCGGTGACAAGCCGCTGGTCGCCCTCGACGCGGTTTCGCTCGATGTCGAGCCCGGAGAGATCCTCGCGTTGATGGGGCCCTCGGGGTCGGGCAAGTCGACCCTGCTCCACCTTGTTGGCGCGATGGACGCGGCCGACGAAGGCCGGATCCGAGTCGGGGAGCACGAGGTCACTTCCCTCGACCGCAGCGCGCAGGTCGACTATCGGCGGCAGATCGGCTTCGTCTTCCAGCGTTTCCATCTCCTGCCCGCCCTGACCGTGCTCGACAACGTCGCCGCTCCGCTCCTGCCCTACCGGACGGGATTCGACAAGTTCGCAAAGGCGCAGGAGTTGGTCGCCGCGGTCGGACTGGCCGGCCGCGAGGAAAGCCTTCCTTCGCGCCTCTCGGGCGGCGAGCAGCAGCGGGTCGCGATCGCCCGCGCGCTCGTCAACGATCCGATCCTGCTGCTGGCAGACGAGCCGACAGGAAACCTCGACTCGCACACCGGCGCCGAGATCGTCGAGCTGCTGCTTCAGCTCCGCGAGCAGCACCGGATGACGGTGATCGTCGCGACACACAACCCGCTCGTCGCCGCCCGCTGCGACCGGATCGCGCGCCTCCACGACGGCCGGATCGTCGACGTCCTGTCCGTCCTGCCGGAGCTCGAGCTAGAAGAAGTGCTGGAGCGGATCACCCGCCTCGAGGAGCCTGTCCGACCGAGCGATGTCGCGAGCTGAGCCGTATCGCCTGCTTGCGGCGCTGTCTCTCCTCGCCTCTGCCGGGGGCATCCTCACCGAGGCCACGACCGCGGATGCGACCCGCCTGCGTCCAGCAAACGGGCGCCTGATTGCCTTCTCGACCGGCGACTCGAAGCTCTACCTGATCCGCGCCGACGGCACTCACCTGACGCAAGCTCGCAAGCAACGCGAGCGCCCCCTCCTGGTCGCCGGACGGGAAGCGGATCGCCTTCGACCGGACGGCCGCCAGCAGGCAGGGGATCACGCTCCTGACCTTGCGCGGCCGCCGCCTGCGCGCGCTCACCCGCCACCCGAGCGCGATCTACGACGACGTGCCCCGCTTCGCCCCGGACGGAAAGCGGATCGCCTTCATGCGCCAGCCCTCCGGCGGGGAGACCGCGATCTACCTGATCGCGACGACCGGCAAGCGCCTGCGCAAGCTCGCGACCGGCAGCGACCCGGCCTGGTCGCCCGGAGGGCGGCAAGCTCGTCTACAGCGCCCAGGGCCGGCTGTTCGTGATCGGCGCGAACGGGCGCGGCAAACACGCGCTCACCTCGGGGTCAGACCCCGACGTGATGCCCGCCTGGTCGCCCGACGGCAAGCGGATCGCCTTCGTCCGCAAGCGCGCGGGCAACTACGACGTCTGGCTCGTCTCCGCCGACGGCAAGCACCAACGCCGCCTGACCAACGATCCCGGCCAGGACCTGAACCCGAGCTGGTCGCCCGACGGGCGCAAGCTCCTGTTCGCCAGCCAGCAGAGCGGCGGCCAGTTCGACATCTTCCTGATGAACGCCGACGGCTCGCACCAGAAGCGCCTGACCAAGCTCGCCGGCGACGAGTTCGATCCGGCCTGGCAGCCGCGCCCCTGATGTCGATCCTGCGCGTCTCACTCGGGCAGCTCCGCTTCCGTCGTGCGAGAGCCATCGCCCTAATGCTCGTGCTGCTCGCTGCCTCGGCCGGTTTCCTGCTCCTCTCGGCGGCCGGCAAGACGACCGACGTCCGCGTCAAAGGCTCGGTGCGAAGTGCCTTCCGCCCGGCCTACGACATCCTCGTCCGCCCGCGCGGCTCGACGACTCCGCTCGAGCGCTCGGCCGGCCTTGTCCGCAGCAACTATCTCTCCGGCATCTACGGCGGGATCACGCTCAAGCAGTGGCAGGCAATCGAGCGGCTCCACGGCGTCGCGGTCGCCGCGCCGGTCGCGAACATCGGCTACGTCCTGCCCGTGGAGAACCTGAAGCTCGGGATCAAGCGTGACCTGACGAAGGATCCGGTGCAGCTCTACCGGATCACGAGCCGGTGGCGTTCGAACGCTGGCGACCGCTACCCGACCGACTTCACCTGGTACGTCTACTACACACGCCGGGGACACTTCATTCCCCCGGTGGTCAAGGAAGTGGATCCGGGGAAGCCCGGCACCCTCCTGCCCTGCGACGGCTTCAACAGCAGTCCCTTCCTTACCGCTCAGGGCCCGTTCGATCCGGTCGGCCGATCGGCGATCGCCTGCTTCGCGGAAGGTCAGCCGTGGAACTCCTTCACGTCGGGGTTCGAGCCGCCTGATCCGGCTTACGCCAACTTCGTCGGCGGCAAGGCACAGGCCTACTTCCTGGTTGCACTGTCGGCGATCGACCCCGAGTCGGAGGCCAAACTTGTTCACCTCGACGGGGCGCTGGTGGCGGGCCGCTACCTGCGGCCCGGCGATTCGATGTTCCTGCGGCGGCAGCGGCCCGGGCCAGTGAATCCGCAGCTGGGGCCGATGCGGTTCACGGTTCCGCTCGTGCCGGTGCTCGCGAGCTCCCGGAGCTACGTCGGCGAGAAGCTCGAGACCCAGGTGGAGCGGCTGCGGGTGCCGCGGGGAACGGACGTACCGCAGGCGCTTACAACCGGGGCCTGTATGCAGCCTCGGTATCCCTGTCGCGCCAGCTTTCCGCCTCCGAAGGGAGCGACCTACAAGACAGGACGGGAGTTCATCGAGCGGCTGAAGGGGACGGTGGTCGAGACGCGGACGACTCCGATCGCGCCCTTCTACCGGCGCCTGCTGACAGCCGAATCGCTGGTGGGACGCGGGTCATTGCAGACGACCGGCGCGGGGATCTGGACCGCCTCGCAGGTTCGCTACCGCACCGTCGCCCGCGACCACGTCGCCCCTCTCCCGACGCACAACGACCCCGCGTCGATCTGGCGCGACAACATGAGTGGCTCCGGCTATTGGCCCGCGCCGACCGACAACGCGGACGTCCAGTTCCGCAGGCTCGAGCAGCGCCCCCAGATCAACCAGACGATCGAGGGCGGGGTGACGAATCCCGGAATGCTGGTCGTCGGCCGCTTCGACCCGGGCAAGCTGCCCGGTTACTCGCCGCTCTCGCGCGTGCCGCTCGAGACCTACTACCCGCCGATCCTCCAGCCGGCGGACGCGGCCTCGCGCCAGGCGTTGCACGGACAGAACTACCTGCCGACCCAGAACCTGGGCGGCTACGTCGCCCAGCCGCCGCTCCTCCTGACCACGATCGCGGCGCTCAAGCGTTACTTCTTCAACCCCACGTACTTCGAGGGGATCCCGAAGTCGCTGCAGCGTGCGCCGATCGGAGTGATCCGGATCCGGGTCGCCGGCGTCACGGGCCCTGACGCCCTCTCGATCGCCCGGATCAAGGCGGTCGCGGCCGCAATCCACGACGAGACCGGCCTGCAGGTCGACATCACCGCCGGCTCCTCGCCCCATCCCTTGCTCGTCTCGCTCCCGAAGGGGAAGTTCGGCAGCCCGCCGCTCCTGCTCCGCGAGGGTTGGTCGAAGAAGGGCGTCTCGGTCTCGTTCCTGAACGCGCTCGACCGCAAGCGGCTCGGCTTCCTCTTGCTGATCCTGGTCACCTCGGCCTTCGTGGTCGCGAACGGCGCCTTCGCCTCGGTTCGGCAGCGCCGCCGGGAGATCGGCACCCTGCTCTCGCTGGGCTGGACGCAGCGGCAGATCTTCGCCGCAGTGCTGGCCGAGCTCGTGCTGGTGGGGTTGGTCGCGGGCTTGCTCGGCGCCGGCCTGGCAGCCGCGGTCTCGGCTGCCTCCTCGCTCTCGCTCCCCCTCTGGCAGGCGCTGCTGGTCGTCCCGCTCGCGCTCCTGCTCGCGCTGCTCGCCGGGCTGCTGCCCGCCTGGCGCGCCTCGCGCCTGCTCCCGCTCGACGCCGTCCGCCCGGCGATCGCGGGCGAGCCGGAGGGGAGGAGGGTGCGCCACCTGCTCGCGCTCGCCCTGGTCAACCTGCGCCGAGTGCCGGCCCGCAGCCTGGTCGCAGCCGGCGGGCTCACGATCGGGGTCGGCGCCCTCACTCTGCTCGTCGGGATCGACCAGTCCTTCCAGGGGACCTTGGTCGGGACGCTGCTCGGGAGCGCGATCTCGCTCCAGGTGAGCGGGCTCGACTTCCTCGCGGTCGGGCTGATCGTCGGCTTGTCGGCGCTCGCCCTGGCCGATGTCCTCTACGTCAACCTCCGTGAAAGGCAGGCGGAGCTGGTCACGCTCAAGACCTTCGGCTGGTCGGACCGGCACCTGCAGGAGCTGGTCGCCCTCGAGGCGGTCTTGCTCGGCGCGGCCGGCAGCCTCGCCGGGGCGGTGGTCGGGATCGTGCTCGGAGCGCTCGTTGGACTGCCCATCGGCTCGCTCCTGCTCGCCGCCCTGCTCGCCTGCTCGGGCGGACTCCTGGTCGCCCTCGCGGCCTCGCTCTTCCCGGCCAGCCGGATCAGCCGCTACGCGGTGCCGACGGTGCTGGCGGAGGAGTAGCACTCACTTGTTCCCTGAAGAAGGGTGCTGGGCGACCGACGCGAACGAGCGCCCAGCACCAAACGAACCCTCAGCAGATGCAGCCACCGTCGAAGCTGTAGCAAGTGATGCCCGGCCTATCTGGCAGGCAAATACAGCACGCCGGGCATGTGCCTTGGCAGTACCACTTAACGTCACCACCTCCGCAGGTCAGCTGGTTGTCGCAGTTCGTCTTGCAACACTGCGTGTGGCTCTTCGGCCCAGCGGCAAGCGCCTTGGCAGGAACGAGAGCCACTCCCAGCCCGATTGCCGCCGTCTTCCCGAGCCGTGAAAGAAACCGGCCTCGCGTGGTGGGGCTCTGGTCGTCGAGGTTCATCGGTTCCACCATCCTTCTTGCCCGCCGCTACCGCGGCGCGACGAAATCGAATTGCTCGCTCTTAGCGCTCTCACCTCCCTTCCTTTGAAACAGCGCCATCTCCCGGAGGTCCGCGAGCGAGCGAGGAACTCGCCGGTCGAGGACGACGCCGCTCTCGTCGATGACATAAGCCTGGGGCGTTGCTCGGTTACCGAATGCATGCGTCGCCGCTCCCGCACGCTCGTACAGGACACGGAGACTTGAGCGAAGGGCGGGCTGCGTCCCGTCGGTCGAGCGGTCCATCACGGCAATCAGCGGAACGCTCTCGACGTTTGGACCTACATCTACGAACTCTTCCGCGAGGAGATCGCAGGCCGGGCAGTCGGAGCTCATGAAGAGCAGGATCGTCGTCCCGCGGACGAACTCCGACCAGGGCACACGCTCGCCGGAACGATCGAAGAGATCGAACGGTTGGACGGCCGACATCACCGGCGCGCCGAGCTCAAGGTCGTTCACGTTCTTGACCGCCTCTAAGCGCTCGAGCACGCCGCTCACCCTCCGCAGCAGGCCGAGCAGGACCAAAACGGTGAACAAGACGGTTCCCCAAAGGACGGCAAAGGCGAGGATCCAGGGCGTCGTCACTCCTCCACCTCCTTCGGCGGCTGGAGGAGCCGTCGCAACCGCGCGCTCTCGTTGGCGAGCAGGGCTAGGAACGCGATCAGCGTCCCGACCACGAGCCAGGCGATCGCCGTGCTCGTCGACACACCGGCCGCCGCGTGCCAGGCAAGCTGATCGAGTGCGAGGCCGCTCGCGCCGCCGATCGCTGCGATCGCGGCGGCAACAATCAGGAGGAGATTGCGCGCGACGGTCAGCCAGGTGATCCGCCGCTCGGCGATCCAGCCGAAGCAGCCGCAGTCGATCGTGCGGCCGCGGGCCAGGTTGAGCGCGACCGCCGCCGCGAAGACGGTGAGGGCGGCCGCGAGCAGCGAGGCCACGACGCTCGTCGCGATGCCGAGGCCGAGGAGTAGGCCGCCCGCAAGCTCGAGCGGCGGCAGCAGGGCACCGACCGGGCGGACGAGGCGCCTCGGCAGCAGCCCGTAGGCTCGGACGGCAGCCTCGAATTCTGCCCGGCGCGGCAGCTTGGCGAGGCCCGCGAGCACGAAGACGGTCGCGAGCGCGAACCGGGAGACGAGCGCCAGGTCGTCCACCGCGCTACTCCCTCCGGCGGCCGCCCGCACAGGACGAGTCGTCAGCCACGTTCGGAGTGGACGGTCGAGGCTCAGGCTGCCGGCGATCGAGGCGGTCGCTCGCCACTCGGAGCTTGACCTCCGCCAATGCCGCAGATGGCCCGGCGCGGGCGCCGAACATCCTGCCTCCTATCTGGATCGGAACTCGCCCGCCAACATACGTCAGCAGCGGTGGAGTGTCAAGACCGGTCTGCGGCCGGCGCGGGCACTAGGCTATGCGCGGCCGGCGGCTGCCTCCCTGGATCGGAACTCTGGGGTTCGCACCGCCGGCCTTTGAGGTTCTGCGCAGCGCCAGCCGCGTCAGGGCTGAAGCCCGCGGACAAGCCTGTCGCAGCTCGTCGATCGCCTCGGAAAGAGTCCTGCACCGAGGGCGTCGAGGCGCCCGACAGCGTTCCGAGCTCAACCCACCATCGGTTACGGAGACCGTCCGAAGCCCTCAAGAGGAAGGCCGGGTGGGGTTAACGCGCGCCGTGGGAGGACAAGTGAGCGCCGTTGTCTATCCAGGCAGGATTCCCGTGCACGCACCGGTGCACGCACGCGGCGGGCATTTCTGGCAGCTCTGACCCGGACGACCCGCATGGTTGAGCCAAGTCGCTCCCGCCATGCGGGTCGTTATGCCCCCGACGGGATTCGAACCCGTGCTACGGCCTTGAAAGGGCCGTGACCTAGGCCGCTAGTCGACGGGGGCCGACCGTGAGGATAGCCCTCAGGCGGGTTAGGAGGTAAGAGGCGGGAAAGCGCCGCGGAAAGGGGCAACCGGCACCGCGGCCGACAGCCGGCGGGCCCATTCCGGGGGCGATAGGATCGGTTCGGTTCTTGACGACGGCAACGTCGATTCGCGAGGTGCCTCAGTGACGACGATCGCGACGCCAGACGTCGACTCGGCGGCGAGGGAGGACCTGCTCGAACGCTACGCCCGGCTCGTGATCCGGGTCGGGATCAACCTGGAGCCGGGCCGCGAGGTGGCGATTCGGGCGATGATCGAACATGCCCCCCTCGTCCGCGCCCTGGTCAGAGCGGGCTACGAGGCCGGCGCACGACGGGTCGAGGTGGACTACGAGGACCTGGAAGTCCTGCGGAGCCAGATCGCGCTCGCTCCAGAGGAGGCTGTCGGGACGGCGTCCCGCTGGATGTTCGAACGGTTGGACGACGTCAGGGAGCAGCGTCGGGCGCAGGTGTTCGTGATCGGTTTTCCGCCGGACATGTTCGGCGGGCTCGACCCGGCTCGCGTGGCGCGATCCTTCCCAGCACCCGCGGCGCTCCGCGGGGCGATCCGCAAGCTGGGCGACTCGAAAGAACGTGCCTGGACCGTCATCGCCTGTCCGACACCCTCCTGGGCTGAGCAAGTGTACGACGAGCCTGATGTGGAGCGACTTTGGCAGGCGCTCGCCCACGTCTGCCGACTGGACGAGCCAGATCCCATAGCGGCCTGGCGGGCCCACATCGACAATCTCGAAGCTCGCTCTGCACTGTTGAACGAGCGCCACTTCGACGCCGTCCGGTTCCGGGGGCCGGGGACCGACCTGACCGTGGGACTGCTACCGCAATCGCGCTGGTACGGCGGCGCCTCGAAGACCAACCTCGGCCTGCGCTACGTCCCCAATCTCCCGACCGACGAGGTATACACGTCCCCCGACCGGCGGCGTGCGGACGGCGCCGTCCGCGCCACCCGGCCGGTCGCACTGACCAACGGCACGATCGTACGCGACCTCGAACTCGTCTTTCGCGCCGGCGCGATCGTTCAGGCCACCGCCACGCACGGCGAGGCCGAAGTCCACGCCGAGCTCGACGCTTTTGAGGGGGCGCGGCACCTCGGCGAGATCGCGCTCGTCGACCAGCGGTCGCGGGTCGGCGAGCTCGGCACGCTGTTTTACAACCTCCTGTTGGACGAGAACGCCGCTTGCCACATCGCCTACGGTGCCTCCATCCTCGGCGCCTTCGAGGCTCTGCCTGAGGGTCTCTCGGACGACGAACTGCGGGGTATGGGCGTCAACCGCGCCCACGTGCACACGGACCTGATGATCGGCAGCGACGAGGTCGAGGTCGACGGGCTCCACGCCGCAGGCGACGCCGTGCCACTCCTCAAGGGAGGAGATTGGCAACTGGCGTGACCACGCCGGAGGAAGTCGAACGCAGAGCCTCAGGTTCCCCTGAGACTCTGCGTCTGTGCTTCCGTGACGCCGGCAGGCGAATTAGGCGTCAGGCGGCTTCGGCCTCGTCCTCGACGAGGCCGTCCAGCTTGCCGGCCAGGCGGCGGAGTGCCTCCGCCTCGAGCTGGCGCACGCGCTCGCGCGTGATGCCGAGCTCACGCCCGATCTGCTCGAGCGAGGTGGGCTCGCTGTCGAAGCCGAAGCGGAGCTCCATGATGCGGCGCTCGCGCTCCGGCAGGGTCGCGACCGCCTGCCGCACCGACCGTCGGCGCAGCGTCTCCGCGGCCTCCTCGGCCGGGTCCGGAGCCGATGGGTCGGCGAACAGGTCGCCCAGCTCGCCGTCCTCGTCGGAGCCGATCGCTCGGTTCAGCGAGACCGGCGCCTCGGCAGCGTCGAGCGCCTCGTCGACATGCTGCAGCGAGAGGCCCGTCGCCTCCGCCAGCTCCTCGCGAGTCGGGTCGCGGCCGAGCGTCGCCTCGAGCCGGGCCGCGGCGCCGGCGAGCTTGACCCGCCGCTCGTGCACGTGCGTCGGCACGCGGATCGTGGCCGACTGGCCCGAGACCGCGCGCTGGCACGCCTGCCGGATCCACCAGGTGGCGTAGGTCGAGAACTTGTAACCGCGCCGCCAGTCGAACTTCTCGACCGCGCGGTTCAGCCCGATCACGCCCTCCTGGAAGAGGTCGAGCAGAGGCAGGTTCCGGTTCTGGTAGCGCTTGGCGATCGAGATCACCAGGCGCAGGTTCGAGTTGATCATCCGCTCCTTGGCCTCTGCGGTCGCCGCGCTCGATCCGCTTCGCGAGCGCGACCTCTTCCGCCGCGGTAAGCAGCGGGTAACGGCCGGCGCTCTGCATCAGCAGCGTCAGCGCGTCCGTCGAGCCCGAAACGACGTGCTGATGGCTCTGCTCCGGGCGGGCAGGGGCGACCGGCGCGAGGATCTCGACCTCACGCGACTCGAGCTCGGCGCGCAGGGCTGCGAGCTCGTCCTCTTCGAGCTCGTGCTCGAGTGCGAACGCCTCGAGGGCGCTCTCCTCGATCGTGCCCTGCTCCTCAGCCTCCTCGAGGACGGCCTGGACCGGTGCTTCGTATTCGATCGTGCTCAGTTCTACTCACTTCCTTCCTTGGAGATACGTCGCCGGGGTTGCAAATGCACGCAAACCCGCGCACATCTTCAAACGCCCGGGGGCTCTGCCTTATTCCTCGAGCAGCGCCTTCAGGCGGTCGAAATCGCGCTTCAGCTCCTGACGCGCGGCGGCTTCGACGGCGGGACCTGCCAACCGTAACGCACCCTTCGGGCGGCCTGCGGCAGTGACGTGCAGACTCGTGCCGCCGTCGCCGCTCGGTTCCAGCCGGTGGTCGATCTCGAGCTCGACCGGGCCCCTGAGCGTCTGGAGCGTGAGCCTCCGCGCCGGCTCGAACGCGGTCACCTCGAGCTCGGTCTCCCCCTTGTGCCCGAAGAGCGAGCGCTGCTCGACGATCCGCGTCCCTTCCCGGAACGGCCCGTCCACGCGCGCCTCGCGAAGCGATTTCTGCCAGCGCGGCAGCTGCTCGGGGTCCGTGAGGCAGCCGAAGACGTCCTCGGGCGTCCGCGCAATCTCGATCGTGAGCTCGACCCGCAACATGAGGACGTACCCTTACCCAAATCGGGCCGGTAGCTCAGGGCAGTGTCTCGGAAAGGACCCGCAGCCAGTTCCCGCTCATGATCGCCTCGAGCCCGTCGCCCTCGTAGCCGCGCTCGCAGAGCGCTTCGACGAGGTTGGGGTAGTCGTCCGGGGCGGTGAAGCCCTCGAGCCCGAGGCCGGCCTTGCCATCCTCGCGGACGCCTTGGGGCAGATCGAGCGAGACGACCTGGTCGACGAAGTCCGCCCCAAGCCCGACGTGCTCGATGCCCATCACGGCGACGGCGTGGTCGAAGTGGTCGATCCAGCGCGCGATCGTCGGCGCGTCGGGATCGACGACGAACTTGAGCGCCATCATCCCGAGGACGCCGCCGCGTTCCGCGAGCGCCTCGAGCTGCCACTCGGCGAGGTTCCGCGGGTGGTCGAGGACCGCGCGGCAGCCGGCGTGCGTCACCGAGAACGGAACCTCCTCGTCGATCACGTCGCGCCAGGTCTGATCCGACGCGTGCGCGAGGTCGAGAAGGACTCCCAGCTCCGCGAACCGGCGGACGAGCGTGCGGCCGGCGTCCGTCAGCCCCCGGTCCGGCGTCTCGATTCCCCCTGCGAACTCGTTCGGGTAGTTCCAGGTCAAGCTCGCCGAGCGCACTCCGCGCTCCCACCAGTCCTCGAACGCGCCCGGGTCACCCTCGAGCGCCTCGACGCCCTCCAGCGAGAGCATCAGCCGGAGACGCGGGTCGTCGAGCTCGTCGCGCATCGTGACCTGACAGACGCGTTCTGCGTTCTCCGCGAGTGCCCGCCGAAACTCTGCCTCCTGAGCCAGCGCCCGCTCGCTCGGGCGCGCGTACTGCTTCTCCGCCGCGTAGAGCGGGCAGATCTGGAGGCCGACGCCGCCGGCCTGGAGCCGCGGCAGCCAGTAGCGGTCGAAGAGCCTCTCGTCGCCGTGGCGCAGCACGAGGTCGCCGAACTTGCCCTTCTCGCGAGAGAGGACGAGCTCGAGCAGCAGGTCGTTGTGAGCGTCGACGATCACGGGGCGGAGCCTAGACTTGACCGCACACGGGCCGGTAGCTCAGTTGGTAGAGCAGGGGACTTTTAATCCCAAGGTCGCAGGTTCGATCCCTGCCCGGCCCACCTGCACTCCGCTCGTGCTGCGGGTCATCGCGGTGATGGTACGCCGGAAGTGGCTTTAGTCCTCGCCTTCCCAGTATTCGAGCTCGGGCCCGGGGCGAGCGAAGATGATCCGCTCGCCGGCGACGCTCCGCGCGCCGATCTTGCCCGTGTCGAGGTACTCGACGATGTCCGGCGCGATCAGCGTGGAGAGCATGAGGACGCGGACGGGCGCGTCCGTGTCGTTGCGGATCTGGTGCGCGCCCTCCTTGCCGCGCGGGAACGCGACGACGTCGCCCTCACGCAGCTGCTGCTCGCCCTCGTGCGTGCGGAGCGTCGGCTCGCCGCGGAGGACGATCACCCATTCCTCGTTCGCGTGGTGGGTGTGAAATGGCCCCTGCTTGTTGCCCGGCTCGACCTCGTACACGCTCGCGCCGATCAGCTCGGCGTCGGTGTGCGCGCCGACCCAGGCGTCCTTGAAGCGCCAGCCCTCGCGCTCTTCCGTGCGATCCCACTCGTCTGCGTTGAGATTGAAGATCTTCATGCGGAAAGCCTAGTAGAGCCGTCTGTGGATCCCGCCCTGGCGGCGGCGCTCGAGGCGACGCTGCCGCACCGGCGCTTCCGCGACCCGCAGGCGCGCTTGTTCGCCGACTCCGGCGCCGATGCCCTGCGCACGGCGATCGCCAAGGCCTGCAAGGCGGAGGGTCGAGCAGCCGCCCGTTTGCAGCCAGGTTCAGGCCCTGCCCGGCCTATCACTCGCCGACTGACCTCGAGCGAGTAACGTCAGGGCCGAGCGCATGGACTACCTGAATCTCGGCCAGACCGGGCTGCGCGTCTCGCGCCTCTGCCTGGGGATGATGAGCTTCGGCAAGCACGAGAGCCGGGAATGGGCGCTCGACGAGGCCGCGGCCGAGCCGATCGTCCGCCGCGCGGTCGAGGGCGGCGTCACCTTCTTCGACACCGCCGACGTCTACAACGGCGGCCAGAGCGAGGTCGTCACCGGCAGCCTGCTGAAGAAGCTCTTCGGCATGCGCGAGGAGTACGTCGTCGCGACGAAGGTCCACGGACGGACGATGCCGGGCGAGAACGGGCGCGGGCTCTCGCGCAAGCACATCCTCGCCTCGATCGACGCGTCGCTCGAGCGGCTCGAGCTCGACTACGTCGACCTCTACCAGATCCATCGCTGGGATCCGCTGACGCCGATCGAGGAGACGATGGAGGCGCTGCACGACGTCGTGAAGGCGGGCAAGGCGCGCTACATCGGCGCGAGCAGCATGTGGGCCTGGCAGTTCGCGAAGGCCCAGCGCGTCGCGCCGACCCGATTCGTCTCGATGCAGAACCACTACAACCTCGTCTACCGCGAGGAGGAGCGGGAGATGATCCCGCAGTGCCTCGACCAGGGCGTCGGGATCCTGCCGTGGAGCCCGCTCGCCCGGGGGCTGCTGGCCGGAACCCGGACGCGCGAGGGAGAGCGGCTCACGACGCGCGCTCGGAGCGACCCGTTCGGGGACAGCCTCTACACGCCCGAGACCGACTTCGCCGTCGTCGACCGCGTCTCGGAGGTCGCGACCGAGCGCGGCGTGCCGATGGCGCAGGTTGCGCTTGCCTGGCTGCTGCACAAGCCCGGTGTCACCGCGCCGATCGTCGGCGCGACGAAAGCCGAGCACGTCGACGACGCGCTTGCCGCCGAAGAGCTCGCGCTCAGTGACGAGGAGATCACACGGCTCGAGGAGCCGTACGTGCCGCACGAGGTCTCGGGCATCGCGATCTAGTGGGGCCGCCGTGAAGCATCTGATCGTCTGCTGCGATGGGACCTGGAATCGCCCCGACCATATTGATCAGGGCGTTGCCGCTCCGACGAACGTGGCCAAGATCTCGCTTGCGCTCGCAGACGAGGACAGTGCCGGCAACCAGCAACTTCTGTACTACCAGGCCGGCGTCGGGACGCGCCGCAGTGAGCGGCTGCTCGGCGGCGCGTTCGGCGTCGGTCTCTCGCGCAACGTCCAGGAGTGCTACCGCTTCCTGGTCGACAACTACGAGCCCGGAGACAAGCTGTACTTCTTCGGCTTCAGCCGCGGTGCCTTCACCGCCCGGAGCACCGTCGGGCTCGTGCGCAACAGCGGCATCCTTCGGCCCGGAAACCGGGATCGGATCAAAGAGGCGTACGCGCTCTATCGGGCCCCCGACAAAGACAGCGAGCCAAGCGGCATCGCGGCCGAGCTCTTCCGGCACACGTACTCGCACTCGGAGATCTACGTCGATTTCGTGGGCGTTTGGGACACCGTCGGCGCATTGGGCATCCCGATTGACGGCTTCCGACCGCCGCTACTGAGCAGGCTGTGGACGTTTCACGACACCACGCTGAGCCGCTATGTGCTCAACGCCTACCACGCGATTGCCGTTGACGAGCGGCGCAAGCCGTTCAGGCCGACGATCTGGAAGAAGCAGGACGATGCGCAGGGTCAGACGCTGGAGCAGGTGTGGTTCGCCGGAGTCCACTGCGACATCGGTGGTGGCTACCGCGACCCCGGGCTCTCGGAGATCCCGCTCTTGTGGATGGCGGAGAAGGCTCGCGGCTGTGGGCTCGCGTTCAAGCCGGACCACCTGGTGGTGACCCCGACAGGCCTCGACCCCGAGGCCCGTAGAGCGGGGAGGCAGGTCGTACCGGACTACAGCGCCACGCTGCACGAGTCGCGCACCCGCTTCTACCGGCTACAGCCGGCCTACGACCGCCGGCTTGCAGGAGATGACGGCGCCGAAGTGGACGGCGGTGCGGTGGGCTCCAGCGTCACGACGCGTCACGACACGGACGGCAGCTACCGTCCGCCCGGGCTGACCGAGCGGCTGGCCGCCGGCCTGAAAGTCACTCCGGTGCAGGACGGCCAATAGGCCGCTGCGCCTGGAAACCTCGCGGCTAGACGCGTGCCCTCGGTGCGATCTGGCAGAATCCGAGGCCAGGCTTCGCGCTCGGGCGACAACCATCGACTGGTCGGGGGACGAGATGGCAGCAGTCGATTTCTTCCTCAAGTTCGACGGGATCAAGGGCGAGAGCACCGACGCCAAGCACAAGGACGAGATCGACGTCGAGTCGTGGAGCTGGGGCGAGACGCACGCTGCCGGTGGTCGCGGCGGCGGCGCCGGTGCCGGCAAGGTCGCGATGCAGGACTTCCACTTCACGATGCAGCAGAACACGGCGAGCGTCGGGCTGATGCGGGCGTGCGCAACGGGTCAGCACATCAAGGAAGCAACCCTCACCGGCCGCAAGGCGGGCAAGGACCAGCAGGAGTATCTGACCTTCAAGTTCTACGACGTCCTCGTCAGCTCGTTCCAAACCGGCGGTAGCGAGCAGGCTGACCTGGTGCCGGTCGACCAGGTGTCGTTCGCCTTCGCCAAGGTCGAGGTCGATTACCGGCCGCAACAGCGGGACGGGTCGCTCGGGACCCCGGTCCACTTCGGCTTCGACCTCAAGCAGAACAAAGCCCTCTAGCGAAAGCGCGGAGCGTGGAGCCGGTCCGCGCCGTTCCGCCGCCGAGGCGGCCGGAGCCCCCACGCGTAGAGAGCTCCGAGGCAGCGACGGAGCTGGCGCGCCTGCTGCGGCTCACCGGATACGAGACGCCTCGCATCCAGGAGCGCCTGGCGACCGGCGACCAGCTGCTCGCGCGCTCACCGGAGCTGCCGTCCTATCTTCGCCGGCTCGGCGACTCCGACGGGCTCGCCGTCCTGGTTCGGCTCTTCCTGCTCGGCGTCCCTGTCCCGCGCGCGCGTCTCGAGGCGCTGCTCGACGCACCGCTTCGCGAGCGCCTCCGGACAGCTGGCCTGCTCGTCGACGATGGAGAGGCCGTCCACGGCGCCGCGCGCATCGTTCCGCACGACGAGCTGCTGATCGCATCGGATCACGCGGCTGTCGCGGAAGGCCATGCCGATCACGTCCCCGGCGTGCACCGCCCGTCGGTCGCGCTCGCGCACCTCACCGTCCGCGGTTCCGGCGAGCGCGCGCTCGACCTCTGCACCGGCAACGGAATCCAGGCGATCCTGCTCGCCGCGCATGCCGAGCACGTCGTCGCGACGGACGTCAACGAGCGAGCGCTTCGCTACGCCGCGTTCAACGCGGCGCTGAACGGCGTCGGCAACATCGAGACCCGGCACGGAAGCTTCTTCGAACCGGTCGAGGGCGAGCGCTTCGACCTCGTCGTCGCGAACCCGCCCTACGTCGTCTCGCCGGAGAGCGCGTTTCTGTTCCGTGACAGCGGCATGGCCGGGGACTCCGTCTCCGAGCACGTCGTCCGCGGCGCGCCTGTGCTCCTCGCGCCGGGCGGCTACGCCTCGATGCTCGTCGCCTGGGCGCTCGATCCCGACGACCCGGCGGAGCGGCCGCGCGCCTGGCTGGAGGGCGCCGGCTGTGACGCGTTCCTGCTCCACACCTCGACGGACGACCCGATCGAGACGGCGGCCCTCTGGAACCGGGACCTGCTCGACCGCCCCGAGGCGTACGCGGACGCACTCGACCGCTGGCTCGACTACTACCACCGGCTCGGGATCGAGCACATCGGTTACGCATGCCTCGTCCTCCGGAAACGCGGCGACGGCCGGGACGGGGGATTCGTGCCACAGGCGCTTCCGCAGGCCGCGCTTCGTCCGGCCGGAGAGCACGTCAGACGGCTCTTCGAGACGCACGACCGGCTCGCGGAGCTGGACGACGATGCCTTGCTCGACCAGCGGTTGCGTGTCGTCGACGACGCGGTCGTCGGCCAGGAGAGCCGCTTCGCCGACGGCCGCTGGCAGTCCGAGAGCCTCACGCTCCGGCTCGACCGCGGGCTGCCCTTCTCCGCGGAGCTGGACGCCGCGACGGCGACGCTGATCCGCAAGCTCGACGGCTCCAGCACGGTCAGGAGCGCGCTGGCGGCCCTCGGCGACGAGGCCGACCACGAGACCGGCGTCGCCCTTACCCGCCAGATGCTCGCCGCCGGCTTCCTCGACTTCGCCGACTGATCGACTGGGCGAGACTAGGATCGCTCCTGTGAAGATCCGCGCCGCCGTGCTGGAGCGGTTCGGCGAGCCGCTCGCGGTTCAGGAGCTCGAGCTGGCCGGGCCGAAGGCCGGGGAAGTGCTCGTCCGCCTCGTCGCCTGCGGCGTCTGCCATACCGACCTCTACACCGCCTCGGGCTCAGATCCCTCGGGCTACGCGCCCGCCGTGCTCGGCCACGAGGGCGCGGGCGTCGTCGAGGCGGTCGGCGATGGCGTGACCTCCGTCGCTCCGGGCGACCACGTGGTGACGCTCTTCTCGCCGCAGTGCCGCGAGTGCGAGCACTGCCTCGACCCGCGCACCAACCTCTGCCTGGCGATCCGCGAGCAGCAGGGTCTCGGGTTCCTGCCTGACGGAACGGCGCGGCTCTCGCGGGACGGGGAGCCGATCCGGCACTTCATGGGTTGCTCGACCTTTGCGGAATACACCGTCATGCCCGAGATCGCGCTCGCGAACGTGAGCAAGGAGGCGCCGCTCGACCGCGCCTGCCTCTTCGCCTGCGGGCTCTCGACCGGCCTCGGCGCGGCGATCAACACGGCGAAGGTGCAGCCGGGCTCGACGTGCGTCGTCTTCGGCGCGGGCATGGTCGGTCTCGGCGCGGTCGCCGGTTGCCGGCTGCAGGGCGCGGAGCGGATCGTCTGCGTCGACCTCTCCGAGGAGCGGCTGGAGCTGGCGCGCGGGCAGGGCGCGACCGACACGCTCGTCGGCGGGCCGGACACCGTGCAGCAGATCCTGGACATGACCCGCGGCTTCGGCGCCGACTACACCTTCGAGGCGACCGGGAGCGTCGCCGTCATGCGCCAGGCGGTCGAGTCCGCGCGGATGGGCTGGGGCCTCGCCACGGTCTGCGGCGTCGCCGGGAAGGGCGAGACGCTGGACATCGTGCCGCGCTTCCTGATCACCGGGCGACGGGTGGCCGGCTCGTCCTTCGGCGGCTGCAAGGGCCGCGACCAGGTTCCCCAGTTCGTCGAGCGCTGGCTCGCGGGCGACATCGACGTCGAGCCGTTCGTCTCGCACAGCCTCGCGCTGGACGAGGTCAACCGCGGCTTCGAGCTGATGGAGGCCCAGGACGGCATCCGCAGCGTGATCCAGTTCGGCTAGTCGGGCAGCAGGGGCATCTCGACCCCGCGGCGGCGCCCGAGCAGCACCGCTCGCGTGACGGCTCCGGCTCCGAAGCGGCCCCGCACCTCGTCGAGCGCTGCATCGAGCGTCACCGTCGCCGCGACGATCGAACGGCAGCGGCAGCTGCAGGTTCCGCCCGTCGCCGAGGTTGCCGACCGCCACTCCGACGAGCGTGATTCCCCGGCGCTCGATCAGCGGCGTCGCGGCCGCGAGCAGCCCGCGCGCGACGGCCAGGATCGTCTGCGTGTCGTCGGTCTCGTAGGCAAGCGTGTGCGAGCGCGTCGCCCGCGTGAAGTCACGGAAGCGGAGGCGGAGCACGACCGTACGGCCGGTGCGGCCGGCGCGCCGCATACGGTGCGCGACCCGGTCGACCAGGCCGATGAGGGAGGCATCGACGTCCTCGAGCGATTTCCGCGAGCGGCCGAGCGCGCGCTGCGCCCCGATCGAGCCACGGCGCCGGCGAGGGTTCACGGGCCGCGGGTCGCGGTTGTGCGCGAGCGCGTGCAGGTGCCGACCCGACGCGCGTCCGAGCACCGACACGAGCGTGCCCTCGCCGAAGCCGGCGACCTCGCCCACGGTGTGGACGCCGATGTCGTGCAGCCTCCTCGCCGTTGCCGGCCCCACGCCCCAGAGCCGCTCCACCGGCAGCGGGTGAAGGAAGTCGAGCTCGCCGTGCGGCGGCACCAGGAGCAGCCCGTCGGGCTTGGCCACACCGCTCGCCACCTTGGCCAGGAACTTCGTCCGCGCGATCCCGATCGTGACCGGCAGGCCCACGCGGTCGCGCACCTCGGACCGCAGCCGCGCGGCGATCTCCGCCGGGCTCCCGAACGCGCGCTCCATGCCGCGGACGTCGAGGAAAGCCTCGTCGATTGACAGGCCCTCGACGAGCGGTGTTGTGTCCTCGAACACTTGGAACAGCTCCCTGCTGGCTTGCGCGTAGTCGGACATGCGCGGCTCGACCACCACCGCGTCCGGACACAGGCTGCGGGCGCGGCTGACGCCCATCGGCGTCTCCACGCCGTGCGCCTTCGCCTCGTAGCTGGCGGCGAGCACCACCCAACTCCCGACCAGGACGGGGCGGCCCCGCAGGCGAGGATCGTCTCGCTGCTCTACTGCCGCGAAGAACGAATCCGCGTCGGCATGGAGGATCGTGGCTTTGCTTCGATGCGAACGTATGTTCGTATGATAGTAGCTCCTGCAAAATGCAGCTTCTGTATCTTGCAGGTATCGCTCGCCGTGACCTTCAGCCGTTGGCGAACGAGCTCTCGCAGCGCTGGCACGAGCTCGGAGCCGTTCTCAGGAGCCGCAAGCTCCTCGCCGCGCTGCACCCCAGCTCGAACCTGACGCCGAGCAAGCTACGCGCGCTCGACCTGCTCGCGGAGCACAGCAGCATGCGCATCGGCGAGCTTGCCGACGGCGTCGGCGTCGACGACACGACCGCCACCCGGCTCGTCGACCGGCTCGAGGCCGCGGGGCTGGCCGCGCGGCGGAGCGACACGGGCGACCGGAGGGCGACGACGGTCGAGCTGACCGCCGCCGGCGAAGAGCTCGTCGAGGGCATTGCGGCCGAGCGCCGGCAGTTCTTCTGCGACGTGCTCGCTGCGCTGGAGCCGGAGGAGCGCACGGAGCTCGTGCGCTTGACTGCCAAGGCGGCGGACGCGCTCCGGGCGAGAACCGAGGAGCTGGCGCGCAGATGACCTGGCCGGCCATCCTCGTGGAGGACCTGGCCGTCCGCTTCGGCGAGGTGGAGGCTGTCCGCGGGATCTCGTTCGCGGTCCCGCAAGGCGAGGCGTTCGGCCTGCTCGGCCCGAACGGCGCGGGCAAGACGACCACGATCCGCGTGCTCACGACGCTGCTCCGCCCCACCGAGGGCCGGGCCGCAGTCGCAGGCCACGACGTCGTCCGCGACGGACTCGCGGTGCGGCAGGCGATCGGCTACGTGCCGCAGGCGATCTCGATCGACGGTGCGCTCACGGCCCACGAGAACCTCGAGTTCTACGGCCGCGTGACCGGAGTTCCGCGGCGCGAGCGGCGCGAGCGGATCGAGCACGCGGTCGAGGCGATGTCGCTCGGGACGTTCCTGGACCGGCTCGGCCGCACGCTTTCCGGCGGGATGCTCAGGCGGCTCGAGATCGCGACCGCGCTGCTGAAGCAGCCAGAGGTGCTCTTCCTGGACGAGCCGACGCTCGGGCTCGACCCGACCGCGCGGCGCGTCGTCTGGGACCGGCTCGAGGTGCTACGCGAGGAGGCCGGGACGACGATCTTCGTCACGACGCACCAGATGGAGGAGGCGGAGCGCCAGTGCGAGCGGCTGGCGATCCTGGACCTCGGCGAGATCGCGGCCCTCGGCTCGCCGGCGGAGCTCAAGGAGCAGTACGCGGTGCCCTCGCTCGAGGACGTCTTCACCGCCGCAACCGGAGGAAGGCTCGAGGAAGGAGGCGGCTTCAGGGATGTCCGCGCCAGCCGAAAGCGTTCGCGCCGGCTCGCTTGAGCTCGCCGTCCGCGGGCTCGTCGTACGCGCGGGACGGCTCCGCGACGGGACGTTCGCGATGGGCTGGGCCGAGCTGCGCAAGCTCAGGCACGACCACCTCGACATCTTCACGCGCTCCGTCCAGCCGCTCCTCTGGCTGTTCATCTTCGGCACCGCGCTGCGCCGGAACCACGTCCTGAGCGGAGGCTTCCACGACTACCGCGCCTACCTCGCGCCCGGCGTGATGGCGCAGGCGGCGCTCTTCATCGCGATCTTCTTCGGCCTGGGCGTGATCTGGGAGCGGGACGTCGGCCAGCTCCAGCGCCTGCTCGCGACCCCGATCCCGCGGCTCGGAATCGTGCTCGGGAAGGCAACCGGAGCCGCGATCCGCGCGCTCACGCAGTCCGTGGTGCTCCTGGCCGTGATCGCGATCGCCGGAATCTCGATCCGCTGGAACCCGCTCGACATCGCCGGCGCGCTCGTCCTGCTCGTGCTCGGGACGGCCGGCTTCGCGTCGCTCTCGATGATCCTGGCGTCCCTCGTCCGCACGCGCGAGCGCTTCATGGGCATCGGGCAGCTCGTGGTCATGCCGCTCTTCTTCGCCTCGAGCGCGCTCTATCCGATCGCGATCATGCCGGGGTGGTTGCAGGTCGTCGCCCACGGCAACCCGCTCACCTACGAGGTGCACGGAATGCGCGCCCTGCTGCTCGGCATCTCGGCCGGCGGGGCGGTCTGGCTCGACTTCGCGGTCGCTCTCGCCTTCCTGGCGGTCACGGCCGTCATCGCGGCGAAGACGTACCCTCGGGCGATTCTCTGAGCGAACAGGCTTACTCTGCGATGCTCTCGCCGGATGTTCTTCCGACTGAGTACCTGGGAGCTCTGGCTGATCATCGCCGGGATCGTTCTGGGTTTTGTGGTCGTCGGGTACCTGTCGGGCCGCATCTTGCGCGTGCACGTGGAGACGCTGCGGGAGCCGGTCGGAATCGTCCAGGGCGCCCTGCTGGCGATTATCGGGCTGGTGCTCGCCTTTGGCCTCTCGTTGGCGCTCGGACGTTACGACGCGCGCCGAGCGGCTGTCGTCGACGACGCCAACACGATCGGCACGACCTACCTGCGGGCACAGACCCTGTCGGAGCCCACGCGAACCCGTTCTTTGGAATTGCTCAAGCGCTACACGGACGCCAGTCTGCAGCTCTCGCGAGCGGTACCGACAGAGGCGTCGTTCAGACAGGCGACCGGCAGGGAAGACGGGCTCCAGCGTCAGCTCTGGCGGCTGGCCGGGAACGCGCTCAAGGGGGCGCCGCAGGACACCGCCCCGCGACTCTACGTCGAGAGTCTCAACGCGATGATCGACCAGCAGACGGTGCGTGTGGCGGCTCTCAACAACCGCATCCCAAACGCCGTCTTGGCGCTGGAGGTGTTCGGCACCGCGATCGCCTTCGGGCTGCTCGCGCTCTACACGGCGATGCACGGCCGAGGCGCCACGACGGTGTTCCTCGCCGGGGCGCTCGTGACCGTGCTTCTGCTCGTGATCTTCGACCTCGACCGTCCGACGCGCGGTCTGATCCGCGTCCCGGACGCTCCCCTCATCGCCCTGCGCGCGTCGATGGCGCTGCCGCCGGCTGCCACCGGGCCGTAGCTAGCCGGGGGAGATTCCCCAACGGCCTGCGTGGGTCTGGCCCGACTCGAGCCGGATCAACCCCTCGCCGCTGCGGAAGGCGTTCGGCGCGCAGGTCATCGGCTCGACGGCGACGCTGCGCCGCTCGACGTCCGGCAGCCCGTCGCCGGTGAAGACCATCAGGTACGGGAAGCTCTCGTCGGCCCACAGGTTGGTCGTTCCGACACGCACCGCGGCTCGGCCGCCGTCGTCGCGCTCCAGGTCGGTGAAGCAGTGGTCGAGCCTCGCCGGCCCGATCGGCCTCGCCTCGCGGAAATCCAGGCCTTCATCGGCGACCGAGGCGCTGCGAACCGGCAGGCCGCGCTCGTCGGCCACCAGCACGGCCCTCGCCGGCACGCGCAGCTCGACGTCGTCGACGATCTCGGCGTCGACCGCGAGGTACGGGTGCCAGCCCGCTCCGAACGGCGCGGGCTCGGACCCGGCGTTCGTCGCCTCGATCCGCACGGCGAGCCCTTCTTCGGAGAGCGAGTACTCGACGCGCAGCTCGAGCGCGAACGGGTAGCCCGGTTGCGGGTACAGGACGTGCTCGAACGCCATCCGGTCCGCCGCCCGTTCGGCGACAGACCAGTGCGACCAGCGCACGAGGCCGTGGATCGCGTTTCGCCGCTCGGGCTCGTTCAACGGAAGCTGATGCGAGCGCCCGTCGAAGTCGTAGCGGCCGTCCTCGATGCGGTTCGGCCACGGGACGAGCAGTTGCCCGCGGCCCGAGGGGCAGACTTGGTCGTCGCCGTAGCCGTCGAGAATCGGCCGCTCGCCGACGGAGTACGTCCGCAGGCCCGCGCCGACACCTACGACGACGGCCCGCTGCTCCCCGAAGGCGAGCTCGACCTGTTCGCCCGACGGATTCATCGCCGGAGCTTCCGCAGCCTGCCAGCCGAGGGCTTCACCCGCATCGGACGATGCTCCCGGGACGACGGGTTTCTAGCTTGCTGACTCCTATGAATCTCTTCTGGGCGGCGCTGATCGTCGTGCTTGTCGCCGTCGTCGCAACCACTGCGATGCTGCTCGTCAGGCGGCGGGCGCCCGAGGGAAGCTACTTCGAGGACGGCGACCGCGCGGCCGGCGTGTTCGGCGTGCTCGGGCTGCGCCCGGTCGCGATGCAACGGACGGTCGCTCAGCTGACGCACGAGAAGGGCATCGCCAATCGACGCTTCCAGATCCCCTGCGACGCGCAGGGCGCGAGGCTCTAAACCGCCGCCGCCGCCGCTTTCGCACCCATGCGCTCGAGCAGGTGGTCGCCCACTCGAAGCGAGTTCGCCATCGCCGTCAGCGCCGGGTTGACGGCGCCGATGCTCGGGAAGACGCTCGTGTCCACGACGTAGAGGTTGTCGACCTCGTGGGCGCGGCAGTCGCGGTCGAGCACGGACGTCTCCGGGTCCGAGCCCATCCGGCAGGTGCCGGCCTGATGCGCGACACCCGCGACCGGGATGTCGTTCTTCATGTACGCGAAGCGGTGGAAGAGGTGGTCCGGCTCCATCCGCAGGCTCGCGAGCATCGAGCCGAGCTGCTTGTGCAGCTCCTTCTTCGGCGTCTCGTTCGTCGCCGTGTACGCGAGCGTCAGCTTCCCGTCGCCGTCGACCGTGACCCGGTTGTCGGGCATCGGCAGGTCCTCGGTCGAGAGCCAGAAGTCGACCGCGTGCTTGGCGACCCGCTCCAAGGTCCACTGCGGGGCGAGCCTCGTCTGCACAGGCTTCTCTCCGCGGTACATCGGGGCCTGTGACTTGCCGACCATCTGGATGTTGCCGAGCGGGTAGTCGTGGCCGTTGCCTGCGAAGTAGAAGTCGTTCAGGCCGAGCGTCTTCTGGAAGACCGTCGGGTTCTCGTCGTGCGAGAGCGCGAGCACGGCCTGGCTGTTGTGGAACATGTAGTTGCGGCCGACCTGGTCGGAGCCGTTGGCGAGCCCGTTCGGATGCTCGTCGGAGGCCGAGACCAGCAGCAGCTTGGCGGTGTTCGCCGCCCCGCAGGCGAGCACGACGAGGTCGGCGGAGAACGTCTTCGTCTCGCCCTCGTGCTCGACGACCACGCCGCTGACGGTCGAGCCGCCGTCAGCGGTCTCCAGCTTCAACACCTCCGCGTTCGTGAGCAGCTCGACATTCGCGTGCTCGAGCGCGGGCCGCACGCCGAGCACGTCCGCGTCCGACTTGCCGTGGACGGCACACGGAAAGCCGTCGCAGTTCATGCAGCGGACGCACGCGCTGTAGGGCATGTTCGATTCGTTCAGCCGGATCCCGCACGGTGCGTGGAACGGGTGGTAGCCGGCTGCGGCGAGGTCGTCCGCGAGCTGCTGGATGCGCGGCTCGTGCGAGACCGGCGGGAACGGGTAGTCCGCGCTTGCGTGCGGCTCGGTCGGGTCTTCGCCGTGGGCCCCGTGCACTTCGTAGAGGTGCTCCGCGAGTGTGTAGTAGGGCTCGATCTCGTCGTACGAGATCGGCCACGCGGGCGAGACGCCGTCGTGGTGCTGCAGCTCCTGGAAGTCCTCGGCGCGCAGGCGGTAGAGCGCGGCTCCGTAGAGCTTGGTCGCCCCGCCGACGAAGTAGTGAATCTGCGGCTGGAACGGCTTCCCGTGCTCGTCGTACCACGTGTCTTCGGAGACGTAGCGGTTGTCCACGAAGACGTCCTGGGCGAGCCAGTTCTGCGGCTCGCGCGGGAGCCAGTCGCCACGCTCGAGCAGCAGGATCCGCTTGCCCGAAGGTGCCAGGTGCCGGGCAAGCGTTCCGCCTCCAGCACCGGTGCCGACGATGATGACGTCGTAGTCGTCCATGCTCAGTACTCCTCTGCTAGCTCGGGCAGGATGATCCGCGCCGCCGCCTCGATCAGCGCCAGATGCGAGAACGCCTGCGGGAAGTTGCCGAGGTGGCGGCCGGTCGCGGCGTCGAACTCCTCCGCGTAGAGGCCAAGCGGCGAGGCGACCCGGAGGAGCCGCTCCATCAGGTCTCGCGCGCGCTGCAACTCCCCGACGATCGCGAGCGCAGAAACGAGCCAGAACGAGCAGATCAGGAACGTGCCCTCCTTGCCGGAGAGGCCGTCGTCTGTCTCGCCGGTCCGGTAACGGAGCACGAAGCCGTCCTCGGTCAGGTCGGCCGCGATCGCTTCGACCGACTGCCGCAGCACGTCGTCTTCGCCGGGCAAGAAGCCGAAGATGGCGGCGAGCAGGGTCGAGGCGTCGAGCGCGTCGGTCTCGTAGTGCTGCCGCAGAACGCCGTCGCGGACCCCGTGCTCGAGGATGTCCGCGCGGATCTCGTCGGCGGTCTTCTGCCACTTCTTCTGCAGCTGTGGGTCGCCGCGGATCTCGCCGAGCTTCGCCGCGCGGTCGAGCGCGACCCAGCACATCAGCTTCGAGGAGACGTACTGCTGAGGCGCGCCGCGGGCCTCCCAGATGCCCTGATCCGGCTCGCGCCAGATGTTCGTGGCGCACTCCGCTTGCGACTGGACGATCGGCCACAACCTGCGCGGGAGCCGCTGGCTGTGCCTCGTGTGCAGCAGGATCGAGTCGAGGGCCGCTCCGAAGACGTCGTTCTGCCGCTGGTCGAAGGCGCCGTTGCCGATCCGGACCGGCCGGGCGCCTGCGTACCCGGTCAGGTCGTCGCGCGTCGTCTCGGTCAGGTCCCGCCGCCCGTCGATGCCGTACATGATCTGGAGCGATCCGTCGTCGGTGGGCTCGAGATCCGCGACGAACTGCATGAACTCGTCCGCCTCCCAGTTCAGGTTGAGGAAGTGCAGCGCCTGGAGCGTGAACGTGGTGTCGCGGATCCACGTGTAGCGGTAGTCCCAGTTTCGCTCCCCGCCCGGCGTCTCCGGGAGCGAGGTGGTGAGCGCGGCGACCGTCGCGCCCGTCGGCATGTAGGTCAGGCCCTTGATCGTCAGAGCCGAGCGCTGGATCGGGTCGCGCAGACGGTGATCGGGGATCCGGGCCCCGCTGAGCCAGTTGCGCCAGAACCTCGTCGTGGCCGCCAGACGGGCCTCCGCGTCCTCCACGCTCTCCGGCGCCTCGAGGCCTTCGGCCCAGGTGAGCGCGCAATAGGCCCGCTCCCCCGCCTGCAAGACGTGACGGCCGCGGATCCGGTCGCCTTCGATGTCGAGCGGAATGTCCGAGCGCAGGCGGAACGACTGGCCCGCTCCAGTCGCGTCGGCGACGCTGCGGTCGCCGTCCGTCATCGTCCACTCGGCCATCGTGCTGCCGTAGTCGAACACCGGCTCACAGACGACCTCGACCTCGACGTGGCCGTCGAGGCATTCGACCGTCCGGACGAGCATGTGGTCGGCGTCGTCGTCGGCCGGCGGGCGCGTATGCGGCGTGATCGCATCTTCGTGCCCCCAGGGCCCCATCGTCAGCGCGTCCCTGACGACGACCCAGCCCGACGGCGTCTTCCACGTGGTCTCGAGGACGTTCGTGCCCGGCTCGTAGGCGCGGGCCGTCGGGTGCGCGAGCCCGAACGGGCCGAAGCGGAGGAATCCCGCCTCGCGGTCGAGCAGGCTGCCGAACACGCTCGGCGAGTCGAATCGTGGGATGCAGAGCCAGTCGATCGCGCCGTCGGCCGCGACCAGCGCTCCCGTGTGGCAGTTCGAGAGGAACGCGTAGTCCGCGATCGGCGGAAACGGCGACGGCGCGGCTGCGCTCTGGGGTTGCGTGTCCGCCTGTGGGCTGGTCGTGGTCATGACGTCACCCAAGGCTCGTGCCAGCGGCCGTGCCCGGCGACGAGCTGGTCGGCGGCCTCCGGGCCCCACGATCCAGGTGTGTAGGCATGAACCGGCGGCGGGGAATCGAGCAGCGGCTGCATGATCCGCCACGCCTCCTCGACTCCGTCCTGACGGGTGAAGCGCGTGGCATCGCCGATCATCGCCGCATGGAGGAGCACCTCGTACGGCGTCGGGCCCTCGCCGCCTTCCGTCTCGAACTCCAGGTCGAGCGAAACCGTCGACGCTCCGGCCATGTCGGCCCGGTGGGCATCGACCAGCAGCCTGACGCCGGTCGTCGGGTCGAGCCGGATCACGAGCTGGTTCGGCTCGGGCCGCCGTTTCGAGTGCAGGTTGAAGCCGAGCTTCGGCGGGTGCTTGAAGACGAGCCTGAGCTCCGTCGCGGTCGTTGCCAGCCGCTTCCCGGTGCGGATGAAGAACGGCACGCCTGCCCAGCGCCAGTTCTCGATGTTCAGGCGCAGGGCGGCGTAGGTCTCGGTCGTCGAGTCGGGCGCCACGCCGTCGACGTCCAGGTAGCCGTCGTACTGGCCTCGCACGTAGTGGGCGGGATCGGCTGTCATGACCGCACGGAGGAGATCGACCTGCGCGTCCTTGATCGAGACGGAATCTCGCCGCGAAGGAACCTCCATCGCAGACGCGGCCACGACCTGCATCAGATGGTTGACGACGACGTCGCGCAGAGCTCCGACCGGGTCGTAGAAGTGCCCTCGGTCCTCGACGCCGAAGTCCTCCGTCATCGTGATCTGCACCGACTCGAGGTGACTGCGGCTCCAGAGCGGCTCGAGCATGGCGTTGGCGAACCGCAGGTAGAGGATCTCCTCGAGGCCCATCTTCCCGAGGTAGTGGTCGATGCGGTAGAGCTGCGACTCGTCGATGTACTGGTGTAGCTCTTCCGCCAGCTCGGTGGCGGAGGCGCCGTCGTGGCCGAACGGCTTCTCGACGACCACCCGTGCGTTGGTCGTCAGGCCGGCCTCGGACAGTCCCTGCACCACGCGTCCGAACAGGAACGGCGGAATCTCGAGGTAGAAGACGGGTTGCTGGGCGCCGTCGATCTCCTTCGCGACGCGTTCGTAGGTCGCGGCGTCGCCGAAGTCGCCCTCGACGTACGAGAGCCTGTCCGCGAGACGCTCGAAGACCTTGGGGTCGAGCTGCTCGCCGGTCGACTCGATCGACGTCTTCGCGCGGTCCTTCAGCTGGTCGACGTTCCAGTCGTCGACGGCCACGCCGACGATCGGGCAGTCGAGCAGCCCGCGTTTCTCGAGCCTGTAGAGGGAGCGAAAGGTCATCACCTTCGCGAGGTCTCCCGTGATTCCGAACACGACGAGCACGTCGGCCGGCCGTTGTCCGGCCTCTGCCGACGGTGCGCGGACGATCTCCGGTGCTGCAGTCGCCATCTCGCTCCTCCCCAGTTAGGTCTCGACCCTGATTCGACCGGAGCGCTGATGCGTGAGCCCAGCGCCCGCCCAGTCGACGACCGCCTTCGCGCGGTCTTGGTTCGTCGGCAACAGCGCGAGGTGGACCGTTCCCCATGCCGCCTGCGCCTTCTTGCCTTTCATCGTCCGGCCGCCCAGCATCTGGACGACGGCCGCGCCGCGTCCGATCGTCGCCATCGTGCCCTTGTCGTGGTACTTGAAGGGCTTCGTCTCCTTGCCCGCGACCCGGTGGGCGATCGTCTCGCCGGCGTGCTCCCCCGACTGCAGCGCGACCGAGCCGAGCTGGGGCAGGACCTGACCCGTCTTCGCGTCCGTGATCGCCGCGATGTCGCCGACGGCGTAGACCTCCGGGTGCTGCGCGAGCCGGAGCTCTTCGTCGACGGCGAGTCGGTTGCCGCGCTCGAGGTCGAGGCCGAGCGAGCGGACGAGCTCGTTCCCCTGCAGGCCCGCGCCCCAGACGAGCGTGTGCGCGGGGAGGACAGTTCCCGACTTGAGCGTGACCCGCTCCGGCGTGATCGACTCGACGACCTCACCCGTCATCACCTCGACGCCGCGCTTCTCCAAGGCTTCCTGCGCGTAGGTACGGATGTCCTCCTTGAACATCGAGAAGATCTCCGGCGAGGCTTCGACGAGCACGAGCCGCGCCTGATCCGGCGACACGTCCGGGTAGTCCTCGCGGAAGACTCCGTTGTAGAGCTCGGCCATGGCACCCGCCGTCTCGACGCCGGTCGGGCCGCCTCCGACCACGACCATGTTCAGCGCCCCGTCGTCGATGAGCTGCGGCTTGCGGTCGGCGGCCTCCCAGCGTTCGAGGACGTGGTCCTTGAGCCGCACCGCATCGGCGAGCGTGTAGAGCGGGAACGCGTGCTCGGCCGCCCCATCCACGCCGAAGTAGTTGACCTCCGCGCCGAGCGCGAGCACGAGGTAGTCGTACCGCTCGGGCTCGAGCTCCTCGAAACGCACCTCGCGCGCGTCCAGGTCGATCCCCGTCACGCGGTCCTGGTGGATACGGACGTTGTCCTGCTTGTGGAAGAGATCGCGGATCGGATGACCGACGGCGGGCTGGTCCAGCAGCCCGGTCGCGACCTGGTAGAGGAGCGGTTGAAAGGTGTGGTAGTCGTGCCCGTCCACGAGCACGACGTCGGCATTGCTTTTGCTCAGCTTGTTGGCTGCTCCGATCCCGCCGAATCCCCCGCCTAGGACCACGACGCGCGGGCGGCCGCTCGTCTCTCCTCGAGCGCGCACGATCCGACGACGGTACGCAACGGCGGCACGGTCGAGGTCACCCGAAGAGGGTGAATCGTCACGAGACTAGTGTGGGCTTCCCCTCGGGAGGCGGTTCCGGCGGGGCGGCGGTGTCCTCGGCCTGGTACTGCGCCAGCAGCCTGCGCTCTTCTTCTCGCTTCGGGAACTTGAAGAAGACGAGCGTCGCTCCCAGGAGCACCGCCACGATGCCGGCCGTGTAGGCCCACTGGTCCCCCTGGAGGAACGCCGTCTTGGCACCGGCGATGATCTGGTCCTGGATCGACGACGGGTACCGCGAGGCGGTGTCGGCCGCGCTCGAGAACGACTTCGTCAGCTCGGCCTGCGTGCTGCTCGACACGTCCTTGCCGGAGGACGAGATCAGCGTTCCCGCAGCTGTCGCGTAGCCGGCGGTGAGCAGCGCACCGAAGATCGACTGCATGATCGCGCCGCCGAGGTCGCGTTGGAGATCTGCCGTGCCCGAGGCCATCCCGACCCGCGTCACCGGGACCGAGCCGGTCAGGGAGTGCGAGGCCGGGGTGCCCGCGAGCCCTACGCCGATGCCGACGAGCGAGTAGCCGAGGGCGACCTTCCAGTAGCTGATGCCTTCCTTCCAGAGCAGCAACATGGTCAGGAAGCCGAGCAGCACGAAGACGTAGCCGAGGAGGAGGGTCTCTCGCGCGCCTCTGAGCTCGATGAGCTTCGCGGAGCGCGGCGCGACGAGCACCATGAACGCCGCGGCCGGCAGGATGGCGAGCCCCGCGTCGACGGTCGAGTAGCCGAGCACGTTCTGCAGGAACTGCTGGCCGATGTACATCGCCCCCATCAGCGAGCCGAACACGATCAGGCCGGCGCACGCGGCCACCCAGAACGTGGGCCGCGAGGCCGTCTCCAGGTCGTAGAGAGGGTTCTTCGCCCGCCGCTGCCTGATGTAGAACGCGACGAGCGCCGCGCCGGAGACCAGGAAGAGGCTCACGATCAACGTCGTCTCGTTTGGCACGGCGGCGAAGTTGATCCCGAGGATCAGCGCGCCGACGAGCACGATCGAGAGCACGCCGCCCAGGTGGTCGACGGGCTCCGTCGTCTCATTGACGTGGCTCGGAACGAGCACGACCGCCATCACCAGGGCGATACCGGCGAGCGGGAGCGTGAGCAGGAAGACCGATCCCCACCAGAAGTGCTCGAGCAGGATCCCGGAGCAGAGCGGGCCGAGGGCCGAGAGCGCTCCGCCAATGGCCGCCCAGAGCGCGATCGACCGTGTACGCGCCGGGCCGGACCAGAGCGCGGTGATCAGCGCCAACGTCGTCGGATAGGCCATCCCGGCCGCCAGCCCACCGAGCACACGAGCGCCGAACAACACCTGGATCGAAGGTGCCCAGGCAGCGAGGCAGTCCGCGGGCACGGTCAGCACCATGCCCAGGACCAGCAGGAGCTTGCGGCCGTAGCGGTCGCCGACGGCGCCGAAGTACAACACCGAGGCGGCGAGGCCGAGCGAGTAGCCGACCGCGACGAGGTTGAGCTCCGTCTGCGAGGCGTCGAAGTGCCTGCCGATCGACGGGAGCGCCACGTTCGCGATCGCCAGGCCGAGGTTGGCGACGGCAGCGACCGCGATCAGTGCGCCGAGGACGAGCCCGCCGCGTGCGGGAGCCGACGAGGGCAGGCTAGACCTCCCCTCCGGTCGGCTGTGCCGAGGGCCGCGAGGTCTCCTCCACGACACTGCGCTGGGCGAGCGTGAACAGCAGTCCCAACGACGGCAGCACCACGACGACTGCGACGCCGAAGACGACCAACAGGCTCGTGAGCGTGGCGCTCGGTGCAGCTCCGGCGGAGATCTTGAGCGTCTGCGGCAGCAGGTACGGGTGCTGTGCGATGCCCCAGCCCCAGACGACAGAGGCGACGGCGCCCACCGCGAGCGGCCGCGCCCCGCGCCGGGCCCCGCGCTGAAGCAGGACGAGCACGGCGATCCCGCAGAGAGCCGAAAGGATCACGAGCGGCAAGGCATCGCCCTTGAGGCCGTCGAACACGAACGTCGCGTGGCTGTGCAACTCGACGAGGCCGGCGGCCGCCAGCGCCCCGGCGACGACGGCGGAGACGAGCGCCCGCATGGCGAAGTACCGCTCGAGGTCGGGAGCACCGGCGCGGCGCGAGTCGCTCACGAGGAAGACCGCCGACAGGTAGGCGCCCGTGGCCACGAAGAGCGCCCCGATCACCAGCGAGAGCGGATTGACCCAGCTCGTCACCGCGTCGCCGGTCGCGTTGCCGACCGGGACCCGGCCGCCCGCGACCGCTCCGACGACCGTCCCCATGAAGAACGGGGTGAGCACCGAGGCCAGGCCGAAGAGCCGCTCCGCGAGCACCCGCCCGCGGAAGCGCCGCGCAGTGCGGTGGAACGCGAACCCGGCGCCTCGCAGCACGATCCCCAGCGCGGCGAGGCTCAGCGGGATGAACAGCGTCGAGAAGACCGCCTCGAAGGCCGACGGGAAGCCCGTCCACAGCACGACGAGCGTGAAGATCAACCAGACGTGATTCGCCTCCCAGACAGGCCCGATCGCCCAGTCGATCAGCTCGCGGGGCCGCTTGCCGCTCTCACCGCCTCGCGCGAGCAGGTTCCACAGGCCGGCCCCGAAGTCCGCCCCGCCGAAGACGGCGTACATGGTCACGCCGATCCAGAGGACGACGGCAACGGCGTCGGCCTCGGTCACGCGGAGACCTCCGGCAGTCCGGCCTCCGGGCCGTACGGCACCTCGACGTCCTGCTCGCCTTCTCTGCGCCAGCGTTCCGACATCGCGCGCAGTGTGATGATCAGCGCCGCGCCCAGCGCGACGTAGATCCCGAGCACGAGCCCGAACGTGACCCAGACGCCGCTCGCGTGCGTGACCGCGTCGGAGGTGCGCATCACGTTGAAGACAATCCATGGCTGGCGCCCGACCTCGGTGACGATCCAGCCGCATTCCAGCGCGACCACCGCGGCGACTCCCGAGACGGCGGTCGCCCGCAGGAACCAGCGCGTCTGCGGGAAGTCCCGCTTCCGCCACCAGCCGATCCCCAGCCAGAGGGCGAGACCGATCAGCGCGGTGCAGATCCCGACCATCGTGTCGAAGGACCAGTGCAGCATCGTGTTCGCCGGCGGGCGATCGTCGGAGGGAACGGAGTCCAGCCCGGTCACCTGCGTGCCCGTGCTCCAGCCGACGAGGAACGAGTCGAAGCCGGGGATGCCGAGCCCGCCCTTGACTCCGCTCGAGGTGCAGCGGCCGTAGATGTACTCCGTAACGTGGGTCGAGGTCTGGTCCACGCACTCCATCCCGGCGAACTTGATCGGCTGGTGCTTCGCGATCGCGCGAGCGGCGGTGTCGCCGACTGCGAACTGGATCGGAGTGGCGATGCAGGCGACGGTCAGCGGGATCAGCAGGCCGAGGCGATGGATCCGGTCACGCCGGCCGCGCAGCAGCCCGACCGCGTAGATGGACGCCACCAGGAACCCCGTGACGAGATACGCAGCCAGGATCATGTGCGGCACCTCGTAGGGCACGGCCGGGTTGAAGATCACCTTCAGCGGCTGGACCGATGTCACGGTCCCGCTCGTCGGCGAGTAGCCCTGGGGCTGGTTCATCCACGAGTTGACCGCGACGACCGAGAATGCGCCGCCGAGTCCCGAGATCACGACCGGCACGCCCGTCCAGAAGTGCGCCCAGGGCGACAGGCGCTTCCACCCGAAGATGTAGATCGCGATGAAGATGGCCTCGAGGAAGAAGAAGATGCCCTCGATCGCGAAGAGCACGCCGAACACCTGGCCAAAGCGTCCCGTGAACGCGGGCCAGAGAAGCCCGAACTCGAAGGAGAGCACCGTCCCGGTCACCGCGCCGACGGCGAACGTCACCGCAACCGCCTTCGACCAGCGTTGTGCGAGCTTCAGCGCATCGAGGTCGTCGTGGCGGAGACCCCGGTAGTTCGCGATCAGCATCAGCGCAGGAAGGGCGACGCCGAGCGAGGCCAGGATGATGTGGAAGCCGAGCGTGAACGCCATCTGGCTTCG
>CAVWKS010000022.1:0-22104 GCA_963755635.1 uncultured Actinomycetes bacterium | reverse complement strand
TCGTCGGCGTCCAGCTTGACGATGACGTCTTCGTGCGTTCGGAGCTCCGCAAGACCTCTGTGCACCGCCTGCACGACTGGAGCTCCGGCTCAGGATCAATCGAGGCAGGAGATCTCGTGCCGCGAATCCACGAGTAGCGTCTCTCGAGCTCTGCGATGAGTGCCGGCGTCTCGTCGACAGAGCCATTGTCGACGATGACCCAGCTTCGGGGTGTCACCGTCTGAGCTGCGACCGATTCGGCGAGCCGTGCAAGATTGTTCGTTTCGTCGCGGGTCGGCGTGACCAACGAATAGGTGAGCGAGGTCATCTGGCCACGGAGACGCGCTCAGCAGGAGCGGAAAGTGCGCGCGGGAGGTATGACGACAGCCAGACCTCGAGCACCAGAATCGCGAGCAGGAGGTGCGCGTCGCGCGGCGCGGCGCGGCCATTCAGGTGCCGCTGGACAAGATCGCCCACCCACGCACGATCGAGGAAATCGACATACGCGGCGTCTTCGTCGAGTAGCTGGTCGGCAAGCGGGCCAGTGACCGCCCCGCGAACCCACACCTCGACCGCCGTATTGAAGAAGCCGATCTTCGGCTTGTCGATGATGGCGTCTGGGACGATCCCGCGCGCCGCCTCCTTGAGGATGAGCTTCGTCGTCCCGCCCCCAATCTTGTAGCTGCTCGGTATCGACGCGCAGAGCTGCACCAGCTCGTGGTCCAGGAAGGGGACGCGGACCTCGAGCGAGTATGCCATCGACATCCGATCGAAGTAATGGAGCATGTCATCGGGAAGCCCTAGGTTCGCGTCGAGGTAAAGAATCGCGTCGAGCGGGTCTTGAATCGTCGACGGAAACCGCTCGGCAACGGCTTGTGCAGCGGCGCTACCTGCGACCCTTCGAGGTTGGCGCCAGGCGCTCTGAAGGTCTGCGGCTAGTTGTCGCGTCGCGACGAAGCGGTCCACCGGATCGAGCTCGGCGAGCTCCGCGAGGCGCTGGACGCGTCGGATACCACGTCCGCCCGTCTTCATCAATATCCGTAGCGGCGCCGGCAACCTGCTCCAGGTTCGGATCAGCGTGGCCGTCCGATGGCGCGAATACCCGCCCAAGAGCTCGTCGGCGCCCTGCCCGGATAGGGCGACGGTGACATGCTCGCGGGCCAACTCCGAGAGTGCGTAGAAGCCGAGAGACGAGAGGTCGGCGAGTGGCTCGTCGAGATGCCAAACCAGCTCGGCGAGGTCAACCTCAGGCTCGAGGGGGAGCTCGAGCTCGTGGTGGTTGGTCCCGAATGCCGTTGACACGAGCCGTGCGTCGGCGAGCTCGTTGGTTGCGCCGGCGAATCCGACCGAGAACGTCTCCACCGGCTCGCTCATTCGCTGCGCCATCAGACCGACGATCAGGCTCGAGTCCATACCCCGCTCAGCATCGCGCCGAGCGGCACGTCGCTCATCAGGTGTAGCGCCACGGATTCGTCAAGCGCCACCAAGAGCCGCTCTCGCCACTCGTCGAGCGACGCCTGCTCTGGTTCGGGAACCGGGTAGTTCCAATACCGGTCGACAGTCACGCTACCGTTCTCGACGACGAGGCGCTCCCCCGGTAGCACCTTCCGGACACCGGCGAGGACTGTTCGCGGTCCGGGGACGAAGCCGAGGGTGAGGTAGGTCTCGATCGCGTCGTAATCCAAGTGCGGCCTGACGAGTCCGCTGGCGAGAACGCTCTTCAATTCGGAGCCGAAGACGATCAGGTCTCCGCACGCGGCGTAATACAGGGGCTTGATGCCGAGGCGATCGCGGCCGAGGACTGCGCGCTGCCGCCTCTCGTCCCAGATCGCGATGGCGAACATCCCGCGCAGGCGGTTGAGGAACTCGGCCTCGAGATGCTCATAGAGATGCGCGGCAGCACCTCGGTGTCGCACGAGCTCGCGAAGGTGTGGCCGTGGCCGGTCAGGAGTCGCCGCAACTCGGCTTGGTTATAGATCTCGCCGTTCTGGACGGCGCGGATCCTGCCGTCTTCGCTGGCCGCGGGTTGGTGGCCGTTGGCGACGTCCACGATGCTGAGCCGCCGCGCGCCGAGCGCAATTCCTGGAGCCGTGTAGAGGCCCCGCTCATCGGGACCGCGATGCGACATGACGTCCGTCATCCGGACGAGCGTCTCCTTTGTCAGGACGGTACGCGGACCACCCCCGACCTGAATGGCTCCACAAATCCCGCACACGCCGATCAGACGCTAGCCAGTCGGCCCCGCTGTGGCGACACGCGTTCGGGGAGAGCGACTATCGCGCAATGCTAGCCGGATGGCTAGATCGCTCGAGTCACTTGCGACGCCGGCGAAGTCTGCGTGAGCGTCTTGCCTCGTCGAGGTTGTCGGAAGGCCGCTCGCCAACCCGAGGGAGCTCGAGTACCGCCCGGCTCAGAACAGAGCCGGGCGCAGAATTTGACGCTGCGCCCGAGCGCCCGACAGCCTAGCCAAACGGCTAGCGGGTCCCGACGAAATCTGGCAATCGGTCACGTGGTCGGCCGAGCCGCAGCAGGCTAGGTTTCATCCGATGAGCAACCGGTTCCAGCTGGCTCGATCGGGTACGCGCGTGCGCGCAGATGCCCTTGCGCGCGTCGTGTCGGGCTGAACCATGATCGTCTGCCGCTGTGGCGGCCATGCTCTACAGCTAGTTGCGATGCGGGCGTCGCGACAACCGGCCAGGCGGGTCTGGGCAGCGCTTGACGAGAGTACGCCGGCTCCACAGCTCGCGGAAACTCTGACCATTGAGATGCGGACGTGCCTCGCCAGCGAGATCGCCGCCGGGCCTCAGGACCCGCGCGTATGACAGTCGAGAGCCCGACAGTGGGCATCGCCGCTCGCCTCCAGAGCGGGATCGCGTGGAAGATCACCTCCCAGGGCACCCTTCAGGTCGCCCGAATGGTCGTCGCCCTTATCGTTGCGCGCCAGCTCGCACCGCACGATTGGGGCGTCGCGGCGATGGTGATGGTGGTGGCCAGCTTCGCCACCGCCCTGACCGACAACGCGCTCGGTCCGGCCCTCGTCCAGAAGCCGAACCTGACTGAAGCGGACAAGTCCACGGTTCTCTGGCTCAACATCGGCATCGGGGTTGCGCTCACCGTCGCGGGGATAGCGCTTGCAACACCGTTGGCGAACTTCTTACGGCGAGCCGGAGGTTCGGCCGCTCTTCATCGCCGTCTCCGTCGGCTTCTTCGTGAGCTGCGCCGGGACGACGCACATGGCCCTGCTGAGCGCGAGATGCAATTCAGGGAGCTCGAGCTCCGGCAGATCGCGGCCACGATCGTCGGCGCGGCCACAGGTGTCACGATCGCCTTCGCTCACTTCGGTGCGTGGGCCATCGTCGGCCAGCAGTTGGCAGGGGCGCTCACCTCGACGCTGCTGCTTTGGGCATTCCTACGATGGCGGCCACGACTGATGTTCTCGAAGGCGAGCCTGCGGCGGCTCGGCGGATTTGCCGGCTTCCTCTTTGGCGAGAACCTCATCTACCAGGGAGGTAGCAACGTCGGAAACCTCCTGATCGGGCGCGTCCTCGGAGTGGCGGCGCTCGGCACGTACGGCCTGGCGACGAACGTCATCCTGATGCCGATCACCAAATTTGCGGCTCCGCTTGCCTCGGTCTTCCTGCCCGCGTTCTCCAGAATGAGCGATGACCGCGAGCGCCTGACCGACGCCTGGTTGCGGTCTAACCGCCCGTTCAGCGCGGTGACGGTACCGGCGCTCGCCGGGCTCGCGGCACTGGCGCCCATTTGTGCACGTGGTGTCGGGCCTCGCTGGGATAGTGCCGTCCCTGTAATCGTGATCCTCGCCTGGGCGGGGATCGTCCAGTCGGTGGAGGGCCTAATGGGCGAAGTGCTCCTGGCATCAACAATGGCGAACGCTCTTCTGGATGACCCCCATCTGGCTGGTGGCGACCATCGCCTCGATCGTCATCGGCCTCCACTGGGGCGTCGTTGGTGTTGCCGTCGGCTTCGCCGTGACCGCCTCACTCAACCCGCCCTTCCGTATGTTGGTCGCGACTAGATCTCTCGGCATCCGTTACACCAGGATGCTCCGGTCTCTGATGGGGTCGCGGACCGCCGTCGCGCTGATGGTCGGCGCTCTGCTCGTCGGCCGCCAAGCCCTCGTGGCGGCACACGTGCCTCCCCCGCGAGGCTCCTGCTCCTTGTCGCGCTCGGCGGAGCCGTCTACGTGGTTGGCTGCCTCCGCTGCGCGCCGGAGCTCACGCTCGAGATCCGCCGCGCAGTCGAACGGAGGCGTGCCAGGGTTGGGCAGCCTGAAACGGTCGCGGCCAGTGTCCAGGCATAGGAGACGTCCCGGGGCCCGCGCCCGCTGCGCCTCGATGCCCTCGGTCGCGTCTGGTCGGTCGATTAGTTCAGCGCCTCGCAGTCCCTGAACCATTCATTCGTCGACAGTAAGCGGTCGTCTCCATACGATTCGCGCGTGAACGCCATCCAGCGCACTGCACCCGACACCATCGCGGTCGTTGTTCTCACGCACAATCGTCTCCACCTTGCGCAGAAATGCTACGAGAACGTGCTTGCCCGAGCGTCACCTGCGACGACTGAGATCGTCGTCTGCGGACAACGGCTCGACTTGAAGGCATCGCGCGATATTCGAGTCCCTGAACGACCCGCGTCTTCGCCTCGCCAGGAGCCGGAAGAACATCGGCTTCAACGCCTACGCCGAGGCAGTGAAGCTGACTACGGCTCGCTTCATCGTCGAGCTCGACGACGACGTGACGGACGCACCCGAAGGTTGGGACGAGACACTGCTTGACGCCTTTCGGCGGCTACCCGACGTCGGGTTCCTCGCGGCGATCTCGAGGACGATCCCAACGACACGGCGTCGCGCATCCGCCACCATGTCCGCCGCACGAATACATCCCGATCGAACGGAACGGCGTGAGGCTCCTCAGCGGTCCGGTCGGGGGCGGGTGCGCAATGACCTCACGTGAGGTGTACGACCGCGTCGGCGGCTTCGTTCAGCAGCGCGGCAAGGTCTTCTACCAGGAAGACGCGGCCTACATCAGGCGCATCGAACGGCACGGTTACGCGGCGGCGTACTCCGCGACCTACGCGTACACCACACCCGGCGGCGAGTACTACGGCGAGCTCGTTGGCGCGAAGGCCGAGACTGGCGAAAGTACCGTCGTGCGCACGAGCGCCGCGAAGCCATTAAGCGGGCATTGGTGAGACTTGCCAGTCCTCCGACCGGCTGAACGAGCGGTTCGGGTGGTTTCTCGACCCGGACTCGGACGAGGCGCGGAAATGGTCACCGCCTCCGAGGCTGCCTAGGAGATCTGAGACCAGCGGATGGTGTGTGGGCGGCTGATTTGAGACACCCGCCGCAGGCGGACATACGATCATTCCTCTTCAGACCTGCAGCCCAAGTTGAGCCGGCTCCTGTTTCATACGTATTACTTCCCGCCGATCGGCGGATCGGGGAGCGCAGCGTCCGCTGAAGATCGTGCAGAGCCGTCAATCACGGCTACCAATCGGTCGTGGTTACGAGCCGCGGACGCCGAACGGAGCGAACGCTGGTCCCCGCGAGGACGCGACGCTGCTCAGTGGGGCCCGCCGTCGGTCGAGGTCAGACGGGTGTCCGCCGCGGACGAGCCCGGCCTCGAAAAGGGATTTCGTCCGGCATTGCCACGGTGGCTAGGGATATACGACAAGTGGAGCTCCTGGTGGATCGACCGCTCCTACAAGGTCGCTCTCGACGCCGCCGGCAACGTGCAGCTCATCTACGTCTGGATGCAACCGTACTCCTCGGCCAAAGTCGGGGCTAGGCTGTCGGCCGCACTTGGCGTGCCCTGGGTCGCCGATCTCGGGGATCCCTGGGCGCTCGATGAGATGATCGCCTACCCGAGCGCGATCCATCGCCTTCGTGAACTGAGGCGAATGGGCCGCCTGCTCGGCACCGCTTCTGCGATCGTGATGAGCACGCCCGAGGCGGCGAGTCAGCTCGTCTCGCGCCTTCCCCAGCTTCGGGGCCGGCCGGTGGTAACGATCCCGAACGGCTTCGATTGGGAGGACTTCGAGGCACCGCGCGAGCCGCGGACGGATGGGAAGTTCCGGATCGTTCACACCGGTTACCTGCACACCACACTTGGACTCCAACACCGGCGGCGTGGAGTAGTTCGACGACTCCTCGGCGGGAGCGTCAAGGGCGTGGATATGTTCACGCGTTCGCATGCGTTCTTGATTGAGGCGATCAACCGTCTCATCGCCGATGATTCCGCGTTCCAAGACGTGATCGAGTTTCATCTCGCCGGTGTCGCGGACGACGTCGACCGTGAGGTTGCAGAGGCCTGCCCGGTTGCAGTCATGCGCGGCTACGTGACACACGCGGAGGCGATTGCCCTCATGCGAAGCGCGGATCTGCTGTTCCTGCCGATGCACAACCTCCCGCTCGGCGTCCGTTCGACGATCGTGCCGGGGAAGACCTACGAGTACCTCGCGTCGGGAAGGCCGATTCTCGCCGCGGTTCCGGATGGCGACGCGCGCGACATCCTCGCGCAAGCGGGCGGGGCAGTGATGGTGAGGCCGGACGACATCGAGGGCATGGTGACGGCGCTGAGGAGCGAGATCGAAGCCTTCCGTGCCGGGGCCCAGCGTCGAAGGCCTGCCTCGGACGTCGTGGCGCGTTTCGAGTACGGACGGCTTGCGGCAGAACTGGCGGGCGTATTCGACGGCGTCCTCGGAAAGGCGAGCGAGACGTAATACTCCAAGTCGAAGCTCGGGGCGTCGGGCTGGCGTGGTAGGGAATGCACCTCTCGGCCCCACTAGACGAGTGGCTAGGTGTCTCCTCTATCCTGGCCTGGCGACCTCCGCGGTCGCAGCCTAGCCTTCACTCGAGCAGATGCCGACGCCCTGCACCCGCACCAGCCGCACCCTTGAGGGCCTTTTCGAGAGCCCGCTGGCAAGAGCACGCTCGGCGGCCGTCGAGGTCGAGCCCTGAGCGCGACGGGGTTCTGGTTCGGCCCCGAAATTCGGCCGCTTCACGGTTGGCTGCACAGACCGGACGGCGGTCGGGCTCGCGGTGCCGTCGTCATCTGCCCGCCGATCGGTACCGACCTCTCGTACAGCTACGGGAACCTGCGCCTCCTCGCCCAAGCGCTCGAGACCGCCGGCTTCCTCGTGCTTCGCTTCGACTACGACGGCACCGGCCAGTCCGCAGGGGACATGAGCGACGGCGAGCGACTCCGCGCCTGGCTCGACAGCGTCCACGAGGCGGTCGGGGTGGTGCGAGACGCGGGCGCACCGTGGATCTGCCTCGTCGGCGTGCGCTTCGGCGCCACGCTCGCGGCAGCGGCGGCGTCCGAGGCAGGCGGGGTGGATGCACTCGTCCTCTGGGATCCCTTCGTCTCCGGCCGTGCGTTCCTGCGCGAGCAGAGCGCGGTCAAGCTCGGAGTGCTGCCGCAGCTCTCGGAGAAGGTGACGGGGCTCGCCGTGCCCGGCTACGTCTTCACGCCGGAGACAGTGGCGGAGCTCGAGGACCTGGAGATCGCTTCTGCGAGCGAGTTTCGCACCGAGAAGGTGCTCGTGCTGCTCGATCCGGCCCGGCGGCGCCCAAAGCGCCTGGCCGAGCTCCTGGAAGCCCCGGCCGTGGAGTGGCAGGAGTACCGCGGGGAGTCGGATCTGTTCGACACCGGCCGGCTCGACTACGTCCTGCCGAGACCGCTGCTCGACCAACTGGCAGCCTGGATCGCGGAGGCCTGCGACGGCGAGCCCGTCGAGCTGCCTTGGTGGGAGCCAGGTGCGTCGACCGCCGTCGTCGGCCACTGCGCCGACGGCCGGCCCGTGACGGAGGAGCTCGTCACCCTGGGCCCGGCTCAGCTCTTCGGCGTGTCGTGCGCCGCCCCGGCGGCAGGGACTGACGGCGGATCGACGCACGCGACCGTGCTCTTCCTAAGCATCGCCGCGGAGTCGTCGATCGGGCCTGCACGACAGTGGGTGGACTATTCGCGCAAGCTCGCCGCAGAAGGGATTTGCTCGGTCCGCTTCGATCTAAGCGGGATCGGCGAGAGCCCCGCGCGTCCTGGCCAGCCCGAGCGGCCGCTCTACGCCGCCGAGGCGCTCGACGACATCGCCGACGCCGCCCACGCGGTCTCGGCCAGGGACGGCCGCGACGTCGTCCTCGTCGGAGTCTGCTCGGGCGCGTACGCGGCGCTGGAGGCGGCGACGCGTGTCCTCCCGCGCGGAGTCGTCGCCGTCAACCCGATCATGACCGACGCCGGCTTCGGCAACATTGCGCCTGCTCCCGCGCAGGCCCCGAGCGGCAAGCAACCGCCCCCACGGGGTTCCCGCCTCCGGCGGCAGATTGTCGACCGGCTGCCCCCGTTCGCGTGGCGCGTAGTGTTCGCGCTCGGCCTGGCGCGCTCGCCGGCAGCGCTGATCACGCCGGTCGTGAAGAAGAAGGTGCCGACGCTCCTGATCCTCGGAGAGGAGGAGGCCCGCCTGCCGAAGAAGCGCACCCCTGGCGCGCTAAGCCGTCTCTCGAGCGCCGATCACTCGAGGTTCGTGGAGATGCCCCCGCTCAACCACAGCCTCCTGCACGAGCAGAACCGCGAGGAGATCTACGCTTTGCTACGGCGCTTTCTTCAGGAGCGCTCGGACGGCCGCCCGTCGTCCAGCGTCAACGGCGGCATGGAGAGGACCTCCGTCACCCGCCGCTTCGCGTCGATGTCGCGGTAGACGCGCTCGGCGTCCTCAGGCGAGATTCCGACGGCGCGCGCCGCGTCTGCTGGTTCGTAGTCGTGCAGTCGCGCGTACAGGCAGAGGTCCATCTGCTCGTACGGAAGCGCGAAGTAGAACTCCTCCTGGTCCTGCGCGAGCGGATACGTGTCGGTCGTCGGCGTCCGGATGAGGACGCTCTCCGGGACGCCGAGCTCCTCGGCGAGCCGGTACACCTGCGACTTGTACAGGTGCGCGATCGGCTTCACGTCGGCCGAGCCGTCGCCGTTCCGCACGAAGAAGCCGAGGTCGTGCTCGAGCCTTTCGGCGTCCCGGCGACCGCGTAGTCGAGACGGTCCGCGTGGTAGTACTCGAGCATCTTCCGGACGCGCTGCTTGAAGTTCGTCGCGGCGACGATCTGCCGGTACGGCTCGAGCGTCACGCGCTGCTGGTGCATCTCTCCGTCGGGAGACTGCGCCACGACCGAGAAGACGCGGAACGTGTCGCTTCCCATCAGCGGAGGCAGGACGATCTTCGCCTTCCAGTCCGGCCCGTAGCCGGGGATGATCTCCTTGAACGCCGCGTCGCGCCGCTCGTAGCAGCCGGTGGCGTCGAGGATCTCGGTGATGTCCTCGAGCACCGTCTCGATGCCGAATGCATCCGCGACGCTGCGGCTCAGCTCGAGCGTGTCCTCGGAGGAATCGCGCTCCGGCATCAGCACGGCGATGACACCCTCCGACCCGAACGCCTTCGCGCAGAGGCCCGCGACGGTGCTGCTGTCGATGCCCCCGGAGAGCGCGACGACCGCGCCGCGCTTTCGGAGCTGGCGGCGCACGGTCTCGTTCAGCCCCTCGCAGATCTCCTCGACGGCCGCCGCTGAATCGAGCTCGAGCACGGCGGGCGAGAGCTCGGCGGAGGTCACGCCGTCTCGACCGCTTTCGCGGTCACGTAGCGGGTAATGTTGGCGATCGAGTCGAGGTTCTCCGGGACGAGGTCCTCGAGCGGGATCTGGAGCGAGAAGGCCTCCTCCAGGAACTCGACGAGCTCGAGGACGCCCGTCGAGTCGATGACGCCGGCCTCGACCAGCGATTGCTCGCGGTCGACTGTGGCTCCTTCGACGTAGGGAAAGTTCTCGTCGAGGAACTGACGGATCTTCTCTTCGGCCGCGGTCTCTGTAGGCACGGAAACAAGTTGGTCCAAGGGTTTCGTCGGGCGCGCCACAGTACCAAGGACGCGCCTAGCCCCATGGTTAGTGCAGGCGTTCGGGCCTGTTCTTGCCGGGGCGGAAGTCAACGCCTATCGTGGACGTGATGTGCGGTATTGCAGGCATCTTCTCTAGTGCCGGAGCGCCGTCGCGGGACCTCCTGCTCACCATGGGGGGCGAGCTCCGCCACCGCGGCCCCGACGGCACCGGGCTCTTCCTGGACGAGGGCTTCGGCATGGTCTCGATGCGCCTCGCGATCATCGACCTCGACCACGGCGACCAGCCGCTCTCCAGCGAGGACGGCCGCTACTGGGTCGTCCAGAACGGCGAGATCTACAACTACGTCGAGCTGCGCGAGGAGCTCGAGGGTCTCGGCCACCGCTTCTCGACGACTTGCGATACCGAGGTGATCGCGCACGCCTACGCGCGCTGGGGTGAGGACTGCCTCGAGCGGCTGAACGGCGACTTCGCGATCGCCGTCTGGGACACGAGGGACCGCGAGCTCTTCCTGGCCCGCGACCGCTTCGGCGTGCGCCCGCTGTTCGTCGCGGAACTCGGGGGCGACTTCTGCTTCGCGTCGGAGGTGAAGGCGCTCCTGCGCCACCCGCAAGCCTCCCGCGAGCTCGACCCCGCCGCGATCGTCGAGCTCTTCACGACCTGGTCGAACGTCTCCGGGCGGTCGGCCTTCGCAGGCATCCGCGAGCTCGCGCCGGGCTGCTGCCTGCGCCTGTCGCGCGACGGCATGCGCGAGCGCCGTTGGTGGGACCTCTCGTTCGAGCCGGCGACGGAGACTCGCACCGATGAGGACTGGATCGAGGAGCTCGAGACCGTCCTGGACGACTCGACGAGGATCAGGCTGCGCGCGGACGTCGAGGTCAGCCTGTACATGAGCGGCGGGCTCGACTCGACGCTCGTGACCGCGCTCGCCCGGCGCCACGCGGAGGGGCGGCTGTCGCTCTTCGGCGTCGGCTTCGAGGACGCGCTCTACGACGAGAGCGGGTACCAGGATCTCGCCGCGGCTGCGTTCGACGGCACGCTGGCGCGCACGACGGTCGGGTCGGCCGAGATCGCCGAGCTCCTGCCGCGCGTAGTCGAGCTGGCGGAGCGGCCGATGCTGCGAACCGCCCCCGCGCCGCTCCTGCGCCTCGCCGGGAGCGTCCGCGACACGGGGCGCAAGGTCGTCGTCACGGGCGAGGGCGCCGACGAGCTCTTCGGCGGCTACGACCTCTTCCGCGAGGACAAGGTGCGGCGCTTCTGCGCGCGCGACCCCGAGTCGCAGTGGCGCCCGCTGCTGTACACGCGCCTGAACGAGTACCTCCGGGCCGACCTGACGCGCGTGGCACCGTTCCTGGCCAAGTTCTACGGACGCGACCTGACGAACGTCGACGACCCGCTGTACAGCCACCGGATCCGGTTCCTGAACACGGGGCGGTGCACGAGGGTGCTCGCTTCCGGCCTCCTCGGCCGGGCCGCGGCCGAGCAGGACGCCCTTGCCCCGCTCGCAGCCCGCCTGCCGGAGCGCTTCGAGCGGTTCACCCCGCTCGGCCGGGCGCAGTACGTCGAGGTCGTCACGTTCCTCGAGGGCTACCTGCTCCACTCGCAGGGCGACCGGATGCTGATGGGCCATTCGGTCGAGGGGCGCTTCCCGTACCTCGACTACCGCGTGGCGGAGCTCGCGGCCCGCCTGCCGGACCGGCTCAGGCTGCTCGGGCTCGGCGAGAAGTACGCCCTGCGCTGCGTCGCCCGGGGGCTCATCCCGCCGGAGATTGCGGAGCGCAAGAAGCACCCGTATCGAGCGCCGATCGCGACCGTGCTGCTAGAGAGCGGAAGCCGGCTCTTTGACGTTCTCGAGCCGGAGGAGCTGCGGAAGGCGGAGCTCTTGGATGGCAAGGCCGTCGCGGGGCTGCTCGCGAAGATCCGGAGCAAGGGAGCCGAGGGAGTCAGCGAGACGGACGAGATGGCGCTCGTCGGCGCGACGACGACGATGCTGCTCCACGAGCGCATGGTCGCGTCGCCCTCGCTCGCCCCGCCCGCGCTGCCGACGAAGGTCGTCCGCGCGAACGAGGCCGGCGGGCCGGTAGCTGAGAGAGAGAAGCTCGCCCGCTAGTCGTGGTTCGCCGGGCGCTCCACGACAACCTGGTTGCATCGGCGGAGGCGACGCCGTCCAAGCAGTGCCTGGTCGCCGAGGACGGATCCGCCACGCACGCCGAGCTACTCGACGCGGCGCTGCGGATCGGCGCCGGGCTCGGCAAGGCCGGAGTGGCGCGAGGCGACCGGGTCGTCCTCTTCATGGAGAACACCCGCGCATGCGCGATGGCCGTCTTCGGCACCTGGCTCGCCGGGGGCGTGATCGTGCCGGTGAACGCCCAGACGAAGGCCGACAAGCTGGCGGAGATCGTCGACGACTGCACGCCGACGGCGGTCATCGCGGAAGGCTCGCTCGTTCGCGTTGCAGCCGACGCGCTCGCCGCGGGCGAGACGATGCCGCTGCTCATGGGCGCTAACGTCGGCGACACACCCGCAGTCCCGGACGCCGGCTCCTTCGAGGAGCTGCTCTCGTGCGAGCCGCTTGCGTCGCCCCCGCGCACGATCGGCGTCGACCTCGCGACCCTCGTCTACACCTCGGGGACGACCGGGATCCCGAAGGGCGTCATGCTCACGCATGAGTCCCTCCAGTTCGCGGTCGAGAGCATCGTCGAGTACCTCCGCCTGGGCGACGATGAGCGGATCCTCAGCGTGCTGCAGATGGCGTTCACGTACGGGCTCTCGCAGCTCCTGATTGCGACGCACCTGAGCGGGACGCTCCACCTCGAGCGCTCGTTCGCGTATCCGGTCAAGACCCTCGAGCGGCTCGAGCGAATCGAGGCGACTGTCATCCCGGGGGTGCCGACGGTCTGGGCCACGATCATCTCGATGTTGCGCGAGAAGGGCTCGTTCCCGAGCGTGCGGACCCTGACGAACGCCGCGGCCGGCCTGCCGCCGGCGATGCACGAGCCGCTCGCGGAGATCTTTCCGAACGCGAATCTTTTCCGGATGTACGGCCAGACCGAGTGTGTTCGCGTCTGCTACCTCGAGCCCGAGCTGATCCCGAAGAAGCCGACGTCCGTCGGGAAGGCGATGCCGGGGACAGAGGCGGTCGTGCTCGACGCCGACGCTCGGCCGGTCAAGCCGGGCGAGGTCGGGATCCTCCACGTGCGCGGCCCGCACGTGATGGTCGGCTACTGGAAGGCGCCCGAGCTCACTGCAATCGCGCTTCGTCCAGGCGAGCACGACGGCGACCGCGTGCTCGCTACGAACGATCTCTTCACGGTGGACGAGGATGGCGACCTGTACTTCGTCGCCCGCAACGACGAGGTGATCAAGACCCGCGGCGAGAAAGTGAGCCCTGCGGAAGTCGACAACGTGCTCGTCGGGATCGATGGGATCAGAGAGGCCGCCGTGGTGGGCGTCCCGGACGAAATGCTCGGGGAAGCCGTGCGAGCCTACGTCGTGCTCGACGACGGTGCAGAGCTGACGGAGAGGGACATCCTCCGAACCTGCCGCGAGCGGTTGCCGCTCTTCGCGGTGCCGCAGCGGGTGGTCTTCCTAAGCGAGCTGCCGAAGACCCCGAGCGGCAAGGTGCGTCGGAAAAGCCTTACCGCATGAGCGCTTCGCCGCGAGAGAACAATCTGATGGCCTCGACGGCCGAAAACGCCTCGAGCGCGGCTCTGGACGTCTGGGAGCCGCTTTACCAGCGCTTGCGGTTGGCATCCATTGAGGGAATCCGGTTCCACGGGCTGAGTCTCGTGGCTGCACGTATGTTCAGAGAGCATGGCGATGAGGTGCCGCAGCCGTTACTTGCGGACGAGCGCCTCGCGATGGCGTCAGTGCTCTCTGCTGTTCCAGTCCTCCGCCGCGTACGCGAGAGCTGCGACGAGCCTCTTGTCCTGATGAAAGGCCCCGAAGTCGCGTTCCACTACCTGGACGGCGCGCGCTCGTTCTGGGACCTGGACATTCTCACGACCGACGCGCGGCGTGTCCACCGGCAGCTCACCGAGAACGGGTTCACCGAGGTCGGAGACCCGGAGCTCTACTACGGCATCCACCATCTGCGGCCCCTCCAGTGGGAGTCTCTTCCGATCGCCGTGGAGATTCACAGCCGGCCGAAGTGGCCGGAGCCGCTCCGGCACCCGTCGGCGGTGGAGATCCTCCGGCGTGCGGTCCCGTCGTCCACGCAGGTGGAGGGGATCTTCGCTCCGGCTCCTGCCGACCACGTGCTCCTTGTCGCCGCGCACGCATGGGCACATGAGCCCCTTCACCGCGTGCGCGACCTCGTCGACGTGCTCGCGCTCCGAAGCCCGATAGCGGGAGACGAGATCGAGGAAGGAGCACGACGATGGCAGATCCTCCGCCTCTGGCGGGCGACCGAAGCAGCTGCTGGGGCAATCGTCGGCTCACGTCGCACTCCTGCATCGCTCGGCACGTGGGCGCGTCACCTTCCGGATCTTCGCGAACGGACCGTGCTCGAGAACCATCTACAGAAATGGATGTCCAGCTGGTGGTCCCTGCCTCCGACGGCGGCCCTCGCCGCAAGCTCGTCCGCGCTGTGGGGCGACCTGAGGTCCGTGCCGGAGGAAGACTGGTATGAAAAACTGAGTCGCAGCGCGCAGGCGTTGAGGAATGCGCGCATTCCGCTATCTCGTCACCACGAACGTCTGGGTGAGGCCGCTCGCCGCGGTCAGCGACGAAACCCGCCCGACCCCGACGAGAGATGACTTCGTAGCGTCAACTGGAGCCAGAATCCGGCCCCTCGAACGCCACGCTGCCCTGGAGGATCTCGTCGATCCGGCGTAGCGTGTCCGAGTCGAGCTCGATCCCCGACGCGGTCGCGTTCTCTGTGACCTGCTCGGGGCGCGTGGCCCCGATGATCGCCGAAGCCACGTTCGGTTCGCGGAGCACCCAGGCAAGGGCGAGCTGGGCCATCGTGATCCCAAGATCGTCCGCCACCTCCCGGAGCCCCTGTACGCGCTTGAGCAGCTGCGGGTCGCTGGCGCGCCCCATAAACCAATTCATGTGCGGCGAGGCGGCACGACTGTTGCCGGGAGGTGGCCCAACGGGCTGGTACTTGCCGGTCAGGATTCCCTGCGCGAGCGATTGCCAGACGACCTGTGAAATTCCATTCTCGCGACAGAAGGGGATCAGCTCCCGCTCGGGAGCACGCCAAATCATCGAGTACTGGGGTTGGCTCGACACGAACCTCTCTGCGGGCACCGCCAGTGCCTCGCGGACCTTCTCCACCGGCCACTCGCTGAAGCCGATATAGCGAGCTTTCCCCTGCCGCACAACGTCGGTCAGCGCCTCCATCGTCTCGTCGAGAGGCGTGTTCCGGTCGTAACGATGACACTGATAGAGATCGACGTACTCCGTTCGGAGACGCGAGAGGGAGCCGTCGATCTGCTTGAGGATCTGCACGCGTGAGAGGCCTTGATCCATCTTGCGTTCGATGGGAATCCGCCGCCTGAGGTTGCCCAGGCGCCGGGGCAGTCTCACTCGAGGGACCCCTTCGTAGACCTTGGTGGCGAGCACGTATGAGTCGCGAGGCCGGCCGGCAAGCATTTTCCCCAGGAACTCTTCGGCGCGGCCCTCGGAATAGGAATTCGCGGTGTCTATGAAGTTGATGCCGACGTCGAAAGCCTTCGCGACACAGGACGCACCCTGCTCGCGTGACACGCCTCCGCCGAATGTGAGGAAGGAACCGAGTGCGATCTCAGAGACCTGCAGGTCGCTTCCGCCTAACCGACGATAGTTCATCGCGGCACCATAACCCGCTCGATCACGCCGCTTTTGCGAGAACCAGCCTCAACTTAGCCGAAGGTTCAGTTGTGCCGGTGCCATGCCGCAAGCAATGCTGCTGACGACGCAATCGCGTGGCCGATATTACGCGCGTTTTATGAGTGCCGAGGGGAGAACAGGATGCGTTCGACAGGCGGAAAACTGATTGGCCGGGCCAGGGCTCATTTGCTCATCCTGCTCGCCTGCCTGCTAGCTGCGCTCGCGATCGTTCCCGCCACGCAGGCGCACCCGACGCCGGTCACCGGCGGCACGTTCACAAGTGTGAACCAAGGCGCCGACGGTCTCGGAACCTGTCTCAACGGCACCGGCCTCATCAACTGCAATCTCTACACCGGCAAGCAGTACGTGTGGCTGAACGGCGGCCCCGGTGCGAACTCGCTCTCGCCACCCAACGGCGATTTCATGTTCGCCGTTCTTGAGCCCGGCGGGCAGCCGAATCCGAACGACTGCTCCACGTTCTTCACCAGCCACTGCACCGGCGGCAAGAACCTCTCCGACGACTACGACTGCTGGCAGAATCGCGCCTTCAGGCTCACGGCCGGCGAGGTCTCGGCCTACCCATCGCCGGCTTTCGCCAGGCCGGCGGGCTGCTTCCCGCCGCCCCGTCAACTCCTTCGATCACTGGCTCGACGACGGAGCCGGTCTCGGGCGTGGCGCTCCTGACGGCCAGCCGCCATTCATCCGCCTGTTCCCGTACGCGAACACGACCAACCCGGGCGGTGTCTACATCATGGCCGTCTGCTCGCTGGCGACGCATCAGCCGCCGAACCTTGTCCCGAGCGACTGCAAGTACGACGCCTTCAAGGTCCCAAACGTCGACAACAGCCCGCCTCAGTGTCAGCTCACCGCGACGATCACGGGCCCGCCCAAGCAGATCCAGGTCACAGTGCAGGATGCGCAGTCGGGCCTCGAGAGCGTGAACTACACGATCTACAACGGAAGCGTGAGCCCCGACAGCGGCCCGTACACGATTAACGCCGACGGCTCGATCAGCGGCTCTGCCGACCTCTTTGTCGGGATGGTGAGCCCGTTCGTGCTCACAGCAACAAAGACTGACCAGGCGCTCGGATCGCGGGTCAGCTTCACCGTCAACGACGTCGCCGGGATGCAGACGGTCTGCGACCCGGTGATTCCAGGGACGCGGACGTTGCGTCCAGTGCAGGCTTTTGCAAGCATGTGGCCATTCCTCGCCAGGATCTTCGGACTGTGAGACACGACAAGCGCCCATATCGCAAGCCACGCCTTCGCCAGCTCGGTCTGTTGCGCCATCTGACGCGCTTCAGCTTCTAGCCTTCCCGCGCCAGGTGGAGCTCGACAGCCACCCGCGGCGCGCGGAGCGGATCCTCGTACACCAGGGGGACGAAGAGCTCGTCCTGCTCGATCCGGAGAACGGGAACTACTTCACGCTCGACGAGGTGGGCGCGAGGATCTGGGAGCTCGCCGACGGGGGCCGCAGCGCCGCCGAGATCGCCGACGTCCTCGACCAGGAGTTCGACGCTCCGCCCGAGACGATCCGCGCGGATCTGGTCGAGCTGCTCGAGGAGCTCTCGGGCAGCGGGTTGGTGGTCGACGCTGGAGCCTAGCTCCGCCTCCGCGAGCCCTCGCGTCCGGGCGGGCGCGCTGCTCGTGGCGCGGGCGATCCTTGCAGAGCTCGCCGTGCCTCTGCTGATGCGGCTGCCCGCGAGGCGGATCGAAGCGGTGCTCCGGCCGCTCGGCGATCCTCAGCCGATGAGAAGGCGGACGAGATCGTCGACGCCGTCGAACGCGGGTTTCGGTTCCATCCCGTTGGCCGGACCTGCCTTACCCGGGGCGTGGCCCTGTGCTACCTCTTGCGCCGGTCCGGCTTCGACGTGGCACTCGCATTCGGCGTAGGTCCTGACAGTGGAGAGTGGCGCGGGCATTGCTGGCTCGTGCGGGACGGGCGGCCGTACTTCGAACGGGTCGATCCGCAGCAGCACTTCGCCGAGATGCTGATTCTTCCCGGCCAAACGTGACCATCGCCGACAACGCCGTTGCGACCTTCGATGTCCACGGTGTCGTCGTGGATGTGCGCTCGAACCGTCCAACGCTCATTGAATTGGTCGCGCGGCGGCTCCGGTTCTTCGACTCGTCCTCTTCCTCGCCCGCCGCTCGCTTCGAGCTCCGGGCGACCGAGACGCACGTCGTCGACGCCGCCGTCGGAGCCGACGAGGCCTGTCTACGAGCCCGAGAGCGGCGAGGTGCTCTACGGCGAGGCGAGCGACGAGCTCTACGTCGACTACGGGCGCGTCCGGGCGACTTGCCGCGCGGCTGCCGGCGACCTGCTCGTCTCGGCGCTCGAGCCGGTCGAGGAGGCGGCCTGGGCGGTCACGAGGCCGCTCTTCACGCTGCCGCTGCTCGAAGTCCTGAAGCGCCGCGGGATCTACGGCGTGCACGCGGCGGGCGTCGCCCACGGCGACCGTGGGATCCTGCTCGCCGGTGGGACGGGCGCCGGAAAGACGACGCTTGCGCTCACTCTTGTCCAGGCCGGGTTCGACTTCCTCGGTGACGACATGCTGTTCCTCTCCGGTGACGCGGGCGGGCCGCTCGTGCTTGCCTTTCCGGACGAGCTCGACGTCTCCGACACGACGGTCTCGTTCTTCCCGGGCATCGAGGATCTGCTGTGGCCGGAGACGCTGCCGGGAGCCTCGAAGCGGCAGCTGCCACCGGATCGCCTGGACGGCTCGACCGCCGAGAGTGCCGGCCCCTCGCTCCTGCTCTTTCCGCGGATCGCGCCCGGATGAGGAGCGTGTCGAGCCTTCTGACGCGCGACGAGGCGCTGCTCGAGCTGGTGCCGAACGTGCTCTTGACCGACCGCGACTCCAGCCAGCTCCACCTCGACGTTCTCGGGTGGCTCGTGCGGGAAAGCAGTGCTTCCGGCTGTCGACCGGCCGGGATCTCGGCGAGGTTGCGGGAATCGTGCGCCGAATCCTGGGCTGAAGTGTCCGTGAAGCTACCTAGGTTCGGGCGGTGAGCCGGGCGAAGGCACCCGTGAGCTCCGGTCGAGCGTCCAGAGCGGCCTTGCCTGGAGCCTCGGCTCGCAGGTGCTGCTGCAGGGTCGAGGATCGTGGTCGTCGTCGTCCTGGCGCGGCTGCTGACGCCGCGCGAGTTCGGACTCGCAGGCATGGCTCTCGCCGTCGCGGCCGTGGTGCCGGCCGTCCTCGACCTCGGCCTGGGAGCAGCCCTCGTCCAGCGGCCGACGATAGACGAGCAGGACCGGTCAACCGCCTTCTGGACGAGCGTCGCCGTCGGCGTCCTCGTCGCACTGGCGGGAATCGGGCTCGCCCGGCCGGTGGCGAGCTTTTTCGGCGAGCCTCGCGTCGCCGCGCTCTTTGCCGCACTCACGGCCGGGTTCTTCCTGACAGCACTCGCCTCGACGCACATGGCCTTGCTCACGCGAGCGATGAACTTTCGCGCGATCGAGCTAGTCGCGATCTCGACGACCTTTGCGAGCGCCGTTGCTGCGATCGCGATCGCCGCCGCGGGCGGAGGCCCCTGGGCGATCGTCGGCCAGAGCCTCGTCGGCTCGGGTCTGACGGTGCTGCTGCTCTGGATCATCTCCCCCTGGCGGCCCAGTCTCATGTTCTCGGCCGAGAGCATGCGGGTGCTGACGAGGTTCGGTGGAGGCCTCGTCGGGACGCGACTGCTTGTGTATCTCCAGCGCAACGTCGACAACCTCCTCGTCGGCCGCGTTCTCGGAGCGGCGCCGCTGGGCTCGTATGGAGTCGCGTACAACCTCGTCCTCCTGCCGTTCGGGCGCGTGGTGGATCCTGTGCGGCGTGTGCTGTTCCCGGCGCTCTCGCGGCTGCAGGCGGATCGAGCGCGGCTCGCCGACCTTTGGCTGCGCGGGACGCGAGTGCTTGCCGCGCTTGTTCTCCCGGCGCTGCTCGGCCTCGCGGCCGTCGCGCCGGAGTTCGTCCACGTTGTGCTCGGCGAGCGCTGGCACGCGGCCGTGCCGGTCGTCCGGGTCCTCGCGCTCGCCGGAGCGATCCAGGTGGTCGTGGCCCTCAACGCCGTGGTGCTGGCGAGCCTTGGGCTCGTCTCGACACTCTTGCGCTACTTCGCGGCGGCGACCGCCGTGACCCTGGTCGGCTTCGCTGCGGGTGTGTCGTTCGGGATCGATGGCGTCGCGACTGGCTACGCGATCGCCGCTCTCGTGACGGCGCCGCCGTACGTCATCCTGGTTGCCCGCGCGCTCGGCATCCCCTGGTCGCGGCTGGCCCTCGCCTTGAGAGGGGTCGTGGAGGCAGCGCTGATCATGCTCGTCGCCGTGCTGGCGGCGCGGGCTGATCGCCGCGGCGACGCCGTCAGAGGCGATCCGGCTCGCCGTGGGCGTCGCGACGGGCGTGCTCGTCTACGTGCCGCTCTGCCTCTGGCGGGTTCCGGAGGTGCGTGTCGAGCTACAGCGCGTACTAGCCGATCGGCGAGGGTTGCCCGCGGCGTCTTGACACCCGGCCGGCCGACCTCCATCGTGAAATGGTCGTGTCGAGGGGGATCTTGGTACTTCTGTTGGTGGTCGCCGCCGGCCTCGCCGGAGCCTCTGCCGCGGCCGCGCCGCGCGTGAGCCTGCAGGTCAGGCCGAAGGCGATCGTCTACGGCCAGCAGATCGTGCTCAAGGGGAAGATCCCCGTGGCGCGGCGCGTCAGCAGGTCGTGGTGCTGGCCCACACGTGCGCGTTCACCGGCGCCGCTCCGGTGCGCACGCTGGTTACGCGCAAGGGAGGCGCATTCTCCTTCCGGGTTGGGGCCCGCCGAGGACGGCGTACTCGGTCCCTGGGGAAGTCAGGAGCCGCACGATTACCGTCAGCGTGGCTCCGCAAGTAACCGCTCGCCAAGCTCGGCGCGCACAACAGTACCAGATCGGCGTCTCGGCCGGCGGCGGCTCGACGTTCGAAGGGAAGCGGGCCACGCTCCAGCGGCTCGTTGGGAAGCGCTGGCGTGGCCGTCGGGAGCACACGCCTGAAGCTAGTATCGCCGGCCGATGCTCTGACGTCTGTCTCGGCCGGGACGGTCCAGGCTCGCGTGAAGCGCGGCATGCTCCTGCGAGCGGTGCTGCCTCTCTCGCAGGCCCGGCCGTGCTACCGGTCCGGGGCCAGCGTCTTCGTTGCAGGGCTAGCCGGCTTCACCCGGACGTCCACGGCCCGACGCCGCCGAGCGCTCGACTGGACCCGCATCACGTGTCCGGCGGTGGGTCGTCCATCGGCCGGAACTTCACGTCCGGCCGAGGTAGACGTGCGCGAGCCGCTGTAGCAGCTCGGGTGCGCCGCGCTCCTCGAGGCGCGCACGGCCGTGGATCACGAGGTACTCCTTCAGTCCGGGCGGGTGGATGCCGTTCCCTCGAGCGAGAGCGCCACGCGCGGGTCGCGGCGCACGTTCGCGAGCTTCCGTTGGTCGCTTGCGAGGTGTCCGGAGACCAGCTCGTCGCCCTCGAGCCCGACCCAGACACAGGTCACCTGCGGCGAGCCGTCCTCGTTCAGCGTGACGAGGTGCGCAAGCGCGCCGGATTCGATCAGCTCTCTGGCGCTGTCGGGAAGCTGCATCCGCGAAGTCTTGCAGCGACGGTCAGCATCGTTCGCTTGGTGATCACCGCGGACCGTTCGACTTCGGGCCGGCACGCGCCCGCCGGCTGCGGCAGCGAGGCGGAATCGGCTTCCCGACCGCCGCCTGCTCGCGCGCCTCGGCGCCGCGTCGCATCACCTCGACGACCGACCGGATCCAGGAGCGTGCCGATGAGCTTCGCGCCGGCGGCTTCGACGTCTACGCCGACGCCGCCGACCTGAGCGTGCGCAACAGGCGCTGAGTTCGTCGAGGGCGTCCTTGCGGCTCACGGTGCCGTCGACGCGCTCGTCGACGCTGCAGGGATGGTCCGGACGGGCGAGCCGCCGGTGAGCGGGCGCTTTCTCGAGCTCCGGCCGGAGGAGTTGCGCCGAGAGCTCGAGCTGACGCTCGAGACCGCGTTCCATACGACGCAGGCCCTGCTTCCGGGAATGATCGCGCGGCGCTACGGCCGGATCGTGATGGTCTCGTCGGTGACCGGGCCCCTCGTCACCGCGCCAGGGCTCGGCGGCCTACGCGACCGCGAAGGCGGGGCTCGATGGGCTGATGCGCACGATCGCGCTGGAGCAGGGGCGCAACGGCGTTACGGTCAACTCGGTCGCGCCGGGCTGGATCGCGACCGCCTCTTTCCCGAGTCGGACGAGCTCGAGGCCGGGCGGTACACGCCCGTCGGCCGTCCGGGCGCGCCCGCCGAAGTCGCGAGCCTGATCGCCTACCTTGCGTCCGAGGAGGCCTCGTACGTCACCGGGCAGTCGATCGTGGTCGACGGCGGCAACACGATCCAGGAGCCGCACGGCATCAACCTCTACGGCCAGTGAGCGTCCT
>CAVWKS010000021.1:0-116269 GCA_963755635.1 uncultured Actinomycetes bacterium | reverse complement strand
TCGACGGAGCTCATCAAGGAGCGGAGGCGCCGGCTTTGCCGGTGCCGGGAGCGGGATGATTTCACGGCCCGCTTTTTACGCGCTCTCGCCCGGCAGCTGGCGCGACTACCTGACGCTTCTGCACCCGCCTTACACCGCGTGGCACCTGAGCTATGTGGCCATCGGAGCCTGCCTGGCGCCGCACGTCTACGCGGGGCGGCTCGGCGCGGCCGTCGCGGCGTTCTTCCTGGGGCTCGGCGTCGCCGCGCACGCGCTCGACGAGCTGGAAGGACGGCCGCTCGGGACCCGCATTCCGGACGCGATCCTCCTCGCGCTCACGGTCGCTTCCCTGGCCGGCGCCGTGGCGATCGGGATCGCCGGTGCGCTCTCCTTCAACGGCTGGCTGCTCGTCTTCGTGGCCGCAGGCGCGCTGCTCGTCCCGGTCTACAACCTCGAGCTCTTCGGCGGCGCGCTCCACAACGAGCCCGGCTTCGCGCTCGCCTGGGGCGCCTTCCCGCTCCTGACGGGCTACTTCGCCTGCGCCGGGACGATCTCCTGGGTTTCGCTGCTCGCAGCGGCCTTCGCCGCCCTGACGAGCTACGTGCAACGCGTGCTCTCGACGCCGGTCCGGCGACTGCGCCGTCGGGTCGTCGCCGTCAGCGGCACGATCGAGCTGCGGGACGGCGAGCGCGAGCCCGTGACGCCGGAGCTCCTCTACCGCCCGCAGGAGCTTTCGCTGAAGCTGCTCGCCGCAGCGCACGTCTGCCTCGCCGGGGCTCTGCTCGTGCTCCGCCTCGCTTAGCGTCCCGTAGCATGCGCGCCGTGCGCGCGGAGGTTCTCGAGATCGTCTTCGCGGGGGCGGTTCTCGTCCTGTTTGCCTCCGCGGCCGCAGTCGTCGCCGGACGGCTCTCGCGCCAGGCACTGCTTGCCCTCGGCGGAATCGTCTCCGCAGCGGCACTCGCGGCCTGGGTGGTCGTCGCGTTCGAGCCCGGCCGCGAGCTCGCGGCCGCCGCGACCGGGATCACGGTCTGCGCCGCAGCGCAGCTGGGCCTGGTCGTCCTCCAGCGCCTCCTCGAGCAGGGCCGGGACATCGATGCCTCGCTGACGGAGGCGCGTGACGAGCTCGAGGCCCTCGTGCGTCGCGAGACGAAGGCCTCCGCCGCCGAGCTGGAGCGCACGCTCGCCCTCGCGCAGGCCCAGTCCCTCACGCGGCTGGCGGAAGAGGAGCGCCGCATGGCCGAGGAACGCCGCGCCGCAGTCCACGAGCGCGGGCAGCAGACGAACGCGGAGCTGAGCGAGACGCTCTCCAAGGTCCAGGCACGAATCGGGGCCCGCCTGGCCGAGTGGACCTCCGACCTCGAGCGCACCGAGCAGGAGCTGACCGCGCAGATCGCCTCCGTGCGCCAGCGCCAGGAGCAGCTGCTCACGCAGGCCGCCTCGCGGCTCACGGTCGAGACCGAGCGCCTCGAAAGCGCGTCCGAGGAGCAGCACGAGCGGCTCACTGCGCTGGCTGCGCAGTTCGAGGGCGTCGCCCGCGAGACCGCCGAGAGCACGCAGTCGGCAATCGAGACGCACGAGAGCGAGCGCCGGCGCGCCCTCCAGGAGGTCGCCGAGCGGCTGCGCGAGCGCGAGCGAGAGCTACGCGAGCGGATCGCAGCCGAGGAGACGGAGGCGACCCAGCGGATCCAGGCCGGTTTCGCGGACGTCGAGCGCAAGCAGGTCGACCAGCTGAAGCGGATCGTCGAGCGGACCTCGGGCTCGTTCTCCGAGGCGCTCACCCACCAGTTCGCCGAGGAGATCAAGCGCGCGCGGGAAGAGGCGGCACAGCGCCTCTCGCGCGAGCTCGACAAGGCCGTCGCCCACTTCGAGCGCGAAGCCCAGAGCGTGCTCGCGGAGCGGCTCGCCCATGTCGCCGACGCCGGCGGCCAGCGGCTCGAGCGCCGGCTCTCGCAGATCGGCTCCTCGCTCGAGCAGGAGCAGGGCGAGCTCGCCGCGGAGCTCCAGCGGAGGGCCGGCGAGGTCGAGGCCGAGCTCCGCTCGCAGGTGCAGGGCCTCGCCGCCGACGCCGAGGCCGAGCGCTCGGTGCTCGCCGCGCGGCTGAACGAGCTGCAGCGCCGGATCGACGCGCTGCTCGGCGAAGCCGAGTCCCGAACGGCCACGTTTCGTTCGGGCTAGGCTCGGCAAAAGCAGAATTCCACAGCCAACTTCCAGCGAAAGGGTTCGTCTAGGACAGGACGAACTATCACCCGCCCCAAATGACACAGATCATCGAGACACCCCGGGACGAGCAGGCGAAAGTCGAGAGCTGGCGGCTGCACGTCCTGATGGAGGGCGGGTACCCCCTCCCCCTCGCCGAGAAGATCGCGCACTCGAGCGCCGACCTCCACTACGCCGTCGACCTGATCGCGCGCGGCTGCGATCCGGAGACCGCGGCCGAGATCCTGCTCTAATTCTTCGATCAGCAAGGTCGAGGCGATCGAGTACGGCGACCGCCGGGTCTACTCGGTGGGCGCGTTCAACCGCGGAGTCGCGTCGTGGCTCGGACGGCTGCCGACGGTGTGGGTCGAGGGCGAGGTCACCGAGCTCCGGCGGCAAGCGCGCTGGGCGAGCGTCTTCTTCACGCTGAAAGACCCGACCGACGGCTCGTGCCTCTCGGTCTCGATGCCGCGGGGACAGTTCGACGCGCTGCGGCTCGACGTAACCGACGGCGATCGCGTGCACGTCTACGGCCGGCCGGAGCTGTTCGAGGCGCGCGGCGAGTTCCGGCTGCGCGCGCTCTCGCTCGAGCGCTTCGGGCTCGGCGACCACCTGGCGGCGCTGGAGCGGCTGAAGAGCAAGCTCGCCGCCGAAGGGCTGTTCGCGGCCGAGCGCAAGCGGCCCCTGCCGCTGCTCCCGCGCCGGATCGGGCTCGTGACCGGCAACGACGCCGCGGCCAAGCGTGATGTGCTGACCGCGATCCAGGCGCGCTTCCCGCCGGCCTCGGTCCTGGTCGCCGAGACCTACGTCCAGGGGCCGCGCGCGGCCGGCGCGGTGATCGAGACCATGCGCACGCTCTGCCGCGAGGACGACGTCGACGTGATCGTCGTCGCGCGAGGCGGCGGCAGCTTCGAGGACCTGCTGCCGTTCAGCGACGAGCGGCTCGTCCGCGCGATCGCCGACTGCCCGGTGCCGGTCGTCACGGCCGTCGGGCACGAGCAGGACACGCCGCTCTGCGACCTCGCTGCCGACGCCCGCGCGTCGACGCCGAGCGTGGCCGCACGCCTCGTCGTCCCCGATCTCGCCGAGCTCTTGCAGCGGCTCGACCGGGCGAGGACGGGCCTCGAGCGCGGAACGCGACGCGCGCTGGAACGCGAGCGCCACGGTCTCGAGCGCGCCCACGAGCGCCTCGGCCGCGCGCCGCGCCTCCAGGTCGAGCGCGGCCGCTCCCGCCTGGAGCAGGCGGCCGGCCGCCTGCGCGCGCTCTCTCCGAAAGCGACGCTCGCCCGCGGCTACGCAATCGTCCGCGCCGGCGACGAGATCGTCCGCTCAGGCGGCGACGTCGAGCCGGGCGAACGCGTGGACGTCGAGCTCGCCGAGGGCGGCTTCGGCGCGAAGGTCGAGGAGACGCGGTGACCTTCGAGGAGGCGCAGCGGGAGCTAGAAGCGATCGTTCACCGCCTGGAGAGCGGCGAGGCGCCGCTGAACGAGGCGCTCAAGCTCTGGGAGCGCGGCGAGGAGCTCTACCGCCTCTGCCGCGAACGGCTCGACGCAGCCGAGGGCAAGATCGAGGAGCTCGCGGGCCGCGCCGACGCGGCCAAGCCGTAAAGACGCTGTAAAGCTCCGCCGCCCCTCGTTTGCATCTCTTTCAAAGCGGAAAGACGCAGTGAAGAAACTGCATCGCACTACGATCCTCAAGGGGGTAGGAAGAATGCGGAAGCTCCTGTTGTTACCGGTGTTCCTGCTGGCGCTCGCGGCGGCCTCGCCCGTCACAGCCTCGACGCCGAACACCGTCACGGTGAAGATCACGTCCAAAGGTTTCGACCCGGCGACGGTGACCGTCCAGAACGGCGACGTCGTCACCTGGACGAACACCGACAAGGTGTCGCACCAGGTCGTCGCGGATGACGGCTCGTTCAAGTCAGACGTGCTCCAGCCCGGCGGCACCTTCAGCTACGCCTTCTCGTCGCCCGGCAACTTCGCCTATCACGGCGGCATGAACCAGGCGCTCAAGGGCACGGTCAGCGTCCAGCTGACTCGCTATGTCCTGTTGAACCAGAAACGGCGAATCACGACGTACGTGCAGTCCGTCAAGTTCACCGGAATGACGTCGAGCATCGACTCCGGCGATCAGGTGATCATCGAGTCGAAGCCGGCCGGCGTGAGCGACTTCACCGAGGTCGCCCGTACGTCGACGTTCAGCGGCCACTGGGCGATTACGGTGAAGCCGCACCGGAACACCGACTACCGGGCGGTCTGGAACAACGTCTACAGCCAGGTCCACACGGTCAACGTGCGTCCGGCCCTGCGCCTGAAGCAGTTCGGGCACCGGATCCTCTGGGCCTATGCCCACGCTGACGGCGTCCGCATCAAGCGCGCGCAGCTCCAGCGCTGGGCTCGGAACCGCGGCTGGAGGACGATTCGCATCCTCCGGCTGAACCGCCTGAGGAACAAGAGGGGCCAGAACTGGCTGTCGTTCGGGAAGTACCAGTTCCGGTTCCGGCACGGGACGATCCTGCGCCTCCGCGTGACGCATGCGCAGGCAGGACCGGCCATGTACGGGCCGGCGATGAGCAAGCCCATTCGCTTCTAGTCACGCATCTGGTCCGGCCGCGCCATAGAATCCCGGCGTGGCCGGACCGCCCATCGAGCTCCTGCAGCGCATCCCCCTGTTTGCCGACTTCGAGCGCGGCGAGCTCGAGCGGATCGCACGCACGTTCAAGGAGCGCACGTTCTCAGCCGGCAGCACGGTCGTCGGCGAAGGCAAGACGGGCGCCGGCTTCTTCGTGATCGAGAGCGGCGAGGCGACCGTCTCGACTCACGGAGACGAGCGCCGCAAGCTCGGCCCAGGCGATTACTTCGGGGAGATCGCCCTGATCGACGACGGTGCCCGCAGCGCGACTATCACCGCCGACAGCGACCTGCGCTGCTACGGGCTCACCTCATGGGAGTTCCGCCCGCTCGTCGAGTCGAACGCCTCGATCGCATGGAAGCTCCTGGAGACGATGGCGAAGCGGCTGCGCTCCGCGCAGCAGCACTAGGCTCCGACACTCCCGACGCGCAGCTCGTCGCGCGCTGCCGCACGGGCGACGAAGAGGCCTGGCGGGAGCTCGTCGAGCGCTTCTCGCGCTACGTCTACGCGATCTGCGTCCAGGCGTTCCGCCTCCCCGAGCACGACGCGGAGGACGTCTTCCAGGAGGTCTTCGCGCGGGTCTACGAGAAGCTCGAGACGCTCCGCGACGACGAGGCCTTCCGCCCCTGGGTCGGTCAGCTCACGCGCAGGTGCTGCATCGACCGCATGCGCTCGGGCGGTCGGGAAGAGCCTGCCGAAACCCTGCCCGAGACAGCCGACGACGACGTCCTCGGCAAGCTCGAGGAATCGTTCGACGTCCATGAGGCGCTCGCCGCGCTGCCCGGAAACTGCCAGGAGATCCTCGACCGCTTCTTCGCACGGGACGAGAGCTACCGCACGATCGGCGAGGCGTTGGAGCTCCCCGCAGGGACGATCGCGAGCCGAATCTCCCGCTGCCTGACGAAATTACGTGAGAACTGGGAAGAAACCGACCCGCCCGCCCGTCCTGAGAGCAGGTGACGTGAATGAGCGCATATGACATCGAGCGGCTTTCTCGCCTGATCGGAATGCTTCCGCCGGCCCCCGAGGCGTGGGTGCAGGCAGCGCAGGAGCTGCCGGCAGCCCGGCGCGAGCTCGAGACGATCGTCGAGCTGGCCGAGGCGGACGCAGCGTTCCGCGAGGCGCTCATCGCCGATCTCGAGAGCGCGCTCCTGGCCAAGGGCGTCATCCCGACGCGCCCGCTGGTCAACGAGCTCCGCCGCCGCGTCGCCGAGTAGTTTTCCCTCGCATGGAAGATCTCCCGGCCTGGAGCCTGCCGGCCGACGCGGCAAAGCAGATCTCGATCGGCGAGGAGTGGCCCGAGCGCGTCACGCGTGATTGGGCCTGGGGCGGCTCGACCGGCAAGGGCGTCAGCGTCTGCATCCTCGACAGCGGCGTCGAGAGCGGCCATCCGCTGGTCGGCGAGCTCGACGGCGCTGTTGCAGTCGCCCGTGACGAGGAAGATGAGGTCTCGGTCAGCGAGGACACGGAGGGCGATCTCTGCGGCCATGGGACGGCGTGCGCGGGAATCGTCCGCTCGCTCGCGCCCGAGTGCAGCCTGCACAGCGTGCGCGTGCTCGGCGCCGGCTTCAAGGGCAGTGGCCCGGTGCTGCTCGGCGGCCTGCGCTGGGCGGTCGACCAGGGCTTCGACGTCGTCAACATGAGCCTCTCGACCACGAAGCGCCAGTTCGCCGAGTTGCTGCACGAGCTCGCCGACACCGCCTACTTCAAGCGCACGGTTCTCGTAGCCTCCGCCCACAACATGCCCGTCGAGAGCTATCCGTGGCGCTTTTCCTCCGTGATCTCGGTCGGCAGCCACGAGGACCCCGACCCGCAGACGTTCTTCTACAACCCGGCCCCGCCGGTCGAGTTCTTCGGGCGCGGCGTCGGCGTCGAGATCGCCTGGCTCGGCGGCGGGACGATCCGCTCGAGCGGGAACAGCTTCGCGACGCCGCACATCGCCGGCATCTGCGCGCTGATCCTCGGCAAACACCCGGAGCTGACGCCGTTCCAGCTCAAGAACGTGCTCTACCTGACCGCGAACAACGTGGGAGGCGGACGATGAGCGACCTGCGCGCCGCCGTCGCCGCGGGAGCCCTTGGCTCCGAGGAGAGCTACCGCGAGCTCCTGCAGGCGATCGTCGAGTGCGCCCGCGCGATCTTCGGCGCCAAGGCGTCCTCGATCTTCCTGCACGACGACGAAACCGACGAGCTCGTCTTCGAGGCGGTCGCCGGCGAGGGCGCAGGCGACCTGATCGGCGTCCGCTTCCCGTCGAGCAGCGGCGTCGCAGGCTGGGTCCTCGTCACGCGCCAGCCGCTCGTGATCGAGGAGCTCGAGCAGGATCCGCGCTTTGCCCGCGAGGTCGCCGAGTCGACCGGTTATGTCCCAAAGGGCCTGATGGCCGTCCCGCTCCTGCACGAGGAGAACGCCCTCGGCGTGCTCGAAGTGCTCGACCGCCCGCAGCAGGCGGCGTTCTCGCTGAAGGAGATGGAGCTCCTCGGCCTGTTCGCCAACGAGGCCGCAATCGCGCTGGACCTCCTCCAGCGAGCCCGCAATGCGCGAGCAGTCCTGGCGGACGAAGGCGGCGACGCGAACGCCCTCGCGCGGCTGGCCCAGCGCCTGTCCGACGCAGAGCCCGAACGCCGCGAAGCCGCCGAGCGCCTGATCAAAGCGCTGAACGACTTTCTCTCCTACTAGCGTCGCAGCGGTACGGGCGCGAAGCGCGTTGCTCCGCTGCGCCCGACGACGCCCGTGGGCGGCTCGGCTGGCGAGGTTCCCGGGGAACCAGTAGTTCCCCAGATACGCCGAGGGAGCCTTTCGGCTCCCTCGAGGCGGAGTGACCTGCTACTCAGGTCGTGCGGCTCTTGCTTACGGGGTGTTCTGTCCCTTCATGCCCTTCATGCCCTTCATGTTTTCGTCGTCGTCCATCCGGGCCTTCATGTGGGCCTCGACGTCGTCGCTCTCGTCGTTCTGGCCCTTCATGCCCTTCATGCCCTTCATGCCCTTCATGCTCTCTTCGTCCATCCGGCCCTTCATGTGGCCTTCGACGTCCTCGTTCTCGTCGTTCTGGCCCTTCATGCCCTTCATGCCTTTCATGTCCTCCGACACTTGGTGCCTCCTTCCGGGGTCTTGAACTTTGATCACAAGACGGTGGGCGCACCTGGAATCTTCCCTCTCTTGCCCCGATAACGCAATCTGCGCAATTCTCCGCGCGTGAAAGCGCTTCGCGAGCAGCTGCGGGAGTCGTCTCGGGCCATGCGCGAGGTCTACCGCAACCACGGCCTGCGCCGGCTCCAGCTCGCCTGGGCAGGCTCGATCATCGGCACGTGGGCGTACAGCGTCGCGATCGTCGTCTACGCCTACCACCAGGGCGGCGCGTCGGCGGTCGGGCTCATGGGGCTGATTCGCTGGCTGCCGGCTGCCTTCGCGGCGCCGTTCACGTCCGTACTGGGCGACCGCCTGCCGCGCGTCCGAGTGATGCTCAGCGCCGACCTGCTGCGCGCGCTCGCCCTCGGGGCGATGGCCGCGTGCGTGCTCGCCGGCGCGCCGGCGGCCGCCGTCTACCTGCTCGCGGCCGCGGTCGGGGTCATCTCGACGGCCTTCCAGCCCGCCCAGGCCGCACTGCTGCCCGCCCTGGCACGAACGCCCGAGGAGCTGACCGCAGCCAACGTCAGCTCGAGCACGCTCGAGAGCCTCGGCTTCTGCGTTGGGCCCGCCCTCGGCGGCGTGCTGCTCGCCGTTTCGAGCACGTGGGTCGTCTTCGTGGTCACCGCCTCGACCTTCCTCTGGTCGGCCGCGATGCTGAGCGGCCTGCTCCGCCGCGACGAGCCGCCGCTCTCGCACGAGCGCCGCCCGCTCCTGCACGAAGCCGCCGACGGCTTCCGCGCGATCGGGGCCGACCACCGGCTGCAGCTCGTGATCGGCCTCTTCTCCGCCCAGTCGCTCGTGAACGGCGCGACCAACGTGCTGATCGCCGTGACCGCCCTCCAGCTGCTGCACATGGGCTCCCCCGGGGTCGGCTACCTCAACGCGGCGACGGGGGTCGGCGGCCTGCTAGGCGCGGGACTCTCGCTGATGCTCGTCGGGCGGCGGCGGCTTGCCGGGACCTTCGGACTGGCGATCGCCGGGGCGGGCGCGCCGATTCTCTTCATCGCCCCGAATCCGACCGTGGGGATCGCGCTCGTCGCCTTCGCGCTGATCGGCATCGCGAACATCGTCGAAGACGTGTCCGGCTTCACGCTCCTGCAGCGGACGGCGCCCCCCGCTGTGCTCGCGCGCGTCTTCGGCGTGCTGCACAGCCTCTTCTTCGCCATGACCGCAGTGGGCGCGATCCTCGTCCCGCGGCTCATCCACGCGATCGGCGTGCGCTGGTCGCTCGTGACCATCGGGGCGTTCCTGCCACTGCTGACCATCGCGACACGGCTGCCGCTCCTGCGCCTGGACGACTCCGCAGTCGACCGCGAGGCCGAGCTCGAGCAGCTGCGCGCGATCCCGATCTTCGCGCCGCTCTCTCCGCCCGTGCTCGAAGGCCTCGCAGCGCGCCTCGTCCGGGTGCATGCCGCCCCGGGAGAGACGATCGTGCGCGAGGGCGAGGTCGGCGACCGCTTCTACGTGATCTCCGCGGGCGAGGTCGAGATCTCCATCGACGGGCGGACACAGGCGACGCAGGGGCCGGGAGACCACTTCGGGGAGATCGCGCTCCTGCGCGACGTGCCTCGCACCGCAACCGTCACTGCCCGCACCGAGACCGACCTGCTCGCGGTCGAGCGCGAGGACTTTCTCGCCGCGGTGACGGGTCACGCGGCGAGCGCCGAGGCCGCGGAGATCGTGGTCGGCACACGCCTCGGAGTCTCACCCGTTTAGTATCCCGCGCGATGGCCGGCCCATCCGTCGAGCTACTGCAGAGGATCCCGCTCTTCGCGGGCCTCGAGCCGCGTGAGCTCGAGCGCCTGGGCGGCTCCTTCAAGCAGCGCACGTTCGGGTCCGGAGACATCGTCGCCACCGAGGGAGAGAGCGGCGCGGGCTTCTTCGTGATCGAGAGCGGCGAGGCGGTCGTCAAGGTCGGCGACGAGGAGGTGCGGCGCCTCGGGCCGGGCGACTACTTCGGTGACATCGCCCTGATCGACATGGGCGCCCGCAGCGCATCGATCGTGGCCGACAGCGAGCTCCACTGTTACGGCCTCACCTTCTGGGACTTCCGGCCGCTCGTCGAGAGCGACGCGCGCATCGCCTGGCCGCTGCTGCAGGCAATGGCGAAGCGGCTACGCGAGGCCGAGGCGCAGGCCTAGCTCCTCCAGGTCCCGACGGGCTCGCGAGGGGTCGCCGCTGAGCGCCTCTGCGTCGAGACCGTCCTCGACGCGGCCGCCGAACAGCACGCAGCGCACGCCGAGCTCCTCGCAGGCGCGCACGACTTCGCCGGGAGCTTTGCCCTGGAACGTCGTCCGGTCGACGGCGCCCTCGCCCGTGACGACGAGGTCGGTGCGGGCAGCGCGTTCGCGAAAGCCCGCCGCCTCGAGCACGTAGGCCGCTCCCGGGACGAGCTCGGCCCCGAGTGACGCGAGCGCGGCTCCGAGGCCACCCGCAGCCCCCGAGCCGGGCAGCTCGGCGGACGGACGGCCGCGGAAGCGCTGCTCGAGCTCTTCGATCTCGGCAGGCGTGGCGCCCTTCTGCGGCCCGAAGGTCCGCGGCGCTTCGAGCAGGGTCGCCCGCGTGTCGCAGAGCACGGTCGTCGGCGCGGGCAGCTCGTCGAGCACCTCGAGCAGGCCGTCCCCGCCGTCCATCGTCGCGGTCCCGCCGAGCGCGACGAGCAGGCGCGAGGCGTCCACGGCTTCGATCAGCTCGCCGAGCCCACGGCTGGAAGCGGCTTGGACGTCGAGCCGCGCGGGGTCGAGCGGGATCGCATCGGCGCTCTGAACCAGGACGGATCCATCCGAGAGCGCCCACAGCGGGGCTTCCCGTGGATTGCCGAAAGCGTCGTGTACGCCCACGCGCCGCAGCTCGCGCGCGCCAAGTGCCTCCGCCGTCCCCTCGCCCCCGTCGGCGAGCGGCAAGGCCTCCGCCTCCACGCCCGCCTGCGAGAGCCCACGCACGAGCGCCTCCGCCGCCTCCCGCGCCGAGAGGACGCCTTTGAGGCTAGCCGGACACGCCAGCGCGCGCACGAGCCTCTTCGCCGTCAGCCGAGGCTTCCGGCTCGGCCTCCGGCACCTCCGCCTCGTCCGCGCCCGGCATGCGCCGCAGCATCGCGAACGAGAGCCCCTCGCGCGCGAGGAAGATCATCCCGACTCCGACTCCGACCGACGCCTCGATCGCCTGCAGGCCGAAGCCGTACGCGACCGCCCGTCCGGCCGCCACGCCGTACGACGACAGCGGCAGCGCGATCGCGGCCTGCAGCAGGCCGATGTTCCCCGGCCAGAGCGGGAAAAGCGTGGCGACGTTCATCAGCAGCAGAACGAGCCCAGCAGCAGGCAGCGGCGCATAGATGTGGAACGCGCGCATCGCGGTGTAGACCGCGAAGAACTGGCAGAGCCAGCCGAGGCACTGGAAGAACGCCGCGAGCGCCGCCGCGCCCGGCCGATGCAGGACGCCGAGGCCGTGGCGCGCCATCGTGAGCAGCCGCCGGAGCGGGCCCAGCTCGTCGACGACCGACCTGTCGTGCTGGCGTGCGGTCGCGAACGCGAAGGCGAACAGCCCGAAGCCGATCGCGCCGACGATGATCAGGCTCGAGATCGCCCAGTGCGGGATCTTCGCGGTCGCCAGCACGTATGCGATCAGGCCGAGTGTGGGCACGAGGTCGAACAAGCGGTGCGCGAACACGCTTCCGACGAGCGCCGCCCAGATGCCGTCCTCGCGGCCTTGAACGCGGAGCTTTCGCGTGAGCACGGCCACGCGTGCGAGCTCGCCGATCCGCCCGGGCAGCACGGCATTCGCAAACAGGCCTACCGAGAACGCCGAGAAGACGAGCATGTAGCGCGGGTGCGGCGGCGGCATCGCCTGCTTGATCACGATCCGCCATGCCATCGCGCGCAGCACCACGGACAAGAGGTTCAGGCCGATCGCTCCGAAGACCCAATACCAGCGCACCGCGTCGAAGCTGTGCTTGACCAGATGCCAGTTCGGGCCGCGCCACCAGACGAGCGCCGCGAGCGCGACGGCGCCGAGCAGGACGCCCGAGACCCGCAGCGCGATCTTGGTCTTCACGCGAGCTCTCCGTAGATCGCCGCCAGCCGCCGCGCGATCCCGTCCCAGCCGTACTTCTCTTCCGCGACCCGCCGCGCGCCGGCGCCGAGCCTCTCGCGCCGCGGCTCGTCGGCGAGCAGCCCCTCGACGGCATCGGCAAGCGCACCCGGATCACCCGGCGGGACGAGCACGCCCGTCTCGTCGGTCATGACGTCACGGTACCCCGTGATGTCCGAGGCAACCACCGGAGTAGCGCAGCCGAACGCGCGCGTCAGCACCATCCCGAAGCTTTCGCCGCCCAGCGACGGCGCGACGAGAGCCTTCGCCGCGAGCAGCTCCTCGGTCAGAGCCTCCTGGCTGAGGAAGCCGAGTGACTCGATCCCCTCCCCGTCCACGCCGAGGCGGGTCAGCGCGAGCCGCACCATCAGCGGGTCGGCGCCGACCACACGCAGCTCCGCGCCGGTCCGCCGGCGGATCTCGGGCCACGCCTTCAGCAGCACCGGCATTCCCTTGCGCGGGTCATGGCGACCGACGAAGACGATCCGGTGCTCCCGGCCGCCGGGCTCCGCCTCAGGCGGGATCAGCGTCCCGTTGGGAACCAGCTCGTAGTCGCCCGGGAACCAGCGCGCCGCCGACTCGCGTGCGGCCTCGGAAACCGCGAGCCTCCGGTCGATCCGGTCCATCAGGAAGCCCCAGACCGGCTTGCCGAACGTGTTCCAGGCGAGGTCACCCGACGCGTGAAAGGTCGCCACAACCGGGCTCTCCGCCCACGAGAGCGTCGCCGTGCAGATCACCGGCGTCATCGGCTCGTGCAGGTGGAGGACGTCGAAGCGCTCCCGGCGCAGCACCCGCTTGATGCGCGGAATCGCGACCGGGCTGAGGATGATGTTCGGTAGCGCGCCGTTCGCCGGGACGATCACCGAGCGCCCGACCGGGATCACGTCCGCGGGCGGCCGCCCGTGCCGCCCGTGCCGCGGGTGCAGCACACGCGTGAAGCTGCCCTCGGGGTCGTGCCCCATGATCGTCCGCGTCTCGATCCCGAGCTTGCGCAGCGCCTCGACCTTGAGCTCGACGTGCTCGATCACGGCGCCCCAATAGGACCAGGAGTACGGGACGACGATGCCGACCTTCATCGTCGGCAAGGGTAAGCCGTGTGGCGGCCCAGTGAGGCTCAGTGATGCGGGCGCGGTGCGACCAGCAGCATCAGCAGCAGCGGCGTCAGCGTGATCAGCAGCGCCGCGAACGCGGGCCCGATCGTCTGGAGCGGAGTCGGGCGCGCCGCAGTCTCGGCACGCACGACGGGAACGAGCCAACCCGGATCCGGCAACAGCCTCCGTGCCCGCTCGGCGAGCTCGGGACAGACGAGCGCCAGCTCCGGCGAGAGCGGCTCGTCAAGCGCGATCTGCAGCGACGTCACCTCGGTTCCACCCGGCAACCACTATCTCGCCCAGCGATCCGCTGCGCATCACCCGTTCGAGGGACACGACCGTGGCCTGTTGAGGCTCAGCTGCCGATTCCGGGGACATGGCCCGGCGCCTCGCTCTGCTCGTCGTTCTCTTCCTCGCCGTGCCGCTCGGCGGCTCGATGCGCGCCGAGAGCGCGCCGACCGCGCCCCCCGTCCGGGCCGCGAAGCCGAAACCGAAGCCGAAGGTGCAGACGCGCCCCGCTCACCGAGCCGCGCCGGGCACGCTCGTCGCCCGCGTGCGGCCTGGCCGTGACGTCCTCGTTCGCACCGGCGGCGCAGTCGCCCGAGTCTCCTCGCGCACCGAGTTCGGCTCCCCGCAGACGTTCGCGGTCACGCGCCTCCTTCCGGGCCGGCGTTATCGAGTGCTGCTGGCGGACGGCCGCTCCGGCTGGATCCACGCCGCGCCGGGCACGTTCAGCCTCAGCCGCGCGCGGGTGACACTCGAGGTCGACCTCTCCGCCCGCGTGCTCCGCGTGCACCGCGGCGCGCGCCTCATGCGAGTCATACGCATCGGCACTGGCGCGCCCGCGACGCCCACCCCGGTCGGGCGCTTCGCGGTCACCGACAAGCTCGACGGCGCCGCCTACTCGCCGGTCTACGGCTGCTGCATCCTGGCGCTCTCGGCGCACCAGACCCACCTGCCTGCCGGCTGGACGGGCGGCAACCGGATCGCGATCCACGGCGGCTCGACCTCCGGCGCGTTCAGCACCGGCTGCATGCACGCGGCGACGGCCGACCTGCGCTACCTGATGCGCGTCGCGCCGCTCGGCGCGCTGGTCGTCGTCCATCCGTAGACTCGGGGCATGCCCGAGGGAGGCCTTGCCGAGCTTCACACCCACCTCGGCGCCTCGGTTGCGTCGGAGATCCTCTGGAGCCTCGCGCACGAGCAGGGAATCGCACTGCCGGTCAAGGACTACTGGGAGTTCGACCGGCTCGTCACGATCGCCGATCCGCGCCGCGTCGACTCGCTCGACACCCTCGACCAGATCTACCACTGGACCGAGCTGATCCAGTCGAGCCCGCTCGCCGTCGAGCGCTCGGTGCACGCGGCGATCGGAGGCGCCTACCGCTCGCAGGGGATCACGACCCTCGAGCTCCGCTTCAACCCGATGAAGCGAAACCGCGGCGGCGAGCGCGACCTCGACCACATCATCATGGCCGCGACCCGCGGGCTCGACCTCGCGAGCCTCGAGTACCCGCAGGTGCGCGCCGGGCTGATCCTGATGATGGACCGCACCTTCGACGAGCGGCAGAACGCGACCATCGTCGAGAAGGCGATCCGCTACGCGCCCCGCGGGATCGTCGGCGTCGACATCGCGGGCCCGAGGCCACGCGGCGAGCGCTACTCCTACCGCGAGCTAGCGCCGCTCGTCGAGGAGGCTCGCAGCGCCGGCCTCGGAATCACGATCCACGTAGGCGAAGAAGGAGAGGAGCACGCCGCCGCCGAGCTCGGCGAGGTGATCGAGACGCTCCGCCCCGACCGGATCGGCCACGGCATCCTCGCCGCGCGCGACCCGTCCCTGATGGCCGCGCTGCGCGACGCCGAGATCGTGCTCGAGGTCTGCCCGACCTCCAACCTGCTCACCCGCGCGCTTGCGGACGAGGACGCCGTCCGCGACACCTTCCGCGCCTTCGCCGAGAACGGTGTCGCCTTCACGATCGCCACCGACGGCCCGGAGATGATGCGGACGCACTTGCGCGACGAGCTCGACCTGCTGCTGCGGATCGGCGCGCTCGACGAAGATGAGCTGGCCGAGGCGAACCGCCAGGGCCACGAGGCGAGCTTCGTTCAGGCGGAAGCGGCGAGGAGCGCCTCGCCCTCGCGCACGTAGCGCGTCGCGCCGACCTCCCGCCAGAACGCGAGCGAGCGCTGCAGCTCGACGTCGGCCTCCGCGCGCCGGCCCTCCTCGACCAGCTGCCTCGCGGCGCGCAGCCGTGCGTAGGCCTCACCCGGCCGAAAGCCCATCTCCTCCAAAACCTCCGCGGCGCGGAGGAAGTTGCCGGCGCAGACAGCGGCTGCGGCGACGGCCCAGGGAATCGCGGTTTGCGCCTCGAGCAGAGGCGCGAGCTCGTCAGTGCGCCCGAGGTCGACGGCGAGCCATGCGGCCTCCAAGATCGGCACATCGTTGAGGAGACCCAGGAGGGCATCGCCGTACGCCAGGATCTCGCCGAGCAGGGCCTCGGCCCGCTCTCGACGTCCGCAGTCGAGAAGAATTCGCGCGATGTGGGGCAGGGACTGTTGGATCGGAGTGCCCACGCCCGCGCCTACGTCCTCCCGTAAGAGGGCTTCGGCTTCGTCGGCCCCCTCGGGCCGATTGGCTTCCGCCTGCGAGATCAGCAGACGAAACGACCGCACCGCAGTCTCGAGAACATGAGGGGCATCGGCCGTCACGTCCGCCAAGTAGGCGTCGATCCGCGCCCGCGCCTCGTCCCAGTCGCCGGACATGTACGCCAGCTCCGCGGATGAGACGTCGACCCAGCGCCGCCGCGCAACGATCGTCTCGCGCTCGAGGTTCTCGCGCATCTCCTCCAGCGAAGCGCGCGCATCGGCCAGTCGGCCGCCCGCGACCTCGTGCGTCATGCGGTTGTTGAGCGAGCTCTGAAGCTGGTCTATGGAGCGAAGCTCCCGCGCACGTGTAACCGCTCGATCGAGGTCGGCGAAACCCTGCTCTTCGCCCAGGTTCAGGCGGACCGAGCCGCGCAGGTTCAGCAGGCGCACCCAGTACTCGTCGAGACCGAGGCGCTCGGCAGCCGGGATCCCATCTTCGACGAGCGCCAGGGCCTCGCTGTAGCGCCCACCGTTCATCGCGTTGAACGCCTGATTCGAGATAGCCGCCACACGGGCCGGGGAATCCGGACTCGAGCCGACGAGCCGTAGCGCCCGCGCGAGATAGTCGTCGCGCTGCGCCGCATCCCCGCGAAGCCAGGCCTCTCTGCTCAGATAGACGGCGGCGCTCGCCGCGGCCTCGGCGTCACCTGACGCCTCGAGCCCCTCGAAGCCCTCGACGGCGAGTTCGAATCCAGTGCCATCGGCGTTCTCTCGCGCCCGCCCGCACCGGAACGCGAGCAGGGGCCGCTCGGGGTCATCGGCACGCCAGAGCGCCAGTGCCTGGGCGTAGAAATCGGCGGCGGCCGGCCACGCATAGAGCGATGCCGCGCGGTCGCCCGCGTCGCGCAGCACCACGCGTGCGCGGGCCGCGAGCTCTGTGTCATCGGCTCCTGCCGCCCGTGAGTACTCGAGCGCACTCAGGTAGTGCGAGGCCAGCATCTCCGCATGGTCGTCCGGCCTCCCGAGCCCCTCGACCCAGCCTGCTGCCGCGGCGTGCTTGTCGGCGCGGGCGGCACGCGGGATCTGTCCGTAGGCGACCTCGCGGACGAGCAGGTGCCGGAACGAGTACTCGGCCTCCCCCTCGACCGACGAGCGGCGCGCCCGCTGCACCAGCTCCTTGCGGTCGAGGCTGAGCAGCGCCTCCTCCGCAGCGCCGCGGTCGACCCCACCGATCGCACAGACAGACGCGAGCCAGAACACCTTTCCCACGACGGCCGCGTCCTGCAGCAAGCGTTTCTCCGTCTCCGAGAGCAGGTCGAGCCGTGCCGCGATGATTCCCTGCACCGTCTCCGGCAGCTGCTCGGCGCTCCCGCGCTCGGAGAGCATCCGCGCGTACTGCTCCGCGTACAGCGGGTTCCCAGCCGCGCGCGAGAGCAGCTCGGCCTGCGTCTCGGCCGCGAGCACGGGCGTCTCCAGGAGCGACGAGAGCAGCCGCGCCGTCTCCTCGTCCTCGAGCGGCGGCAGCGAGAGCGTGAGCGCGTTCGCCTTCCCGCCGCCCCAGCCGGGCCGGCGCTCGAGCAGCTCGGGGCGGGCCGTGCAGAGCACGAGGATCGGCGCCGAACGCGCCCACTCTACGAGCTGGTCGACGAAATCAAGCAATCCGTCGTCGGCCCAGTGCAAGTCCTCGAACACGAGCACGAGCGGGCTCGCGTCGGCGAGCGCCTCGAGGAAGCTACGCCAGGCGGAGAAGCTCTCGCTCTGAGGCACCGACTCGTCGTCCGGGCCGGCGAGCCCGAGGAGGCTTCGCATGCGCGCGGCCATCCAGTCGGCCTCGCTCGGATCGGGGGAGACTTCCCGCACCGCTGCCTCGAGCTTGGTCGCTGCCTCCTCCTCGGCGTCGGACTCGAGGATCCCCGCCTGCGCCTTGACGATCTCGGCGAGCGCCCAGAAGCTGATGCCCTCGCCGTAAGGGAGCGAGCGGCCCTGGCGCCAGGTCGTGAAGTCCGGCTCCGCCTCGACCCAACGGAAGAGCTCTTGCACGAGCCGCGACTTTCCGATCCCCGGGACGCCGACGAGAGTCACGAGCTGGAGCCCGCGCTGTCGCCGCGCGCGGTCCAGCGCGTCGCGGAGCAGGTCGAGCTCGCGGTCGCGCCCGACGAGCGGTGAGCGTGACTGCAGGAGGTCGGTGCCGTAGCGCGAGCGTGCCTCGAGCGCCTCCCAGACCCGGATGGGCTCAGACTTGCCCTTCGCCTCGACCGGATCCGCCTCCCGGTAATCGATCACCTGGCTCGTCGCGCGGTAGGTCGTCTCGCCGACAAGCACGCCGTTCACCGGCGCCGCCGACTGCAGCCGCGCCGCGGTGTTGACGACGTCGCCCGCGGCCATCCCCTCGCCTTCGGCCGGACGGGCCCCGAGCGCGACGAGGGCCTCGCCCGTGTTGATCGCGATCCGCAGCTGCAGCTCGTCCTGCTCGCGTACCCAGTCGCGGATATCGAGCGCCGCTCGAACCGCCCGCACCGGATCGTCCTCGTGCGCGACCGGCGCGCCGAAGAGCGCCATCACCGCGTCGCCGATGAACTTCTCGACGGTCCCGCCGTAGCGCTCGAGCTCCGCGCGCAGGTGCGCGTGGTAGGGCGCGAGCAGCGCGCGGACGTCCTCGGGGTCGAGCTGCTCGGCGCGTGCGGTGAATCCGACGAGGTCGGCGAAGAGGACGGTCACGACCTTCCGCTCCTCGCGCCCCGCAGGAGTGGGCGCGGCGTCGAGTGGCGCCGCGCAAGCGTTGCAGAAGCGCGCGGTGTCGGGATTCTCCTGCCCGCAGCTGGCACAGACGGCCATCTCGCGGGAACGCTACTCCGTTGTGAGTAGGGCGCAAAGATACGCCAAGCGGGCAATAGTCACCGGAGCGGGCCGTTGTTACCGTCGTCGCCATGGTCGAAGTCCTGCATGAGGGTCCGCCCGTCATCACGGATCGGCAGCGTCAGGTGATCGAGCTGATCGCCGACGGTTGTTCGAACGAGGAAGTCGCTCGCCGCCTCGGCATCTCGCCGCGCACAGCGAAGGCCCACTCGGACGTGCTCCGTCAGAAGCTCGGATGCGCCCGGCGACGTCAGATTCCGAGCGCCTACCGCTCGCTGACCGGGCGGGATCCCCTCCCACAAAGCCTCGGAGCGGCTTCCTCCGACTCCGGGGACTAACGGCCCGCGCCTGCGGCCCTCAGGGTCGCAGGCGCGGTTTCCATCTGACATCTAGGCGCGGTCATGTTTACGCTACGGCCGCGGGGTTGCGGCGCCCGGCAGGCAGGATGGCAACGACGGCAGAATCAACGGTCGCCTCTGGGCGCAGCCACATCATCGAGCGCCCCAGGCTGACGCGCCTGCTCGATGAAACCTCAGCGCGAGTGATCATGCTCGTGGCGCCTGCCGGCTACGGCAAAACGACCCTTGCCCGCCAGTGGCTAGCCAACCGCCCGCATGCCTGGTACCGGGCCGGCGCAGCATCCGCCGACGTCGCGGCTCTTGCGCTTGGGATAGCTGAGGCGTCCAAACAACTCGTGTCAGGTGCAGGCCGGCGACTTGGAGAATGGTTGCCAACGAGCCGCGAGCCAGCGAAAGAGGTGGAGACGATCTCTGCGCTGCTTGCTGCAGAACTTGCCGGGTGGCCTGACGAGGCTTGGTTCGTGATCGACGACTATCACCTGTTGACGTCAGCTGCATCTCAGGACCTAACACAAGAGCTATTGGCTGGCCGCCGGACACTGCTAACAAGCCGCGTCCGACCGAGCTGGACATCGGCGCGGGACCTCCTATACGGAACCATCTTTGAACTCGGACCAAGTGTCCTCGCAATGACGCCTGACGAGGCGAACGCAATTCTTGATGACGGGATGAGTGAAACAGCGAATGGCCTAGTCGCCCTCGCCAATGGTTGGCCCGCCGTGATCGGCCTAGCTGCCCGAGCTCCCGCTCATGCGCTGGTGGAATCTGCGATGACCGACGCGTTGCACGATTTTCTCGCGGAAGAACTCTTCTCATCTCTCCGCCCAGACGCGCGAAGAGCGCTGCTCCAGCTTGCTTTGCTCCCGAGTCTCGACCGCGCCCTTGCGCGGGAACTTCTGGGTGCTGACACCGAGGCTATCCTCGACGAGGGAACGGCGGCTGGATTCTTCCCCGCCCGCGACGACAAGTTTCTCTCCGTACATCCACTCATGCGCACCTTTCTCCTCACGAAATTGGAGAGCAGCGATCCGCTGGAGCGTGACCTGGCAGTCGAAAAGGCAGTGCGAGTTCTAATGCAGCGCCAGCTTTGGCACGATGCCTTCTCGGTGGTTGCCGAGCACGGGCGACTTGATCTTCTCGAAGAGCTGATTTCAGAAGGTCTACATGCCCTAACTAGCCAAGGGCAATTGACGACGGTCCGAGAGTGGTTAGCGTTCGCACGCGAGAAGGGGTTCACTTCGGCTTATTTAGACCTCGCATCGGCAGACCTGTCATTCCGCGAGGGGCAATATGACCGAGCTGCTCTTCTCGCAAGCTCAGCCGCCGCCAACCTTCCCCAAGCTGATCGGCTCGCTTCGCTCGCTCATTGCCGAGCTGGGCAATGCGCGTACTTCCTCGACCGTGTCGAGCGTGCCCAGTGGCATCTTCGGCGTGCTCGAGAAACGGCTCACACCGAACTGGACGCTCGGAATGCTGTCTGGGGCGAATTTTGCCTGGCGGCTGACACGGAAAACAGCGACCTGCGCGAACTCTTGGAAGAGTTCGAAGCAATCGGCCCCCTCGACCGAGACGCTGAGGTGCGGAAAGCGTGTGGTCTTCTCACGGTTGCGCTCTGGGATGGAGGGCTCGCAGAGGCACTCCATCGAACCGCCCCGATGTGCGATCTTGTGAGCGAGGCGACGGATCCGCTCGCCAGATCAATGTTCTGGCGGGGACTTGCCGGTGTCCTAGTCCTCGCGGGGCAGTACGCGAACGCCTTAGAGGCTGTTGACGGAGCAATTCGCGAGAGCGAGGAGTCACACCTCGCGTTTGTGCGTCCGCATGCACTAATCAGCCGTGTCGCTGCGTTGACTGGACTTCGGCGCTTAGGCGCTGCGCATGCGGCTCTGTCAGAGATCGAACACAGTGCCACTGCGTTAGGAGAGCCGTACCTGATAACGAACGCCGCGATCGTGCGGTGTCGCCTCTTGTTGGCGGAAGGCTCTGTCGAGGCTGCACTCTCGGCGGTTCGCGACGATCCGCCGCCGAGCGGCTCGATCGGACGACATGCTGAATACTCAGCGACGCGCGGTCTCGCCCTTGCGGCTGCGGGCGAGCCAGAGGAAGCTCGTAAGCTTGCGAGCCAGATCAGCGGCGCCACCGGCTGGCTCAGCGCACAGCTCCTGATTGCTTGGGTCGAGGCGATTGCTGCTCTTCTCCTGGGCGAACCCGAAGCTGGCTCCTACCTGGAGGCGGTCTATGCGCGCTGTACAGAAGCCGGCGCATTGGATGTGGTTGTCCAAGCATCGAGGGTCCATCCGGAAGTCAGGGCGTTTCTCGTTGAGCGCGGCTTCAATCCAGACACGGTTGGAGAACTCAATGCTCAACAAGGAAACGCCTTTGGGGCCGACACACGTGGGCTCGGCACCAAGTACCGGGAACCGACAACCACCGGCGATATGACGCCTCGCGAGCGAGAGGTTCTCGCGCTACTGGCGAGGGGTCAGACGAACCGCGAGATTGCGCAAGTGCTCGTCATTAGCGAGGTCACCGTCAAGGTCCACGTACGCCACATTCTCCACAAGCTCGGCGTCCGCAACCGAACCGAAGCCGCTCGCGTAGCCACAACTGGTATAGGCGACCTGCCGACTACTTCGAATCGTTAGCGATTGGCGGCAAGCGCCGTGCCAATCCACGATACTCGATTGGACTGCGAATCTCGCGTCGAGGTGCGTGTTCCGAAGAGGTCGCCAGTGCGGTAGCTGTCAGTCGCGCTGACCAGTACCGCTTCAAAAGCAGCAACAACCGCCGTGTCGAATTGAGAGTCGACACCCTCCGCCATCCTCATTCGCGCGACGCGGCTTGGCATCGCGTCACGGTATGGACGGTCTGACGTCATCGCGTTGTAAGCGTCTGCAGCCGCGATGATTCGCGAAAGAAGTGGAATCTCCGGGCCGACGAGCCCTTCCGGATAACCCTTGCCATCGACCCGCTCGTGGTGATAGCGGACAACGCAAGCGATCTCAGCGTAGTCCTCGACCTTAGCCAAGATTCGCTCACCGATAGTCGGATGCTCTTCCATGTGAACACGTTCGGCGCGGGTGAGCGGTCCTGGCTTCTCGAGCAGGCCCGGAGGGAGACCTACCTTGCCGATGTCATGAACCAAGCCAGCCAAGTGCGCCAGCCGCTGCTCCTCCTCGCTCAAGCCCATTCTTTCAGCGATGTCTCGCGCGTATGTTGCGACGGCCGTAGAGTGTCCTGCCGTGTACTCATCGCGAGCGTCGAGAGTTGCAACCATCGCCGACGCAAATGAAAGATGCGAGCGCTTCTGGTGATCCAAGACCTCCGCCAACGCCTCGGACGTCGCGCGCTGTTCTTGATACAGGAGGAACAACTTCTGGGCCACGAGCGCAGGGAAAAGAAAGAGTGCGACGCTCCAAGGAGAGACAGCACTGTACGTATAGGCCAGCAGCGCAGCCACGGGGATGTAGAGCGGCATCGCGAGGAACATCGTGCTTGCCGCACGGCAGATCTCGATGAATGGCACCTTGCGGAGAATGGCCGCGACGGAGCCGAGCAACAGGTCGCCTACCTGCTCGATTACCGTGGCGGCCGCGACGGCAACGAGAACGCGTCCGAATACGTGACTCGTCGAACCATCTAGACGCAGTGCGATCACTCCGGCCACGCCGGCGGCGAGCGACCGCGAGGATGTCCAGATAATCCAGCGTCCATAGGGTCGACCGAGGCTCGGCAACAGGCTCACAGCGCTCACGCAAATCGCGGCAAGAGGGCCGTAAATGACCGCCGCCAAAACGATCGGAAGTGCTGACACGGAGATCTCAGCTCGCGAACTCAGGCGGACGCTCTGGCGTTCTGCAACCACTGCCGCTATCGCGAGAGCGGTAATGGCCCAGGGGACTCCGATTCCAACTTGACGATCTGTCGCGAGCACACACGTGACCGCGGCAAACGACGCCGCAAGCATGCTGGTGTAGAGCGCGAGGAGCCAATCCCGCGGCGCGAGAGGGGTTTGTAAAGCAAACAGTCGCGCGAGCGGCTCTTCGAGCACATCTTGAATGTCACCCTTTTGGGTGATACCGTCACGCTTGCCGTTAGTCCCCCAGGGAGGAAAACATGCGTTCGCAGAATCTTCGGCCTGCTTGCGCGCGTGCCACTTCCGTCGCTGTTGTTGCTGGCAACGTCAAGTTCTGGTAGCGACTCTCGTTCACGGGGAGTCGTAGCTTCCGTTTTCCCCAGCTCGTCCACATCACCCTGTTGAGGGATTTCCACAGGGATGTGGATACTTGCGTAGAAAAGGCTAGGTTCGGCTGGACCGGGCCGGCTAGGCGATCAGGCCGCGCCTGAAGCCCACCGCAACGGCATGCGCGCGTGAGCGGGCCTGCAGCTTGGCGAGCAGGTGGCGCACGTGCGACTTCACCGTTTCCTCCGAGAGGAAGAGCCGCACGCCGATCTCGCGGTTCACGAGGCCGTCCGAGATCAGCTGAAGCACCTCGATCTCGCGGGCAGTCGGCTCCTGCTCGAGCTCCTGCAGCGGGCCGCTGAACGGAATGACCTCGGCGCCCTGGCCTCCGCGGCGCTTCGCAGCAGCCTCGAAGCGGCGGCTGTGGTCCACGTAACGAGACAGGATCTCTTTGCGCTCAGCAGCGTCCACGGAGGCCGTATCGGCCTCTGTGTACCGCCGCTTTAGTCCGAAGACCTACCCCGTTTCAGGGATGGGTGTGCTCTTCTCCTTGCCGGGAGTCTCGGGCAGCGCGTCTTCTTCAGACGATCTGGGCGAATACTCGTCCGACGCGGTGACCTGCGCGAGCGTTTCCTTGTCGACGTTGAGCGGGTGGTGGCAGGCCGCGAGGTGGCCGTTTCCGTAGTCGGCGAGCGGTGGCTCGACCTGCCCGCAGATGTCGGTCGCGTAGCGGCAGCGCGGGTGGAAGCGGCAGCCCGAGGGCGGTTGGATCGGCGAGGGCACGTCGCCCTCGAGCACGATCCGCTCGCGCTGCTCGGAGAGGTCGGGATCCGGGATCGGCACGGCCGAGAGCAGCGCCTCGGTGTAGGGCATGATCGGGCGCTGGTACAGCTCCTCCGCCGGGGATAGCTCGACGAGCTTGCCGAGGTACATGACGGCGATCCGGTCGGAGACGTGGCGGACAACGCCGAGGTCGTGGGCGATGAAGAGGTAGGTGAGCCCGAAGTCGTCCTGCAGCGATTCGAGCAGATTGATCATCTGCGCCTGGATCGAGACGTCGAGCGCCGAGACCGGCTCGTCGGCGACGATCAGCTTCGGGCGCAGCGCGAGCGCCCGCGCGACGCCGATCCGCTGGCGCTGGCCGCCCGAGAACTCGTGCGGGAAGCGGTTGTAGTGCTCCGGAGAGAGCCCGACCGTCTCGAGCAGCTCCTCGACCTGCTTCTTGCGCTCACCGCGGTCGCCGAGACCGTGGATCGTGAGCGGGTCGCCGATGATCGCGCCGACACGCTTGCGCGGGTTGAGGCTGGCGTACGGGTCCTGGAAGACCATCTGCATCTCCCGGCGGAGCGGGCGCAGCGCGCGCGAGCCGAGCTTGGCAATCGATTGGCCCCGGAAGACGATGTCCCCGTCGGTCGGCTCGAGCAGACGGACGACGCAGCGGCCGAGCGTCGACTTGCCGCAGCCAGACTCGCCGACGAGCCCGAGCGTCTCGCCCTTCGCCACGGTGAGCGTGATGTCGTCGACCGCGTGCACGCGCGCGACCTCGCGCTGGAGCAGGCCCTTGCGGATCGGGAAGTACTTCTTGAGGTGCGTGGATCTCGAGCAGGTTGCCGTTCTGCTGGGGATCCGAGCTCACGCGACCTCCTGCGCCTCGCCGGCTAGCGTCGTCTCGCGCAGCCGCCGCTTCTCGTCGAGGGTCAGCCAGCAGCGGTCGAGGTGGCCCTGCTGCTCGACACGGTTCTCGAGCCCGGGTTCCTCCTGACACTTCTCGAAGGCGTGCGGGCAGCGCGGACGGAACTTGCAGCCCCGCGGAGGGTTGATCAGCGACGGCGGGCTGCCCTGGATCGAGTGCAGCCGCTTTGGCTTCGGCCGGTCGAGCCGCGGGATCGAGCCGAGCAGCCCCCAGGTGTACGGGTGCTGGGGGTCGTAGAAGATGTCCCGCTTCGAGCCGTTCTCGACCACGCGGCCGGCGTACATCACGAGGATCTCGTCCGCCACCTCCGCGACGACGCCGAGGTCGTGGGTGATCAGGATCACCGAGGAGTTGAACTCGTCCTTGAGCCGGTCGATCAGCTCGATGATCTGCGCCTGGATGGTGACGTCGAGCGCCGTCGTCGGCTCGTCCGCGATTAAGACGTCCGGATTGTTCGAGAGCGCCATCGCGATCATCGCGCGCTGCCGCATGCCGCCCGAGAACTCGTGCGGGTAGTCGTCGACGCGGCGCTCCGGGTTCGGGATCCCGACCTGCCGCAGCAACTCGGTGGCGCGCCGCTTGGCGTTTCGCTTCGACACGTCTTCGTGGGTCGTGATCGCCTCGACGATCTGGTCGCCGACCCGGTAGACCGGGTTCATCGACGTCATCGGGTCCTGGAAGATCATCGCCAGCTCATTGCCACGGATCTGCTGGAGCTTCCCCTCCGACAGTCCGAGCAGGCTCTGGCCCTTGTAGCGCACCTCGCCCTCGAAGAGGGTGTTCTTGTCGCGCGTGAGCCCGAGCAGCGTGAGTGCCGTGACGCTCTTGCCGGAGCCGGACTCGCCCACGATCCCGAGTACCTTGCCGCGCTCGAGCGTGAAGTCGACGCCGTCGACCGCTTGGACGATCCCGTCTTCGGTCGCGAACTGGACCTTGAGGCCGTCGACCTCGAGCAGGCGCTCCGCCATTACGTGGCCCTGATTCGCGGGTCGAGCAGGGCGTAGAGCGCATCGATGACCGCGCTGAAGAAGACGATGAAGAAGGCGCCGAAGAGCGTCACGCCCATGATCGGCGGTAGGTCGAAGCTGCCGATCGCCTGCGCCGCGTACTGGCCGACCCCGTGCAGGTCGAAGACCGTCTCGGTCAGGATCGCGCCGCCCCCGATCACGGCGGCGAAGTCGAGCCCGAAGAGGGTCACGATCGGGATCAGCGAGTTCCGCAGCACGTGCTTGAGCAACACCGTTTGCGGGTTGAGGCCCTTCGCGCGCGCGGTGCGCACGTAGTCCTCGTTGATCGAGTCGAGGATGTTCGAGCGCAGGACGCGGCCGTAGAAGCCGATGAAGAGCACCGAGAGCACCGTCCAGGGCAGGATGAGGTGCGAGAACCACTGCGCCGGGTCCTGCGTCAGCGGCACGTAGCCGCCGTCCGGGAAGAACGTCGTGAGCCCGCCCTCGGCGAGGTAGTAGCGCACGATCAGGCCGAGCCAGAACACCGGCATCGAGATCCCGATCAGCGCGAGCACCGTGACCAGGCGGTCCGACCAGCTCCCGGCGGTCACCGCCGAGATCACCCCCACGGCGATCCCGAAGAAGAGCCAGATGATCCCGGCGCCGATCGCGAGCGAGAACGTCGCCGGCAGGCCCTGCTTGATCTGGCTGACGACCTTCGTCTGGTTCGAGTACGAGACGAGCTCGTTCGTGAACGCCTTCTGCATCATGTCCTTGTACTGGACGTAGAACGGCTGGTCGAAGCCCCAGTCGTGGCGGATGTTCTCGATGTTCTGCTGCGTCGCGGTGCGGCCGGCGATCCGCTGTGCCGGGTCGCCCCCGGGGACGACGATGAAGATCAGGAAGACGATGAAGCTGACGGCGATCAGCACGAGCACCATGCCCACGAAGCGGCGGATGACGAACGCAAGCATGGCTAGTGCTCCATCCGGACCTTCGCGCGCGGGTCGAGCGCGTCCCGCAGGCCGTCGCCGAAGATGTTCAGCGACAGCACGGTGAGAATGATCGCGAGGCCGGGGACGATCGCGAGCCAGGGCGCGGTCGAGATGCGGTCCTGGCCCTCGGCGATCAGCGTCCCCCACGACGGATTCGGCGGCTGCACGCCGGCGCCGAGGAACGACAGCGCTGCCTCGGTCAGGATGTTGTTCGCGATGATCAGCGTGAAGAAGACGAGCACCGACGACGCGATGTTCGGCATCAGCTCGGCGAGCATGATCCGCCACGGCCGCGCGCCCTGCGACACCGACGCCTCGATGAACTCCTTCTCGCGGAGCGAAAGGATCTGCCCGCGCAGCGGCCGCCCGACGTAGGGGATGAGGACGTACGAGATCACGAGCGTCGGGATCCACAACGAGCCGCTCTGGATCACGATCGGCCCCCAGTGGACGCCGTTGATCGAGAGCGCCGTGCCGAGCGCGATCGCGAGCAGGATCACGGGGAACGCCCAGATCAGGTCGAAGAAGCGCGTGATCACCCAGTCCGCCCACCCGCCGTAGAACCCGGCGAGAAGCGCCAGCAGCAGGGCGGCGAACACGCAGATCAGCGCCGAGCCGATGCCGATCATGAGCGAGTTGATGCCGCCGTAGAGGAGCCGGACCGCGACGTCGCGGCCGAGCGGGTCCGCCCCGAGCACGAATCGGCCGTGGGCGTGCCACCAGGTCGGGCCGATCGGGCCGGCCGGCCGGACGCGGAGCTCAGGCTGGCCGTTGATCTGGACGGTGTAGGTGCCTCCGGCCGAGACGACGTCCTCGACCTTCCCGCTGACAACCACCTTGTCGGTGAGGTGGGTGGAGTTCGGCCCGGTGTGAGCGACGCGGTGCGCGTACACGGGCGCGAGCGAGCAGCAGATGACGATGAGGAAGAAGAGCGCGAGGAAGGCCAACGCGACGTAGTTCTGGCGCAGGCGGCGCCAGGCGAGATACCACGGGCTGCGTCCGGTGATCGCCTCCCGGTGCTCCTCGGACGCAAGGACGGCGGCGGTGTCGAGCGAGAAATCAGTTGCCGGCTCAGCCACGCGAGACCGCCGAGTCTACCTGGGCACCGTCTGCCGGGACGAGGAGAACCGACGCGGATTTGCAGGGGTTTCCGCAGTTCTGCCTGCCCACGCTCTCGACGCGTCGTCCGTCCACTCTCCTCTCCTACCACGCCGACGCGAAAGCCATGCGGAACGGCGAGGGGCGCCTCGCGGCGCCCCTCGGTCACGCTTCGGTCGGATCTGCGCGCGCTACTTCACGCAGATCGTCGCGTAGTCGAACTGGTAGAGCACGTGGTTGACGTAGCAGCTCGTGTCCACCCGACTCGCGAAGAAGTCGGTGAACTGACGGTTCACGTACGGCGCCCAGAGGGCGTTGTCGGCGACCATCTTGTCGACCTGAGCCCACTGGTCGTTCGTCGCGGAGTCGAGCGACGGCTTGAGCTTCAGCTCGGCGATCTTCTTGTTGATCGCCGAGACGTTCGCATTCGAGTAGTTGTTGTTGTGAGTCTGGGTGATCCGGGTGCCGTTCAGCAGCACGTCGAACCAGTCGAGCGGATGCGGGTAGTCCTGGAACCAGTCGGCGAAGCCGGTCTGGGCCTTCGTGGCCTGGTTGCCGATCGTCGTCCAGTAGATCGACGCGTCGATGATCTTCGGCGTGGCCTTGAACCCCATCTTGTTCAGGGCATCCGTGTAGTACTCGACCGGTGCCTTTGAGGTCGCACGGTTCGAGCCCCAGACGGTGACCTTCGTGCCCGCCATGCCCGACTGCTGCACGAGCTGCTTCGCCTTCGCCAGGTCGTGCGGGTACATGTTGATCTTCTTGTACTGCGGGTACGTCGGCGGGAGCACGTTCTGGGTCGGCGTCGCGAGGCCGCCGAAGACGCGGACGAGCGCCTGGCGGTCAATCCCGTAGTTCACCGCCTGCCGCACCTTGAGGCTCGTGAACGGCTTCACGCGCGTGTTCATGAAGAAGTAGTAGGTGTTCGCCGGCGTGTAGATCTTCAGCCGGTCGCCGTACTTGCTCTGCACGCTTGCCAGCCGGTCGGTCGGGATCGGGTGGAAGTCCCAGTCGCTCTGGTTGTTGATCACCTGCTGGAGCGCGGCCGCGTCGTCCTCGACGATCTTGAAGACGACCTTGTCCGGGTTTCCGTCAACGAGCCCGTCGATGTGCTTGTACTGCGGGTTCCGCACGAGCACGAACTGCTTGTTCGGCTGGTAGCTCTCGATCATGTACGGGCCTGTCGACGGGATCGGGTGGGTCGACTGGTCCTTCGCCGGCGTGCCAGCCGGTACGAGTGCGGCGAACGTCGTCGCGAGGATGTTCTCGAAATCGCCCTGGGGCGCAGTCAGCGTGATCGAGATGTCGCCCGTGCTGTCGTTCGTGACGATTCCGGAGATGTCGCCCTTCTTCGTCTTCGCGAAGGTGTCCGCGCCGACGATGTTGGTGAAGAAGCCGACGCCCGGCGAGTCGATCTGGAACAGGCGCTTGATCGCGTACTTGAAGTCGCTTGCCTTCACCGCCGTGCCGTCCGAGTACTGGAGCCCGGAGCGCAGCTTCAGCTTGTAGGTCTTGCCACCGTTGCTGACGGTCGGAAGAGCCTGCGCGAGCGCCGGTACGATCGTTGCCCCATCAGGGCCGCCGACGTCCTTGTAGGTGAGGAGCGGGAGGTAGACGTGCCACATCGCGCCCCAACCCTGGACGGTGTACGACAGACCGGGGTCGAGGTAGTCGGTGCCGGTGTCGTAGACGACGTGGAAGACGGCGAACTTCTTGCCGCCGCCCGTGCTGCTACCGCCCGTGGTGGTCGAGCTGCTGTTCTTGCTGCCGCCACCGCAGCCCGCCGCGACGAGCGCGAACGCACCGACGAGGGCGGCGAGTACGAGGAACCACGTCCACCGGTTCCGAGATCTCATGCCCTACCTCCATCCTGGCCACTGGGCCGTTTTATTCCGCCGGAAAGTATGCAGACAGCACCGGTTTCCTGCCGGTACTACCGTCGCCCGAGCCGAACGGTTCGGCGCGGTCCGGCGCGGAGCTCGGCAGGCTCGTCCTCCTCGACGACCCGGTTCACGCCCTCGCGGCCGGTCGCGTGGAGGATGCGACCGCCGCCGAGCCAGAACGCCACGTGGTGCTCGGCGCCCGGCTCACCGTAGACGACCAGATCGCCCGGCCGCTCTTCACCCTCGGCCACGGGCCTGGCCGCGGCGGCCTGCTGGTCGGCGTCGCGGGGCACGAGGCGGCCGAGCCGGCGGTGGGCCATGTGGACGAGCCCGGAGCAGTCGATGCCCCGGTCGGTCATCCCGCCCCACTCGTACGGCGAGCCGAGGTACGCGCGGGCCTCGGCGACGGGATCGCCTTCGGACTGCGGTTCCGGGAGCCAGTTTCCGGGATCAGATCCCGGAGCTCTACCGAGCGCCGTCGTCCGGATCCAGCCGGGGTAGTCGTACGCCGTCAGGACCCGCGCCCAGTCGCCGCGGCTTTCCTCCACCGTCAGCGGCTCGCCGGCCAGCGCCTGCGTCACCTGCTCGGCGTCGCCGTCGGGCTCGGCTCGCACCGGCGCCACCTCGTCGATGCAGATGTCTTGCGCCGTGGCTAGGCCGCTGCGGTCTGCAGCTCGCGCAGTGCCGCGAGGCGGGCCAGCGCCTGGCCCTCGAGCTGGCGTACGCGCTCGCGCGTCAGGTCGAGCTCGTGGCCGATCGCCTCGAGCGTCCAGGGCTCGCCCTCGAAGCCGAAGCGCAGCTCGAGGATGCGCCGCTCGCGCTCGGGCAGGGCGTCGAGCGCCCGCCGCACGCCCTGGCGGCGGAGGGACTCCTCGGCCTCGTCGAACGGGTCCGCGGCCTCGCGGTCGGCGAACAGGTCGCCCAGCTCGCCTTCGTCGTCGGCGCCGACGGTCTGGTTGAGCGAGACCGACGCCTGCGCGGCGCCCAGCGCCTCGTCGACGTGCTGGAGCGGCAGGCCGGTCGCCTCGGCGAGCTCCTGCTTGGTCGCCTCGCGGCCCAGCTCGACCTCGAGCCGGCGCGCGGCCCGGCCGAGCTTCTGCTGGCGCTCGACGACGTGGACCGGCACGCGGATCGTGCGCGCGTGGTTCGCGACCGCGCGCTGCACCGACTGGCGGATCCACCAGGTCGCGTACGTGGAGAACTTGTAGCCGCGGCGCCAGTCGAACTTCTCGACCGCGCGGTTGAGGCCGAGCGTGCCCTCCTGGATCAGGTCCAGGAACGGGACGCCGAGGCCGCGGTAGCCCTTCGCGATCGACACGACGAGGCGCAGGTTCGACTCGATCATGCGGCGCTTGGCGCTCAGGTCGCCGCGCTCGATCGCCTTCGCGAGCATGACCTCCTCGGCAGCGGTCAGGAGCTTGTGCCGGCCGATGTCGGCCAGGAAGAGCTGAAGGCTGTCGGCCGCGCCGACGACCGCCTGCGGCTGGGCCTGAGCAGGTTCGGCCGCCTCCGGCTTCTCGGCGGCGGGCTCGGGCTCTTCCGCGGTCTCGCGCACCTCGAGACCGGCCGTCTCGAGCTCGCGCGTCAGGAGCTCGACCTCGTCCTCTGCGAGGTCGTGCTCGAGCGCGAACGCCTCGAGCTCGGCGGGCTCGATGTAGCCGCGCTCCTCCGCACCTTCCAGCAGAAGGCGGGCAGGCTCGGTTTCGAGCAGCTCTTGTAGCTGGCTAGGAGTCAACTTTTCCTCTTCTGACTTAGACGTCGCTGGTGCCTCGATCTTTCGCACTGTATGGCCAAACTCCTCGGCTGAACAGGGTATGCGGCTCGCCCAGTGGCCCCGTCTTGAAAACGTGGTGCTCGGTATTCCTATTCCGCGCCGGTGCCCTTTTCGGTTTGCCTCATCCTTCAAGACGAGGGGTGCGGGAAAAGGTTTGCCGGCAACTGTTACGACTGCGTTACGAAGCCCGCCGCTTCTTGCGCGGCTTGGATGGGCCCTTCGCGCGGCGCTCGGCGAGCAGCTCGGATGCGCGCTCGACGGTGACCGACTCGACCGAGTCGCCGGCGCGCAGGCTGGCGTTCGTCTCTCCGTCGGTCACGTAGGGGCCGAAGCGGCCGTCCCGGACCTCGATCGCCTTCCCGCTCAGCGGATCCTCGCCGAGCTCCCGCAGCGGCGCCTTCGCGGAGCCCCCGCGCCGGCCCTGCTTCGGCTTGGCGAGCAGCGCCAGGGCTTCCTCGAGCGTCACTTCGAACAGCTGTTCCTCACGCTCCAGCGACCGCGTCTCCTTGCCCTTCTGGATGTACGGCCCGAACCGGCCGTTGCGCGCGAGCACCTCCTCGCCGTCTTCCGCCGTCCCGAGCGCGCGCGGCAGCGAGAGAAGCTGCAGGGCCTCGTCGAGCGTGACGGTCTCCGGCGACATGCTCTTGAAGAGCGAGGCCGTGCGCGGCTTTTCCTTCGTCTCCTCGTCCAGCACTTCGGTGACGAAGGGTCCGTAGCGGCCCGTGCGCACCACGATCTCCCGCCCCGTCTCCGGGTCGGTGCCGAGCGAGCGGTCCTGGGACGGCTGCGCGAGCAGCTCCTCCGCCTTTTCGACGGTCAGCTCGTCCGGAACGAAGTCGGCCGGGACGTTCGCGCGCGAGCCGTCGCGCTCGAGGTAGGCGCCGTAACGGCCGACCCGGAGGACGATCCCGTCGCCGATCTCGACCGAGCTGACCTCGCGCGCGTCGATCCCGCCGAGATCCTCGACGAGGTCTTTCAGGCCGTTGCCGTTGTCGCCGTAATAGAAGCGTCGCAGCCAGCCGACCCGCTGCTCGTCGCCGGCCGCGATCCGGTCGAGGTCGTCCTCCATCCGCGCGGTGAAGTCGTAGTCGACGAGCTTCCCGAAGTGGTGCTCGAGCAGGCCGACGACGGCGAAGGCCAGGAACGACGGGACGAGCGCGCTGTCCTTCTTGAAGACGTAGCCGCGGTCGAGAATGGTGCCGATGATCGAGGCGTACGTCGACGGCCGGCCGATGCCTCGCTGCTCGAGCGCTCGCACGAGCGTCGCCTCCGTGTAGCGCGCCGGTGGATTGGTCTCGTGCCCCTCCGGTACGAGCCGTGCCGCTTGCAGCTCCTGCCCTTCCTTGAGGAGCGGCAGCCGGCGCTCTTCGTCCTCTCGGCTCGGGCTCGCCGAGACCGCTTCGTCGCGTCCTTCCTCGTAGGCAGCGAGGAAACCCCGGAACGTGATCGTCGTCCCGGCCGCGGCGAACTCTGCGACCTCGCCGGCCGAGGATGTGCCCGTGATCCGCACCGAGACCGTATTGCCCTTGGCGTCCGCCATCTGCGAGGCGATCGTGCGCATCCAGATCAGGTCGTAGAGCTTGCGCTCGTCCGCCGACAGCTCCCGCTCCACCTGTTGGGGGGTGCGGAACGTGTCGCCGGCGGGCCGGATCGCCTCGTGCGCCTCCTGCGCGTTCTTCACCTTGCGCTCGTAGCGCCGCGGCTTGTCGGGCACGTAGTCGGCGCCGTAGAGCTGCCGCGCCTGGTCGCGCGCGGCGGCGAGCGCCGACTCCGACAGCGTCGTCGAGTCGGTTCGCATGTAAGTGATGTAGCCGTTCTCGTACAGCCGCTGGGCGATCCGCATCGTCGTCTGCGCCGTGTAGCGGAGCTTGCGGCTCGCCTCCTGCTGCAGCGTCGAGGTCATGAACGGCGCGCTCGGCTTGCGCGAATACGGCTTGCTCTCGACGCTGCCGACCCTGAATGGGACGTCCTCGAGCCGCTCGGCGAGCCCTCGCGCGCCGGGCTCGTCGAGCACGAGCAGCGCGTCATCCTTGAGCTGCCCGTCCGCGCCGAGGTCCCGCCCGGTTGCGATCCGGCGACCGTCGAGCGAGAAGAGCTGCGCCTCGAACGGGTCGGGCGCGAACGTTGCCTTGATGTCCCACCAGGATGCGCGAACGAACGCGATCCGCTCGCGCTCGCGCTCGACGACGAGCCGCGTCGCGACCGACTGCACGCGCCCTGCCGAGAGCCCGCGCATGATCTTCTTCCAGAGCACCGGCGAGACCTCGTAGCCGTAGAGCCGGTCGAGGATGCGGCGCGTCTCCTGCGCGTCGACCAGCCGTTCGTCGATCCCGCGCGTCTCCGCGAGCGCGCGGCGGATCGCGTCGGGCGTGATCTCGTGGAAGACCATCCGGCGCACGGGCACCTTCGGCTTGAGCACCTCGAGCAGGTGCCACGCGATCGCCTCGCCTTCGCGGTCTTCGTCCGTCGCGAGCAGCACCTCGTCCGCCTCCGCGACGCTCTTCTTGAGCAGGTCAACCGTCTTCTTCTTGTCGGCGTCGAGGATGTAGAGCGGCTCGAAGTCGTTCTCGACGTCCACGCCGAGGCGCGCCCAGGGCTCCTTCTTGTGCTTTGCCGGAACGTCGGCCGCGCTCTGGGGCAGGTCGCGGATGTGGCCGACGCTCGACTCGACCACGAAGTCGTCGCCGAGGTAGCCGGCGATCGTCCGCGCCTTCGCAGGCGACTCGACGATGACGACGCGTTTCCCTTTTGCTTTGGCTGCCACAGCGGTCCACCTTAGCGACCGCCTCGACGGACGCTCCGGCCGCGATAGGAGGTTCGGCACAGCCGCGTTTCTCCCTGTTTACTGCCGAACATTCAGACTTCTGCCGTATACAACGCGTTCGCCGCGGTTTCGTACCCGCTCGTGAAGGGGCTGTTTCGCCTGCGGGTGCGCGGCAAGGAGAACCTGCCGCTCGACCAGGGATTCGTGCTCGCCGCGAACCACACCTCGAACTTCGACCCGTGGGCGCTCGGGATGCCGGTCTGGCCGGGGCGGCAGCTTCGGTTCATGGCGAAGTCCGAGCTGTTCAACCCGGTGATCGGGCCGATCATCACCGCGGGCGGCGCCTTCAAGGTGCACCGCGGCGAGGGTGACATCGCGGCCATGCGGACCGCGATCGAGCTCGTTCGCGAGGGCGAGATCGTGGTGATGTTCCCCGAGGGGACGCGCCGCCGGAAAGGGTTGCGCAAGAAGCACGTCGCGCGGGCGCACACGGGCGCTGCACGGATCGCGCTCGGCGCCGAGGCGCCGCTCGTGCCCGCTGCGATCAAGGGCACGGACCGGCTCACCCGGCTCGGGCCGCTGCGCGTCGCCTACGGCTCACCGCTCGACCTCTCGGATCTGGACGGGCTCGACGTCAAGGCCGCGGCCGAGGTGGCGACCGAGCGCCTGATGGCACGGATCGAGGAGCTGCACGCGTCGCTGTGAAGCCGCTACTCGTGATCGACGGCGACTCGCTGGCGCACCGCGCCTACCACGCGATGCCGAAGACGGTCCGGCTGGGCTGCGTCGTCGGCTTCACGAACATGCTCGTCCGGCTCTGGCAGGCCGAGGAGCCGAGGGCGGTGCTCGTCGGGTGGGACTCGCTCTTCCAGCCGACCTACCGCACCGAGGCGTTCGAGGCCTACCAGAGCGGGCGCGTCTTCGACGACGCGCTCGTCGAGCAGCTCGACATGCTGCCGCAGGTGGTCGAGGCCGCCGGGTTCGGCGCGGCCAAGGGGGCCGGCTACGAGGCGGACGACTTCCTCGCCGCGGCGGTGGCCTCCGAGGAAGCGCGAGGCGGCACGGCGCTGGTCGCGACCTCCGACCGCGACGCCTTTCAGCTGGCGAGCGAGCGGACGACGATCCTCCAGCCGGTGCGCGGCGTCTCGGAGCTGGCGCGAATCGGCCCGGACGAGGTGCGCGAGCGCTACGGCGTCGACCCGGAGCAGGTCCCGGACTTCATCGCCCTGCGCGGCGACCCCTCCGACAAGCTCCCGGGAGCGGCCGGGATCGGCCCGAAGAAGGCCGCCGACATCCTGCGCGAATACGGCTCGCTCGAGGCCGCGCTGGCCGCCGGAAGATTTTCCGCGGAGGCGGAGGACTTGCGTCTCTACCGTCGAATAGCGGCGCTGGACGCCTCTGCCCCACTCCCTCCCCTCGAAGACCAGACTCCCTCGTGGGCAGAGGCGTCCTCTCTCGTTCGCGAGTGGGGCCTGAACGCTCTGGCCGACCGCCTGGCAAAGTTGGCGTGATGGACGTCTGGCTCACAGAAGCACGGGACCGGATCGCCGCCGCGGCGGGCATCGCGCCTGGAGAGCTCGAGCTGTCGGACGACGACGTGCGCGAGCTGCTCGACCTCGCGCGGATCGCAGCGCACGACTCGGGCGAGCGGACGAACGCGCCGCTGCTCTGCTACCTCGTCGGCCGCGCGCGGAGCGGCACGGACCTCGAGACGCTCGCGGACGCGGTCAGATCGAGTACGTAAGCCACCCGGCGCTCGCGGAGCTGCATCCGACCGAGCCGCACGTCGAGACGCGCGAGCGGCTCAAGGTGCTGCTGGACGAGCTCGACGTCGTCGAGGGACAGGCGGCCACGCGGGAACAGGTCGCGCGCTGCCACGAGCCCGCCTACCTCGACCGGCTCGACGCGCTCGAGGTGCCGACGCTGCTCGACGCCGACACGGTCGCCTCGGAGACGAGCTGGGAAGCGGCCTTGCTCGCGGCGGGCTGCGCGATCGACGCGGTCGAGCGCGGCGGCTTCGCGCTCGTACGCCCACCGGGCCACCACGCGCTGTCGGGCCGTGCGATGGGCTTCTGCCTGCTCGACAACGTCGCGATCGCGGCACGACACGCGCAGGCCGACCTCGGGCTCGAGCGGGTGGCGATCGTCGACTGGGACGTCCACCACGGCAACGGCACCGAGGAGATCTTCCGCGGTGACGACTCGGTCTTCTTCGTCTCGCTGCACCAGTGGCCGTTCTATCCCGGAAGCGGCGGGCCGGGCGAGGGCGACGAGACGACGCTGAACGTCCCGCTTCCGGCCGGCTGCGGCGACGAGGACTACCTCCGCGCCTTCGAGACGACCGCCGCGCCCGCCGTGCGCGCCTTCGAGCCGGAGCTCGTGCTCGTCTCGGCCGGCTTCGACGCGCACGTCGACGACCCGCTCGCGGGGATGCGCGTGACCGCGGACGGGTTCCGGGAGCTCGCGCGCCGCTCGGCCGAGCTCGGGCCCAGGGTGGCGGCGGTGCTGGAGGGCGGCTACGACCCGCGGACCCTGCCGGCACTGGTGCGCGCGGCACGCGAAGGCTTCTCGGAATGACAAAGGCCGGCCATCAGGGCCGGCCTTCGCGAGAAGCACAGAGCCACCGCGCTTCGGGAATCAGGAGGAATTCCTGCTCGAAGTATCGGCTGGAGAGCGCGGAGCCCTGGGTGATTCGTATCCCCCGCGGTGGGTGATTTTCAAGCCGCGCGAGCGGAATTCAGCGCTTCGAGCGCCTCGCGGCGCGACGAGACGTTCAGCTTGCGGAGCAGGCTCTTGACGTGCGAGCGGACGGTGTGCTCGGAGATGAAGAGGCGCGCCGCGATCTCGTCGGTGCCGAGGTGCTCGTCCAGCAGGAGCAGGACCTCGAGCTCGCGGGCGCTGAGCGAGTGCGCGATCTCGTCGGGGACGCCGCGGGTTCCGCCTTCGCGCACCTGCTCGAGCAGCCGGCGCGCGACCTCGCCCGAGAGTGCCGCCTGGCCGTCGCCGACGCCGCGCAGGAAGTCGACGATTCGCTCGGGCGGCTCGTTCTTGAGCAGATAGCCGGCCGCGCCCCCGCGGATCGCCGACAGCAGGTTCTCCTCGGTGCCCGAGGCGGTCAGGACGACGACCTCGCACCCGGGCGCCGCCTCCCGGATCCGCGGCAAGGCCTCGAGCCCGCTCAGGCCCGGCATCGAGAGGTCGAGCAGGACGAGCTGCGGCTGCAGAGTGCGCGCAAGCTCGATCGCGGCCTCTCCGTCGCCGGCCTGGCCCACGACCGTGAAGTCGTGCTCGCCGAGGAGCGCGGCAAGGGCATCCCGCGTGATCGGGTGGTCGTCGACGATCAGGATCCGCACGAAAGCCTTGTCGGCAGAAGAAGCGATGCCGATAAGGGCTTCATGCGGCACGAAGACCGTGACGACTACTACGCCTGGCTTTCGGGCGAGGTGCTCCTGATCTGGCTGCTGGCAGCCGGCCTGGCGCTCTTCCTCGCGCACCCGAGCCTGCGCAACACCTACTCCTTGCCGCAGGTGCGGCTCGTGCTGGACACGGCGGTCACGCTCGCGGCGACGATCGTCGCGGTGCTCGCCGGCGTCCGCTTCTCCGTCGAGGGCCGGCGGCTTGACCTGCTGCTCTGCGGCGGGTTCGCGACGGCGGCGGTCGGGACCCTGGCGTTCTCGATCGCGCCGGTGCTCGGCGGGGATTCGCTGCACCGGACCGAGTTCTGGGCCAGCGTCGGCGCCCGTCTGCTGGCGGCATTGCTGATCGCGGCTGCGCCCTTCTCTCGCCGCCGCGTGAACGCCCGCGGTCGCGCGCTCTGGGAGATGCTGCTCGGCATAGCGATCCTCCTCGGCCTGGTCTGGGCGCTGGCCCAGCAGGCCGGCACGTCGCTGCCACCCGTGGCCGAGGACGTCGGCGCGCAGCAGCCGTTCCAGCTGATGGGCGCGCTCGCCGCTCAGGCCTTGCTCTCGCTGGTTGCGATGGTCGGCTGGGGCCTGCGCTTCCGCGCCCACCGCAACGACCTCGACCGCTGGCTCTGCCTCGCCGCCACGCTCGCGCTCTTCGCCGAGCTCCACTACGTCTTCACGCCGCTGCTCTCCCCGCACTACGTCTCGCAGGGCGACTTCCTCCGGCTGCTCTCCTACAGCGTCCTGCTCGTCGGCGTGTGGCGCGCGATCCGGTTTGCGGAATTCGGTCGGGCGGTGGCGGAGGAACGTGCCCGCGTCGCGCGCGAGATCCACGACGGGCTCGCGCAGTACCTGTTCGCCGTCTCGACCCACGCGAGCATGCTCGAGAACGGCAGCGACCCTGAAAGGACTCTCGCGCAGCTGAAGGAAGCTGCCGCGGCCGCGCAGCAGGAGGCGCGCTTCGCGGTGCTCGCGCTGTCCTCTGCAGGCGGCTCGGCGCCGTTCGACTCGGCGCTTCGCCGCTACGTCGACTTCCTGACCGCCGACGGCCTGCTCGAGGTCGACCTCGAGATCGAGGACGGGATCCGGCTCGCGCCCGACGAGCAGATCGAGGTCTTCCGGATCGTCCAGGAGGGCCTCGCGAATGCCCGCAAGCACGCGGGCGCCCGCCGGGCGGAGGTGCTGATCGGCGAGCGAGACGGCGAGCGGCTCGTCACGGTCGTGGACGACGGCACCGGCTTCGACGAGGCCGAGATCGCGCCGGGTCAGGGTCTGAAGAACATGCGGGCCCGAGCGGCGACGATCGGCGGCGGCTTCCGCATCAGCTCGGCGCCGGGCCGGGGCACCGCGCTCGAAGTCGTTCTGCGCGCCTAGCCGACCGCGAAGTAGAGCCGGACGACAAGCTCGCCCGGGAAGCTGCGCACCTGCACGAGGTCGCAGAGCTTGTTCGCCAGCCAGAGGCCGCGCCCGGCGCGGTCGCCGAGAGCGGGCAGGCGGCGGTCGGCAAGCGGGTCTTCCAGGCGGCCGCCGTCGCGGATCTCCGCGACGACCTGGTCGCCGTCCCGCCACATCCGCAGCACGCCCGAGCCGCCGCCGTGTTCGATGCTGTTGGTGGCGATCTCGTTCACGGCGAAGACGAGCTCGAGCGCACGGTCCCGCGAGACCTTCGCTGCGTCCGTGTTGTCCGTGACGAAGCTCCGCACGTCTTTGAGCTCGCCGTCGCCGAAGCTGAGCTCGGCCGCGCCGGGAGGTGGATCGGGCAGCTCTGCCGCGAACGGCTCGGCGATCGCCTCCTCGCCGATGTAGTCGGCGCTGAGCTCGCGGTGCTCGCCGTGCGCCACGAAGGGATGGTGTCGCCGCGCCTGGGCGATCACCTCGGCCGGGAGCGCCTCGGTGTCGTACGGGCACATCAGCCAGAAGCGGTCGGCGCCGGCGAACGCGAGGTTGAGCAGCGCCTCGTGGCGCTCGCACTCGACGAGCTCGTGCAGCTCGCGCGCCGGGAAGATCGGCTCGCCGATGCCGCGCAGCCGGACTCCCGGCTCCGCGTGCTCGTCGACGAACGACTGCCAGGCCGGGATGATCCTCGCCGGGTTGCGGCCGACGGCATTCATGTCCGTGAACTGGACGCGCTCGGCGTCCGGCCCGAGAGCCGCACGGAGCTTCTCGAGCTTGTCGGCGAGCGCGACGACGAGCGTCGGCTCGTCCGCCTCCAAGCCGGCCCTGATGAAGGACATGCAGGCGTCGACGAACTGCTCGTCGCCGGCGTAGAAGAGCGCCTCGTGCCGGAAGCGCTCTTCCGGAAGCGTCTCGGCTTGCTCTGACATCACGCTCATGGTTCTCCCGGTCCGTTGGCCCGCTCGGATCGTCCCATCCAGATCCGCCCGGAACTATTCGGAGAAATGGCGAAGCCCCGCCGAGGCGGGGCTTCGTGGTAGCAGGCCTGTAAGCCGGATTCTGTCGAGGGTGACCATCCTTCTTTGCGGCGTACCCGGCTCCTCGGCGGGCAGCGTCTGCGGAGCCTGTTCGCCTTGCACCGGACGGGGTTTGGCTAGCCGCCGTGTCGCCACGGCGCTGGTGGGCTCTTACCCCACCGTTTCACCCTTACCTCCAGCGTCTCCGGAGAGATGCTTCGCTGTCGGCGGTCTCCTTTCTGTGCCACTTTCCGTCGGCTTTCGCCGCCTGGGTCGCCCCAGCGTCCTTGCCCTGCGGTGTCCGGACTTTCCTCGAGACCTCACGGCGCCCCGCGGTCACCCGGCCTGCGAGTCCAATTGTAGCCGCGGTTCCGCCGCTTCTCCGTATTCCGCTCCGCACTCGGGACAGCCGATCCCGTCCCGCCGGTGCAGCACGAACTCGCCGCATACGAGGCATTCGTAGCTCGCCCCGCGGACGAGCGCGCTCAGCTCCTGGTCGAGCGTGCGGTTGAGCGGCGCGACGTTCATAGTTCCCGCTCCCGGCGCCGGCAAAGCCGGCACCTCCGCTCTCTGGTGAGCTCCGTCAAGACTACGCTCACAGCGAACGGAAGACCCCCGTGACGACGCCCAGGACCTGGACGTGGTCGGCGTAGATCGGCTCGAGCGCGTCGTTCTCGGGCTGCAAGCGGATCCGCCCCTTCTCCTTGAAGAAGCGCTTGACGGTGGCCTCGTCCGCGAGCTCGTCCTCGCCGGCCAGCGCGACGACGATCTCGCCGTCCCGCGCGGTCTGCTCGCGGCGCACCACGACGAGGTCGCCGTCGAGGATGCCGGCGTTGATCATCGAGTCGCCCTTGACGCGGAGCAGGAACTCCTCGCCCCCGCGCGCGAGCGGCTCGGGCACCGCGAGGTAGTCCTCCACGTTCTGGTCGGCGAGCAGCGGCCCGCCGGCGGCGATCTCGCCCACGAGCGGGAGCCGGTGGACGTCCGCGGCGGCTTTGGCAGGCTCCGGCCTGGGGTCGCGGCGCAGCTCGAGCGCGCGCGGCTTGGTCGGGTCGCGCTTGATCAGCCCGGCCCGCTCGAGGTTCGCGAGGTGAGCGTGCACGGTCGAAGGTGAGGCGAGCCCGACCGCCTCGCCGATCTCGCGCACCGTCGGCGGGTAGCCGTGCGCGTCGACGTAGTCGGTCAGGAACTTCCAGATCTCCTGCTGGCGTCCGGTCAGCATCGCGTCTCCTGGGTTGGCTGGGATGACGAACGTATGTTCGACGGCCAGCGTAGCCGTCCTCCCGGACGGCGTCAACTTCGGCTCAGTCCAGCTTGCGGAGCGAGTAGTGCACGGACCACGCGAGCAGCAGGATCATCGCGGGCGTTCCGGTGAGAAAGGTGACGAGCAGGAAGTTCTCGAGGCTCCCGTTCAGCAGCGTGGCGAGCCGCACGCCGCTGCGCGCGAGGAAGTAGAGGCCCCAGACGACGGACTCGATCCCGAAGACGCGCTTGTACTCCGGCGTCTCGCGGAACCAGTGCGGGAACGGGTACCACGCGTTGCGCGAGCGCGCCCGCGAGCGGGCGGCCGATCGCGGCGGAGACGAGGAAGGCGAGCCCCCAGACCGCCGCCAGGACCACCGGCTGCGCGAGGTAGACGGTCGTGCTGTGCGAGACCAGGCCGACGACCGACTGCACCGCGACGAAGGCGAGCGAGATCCGCACGAGCAGCCCGTCCCTGCCCATACGGCGCTCGTACGCGTAGATCAGGAGCGAGGCGACCGCGGCGGCGACGATCCCTGCCGCGAGGCCCTCGAGCCGCAGGCCGGCGTAGAACGCGCCGAGCGGGATGAACCCTTCGCGCAGGAACCCGGGCAGGCCCGTACGGAAGATCCCGAGAAACGTCGGCCGCGTCAGGCTGCCTTCTGCTTGCGCAGGCGGCGAAGCTGCTGCTCGCACCACTGTGCCCCCCATTCGTTGAAGTCGATTCCCCAATGCAGGACGAGGTCGACGAAGGTCGGGTCCTTTCCGCCGGGCAGCGCTTCGATCTCGCGGAGCGCCGCGAGGAGCTCCTCGTGCCCGCGCTTGCGGCCCTCGAGCAGCATCAGCGCCTGCTCGTGCGGCAACGCGTCGGCGAAGAAGAGCCGCAGCAGCGACTCGTCGCGCAGCTCGACCGTGTACGACGTGCCGAGCAGCCAGTCCTCAAGCGCCTCGCGACCGGCCGGCGTGAGCTTGTAGACGCGGCGCTCGCGACCCCCGTTCGGGACGTCCTCGCCCTCGATCAGGCCGGCCTCCTCGAGCCGCTTCAGCTCCGGGTAGATCTGGCCGTAGCTCGCGGCCCAGAAGAAGCGCGTCGAGCGGTCGACGATGGTCTTGATGTCGTAGCCCGAGCGGGGCTTGCTCGCGAGGAGCCCGAGCACGACCGGGGTGACTGCCGTCCGCTTCATATATCGTCAGGATATATCACGAAGCTAGAAACGTCAAACAGCCGTTATCTCGGCTCTACTCGTCCCACCCTTCAAGCCGCTCTCTGATCGCCAACACCGCGGCCTCCCAGAGCCGGGCTTCGTCCTCTGGGGACCGCTGATAGAGGCCGCCGAAGGAGCCGTCGCCGAGAGCTTCGCGCCACGTCTCCGGATTGCCGCTTTCAGGCCATTCGACCGGAGGCTTGCGCCGCTCGGGGATGACCACACCCGGAAGCCGCGTCCAGGTGAAGTTCTCCGACCACGAGGCATGGTCGTAGTCCGGATCGATCGCGGCTGCGATCTCGTCCGGCCGGCCCTCCCAAAGCTCGTGCCACACGACGGATCCGCGAGCGCGACCCCGCGCCCAGTCCCTGCCGGGCTCGGTGTTTCCGCCGTGACCATTCACGACGAGCACACGCGCGAATCCCTGGCCCAGCAGCGAATCGACGACATCTGAGAGGACTGCGAGAAGCGTGGATGTGCGGAGCGTCGGGCTTCCGGGATACGCAGTGAAGCCGGTCACGCCGTACGGCGCCACGGGCAGCACCGGCACGCCGAGCGGCTCGGCCGCTTCGACAGACGCGCGCTCGGCGAGGATGTTGTCGGTCTCGAGGGAGAGGTAGGCGTGCTGCTCGGTCGAGCCCAGTGGAAAGACGATCCTGTCGTCTTTCGTCAGGTACGTCTCGAGCTGCATCCAGTTGAGATCGCGGATCCTCACCACCAGCCCCGGGCTGCTCGGCCCGGCCCGGCTACTTCTTTGCCTTCTTGGCCGCCCGCTTCTCTTTCAGCGTCTTTTGAGCCGGCTTCTTTTCCATGCTCTTCTTCGTGTTCTTGTCCTTGGTCGCCATGCTCAACCTCCTTGTGGGTGCGGGTGAGACTGTCAGCCGTGACCCAGGATGTCCATCCCCTCTGACGAGCTACGAGTCGATCGAGTATCTGCACGCTGTGGGGAACTCGGGTCGAGCGAGCTATGCGCTGGAGAGGACTTGAACCTCCACGGGGTATTAACCCCACAAGGCCCTCAACCTTGCGCGTCTACCAATTCCGCCACCAGCGCGCGGCGGCCATTCTAGCGACGACGTCTCGCCGCCGAACTCGCCGCTGAGCCGGGCTTTGCTCGGCTCAGCTTGAAACCGCCGTCGGAGACGTCGCATTCAACTCGGCTCGCGAAGTCGTCATGCCCGCGAAGCGCGCGGACTTCGCGACGTTCCACCAGCGCGCGCCGCGAGGTGTAGCGGCGGTATTCGATTATCTTTCGCGCGGTGCGGGAGCTCTGCGACGAAGCAGTGTCCGCGGCGCTCGCCGCCGGAGCCTCCTATGCGGACGCGCGCGTCGTGCAGCGGCGCAGCCAGTCGGTCGCGACTCGGAATCAGCGAGTCGACCGGCTCGACGACGTCGAGAGCGAGGGGATCGGCGTCCGGGTCCTCGTCGACGGCGCCTGGGGCTTCGCGTGCGACAACGAGCTCGGCACCGAGAGCGCGCGTGCCACGGCGAACCGTGCGTCGGCCTTCGCGCGCGCCGCGCCGGGCGGGCACGACCGCGCGCTCGCGCCGGTCGAGCCGGTACAGGCCGAGTATCGAACGCAGGTCGAGCAGGACCCCTTCGCGCTCTCCCTCGCAGACAAGGTCGAGCAATGCCTGCGCGCCGAGCGGGCGATGCAGCACGACGACGTCAAGGTGACCGCCGCGTTCGCGAGGGCGATGCGGGAGCAGAAGCTGTTCGTCTCGTCCGACGGCTCGGCGATCGAGCAGGAGATGGTCGAGTGCGGCGCGGGGATCGACGCGATGGCCGCCCGCGAGGGGATCACGCAGATCCGCAGCTACCCGAGCGCGCACGGAGGCTCGAGCGCGCAGGCGGGCTGGGAGTACGTCGAGTCGCTCGGGCTCGAGCGCGAAGCGCCGCGCGTGGGCGAGCAGGCCGCGGCGCTGCTCCGGGCCGATGCGTGCCCCGCCGGGGTCATGAGCGTCGTGATCGACTCGGAGCAGATGCAGCTGCAAGTGCACGAGTCGGTCGGCCATCCGACCGAGCTCGACCGCGTCTACGGCACCGAGGCCGCGTACGCCGGCACGAGCTTCCTCAAGCCGCACGATCTCGGCTCGCTCCGCTACGGCTCGGAGCACATGAACGTGACCGCGGACTCGACGACCCCGGGCGGGCTCGGGACCTTCGGCTACGACGACGAGGGCGTGCCGGCGCGGCGCGAGCCGGTCGTCGCGGAAGGCATCCTCAGCGGCTTCCTCACCTCGCGCGAGACCGCCGCGCGGATCGGAAGCGGGGCCGGCGGCTCGATGCGCGCCGACGGCTGGAGCCGGATGCCGCTCGTCCGGATGACGAACCTCAACCTCGAGCCGGGCGAAGGCTCGCTCGAGGACCTGATCGCCGGGGTCGACGAGGGGCTCTACCTCGAGACGAACAAGAGCTGGTCGATCGACGACAAGCGGCTCAACTTCCAGTTCGGGACGCAGATCGCCTGGGAGATCAAGGACGGCAAGCTCGGCCGGATGCTGCGGGACGCGACCTACACCGGGCGGACGCCGGTCTTCTGGGCCTCGCTCGACGGCGTCGCCGGGCCTGACGAGTGGGTCCTGGGCGGACTGACGAATTGCGGCAAGGGCCAGCCGGGACAGCACGCGCACGTCTCGCACGGCGCCTCGCCCGCGCGCTTTCGCAACGTGCAGGTCGGGTTCCGCAGCTGATGGACGCGCTCGAGCTCGCCGAGCTCGCGGTCCGCGCGGCCGAGGGAGACGAGGTGCTCGCGCTCGTCAACCGCGAGAGCTCGGGCCAGGCGCGCTTCGCCGGCTCGGAGGTGCACCAGCCGACGCTGATCGAGAACGAGGTGGTGGAGCTCCAGATCGTTCGGGACGGCCGGCTCGGCATGGCCGCGTCGAACCGCACCGACGAGGACGCGGTGAAGGCGCTCGCGGCGCGCGCGGGCGAGGCGGCCGACAGCGCGCCCTCCGACCCGAGCTTCCCCGGCTTCGCCACGCCCGACGAGCAGCCGAGCGTCGAGGGCTACGACGAGGAGACGGCCGCGCTGCCGCCCGAGGAGCAGGCTCGGCTGGCCGCGGCGGCGATCGGCGCCTCGAGCCTCGACCTCTACGGCTACTTCACGAGCGGCCTGACGGAGCTCGCAATGGTCTCCAGCAACGGCATCGGGCTCAGGCAGGCGATGACCGACGCGAGCACGCTCGCGCTCGCAGCGGTCGACGGCGCGTCCGGCTACGCGGAGCAGACGTCGTGGCGCGTCTCGGAGATCGACCCGGCGGCGACCGCCGAGCGGGCCGTCGCGACCGCCGAGCGGACGCGCGGCGCTCACGAGCTCGAGCCGGGCTCGTACGCAGCCGTGCTCGAGCCGTACGCGATCGCGGAGCTGCTCCTCTACTTCGCCTACGACGCCTTCAGCGCCCGCGGCCTGCTCGAGGAGCGGAGCTTCGCGGCCGGCCGGATGGGCGAGAAGGTCTTCGACGAGCGCTTCTCCCTCGCCGAGGACCCGATCGACCCGCGCGGGCTGCCGAAGGCGTTCGATTTCGAGGGGACGCCGAAGCACCGCGTGGAGCTGGTCGAGGAGGGCGTCCTGAGCAGCGTTCTCTGGGACCGCCGGACCGCCTACGAGGCCGGGGACGGCCAGAAGTCGAACGGCTGCGCGCCCCCTGCCTCTGCTCGCCACTGGGGCCCTCTCCCCTTCGCGCTGTCGGTGGCCGGCGGCGACGCGGAATCGACCGAAGAGCTCGCGGAGCGCGTCGGCGACGGCATCTACGTCACCCGGCTCCACTACCTCAGCATCGTCAACCCGCGCGAGGGCGTGATCACCGGCATGACCCGCGACGGCACCTTCCGGATCCGCGGCGGGAAGATCGCCGACCCGCTGGTCAACCTGCGCTTCACGGTCTCGGTGCCGGAGCTGCTGGCCGAGCTCCACGGGCTCACGCGCGAGCCGCTGCTCGTCAACGAGACGTCGTTCTACGACGAGCGCTATCCGACGGGCGTGCTCACGCCCGCGATCGCAACCGCCCGCTTCGACGTCACCGGGATCGGCGGCGGGCCCGGGACTTAGCACGGGGGAACCCCTGGTTAGCGGGTCCGGAGGGCCCGGTAGTCCACGACTCCGCGGTCGCTTTCGCGCCAGCCTTGGACCCGCCGCGAAACGAGATGCGCGTCGACGGCCCACGCGATCGGAATCACGTGCCGGCCGGGCTGCGGCTTCGGGGCGAAGACCCGCTCGAAGCGGGCGTCGGGGCGGCCCGGGCCGAGGTACGCGCCCGAGGCCGAGGTCTCGCCACGCCGCCACCAGGACGCCGGCGCCGTAAGCGAGCGTCGGATCGCGCGGCGGGGCGAAGCGAACGGGGACGCGCGGCTGGTGCGATATCTGCTTGCGGGCGCGGCTGAACGCGACCGCCGCGGCGCGCGCGTTCGGGTGCGGGTTTGGGGCCAGCGTCTCAGCCGGCGGCGCCTCCAGTTCCGGGACCAGCGCCTGGTAGTCGGCGCGGTCAGCGGTCTCGGAGTAGGTGCGGCGCAGGTCGGCCGAGCGGTCGAGCGTTCCGCCCGGCTCGGCGACGACGAGGTCGATCGCGTTCAGCCGGCGGATTCGCACCGCCTGCCGAAGCTGCGGGTCGCGCAGGACGGCCTGGATGTCGCCGAGCGGAACCGCCGCCACGTCGAGCTTGCCGTGCCGGAAGAGGTCGACCGCGCGGTGGGGCTCGACCTTGACGAAGACGACGCCGGGCACGTGCCCCTTCGCCGGCAGCCGTGAGACGCCGACCTTGATCAGCTTGCCGCTTACAGTCGGAAGCTTCGCCGCGCTAGGCGCCGAGGAACCGCAGCCGGCGGCGGCGAGCACCGCGAGGAACGCCGCTACTTGAGCAGGTGGAAGAGCACGATCGTGTTCACGAGGAAGAGCACCGCGAACACGACGGTGAGGCGCGTCAGGTTCCGCTCGACGATGTGCGTGCCGCCCTGGGAGGCCGGCGTGAAGCCCATCCCACCGAAACCGGTGTCGCGGCCGGAGTGCATCAGGATCAGCACGATCAGGCCGATCGAGATCAGGACGTGCAGGACTGCGGAAACCGCGAGCACGGCGAGCCAGGATAGCAGCGGGTTTGAAGGTCAACCGGCCAGGTCGAGGATCGCCTCGATCAGATGCGATGCGATCTGGTCCTTCGTCACGTAGGCGCCGGCGCCGGCCTTGCGCGCCCGGTCGACGTCGCCCCGCGAGTTCGAGCCGGTCAGCACCAGCACGGACGTCGACTTCCGCCGCTTGCGGATCCGCCGCGTCGCCTCGACTCCGTCCACGCTGGGCATCGCGATGTCCATCAGGACGACGTCGGGCTTCTCCTTGCCCGCCAGGCGAACCGCCGTCTCGCCGTCATGCGCCTTGCCGACAACCTCGAAGCGGTCGTCTGTCGCGAGGATCGCTTCGAGCGCCTCGACGAACAGGCGATGGTCGTCGGCGATCAGGATCCTGATCTTGCTGTCGGGGAGGGCGGCTGCTTCCATTTTCAGGAAACAACGATCTTGCAGGAATTTTCGTTGCGATGGAAGGGTCAGCCCGAACCCGCGGCGCGCTCGAGCACCTCTTCGACGCGGGCCGCCTGGATCGTCACGTCGTGCTGTTCGGCGGCGGCACGGGCCGCGGGGCTCGGGCACGGCAGCTCGGCCGCAGCAGCGAGAGCGTCTGCGAGGCCCGCCACGTCCAGCGGGTCGACGAGGACGCCCGCTTCGGGCGGCACGAACTCAGGTGGGCCGCCGACGCGCGTCGCGACGACCGGCCGGCCGCACGCCATCGCCTCGAGCAGCGCCTGGCCGAAGGGCTCGATCAGGCTCGGCTGGCAGACGACCCGCGCCTGCGCGATCCGGGCTGGGATCTCGTCGTGGGCGACGCTGCCGACCAGTTCCACGCCCGGGCGGTTCTCGAGGCGCGGGCGCAGAGGCCCGTCGCCGACGAAGGTCAGGCTGCCTGATCCAAGCCGCTCGAAGGCCTCGGCGAGCCGGACGACGTTCTTGCGCTCGGTGAGCGCGCCGACGCAGAGAAAGGCAGGCCCGCCGATCGGCGCCGGCTCGACCTGGAAGCGGTCGAGGTCGACACCCGAGTCGATCACCTCCGTCTTGCCGCGCGCCTCCGGCACCTTCGTCTCGAGCTCGCGGCGCAGGTAGTCGGAGACCGCGATCACCGCCGCGGCACGGGCGACGGTCCTGCGCGTCAGCGTCTCGACGCCGGGGAGCGTGCCGACGTTCCGCACGTCACGGCCGTGCGCGGTGACGACGAGCGGGGCGCCCGGCACGAGCGCTGCGATCGTCCCCGCCGGGACGAGGAAGTGGGCGTAGACGACATCGGGCCGGAAGCGCCGCGCGGTGACGAGCGTGCGCTCGAGCAGCGTGGCGAAGCGCCGCTTGCCTCCACCGCGGCTGTCCAGCACGGCGAGCTCGACCTCGTGCCCGCGCGCCGCGCAGAGCATGCTCGAGCTGCGCCACGAACACGCCCAGGTCCGGGTCGTCCGGGCCCGGGTACATCTGCGAGACGAGCAGGATCCGCACGCCGACAGCTTGACGCCTCGTCGCAGCGGGCGAGGCCGGGCCGCAAAGGGGAGCGGCCCAGCCTCGCCGGGCTCTACGGCAGGGCGACGACGCTCGGAGCGCCGCCGTCGAAGGAGCCGTTCGAGACGTACAGCGTTCCGGACTGCCCGAAGACCGGCTGCGTCGGATAGTCGAGCGCCACCTGTGGCGCCGCGACGGCGAGCTTGCCGTTGGTGCCGAGCATCAGCAGCTGGCCATGGTTCGGGCCGTTCGTGGTGATCCAGAGATTGCCCGACCCGTCGAACGCGATTCCGTCGGCGCTCTTCAGGGTCGCCCGCTCGAGGACCACCTGCAGCGGCCCGGCCGAGCCGCCCGAGTCAAGTGTCGTCTTCACGATCCGGCCGGCGTCCGCCACCGCGACGTACAGCGAGTTGCCGCTGAACGCGACCCCGTTCGCACCGATCCCGTGGTCTCTCGGCCCGCTACCGGGAGCGAGCAGCTCGTCCTGCAACCAGGGATCCGACGGAGCGGAGAGCGTCGTCGGGTCTGACCGCCAGACCGCGCCGAAGGCGCTGTCGGTGACGTACAGATCTCCGTCGTGGAAGGCGACCCCGTTCGGGAAGCTCTCCTCCGGCAGGGCGAGCACCTGCGTCGGCGACCCGCTTGCCGGTACGCGGTACACGCCGGGCGAATCGTTGAAGGCCACCGCCACGTACAGGTCGCCTTGGTAGAAGGCGAGACCCGTCAGGAGGCCGTAGCCGAGGTCCATGCTCTCGCCGTACTGCGACTTCACCCCGGCCGGCGTCACCTGGACGATCTGACCGATGTCGTTGACGTCGCCCCAGGTAGTGAGCGAGACGTAGAGGTTCCCGTCAGTGCCGAGCGTCATGCTCTCCGCGAACGACCCGTACGGATCGGTGAACGGCCACGAGGCCACGACCTGCGGATGCGAAGGCGCAGCGGATGCCACGCCGACGGATGCCTGCGCGGAGACGAGCAGCCCGAACGCGAGCACGGCGACGGCCAGCAGGCCGCCGCGGCGCGCGCGGAGACTTCGCTTCATGGAGATCATCTCCCTCTTGTTGAAGGAGGCGCCGGGCGTCCAGCCACGGCAAGCGAGACCCCGGTGCCATGGCAAGGGCGACGATCGCACGCGGCTCTCGGGTGGGCATCGGTACGGGTACGGATCGGTCTCAGTAACTAGCCGCAGACCGCCGTCACGCCGGCGAGCGTTGCGCGTCGTACATGCCGAACTCGTCGCGCAAGACGTTGCAGATCTCGCCGACGGTGCAGTAGGCGGCGAGGGCCTCGCGGATCGGTGGCAGCAGGTTCCCGGTCCCGCGCGCGGCCTCCCGCACCCCCGCCACGGCCGCCTCCGCCGCGGCCCCGTCACGCTCTGACCGGACGCGGGCGGTCCGCTCCAGCTGGCGCCGCTCGGCTGTCGGGTCGATCCGGAGGAGCTCGATCTGCTCCGGCTCTGCCTCCGCGTACCGGTTGACGCCGACGATCACGCGCTCGCCCGACTCGACCTGCTGCGTGTAAGTGAATGCCGCCTCTTCGATCTCGCCCTGGACGAAGCCCTGCTCCACGGCCGCGACCGCGCCGCCGAGCTCGTCCACGCGCTCGATCAGCTCGCGGGCCTGCTGCTCGAGCTCGTCGGTCAGCGCCTCGATGAAATAGGAGCCGCCGAGCGGGTCGGCCGTGTCGGTTCCGCCCGCCTCGTGCGCGAGCAGCTGCTGGGTGCGGAGCGCGATCCGGGCCGCGTGCTCGGTCGGCAGCGCGAGGGCCTCGTCGAACGAGTTCGTGTGGATCGACTGCGCGCCGCCCGCCACCGCCGAGAGCGCCTGCACGGCCACGCGCACGATGTTGTTCTCCGGCTGCTGCGCGGTCAGGGTCGAGCCGCCAGTCTGGGCGTGGAAGCGGAGCGCCTGCGCTTTCGGGTTCGTCGCGCCGAAGCGGTCGCGCATGATCTCCGCCCAGAGCCGCCTCGCCGCGCGGAACTTCGCCACCTCCTGGAAGAAATGGTTGTGCGCGTTGAAGAAGAACGACAGCCGCGCGCCGAACTCGTCCGGCGAGAGCCCGGCGTCGACCGCCGCCCGGCAGTACGCGATCCCGTTCGCGAGCGTGAAGGCGAGCTCCTGCACCGCGGTCGAGCCGGCCTCGCGGATGTGGTAGCCGGAGATCGAGATCGTGTTCCAGTGGGGCAGCCGCTCGGCGCAGTAGGCGAACAGGTCGGTCGTCAGCCGCATCGAAGGCCGCGGCGGGAAGATGTAGTTCCCGCGGGCGATGTACTCCTTGAGGATGTCGTTCTGGACCGTCCCGCGGAGCTGCTCGCTGCCCACGCCCTGGCCCTCGGCGACGAGCTCGTAGAGCAGGAGCAGCAGCGCGGCGGGCGCGTTGATCGTCATCGAGGTGGACACGCGGTCGAGCGGGATCTGGTCGAAGAGGAGCTCCATGTCGGCGAGCGAGTCGATCGCAACGCCGGTCCGCCCCACCTCGCCGGCGGCGCGCGGATCGTCGGAGTCGTAACCGAGCTGCGTCGGCAGGTCGAAGGCGACCGAGAGCCCCGTCTGCCCGCGCTCGAGCAGGTAGCGGAAGCGCTGGTTCGTCTCCTCGGCCGAGGCAAACCCCGCGTACTGGCGGATCGTCCACGGCCGGCCGCGGTACATGTCCGGGTACGGCCCGCGCGTGAACGGGAACTCGCCCGGCGGCTCGAGCTCGCCCGGAGCGTCGTCCGCGTCGTAGACCGGCTTGATCTCGATGCCCGCGTCGGTCTCGCGCCGGTCGGTTGCCGCCATGCGGCAATCGTACGTCTTGCTTAGACGGGGCCCCGCATGACGACCGTGCTCCACTCCGGCGCCGGCACGTAGCCCAGCTTCTCATTCAGGCTGCGCATCGGCTCGTTCCGCTCCTCGCTCTCGGTGAGCAGTCGGCGGAGCCCGGCCTCCTTGGCCGCCGCGATCTCGGCGCGCTTGAGGGCGCTGGCGACCCCGCGCCGGCGCCAGTCCCGCCTCGTCGCGGTCAGACCGTGGAAGGTTTGATGGCGGTGGACCTGGAGCGAGGCGTAGCCGACGACTTCGTCTCCCGCGAGGGCGATGAAACAGAGCTCGGGAGGGGTGATCGGCCTGTCGATCTCGTGCGCGCGCCAGTGCTCGAACGTCGAACCGCCGGTCGAGCCGGGGATGTCCTCGTCGGCCTGGACCGCGACCGCGTACATCTCCTCCAGCCGGTCGGGCTCCTCGGCCCGCGAGACGATTCGCACTCCCGGCGGTGGGTCGATCTCGGGCGGCTCGAGCTCGTCCAGCTCCAGCACGACCGCCTGCTCCGCTCCGACCGCGGCGAAGCCGCGCCGCTCGAGGTACGCGCGCGACTCCGCATCGCTCTGCTTGACCTCTCCCTGGATCGTGTCCTTGCCGAGCTCGCGGGCCAGGCGCGAGACCTCCGCGAGGACCGCCGAGCCGACGCCCTGGCCACGCCGCGCGGGAACGACCGCGACGTCGCCGGCGGCGAGCGACCCTCGGGGCTCGACGAAGGCGCACGAGACGGGCTCGTCGCCGAGCCGCGCGACGAGGTACTCGAGATGTTTCTTCGCCTCGAGGTTGTGCCGCAGGTTCTCGGCGGCCGGAAACGACTCGGGCCTGACGAGGCGGCAGACGTCGACCATCGCCTCGAGGTCGGCGTCGCTGCGAACGGGCTCGATCCTGAGCTCCATGCGCCTAAGGTTTCACGTCGTGACGGTGCATGTGAAGCTCTTTGCAGGCCTCCGCGAGCGCGCGGGCTGGTCGGAGCGCGACGTCGAGGCGGCGACTGTCGCCGATGTCTGGCCCGAGCTCGGCCTCGGGGAGGAGCCGCCGGGCCTGCTCTACGCGGTGAACCGCGAGTACGCCGAGCGCGACCGGGAGCTCGCCGACGGCGACGAGGTGGCGCTGATCCCGCCGGTCTCGGGCGGGTCGTTCCTCGTGACCGACGGAGCCGCTCTCGCTCGAGGCAGTCGTCGCCGAGGTCGCCGACGAGCGCGCGGGCGGGATCGCGACCTTCACCGGCACCGTGCGCCGGCAGTCGCGCGGCCGCGAGGTGACGCACCTCGAGTACGAGGCCTACGCCGAGATGGCCGAGGAGGTGATGGCGAAGCTCGCCGCCGACCTGCAGGAGCGCCACGAGCTCTGCGCGGTCGCGATCCACCACCGCGTCGGCCGCCTCGAGATCGGCGAGGCGAGCGTCGTGATCGCCGTCTCGGCGCCGCACCGCCAGGCGGCGCTGGCAGCGTGCCGCGAGGCGATCGACACGCTCAAGGAGACGGTGCCGCTCTGGAAGAAGGAGGTCTACGAGGGCGGCGAGGAGTGGATCGGGCGCGGTTCGTGACTAGCGTCGCCGACGAACGTGCACGACGCGGCGCAGTGCCTTGCCCGGCGTGACGCGGGCGAGCTGAACCGCGGCTGCGGCGTTGAGCGTGCCCCAGCCGAGCTGAGGGGTCCAGCCGCTGCCGGTGGCGCTGTGCTTCAGGACCCACGCGACCTGCGGCGCCGTCAGCCGCGGGTTCACGCCCCAGACGAGCGCGGCGACCCCGGCGACCTCCGGCGAGGAGAACGACGTCCCGCTGGCCCAGCCGTAATAGCCGGGCGAGTACCAGGGCACGTTTGCGTGCGGCCAGTCCGAGTCGCCGGACTCCGCCGCGAAGACGTTGTAGCCGGGCGCGGCAAGCGAGATGTACGAGCCGGTGTTCGAGAAGTAGGCGCGGGTGCCGTCCATCGAGGTCGCGCCGACCGCGAGCCCGATCCCGCCCCCACCACGCGAGCCGACCGGCTGGAGCAGCGCCGCGGGGTACTCGGTCGGGTTGCCCTGGTCGTGCTCGTTGCCGGCCGCCGCGACGAGCAGGACGCCGTGCCTCGAGGCCCAGCGGATCGCGCGGCGCTCGATGCTCGAAGTCTCGTCGCCGCCGATCGAGAGATTGATGATCTTCGCACCGTGCCGGACCGCGTAGACGATTCGCGGCCGCCTCGTCGACGTCGGTGATGTAGCCGTCGGCGGTCGATCGCCTTGACCACCAGCAGCTGCGCGTCGCCGCCGAAGCCGGAGACACCGACACCGTTCGTGACCGACCCCGCGGCGAGCGAGGAGACGAACGTGCCGTGGCCGAGGGTGTCGCGCACGTTCCCGGAGCGCGATAGGACGCTCCACGTCGCGGGCCGTTTGTCGCCGACGTCGGGCGCGCTCAGGTCCGCGCCGCTGTCGATCACCGCGACCTTGACGGCCCCGGCAGCGCGGAGCGCGTCGTCTGGCACATCGGCCAGGTGCGCTGCCTCCCACTGCCACTCCCAGGCGACGCCCGGCAGGTAGGTCTTCAGCAGCGCGGGCTCGTCGACCGAGAGCTCGTGGCGCAGGACGACCTTGCGACCGAGCGGCCGGGTCGTCTCGACGACGACGGTATGCAGAGCCGGCAGACGGCGGACGATCCTCGCGCCAGAGCGTTGAAGCTCAGTGAGCTGGGCAGCCGAGCGGTAGGCGACGACCCGCCGCGTCGCGGCGTTCTGGGCAGTGGTCGCGCTCGGCGCGGCGACGCAGGCGAGTGCAGCGGCCGCACAGAGCGCCCGGGCGACGGCGCTCACACATGGCGCTATCGGAGGGCATCAGTCGATCGAGCACCCTGGAACGAGGGACGGGTCCCCCGCGGCGCCCGGTAAGCCAAGGCGGCGGGGCCGAACCCCCGCCGCCATGCGTCCCGGCAGTCGCGCGGCCGCGAGGGGACGCACCTCGAGTACGAGGCCTACGCCGAGATGGCCGAGGAGGTGATGGCGAAGCTCGCCGCCGACCTGCAGGAGCGCCACGAGCTCTGCGCGGTCGCGATCCACCACCGGGTCGGCCGCCTGGACATCGGCGAGGCGAGCGTCGTGATCGCCGTCTCGGCACCGCACCGCCAGGCGGCGCTGGAAGCGTGCCGCGAGGCGATCGACACGCTCAAGGAGACGGTGCCGCTCTGGAAGAAGGAGGTCTACGAGGGCGGCGAGGAGTGGATCGGCCGCGGCTCGTGATCAGCGACAAGACGGTGCCAGGCCTTGCGCTCGTGCGTGAGCGCAAGGCCTGGCACTTGTGACTACGCGCGTTGATCCGAGCCGAATCAGCGAGTCGAGCTCGAGCTCTGGCTGAGCCTTCCGCTAGGGCCCAAGATGTTCCCACCCTGGCTTCCGAAGGGTGAGGTCTCGGCGACGAGCGAGAAGTCATACTTGGTGAAGGTTCCGGTCGCGAAGGTTCCTTCGTACCAGATCTTCATCGAGTAGGTCCTCGCGGTCTGGGCCGGGGCCGGAACGACGGCCTCGAGGCTGATCGTGTTGGCGTCGTTATTGGCGCGCGGTCGCCAGATCGCATCGTCGAGCACGGTTGAGGTGGCGTTGTCGACGAGCTCCGGCCGCCAGCCACAGAAGTCATCGGCAGGGCAGTACGAGGCGAAGGTGGAGTTTGTGTAGAGACCGAGCTTGCCGTGGAGGCTGACGAACTGTGTTCCGCCGGCGGCCCCACCCGGCGTGATGGCGACCGTTCCGACGGTTCGGGCGTTACCGAGCCCCGTTCCCTGTCCGGCCTCGGGCAGGGTCCCGCCGCCGTAGAGCGTCTTCGCCCATCCGACTCTGCCGAAGTCGTTCGGGTGCAGTCCACCGACCGTGTCGGCGTTCGCTGCGTTGGTCGCGTTGGTCGCGTTGTCGTTCGTCGCGCTGGTCGCGCTGTCGGCGCTCGTGGCATGGTCGGCGTTCGTCGCCAACGGCACCTTCCCGAGGCTCGACTCCTTCACGTCGGCGCCGGTTACCTGGTTGTTCTTGATCTTCACGCTGGTGACGGCGTTCTTCTTCAGTTGCTTCGTGCCGACGCTGTTCCGCGGCAACGCGTTCGCCGCGGCGAACGTCGTTCCGGCCAGCGCGAAGAAGAGTGCGATCAGCGCGATCGTGTTGTGGCGCAGGAAGCGCCCGAATTTCCTAGACATGGTCAAATCCCTTCCGGTCGACGGCGAGACCAGATCGTCTCTTGTCCACAGGACGGCACAGGGGTCACGGGTTCTTCCATCGCTACGATGAGTCGGTGAGCCAGCTCTACACGCCGCCCGAGCTCGAGCCTGGTTTCCGCGACTACGAGCCGATCCAGCCCGAGCCGGGCTGGAAGGCGCTCGCGCGCAAGATCTGGGCCCCGTTCGTCGCCGTCGGGGCCTTCCTCGCCAAGTTCGGCGTCGTCCTGCTGAAGTTCAAGTTCCTCTGGACGATGTTCGTCTCGGCCGCGGTCTACGTCTGGATCGGCGGCTGGGCGTTCGGGATCGGGCTGATCGTGCTGCTGTTCGTGCACGAGATGGGTCACGTGCTCGAGGCGAGACGGCAAGGCCTGCCCGTGTCGGCGCCGATGTTCATCCCGTTCATGGGCGCGCTGATCACGATGAAGCAGCTGCCCGAGGACGCCTGGCGCGAGGCCAGGATCGGAATCGCCGGCCCGCTGCTCGGCTCGCTCGGCGCACTGGCCGTCTACGCGGTCGGCGTCGCCTATGACTCCCGCTCGCTCAAGGCGATCGCGTTCCTCGGCTTCTTCATCAACCTCTTCAACCTGATCCCGGTGAGCCCGCTCGACGGCGGCCGCGTCGCGGCGGCGCTCCACCCGGGAATGTGGTTCCTGGGCGTGGCCGGGCTCGTGGCGCTCGTCGTCTACCGGCCGAACCCGATCCTGATTCTGATCCTGCTCGTCTCCGCCAGCGAGATCTGGCACCGCTGGCAGGCCCGCCGCCTGCCGCAGGCACAGGCGTACTACCGCGTCGAGCCGCACCGCCGGCTGGGGCTCGGGCTCGTCTACTTCGGCCTCGCCGCCGCGCTCGTCGTCGGCATGCACGCGACCCACGTGCCGCGCGCGTTCTAGTGGAAGACCAGCGGCTCCTCGAGCGCCGCGACGGCGACCTCGCCGGCCACGTCGCCCGGATCGCGGACGAGTTCCTGCAGGGCTTCGAGGCGGCCGAGCGCATCGGCGGCCCGGCTATCTCGATCTTCGGGTCGGCGCGCGTCGGCGAGGAGCATCCGGCGTACGCCGAGGCGCGCGACGTCGCGCGGCGGCTCGCCGAGGCCGGCTTCGCGATCGTGACCGGCGGAGGGCCCGGCGTGATGGAGGCCGCAAACCGCGGCGCGCGCGAGGGTGGCGGCCTCTCGGTCGGCTTCAACATCGAGCTGCCGCACGAGCAGCACGTGAACCCGTACCTCGACATCGCGCTGACGTTCAAGCACTTCTACGCGCGCAAGACGATGTTCGTGAAGGCGGCGGAGGGCTTCGTCATCTTCCCGGGCGGCTTCGGGACGCTCGACGAGCTGTTCGAGTCGCTCACGCTGATCCAGACCGGGAAGGTGCTCCACTTCCCCGTCGTCCTCTTCGACTCGGCCTACTGGGCGCCGCTCGTCAACTGGATCGGGACGCACGCGCTCGCCCAGGGCATGGTCTCGCCGGACGACCTGGAGCTGCTCCATCTCACCGACGAGCCGGACGCCGCGGTCGAGACGATCGTCGACTGCTACGGGCGCCGCTGCGCCGCGATGCCGGCCGAGCCCGAGAAGGCCGACGCGCAGTAACTAGGAGGGAGGGACGACCGTGATCGGCGGGCTCGTCGCGCTCAGCCCGTTCGAGTCGGTCGCGGTGATCGTCTGCGTCCCCGTCGTGCGGAGGATCGCCCCCGGGAACGTGTGCTGCGCGACGTCGGCCGGGACCAGGGTGTAGGGGCCGGGCATCGTCGCGGCCGGGTCGCTGCTCGCCAGCTCGACGGTGCCGGTGTACGGATAGGCGTTGTTGCCGTAGGCGTCGACGGCGCGCACCGTGACGCTGAAAGCCGTGCCCACCGTGGCCACGCTCGTCGTCTGGACGATCAGGCCGGCCTCCACGCCGCCGCGGACCTTGACCACCGGCTGCTTGCCGGGCAGCAGCGGCCGGAACTTCGACTTCTTGCCGGACGCGAGCGAGCGCGTCGAGACGAGGAAGACGTATCCGTCGGCCGTGAGCTGCGGCGCCGCCACGTGCGAGTACACGAATTGATAGCTCTGGTGTCGCTTGCAGGAGGTCGCGATCGTCACGCGCCGGACGCGGACCGAGGCGATCTTGGTCGAGGCAGCGCACTGGCTTGCCTTGACCTCGACGTAGCCGGGCGCGCTCGGGTCGCTCCGCTGCGGCGGGCTCCAGCCGCGGGGGAACTCGACGAGCGTCTGGCCGCGCAGGGACGACGAGTCGGCCGTGAAAGTGAACGTGAGGTCGTTGCCGGTCGTGCCCGCGTAGAGAATGTTCGGCGTCGCCGTCATCCGGCCGATTCCGTTCGCGCGGGTGGCCCCGAAAGCGCTCGCGGCGAGCACGCAGCCGAGCACAGCGAGACCGGCGACGCTGAGGCGGGTCGCGTTCACGGCCCCGAGTGTAGCCACGGCCTACACTGGTTGAAATGGAGCTTCGCGACCTGCCCTCCGTCGATGAGCTTGCCCGCGACGAGCGCCTGGCCGGCGAGCCGCCGGCGCTGGCGGTCGAGGCGGCGAGGAGCGCTCTCGTGCGTGCGCGCGAAGAGATCAGGGCCGGCCACGACCCCGGAGACCTCGGCGAGCGCGCGCTGAAGGAGCTCGCGACGGCCCGCGAGCCGAGTCTGCGGCGCGTGCTGAACGCGACGGGCGTGATCGTGCACACGAACCTCGGCCGCGCCCCGCTTCCCGAGGCCGCGCTCGAGCGCGCGCTCGAGATCGGCCGCAGCTACTCGAACCTCGAGTACGACCTCTCGGCGGGAGCGCGCGGCTCGCGGCAGGACCACGTCGCGTCGATCCTGCGCCGGCTGACCGGCGCGGAGGCCGCGCTCGTCGTCAACAACAACGCCGCGGCCGTGCTGCTCGCCCTGGCCGCGCTCGCTGAGGGCCGCGAGGTTCTCGTCTCCCGCGGCGAGCTGATCGAGATCGGCGACGGCTTCCGGATCCCGGACGTGCTCGCCCGCTCGGGCGCGCGCCTGCGCGAAGTCGGTACGACCAACCGGACACGCGCGGCCGACTACGAGCGCGCGATCGGGCCCGAGACCGCCGTCCTGCTCCGCGTGCACCAGTCGAACTTCCGCGTGGTCGGGTTCACCGAGCACCCATCCGTGCCCGAGCTCGCCACGGTCGCTCAACGGCACGAGCTCCCACTCGTGGACGACCTTGGCTCCGGGGCGCTCTTTCCGAGTAACAGTCTGTTACTAGGTGATGAGCCGACCGCCCGCGAGAGCCTCGCGGCAGGGGCAGACCTCGTCTGCTTCTCGGGGGACAAGCTGCTCGGCGGGCCGCAGGCCGGGATCGTCGTCGGGCGCGCCGACCTCGTCGAGCAGCTGCGCCGGCACCCGCTCCAGCGCGCGCTGCGCGCGGACAAGCTGACGCTGGCGGCGCTCGAAGGGACGCTTGGGCTCTACCTCGAACCGGAACGAGCCGCGCGCGAAGTGCCGGTGCTGCGGATGCTGAACGAGCCGGCCGAGGCGGTCCGGGCGCGGGCCGAACGGCTGGCCGAGGCGGCCGGCGGCGAGGTCGAGGAGACGGTCGGACGCGTCGGCGGCGGAGCGCTGCCGCTCACGGAGCTGCCGAGCTACGCCTGCGCCGTCGAGGAGGAGCTCGCTGCCCCGCTGCGCGCGGGCGACCCGCCTGTCGTCGGCGTGATCCGCGACGGCCGCCTGCTGCTCGACTGCCGCACGCTGACCGACGCCGAGGTGGACGAGGTCGCCGGCGCCGTGCAGTCGGCGCGTGCATGAGCGAGCCCGCGCCGGAGGAAGTCATCTGGGATTGTCTGCGCGGTGCGTTGAGGACGCGGGCGCTCGCGATCGTGGCCGACCTCGGGGTCGCGCAGCGGCTTGCCGGCGGCCCGCAGACGGTTGACGAGCTCGCCCGCCAGACCGGAAGCGACGCGGACACGCTGCACAGGCTGCTGCGCGCACTCGCAAGCGACGGCGTCTTCGCCGAGGGTGACCGCGGCGTCTTCCGCAACACGCCGGCGTCGGAGGTCCTGCTGGCCGACGGCTGGAACGACTTCGCCCATCTGTTCGGGGGCGACTGGCTCCGCGCGATCGGAGAGCTCGACGCGAGCGGCGAGGCCACCTTCGAGCGGGTCTTCGGCGCGGACTTCTGGAGCTGGCTCGCCTCTCATCCGGAAGAGCGCGCCTCCTTCGACCGCGCGATGGCGCAGGGGAAGGAGCAGCGGGTCGAGCGCTTCGACGCGATCGAGTGGCGCGGCGACGAGACCGTCGTCGACGTTGGAGGCGGCAACGGCTCCCTCCTGACCGAGCTCCTGCGCAGGCAACCGGGCCTGCGGGGCATCGTGTTCGATCTGCCGGAGACCGTGCGCGACGAAGCCGCTCTCGGCGACCGGATCGATTTCGTGGCCGGCAACTTCTTCGAGCGCGTGCCGCGCGGGGACGTCTACATCCTCGGCACGATCCTCCACGACTGGGACGACGAGCCCGCGGCGGCGATCCTGCGAACCATCCGCGCCGCCGCGCCCGACGACGCTCGCCTGCTCATCGTCGACGCAGTCGTTCCCCCGGGCAACGAGCCCTTCGGCCCGAAGTGGCTCGACCTCCTCATGCTCGCGATGTTCCGCGGGCGCGAGCGCGACGAGCAGCAATGGCGCGAGCTCCTCGAGCGCGGCGGTTTCGAGCCGGTCCGGTTCCACGAGCGGCTGGTCGAGGCGGCGCCGTGCCGCTGACCGTCGGCACCGCCGGCCACATCGACCACGGCAAGACGTGGCTCGTCCGAGCCCTGACCGGCAAGGACACCGACCGGCTGCCCGAGGAGCAGGAGCGCGGGATCTCGATCGCGCTCGGCTACGCGCCGCTCGAGCTCGGCGACGGGCTGCGGCTCTCGCTCGTCGACGTTCCCGGGCACGAGCGCTTCGTGCGGACGATGGTCGCCGGCGCGACGGGAATCGACCTCTTTCTGCTCGTGATCGACGCGGGCGAAGGCGCGCGGCCCCAGACGCACGAGCACCTCGCGATCCTCCGCCTGCTCGGGGTCGATCGAGGCGTCGTCGCGGTGACGAAGGCCGACGCGGTCGACGCGGAGACGCTCGAGCTGGCGGTCGCCGAGGCGCAGGAGCTCGTCCCCGACGCCGAGGTCGTCTCGGTCAGCGCGAAGACGGGCCAGGGCCTCGACGACCTGCGCGAGGCGCTGCGCCGCACCGCAGGGGAAGCCGAGCGCGACCGCTCGACCGGAGCGACCCGGCTCTACATCGACCGCTCGTTCACGCTGACCGGGATCGGCACCGTCGTCACCGGCACGCTTTGGTCGGGCTCGATCGCGCCCGGCGACGAGCTCCGCGTCGAGCCGTCTGGCCTGCGGACGCGGGCCCGCAGCGTGCAGGTGCACGACCTCGACGTCCTGCGGGCCGAGGCGGGCCAGCGGGTGGCGGTCAACCTGCCCGGCATCGAGCGGACGAAGCTGCGACGCGGCGACGCGCTCGTCGAGCCGGGCCACTACCCGGTGACGTGGCGGCTCGACGTCGTGCTGGAAGAGCTCGAGCCGGTCCCGGCGGCGGTGACCGTCCACCTCGGAACCGCGGACGTCGCAGCGCGCGTCGTCCGCGAGGGCCGCTTCGCCCAGCTACGCCTGCGCGAGCCGATCGTCGCCGCGCGCGGCGACCGCGTGGTGCTCCGAGCCGAGACCACCGTCGGCGGCGGCACAGTGCTCGACCCGGCGCCGCCGCGCGCCTTCGACCCGCAACGGCTCGAGCTGCTCGAGCACGGCGACCCGGTCGAGATCGTTCGCGCGCTCGTGCGCGAGCCCGTCAGCGGGCCGAGCCTGCAGGCGCGCGGGCTCTTCTCCCCGGCAGAGCTGGCCCGCGGCCTCGCGGCGCTCGAGCAGGCAGGCGACTGGTTCTTTGCGCCCGAGTGGCTCGAAGAGGTGCGCGCCGAAGCCCGCGAGCGCCTCAGGCAGCGAGCCGAAACGGCCCCCCTCGACCCTGGCCTGCCGCTCGCCGAGCTGCTCCCGCCCGAGCCGTGGGCGCCGTCGGTGCTGCAGCTGCTCCACGTCGAACGGCGCGGCGGGAAGGCGTACCTGCCCGGCGCTGCGCCGAAGCTCGGCGAGAAGGCCGGCGCGGCGGCCGAGCTGGAAGCGCAGCTCGCAGGCAACGACCTCGTCCGGCTCGAGGACCGCGAGCTTGCCGCGTACCTCGAGGCCGAGGGCCGCCTGAAGCGCGTCGGCGACGGCCTCGCCGTCTCGACCGAGCTCTACGACCGGGGCCGCGAGGCACTGCACGAGCTCGCGCCGATCACGCTCGCCGGCTTCCGCGACGCCCTGGGCATCTCGCGCAGGACCGCCCAGCTCCTCCTCGAGCGCTTCGACGCGGACGGCCTCACCCGGCGCGTCGGCGACGAGCGCGTCCTGCGCCGCTCCGCAACCCGGGGCTGACCCACAAACGGAAAAGGCCCGCCGCAGCGGGCCTCTCCCACGAGAGTCGAGCCGGCTAGCCGATTGCCTGGTACGGCCCGATCGTGACGATGTGCCAGCTCGGGTCGGCCTTGAAGGCCTTGTCGAACGTGAGCTGGGTCGCCACCGGTGCGGCGCTGCCCTGAGCGGGCATCGTGTAGATCTCGGTCGCGCCGGTCCTGTCGCTGACGAACGCGATCCTACGACCGTCCGGCGAGAAGGCCGGATGGACTTCGCTGAACTTGCTGTACGTCAGCCGCAGGGGGTTCTGCATCGTGCTGATCGGGCTGCTGCCGCTGTTGATCAGCCAGATGTCGTTCGAGCCCATCATGTTGCTCGCGAACGCGATCTGCGCGCCGTTGGACGACCAGGCCGGGTCGAAGTACGTCTGGCCCTGCCAGTCGGCGGTGAGATGCACGAGCGCGCCGTTGCCCAGCTTGAGCAGGTACAGCCCGTTGCCTCCCCAGGGCGCTCCCGTCCGCGAGAAGACGACCGTCTTCCCGTCAGGCGAGATCGCCGGGCCGAGGTTCTGGACGGGCGCGGAAGTCTTCGTCAGCTGCGTCAGGGCTTTGCCCGAGGCCATGACGGAGTAGAGATCGAAGTTCCCGTCACGGTTGCTGGTGAAGTAGACCGTGTCATTGTCCGCCCAGCTCGGGTGGCAGTTCCACACACCCGGCGCGAGGCTCGGCGTGAGCGCGTGCAGGTTCGAGCCGTCGGCGTTCGCCACCATCAAGACGGCGCCGCCCTTGGCGAACTGCCGCTCGAACACGACGAGGTTGCCACTCGGCGACCACACGGGCTCGACATCGGCGCGAAGGCCGATCGTCTTGTCGTGCGAGACGTTGAAGACGTTCTTGCCGTACGCGTCCATCGTGTAGATGTCCGTCTGGCCGTCGGCCTTACTCGTGTAGACGATCTTGGTGAGTGTCGGTCCGATAGCGCTTCCCTGGTTCACGAGCGCGGGTGCGGCAAATGCCGGAACCGCGCCGAAAGCAGCAACTGCGATCACCGCAACTGCCCATCGAAGCTTCATCTTGTCCACCTCCTTGGGGTCCGCCAGGGAGGCTGTCGTACCCAGGGTGATATCGCATCGGCTACTTTCCGCTTAGTTGCTCAGTAGAAAGAGGCAGGCGCGGCTAGCGGACGCGGAGCCGGCGACGCTACGCTCGGGTCGGAGCGGCACGGGCCCGGTGGCCCAGCTGGTCTTCAAAACCAGTGCGGTCGTGCAACCCACGGCTCGGTCGGTTCGACTCCGGCGCCGCTCCGCTAAGTGCGACCGGCGCGCCCACCCTCGGCGCGACCGAGCTGAGACGGGGCTCGCTGGTGCGCAAATGAAGAAGCGACCCGACCTCCGCGTCTGGAGAGGAGCCGGGGCCGCTAGCCGGAAGCAGCCCGAGAGACCAGATCCGCGGTCTGCTCGGGTGACAGGACATCGGTGTTGATCACCACGTCGTAGTCGGTCGGGCGCTCCTCGGCGACGTCGTAGAAGCGCTTCAGGTAGTCGCGCCTATTTGCGTCCGCATCCTTCACCGCTCGGGCGGCCTGCTTCGGGTCGATCCCCTCTTCTTCGCAGAGCCGGCTTGCTCTCTTGGCCGGGGAAGCTGTGACGAGCACCCGAAGCGCATGTGGCCCCTCAGGAAGCGCACGCGAGGCGGCGTGCGCAACGATGACTACCCTTCCGCGGGCCGCCGTCTGTTCGATCGTCTCGCGGATCAAAGCACGCACCTCGTCGCTCGCGAACCCCTCGCCGGTTCGAGGCGGGCCCCCTACCGCCCACGCCGCCTCGCCTCCACCTTGTGCAATCGCCTCGAGCAGCCGGGCCGCGAGCGACTTTCGCCGCTCCTCGTCTGCAACCTCGGCTGGCCCAATTCCTCCCTTGGCCGCTGCGCGAGCGACGATCTCCTCGTCGACGTAGAGGAAGTCGAGGCGCTCGGCGACGAGTCGACCGACCTCTTCGCCTCCCGCGCCCGTAGCGTGCGAGATGCAAACGACCCTGCAGGCCACGCCCCGACGCTAGAGCGCCGGGCGGATCCAGTCAAGCGGCGACGGGCGCCCGAGCGGGGTTGTCGGGCGCATCCTGTCCGGGCGCGCATCTCAGGCGCTTCATCTCTGACTCGGCCGAGTAGATTTCCAAGACATGATCGAGCAGCACGAAGTGCTGGTGATCGGCGCCGGTCTGGCGGGCATGCGGGCCGCCATCGCGGCGCACGACGCCGGCGCCGACGTGGCGCTGGTCTCGAAGCTCCATCCGACGCGCAGCCACTCGGGCGCGGCCGAGGGAGGCATTAACGCGGCGCTCGGAAACGCGACGGCCGACACGCCGGAGCAGCATGCGTTCGACACGGTGAAAGGCTCCGACTTCCTGGGCGACCAGGACGCGATCGAGGTCTTCACTGCGGAGGCACCCGGCGACATCTACGAGCTCGAGGAATGGGGCTGCATCTTCTCCCGCGACGAGCAGGGCCGGATCGCGCAGCGCCCGTTCGGCGCCGCCTCGAACCCGCGTGCCATCTACTCGGCCGACATCACCGGCCACGTCCTGCTCCACGTCTGCTACGAGCAGCTGCTGAAGCGGGAGCTGAAGGTGTACGAGGAGTTCTTCGGCTGGAAGCTGGTCGTCGACGACGGCCGCTGCCAGGGAGTGATCGCGTGGGACCTGCTGAACGGCGGCCTGCAGTCGATCGGGGCGAAGACGGTCATCGTCGCCACTGGTGGCGCCGGCCGCCTCTACGCGGGAACGACGAACGCCTACGCCTGCACCGCGGACGGCGCGGCGATGGCCCTGCACGCAGGCGTCCCGCTCGAGGACGTCGAGTTCATGCAGTTCCATCCGACGACGCTCTTCCCGAGCGGCATCCTCATCACCGAGGGCTGCCGCGGCGAAGGCGGCACGCTGCTGAACGCCGACGGCGAGCGGTTCATGCAGCGCTACGCACCGAACGCGATGGAGCTCGCCAGCCGCGACGTCGTCTCGCGTTCCGAGCAGACCGAGATCGACGAGGGGCGCGGCGTCAACGGCAGCGTGCTCCTCGACCTTCGTCATCTCGGCCGGGACAAGATCGTCGAGCTCCTGCACGGGACGCGCGAGGTGTCGATGACCTTCGCGGGCGTCGATCCCATCCAGGAGCCGATCCCGGTCCGGCCGGGCGCGCACTACCACATGGGCGGCATCGACACCGATGCCGACGGCCTCACCGAGCTGGAGGGTCTGTACGCGGCAGGAGAGTGCGCCTGCGTCTCCGTTCACGGCGCGAACCGCCTCGGCGGGAACTCGCTGATGGAGACGATCACGTTCGGGAGGCGTGCCGGTCGCGCCGCCGCAGAGTGGGCGCACGGGCATACCACCGTCACGGTGCCGGAGTCGCTCGAGCGAGACGCCGAGCGGGAGCTACGCGCCCTGCTCGACCGCTCGACCGGCGAGCGGCCGTGGGCGATTCGCGACGAGCTGGCGGCGTCGATGCACCGCAACTTCGGCCTCTTCCGCCGGGAGCAGCCGATGCTCGAGCAGCGGGAGATCATCGAGCAGCTGCGCGAGCGCTACCGCAGCGTCGTCGTCGAGGACAAAGGTCGCGTGTTCAACAGCGACCTCACCCAGGCGCTCGAGCTCGGCTCGATGCTCGATCTCGCGGCCTGCATGCTCGAAGCCGGGATCGCGCGAAGGGAGAGCCGCGGCGCGCACTCCCGCCCGGATGACTTTCCCGCGCGCGACGACGAGAACTTCCTCAAGCACTCGGTCATCCGCTGGGACGACGGCCCTCGCCTCAGCTGGAAGCCGGTGACGCTCACCAAGTGGCAGCCGGAGGAGCGGAGCTACTAGCGGCATCAGGTAGTTACGCAATTCACCCTTTCGGGGCGCGGATTGTGGCCGAGTACGGACGCCGCGAGCAGGTGCAGGCGACCACTATCCAGGTGATGGAAGCGGCCGCCGACACCACCTTCGATTGCGGGTACGCCCACAGCTGGCACGAGGAGATGCGGCGGGCGGCCGACCAGCGCGACGTGCTCCCCCCGGCGGCTTGCGAGGCGCTCGTGCGGGTGCTCGAGCGCTTCCTCCTCGAGGACGAGGCGCTCGGGGCCGCGCATGTGGACGAGGTGCGCAGGACGATCGCGCTCCTGAGGGAGTCGGCCGGCTTTCGTCGGTAGCACTCACAGCTCGGTCGGTTCGAGTCCGGCCGGCTCCCTTGATCGAAAGGGCTTACGCTGCTACAGAAGGTGCCGCGCGTTGCCCGGGCGCGTCATCGCGGCCTAAACAATTCTTCGCTGCAGAGGCCTTGGCATGGCCGCAGGCTCCTGGCCAAGAAGGTCCTGCACCCCTGTTCGAGCGCAGACGGACGGCGCTGCCGCGCGCGGCGCGCTGGCGGCGGACATCATCATTCCCAAGAACGCGCCCGACCCCGTGTTCGTCTCGGATCTCGAAGGCAAGATCCTGCCAGGCGAACGACGCGGGTCTCGCCGCGCCTGCTCGGCCTCCGCCTGGACGAGGTGGTCGAGCCGTCGCTCTCGCGCTTCATCTGCCCCGAGGAGACGCGCGAGTTCACGGCCGCCCTGCGCGAGGTGATCGAGCGCGGCGATCACCCGCAACGCGGTGCTCAACCCGCGCAGCGCGTCGGGAGAGGTCATTCCCACGACGCTGAACGCATCCGCTCTGAGAGACGCGGACGGTTCGGTGATCGGCGCGACGGCTGCTCGAACATGCGCCATGCGCACAATGCAGCGCGTAAGCCCCGCGTCATCGCCGCCCAAACAATTTCGGAGGAAGGCTCATGGCCAAGAAGGTCTTGACCCCTGTCCGAGCGCAGACCGATGGCGCTGCCGCACGCGGCGCGCTGGCGGCGGACATCATCATCAAGAACGCGCCCGACCCCGTTTTCGTCTCCGACCTCGAAGGCAAGATCCTGCAGGCGAACGACGCGGTCTCTCAGCTGCTCGGCTTCCGGCAGGACGAGGTCGTCGAGCAATCGCTCTCGCGCTTCATCAGCCCCGAGGAGACCCGCGAGTTCACGGCCGCCCTGCGCGAGGTGGTCGAGCGCGGTGTCACCCGAAACGCGGTGCTGAATCCGCGCAGCGCCTCGGGAGAGGTCATTCCCACGACGCTGAACGCATCCGCGTTGAGAGACGCGGACGGCTCGGTGATCGGCGCGATCGGCGTCCTCCGCGACATGCGCGAGCTGGACAAGGCGCGCGCCTACGCCGAGAGCCTGATCAAGAACGCGCCCGACCCGGTCTTCGTCTCCGACCTCGAGGGCAAGATCCTCGAGGCCAACGACGCCGTCTCCGAGCTGCTCGGCTTCCGCCGGGACGAGGTGGTCGAGCAGTCGCTCTCGCGCTTCATCAGCGAGGAGGAGACCCTCGAGTTCACGGCCGCATTGCGCGAGGTGGTCGAGCGCGGCGTCACCCGCAACGCCCTTCTCAACCCGCGGGCGGCGACCGGCGAGGTGATCCCGACCAGCCTCAACGCCTCCGCCCTGCGGGACGGCGACGGGAACGTGATCGGCGCGATCGGCGTGCTCCGCGACATGCGTGCCTACGAAGCGGTCGTGCGCGACCTCGAGCAGTCGAAGACGGAGCTGCAGGAGAAGATCCTCGACCTCGAGAAGTTCGAGGAGGTCGTGGTCGGCCGCGAGCTGAAGATGATCGCGCTCGAGAAGGAGCTCGAGCAGCTCAAGGCCGAGAACGAGCAAGCCAAGCGGGAGCGCTCCTCGTCCTGATGACCGAGAGCGAGGCGCACGCCGAGCCTGACGAAGCGACTCTCCGCGAGGAGATCGCCCAGCTCGAGCACAGGGTCGCCCAGGCCGAGGAGCGCCGCCGGGCGCTGATTCACATCATGGGCGACCTCAACGAGTCGAACCGCAAGCTCGGCGAGCAGCGCAAGGCGATGCTCCACATCCTCAAGGACTCGCACCAGTCCAACCAGCGGCTGGGCGACAGCCGCAAGGCGATGATCCACATCATGGGTGACCTCCGCGAGACGACGCAGGAGATGGAGCGCCGCGAGCAGGAGCTGCGCGAGAAGCAGGAGCAGCTCGTCCAGGCCGGCAAGCTCGCGACCCTCGGCGAGCTCACCACCGGCGTCGCCCACGAGCTGAACAACCCGCTGAACAACATCGGCCTGTTCGTCGGCAACGTCCTCGACCAGCTCCGGCTCGGGCGCTTCGACGCCGAGGCCGCCACCCAGGAGCTCGAGCGGGCGATGGAGCAGGTGCGGAAGGCGACCATGATCATCTCGCACCTCCGAACCTTCGGCCGCGCGGCGCCGGTCACGTTCGAGCCCGCGGACGTCGACGAGGTGATCGAGCGCTCCCTGCTGCTGATGCAGGAGCAGCTCCGACTCCGAGGGATCGACGTCGAGCTCGACCTCTGCGCCGAAGAGCTCGTCGTCTTCGGGAACCCGATCCAGCTCGAGCAGGTCTTCGTCAACCTGCTCACGAACGCGCGGGACGCGCTCGAGGACGCGCGCACGAAGACGGTGCGGATCGAGACGACGCGCGACGAGGAGAAGATCGTCATCCGCTTCTCCGACAGCGGCCACGGGATCCCGGCCGAGCTCGAGCAGCGCATCTTCGATCCGTTCTTCACGACCAAGGAGGTCGGCACCGGCACCGGGCTCGGCCTCTCGATTACCTACAGCATCCTCAAGGAGCACGGCGGCGAGATCTCGATCGAACGGCGACGCGCGCGGGGTGCGAGCTTCCTGATCGAGCTGCCCCTGATCGACCGAGAGCAGTACGAGCAGGCGGCCGGGTGAGCCTGAGCGCCCACATCCTGATCGTCGATGACGACCAGGCGCTCCTGGAGGCGTTGCCGCAGACGCTGCGGCTACGGCTCGACGGGATCCGGATCGACACGTGCGACAACGCGGCCGACGCGCTCGAGCGCGTGGCGGAGGTCGACTACGACGCCGTCGTCACCGACATCAAGATGCCCGGGGAGGACGGCCTCGCCGTGCTGCGCGAGATCAAAGAGCTCAGGCCGGAGACCCCGACGCTCCTGATCACCGGTCACGGCGAGCACGACCTCGCGGTGCAGGCGCTGCGCGGAGGCGCCTACGACTTCGTCCAGAAGCCGATCGACCGCGACTACTTCGCGGCGTCGCTCGAGCGGGCGATCGAGCTGCGGCAGCTGGGCCGCCAGGTCGAGGAGCAGCGGCTCGCGCTCGAACGGCACGCGCGCGTGCTCGAGCACGTCGACAACGGCGTCCTCCTCGTCGACGGGGCCGGCTTCGTCCGCCACTGGAACCCCGGCGCGGCCGCGATCACGGGCCTGGCGCCCGCGGACGTCCTCGACCGGGCCGCCGCCGATGTCCTCCCCAGATGGGCCGAGCTGGAGCCGCTGATCCCGGTCGGCGAGCTGCCCGGCCCCGGCGGGGCGACCGCGAGAGCGCTCCCGCTCGAGGTGGACGGCAGGGAGCTCTGGCTCTCGATCTCGGGCGTTCACTTCGGCGACGGCATCGTCTACGCGTTCCGCGACGTGACGCAGGAGCGCACGCTCGACGAGCTCAAGGACGACTTCGTCGCGACCATCTCGCACGAGCTGAGGACGCCGCTGGCCGCGATCTACGGCGCGGCCGAGACGCTGCGGCGCAAGGACCTCGTTCTGGACGGCGCGGTGAGCGGCAAGCTGCTCGCGATCATCAGCCTCGAGTGCGAGCGGCTGACCAGGATCGCGGGCGACATCCTGCTCGCGAACACGCTCAGCTCGAACCGGCTGAAGCTCGCTGAGGAGCGGGTGGAGCTCGGCCCGCTCGCTCGCGACGTCGTCGAGGAGATGGGAACCGCTTTCGCGGACAGAGCGGACATCGAGATCGAGTTCGTCGGAGAGGACGGAAGCGTGTCGGTCCTCGCCGACGAGAACCGGCTGCGCCAGGTGCTGCTCAACCTGGTCGAGAACGCTGTCAAGTACTCACCGGAGGGCGGCCGCGTCGAGGTCGAGATCGAGCAGCTCGCGAGCAGCGTCCGGATCGCCGTCCGCGACCAGGGGATCGGGATTCCCTCGGCCGAGCAGCAGCGGGTCTTCGGCAAGTTCTACCGGGTCGACCCGCACCTCAGCCGCGGCGTCGGCGGCAGCGGGCTCGGGCTCTACATCTCGCGCGAGCTCGTCCGCCGCATGCAGGGCCGGATCTCGCTGGCCTCGCGCGAGGGCGCGGGCTCGAGCTTCTACGTCGACCTGCCGCTCGCGAGCGTGGCCGCGGCGACGAGGCCCGAGCAGGCCGTCGCCGGTTAGAGCGCGGCCCCGCAAGGCCCTCATGAAGGCTCGCTCGATCGCTCTCGCAGGCATCTTCGCCGGCCTTGTCTATCGCACTCGGCTTCGGCCGTGGATCATGAACTGGGGCGCGACCGCGGCCGAAGCGGCGGCCCCGCTACCCGGCGACGAGCTGCTCGCGGATGCCGACGGCGTCGCGACCCGGGCGATCACGATCGAGGCGCCGCCTTCGGCCGTCTGGCCGTGGCTCGCGCAGATGGGCCCGGCACCGCGCGGCGGCGCGTACACCTACGACTGGATCGAGAACCTGCTCGGCCTGAACATGCACAGCGCCGACCGCGTGCTGCCGGAGTTCCAGCACCCCGAGGTCGGCGAGGGCTTCGGCCTGGGCCAGAACCAGATGCGCTTCGAACGCGTCGAGCCCGAGGCGCGTGCTCGCATTGCGCTCCGCCGACGGCAACTGGGTCTGGACGTTCGTCCTCCAGGAGCGGGACGGCAAGACGAGGCTGATCAGCCGCAACCGCTTCCGCCTACCTCGCCTCAGGGACAAGCTCGGGATGATCCCGATGGAGCCGGGCTCGCTGGTGATGGAGCGCAAGATGCTGCGCGGCATCAAAGAACGCGCCGAGCGCCTTCGATAGGCTCAGCGCATGCGCTTCATTCGTTCACCACTGCTGTTCACGCTCGGCTTCTGGAGCGGGATGATGGCCGCGGCCCGTTTCGCGAAGGGGGCCGTGCCTTCACGCGGAGACGAAGAGAGCGACGAGCTCGCTCTCGTCGCGATCATGGACGGGATCGACCTGACGAACCGCTCGAAGGCGTTCAAGGGCGGCTCAATGGTGGCCTGGTACGGCGGCATCGCCGTCGACCTGCGCGAGGCCGAGCTCGCGCCGGACGCACGACTGTCGGTGCGCACGTTGTTCGGCGGGATCGCGATCACGGTTCCGCCGACCTGGCGGATCGAGTCGAGCGTGACGGCGCTCGTCGGAGGCGTCGACGTCGGCACGCCCGCCCAGGACGACCCGGACGCGCCGGTGCTCGTCCTCGAGGGCAAGGCATTGGTCGGAGGCATCGCCGTCGGCATCAAGAAGGGGGCCGAGATGGCCGAGCCGGCCGCGCCGGTCGGGGAGCCGGCCGCCGAGTAGTGCGCATGCTAGGGTCGCCCGCGATGAGCTCCTGGCACGCGAAGGTCCACAGCCAAGCCGGCTGATCCGCCGCTTCCGGAACCAGCGTCCGAGGAAGCGGCGGGAAAAGGGCGCGCTGCGCGGCCTTGACGGCTGCTGCTCGCGCACTCTCTCGCTCTGACACAAAGGGAGGTGCGCGATGCCGATGCCGCATCGCACGTACAAGCAAGTGATCAAACGGCGCCTCGTCGGCAAGGAGGGCGCCGAGCGGATCCGGGAACTGCGGGCGATCCTCACCGAGCTGCCCGGCTACAAGAACGGCCCGTATGCGGACTTGCGCAAATGGGTCGAAGGCGAGCTGGAGGAGACCCGTGTGCGCAAGCGAGTCATCCACCGCGACTCGATCGCCGTGCGGCGCGAGGGAGCTGCCCAGATCGCGTTCGTGGGAGCGCCGAATGCGGGGAAGTCATCGCTGCTGCAGGCGCTCTCGAACGTGCAGATCAAGACGGGCGACTACGCGTTCACGACCACGCGCCCGGTCCCGGCGCTCACGCGCATCGGCGGCGTCCTCGTGCAGCTGGTCGAGATCCCCGGACTGATCGAAGGCGCCCACGAGGATCGCGGCGGCGGCCGCGCGCTGCTCGGCGTCCTGCGGGGGGCGGACGCGATGGTGCTCTGCCATGACGCGAGCGCCCCGCTCGAGGAGCTCGATCTCGTCAAACGCGAGCTCGCGGCGGCGGGGATCGATCTGCCGACGCTCGTCGCCGCCACGAAGACCGATGAGGCGCAGGCACCGCCGGGGACGGTGGGCGTCTCCGTGCTCGACGATGCGAGCCTCGACCGGTTCCGAGCCGAGCTCTGGAAGCTGACCGGCCTGATGCGCGTCTTCGTGCGGCGGCCCGGCGACGAGGAGTCCGAGCCACTGGCCCTGCGTCCGCCGGCCTCCATCGCCGACGTGGCCCGCGCGATTCACCAGGAGCTCGCGGAGGAGTGCACCGGCGCACGCGTCTGGGGCGACTCCGCCCAGTTCCCCGGTCAGCGCGTCGGCCGCTCACACACGGTGACCGACGACGACACGATCGAAGTCCTGGTGCGTTGAGCCGAGTAGCATCGAGGCGTGGCCGCGCCGATCCGGATCGGGACCTGCTCCTGGGCCGACGAGTCGCTCTCGCGCTACTTCTATCCGCGCGAGATCAAGGGCGCCGAGGAGCGGCTGCGCTACTACGCGGAGCGCTTCGACACGGTCGAGGCGAACTCGACCTACTACCACTTGCCGGCCCGCGAGATGGTGCAGAACTGGGCCGACCGCACGCCCGAGGGGTTCGTCATGCACGTGAAGGCGTTCGGCGTGATGACGCGGCACCCGGTCAAGGTCGAGCAGCTCCCGCCCGACCTGCGCGACGAGGCGCCGCTCGACAAGCGCGGCCGCGTCGAGCGTCCGTCGCGTGAGTTCCGGGCCGAGATCTTCCGCCGCTTCCACGACGCGCTCGTGCCGCTGCGCGAGACGGGCAAGCTCGGCGGGATCCTGCTGCAGTTCCCGTCGTACGTCGTGCCGAAGCCGGCGTCGCTCGACTACCTCGAGTGGGCGGCCGAGCAGCTGCAGGGCGACGAGGCGCTCGTCGAGTTCCGGCACGCGGCCTGGCTCGACGACGAGCACCGCGACGAGACGCTCGCCTTCCTCGAGCGGCACGGGCTGACCTACGTGATGGTCGACGCGCCGCGCATGGAGGGGCGCAACGTCCTCCCCACCGTCGTCGCGACCACGAGCCCGACGGCCTACATCCGCTTCCACGGCCGCAACGCGCAGACCTGGAACAAGCGCACCGGCTCCGCGGCCGAGCGGTTCGACCACCTCTACTCCGAGGACGAGCTGCGCGAGTGGGTCGGGCCGCTCGGCGAGCTGGCCGAGAGAGCCGAGGTCGTCTACGCGATGTTCAACAACAACGGGCGCTCCGATGTGGGCGGCCAGACGATCGCGCAGGCGCCCGTGAACGCCCAGGAGCTGCGCGTGCTCCTACAGCAGGCGAAGCTCCCCGTCGCGGTTCCGTAGCATGCCGGTGATGGAGCCCTGGTCGTACGAGCCCGCCGGCCGCTTCGACGAGCACGAGTTCGAGAGCGAGGTCCTGAAGGACAACCCGCTCGGCGACCCGCACGTGCGGCCGCTCTGGGTCTACGTGCCGCCGGGTTACGACGACGATCCCGAGCGCCGCTACCCGGCCATCTACAACATCCAGGGGCTCACCGGCCAGCTCGACATGTGGCGGAACCGCTTCCCGTTCCGGCGGAACTTCCCGGAGCTCGCCGACCAGGCGATCGCGAGCGGCGACTGCCCGCCCTGCGTGCTCGTCTTCCTCGACGCCTGGACGTCGATCGGCGGCAGCCAGTTCATCGACTCGCCGGGCACGGGCCGCTACCACACGTACATCTGCGACGAGCTCGTCCCGTGGGTCGACGCCAACTACCGGACGAAGCCGGCGCCGGAGCACCGCGGGATCGCCGGCAAGTCGAGCGGCGGGTACGGCGCGATGGTCAACCCGATGCTGCGGCCGGACGTCTTCGGCGGGCTCGCCACGCATGCCGGCGATGCGCTTTTCGAGATGTGCTACGCACCCGACTGGCGCCGCTCGGTCAGGACGCTGCGCGACGACTACGAGGGCTCCTTCGAGCGCTTCTGGGAGGACTTCCGCAGCCGCCCGGCCCTCTCGAAGGACTCCGACTCGACGCTCCTGAACGACTGGTGCATGGCCGCCTGCTACTCGGCCGACGAGGACGGGACCGTGCAAATGCCCTACGACACCGACACGGGTGAGCTCCGGCCCGAGGTCTGGGAGCGCTGGCTCGCCTGGGACCCGGTGCGGATGGTGGCGCGCTACGCCGACGCGCTCCGCTCGCTGAAGGCGATCTACATCGACTGCGGCAAGCGCGACCAGTTCTTCCTCGACCTCGGCGCGGAGGCGTTCCGCCGCGAGCTCGAGGCAATCGGGGTGACCGACTACTTCTTCGAGCTGTTCGACGGGACGCACTCGGCGGTCGAGTACCGCTACCCGCTCGGGCTCGCGTATCTGGCAGAACGACTGGCGTGATCGGCGCGGCCCTGTCGTGATCGGGGCAATAGGTGTCGCCGCGGCAGCAGCTTTGATCTGCCTCGACCCGGGGCACGGCACGCCGCCGGCTGTCGGGCGGCAGCTCGAGCCGATCGGGCCTGGCTCGAAGGTGTTGAAGATCAAGGACGGCGGGGGAACGCGCGGCGAGGCGCCGGTGGCGCTCGCGATCGCTCGGCGGGCACGGGCGGTGCTGCTCGCCCGCGGCTACCGGGTGGCGATGACCCGAACCGGCCCGACGATCCACCTCGGCGACGGCAACGGCAACATCGCCCGCGCGAAGTTCTGCAACCGCCGGCGCGCCGCGCTGATGATCCGGATCCATGCCGACGGCTCTGCGTACCGGTCGCTTCACGGGGTCTCGACGCTGGTGCCCGCCTGGCACCGCGGCTGGACCGACGACGTCTACGCGCGGAGCGCGCGCGCCGGCTTCGCGCTGCAGAAGGCCGTCGTCGCGGCGACGGGCGCCCCTGACCGCGGCATCGTCAAGCGCAGCGACCTGACCGGGTTCAACTGGGCCGACGTCCCGGTCACGCTCGTCGAGACGGGCTTCCTGACGAACCCGACCGACTGGCGGCTGCTGCACACCGCGTCGTACCAGCAGCGCGTGGCGGTCGGCCTCGCAAACGGCGTGCGCGCGTTCGTCCGGCCCTAAGACCCGTCAGAGCGGCGCATCTCCTCGGCGGCGGCGCGGCCCTGCTCGTGCACGGCGGTGCGGCGGTCGGCCACCTCCGCCGGGTCGGCCTGATCGACCGGCGTTTCCGCCGACTCGACCTCCGCGCGGTCGGCCTCGAGGTCGCGCGACTCGTCGAGCTTGCGCCGCAGCTCCTCGGCGCGCGGATCCTCGACCGGCGCGGGACTCGGCCGCCGCATCTTCCTGTAGACGGCGATCGCCGCGCCCGCGGCGCCGGCCAGCCACGCTGTCTTGTGACGCACGAGGCCGATGCTACACTGGCCGCCTTCCTGCCTCGCCATCGCGCCGTCCGTTCCCGAGCGGCGCCCGCCGGTGAGGCCGCCTGAGACCGAAGGAAGGGAGGTTCGGGAACGTGAACGACTACGAGATCCTGCTGCTGCTCGACCCTGAGCTCCCTGACGAGCGCCAGAACGAGATCGTCTCGCGCACCCGGGAGACGATCGAGAAGGGCGGCGGCAGCTGGAACGAGCACCAGCCGTGGGGTCGCCGGCGGCTCGCTTACGAGATCGACCACAAGCCGGAGGGCGCGTACCACCTGCTCACCTTCGACGCTGCCCCGGACACGCTGGACGAGGTCTCGCGCGTGCTGCGGATCACGGACGGCGTCATGCGCCACCTCGCCGTTCGCCGCGTCAAGGGCGCATCGGGCCGGCCACCTGAGCCGAGCCACTTCGAGCCGAGCCGTGAGGAGCCCCGTCACGAGGAGCCCCGTCACGAGGAGCCCAGCCGCGAAGAGCCCAGCCGCGAAGAGCCCATGGCCGAGGAGGCCGGACCCGAGGAGCCCGGCCCCGAAGAGTCCGGCCCCGAAGAGCCTCTGGCGGCGAGCGTCCCCGCGAGTCAGGATTCGGAACCGGAAGAGATCGCCCGAGAGGAGAGGGAGTAATGGCCAACATCAATCGCGTCGTCCTGGTCGGCAACCTGACCAAGGATCCAGAGCTCCGTCACACGCCGAGCGGCACGGCCGTCTGCAAGCTGCGCCTCGCCGTCAACACGCGCCAGAAGGACGGCGCCACCGGCGAGTGGGGCGACAAGCCGAACTACTTCGACGTCACGGTCTGGGGCAACCAGGGCGAAAGCTGCGCCCAGTACCTCGCCAAGGGCCGCCCGGTGGGCGTCGACGGGCGCCTCGACTGGCGCGAGTGGGAGGCGCAGGACGGCACCAAGCGCCAGGCGGTCGAGATCATCGCGGACAGTGTCCAGTTCCTCGGCAGCCGCCAGGACGGCGAGGGCGGCGGGCAGCCGCAGTTCGTTCCGAGCGGCGCCGGCACGCAGGCCGAGAGCGCCGACTTCGGCTCCGCCGGCGACGACGACATCCCGTTCTGATGGCGCAGCGAGACCAGCGACAGCAGCAGCGCAAGGGGGGCCGCCCCGCGCCCGGCGGGCCGATCCGCAAGCGCAACTGCTACTTCTGCCGCGAGAAGGTGGAAGAGGTCGACTACAAGAACATCAACCAGCTCCGGCGCTACGTCTCGGAGAAGGGCAAGATCCGCTCGCGGCGGATCACCGGCGCCTGCCGGCGGCACCAGCGCCAGGTCGCGCTCGCCGTCAAGCGGGCCCGCGAGGTCGCGCTGCTCCCCTACTCCACCAATTAACGCGCTCCTGCCAGTGATGATGCCCAGGCTCTCGTTCGCTAGCACCAAGCCAGAGGTCGCACTCGTCTGCGGCCCAGGCTGGTTGCCTGGGCAAAGGCGAGGGTGGGCTCTGGCGCAGCGTGATAGCGGGCGAGAGACGGGCGCTCATTGCTGGGAGGAGCGCTAATGCAGGTCATCCTGAGGCAAGACGTCGAGAAGGTCGGGCTGCGCGGCGACGTCGTCGACGTGGCGCCCGGCTTCGCGCGTAACTACCTACTGCCGCGCAAGCTCGCGGAGACGGCAACGCCCGGCAAGGTCGCAGAGCTGCGCAAGCACGAGGAGAAGCGGGCCCGCCAGGAGGCGCAGAGCTTCGAGCACGCGCAGGAGATCCTCACCCGGATCGAGTCGGCAGAGATCCGCTTCGACGTCCCGGCCGGCGAGACCGGCACGCTCTTCGGCTCGGTCACCGCGACCGACATCACCGAGAAGGTCTGGCAGGAGCTGAAGGTGCGGGTCGACCGGCGCAAGCTCGACCTGCCCGAGTCGATCAAGCGGATCGGGCGCTACAAGGTGCCGGTCGAGCTCTTTCCCGACGTGACCGCGACGCTGCGGGTCGCGGTCGTCCCCGAAGGCGGCGAGCTGCCGCCCGAGGAGGAGCTCGAGTCGATCGCCGAGGCGGAGGCCAAGGCCGAGGCGGAGGCGCAGGCGGCCGCCGAGGCCGAGCACGCTCAGGCGGAGGCCGTGATCCAGGCGGTCGTGGAAGAGGACGAGAGCGAGGCCGAGGACGAGGCTGGCGCTGAGGCTGAGGCCGAAGTTGCGGAGCCCGAAGCCGAGCCAGAGCCAGAGCAGCCTCCCGGCGTGTAACAAGAGCGCACAGTTTTCTCCACAGGCGCGAGCGGGCCTGTGGAATTTCCGAGGAACTTCCCGCTCCGAGCGGGAAATCCGCCCACAGGTGTCGTCCGGAGGTCGTGGGAACATGCGTTCCCTTATGCCTGCAAACCGGACCCGTCTGAAACTGGCGGCCCTGTCGAAAGGGCCGTCGTCCAGACCTTCCACAAGCGCCGCGAGCGTGCTTGGGTAGTCAGCCGATGGCCCAACTCGCCCAGGCCTCGCCGACCGCCCCGGTCCCGCCGCAGAATCTCGAAGCCGAGGAATCTGTCCTCGGCGCGATGATGCTCTCCCCCGGCGCGATCGGGGCGGTCAGCGAAGTTCTGGACGCGAGCGACTTCTACCGCGAGAGTCACGGGATCATCTACCGCGCCGCCCTCGCGCTCTACGCGAAAGGAGAGCCCGTCGACGCGATCACCCTCGTCGACGAGCTCGAAGAGCGCGGGGAGCTCGAGGGCGCGGGCGGGCGCGTGCGCATCCACGAGCTGGCGCGCCTCGTTCCGGCGAGCGCGAATGCCGGCCACTACGCGCGGATCGTGCGCGAGATGGCAACGCTCCGCGGGCTGATCCGAGCCGGCGGCGACATCTCCACCCTCGGCTGGGAGCGGCCGGGAGACGCGACCGAGCTCGTCGACCAGGCGGAGCAGATCGTCTTCCACCTCTCGCAGTCCCGGGTGACGAGCGACTTCAGTCACATCGAAGAGCTGCTGAAGGACAGCTTCGAGCGAATCACCGCGCTCTACGAGTCCGGCGCCGACGTGACCGGAACGCCCTCGGGGTACCGCGACCTCGACCGTCTGACCTCCGGCTTCCAGCCGGGCAACCTGATCATCGTCGCCGCCCGCCCGAGCATGGGCAAGTCGGGCCTCGGGCTCTGCATGGCCGCGAACCTGGCGGTGCGCAATCAGGTTCCGGTCGGGATCTTCACGCTCGAGATGTCGAAGTCCGAGGTCACGCAGCGCCTGATGTGCAGCGAGGCCAAGGTGGAGTCGCAGCGCCTGCGCACCGGCAAGCTCGGCGCCGACGACTGGCCGCGCCTGACGGCCGCCTGCGACCGGCTGGCGAAGGCGCCGATCCACGTAGACGACACCGGCTCGATCACGATGATGGAGATCCGCTCCAAGGCCCGCCGCCTCAAGTCGCGCGAGCCGAGCCTCGGCCTGATCGTCGTCGACTACCTCCAGCTGATGTCGTCGGGCGCGTCGGTCGAGAACCGGGTGCAAGAGGTCTCGCAGATCTCGCGCAACCTGAAGGTGCTCGCCCGCGACCTCGACGTCCCGATCATCGCGATGTCGCAGCTCTCGCGGGCGGTCGAGCAGCGCCATGACAAGCGCCCGATCCTCTCGGATCTGAGAGAGTCCGGCTCGATCGAGCAGGACGCCGACCTCGTGATCTTCATCTACCGCGACGAGTACTACAACGATGAGTCCGACCAGCAGGGCGTGGCCGAGGTGCACCTGGCCAAGCACCGCAACGGGCCGACGGAAACGGTCAAGCTCTCGTTCCTGAAGCGCTACGCGAAGTTCGCCGACCTGGCCCCTGCGGCATGAGCGTAGGCTCGACGGAGCTCAAGAAGGAGCGGAGGTGCCGGCTTTGCCGGCGCCGGGAGCGGGACAGGGCATGAGCGTCTACGAGCAGACGGTCGTCGTGCTGGCGCGGGCCACGGCGTTCACGGTCGTCTGCCAGGCCTGCGCCGAGGGCCTGCACTCAGGCGAGTACGCGGGCATGACCGCCGAGGGAAACCTACGGCTCGACCAGGCGCTCGGCTGGACGTCGTGCCCCCGCGGCCACCGCATCCGCGTGATCCGCGCGGGCGCGCCTGTGCGCGCCGAGCCGACCTCGCCGCTCTGGTAGCCGCGCCGTAAGGCACACTGCGGCTCGTGCCTGCGACCGTGATCGTCGGGGCGCAGTGGGGCGACGAGGGGAAGGGCAAGATCGTCGACCTGCTCGCGCGGGACTCTGACCTGGTCTGCCGCTACAACGGCGGGCCGAACGCCGGCCACACCATCGTGGTCGACGGCGAGACCTTCAAGCTCAAGCACATCCCGTCGGGGATCCTGCAGGGCAAGGAGTGCGTGATCGGCGCGGGCTGCGTCGTCGACCCGCAGGTGCTGATCGAGGAGCTCGACGAGCTCGAGTCGCGCGGTGTCTCGACGGGGCTGATCCGCCTGTCCGGCAACGCGCACCTGGTGATGCCGTGGCACCAGGCGATCGACCGCGGCTCCGAGCGCCGGCTCGGCCGGCTCAAGATCGGCACGACCCGCCGCGGGATCGGCCCGACCTACGCGGACAAGGCGTACCGGCTCGGGATCCGCGTTCAGGACCTGCTCGACGAGAAGATCCTGCGCCAGAAGATCGAGGTCGCCCTCCCGGAGAAGAACGTCTGGCTCGAGCGCGTCTACGGCGCCGAGCGGGTCGAGCCCGAGGGCCTGGTCGAGCGCTACGAGGGCTACGCCGAGCGGCTGCGGCCGATGATCGCGGACACGTCGCTGCTCGTCGACCGCGCGCTCACCGACGGCAAGCGCGTCCTCTTCGACGGCGCGCACGGGACGCTGCTCGACCTCGACCACGGCACCTACCCGTTCGTCACCTCGTCGCCGACGGTGGCGGGCGGCGCGGCGGTGGGCACCGGCATCGGGCCGACGAGGATCGACCGCGTGCTCGGCGTCGCGAAGGCGTACGTCACGCGCGTCGGCGAGGGCCCGTTCCCGACGGAGATCGAGGGCGCCGACCAGGAGCGGCTGCGCGAGCTCGGCGGCGAGTTCGGCACCGTCACGGGCCGCGAGCGGCGCTGCGGGTGGCTCGACCTCGTCGCGCTGCGCTACGCGGTGCGGCTGAACGGCATGACCTCGCTCGCGCTGACGAAGCTCGACGTCCTCTCGGCATTCGCCGAGCTGCCCGTCTGCGTCCGCTACCGGCTGCGCGACGGAACCGAGACCGAGGACTTCCCCGCCCACCAGAGCGACTTCCACCACTGCGAGCCGGTCTACGAGACGCTGCCGGGCTGGGAGCAGCCGCTCGACTCGCTGACCGACGTGTCGGAGCTGCCCGCCGCGGCGCGCGCGTACGTCGAGCTGATCGAGCAGCGGCTCGGCGTCGAGGTCTGCCTGATCGGCACCGGCCGCGAGCGCGAGCGCGTGCTCCAGCGCGTGGCCTAGGCGCGTCCCCGCAGCGCCCAGGCCTGTGCCGGGAGGTCGAAGCCGCCGTCGGGATTCCCGAGCCGGCGCTGATACTCGACACGGATCGTTTCGCGATCCGCCTCCGGCAGCGAGACGAAGAACTCTCCCGCAGGCCCGACGCCGAGCTCGAACGTGCTCCAGAGCTTGGAGAAGCTTTCGTACCGGATCGAGACGTCGAGCGACGCCGTCTCGACCTTCTCGAGGCCGGCTCTTCGCCCGATCACTGTGAGCTCGTCGAGCGCCTCGAACCGCTGCGTCTCTGCGGGGGCATCAGGCCTGAGGTCGCGGGCCGACTCCCAGAACGTCCGCAAGAGGGGCATCTGCGGGAAGTTCCAGGTGCTGGCCGCCACGACGCCGCCCGGCCTCGTGACTCGGCGCATCTCCTTGACGCCGACGACCGGGTCGTCGAGGAAGTGGAGGACGAGCTGCGCGAGCGCGGCGTCGAAGCTGTCGTCGGGCCAGGGCAGCTCTTCCGCGGTAGCGGGGCGGGCGTCCGCTTCCGGCACTCGTTCGCGGCATGCCTCGAGCATCGGCGACGGATCGGCCGCGGCCACGTTCTCGGCGCCGACGCGACGGGCGAGCTCCTCGGTCAGGATCCCGGAGCCGCAGCCGACGTCCACGACCGTGCCCTCCCGGACGCCGGCGAAGTCCGCGAACGCGGGCGCGAGCTCGCGCGCATACCGGCCCATGAACCGGTCGTAGGCGTTACCCGAGACGTCGAAGCTCATCTTTGGTGTTCACGTTGACCAGGAAAGAATCGTCGATCTCGAGCCGTCCTGTGTCGAGCTCGTCGAGCGCTTCGCGGAGCGCGTAACGGCCTTCCGCCAGGCGCCGCTCGAGCACCGGCAGCGCACTCTTGCGGTAGGCGCCCGGGAGCGGACCGGTCTGCGGCACGGCGGCGTCGGCACAGGCATCCGCCAGCTCGAGCAGGAGCCCCGGCGTGACCAGCGGCATGTCGACCGGGACGACGACCGAGACGTCCGTCGGCGCCGCGCGGAGGCCTGCGACGAGGCCGGCCATCGCCGCTCTGACCTCGGTGCCGTCGTCGAGCACCGGCAGGTCGAGCCGGATCAGCTCCTCTGCCTTGCCGACGGCGAGCCGGTGCGCGCAGGCCTCGCCGAGCGTGCGCCAGGCGCGCTCCGCCAGCGTTTCGCCGTTCAGGCGTGCGAGCGCCTTCGGCGAGCCAAAGCGGGTGCTGGCGCCCCCGACGAGCAGGATCCCCGTCAGGTCAGGACGCGCCACGGCTCGGTGTAGACGTTGACCCTCCCGCCGCGGACGAAGCCGCAGAGGGTGATCCCGCGGTCGCGCGCGAGCTCGACGGCGAGACTGGAAGGCGCCCCGACCGCGACCAGCAGCGGGCAGCCGGCGACGGCGGCTTTCTGTACGAGCTCGAACGAGAGGCGGCCGCTGAAGCAGAGGATCGAATCGGCGAGCGGCAGCTTTCCGTCGAGGAAGGCGCGCCCGATCACCTTGTCCAGCGCGTTGTGGCGGCCGACGTCCTCGCGCAGGCAGAGCAGCTCTCCGGCCGGCGTGAAGAGGCCGGTCGCGTGCAGCCCCCCGGTCGCCTCGAACGCGGGCTGGGCGGCCCGCAGGCGATCCGGCAGCCCGGCCAACAGCTCGTACGCGACCCGCAGGTCGCTCTCGATCTTCGGAGCCTCGACCGCGACCGCCTCGAGCGCGCCCTTCCCGCAGACGCCGCACGACGAGCTCGTGTAGAAGCTCCGCCGGATGCGCGTGAGATCCTGCCGCGGCGCCTCGACCTCGATCGTGTTCGCGGCCAGGTCGGCCGGCGGCGCCGCCTCGGTCGGGCTCAGTCCTTCGGTCAGGCAGAAGCCCAGCGCGAGCTCCTCGTCGTGCCCCGGAGTACGCATCGTGACCGCGACCGGCTCGCCGCCGATCCGGATCTCGAGCGGCTCCTCGACCGCGACCTGGTCGCTCTCCTCGCGACCGCCCGGCAACCGCACGACGTCGACGCGCGCGGCGGAGTACGGCGGCGCCTTCATCGGCGGAAGCGTACTCGCCGCGGGCGTGAGTAGACTCGCCGCGTGAGGGTCCTGGTCGTTGGGTCCGGCGGGCGCGAGCACGCGCTTGCCTGGAAGCTGAAGCAGAGCCCCCGGCTCGAGGCGCTGCACGCCGCGCCCGGCAACCCCGGCATCGCCCGGCTCGGCCAGTGCCACCCGGTGCGTGCCGAGGACGCGCGAGAGCCTGCTCGCGCTCTGCCGCGAGCTCGAGATCGATCTCGCCGTCGTGGGCCCCGAGGTTCCGCTCGTCGCGGGCCTCGCGGACACGCTCCGCCACGCGGGCATCGCCGTCTTCGGCCCGAGCGCGGCGGCGGCCCGAATCGAAGGCTCGAAGACCTTCGCGAAGGAGGTGCTCGAGGCCGCGGGCGTCCCCACGGCAGCGCGCATCTCGGTCGCGCGCCCACCGTGCGTCGTCAAGGCCGACGGCCTCGCCGCCGGCAAGGGCGTCTTCGTCTGCCGGACGCAGGACGAGCTCGACGCGGGCCTGCGCGCGGCCGCGGCGCTCGGCGAAGAGGTCGTGATCGAGGAGCTGCTGGCGGGCGAGGAGGTCTCGCTGCTCGTCCTCACCGACGGCCGCGAGGCAGTCCCGCTCGCGCCTGCGCAGGACTTCAAGCGGATCGGCGACGGCGACAGCGGACCGAACACCGGCGGCATGGGCTCGTACTCGCCGGTCGCGGGGCTCGGCGAGGCCGAGGTCGAGGAGCTCGTCGACACGGTCCACCGGCCGGTCCTCGAAGAGCTCGCGCGACGCGGAGCGCCCTTTGCGGGCGTCCTCTACGCGGGACTGATGCTGACCGACGACGGCCCGCGCGTGCTCGAGTTCAACTGCCGATTCGGCGACCCGGAGACGCAGTCGATCCTGCCGCGCTTGGACGGCGACCTGCTCGACGCGCTGGAGGGCGTCGCGGCCGGACGGCTCGACGCTTCAGTGGCGGCCGGCGAGCGGGCCGCGGTCACCGTCGTGCTCGCCTCGGGCACCTATCCGGAGCGGAGCGACGACCGCGGCACGCGGATCGACGGCGTCGAAGAGGCGGAGTCGGCCGGCGCACTGGTCTTCCACGCCGGCACCGCCCGCCACGGCGAGCAGCTCGTCACGAACGGCGGGCGGATCCTGAACGTGACCGCGGTCGGGGACGATCTTCCCGCCGCGCGCGCGGCCGCCTATGACGCGGCAGAGCGGATCTCGTTCGCAGGCATGCAGTACCGCAGCGACATCGGGCTCGCGGCCGCGGAGGGACATGTCCCCAGCTGACGGCCCTCTCGTCGGGATCCTCGTCGGCTCGGACTCCGACCGCGACCGGATGCAGGCAGCGCTCGACGAGCTCGCCTCGCACGGCATCCGCCACGAGCTCGAGGTGCGCTCGGCCCACCGCAACCCGGACGCGGTCGCCGAGTACGCGCGTACTGCCCGCGAGCGCGGGATCAAGGTGCTGATCGCGGGCGCGGGGCTCGCCGCGGCGCTGCCGGGAGCAGTCGCCGCGCACACCGATCTCCCGGTCATCGGCGTGCCGCTGCGCTCGGAGAAGAGCGTGCTCGACGGGCTCGACGCGCTCCTCTCGATCACGCAGATGCCCCCGGGCGTCCCGGTCGCTGCGGTCGGCGTGGACAGCGCGCGCAACGCCGCGGTGCTGGCGATGCGCATCCTCAACGTTTGAGCGTCCGGCGGGCCGAGCCCGCGGACGCGCGCGCGATCGCGGAGGTGCACGTCCGGACCTGGCAGGCGGCGTACCGGCACGCCTTTCCGGCCGAGGTGCTCGACAGCTTGTCGGTCGACGACCGCGAGGATCTCGCCCGGCGGCTGCTCGCTCGCTGGTCGGAGGTCATCTGGGTAGCAGAGGCCGAGGGCCGGATCGTCGGCTTCGCCGCAGTTGGGCCGTCGCGTACCGAAGACGACACCGGCGAGCTGTACGCGATCTACGTCCTGCCCGAGGCCTGGGGCACCGGGGCGGCGTCGCGGCTGATGGCGGAGGCGAAGGACTGGTTCGCCCAGGAGGGCTACGCGACGGCGATGCTCTGGGTGCTCGCCGACAACCCGCGCGCGCGCCGCTTCTACGAGCGCGAGGGCTGGCGCATCGAAGGGGAACGGGTCGACACGGTGTACGGCGTCGAGGTCGAAGAGGCTCTTTACAGGTTGGCCCTGGTCAGCGGATGATGGCTCTAGACTGGATCCAGTGATCGCTCGCTACTCGCGGCCGGAGATGGCCAGGATCTGGTCGGACGAGGAGAAGCTCGCGCGCTGGCTCGAAGTCGAGCTCGCAGCGCTAGACGCCGGGGCCGAGCTCGGGCTGGTCCCGGCCGACGCGGCGAGCGCGATCCGGGAGCAAGCGCGCTCGCCGAGCCCGGAGCGCGTAGCCGAGCTCGAGGCGACGCTGCACCACGACACGGCCGCCTTCGTCGACGCGGTCGCCGAGACGCTCGGGCCCGACGGGCGCTGGTTCCACCACGGGCTGACGTCGTCGGACGTCGTCGACACGGGGCTCTCGCTCCAGGTGCGCGCGGCCGGGGAGCTGCTGCTCGAAGGGCTCGCGCGCGCCCAGCGGGCGGTCGTCGCCCGCGCGCAGGAACACCGGCAGACGCTCTGCATCGGGCGGACGCACGGAATTCACGCCGAGCCGACGACCTTCGGGCTCAAGGTTGCCGGGTGGGCGTTCGAGCTCGAGCGCGGGCGCGAACGCCTGGGCAGCGCGCTCGAGGGGATGCGTGTCGGCAAGCTCTCCGGCGCCGTCGGCACGTACGCAGCGACCGACCCGGAGCTCGAGCGGCTCGCCTGCGAGAAGCTCGGCCTGGAGCCGGAGCCCGTCTCGACCCAGATTCTCCAGCGCGACCGCCACGCCGAGCTGCTCGCGGCGCTGGCGGTGGTGGCGGCCTCGGTCGAGCGCTTTGCGCTCGAGTTGCGTCACCTCTCGCGAACCGAGGTCGCCGAGGTCGCCGAGCCGTTCGGCCGCGGACAGAAGGGCTCGTCGGCGATGCCGCACAAGCGGAACCCCGTCGTCGCGGAGCGGCTGTGCGGGCTCGCGCGCGTCGTGCGCGCGAACGCGCTCGTCGGGCTCGAGAACGTCGCCCTCTGGCACGAGCGCGACATCTCGCACTCCTCGGCGGAGCGCATCGTGATCCCGGACTCGTTCCTCGCGCTCGACTACATGCTCGACAAGCTCGCGTGGCTCGTCGAGGGGCTCGAGGTCAGGCCCGAGCGGATGCTGCGTAACCTCGAGGCCGGCCACGGGCTCTTCTTCAGCCAGCGGCTGCTGCTGGCGCTCGTCGAGTCGGGTCTCTCGCGGGACGACGCCTACCGCTCGGTGCAGCGCCATGCGCTCCGGGCGCAGGAAGAAGAACAGGACTTCCGCGAGCTCGTACGCGCGGACAAGGAGATCGCCGACCGGGTCGAGCTCGACGCCGTCTTCGACCTCGGCTGGTACACACGTCACGTCGACACGGTCTTCGAGCGGCTCTCCGCTCTGGCCGAGAAGGAGGAGCCTGTCCATGTCTGAAGCGGCCGTCCACGTCGGGAGCGGCAAGGTCCGCGAGCTGTTCGAGCTCGATTCGGAGCGCCTGCTGCTGGTAGCGAGCGACCGGATCTCGACCTTCGACGTCGTCCTGCCGACCGAGATTCCGGACAAGGGCCGCGTGCTGACCGGCCTGTCGGGTTTCTGGTTCGCGCGGACGCGCGAGATCGTCGCGAACCACCTGCTCGCTCTCCGTTCCGACGGGCGCTCGACCGAGTGCCGCCGGCTCGAGATGCTGCCGCTCGAGTGCGTCGTGCGCGGCTACCTCGCCGGCTCGGGCTGGAAGGACTACCAGGCGACCGGCGTCGTCTGCGGGCACGAGCTCCCGGAGGGGCTGCGCGAGTCCGACAAGCTGCCGGAGCCGCTCTTCACGCCGTCGACGAAGGCGCTCGAGGGTCACGACCAGAACATCGACCGCGCGCAGGCCGAGGAGCTCGTCGGCAAGGAGCGCTACGAGCAGGTCGAGCGCGCCTCGCTCGAGCTCTACCGCTTCGCCTCGGCGCACGCTGCCGCGCGCGGGATCCTGATCGCGGACACGAAGTTCGAGTTCGGGATCGACGGCGACGATCAGCTCGTCCTCGCCGATGAGGCCTTCACACCCGACTCGTCGCGCTTCTGGCCGGCCGACGAGTACGAGCCCGGCAAGCCGCAACCGTCCTTCGACAAGCAGTTCGCCCGCGACTACTGCGAGTCGATCGGCTGGGACAAGAACTACCCCGGCCCCGAGCTGCCGGAAGAGATCGTCGCCGGCACGCGGGCACGCTACGTCGAGGCCTTCGAGCGGCTGACGGAGACCTCGTTCGACGAGTACCTCGCCGACCCGGAGGTCGTGCTCTCGTGAAGGCGACGGTGCTCGTCCGGCCCAAGCCCGGGATCCTCGACCCGCAGGGCGAGGCGGTGCAGAGCTCGCTGCGGCACCTGGGCTTCGCGGTCGACGAGGCGCGCGTCGGCCGCGTCGTCGACCTCGAGCTCGAGGCCGATGATCCCGAGCGCGCCCGCGCGGAGCTCGAGCGGATGTGCGAGCAGCTGCTCGCGAACCCGCTGATCGAGTCCTTCGAGATCTCCGTGACGGACGCATGAGCGAAGACCGCCGGCCGAGAGTCGCGGTCGTCGTCTTCCCGGGCTCGAACGACGACGGCGACGCCGTGCTGGCGCTCGAAGGGCTCGGCGCCGACGCGTTCCCCGTGTGGCACGCCGACCCCGAGCTGCCCGCCGCGGACGCGGTCGTGCTACCAGGCGGCTTCTCCTACGGCGACTACCTGCGCTGCGGCGCGATCGCCCGCTTTGCCCCCGTGATGGGCGCGGTGACGCGCTTCGCGGGCGAGGGCGGGCTCGTGCTCGGGATCTGCAACGGCTTCCAGGTGCTCTGCGAGGCGGGCTTGCTGCCAGGTGCGCTGCGGCCGAACGCGTCGCTCTCGTTCGTGTGCCGCGACGTCGACGTCACGGTCGAGCGAGCCGACACGCCCTTCACCACCCGCTGCGAGGCGGGCCAGCGCCTGACGATGCCCGTCAAGCACGGCGAGGGCTGCTACTTCGCAGACGACGAGCTGCTCGCCGAGCTCGAGACGAACCATCAGGTCGCGCTGCGCTACACGGACAACCCGAACGGCTCCATCTCGGACATCGCGGGCGTCACGAGCGCCCACGGGAACGTCTTCGGCCTGATGCCGCATCCCGAGCACGCGGTCGACCCGCTGCTCGGCCCGACCGGCGGCGCGCTCGTCCTCGGCTCACTGGTCGACGCCGCCCGCGAGCGCACGCTCGCTCCCGCCTAGTCGCACCTAGCTACGGCGGCTTCAACCCCAGCGCGGCCGCCAAGCGCGGCCGCTCCGCCAGCCCGGCTCGGAGCCGCTCGAGATCCCGCGCCCGCAGCGTCACCGGCCCGCGCCGCGCCGAGCCCGAGGTGGCGTACGCGAAACGGACGAGCTCCTCGCCGCCCGGCGCCTCGAGCAGCTGCACGAGCGACGAGAAGCGCTTCTTGCCCGCACGCTGAACGAGCGTGAGCTCCTCGATGAGCTCTGCCTGTCCCCAAGGTGTCGCCGCTTTCGCCATTCGCAGCCACCGTACCGAGCAAGGTGTCACGCGTGTGAAACGCCTTCGTGCCGAAAGTGCGACAACGAACGAATCCCCAGAACGAGGGACGCGTGTAAGCGTCCACGACACGATCTCTATCCAGATGCCTGCGGCAGTCGCTCGCCACCGTGCCTTCCTACTCCTCGGGTCGGCAGTGCTCTATCCGGCGATCTTCGTCTGCTTCCTGGTCGTCGAGCGCCCGGGAATCGGCATCGCGCACCTCTTCTACTTCCCGATCGCGATGATCGCGCTCGCAGCGGGCCCGTACTGGGGCGCCGCCGCCGGGCTCTTCGCCACCGCGCTCTACGCCGGCGGAATCGTGATCAACCCGCGCTTCCCGCTGGCCGAGCTCTTCAGCACGAGCACGCCGATCCGCCTGGTCACGTACACGACGATGGGCGCGCTGGTCGGCTGGTTCGCGCACAGCAACCGCGAGCTGGTCGTCCAGCTGCAGACGGCCGAGGAGAACGACTTCCTGACCGGGCTGCTCAACACGCGCTCCTTCGACGCCGTCCTCTCGGCCCGGGTAGAGCTCGGCAGGCCGTTCGGGCTGATCCTCGCTGACGTCGACAACCTGAAGGAGATCAACGACCAGGAGGGTCACGCGGTGGGGAACGATCTGCTCCGCCGCGTCGCCGACATCCTCGCGCGGAACCTCCCGGCCCAGGACAAGGTCGCGCGGATCGGCGGCGACGAGTTCGCCGTGATCAGCTCCGCGCCGGGAACGGACGCGGTGCGGGCCGTCTGCAGCCGCCTGACGGCGAAGCTCGCCGAGGAAGGGCTCAGCATGAGCTTCGGCTGGGCCGTCTGCCCGCGCGACGGAGACAGCTCGCTCCTGCTCTTCCGCGCCGCGGACGAGCGCCTCTACGCGCAGAAGCTGATTCGCAGCAGGCTCGCGGCTGCGGAGGTCGTCGACCTCCCGTCTCGGGCCGAGCGGCTGAAGCTGCGCGCCCGAACCGGCTAGATTCCGCACATGAAGCGGGCTGCGCTCCTCGTCCTGGTGCTGGTGCTGGCAGGCTGCGGCGGCAAGAGCGCGACGAATGGATCGCAAACGCGCACGACCGCCGGCTCGAAGACATGCGGAATGTTCGGCGGCGGGACCGACCCCCAGACGAGCTCCGCGAAGCCGTCGGAGACGATGCTGCTTTCCGCCCTGCACGTCGACTCGCACACTTGCGTCGACCGCGTGATCTTCGACTTCACCAAAGCGAAAGGCGAGCAGCCGGGCTACTCGGTCGCATACAAGCCGGCCGCGGAGGCGCAGACCGAGGACGCGTCGGGCAACCACATTCCGATCGCCGGCAACGCGTTCCTGGTCGTTCGCTTCGAGCCGGCCGCGACCGCCGACACCTCGGGCGCGACGCTCGAGCGCACCTACACCGGCCCGCGCACGATCACGCCCGCGGGGATGCACTGGGTGCGGCAGGTCTCGAAGACGGGAGACTTCGAGGCGGTGCTCACCTGGGCGATCGGCCTCTCGGAGAAGCGGGCGTTCAAGGTGACGAGCGAGCCCTCGCGCCTGACGATCGAGTTCGGCTAGTAGGAGGGCTTGGCGGAACCTTGCTCGTCGTCGGGGTGCGATGGCCGTTCCGAGGCAAGGACGCAGGGAGGCCCAATAGTGGATAGCTATTGGGCCGACTGAGGACGCCGCCTCGGGGCGGACAGCGCGGCCCGGCGGCACAGACCAGGTTTCGTCAAGCCCTCCTCAGGAACAGGGAGGCCCACTCGTGCGCGTCGAGGTCGCGCGGCAGCGAGCCGCGCCGGCCGCCGCGCCGGAAGCCGCGCGCGACGAAACGGCGGTAGTCGTCCGCGCGGCGAACCGGCACGAGCGGCCGCTGCGGCGCGTCAGCACCAGCACGCCTGCGTCGACGCTCGGCGCGGGACGAACGCGCTCCGCGGCAGCCTGCCGCGCGACCTCGATCGAGTACCACGCGCCCCACACGACGCTGTTGACGCTGCTCGGCCACGGCAGGCCGCGCTTGACGGCCACTCCCCACTCCAGCACGAGGTCGGCGCGGACCAGCGGCACGCGCGGGTCGTCGAACAGGTGCCGCAGGATCTCGTTCCTCCCGCGGAACGGCAGGTTCGCGACGACGCGGAACGGCTCGTCCGGCAGCTCGACGGCGGCCGCGTCCGCGCAGATCGCCTCGACGCGCTCCCACCGCCCCTGCAGCCGCCCCGCCAAGTCCGGGTCGAGCTCGACCGCGATCACGCGCGCGCCGGCTCGCGCGAGCTCGGCGGTCAGCCGGCCGCTGCCCGCGCCGAGGTCGAGCACCAGGTCGTCCGGCCGTACGCAGGCATCGCGAACGAGCTCCGCGGCGACGGGCGGGCGGAGGAAGTGCCGGCTACGCGGACGGCCGGACGGCCGCGCAGTACGCGCGCGCCGCTCGGACACGGACCGTCACCGTCGTCATAGGCGTCACATGATACGAGCCCCTGTTGCAAGTGACGTGGCGAGCCGTTACTGTCCTGCGTCGTGCTGAAGCGGATCCTGCTGTTCGCCGCCCTCTCGCTCCTGTTGGCTGCGGCGCCGGGAGCTGCGGCGAGGCCCGGCTACGCCTGGCACGACACAGCGACGGGCACGACCGCCCACTTCCGCGGCCTCTCCGCGGTCAGCGCGACGACGGCGTGGGTCAGCGGCTACACCGCCACCGACGGGGTCGTCTACCGCACGACGAACCACGGCGCGACCTGGCAGAACGTCAGCCCGCCCGGCACGGCCGGATTGCAGTTCCGCGACATCGAGGCCTTCGATGCCAACAATGCGGTCGCGATGTCGATCGGGGACAACCCCGGAGACTTCCGCATGTACGTCACCTCGGACGGCGGCCAGACCTGGGCGCTCACGTTCGTAAATTCCGAGCCGACCGCCTTCTACGACTGCATGAGCTTCTTCAACCGAAAGCAGGGGCTGGCAGTCTCGGATCCGCCCGACGGTGTTCACTTCCGCGTGATCGCGACCGACGACGGCGGGATGAGCTGGCACATCACCGGCCTGCAGATGCCACCCGCGCCCGGCGAATACGGCTTCGCGGCCAGCGGCGAGTGCCTCACGACCGACCACGGGCACCGTGCTTGGTTCGGCAGCGGCGGCGCTGCGGCCCGCGTCTTCCGCTCGAACGACCGCGGCGTCACGTGGACCGTCGCGCCGACGCCGATCGAATTTGGCCCGACGGCTGGGATCAACGGGCTCGCCTTCAACGGCCAGCAGCGCGGACTCGCCGTCGGCGGGGACTTCCTGACGCCGACCGCCTCGCCCGACAGCTTCGCGCGCACGCTCGACGGCGGCCTCAGCTGGAACCTCCTGCCCGCAGCGCCCTCGGAGTACCGCTCCGGCGTCACCTGGCTCGACGGACACACCGCCATCGCGGTCGGGCTCTCCGGCAGCGACGTCAGCGAGAACTTCGGCACCACCTGGCAGCGCTTCGACGACGGCAGTCTCGACACGGTCGACTGCGCGAGCCCGACGGCGTGTTGGGCGTCAGGCGGCGGCGGCCGCGTCGCGTACCTGGCCCGAACCCGCTAGCGGCGCTCGATCAGCTCGATCCGGTAGCCGTCCGGGTCCTGCACGAAGCAGAGCCGCGAGCCGCCCTCGCGCACCGAGTACGGCGGCCGTTCGGGCTCGATGCCCTGCTCGTCGAGCGCGGCGAGCGTGCCGTCGAGGTCGTCCACGCCGACCGCGATGTGGCCGTAGCCCGTGCCGAGCTCGTAGGTGCGGCCGTCGTGGTTGAAAGTCAGCTCGAGCACCCTCTCCTGCTCGCCGAGCGAGAAGAAGTAGTTGGTCGCCTCGAGCTGCCCGTCACGGACGATGTCGAAGTCGCCCGCGAAGGTGAAGCCGAGCGCCTCGTAGAAGGCTCGGCTTCGCTCCGGGTCGGTAATCCGAACCATCGTGTGCAGGAAGCGCGTCACGATTGCGATCGTACGCGAGGACCTGCCAACTGGGCGAGGCTACTCCCCGCGGCAGAACGCCAGGATCTCGTCGCGCCCCATGGCGCGGCCTCGCGAGCATGCCGCTGCGAATGCTTCCTCACCCAGCGCCGCCTGCGCGGCGGCGACCGCCCGCTTCTCGATCTGCTCTTCGAACTCGTCGTTCAGTCCTATCTGGAGCTCGTCTCGTAGCGACCCGGCTGCGCCCAGGAGTTCCGCACCCCGTAGCTCCTCCTGCTTCGCGACAAGGGCCGCAGCGAGACCGGCAGCGCCAGTGGCGATCCGGGGCAACGCTCCGAGGCGGCCGGCGACGAGGAGCGCTCGCCGAAACGAATCTTCGGCAAGAGCGGGGTCATCGAGGCCGAGGGCATTCCAGCCGCAGTTCAAGAGCGCGGTTGCGATCCCGCCCTCCTCGTGGAGGTCGGCGAACAGCTCGGCGGCCTCCATGGAGTACTCGAGCCCCGCGCGATAGTCGCCCGAAAGCGTGGCCACGACTCCGAGATTGACAGCCATAGCCGCCTCTCTGCTCCGGTCGCCGCTCGCCGCTGCAACGTCCTTGATCCTCATGAAGCCGGTTCGAGCGCCGGCGAGGTCGCCCTTCAACTGCACCATGCGGGCCTCGGCGTTCATCGCCGAGATCACCTGCTCGTCGGCTCCCGCCTCCTCCGCCGTCTCCCGCCATTCCGCAACCAGGGTTTCGAAGCGAGCGATGTCCCCGGCCTCTTCCGCACGCAACGACGCCGCCCATAGGACCGTCATTCGAGCCTCAGTGGGGTCGGCCGCTCGCTCCAGCGAGAGCGTCAGCCATTGCTGTGCGTCGACGTAGAAGCCGCGGACTCTCCAGAAGTCCGCGAGCCCTGCGACGAGTCGCAGCAGCAGCTCATCTTCGTGCCGATCCCGCGCCCACTCCAGCGCGCCGCGCAGGTTGTCGTGCTCGGTGGCGAGAACGGACAAGGATTCGGACTGAGGGACGCGGCCCTCCTCGGCTTCGCGCTCTGCCCGCTCCGCAAGCTCGAGGAACCACTCGGCGTGGCGTCGGCACAGCGCGGCTTCCTCGTCGCCGTCGGGCAGCCGCTCGCGCGCGTACTCGCGGATCGTCTCCAGCATCCAGAACCGTTCCCCCTCGCGTACGCGAACGAGACTCTTGTCGACGAGCGACTGGAGAAGGTCGAGGTCGGCAGCACAGACTGCTTCGGCCGCCTCGAGCGTGCAACCGCCGCGGAAGACTGCCAGGCGAGCGAACAGCCGCTTCTCCTGCTCGTCGAGCAACTCGTAGCTCCACTCGATCGTCGCCCGCAACGTTTGCTGCCGCGGATCGGCGTCCCGGCCCGCCTTCAGCAGATCGAGCCGCTGCGCCAATCGCTCGCGTAGCTGCTGCGGCGACAGGATGCGAACGCGCGCCGCAGCGAGCTCGAGCGCGAGCGGGAGGTTGTCGAGCCGATCGCACAGTGCCGGCACCGCCTCGTCGGGCTCGAACGCAGGCTTGACCGCCTTCGCGCGTGCCACGAACAGCTGACCCCGTCCTGCGGGTCGAGTGGTGAGACCGGGTACGACTGTTCCGACGCCAGCTGCAGCAGCTCGCGGCTCGTGACGACCAGCCCCAGGTTGGGACAGCTCCCGAGCAGAGGCGCGAGATCACCCGCCGCGGCGATCACGTGCTCGAAGTTGTCGAGCACGAGCAGCAGCCACTTGTCGGCCGACATGGTCGACGAGCCCGTCGCCGGCCCCGAGTGCCTGTGCGGCGCTCTCGAGCGAGAGCCGGGTCGCGCAGCGGCGCGAGCGGGACCCAGAAGACGCCGTCGGGGTAGCGGTCGGCCGCCGCCGCCGCGGCCTGGAGCGCGAGCCGCGTCTTGCCGGTCCCGCCGGGCCCGAGCAGGGTCAGCAGGCGCACGTCGTCGCGGCCGAGGAACACCTCGAGCTCCGCGAGCTCACGCTCGCGCCCGACGAATGGGGTCGCGGGATCGGCAGGTACGTCCGGTAGGCGTCTTTCAGCTCCGGAGAGGCGCCGCGCGAGCTGGTAGATCCGCTCTGGGCCGACAGCTCTTCGAGCCGGTGCTCGCCCAGATCACGCGGCCCTCGCTCTCGAGCAGAGCCGCGCTCGCGGACGAGCGGGCTTTGCCGCCCATGCCGGCGGCCGCGATCCGCGCAGCCTTGTGTACATCGGTCCGACGTAGCCCTCGTCGGTAGTAGCGGCGTTCCGGTGTGGATCCCCATCCGCACCGAGATCGCAAGCGCGTCCTGCGCTCGACGCGCCGCCTCGAGTCGCCCGGCGCCGGCTGAAGGCGGCGTAGAACGCGTCCCCTTGCGAGTCGACCATACCCCTCGTACCTTGCAAGCTCGCGGACGAGATGCGATGCCGTCGCGTGCCTCGGCGTAGCGTCGCGAGCACCGAGCACGTGCAGCAGCTTGGTCGACCCTTCGCCGTCGGCGACGAGGAAGGTGACTGTGCCGCTCGGAAACTGAGAGACTACCATGCAGCAGAACCGTCCGCCTCTCGTACCGACGGTGCCAAGCGAGCCTAGTCAAGAGTGCGACGATCGTCCTCATGGTGAAGATCAGCGACAAGAGCAACTACAGCCGCTTCATCCGGCCGGCGGACGAGGACGAAGGGATCTGGCTCGACTACCTCGAAGCGCACCTGGTCACGCACCCGGCCGGGCAGGTGAAGGCGACGCACGTCCACGACCCGCCGCAGGACCACGTGTCGTGATCCGCTCGGGCCGGATGCGCTGGACGGTCGAGGGCGAGAGCCTCGACGCCGGGCCGGGCGACGTGATCGTCACGCCGGCCGGCATCTCGCACTCGTACAGCGTCCTCGGCGACGAGGACGCGCGGGTCGTCTGCGTCGACGCGCCGATGCGGCCACGCGGCTAGCGGTCATTACCATCACCGGATGGCCACCCGTGAGCCGCGAGGCGTCCGCGAGTACTCGACCGACGAGATCGTGGTCGAGTGGAAGCCGAGCCTCTGCTACCACTCGCACAACTGCGTTCGAGCGCTCCCGAAGGTGTTCGACCCGGAGCGGCGTCCTTGGGTTGACCCCGAGGCGGCCTCCGCGGACGAGATCGAGGCGGCGGTCGCCGGCTGCCCGTCCGGTGCGCTGCGCACGCGCCGGCCCGGCGCGCCCGAGCCGAAGCTCGAGCGGCCACTCGAGGTGCGCGCCTCCGCGCAAGGGCCGCTGCTCCTCCGCGGCGGCGTGCGCGTGCTCGACGCCGACGGCAACGTCCTCTACGAGGGCGAGAGGGCCGCACTCTGCCGCTGCGGCGGCTCGCAGAACAAGCCCTTCTGCGACGGCACGCACAGGACGATCGGCTTCGAGGGCTGAGCGTGCTGACGCTCTACCAGGCCGAGTGGTGCCCGTTCTCGTCCGCCGTGCGTGAAGTGCTGACCGAGCTCGGGATCGACTTCGTCGCGCGACAGGTCGAGCCGTGGCCCGTCCAGCGCGACGGCCTGCGCGAGCGCTCGGGGAGCGACGAGATCCCGGCACTCGAGACCGAGGACGGCCAATTCCTCCATGGCACGCGCGCGATCTTCCAGTACCTGCGCGACGTCGAGCCGTGGGAGCACGCCGACGGCCACCGCCGCCGCTTCGTCGACCACCGCGACGCGCGCGAGGCAGACGCGTCGGGGCAGCTCGTCGAGTACTTCCGCGAGAGCCCCGGCAGCGAGACGACGGCCTCGCCGGACGAAGCCGAGGTCGTGCACGTGCCAGAGGCGAAGCGCTACGAGCTGCGGGTCGACGGGAAGCGCGTCGGCGAAGCCGCCTACCACCGCCGCAACGGCCGCATCTCGTTCCTGCACACGGAGGTCGACCCGGCGCTCGAGGGCCGCGGCTTCGGCAGCCGCCTGGCCGCCGCGGCGCTGGACGACGCGCGTGCGCAAGGGCTCGAGGTCGTCCCGCTCTGCCCGTTCATGGAGGCGTTCATCAATCGGCACGGCGAGTACGAGGACCTCGTCGCACCCAGCTACCGAGACCGGCACCCGAAAGGAGGCTGACGATGGCCGACGACGAAGCCATTCACGAGCGGATCGAGCAGCTCGTCGCGGAGGAGCACGAGCTCTTCCAGCGAGCCGAGGGCGGGTCCGGGCTCAGCGACACCGAGCACCGGCGCCTGGAGTCGATCCGGATCGGGCTCGACCAGTGCTGGGACCTGCTGCGCCAGCGGCGCGCTTTGCGCGAGGCCGGCCGCGACCCGGGCGAGGCTCACGCGCGCGACCCCGAGGTCGTCGAGCGCTACGAGCAGTAGCTAACCGAGGAGGTCGCTCAAGCTGATCTCGCCGCGGATCAGCTTCTCGATCGGGAGCCGCTCGACGAGTTGCTGCAGCGCGGGCACGGCGAAGCTGGGGATGTCGCCGCGCTGTGCCGCCTCGTCAACCGACCGCAGCAGGCCGGCTCGGACCGCGACGTCGATCGTGTGCGGGTCCCAGTGCCGCGGCGCCGCGCTGCCGCCGCCGATCGAGAGCACGAGCTCCTCGCGCGTCGTGTGCAGCCGGCAGGCCGCGCCGTCGAGGCCGTCGAGCACGATCCGCTGCACCGTCGCGTCGAGCCCGCCGGTGCGCCCCTCGCGCGGATGGCAGGGGTTCGCGATCGCCGGCGAGGGCTGGTTCAGCGCCCCGAGGCCGAGCTCGACCGCGAGGAGCGCGACGCCTGCCGCGAGGAGCGCGACGAGGATCTTGGTCAACTGAGCCTCCGGCGGTAGACCGCGGCCACGACAGCGCGAGCGCGGCGAAACCGGCGCAGAGGAAGAAGGCGGGGCGCGAGGCGCGGGTGATCGTCGATTCGATCGCGCTCTCCAGCTTGTCGCGCGTGGCCGCGAGGGCCGAGTCGTGGCGGGCGCCATGCGCGTTGAAGGGCTGCGCGAGATCCGGCGTCTCTCCGTCCTGCGCGCGCGCGAAGGCCGAACGCAGGTCGAGTGCGACGGGCACCTTCTTGTCGAGCCCGATCGGCGCATCGAGCAGCACCGCGGTCCCGCGCAGGAGCGCGCGGTCGCCGGCGGCGGGCACCTGCGAGGCGAGTAGCGGCGCGATCAGCGCGAGCGCCAGGACGAGGCCGAGGTGGCGGGCACCGACGGTGAGCGTCCCGCTGCGGGCGAGCCCCGCTTGCGGGTCGAGCGTCGCGTTCGAGAGGACCGGCACCGCGAGCCCGATCCCGGCGCCGCAGAGCAGCAAGGCCCAGACGGCGAGGCCGGCGCTCGCCGACGGTAGTAGCGCCAGCCCGATCAGCCCGAGCGCGAGCAGGCCCGCACCGCCGCAGACGGCAGTCGCATGCGCGAGCCGCCGCTCGAGCGGACGCGCGGCGAGCGCGGCGACTGGCAGCGAGCTGACGAGGAGCGCGCCGCCGATCGGCGAGTAGCCCCAGACGCTGATCACGAGCAGGACGGCGAGGAAGAGCGCACCGACGAGCGCCCCGAAGACGAGGCCGAGGCAAGCGTTGGCCGGCAGCGTCCGGGTGAGCGAGCCGCGCCAGCCCTCCTCTGCCGTGACGTGCTCGCGCGCGCGGACGACGGCCACGAGCCCGAAAGCGGCGACCGGCGCCTGCGCGATGAAGATCGCGCGCCAGTCGAAGGCCTGAGTCAGGACGCCGCCGAGCGCCGGCCCGACCGCCAGGCCGAACGTCGAGACGGCGGTCCAGCGCGCGGCGCCGAGCACCGGCAGCGCCGCCGCCAGCAGCAGAGCCGCGCCGATGCCCTGGATGCTCCTGGCGCCGATCAGGAAACCGAGGCTCTGCGCCGACGCGCACGCGATCGAGGCCGCGAGGAAGAGGCCGAGCCCCGCGGCGAGCACGACCGTGGTGTCGAGCCGGTGGACGAACAGCACGAGAGCCAGCGCCGTGACGGCGACCGCCGCGTTGTAAGCGGTGACGACCCAGGAAACGCCCTCGATCGTCGTGTTGAAGTGCCCGTAGAGCTCGGGCAGCGCCAGGACGACGATCGAAGAGTCCGCGAACGCGACCGCGACGGCGGCCGCGAGCGGCGCGGTAAGCCCGCGCCTCACCTCCCCCAGGTCGCGTGCGGCTCGCGGCGCCCGGGCTCCATGTGCCAGTAGTCGCGGGCCTCGACCACGAGGCCCTCGTCGTCGAAGCGGAGGACGGAGCAACCGGCGATCGCCTGCTCCTTGCCGTCCGGGGTGATCAGCGTCGCCCACCACTCGACGGCCGTGCGGTCGCCCTCCTCGATCGGCTCGCCGAAGCGCACGTCCTCGGCACGCGCCTCGGCGTAGACGCGCCGGACGTACTCGATCGGCGGCTCAGGCTCGCGGAACGGCGCCGAGCGGAAGACACAGTCCGGCCGGTAGAGCGCGGCCGCAGCGTCGGGATCGTTCGCCTCCCAGGCGAGCTTGTAGCGGTCAGCCCAGCGCTTGCCGAACACGGGTCTAGCCTACTGGCGCCTCCCACGAGGCGACTTGCCTGTCGCCGTCGTAGGCCGTCACGCGCTCGACCTTCGCATGCCGGGCCAGCGACGCCAAGAATCCGCCTTCGACCGCCGGCAGCGTCGACGATGATCCGTCCTCGAGCTCGACGACGACCCGGTCCGCCTGGACGTAGACACGCCCCCAGAGCGTTTGCAGGGTCGGATGGGCGTCGACCCAGATCGTGCCGGCGTCGATTCCCGAGCGCACATCCGTCGGGTCGCATCCTCCGAAGCCGAACTGCCCCGCAGCCGTGACCGGGTCGTTCGCCCAGTTGACCCACCAACAGTGGCCGCCCTGGTCGTTGGGCGCGACCCAGAGATCCTCGGGACCGTCGGGCGTCTGCACCTCGAGCACGCCGTGCGCCTGGCTCACGTCCGCGTGGGGGAACTTGTCGGCAAAACCGTTCTGGGTCGCCATGTCGGCCATGCGGTTGTTGGACTCGAAGCTCGACGAGACCGCCGGTGGGGCAGGCGTGCCCTGGAAGAGATTGGCGATCCGATGGCCGAAGGCGACCGTCGTCGGCACGAGTACGAGGACGAGAACCGCCGCAACAAGCGCCGCGTAGCGCCTCCGCGACCTGCGCGCGCGCCCGAGCACGTCCCCCCAGCCCTGCGAGCCCGGCGCGAACGGAGCGACGTACTCGTCGAGCAGCTCGTCGATGCGCGTATTGGTCATGACTTCACCTCCGTTGTGAGCGCCCGCCGGAGAACAGCCGCGGGCGGTTGAGAGCGTGGCGCCGACGGTCCCCGGGCTGATCAGGAGCGCCTCGGCGATGGTCGTGTAGTCGAGGTCGGCGTAGTAGTGGAGGAAGAGCACCTCGCGCTGCCGGTCTGTCAGTAGCTCCAAGGGAAGGACAGGGCTTTGCCCGTTCTCCGAGCCGTCAGGCCGATCGCTCAGTCCCGGCAACGGGCGGCGACGGCGCCGGGCATCACGCGCGGCGTTGACGACGATCCGCCAGACCCATGCCTCGAGCGAGCCGCGACCCTTGAAGGCTCGCCGCTTCCGCACCGCCTTCGCGAACGCCTCCTGCACTGCATCCTCACCGAGGCCGCGATCACCCGCGATCGCCGCGGCCGCACGGCAGAACTGCGGCCGTCGTCTTCGGTACAGCTCCTCGAGCTCGTCGACCATCACCCGTCCGACGCGCCAGACCGCCGGATTCTTTACGGGTCTAGGTCTTCGCGCACGAGGCCGTAAATGACCCCGTCGACCCATTCGCCGTGGCGGTCGTACGCCTTTCGGCGTACTCCTTCCTTGACGAAGCCGGCGCGCTCGGCGTGCGCCTGGGCGCGCTCGTTGAAGCCGTAGATCTCGAGCTGGAGCCGGTGGAAGCCGAGGTCGAAGAGCAGGTGGTGCTGGAAGAGCCGTGCGGCCTCGTCCGCCAGGCGGCGGCCGCGGAAATCCGGGTGGACGGCCAGCGAGCCGAGGTTCGCGATCCTCGAGCGCCGGTTCGCGACCTGGAACCCCATCAGACCTGCAGGTTGACCGTCGACCTCGATCACGAAGCGGCCGTACTCCTCCGGCTCGGCCTGCGAGCGCTCGATCTCGGCGAGCAGCCCCTCGCGGTCGCGCGCGCGGACGACGGCCATGTACGGGTCGACGTCCTCGTCGGTCATGAGCTCGACGAGGAAGTCGACGTCGCGCGGCTCGGCGCGGCGCAGGCGTGACCTCGCTCACGGTGTGGGTGCCGCGACCGGCTCGCGCCGCGGAAAGCGCACCGCACCCGAGCCGAGCGCGACGCCGCCGAGGATCAGCACGAGGCCCGGCCAGCTCCTGCCAGGTGAGCGGCTCGCCGAGCAGCAGCACCCCGTAGACGAGCGCCGTCGCCGGCAGCAGGTAGGTGACGAGGCTGACGCGGGCGGCGCCGTCGGAGCGGAGTACGCGGTAGAGGATGATCTGAGAGATCGCCGTCCCGATCACGGCGAGCGCGATCACGGAGCCGCTCTCCTTCCAGCCCGGGACGTGTGACGGCAGCTGCCAGATCGCCAGCGGGATCAGCACGAGGAAGCCGCCGATCATCGAGCTCGCCGAGAGCACGAGCCCGCTCGTCCGTCCGATCAGCCGCTGACCCCAGAGGCTGCCGATCGCGTACGAGACCGACGCGACGACCACCGCCATCGTCCCCGCCACGCCCCACCAGCCGCCCTTCGGGTGGATCCCGGCCAGCACGCCCACGCCGACGAGGCCGACCAAGAACCCGACGAGCCGCCAGCCGCGCACGGTCTCGCTCGGCTTCCAGCGAATCGCGAGCAGCACGACGAAGATGGGCATCGACGCGTTCGCGATCGCGGCCACGCCCGAGTCGATGTGCTTCTCGCCCCAGGCGATCAGCGTGAACGGGATCGCGCCGTTGACGACGCCGAGCGCGAAGCCCTCCCAGCCGAGGTGCCGCATGTCGGCGACCGTGTTCCCCCAGCCGCGCTGCACCGCGAGCACGACGAGCAGCAGCGACGAGGCGAGCAGCAGCCGGAGCAAGATCATCGCCGCCGGCTCGAACGCGCGGTCGGCGACCTTGATGAACATGTAGCTCGCGCCCCAGAACGCCGCGAGCAGCCCGATGTAGATCACGTACGAGCGCGACACGCCCCGAGGCTACCGGCCCCAGCTCTGGCGACAGCGACGGTGGCCCAGGCGGCTTTTTCGACCCTGGCTGCCAAGACCGGCCAACATCAGTGCCGCAGCGGAGGTAAGACGCGGGCAACGATCATCTCGCTGAACGTCCGTCCATCGATCTGCCAGCCATAGCAGCCCGGACCCTTGACGAAGGTGAAGTAAGGAACCTCACGCCAACCACTCGATCCGTTGGCCGTCGGACCCGAGGCGACTCGCAGCGGACCAGCTTGCGCCGGGCTCGCGCCAATTCTGATTTCCCCGGAGCGGTCGAGGCGGCTCGCCCTTACGAGGAACGGCCCTTGGTAGGCGGGGACGCTGACGAAGTGCGTCTTGATCCCGTACCACCCCGCGGCTTCGTCAGCCGCCATATGCACCTTGCCGTGCCGCAAGTCACCGGCGTTGTTGACTGCCACTCGTACTCGACCGTTCCCGAGCGTCCAGCTGCCGAAGTCCGGCGTCGTGAGGAAGTGGCCCGCCGTCGCCGGGCAGCGGACGCCGGTTGCTGATGGGAAGTGCAGCGGTCGGCTCAGGGTTCCGCGCGGCTTTGAGTGTCGGTCGTTGTGGGAACCAGAACAGCCGCAGGGCCCGACGACAGCAACCGAGCACAATACGACTGAGGTAACGCCTGGCGGACGCACTCCTCAGAGCGTACGACGATAGGAGTCGGAGCGGTCCCCGACGCCGGGCCGTGGCGGCGCGGGAGAAGGGACGCTTGTGCGTCGTCGTCGCACGACTGGCTGAGTCCTGTGGCGATCCCCTCACCCAGACCGAGCCCGTCACGTTCACGACCTCCTTCCAGCACCCGGGTAACCCCACCTACGCGTACGGCGTCGCCCGCGACGGCGTCACCGCGGTCTCGTTCACCGTCTCCGATGGCCGGCGCGTGACGGTGCCCGTCCAGCACAACTTCTTCGTCTACGAGAGCGAACCAAGCGACTACCCACGCGGTTTCGCGCACATCACGGTGACACTCGCCGACGGGACGATGGCGCCCATCGGCTGACGCGAGCGTGGCGGGTTCAAGCCCGGGTCTAGCCAGGAAGCGTCCCGCCTGCGAGAGCGACGATCACTCCGACGGCCCCGGCCAGAAGAAGGGTCAAGACGACTCCCCGGCGGAGCACGAACAGGAGCAACAACGCGGCGGCGAGCACGGCGTACTGCCAGTTCTCCTGGAGCGCGCGAGCCAGCGGGATCGACGAGCCGAGAATCGCGCCGATCGCTGCCGGCCCCGCACCGTCGAGGAACGAGCGCGCACGCTTGTCGCGACGGATCAGGTCGAACCGGTCGCCGCCGAGCAGGATGAACGCGAACGACGGCGAGAACGCCACGAGGGCCGCCAGGAGCGCCCCGCCGACCCCGGCGGCCGCATACCCGACGACCGCCACCGTGTGCACAACCGGGCCCGGGGTGATCTGGCCGAGCGCGACCGCGTTGAGGAACTGGCCGCCGGTCATCCAGTGGTAGTGGTCGACCGCGTCCGCCTGCATCAGCGGAACGATCACGAACCCTCCGCCGTACGAGAGCGCCCCTACCTTGAACGCGACCCACGCGAGCGAGAGGAGACCGCCACTCGCGCCCGCGGCCACCGCAAGCAGCGGGAACGGGATCGACCCACCGGCACGACCGGCAAATACGTCCAGCTGGAGCGCGAGCTCGACCGCGCCGCACGCGAGGAGAACGAGGACGAGCCACGGCCCGAGGCTTGCAGCAGCCGCGGCCCCGGCGGCGAGATAGATGACCCAACGCCATCGTCCGCGCGTCCTCGCTCGCGCCCAGCTCGCAGGGACAAGACTCCACCCGGCCCACAGCGCGACCGCCGCGACAGCTGCGCCTGCACCCGCCCCCGCGCCGAGGATCCAGCGGGGCGGCGACGAGGCGAGAAACACCGCCGCCAGGCCGATGATCAGGACGAGGCCCGGCACGATGAACGCAAGGCCTCCGATCAGCGCGCCGAGACGACCGCGAAGCCGCCATGCGCAGTAGATCGCGAGCTGCGTCGAGGCGGGGCCGGGAAGCAGGTTGCACGCCGCGATCGCGTCCTCGAAGTCCTCCTCGGCGATCCAGCCTCGGTCGCGGACGCACAGCTCGCGCAACAACGCGATGTGGGTCGGCGGGCCGCCGAACCCGATGCACCCGATCCGCCCCCACTCCCGCACGATCACGGACAGCGGCGTCTCTGGCGTCGCTGCCCCGGAAGACATCGAGCGGGAGCGTATGCGAACCTCGTCGCGCCTAGATCGCGCCCCCGGTCACGGCAGCCAACCCTCGCGGTAGGCCGACCGCTCCTCCGGCCCGAAGCTCGCGTAGGCCTCGTCCGGTTTCGATGTCTCCTGGGACACGCTCGCGCCGTGCTTCGCTGCGACCTCGTTCACCGGATAGACCACCTCGAAGCCGCCCGCTCGGCTGCCGGTCATGACGATGACGCATGGCCCGTCGCCCGCGCCCACGAAGACGTGATGCGTCCACGGCGGGCAGTGGACGAAGTCCCAGGCCTTGAGGCGGCGCTCCTGGCCTTCGATCACGAGCACGCACTCTCCGGCGACGACGAGGAAGTCCTCCTGGCCGCGCTCGCGGTGGTACATCCCGTTCCGCTGGCCGGGCATGAGCACGTGGATGCGGAAGCCGAGCTGGGCCCACTCCTGCTCGCCTTCGAAGTCGGTGTCCTGCCCCCGCTCCTCGCTGCGGATCCAGGTGACGTCGCGGGCATTGACGACGAACCAGCCCTCGCCCTGGGGGATGAGCCCGACGTCCGTTCTCTCCAGCTTTGCTTCCCGAATGGGTTCGCCCATGGTCGGATCTTTATAGGCCTGCTCATCACGCGTCTGGCGGCCCGTAGTCTCGTGCACCGGCGATACGCGACTTCGCGGATGGCGAGACGGGCTTCAGCCCGTAGATTCGAGGCATGGAAGCCAGTCGCATACATCTCCCGCACGAGCTGCACTTTCGCCTCGCTCCGCGGCCGTCCGCGCACCCGGAAAGCTGGGCAACTCAGCTGCGCTGGTTCAGCGCGGCGGCTCTGATCAGCTTCGCCGTCCCCTTCATCGGATCGAGCCTCCTGGGCCTCCAGCACGACGTGTACCTCGCGGCGTACTTCGTCGTCGTGCTCGGAATGTTCACGGCCTACGCGGTCTCTACGGAGCTCGACATTCGAGCCACCCTGTCCCGCCACTGGAAGCTCGGCGTCGTGCTCGGGCTCGTCGTCGGCATCGTCCTCGTTCGCAACGTCTTCTCGGCGGACGCGACGGCCCGGCCGCACGGCGCGTACTACGTCTTCGAGCTGATCTGGCGCGGCGGGATCTACGGCGCAGTGGATGCCTTGCTCCTGACAGTGCTGCCTTGCCTCGTCGTCTACCGGTCGCTCGGCGGCCATCTGGCGACGTGGGGCCGACGGATTCTCTACTTCGGAGGCTCGCTCGCCCTCGTCGTGACCATCACCGCGGTCTACCACCTCGGCTACTCGCAATATCGCCAGGACGGCGTGGGCGCGCCCGAGACCGGCAACACGATCATCTCGGTGCCGATGCTGCTCAGCGCGAATCCGATCGGCTCGGTTGCCGACCACATGGCAATGCACATTGCAGCCGTCGCACATACGTACGAGACCGACGTGCGTCTGCCGCCGCCGACGAAGGCGCATTAGCAAGAGAAGGGAGGTCTCGTGAATCGACAACTGCTCGTTGCTGCGTCGGTAGTGCTCATGGTTGCCGGTGCGGTGATGATCTTCACCGGCCCGGGTCCCGGCATCGGCATTCCGCTCATCGCAGTCGGAATTGCGCTGACGGCGATCGTTGAAAGAGACAAGCGCCGGCACCACGCCTAGAGCCTGTGGCCGCGCTGCGGCCGGTCACGAGGAGCATGAAGTAGCCTCTTGATCATGGAGCAGGAGCAAGGCGTCGTCGTAAAAGTCGTCTCCGGGGAGCCGGAAGCCCAGATCGTCTGCGGCCTGCTGCGCTCCAACGGGATCGCGTGCGGCTATCGCGACACCGAGGAGATCGACTCGCCGCTCGAGGACTTCCAGGCGGCGGGCCAGCGGGAGATTCTCGTGCGGCCAGCCGACGTGGACGCGGCTCGGGCTCTGCTCGAAGGATCCGGCCCCTGACGGAGGGCGACGGCCGGCTCTGCAACAGCCGGGCGCAGCGGTACAGACACGAGGACGCTCGCGCAACCCAGGCGTACGATCCACTCATGAGCCCTTGGGTTCTTCGGCTGCTGATGGTCTGCGCGACCCTCCTCTTCGTCGGCTTCGGCCTCGTCCTCGCTTCCGGCTACAGCGGCGACAACGGGGACGGTTCAGAGCTGGTCTGGAGAGTGGGCGGCTTGATGGTGTACGCCTCGGTCCCGGTCTTCGTTATCGCGTTCGTCTGGGGGCTTATCAGCTCACATCGGACAGCCCGCCGCCCGGGCATAACGCCAAAGGTTACGGCCATGCAGACACGATCGAGCTCACGCCACCCTCGATAGTTGAGAGCAAGATCGTCCTCCCAGGTACTCCCGTCTCGCGATAGTTGACCTCGGCCGGTGATCGTGTCGCCGTCATCGCTGAACGCGCCGGTGAAGCGCTGCGAGAAGTCCGGCGCAGGCGCGTCACGCCAGTACCGCCACTTGGCTTGATCGAGGCTCGCGGCGTACACCCTGTACACGCCGCGCTGGTCGAAGTAATGCATGGAGAGCTGCCCGTCGGTGACACCGATGATCGTGATCGCGTCCGGGATCTTGGGGTGGTCGTAGTGCGAGCGCCAGATCACGAATCGCTGGCCATCCAGCCACTCGAAGGTGCTCGTTCCACGGATAGCCTCGCCAGGGAGCATCGGGTGGGCTCCCTCGGTCTCCCATCTACCCATGAAGCGGTCCCATCCCAGGAGCCCTGATTCCTCGCTCACCGCGACCTCCTCGCGTCCTGCGTGAAGCAACCGCCGGAGGCTATCGAGACGGAAACGGCCGCACAGGAGGGCGACGCCCTCGGGGCGCGGAGACCGTCGTCGCGTCGCTCCACCGAGTGGTCGTCGGGGCCGCGAGGAGTCCGCAGTGCTTAGCATCCGAGAATGCTCCCTGAGGGCGTGTACCACTGGACCGCGACGCATCCCGACTGGGAAGGGCCGGTGTCGGCGTACGCAATCGACAACGGCGAGCGGCTGATCCTCATCGACCCGCTCGCCGTTCCGGACGACGTTCGCGCGCTGTTCGGATCGCGCGAGGTGGTCACGGTACTCACCTCCACGTGGCACGAACGCGACGCCGCATCGCTTGGCTTTCCTGTGTGGGCGCCGGCGCCTGATCGCCCCGAGGACCAGCTCGTCCCGGCGACCCGCTACGCGATCGGCGACTCGGTATTCGGGATGGAGGCGTATCCCGGCCGTGAAGGCCAGCTCGACCTCGTGCTTTGGAGCGAGCCGATTCGCGCAGTGATCGCCGGCGACACGTTGATCGACCTGGGCAACGGGCTCGAGATCCCCGCAAGCTGGCTGCCGGAAGGCGTCTCGGTCGAACAGGTCGCGACCGGGCTGAGGCCACTGCTCGACAAGCCTGTGGAGTTCGTGCTGCCGACGCACGGCGAGCCCGCCGACCGCGCAGCTCTCGAACGCGCCCTCGCCTGATCCGCGAGTACGACACGGGGCGGACTTTGCCTGCACGTGGGCGGTCAGGGTGTCTTTGTGCACACTGGCGCAGGCCACTCTCTGTGCCCTTGTACACCGATGCAGCCGTGTGTACCCCAACCGAGGGCGCCACTCGGTAGCGTGCTCTGGAAGATGGCTGCCGTTCGGGACTTTGCCGACGAGCTCGAGGGCTACGCGTATCTCCCGCGCATGTTTGACAAGGCGCGGGCGCGGCTCAGCGGCGACACCGATGCGCCGCCGTTCGGTTGCCCACTCGACCACAGCTGCATGGCGCGCCTGCGCGTCTACCCCGAGATCGTGCTCGAGCTGATCAGCGAGAACGGCGATGACGACCGGGCGATCCTCGGCGGGCTACGTGAGCACGGCATTCCGCCGGCAACGGAGACGTGGTTCGACGCGCGTGCTACCGAGGACGAGCTTCTGACAGGCGTCTATCTCAAGGTTCGCCCGCGCGAGCTGCTCGGCGAGCTGCGGCCCCGGCCGGGTCAGCGCGTGGTCGCTGTCGAGGAGGGCGAAGCGTTGTTCTTCCTCGGGGACCATCAGATGCGGATCGTCCGCGCCGGTGAAGTGGTGCGCGTGCCACCGGAGCTGCCCCATCGGATCGAGAAGATCGGCGAGGCGCCACTGCGCCTCGACTGGCTGACGGGCGATCCTGGCACTTCACCGGGAATTGCGCCGGCTCAGCGGCCCGCGCTCAACTGACATTTCGGAACAGCGGCCAGCCGATGTGGCTCTTACCAGGGTGCGATGGTCGTCCCGCCCCATTCCTCGGGAGCGACGTCACGCACGGTCTCCGTCAGCTCCCAGCGGTGGCCGGCCGGGTCCTCCAGGACACCGGATCGCTCGCCGTACTCCCAGGTCGTCAGCTCCTCGACGACTCGCGCTCCTTTCTCACAGGCGCGGGCGAATGCTGCGTCCACGTCCGGTACGCGCACCTTGACGAGGTGCGTCCACCCGCCGCCGGCTGGGGCGAGTCGATCTCCGCTCACGTCGGCGACCACTACGGCCCCGTCCAGGCCGACCCGCAGCTGGGCGCGGTGCGTTTCGCCGATCCGGACCCGCTCCTCGAAGCCAAACGCCGCCTCCAGCCACGCCACTGCCGCCCGCACATCCGGATACACGAGCACCGGCGTCACGGTCGCGGGCGGCGCCGAACGATTCGTCAGCATGGCGAGACACTAAACCGCTACGAGAGCAGCTCCACGCCCTCCGTTAGCCACTTGCGCGCGCGGCTCACGTTCGGGCCGTCCGGCGCGAGGGTGACGGCGTCGAGCTGGAGCTGCGTTGCCACGAGCAGCGCGCGCCTCGGATCTGCTTCGGTGAGGGACTCGTCGATCCGCTCCTCGAGGCGGTCCGGCTTTATTTCGAGTGACGTGAGACGCGTCGAGAGCCGCTTCGTCGTCGGCGGCCAGATGCGGTTGAGCGCGTACACGATGGCGAGGACGCGCAGTGCGCCGTCGAAGTTCCATTCGACGAGCGCCAGGCGGTCGTTCGGGCGGAGGAGCGTGAGCAGCCCGGCCGCCGCGAAGCCGCCCCACGGCAGGGCGGCATTCTCGATTCGCGCCTTGGCCAGCTCCTCGGGATAGTCGGCGAGCCGCGCCTGCCAGCGCGCGAGCGAGCCCGACGTGCGCAGCGGCACGCCGTTGGCGATCGCATCGGCGCCCGACGAAGCGTTGCTCGCCTCGAAAAACCCGTCGATCGAGGACTCCGCTAGCTCCCGCGACCACCAGATCAGCTCGATCGGAACGCCCTCGCGCATTCCGGAGACGCGTCGCGTCGCCACCGTCTGGTCGCCCCAGCTGTCGACGTTCTCCAGGCCGGCGGCCCGGGCGTGCTCGAAGCACTCGTCGAGCTCCAGCTGCTCGGGCGTGACGATCAGCATCTCGATGTCGGAGACGTCGTCGGCCATGCCGCGCGAGACGCTGCCGGTCAGGACGACCTCTTCGGCCACTTCCGGCGGAAGCCCGTCAGCGATCCGTTGGGCTAGGTCTTGCAGCTGTCCGTTGCGCTCGCTGGCCACGCGCGAAGTATCCGCGTAACCGCAAACCGGTTCCCAGTGCGACACCGGCGAGGATCAGCGCGAGCCCGCCGAAGGCCGAGGCGCCGAAGCGCTCGCCGAGGAAGATCGCGCCGTAGGCCAGCGCGATCGGCGGGATCAGGTACGTCACGAGCGACGCGTAGGCCGCGCCGGCGCCGGTGATCAGGCCGAAGAAGAGCAGGTACGCGAGCGCCGTCCCGGGGATGCCGAGCGCGATCACCGAGGCAATCGTCTTCCAGCCGGGCGTGTGCGACGGCGCCTGGGCGACGCCGACCGGCAGCCACACCAGGGTCGCGATCGCGCACGAGGCGAACGCGACGACGATCGGCTGCGCGGGCTTCAGGTAGCGCCCCGCGAGCAGCCCACCGAGCCCGTAGCAGAACGCCATCCCGACGACCGCGAGCGCGCCGAGCACCTTCCCCTGCGGCTGGGCGCCGACGAGCAGCGCGACGCCGACGAAGCCGATCGCGACGCCGAGCAGCCGCACGCCCGTGACGCGCACCTCGCGGAAGGCGATGAAGGCGATCGCCGCGTTGAAGATCGGCACGGCCGCCTGGAGGATCGACGCGAGGCCCGAGTCGATCCGCGTCTCGCCCCACGAGAGCAGCCAGAACGGGACCGCCGTGTTGACGAGGGCGACCACGACGAGCCAGCCGGCATTGGCGCGGAGCTGACGCGCCGTCTCGCGGGTGCCGACCGCGAACGGCAGCAGCAGCGCGAGCGTGAGCGCGGCGAGGCCGAGGCGCCCAAGGATCAGCGTCGCCGGAGTGAGCTCCCGCACCGCGACCTTGATGAACATGAACGACGCGCCCCAGATCGCGGCGAGCGCGAGCAGCATCGCGAGGTTACGCCGGCGGGTCACTCGATTCCGCCGGTGACGCGGCTAGACTCGTCTCTCTGACGAGGGTCTCGGAACAATCGCTGCATCGCGCTCTCGGTCTTACCAACTCCGAGTACGGGCGAATCTGTGAGCTGCTCGAGCGCGAGCCGAACCACTTCGAGCTTGCCGTCTTCTCGCTGCTCTGGTCCGAGCACTGCGGCTACAAGCACTCGGCGCCTTTGCTGAAGCGACTGCCGTCCGAAGGCGAGCGCGTGCTGCAGGGGCCCGGCGAGAACGCGGGTGTGATCGACCTCGGCGACGGCGAGGCGGTCGCGTTCAAGGTCGAGTCGCACAACCATCCGTCGGCGGTCGAGCCGTTCCAGGGCGCTGCCACCGGCGTCGGCGGGATCCTGCGCGACATCGTCGCGATGGGCGCGCGCCCCGTCGCGCTGCTCGACGGCCTGCGTTTCGGGGCCGATGGCTACGGCTTCCGGCGCGCGGTCGCGGGGATCGGGCACTACGGCAACTGCGTCGGCGTGCCGACCGTCGGCGGCGAGGCGGTCTTCGACGAGGCCTACGGCGGCAACTGCCTCGTCAACGCGATGTGCGTCGGGCTGCTGCCCGCCGAGCGGGTCACGCGCGCCCAGGCGCAAGGAACCGGGAACGCGCTCGTCCTCTTCGGCGCCACCACCGGCCGCGACGGGATCGGCGGCGCCTCCGTGCTCGCGAGCCAGGAGCTCGGCGAGGGCTCCGAGGAGAAGCGTCCTTCGGTGCAGGTCGGCGATCCGTTCACCGGCAAGAAGCTGATCGAGGCTTCGCTCGAGCTCGTCGAGGCCGGTCTCGTCGAGTCGCTGCAGGACTGCGGCGCTGCCGGGCTCGCGTCGGCTTTGGCCGAGATGGCGCGCGGCGGCGCCGGCGTCGACGTCCACCTCGACCGCGTCCCGCTGCGCGAGGAGGAGATGGAGCCCTGGGAGATCATGATCTCCGAGAGCCAGGAGCGGATGGTCGCGGTCTGCCGGCCCGAGCTGCTCGAGCGCGTCGAGGCCATGCTCGACCGCTGGGAGCTGCACCACGCGGCGATCGGCGAGGTGACCGACACCGGCGAGCTCCGCGCGTTCTTCGACGACGAGGTCGTCGGCGAGATCACGGCCGAGCTCCTCACGGACGAGTGCCCGCGCTACCACGTCGACCGAGCGCCCAGGCCGGTATCGCACGCCGCGGTCGGGCCGCAGCCGCGCGCGGAAGACGTCTTCGAGCAGTACGACCAGCTCGTCCAGTCGCGCACCGTGCGCCGGCCGGGCCTGGATGCGGCGGTGCTGCGGCTGCGTCCCTCGTGGCGCGGTCTGGCCGTCTCGCTCGACGGGCCGCCGCTCGGCGAGCGCGACCCGCGCGAAGCAGGCCGCCAGGCCGTTCTCGATGCGGCTCGCAACGTCGCCTGCGCCGGCGGCGAGCCGCTCGCGCTGACCGACTGCCTCAACTTCGGCAACCCGGAGAAGCCCGAGATCGGCTGGGAGCTGGCCGAGGCGATCGAGGGCATCGCCGAGGCGGCGGACGCGCTCGGGATTCCGGTCGTCTCGGGCAACGTGTCGCTTTACAACGAGACCGACGGACAGCGCGATTCCGCCGACGCCGGTGGTCGGCTGCGTCGGGCTCGTCGCGGACGTGCGCGAGGTGCCGCGTGGCTGGAGACCAGGTGACCGCGTCTGGCTCTGCGAGGGCGAGCCGACCGAGCTGATCGCGTGGCTCTGGCGCGCGTCGTCGCGGCTCTCGCTCGCCCACGACGTCAGCGACGGCGGCCTCGCGGAGGCACTGGCCGAGGCGTCCGCGTTCAGCGGGCACGACTTCACGGCCGAGGGCGAGGCACCGTACGGTTCGGTCGTGGTCTCAGGCAGCGAGATCGACTGGCCTCAAGCTCGCGAGCTTGGGACGATCGCCTGATGTGCGGCGTCTTCGGCATCCGCGCCCCCGACCGCGACGTGGCCCGCGTCACGTTCTTCGGCCTGTTCGCGCTCCAGCACCGCGGTCAGGAGTCGGCGGGAATCGCGGTCTCCGACCAGGGCCGCTTGACGGTGCTGCGCGACATGGGCCTCGTCACGCAGGTCTTCGACGAGCAGAAGCTGCACGGCCTGCACGGCGACATCGCGATCGGCCACACGCGCTACTCGACGACCGGCTCGACGCACTGGGCGAACGCGCAACCGCTGATCCACCGCGGCCGCGGCCGCACCGTCGCGCTCGGCCACAACGGCAACCTCGTCAACGCGACGGAGTTGCGCGAGGAGCTCGCCGCCGACGGGATCACGCTGAGCACGACCTCCGACACCGAGCTGATCGCCGCGCTGATCGCGAACGACCCGGCCCCGCTCGAGGACGCCGTGGCGAACGCGATGGCGCGCCTCGACGGCGCCTACTCGTGTGTGCTCCTCTCCGAGGACAAGCTCGTCGGCTTCCGCGACCGGCACGGCTTCCGCCCGCTCTGCCTCGGCCGCGAGGACGGCCACTGGCTGATCGCCTCCGAGAGCTGCGCCTTCGACCTCGTCGGCGCCGAGCTCGAGCGCGAGGTCGCTCCGGGCGAGCTGATCGTGATCGACGAGGCCGGTGTCCACGCGCGGCAGGCGGTCGAGCCGGCGAACGGCGGCGCGCTCTGCATCTTCGAGTTCTTCTACCTCGCGCGGCCCGACACGCGGCTCGCGGGCGTCGAGGTGCACGGCGCGCGCGTGCGGATGGGCGAGCGACTCGCGCGCGAGGCGCCGGTCGAGGCCGACCTCGTCCTGCCGATCCCCGACTCGGGCACGCCCGCGGCGATCGGCTTCTCGCGCGAGAGCGGGACCCCGTTCTCGGAGGGCCTGATCAAGAACCGCTACGTCGGCCGCACGTTCATCCAGCCCGACCAGGGCCTGCGCGAGCAGGGCGTCCGGCTCAAGTTCAACCCGCTCGCCGAGGTCGCGGGCAAGCGGCTCGTCGTGGTCGACGACTCGATCGTCCGCGGCAACACGACGCGGAAGATCGTCCGGATGCTGTTCGACGCCGGCGCCGCCGAGGTGCACGTGCGGGTCTCGTCGCCGCCCGTGATCAGCCAGTGCTACTACGGGATCGACTTCGCCGAGGAGGACGAGCTGATCGCCTCGTCGCGCACGGTCGAGGAGATTCGCGAGCACATCGGGGCAACCTCGCTCGCCTACCTCTCGCTGGAGGGCCTGCAGGAATCGACGCGCAGGCCCGAGTCGGAGATGTGCCGCGCTTGCCTCACGCGGGATTACCCGACGGCAATCCCGCGTGAGGGCGCGAAGCTCAAGTTCGAGCGCGTCTAGGCGTTACTGCTCGAGCACGCGGCTGGCCTTCGCGATGCCGCGGCTCACGAGGTAGAACGCGGTCAGGATCGTGGTCACTTCGACCCAGATGAGGGTGTTGACGCTGTCCGCGACGATCCAGATGATCGCGAAGATGCACTCGACAACGAGCCACAGCGCGAACTCCGCGTTGCCGGGAATCGGCATCCGAGCGCCGGCGGGCATGTTCGGCATGCCCATCCTCATCGAGCCGGCGGGCTGCTCCGGGGGGGTCGTCGACATTGCCTGCTTCTCCTTTCGTCAGGCCGCAAGGCCGGGGACGTGGACGATCTCCAGCTTGACCCCGTCGGGGTCGTAGAAGAACACGGCGTAATAGCCGGGCTGGTACCAGTACTCCTCCGGGCCGCTCTCGATCTCGGCTCCCTGGGCACGAAGCCACTCCGCCCGCTCGTTCACGGCCGACCGCGAGCTTGCCTCGAGTGCGAGGTGGTGCAGGCCGACGCGGTAGCGGTCGTACGGCCCGTCGCTCTCCGTCTGCGCCTCGCGCAGTCCGATCGAGCTGCCCGTTCCGAACAGGTACCAGATCGTCTCGCCGCGCTCGCCCTGTACCTCGCTCACGCCGTGCCAGCCGAGCGGGCCGAGCAGGTCGCGGTAGAAGGGCAGGCTGCGCTCGATCGACGAGACGACGAGGTCGACGTGATGGACACCAGTGGAACGCATGTACCGGTCGTCGCAAGGTTCCGCGTTTTCGTGGCGCTTCCTGCAAAATCTCGGACCGGTGGTCCTGTTCCACTACCACCTGGTGACGAGCAACGTCCGCGAGGTCGAGGCGCGCTACCTCGGCCGCCTCGGCTTCCGCCTGGTGGCGCGCTACGGCCGGATCGGCGAGGAGCAGGTGCACTACGAATCGGGCGTCGGCTGGGACGAGCTCGAGCGGCTCGGCTTCCGGCACCGCCTGAGTGAGCTCGAGCGCGGCGCCGTGAACGTCGTCGTCCAGCCGGGGCAGTGGCCGCTGCCGCGCGTCGACCACATCGGCGTGGCGCTCGGAGACGAGGAGTTCCAGGACGTGCTCGAGCGCGCGAACGAGCTCCGCTTCCGCGTGCAGGAGTACCCCGGCCGCCGCACCTTCGTCGCGACCGACGCCGGCTACCGCGTGGAGGTGCATCCGCAGCGCGACTGGATCGACGAGGTGCTCGGGAATGCGGACGAGCTCCGTCTCTCGCAGCTGCAGCTCAAGGCGGACGACCCCGATGCCAAGTCTGACGCGCTGGTGCGGCTACTGGACGCGAACTACTACGACGGCGAGGTCGAGCTCGGCGAGACGACGGTGCGCTTCCTCCCCGGCGGCCCACGCGGCCGGCCGGAGCTCTACGGCGAAATGTTCGTCTAGTCCGAGCCGCTACACGACGCGGTAGTAGGCGCAGCTCTTCGTGCGGTGCCCCGCGCTGTCGGTTGCGACGGCGCAGTACTTGTAGCGTCCGGCGGGGATGTTCTTCCTGACCATCGCCCGACGGGTCTGTCGCGTCGAGTAGACCGGATCGACGAGCTTGACCTTGCTACTCACCGCGACATTGCTTCTCAGGCGCATCGTCAGCTTCACCGAGACGGTGCCGGAGCCCTGAGCGCGGAAGCTGAGGTAGACCGGGAAGGCGCGACGGGCCAGCCCGCCGTACGCCTTCACCTGCAGCGCGCCGGCGGACGTTGCGCTCGACGAGCTGGGCTGAGCGCGGGAGACATGGGCCGAGCCGAGACAGACGGCGGCTACGGCCGGGAGGAGCAGCGATACACAAGCGACGCGGTTTCTCACGGGACGATTCCTTTCGGATCGCGGGGCGGTCGTTGGTTTCCTCGGCTCCGGCGGAGCGGTCTCCATGCCCCGAACGAGGGACGGGTCGGCAGGCGGCGGCTTTAGACTCGCCCGAGATGAAGGCCAGGACCTACGAGGAGGCCGGGGTCTCGCTCGCTGCCGCCGACGCGGTCGTCGAGCGGTTGCGCGCAGCGGTCGAGTCGACCGGCGCCGAGGGGTTCGGCGCCTTCGCCGGGCTCTACCCGCTCGACGAAGGGCGGTTCCTTGCCGCTTCGACCGACGGCGTAGGCTCGAAGCTCGTGCTCTCGCGGCGCGCGGGACGGCTGCGCGACGCGGGGCGCGATCTCGCGGCGCACTGCATCGACGATGTGATCACGACCGGCGCGGAGCCGTTGTTCGTGCTCGACTACGTCGCCGCGCACCGGCTCGACCTCGAGCAGGTCGCGGAGCTGGTCGAGGGCGCCGCCGAGGTCTGCCGCGAGGCGGGCTGCGCGCTGATCGGCGGGCGAGACCGCGGAGCTGCCGGGCGTCTACCGCGAGGAGGAGCTCGACTTTGCGGGCACCTGCGTCGGGCTCGTCGAGCGCGACGACCTGATCGACGGCTCCCGCTGCGAGGCGGGCGACCTCGTGCTCGGACTGGCCTCGTCGGGGCTCCACACGAACGGGTTCTCGCTCATCCGCGAGCTCGTGGGCGACGGCGACTTCGACGCCGATCTCCTGCTCGCGCCACACCGGCTCTACGTGGACGAGGTGCGCGAGCTCCGCGCGCAGGCCGACGTGAAGGCGCTCGCGCACGTGACCGGCGGCGGGATCCTCGGAAACCTGACCCGCGTGCTCCCGGAAGGTGTCGGCGTCGAGCTCGACTGGGATTCCTGGGAGCGGCCGCAGGTCTTCGCGTGGCTGGCCGAGCAAGGCGTGGAGGAGGACGAGCTGCGGCGCGTCTTCAACAGCGGGATCGGGATGTGCG
>CAVWKS010000020.1:0-18588 GCA_963755635.1 uncultured Actinomycetes bacterium | reverse complement strand
GGTGATCGACCTCGGGCCCGAGGGCGGCGAGGCCGGTGGCGAGGTGATCGTGACCGGGACGCCCGAGCAGGTCGCGGACGTCGAGGAGTCGGCGACGGGCCGGTACCTCCGGGAGATCCTCCCGGCCCGCGAGCCCGCTGCGGCCTGAGGTCGTGGCTGCAGAGGCCCGAGCCGCCGCTGCGCGGCCTGCGGACGAGTGGGTCTGGCTCAGGCGGGCGGTCACGGTGCTCTGGCGCCCGCGCGAGGTGCTTGCGGGCCTGCGCGACGACTCCGACGAGGCGGCTCGGGCCCGCAGTGAGGCGGTGCTCGCCCTCGTGCTGCTGGCCGGAATCGCGTCGGTTGTCTGGACGCCGACCTACGGGCGCTTAATGGACGACGTCGTGATCGACGGCCTTTTGGTCGCGGTGATCGCGTTCGTCGGCGGCGGCATCTACGGTACGGCCGTCTACTTCGGCGGAGGAATGATCCTCCAGTGGCTCGCTCGTGCCGCCGGTTGGATCAGCTACCGGCAGGCGCGCCACCTGCTCGCGTTCGCGTCGGCGCCGGTTGCGCTCTCGCTGTTCCTGGTGATGCCGATCCGGCTCGCGGTCTACGGGGAGGACGTCTTCCGCAGCGGCGGATCCGACCACGGCGCAGGCGCCTCGGCCTTCTACGTCGTCGAGCTCGTTTTCGTCGCCTGGTCGCTGGCCCTGCTTCTGCTCGGGCTGCGAATGCTCCTCGCGAAGGCCTCGAGCTCCTCCGCGGGCATCTCGTAGGCGTGCTGCTCCTCGGGGAACGTCCCCGAGCGGACCTCCTCGGCGTAGCTCTCGAGCGCGTCGCGGATCTCGCGTGAGAGGTTCGCGTAGCGCTTGACGAAGCGGGGCAGGTGGCCCTCGGTCAGGCCGAGCAGGTCGTGGTAGACGAGCACCTGGCCGTCGCAGTCCGGGCCGGCGCCGATCCCGATCGTCGGGACCGAGAGCCGCCGCGTGATCTCCGCGGCGACCGGCGCGGGCACCGCCTCGAGCACGACGGCGAAGCAGCCGGCTTCCTCGAGCGCGAGCGCGTCCTCGACGAGCTGGACTGCGGTCTCGGCGGTCTTGCCCTGCGTCTTGAAGCCGCCGAGCATCGTCGCCGACTGGGGCGTCAGGCCGACGTGGCCCATCACCGGGATCCCGGCCTGGACGATCGCGCGCACGCGCGAGAGCGATGGCCCGGCGCCCTCGAGCTTGACGGCGTCGGCGCCCGCCTCCTTGAAGAAGCGGATCGCGTTCTCGACCGCCGCCTCGTCTGACACCTGGTACGAGCCGAACGGCATGTCGCCGATCACGATCGGCCTCCGCGCGGCCCGTACGACGGTCCGCGTGAGGAAGAGCATCTCGTCCATCGTCACCGGCACCGTCGTCCCGTCGTAGCCGAGGACGACCATCGCGGCCGTGTCGCCGACGAGGATCACGTCCACGCCCGCGTCCTCGGCGAAGCGCGCGCCGGGCGCGTCATAGGCCGTGACCATCACGATCTTCGTGCTGTCGCGCTTCAGCTCGGCGAGCCTCGGCAGCGCCAGCTTTCCCTGCGGCGGCGTGCTCATGTGTTGTCTCCTTCCAGGACGACGTTGTCGATCAAACGTGTGCTCCCGACGCGGACGGCCGCGGCCAGGACGCGCGGCTCGAAGTCGGCCTCCTCGAAGTAGTCGACGGGCAGGCCGTTCAGGAGCGAGCGATCGTGAGCGGCGAGCGCGCGCGGGAGGGCCAGCGCCGCCTCGCGCTCCTCGGGCGTGAGGTAGGCGTTCCGCGACGAGAGCGCGAGCCCGTCCTCGTCGCGGACGGTCGGGCAGACGCGGACCTCGACCGGGATGGCGAGGTCGCGCACCATCCGCCGGATCACGGCCGCCTGCTGCGCGTCCTTCTGGCCGAAGTAGGCGCGGGTGGGGCGGACGAGGTTGAACAGCTTGAGGCAGACGGTCGCCACGCCGCGGAAGTGGCCGGGCCGGTGCTCGCCTTCGAGCATCGAGCCGAGCTCCTCGACGTCGACCCAGGTCTGGAAGCCGTCCGGGTAGATCTCCTCTGCGAGCGGCACGTAGAGGACATCGACGTCCTCGCCCTCGGCGAGCTCGGCGTCACGCTCCTCGTTGCGCGGGTAGCGGTCGAGGTCCTCGCCGGCCGCGAACTGCGCCGGGTTGACGAACAGGCTGACGACCACGACGTCGTTCTCCGCCCGGGCGGCGCGGAAGAGGGAGAGATGCCCCTCGTGGAACGCGCCCATCGTCGGGACGAGGCCGAGCGAGTCGGAGCGGGGGAGCTCGGCTGCCGCGCGGACGATCCTCACGAGCGTAGGCTCGACGGAGCTCGATTAAGAGCGGAGGCGCCGGCTTTGCCGGTGCCGGGCGCGGGATTCGGCGCCGTCGCCTCCGCCAGCAGGTCGTACAGCGGCTCGAGGTCCGGGCCGGACGCCGCGGATCGCCTCGCGGTGCGCCTCGACTGTCTCCCAGTCGCCGCGCTCGATCGGGCCGGTCAGCTCGAAGCCGTTCTCGATCGTGCGCCGCATGAGCGGCTCGAGCGCCTCGGGTGGCGCGCCGGCTGCCGCGAAGAGCTCGGACGCGACCCGGTGCAGCGTGACGAGGTAGTTCGAGGCGACCGCCGCGCCCGCGTGGTAGAGCGGCCGCGCTTCGTCGGCCAGCTCGAACGGCTCGCAAGCCGAGCAGCTCCGCGAGCTCGAACCCGAGGGCGCGGGCCTCGCCGGTCTCGGCCGTGACCGCGGCCCAGGCGCCGTCGAGCTGCTCGGGCCCGCGCGAGCGCGTGAACGTCTGCAGCGGGTGGAGCGAGAAGCGCCGCTCGTGGGGATCGAGCGCGGACAGCGGCGTCGCCCCGCTGACGTGCGCGACCCAACGGCCATGTCCCAGGGACAGTCCCTGGGCCACGTCCCGGATGGCCGTGTCCGGCACGCAGAGCAGCGCCAGCTCGCCGTCCTCGCGCACGGCGACGCCTCGCTCCTCGAGCCGAGCGGCCAGCGCCGAGCCGACGCGGCCGCGACCGATCACGTTCACGCTTTCGACCATCTGAAGCTCCAGCTCCGTAGCGGATGCCGGGCGCGGAAAGTCTAGCTCTTGCCCTCCAGGCGCCGTTCGAGCGCGGCCTTGACCTCGGGCCAGTCGTCGTCGATGACGGCGTACCAGGCCGAGTCGCGCCGCTCGCCGCCGCGGACGACCATGTGCTTGCGGTGGATCCCTTCAAACTCGGCCGGCAGCGCGGCGAGGGCGCGGCGGGCACGCTCGTTCTTCGCATCGGTCTTGAACTCGACCCGGCGAAGGCCGAGCTCCTCGAAGGCGTGGCGCAGCAGCAGGTACTTCGCCTCGACATTGGCGCCGGTGTTCCACATGGACGGGTGATTCCAGGTGTTCCCGATCTCGACCCTGAGATGCTGCGGCTCCTGCATCAGGTAGCTCGTCGAGCCGACCACATTCCCGTCCTTCATGACCGCGAAAGGATGCAACCACGCCGTTCCGAGCGTGTGCTCGAGCCAGGCGTCGAGGTCGGTGGTCCACATCCAGGTCCAGATGCGCTGGTCCGCGGCCGCCTCGCGCAGGCCGGGAATGTGATCCTCCGTGAGCGGCTCGAGAACGACGATCCGCCCCTCGAGCCGCTGGCCGAGATTTTCGAACATGACTAGGGCATGATGAGGGCAAGGTGGGCCGTCACACCGGCGCAGAGAAGGCCGAGCTGCTGCTCGAGGCCGCGCGCTACCTGAACGAGACCCTCGAGCTCGAGCGCGTCTACGACCGCTTCGACGAGCTGCTCACCGACGCCGTGCCGCACGGCGGCGTGATCGTCTCCTCCTTCGATGCCGCGACCGGCGTGATCCGCTGCGACTACGCGCTCGTGGACGGCGAGAAGCTCGATCCCGCGATCCTGCCGCCGCTCGAGCTCAACCGCGAGGGCGGCGGGATGCAGAGCCGCGTGATCGTCAGCGGCGAGCCGCTCGTCGTCAACGACGTGCCCGAGCAGGTCAAGGACCCGAGCGGCGTCTACTACGACGTGAACAAGGAAGGCGAGATGCGGAAGCTGCCCGAGGAGGGGCCGCCGGGCGTGCAGTCGGCGATGATGCTGCCGGTCAAGCACGAGGGCGACGTCGTGGGTGTCGTGCAGCTGATGCACGAGCACTTCCACTACGAGCAGGAACATCTCGAGCTGGCCGAGGGCCTGGTCGGGTTGATGGCGGCCGCGGTGCGGAACGCGAGACTGCATCGGCAGTCGCAGGCCGAGGCGGCGGCACGCGCCCGCGCGGAGGCGACGGCTGCCGAACGCGAGCACGCCGCGCGAGTGCTCGAGGCGGTCGGCGACGGGATCTTCCTGATCGACGGCGGAGTCGTTCGGCTCTGGAACCGCGCAGCCGAGCTCGTCACCGGCTGCGACCGCGACACCGTGCTTGGGCGCCCGATCGCGGACGTCTTCACCGGCTGGGACGTGCTCGCTGCCGAGATCCCGGTCTCGGCGGGCTGGGCGCCGGCGCGCTCGGTCACGCTCCCGGTCGAGCTCAACGGGCGGGAGCTGTGGCTCTCGTTCTCCGGGGTGCGCAGCCTGGCCGGTGTCGTCTACGCCTTCCGCGACCTCACGATCGAACGGAAGCTCGAGGAGGCGAAGAGCGACTTCGTCGCGTCGGTCTCGCACGAGCTGCGCACGCCGATGACCGCGGTGCTCGGGGCGGCGCAGACGCTCCTGCGCGACGACATCGAGCTCTCGCCGGACCGCCGCCGCCAGCTGCTCGAGATGATCGGCAGCCAGGGAAGGCGCCTGACCCAGGTCACCGACGACGTCCTGCTGGCGAGCCGGCTCGACCGCGGCGACCTGCGGTTCGAGCGCGAGCCGGTCGACCTGGCCGAGCTCGTCCAGACGGCCGTCGAGACGATGCGCGAGCAGCTGCCGGAGGCGGTCACGCTGCGGGTCGTCCCCGACGGCGCCGTCACGGCGGTGGGCGACCCGGATCGGATCGAGCAGGTGCTGCTGAACCTGATCGACAACGCCGTCAAGTACTCGCCGGGCGGCGGCGAGGTGACGGTCTCGACGCTGCCGGCCGAGGGCCGGGTCCGAGTCGAGGTTGCCGACGAAGGGCTCGGGATCCCGCTCGCCGAGCACGACTCGGTCTTCGAGAAGTTCTACCGCGGCAGCTCGGTCGAGGTGCCGACCGGCACCGGGCTCGGCCTGTATATCTGCCGCGAGCTCGTCCGCCGGATGGGCGGCACGATCGGCGTCCGCTCGCGCCCGGGCTCAGGCTCGACGTTCTACTTCGAGCTTCCGTCCGACACCTAGTCGAAGATCAGGAACGCATTGCTAGGGTCTGCTGACACGGTGCCGATCTACGAATACGTCTGCATGGAGTGCGAGTCGCACTTCGAGGAGCTGGTCCGGACCGACGAGGAGCCGGACTGCCCCGACTGCACGTCCGAGAACGTGCGCAGGCAGCTCTCCGTCTTCGCGCGACACGGCGCCGCCGAGCAGCCCAGCTACGGATCATCCAGCGGTGGTTGTTGCGGCGGAAGCTGTGGCTGCGGCTGAGCAGTTGACCGAGCTCGAGGTTCTCTCCCGGCAGGTCGCGGGTTGCACGCGCTGCCGGCTGCACGATGGCCGCACGCAGGTCGTCTTCGGCAACGGCAACCCCGAGGCCGACCTGATGTTCGTCGGCGAGGCGCCCGGCTTCCACGAGGACAAGCAAGGGCTCCCGTTCGTCGGCCAGGCCGGCAAGCTGCTCGACAAGCTGCTCGCCGGGATCGGGCTGACGCGCGCCGATGTCTTCGTCTGCAACGTGCTCAAGTGCCGCCCGCCCGGGAACCGCGACCCGGTGCCCGACGAGAAGGAGGCCTGCGAGCCGTACCTCTTCCGCCAGGTCGAGCTGATCCGCCCGAAGGTGGTCGCGACGCTCGGCAACCACGCGACGAAGCAGCTGAGCGGCAAGGAGACCGGGATCACGCGCGTGCACGGGCAGGAGCAACGGCTCAAGGTCGGCTCGCTTCGACGTCGTCCTCTACCCGCTCTACCACCCGGCCGCGGCGCTCTACACGCCGGCGATGCTGACGGTGCTCGAGGAGGACTTCGCGCGGCTGCCGGAGCTGCTCGGTCGGCCTGCCGCGCCGGTCGAGGCGCAGCCGCTGCTCGAGCCGGTCGCGGCCGCCGAGCCCGCGGTTCAGCTCGGCTTGTTTTAGGTCGGAGGCTGCAGCTCCGCCTCGCCGGCGGAGACCGAGGCGATCGCCGCGCGGCTCGCGAGACGTGCTCCACAGCGGGCGACGTCGTCACCGTCTCCGGCGAGCTCGGCAGCGGCAAGACGACCTTCGTCCGAGGCGCCTGCCGGGCGCTCGGCGTCACTGGCGCGGTGACGAGCCCGACCTTCACGATCGGGCACCGCTACGAGGCCGACCCGGACGTCTCGCACCTCGACCTCTTCCGCTTCCAGGGCTTCTCCGCGGCCGAGTGGGGCGACCTCGAGCCGTACTTTCAGGACGCGATCTGCTTCGTCGAGTGGCCCGAGGCGGCGGCCGGTGCGCTGCCGCCGGTGCGTGTCGCGGTACGTTTGTCGCACATGGATCCGGCGCATAGACTGATCACGCTCGAAAGCTCGGAGAAAGCCCTGCTCAACGGACTTTTCGGGGGTGCTGACTCTCGCGTTTGACACCGCGACGAGCGTGGCGACCGCGGCGCTCGTCGAGGACGGGACGGTGCTGGGAGAGCGGGTCTCCCGGGCTGTCAGCGTGCTCGAAGCTGCGGACGAGCTGCTGCGCGAGGCCGGCGTGGAGCGGGCCGACCTGACGGCGCTCGCGGTCGGCACGGGTCCCGGCAGCTTCACAGGGCTTCGGCTCGGGCTCGCTGCTGCGCGCGGGCTTGCCTTCGCGCTCGACCTTCCCGTCGCCGGTGTCTCGACGCTTCAAGCGCTTGCCGCGGGTGCGCCCGGCGCGGTGCCGGTGATCGACGCGGGCCGGCGCGAGGTGTTCACGCTGCGCAACGGCGAGCCCCTCGCCTGCGCGCCGCAGGAGGTCGACGCCGCGCTCTGTGTCGGCGACGGCGCTCTTCGCTATCGCAGCGTTCTCGAGGAAAGAGGGGCGGAGGTCCCGCCCGACGGCGACGAGCGTCACCTGCCGCGTGCACGGTTCCACGCCGAGCTTGCCCGGGGCTTCGGCCCCGCCGACGCGGTCGAGCCGCTCTACCTGCGCGTGCCCGACGCGGAGGCCAAGGCATGACCAACGTCGAGCTGCGCAAGCTCGAGCTCCGCGACCTGAACGAGGTCGAGGAGATCGAGCGCGTCTCCTACCCGACCCCGTGGTCGCGCTCGATGTTCGCGAGCGAGCTGGCGAAGCCATCGTCGCTCTGCCTCGGCGCGTTCGACGCCGACACGGGCCGCCTCGTCGGCTACCTCGTGATCTCGCGCTACGTCGACGCCTGGCACGTGATGAACGTCGCCGTCCGCCCCGACCGCCGTCGCCAGGGAATCGCGTCGCTGCTGATGAACCGCCTCTTCGACCTGACCTCCGGGCGCAGCCGCCGCGGCTACACGCTCGAGGTGCGGGTCTCGAACGCCGGCGCGATCAAGCTCTACGAGGAGCTCGGCTTCCGCCCCCGCGGCGTGCGGCGCGGCTACTACACGGACAACCGCGAGGACGCGCTGATCATGTGGAAGGACCCGGTCCAGGAACCGGCCGCGCACTGATCCTCGGGATAGAGACGTCGTGCGACGAGACCGCGGCTGCGGTCGTACGTGACGACGGCGAGATTCGTTCGAACGTCGTCTCCTCGCAGGCCCACCTGCACGCGCGCTTCGGCGGCGTCGTTCCGGAGGTAGCGTCGCGGCACCACCTGGAGCTCGTACTCCCGGTCGTGCGGGAGGCGCTCGGCGAGGACGGTCTCGACGCCATCGACAGCGTCGCCGTCACGCAGGGCCCGGGCCTGATCGGCGCGCTGCTGGTCGGGCTGTCCGCGGCAAAGGCACTCGCATGGGGAAGAGGCCTGCCGCTCGTGCCGGTCGACCACCTGCAGGGGCACGTCGCTTCGCTCTACCTTGGCACGGAGCCGCTGGAGCCGCCGTTTCTCTGCCTGCTCGCGAGCGGCGGGCACACGCTGCTGCTCGACGTCCGGGAGCGCGGCTCGTTCACCGTGCTCGGCCGCTCGCTCGACGACGCCGCCGGTGAGGCGTTCGACAAGGGCGCGCGCCTGCTCGGGCTCGGCTATCCCGGCGGCGCGGAGATCGACCGGCTCGCGCGCGAGGGCGACCCGGAGGCCTTCGCCTTCCCTGTGGCGCGCGTGCCCGGCCTCGACTTCTCCTTCTCCGGCGTGAAAACGGCGCTGCTCTACGAGATCCGCTCGCTCGCAGACGTGGACGAGCGCAAGGCCGACCTCGCCGCGAGCTACCAGCGCGCGATCGTGACCGCGCTCGTCCGGCGGACGCTCGAGGCGGCCGAGCGCATCGGCGCCGAGCGGATCGCCGTCGTCGGCGGGGTCGCCGCGAACTCAGAGCTGCGCGCAGCGCTCCCGGATGCCGTCGCGCCACCGCTCGAGCTCTGCACCGACAACGCCGCCATGATCGCCTCCGCCGCCCGCTACGCGGAGGCGGTCCCGTGCCCGCGTTATCTTGCTCTGGATGCGTACGCCCAGAGTCTCTGAGGCGCGGAAGGCCGCGCCTGCGCTGATCGTCGTCGCCGCGGCAACGCTCCTCGTCGTCGGCTTCGGGGTGAGCGGCACGCACGAGCGGTCGCTGCGCTCGGAGGCGTCGTCGTGGCAGGGCCTCGTCGGTGGGCCGCGTCCGCCGGTCGAGGTCGGCCAGCGCATGCTGGTCGTTCTCAAGTCGCCGTCGCTCGCCCAGCGCGTGGCGCAGAACGGCGGCTTCGCGACCCAGCGACAGGAGCACGGATGGACGCGCGAGGCGATCGCCGCGCAGAAGCGGCTTCTGACGGTCCTGAGCATTCACGGGATCCAGGTACGGGTCGACTTCAGCTTCGCGCGGGTGCTGAACGGTTTCTCCGCGGCGCTCGACGCACGGGGAGTCGCACTGCTCGAACGGCAGCCGGAGGTCACCGGCGTCTACCCGGTGCGCGTGGCGTATCCGGCGTCCGTGTCGTCGCAGCTGCTCGGCCACGAGGGGCTCGCGATCGGCGCGGGCCAGCTCCCGTCGGTCGTGCTGCCGGGCTACGACGGCCGCGGCGTGACGATCGCGCTGCTCGACACCGGCGTCGACTCGGCGCATCCGTACCTGCGTGGGCGGATCCAGGACGGGATCAACATCGTCGACCCGGAAGTCCGCGGCGGCGCGCCTGCCGTTCCCGACCCGGACGAGCCGAGCCGCCTGGAGAACCACGGGACCGAGCTGGCCGGCCTGCTCGTCGGCGCCGGAGGGCCGGGCGGGATCTCCGGCGTCGCGACCGGCGCGTCTGTGCTGCCGATCCGGGTCGCGGGCTGGCAGCGCGACCAGACCGGCACGTGGGCCGTCTACGCGCGCACAGACCAGCTGATCGCCGGGCTCGAGCGCGCGGTCGACCCGAACCTCGACGGCGACGCCCACGACGCGGCGCGGATCGCGCTCGTCGGCGTGGCGGCTCCGTACGCCGCGTTCACCGACTCACCGGAGGCGCGCGCGGTTCGGGGAGCGCTCGCGCTCGACACGCTCGTCGTCGCGCCCGCCGGAAACGACGGCCCGGCCGGACCGGGTTACGGCAGCATCGCGAGCCCGGGTGGCGCGCCCGAGGCGCTGACCGTCGGCGCTGCCGACCTGCGGATGCGCGTCGAGCAGGTCCCGGTCACGATCCGGACCGGCCTGAAGCTCCTGCTCGACCGCCGGCTCCCGCTGGCCGGCGCCGTGACCGCCCGGGGCCCGCTCGAGCTTCAGCTGGCGGCCCCGAGGGCGCCGGCCGCCGGAAAGCCGCTGACCCTCTCCGACTACTTCGACGGGCACGGCATCAGCCTCGTGGCCGGGCGCGCCGCGTTCGTCCCGTCGGCCGGTGACCCCCGCCTGGCGATCGAGTACGCGGCGGAGGCCGGCGCGCGGGCGGTCGTCGTGCGGGACACACAGCTGCCGGCAGGCGGCCTCGGCCTGGACGAGAGCGTGGGCGTGCCGGTCGTCAGCGTCCCGGAGCGCGTCGCGCGCGACGTCCTCCAGGCGCTCCACGCCCACCGCCTGGCGTTCGCCGCGATCGGCGCGCCCAGCACCGCGCCCAACGCCTCCGCCGCGGCGATCGCGCCCTTCTCCTCGCAGGGGCTCGCCTTCGACGCGCGTGTGAAGCCTGACCTCGTCGCCCCGGGCGTCGTGCTCGCGACCTCCGAGCCGGGAGCGAACGAGGACGGCTCGCCCCGCTACGGCACCGTCAACGGCTCGAGCGCCGCCGCCGCGGTCGTGACCGGCGCCGCCGCGCTGCTCGCCGAGCTTCGACCGAATCTCAGCGGCCGCGACCTGAAGAGCCTTCTCGCCGGAACTGCACAACCGCTCGCGGGCACGAGCGTGACCGAGCAGGGAAGCGGTCTCGTGGACGTCGGCGCCGCGGCGGCGGGCGAGCTCTCCTCGCAGCCCACCTCGCTCGCGTTCGGCCGTGCCCAGGGCGACGGCTGGCACGCGACCCAGCGGCTGGTCCTGCGCAACATCTCGACCCGCAGGTTCCGCGTTCGGATCACGAGCGTCGGCGAGGGCGGCCTCGAGATCACGCCGTTCCCGGCGCACGTTCACCTCAAGCCGGGCGGACAGGCGAGCGTGCGGCTCGTCGCGCGCCTACGAGGCGAACCGGCGGCGGGCGGGACGGCGGAGGGCGCCGTGCTGCTCCAGCCGCGCGGGTCGGCGCCGACGCACATCCCGTGGGCGATCACCTTCGGCGGCGGAGGCCCGGCGGCGCTCTCGCGCGTCGCCCTCTCGTCGAGCGCGTTCAAGCCGTCCGACACGACTACGGCCGTGCTCTCCCTGCGCGCCGGCGCCCTCCAGCAGCTTCCGACCGGCCCGCAGGTGCAGCCCCTCGCGCGGCTCGACGTCGAGCTCTGGCGAGGCAAGGAACGCCTCGGCCTGCTCGCCCGCCTACGCGATGTCCTGCCAGGGCAGATCGCCTTCGGCCTGACCGGACGCGACCCCGACGGCAACCGCCTGCCCGCCGGCCCGTACCGTCTCCAACTCATCGCGGTCCCCACCACCGGCCGCCCCGTTTTCCGCAAAGTGGTGAAATTCAGGATCAAGTAGCCCGAAACCGAGGAGAAAACGCGTGACCACAGTCGAAGCCCCCGAGTCCCACCTCCGCGAGAACCCGTTCCAGATCGCCCGCGAGCAGCTCCGTCGCGTGGCCGACATCTTCGCCATCGACCAGCGGCTGGTGAATGTCCTGCAGGAGTGCAAGAAAGCCGTCGTCGTCTCGATCCCCATCACGATGGACGACGGGACGATCCAGGCCTTCGAGGGCTACCGCGTGACGCACAACATCGCGCGCGGCCCGTCGAAGGGCGGCATCCGCTACCACCCGGACGTCACGCTCGACGAGGTCAAGGCGCTCTCGATGTGGATGACGTGGAAGTGCGCGCTGATGAACATCCCGTTCGGCGGCGCGAAGGGCGGCGTCGTCTGCGACCCGAAGAAGCTCTCGCGCGGCGAGCTCGAGCGGATGACCCGCCGTTACACCAGCGAGATCATCAACGAGATCGGGCCCGAGAAGGACATTCCCGCGCCGGACGTCGGCACCGACGGGACGGTGATGGCCTGGATCTTCGACACGTACTCGATGAACAAGGGCCACTCCGTGCTCGGCGTCGTGACGGGCAAGCCGCTCAATGTCGGCGGCTCGCTCGGCCGGCTCGAGGCGACCGCGCGCGGCTGCCTCTACACCATCCAGGAGGCGGTGCGGAAGCAGGAGCGGAGCCTCGGCGAGCTGAAGGTGGCGGTGCAGGGCTTCGGCAACGTCGGCAGCTTCCTGGCGAAATTCCTCGCCGAGGAGGGCTCGACCGTCGTCGCCGTGTCCGACTCGACCTCGGGCCTCTACAACCCGAACGGGATCGACATCCCGGCCGCGCTCGCGCACAAGCAGGAGACGGGGTCGCTGCGCGGGCTCCGCGGGGCCGACGAGATCTCGAACGAGGACCTCTTGATCGTCGACTGCGACGTGCTCGCGCCGAGCGCCCTCGAGCAGGTGATCACGACGGACAACGCCGACAAGATCAAGGCGTCGATCATCTGCGAAGGTGCGAACGGGCCGATCACGCCGTCCGCGGACGAGATCCTCGACGAGCGCGGCGTGATGGTCCTGCCGGACATCCTCGCGAACGCGGGCGGCGTCGTCGTCTCGTACTTCGAGTGGGTGCAGGGGCTCCAGGAGTACTTCTGGAAGGAGCCCGAGGTGAACTCGAAGCTGCGCGACATCATCACGCGCGCGTTCAACGAGACCTGGCACCTCTCGCAGGAGCGACAGACGTCGATGCGATTGGCTGCCTACGGCGTGGCGGTCGGACGGGTCGCCGAAGCCACGGTCACACGCGGGCTGTACCCGTAGCCGCCCGCGTCGTCGTCTACCACGCCGAGGGTTGCCACCTCTGCGAGCGGGCGCTCGCGCAGGTGCGCTTGTTCCATGCTGAGCTCGCCTTCGAGCTCGAGGAGATCGCAATCGACGGCGATCCCGAGCTCGAGGTGCGCTACCGCGAGTTGATCCCCGTCGTCGAGATCGACGGCGAGCAGGTCTTCACCCACTACGTCCACGAGCAGGCATTCCGGCGGCGCGTGGCGGCCGCACAAACTCGCCCCTGAGAGCCGCGCTTGTGACGGTCTGACGCACGGAGCCAGGCGGACTGGCACAATCGTTGTGCTCTGTCACAAGCTACTGCTCACGGAACACCAACGGCCCTGGAAGCCGAACGCGTCACGGTCGGAGTCGCCGCACGGCTCAGCCGCTACCTCCAGGTGCTGGCCCAGACGAAGAAGATGGGCAAGGACCGGATCTCCTCGCAGGAGATCTCGGACTACACGAACATCAACGCGACCCAGATCAGGCGCGACCTCTCGAACTTCGGCAAGTTCGGCAAGCGCGGCGTCGGCTACAACGTCGACTCGCTGCTGGCCGAGATCCGCAAGATCCTGCGGACCCAGGGGCAGCACAACATCGCGCTCGTCGGCGCCGGGCACCTGGGCCACGCGATCGCGAGCTCGCCGATCTTCGCCGAGCACGGGATCCACATCGCGGCCGTCTTCGACAACGACCCGGACAAGGTCGGTCAGCAGATCGGCCCCATGGAGATCGGCGACATCCGGCAGTTGCCCGCGGTCGTCCGCGAGCAGAACATCATCGTCGGCGTCGTCGCGGTGCCGGCCGAGAACGCGCAGCAGGTGACCGACGAGCTCGTCGCCTCCGGCGTGAAGATCGTCTTCAACTACTCCGAGGCCCTGCTCGACGTCCCCGGCGACGTGACCGTGCACACGTCGAACCCGGCCGTCGACCTCCTCCACGCGCTCTATTTCCACTTGACTTAGCGCTATCGAGAGGCGCTGCGATCAGCCGCCGGAGCCGGGCTTTGCCCGGCGGGAGGCACACCACGACAGAAACCGTCGCCTGGCGGGACCCTCAGGCGGCTCCGCCTGCCTCTGCTCACCTGATGCGTGTGCAAGGAGGGGGTCCATGGGGGAACCAGGGGTTCCCCCATGAGAATCCTGTTGTGGCACGGGTACCTGCTCGGCGGGACGGGGTCGAACGTCTACACGCGGTCGCTCGCGCGGGAGTGGTCGCTCGCCGGGCACGATGTCGTCGTCTTCTCGCAGGAGCCGCGGCCGGAGGAGTACGACCTCGGGCGCGCGAGCACCGTCCGGCCCGAGATCGGCGGGATCCTGCCGACGTTCGTGCTCGACCGCTACGAGGGGCTCGAGGCGCGGCTGCTGCCGGACCTGACGCCCGAGGAGCGTGAGCGTTACGTCGAGCTGAACGCCGAGGCGCTACGGCAGCACCTGCCGGCCGACCTCGTCTTCGCGAACCACGTGCTGCTCGGCGGTCCCGTCGCGGCGGCGTCGGGCGCCCGCTACGCGGTCAAGGCGCACGGCTCGGAGCTCGAGTACTCGATGCGCGGCAACGCCGAGCTGTCGGAGTGGGGGCGGGAGTCGCTCGCCCGCGCGGAGGCCGTCTTCGTCGGATCGGCGCACATCCGCGAGGTGCTCGAGGACGTCGTCGGGCACGTCGAGCGCGTACACGAGGTTCCGCCCGGAGTCGATGTCGACGAGTTCAGGCCACAGGCACGCGACGAGGCGCTCGCCGACCTGCTCGCCGAGGCGCGCCGCGACCCGCCCAACCCGGGAAACGCGAACGAGCGGCTCCCGGACGAGGGGAACGCCGAGCGGCTGACCGAGTTCTTCGCGAGCGACGAGCCGACCGTCCTCTACTTCGGCAAGCTGCTGCGCAACAAGGGCGTCCACCTGCTGCTCGAGGCCCTGGGCGGCCTCGAAGAGCGGGCCGTGATCGTCGGGTTCGGCGACTACCGCGCGGAGCTCGAGGCGGCGGCACCCGCCGGCACGCTCTTCACCGGGCCGCTCGAGCACCGGCACCTCGTCCACCTGCTCCCGCTGGCGGACGTCGCGGTCGTGCCGTCGATCTTCCCCGAGGCGTTCGGCATGGTCGCCGCCGAGGCCGCGGCCGCCGGCTGCCCGCCGCTCGTGGCACGGCACTCGGGCCTCGAGGAGATCGCGGAAGGCCTCGAGGCCGAGTACCCGCCCGAGCACCGCGAGCTGACGAGCTTCGCGAACGGCGACGTCGACGACCTCCGCGCCAAGCTGCGGCGCCTCCTGGAGCTCGCGCCGAGCGAGCGAGCTCGCCTCTCCGAGGCCGCGCGCGCGACGGCCGTGAGCAAGTGGAGCTGGCGAAGCGTCGCCGGCAGGCTGCTCGCACCCTTTCACTAGGGTTCCCTCGTGGGCGACACGCAGCACCTCAGCCCGGAGGAACAGATCGCCTCCGCGCGCGAGCAGTTCGAGCAGGCGAGCGACTTCACCGTCGCGGTCGAGGAGGAGTTCGCCGTCCTCGATCCCGAGACGCTGTCGCTCACGAACCGCTTCGAGGAGCTGCAAGCAGCGGCAAAGGAAACGCCGCTCGAGTCGCACCTCGTCGGCGAGCTGATCGCCTCCGAGGTCGAGGTTCGGACCGGCCGCTGCGCAGACTTCGAGGAGGCAGCCGCCCGCCTCGGCGAGCGCCGGGGGCAGCTGTTCGAGCTCGCGGACGGCCTCGGGATCGCGCTCGCCGCCACGGGCACGCATCCGTGGAGCCCCTGGCAGGAGCAGCGGATCATCGACACGCCGCACTACCGCCGCAACGACGAGATCCTGCGCTACGTCGTCTGGCGGAACAACAGCTTCGGCCTGCACGTCCACGTCGCGATCAACGGGCCCGACCGCGCGATCGCCGTCTGCAACGCGCTCCGCAACTTCCTGCCGGAGCTGCTCGCGCTCTCGGCCAGCTCGCCCTTCGTCGAGGGCCTGAACACCGGCCTCCATTCCGCGCGCACGCAGATCTTCACTCGCATGTTCCCGCGCTGCGGGGTTCCGGACGCCTACGACGGCTGGGACGGCTTCGAGCGCTACGTGCGCTTCCTCTACGACACCGGCTCGATCGAAGAGCACACGCAGATCTGGTGGAGCGTCCGGCCGCATCTCGCGTTCCCGACGATCGAGATCCGCATCTCGGACGGGCAGCCGGACCTCGCGGAGGCGCGCTCGCTGGCGGCGGTCTCGTACGCGCTCGCGGTCAGGATCGCGCAGGCGCTCGACGAGGGCGAGCCGCTCCCGAACCATCCGCACCGGCTGATCGAGGAGAACCTCTGGCGCGCCATTCGCTACGGCCTCTCGGGCGAGCTGATCGACCTGCAGAGCGGGGACGTCCGGCCCGCCCGCGCGCACCTCGAGCGGCTGCTCGAGTGGATTCAGCCCGCGGCCGAGCAGATCGGCGCCGCCTCGTACCTGGCGATCCCTTCGGCCAACGCGGCCGAGCGCCAGATCGCCCGCCACGCCGAGGGCGCCACGCTCGAGGAGATCTACGCGGCCCAGGTCGCGACGAGGGAGCCCGTTGGCTGAGGACGAGCAGAAGCTCGTCGAGGAGCTGCAGGCCGAGCTCGCGAAGCTGAAGGTCACCGATCTGCTCCTGCAGACGCTCTACACCGTCTCGTCGCTCGGCTACCACCGGCTGGAAGGGGAGACGAAGGACCTGAACCAGGCGCGGCTCGCGGTCGAGGCTCTGAAGGCGCTCGTCCCGGTGCTCGAAGGCGAGGTTCCCGAGGAGGCGTTGCGCGACTTCAGGCAGGTTCTGGCCAATCTCCAGCTCGCGTACGCGTCGGCGGCAGCCGAGAGCTCGCCGTCTTGAGTCCGTCTGACTTGCCTACTACAGTCAGAGGCGGGTCAACGGAGGAGGGAAAGACTTGAGCTCGAGCGTCTCAGCCACGAAGTCGATTCGACGCTGCGTGAGCGTCCTGGTAGTCGTGGGGGCCGTGCTTGCAGCAGCGCTTGCCGGAGCACACCGAGCGAACGCTGCGACGCCCAAGATCCTGCCGTACCCGCATGGTGACCGCACGCGCCGGCGACCAACCAGCTCAACTACTACGGCGGCCCGGTGATGGCCTACGAGCAGAACGTCCTCGTGCTCTGGGGAACGCACACCGAGGCGACCGCCTCGTCGAAGCTCAACTCATTCCTGACGGACATGGCGGCCTCGGGGCCGGCGAACCCGTACAACGTCCCGCTCCAGTACGGGACCCAGGGAGTGACCCCGGTGCCGCCCTACACGAGCTCGAGTCAGCCTCTGACGAACGACAGCGACTACACGGGCATGGTCCAGATCAACCCGAGCCTGTGCTCGGGAACCTCCTCTTGCACCGTGCAGGACTCGCAGGTCGTCGCAGAGCTCAACGCCCAGATCGCGGCGGGCGCCCTGCCGCCGCCGACGGAGGCATTCGGCGGGCCGGTGACCTACTACTCGGTTCTGTTCCCCAGCAACGTCACGATCTGCATGGGAGGCAACTGCTCCGGCGTCGTGTTCTGCGCCTACCACGGGAGCGCCTACAGGACGGGAACCGCCACTCCATTCCTCTACGCGGTGATTCCGGGTCTCTCTGTGGCCGGCTCGGGCGGCTGTGGCATTGCGCCGAATGCAGTCGACAACATGACCTCGTATTTCAGCCACGAGCTGGATGAATCGATCACCGATCCCGAGGTCACCTTTGCAGGGACCTACGCCCCGCCGCTTGCCTGGTACGACCCCGTGAACGGCGAGATCGGCGATCTCTGCAACGCCCAGGAGACCACGGTCACGTACGGGGCCAACACGTACACGGTTCAGAAGGAGTGGAGCAACCTCCTCGCGACCTGCACGGCGACCTGGGTCGGCCATGCACCCCTTGCCCCGACGTTCACGAGCTCCGGCTCGGACCTCACGAAGAGCTTCGACGCAACGGGCTCGATCAGTCCAGCCGGGGCGATCACGGGCTATCTCTGGGACTTCGGCGACGGCTCGGCCGTCGCCAGCGGCGCGACAGTGAGCCACGCCTATGCAGCGGCGGGCACCTACAAGGTGCAGCTGATCATCACGGACAGCCAGAACGTGAGCGCCCGCAAGGCGGTAAGCGTCATCGCCACGAACCCACCGCCGCCACCACCTCCGCCGCCACCACCGCCTCCGCCTCCGCCCAAGCCGAAGTGCGTGGTGCCGAAGGTGATCGGACTGACCCTGAAGAAGGCGAAGACCAAGATCACGAGGGCCCACTGCCGGACGGGCAAGGTCAAGAAGAAGCACGCGACCGCCAGGAAGCGCGGCAAGGTCATCGCGCAGAGCCCGAGGCCGGGCAGGAAGCTCGCGAACGGCGGGAGGGTCAACCTCACCGTCGGGAAGTAGGCTTCGCCGCTTGGTGGCGGCGGACATCGGGATCTTCGGCGGCTCCGGCTTCTACTCGTTCCTCGAGGACGTCGAGGAGCTGGAGGTCGACACGCCTTACGGCAAACCGTCGGCGCCGTTCGTGGTCGGCGAGATCGAGGGGCAGCGAGTCGCCTTTCTGCCGCGGCACGGCCGTGAGCACGAGCTGCCGCCGCACGAGATCCCGTACCGGGCGAACGTCTGGGCGATGAAGGAGCTCGGCGTCCGCCGGATCATCGGCCCGAACGCCTCCGGCGCGCTGAAGGCGGAGCTCGAGCTCGGCGAGTTCGTGGTCTGCGACCAGTTCGTCGACCGCACGTCCGGCCGCGCCGACACGTTCTACGACGGCCCGGAAACCACGCACGTCTCGGCCGCCGACCCGTACTGCCCGGACCTGCGCGGACTGCTCGTCTCCACGGCGCGGGAGCTCGGGATCCCGGTGCGCGACGGCGGCACGGTCGTCACGATCCAGGGCCCGCGCTTCTCGACCCGCGCGGAGTCGAAGTGGTTCCAGGACGCCGGCTGGGACGTGATCAACATGACCGCGTACCCCGAGGGCTATCTCGCGCGCGAGCTGGAGCTCTGCTACGCGAACATCTCGATGGTCACCGACCACGACGTCGGCGTCGAGGGCACGGCGCCCGTCTCGCACGAGCAGGTGGTCGAGGTCTTCCAGGCCAACAACGAGCGACTGCGCGAGCTCCTGTTCGCGGTCGTGCCGAAGATCCCCCCGCAGCCCGCGGAACACCTCTGTT
>CAVWKS010000019.1:0-336732 GCA_963755635.1 uncultured Actinomycetes bacterium | reverse complement strand
AGGCCGCCCCGCCGAACCTGGTGGTCGAGCCGACGATGCTGGACGCGGCCCGTAGAGCGGTGGAGCTGGCCGCGTGACGACCTGGTCCGACCGCGCCGAGGCCTACCGCGAGAGCGCGACGCACCGCGAAGGGCCGGACCTCGACCTCGTCGTCCAGTGGTGCGAGCCGGGCGAGGGCGTGAAGGCGCTCGACGTCGCGACGGGTGGTGGGCACGTCGCGAGGCGTCTCCGCGAGGCGGGCTGTCAGGTCGTGACGCTCGATCCGTCGCCCGGCATGCAGGCGGACGTGATCGCCTCCGCCGAGCACATTCCGTTCGAGGACGGCTCGTTCGACGTCGTCGTCTCGCGGATCGCCCCGCACCATTTCGAAGATGTCCGCGCCGCGGTCGCAGAGATGGAGCGCGTGAGCAACCGGCTGGTGGTGATCGAGGACACGCTCTACTCGAGCGAGCGGCACGAGGAGGCTGAGAAGCTCCGCGACCCGACGCACGTCCGCAACTACACCGAGGACGAGTGGCGGACGTTCCTCACCGAGGCCGGGCTCGAGGTCGAGCAGGTGGAGTGCTTCGAGAAGACGCACCCGCTCGAAGAGTGGCTCGCGCGGACAGGCTGCGAGGGCGAGGAGGCGGACCGGGTGCGCGAGCTGCTGGCCGACCGCATGACCGAGGACGGTGCGGGCTGGACGGACACGAAGCTCGTCATCCGGGCGAGGAAGTCGCAGTCGTAATGGCGATCGTCGTCGACCGCGACACGAAGCTCGTCGTCCAGGGCCTAACCGGCCGCGAGGGCCGATTCCACGGCCTGCGCAACCGCGGCTACGGCACCCAGGTCGTCGCCGGTGTCACGCCGGGCAAGGGCGGCCAGGACGTCGAGGGCGTTCCGGTCTACGACACCGTCGCCGAAGCGGTCGAGGAGGCCGGCGCGAACACGACGATGGTCTTCGTCCCGGCCCGCTTCGCCGCGGACGCGATCTACGAGGCGGTCGACGCGGGCATCGGCACCGTGATCTGCATCGCCGAAGGGCTGGCGGCGCACGAGATGCTGCGTGTCTACAACTACATCCGCCCCCGCGGGATCACGATGCTCGGCCCGAACTGCCCGGGCGCGCTCTCGCCGGGGAAGGCGAACGTCGGGATCATCCCGGCCGAGATCTTCCGCGAGGGCGCCGTCGGCGTCGTCTCGCGCTCGGGCACGCTGACGTACCAGATCGGACACGAGCTGACGCAGCGCGGCCTCGGCAACTCGACGATCGTCGGTATCGGCGGCGACCCGGTCGTCGGCTCGAGCTTCATCGACATCCTGCAGCGCTTCGAAGCCGACGACGAGACGGAACTGATCGTGCTCGTCGGCGAGATCGGCGGCGACGAGGAGGAGAAGGCAGCCGCGTTCATCGAGACCGACGTGACCAAGCCGGTGATCGCGTACATCGCCGGCTTCACGGCTCCGCCCGGCAAGACGATGGGCCACGCCGGCGCGATCATCTCCGGCTCCTCCGGCACCGCGCAGGCAAAGAAGGAAGCGCTCGAAGCCCGCGGCGTCCGCGTCGGCACCACGCCGACCGAGGTCGCCGAGCTGGCGATCGAGGTCGCAGGCGCGAGAGCCTGACGGTTCGGTCGCTGCAGCCTGCATGTGCGCAGGCACCATTTGGACATGAGCACGAGCGTCGCGTGGCGCCTTCTTCTCGCCTCTGCGCTTGCCGTGACCTGGCTTGCATTTGCCGCAGTCGCCCCGCTCGACCGCGACCGCGTCGCCGCGGTCGGGCGTGCGACCGTGAGCCTCGCACGGGTCGTCCCACGGTTCGGACACGCGGTCGTGGTCGTCTTCGAGAATCATTCCGCGAGCCGCATCCTCGGCCAGACGGGCTCACCCTTCCGTTGGCTCGCCCACCGGTACGCGAGGTTGACGCGCTACGACGCAGTCGCGCATCCAAGCCTTCCGAACTACCTCGCACTCGTCTCCGGCTCCACGCAGGGCGTTCATCACGACTGCACGCGGTGCGTGTTCCGCGGCCCAACCCTCGCCGGCACGCTGGCCGCTCACTCGCGCACCTGGAAGATGTACGTGGAGCACCTGCCGCTCTACCGTAGCCAGGGTGCCCGCATCACGGGGCCGGAGAAGGCCCGCCTGCCGTTCCTGTACTTCGGGGGACGGGCCGCGCGACGGGTGACCGTGCCGCTCTCGGTCTTCTTCCGCGATCTCCGCGCGCGCCGGCTGCCGAGTTTCTCGCTGGTGATCCCGGACCTCTGCCACGACATGCACAGCTGCTCGGTGGCAACGGGCGACCGCTGGCTGCGCCGCTTCCTGCGCCCCCTGCTCGAGCCGGGCGCCCTGCGGCGGACGGCCGTCTTCATCGTCTTCGACGAGGGGCCCAGGCACGACACCGGCGGCGGCGGCGGCCGGGTGGCGGCGATCGTCGCCGGCCCGCTCGTGCGGCCGCACAGCGTTTCCGTAGCGCCGCTCGACCACTACAGCCTGCTGCGCACGATCGAGGACGCATTCGGTCTGCCCGCGATCGGCCACTCGGCGGCCGCGCGGCCGATCACGGGCATCTGGCGCGGCCCGTAGACTCGAACGCGTGACGATCTCGCTCGCTCGCGGGATTCCTGCGCCGGAATGCTTGCCGGTCGAGGAGCTCGCCGACTGCGCTCAGGCGGCGCTGCGGCGGGACGGGGCGACGATCCTCTCCTACGGGAGCACCCTCGGGTATGCGCCGCTGCGGGAATGGATCGCGGAGTGGCACGGGGTCGAGCCGGGACGTGTGGTCGTGACGAACGGCTCGCTTCAGGTCTTCCACTTCGTGCTCTCGGCGCTGTCGGCCGGGCCGGTGATCGTCGAGCGGCCGACCTACGACCGGCCGCGGAAGATCCTCCTCGCGGAGGGGCGCGAGCTGGTCGAGGTACCGGTCGACGCGGACGGGCTCGACGTGGACGAGCTCGCGCGATCGGGGCCGGCTGCCTTGCTCTACACGATCCCGACCTTCCAGAACCCGACGGGCGTGACGCTGTCCGAGGAGCGGCGCCGCCGCGTCGCGGAGCTCGCCCGCGAGCGCTCGCTGCCGGTGCTGGAGGACGATCCCTACGGCCTCGTCCGCTTCGAGGGCGAGCCGCTCCCGAGCCTGTTCGAGCTCGAGGGCGGCGAGCAGGTTATGTACAGCTCGTCGTTCTCGAAGACGGTCGCGCCGGGGCTGCGCGTCGGCTACGCGATCGTGCCCGACGCCGTCGCCGCCGAGCTCGAAGCCCTCGTCGCCTCGACGTACATCACGCCCGCGCTGCTCGCCCAGGCGACGGTTCACGAGTTTTTCCGTCGCGGCCTGTTGGAGTCGAGCCTCGAGCGCGTCTGCGGCCTGCTGCGGGCGCGGCGCGACGCGATGCTCGAGGCGCTCGAGCGCGAGCTCGGCGGACACGCGCGCTGGAACCGGCCCGAGGGCGGCTACTTTCTCTGGCTCGAGCTTCCCGAGGAGCTCGACGCCTCCGAGTTGCTCGGCCGCGCGGCCGAGGCCGGCGTCACGTTCGTCCCGGGCGCCGACTTCGGCGGGGCGCCGAACACCGCCCGGCTCGCGTTCAGCTTCGTCTCGCCGGCCGAGATCGACGAGGGCGTCAGCCGGCTTGCGCGTCTAGTGACGTCGGCGCCTGCGCCGGTATAGCTGCGAGAGCAGCACCCCGGCGAGCAGCCCGAGCGCGAGGCTGAACAGGATCAGCCAGATCAGGGAGACCCGCGCCGTGCCGAGCACGAAGTGCACGTGCACGTTCTTGCGGTTCTCGATCGCGAACCCGATCACATAGGCGATCGTCACGAGCAGGAGCAGCAGCTTCAGGTAGAGACGCGGCTGCCACTCTCGGAGTCCCTCGTCCTCGGCTCCAGCCTCTTCGATTCCTGCGGGCGGAGCCTCCTCGTTGGAGCGACGGCGCAGGAGGCGCATGCCTCAGTTTAAGCGGCGTGTGGCTGGCCGCTCAGCGGTCGCGGGACGAGCCGAGGCTGCCGTGGGGGAACGAGCGAGCCGCGGCTATGAAGCCGGAACGTCGGGCACGGCGCCTCGAGCGTGAGGGCGCAAAGACCGGCCCGATGGAAATAGCAATCCGCGCAGGTTGGTTTGGTTTGCTTGCTCAATGTCCTGCCCACTCCCTCAAAGCCGCCGCCTGGACAAGGCAGGACTATAGGGGGCCGCGGCGGCCTTTCAAGGCTTGCCTGTGGAGAAAACATTGCAATTTCCGGCGGTTTCGAAATTACCGAAAGGTGGGTGATCTTCAGCCTTTCGGGCCGAGCGTTGCCAGCGCCCGCAACGCCTGTCGAACGTTTTCCACAGGGATGATCCTGATGCCGTCCGCGTACTTCCTGGCCTCGCGGGCGTTCTCCCCGGCAGGCACAAGGAAGACGTCCACACCCGCCCGGCGAACGCCGAGCGTCTTTTGCTTCACGCCGCCGATCGGGAGGACGCTGCCGTCGAGAGCGAGCTCACCGGTCGCCGCGATCCTCCGTCCGTGGGTCACGTTGCGGCCGAGCTCCTGCAGGATGTCGAGCGCGAAGGCCAGGCCGGCGGACGGGCCGCCGATGCCGCCCGCGTCGATCGTCACGTCCACCGGGAGCTTGACCTGGAGGTTGTCCGACGCGGTCACGCCGATCAGCGCGTGCTTCGCGTTGGTCGGGTCCGCGACCGTGCGCAGCTGCGCCTCCCGTGTCTCCTTCCCGCGCCGGTAGCGCACCGCGACCTGGTCGCCGGGGTGCTTGTGCGCGAGCTTCGCCCGCAGCTCGGCGACCGTCCTCACCTGCTTGCCGTCGACGGCGACGATCACGTCGTTCGGCTTGAGCACCTTCGCCGCCGGGGCCTTCGGCTCGAGTGCCAGCACCGTGACGCCGCCGCTCCGCGCGGTCGTCTTGTAGCCGAGCAGCTTGAGCGCGACGTAGGGCGCGACCTTCTGGGAATCGCTCATCTCGACCTGGCCCAGCCGCTGATTGAGCGCGGAGCTGATGGGGGGCGAGCGGACGAGCGACGAGCCGTCTGCGCGAACCCACGGAACGAACCGCTCGATCAGACGGGCGCCCCGCTCGCGGACGTCGACGAAGTAGATCGTTCCGTCGTTCTTCGTGGGATGCCCGGCGATGCGGACGAGTGGCGCGACCGGATGCGCCGGATCGACGAGCTGGAGCTCGTAGCCGTCGGCCGGCGCGATCCACGACACGATGAAGACGAGCGCGAGGATCAGCGCGCCCGCGCCGGCCAGGCGTCCCGGGGAGAGCCAGCTGCGCCGCTGCCGCGGCACGGCGGGCTCCGGCGTCAAAGCAGGCCCCGGGTCAGCCCGCCGTCGACGGCGATCACGGTGCCGGTGACGTAGCTCGCCGCGTCGGACGCGAGGAAGCACGCGACCTGCGCGACCTCCTGGGGCGAGCCGAAGCGGCGGAGAGGAATCACCTCGAGGTCCTCGGCGCGAGGCTTGCCGGCGTAGACCTCGGCGAGCCGTTCGGTCTCGATGCGTCCCGGTGCGATCGAGTTGACGGTGATCTTCTTCGGCCCGACCTCGCGCGCGAGCGTCTTTGCCCAGCCGATCACTCCGGGCCGGACCGCGTTCGAGAGCGCGAGGTTGTCGATCGGCTCGCGCACCGAGCTCGACGTGATGTTGATCACGCGGCCGTGGCCGCTCCGCTCGAGCTGGGGGAGGCAGTGCCCGGTCAGCCGGATGGCCGAGATGAGGAGCAGCTCAACGGCCTGCTCCACCTGCTCGTCGGTCAGGCCGGTGGCGGGGGTGCGCGGCGGGCCGCCACCGTTGTTCACGAGGATGTCGATTCCGCCGAAGGCGTCGAGCGTGCGGTCGACGAGTCGCCTCAGGTCGGCCGGGTTGGTCAGGTCGCCGCGCACCGCGAGGCCGCCGATGCGGTCGGCCTCCCGTGAGAGCAGGTCGCGGCGGCGGGCGAACATCGCGACGTTCGCGTCCTCTGCGGCGAGCGCTTCCGCGATCGCGAGGCCCATGCCCGAGGAGGCGCCGCAGACAATCGCCGTGCGCCCGGCTAGCCCGAGCTCCAAGCCTCAACCGCTCCTGCGGGCTCTCTCATGCTCAGCCGCACACAGCCCCACCCTGGGTGGGGATGAACGTCCACCCGCCACCCGCTGAGAGCGTAGCCCCGAAAACGTCACGTGTCTGTGCCGGGAGTGCGCCGGTTGTGTGTCAATCGCTCCACCGTGCTCACCCGCCTGAGCCGAGCACGCCGACAACCTCGCGGACCGCGGCCGCCGACGCCTCGAGCGCGCGCTGCTCGTCGTCGCTCAGCTCGAGCTCGAGCACCGCTTCGATCCCGCCCGCGCCGAGCCGCACGGGCACGCCCATGTAGAGCCCGTCGATCCCGTACTCGCCCTCGAGGTACGCAGTGCAAGGCAGGACACGATGCTCGTCGAGGAGCACGGAGTCGACCATCTGCGCGACCGCCGCGCCCGGCGCGTACCACGCCGAGGTGCCGAGCAGCTCAACCACCTCGCCGCCGCCCTTCGCGGTCCGCTCGACCATCGCGTCGATCCGATCCTGCGGGACGAGACGCGTCAGCGGCACGCCGCCCACGGTCGTCGCCGACACCACAGGAACCATCTGGTCGCCGTGCCCGCCCAGCACCAAGGCCTGCACGTCCTTGACCGACGAGCCCGTCTCCCAGGCGATGAACGTCCTGAACCTCGCCGTGTCGAGGATCCCCGCCTGGCCGAAGACGCGCTCCTTCGGGAAGCCCGAGACGCTCTTGGCCACGTGGCACATCGCGTCGAGCGGGTTGGAAAGGATGATCAGAATCGCGTCGGGCGACTGCGCGATCGCCTGCTCCACGACCGAGCCGACGATCTTCTCGTTGGTCGTGACGAGGTCGTCTCGGCTCATCCCCGGCTGCCGCGGCAGCCCGGCGGTCACGACCACCACGTCCGAGCCGGCGGTGTCCTCGTACGAGTTCGTCCCGCTCACCGTCGGCTCGAAGCCGAGGACCGGCGCCATCTGCGAGATGTCGAGCGCCTTCCCCTGCGGCAGGCCCTCCTTGATGTCGGTCAGGACGATGTCCGCGTAGTCGCGCTGAGCCAGCACCTCCGCGCACGTCGCGCCGGTGTTCCCGGCGCCGACGATCGTCACCTTCCTACGCAACGCGCGCTCCGAGCTTCTCGACGATCGCATCCGCGACCTCGCTCGTGCCGACCGCGGTCGGATCGTCGCGCGTCGGCTTCATGTCGTAGGTGACGCTCTCGCCCTCGGCGATCACCTCGGCGATCGCCTCCTCCAGCCGATTCGCCGCGTCCTCCTCCTCGAGATGGCGAAGCATCAGCATCCCGGAGAGCATCATCGCCATCGGGTTGACCTTGTTCTGACCCGTGTACTTCGGCGCCGAGCCGTGCGTCGGCTCGAAGACCGCGGCGTGCGTGCCGAAATTGCCCCCGGGCGCGAGGCCGAGGCCACCGATCAGGCCCGCGGCCAGGTCCGAGACGATGTCGCCGTAGAGGTTCGGCAGCACGAGGACGTCGTACTCCTCCGGCCGCTGGACGAGCTGCATGCAGAGGTTGTCCACGATCCGGTCCTCGAACTCCACGTCGGAGTTCTCCTCGGCCACCTCGCGCGCGACGCGCAGGAAGAGCCCATCTGAGAACTTCATGATGTTCGCCTTGTGCACGGCCGTCACCTTGCTGCGGCCGTTGCGGCGCGCGTAGTCGAACGCGAACTCGACGATCCGCCGGCTCCCTTCGACCGAGAGCGGCTTGATCGAGATCCCCGAGTGCGGAGGCACGTGCCCGCCGTGCGTCTCGATCCACTGCGCGAGTTCTTCCGCGTGCGCTGTCCCTTCCTCGTACTCGATTCCGGCGTAGAGGTCCTCGGTCGCCTCACGCACGAGTACGAGGTCGACGTTCTCGTAGCGCGAGCGGACGCCGCTGTAGCTCTTGCACGGCCGCACCTGGCCGTAGAGGTCGAGCGTCTTCCGCAGCGTGACGTTGACCGAGCGGAAGCCGACGCCGATCGGCGTAGTGATCGGCCCCTTGAGCGCGACGCCGGTGCGCTTGATCGAGTCCAGCACGTGCTCAGGCAGCGGATTACCGCCGTGCTGGTCCATCACGTCCGCGCCCGCCTCCTGGACGTCCCAGTCGAATTCGACCCCGGTCGCCTCGAGCACGCGTCGCGTTGCCTCGGCCAGCTCAGGCCCGGTGCCGTCGCCCGGAATCAGCGTCACCTCGTGCGCCACGGCCGGGACTCTAGCTGGGGATACTCTCTGCGCGTCATGGCCGACAAGCCCGCCAAGAAGTCGGTCGCCCTGTCCGGCGTCGTCGTCGCCGAGACGGCGATCTGCTCGATCGATCCGGAGCAGGGCATCCTGCGCTACCGCGGCTACGACATCGCCGATCTCGCCGAGCACGCGACCTACGAGGAGGTCGCCTACCTGCTGCTCGAGGGCGAGCTGCCAGGCGACGAGGAGCTCCGCGCGTTCGAGCAAGAGCTCGCGCAGCGGGAGTTGCCTGCGAACGTGCAGACGCTGATCGACGGCAATGCGCACGACGTCACGCCGATGGAGATGCTGCGGACGGCGACGTCCCTCCTTTCCTTCTCGGATCCGGCCGAGTCGGCGATCGACCCGGAGAACGACCGCCGCAAGGCCGCCGCTCTGATCGCGCAGCTGCCGACGGTCGTCGCGCGGCACCACCGGCTGCGGCACGAGCTCGAGCCGGTCGAGCCCGATCCCGAGCTCTCGTACGCGGAGAACTTCCTGACGATGCTCCGCGGCGAGAGCCCGACCGAGCGCGAAGCCCGCGCCTTCGACGTCGCGATGATCCTCCACGCCGAGCACGAGCTGAATGCGTCGACCTTCGCCGCGCGCGTCGTTGCCGGCACCGGGTCGGACATGCACTCGGCGATCACGGCCGCGATCTGCGCGCTCAAGGGCCCGACGCACGGCGGCGCCAACGAGGCGGCGATGCGCACGTTCGAGGAGTTCGGCTCGCCCGAGGCCGCGCCCGAAGGCGTGCAGCGCTACCTGGCGGAGAAGAAGACGCTTTTCGGCTTCGGCCACCCGGTCTACGTGACGACCGACCCGCGCGCCCGGATCCTGAAGAAGCTGTCCGAGGAGTTCTCGCACGAGGGCGGCGAGCCGAACTGGTACGCGATCACCGAGGCAACCGAGCGCGCGGCGCACGAGCAGAAGGGGCTCTGGCCGAACGTCGACCTCTACAGCGGCTCGCTCTACCGTTACCTCGGCATCCCGAACGACCTCTTCACGCCGCTCTTCGAGTGCAGCAGGGTCGCCGGCCAGGCGGCTCACGTGCTCGAGCAGCACGCGAACAACAAGATCATCCGGCCGGCCGGCGAGTACGTCGGCCCGTACGCGCGGCGCGTGCCTGTCCCCAGCGCCTGAACGACGGCGCGTCCGGTAGATTCGGGCGCAGATGAACGACTTCAAGCCAGGTCTCGAGGGAGTCGTCGCCGTCCAGACCGAGATCGCGGAGCCCGACCGCGAGGGAGGCTCGCTTCGGTACCGCGGCATCGACATCGAGGAGCTCGTCGGCCACGTTCCGTACGAGCGGGTGTGGGGCCTGCTCGTCGACGACGACATCAACGTCGAGATGCCAAGGCCCGAGCCGTTTGAGCCGGCCGCGCTGAGCGGGAACGCTCCGGCCGACCTCCAGGCCGAGACCGCGCGCCTGTCGGGCCACTGGGGCCTCGGCAAGCTGAACGAGATCTCCGACGAGCAGGCGCGCGAAGACCTCGGGCGCCTCTCGGCGCAGATGATGGAGATCGTCGCCCGCTCCGCGGCGAAGGCGGACGGGCGCGAGCCGGCCCCGGACGACGTCGTCGATCAGGGCTCTACGGCGGCCGAGCGGTTCTTGCTGCGCTGGCGCGGCGAGGCCGACCCGCGCCACGTCAAGGCGATCGACACCTACTGGATCTGCACGGCCGAGCACGGGCTGAACGCCTCGACCTTCACCGCGCGCATCGTCGCCTCCACCGGCGCCGACTGCGGCGCGGCGCTCTCGTCGGCGGTCGGCGCGCTCTCCGGGCCGCTCCACGGCGGCGCGCCCGCCTACGTGAAGCCGATGCTCGAGGAGGTCCAGGCGATGGGCGACCCCGAGCGCTGGATCCACGAGGCGCTGGAGAGCGGCAGGCGGATCATGGGCTTCGGGCACCGGATCTACCGCGCCGAGGACCCACGCTCGCGCATTCTCAAGCGCACCGCGAAGGAGCTCAACGCACCGCAGGTCGAGGTGGCCGAGCAGCTCGAGCAGGTGGCGCTGAAGGCACTGCAGGAGCGACACCCGGAGCGCGTGCTGGCGACCAACGTCGAGTACTACTCCGCGATCGTCCTCGACGTGGCCGAGATCCCGCCGCCGCTTGCGCCCGCGATGTTCGCCTGCTCGCGTGTCGGCGGCTGGTCGGCGCACATCCTCGAGCAGAAGCGCACCGGCCGGCTGTTCCGCCCCTCTGCCGAGTACGTGGGTCCCTCGGAACGCTCCCTCGCATCGGTTTGACGCTCGCCGAGGCAGCCGCCGTCGGAGACGAGCTGGCGAAGCAGGGCAAGGAGCGCGAGCTCGCCGACCTGCGGCGTGAGTGGTCGGACGAGCTCGAGGAGGAGGCGCGCTCGGGCGACTACCGCGAGCGGGCGGTTGCCTATCGGGCGATCGGCCAGCTTCGCTTCCGCCAGAAGGCCGAGCTGCTGCGGCGCGGGCTCGAGGACGAGAGCCCGGCGTGCCGCGGGTCTGCGCTCCTCTCGCTCGAGCTGCTCTCGCGCGACGCGCCGCGGGAGATCAACTCCGTCCGGCCCCTCCTGCACACGCTCGCGAACGCGGACGACAACCCGGCCGTCCGGCGACTCGCGGTCCTGAGCCTCCGGAACGGCTCGCCCCAGCGCGACACGGTTGTCCTGCTGCAGGGAATCGCGGAGGAAGACGGGCTCGAGCGCGACCTGCGGGAGACCGCTGCGAAGGTCGCGGCCGGCCTGGAAAAGCGCGCGAAGGCGCGCTAGGCAGCGCGCTTAGCGGCAGCCGCAGACGTGCAGGTCGCGCCCGCAGGACGGGCAGAACCGGCGCCGCTGGCGCCACTCGAGCCCGTTTTTACAGACGCCTGCGATCGTCATCAGCAGTCCGGCGGCCGTGGTCGAAACGATCAGCACCGCGACATTCGGATCGAACGCCATACGTTCTGATTCCGCGACGTCAGTCACTCGAAACGTCCCGGCGCCGGGCGTGGGGGTGGCTCTGGAAGTAGACGTCCCGGCGCCGGCGGTCGCTGACGTGCGTGTAGAGCTCCGTCGTCCCGAGGTCCGCGTGGCCGAGCATCTCCTGGACGCTGCGCAGGTCGGCGCCACCCTCGAGCAGATGCGTCGCGAACGAGTGCCGCAGGAGATGTGGATGCACGCGCCCGGGCTCGAGGCCGGCGCGCTCGGCGAGTCGCCGCAGGATCAGGAACGCGCCGGCGCGCGTGAGTGCGCCTCCCTGGGCGTTGAGGAACAGCTCGGGCCGGTGCCGGCGGTCGAGGTACGGCCGCCCGTGCGCGAGGTAGCGGCGCAGGGCCTCGATCGCGTGCCTGCCGACCGGGACGACGCGCTCCTTGTTGCCCTTGCCGGTGCAGCGGACGAGCCGGCGCTCGAGGTCGACGTCGGTCTTGCCGAGCCCGACGGCTTCGCTGACCCGCAGGCCCGCGCCGTAGAGCAGCTCGACCAGCGCGCGGTCTCGCAAGGAGCGAGGCGTCGTGCCCGGCGCGGCCTCGATCAGCCGCTGGGCCTCCGCGGCCGAGAGTGTGCGGGGCAGTCGCCGGCGGCGACGCGGCAGCTCGAGCGCGGCGGCGGGGCTGTCGGTGCGGGCGCCGAGCAGGATCAGGTGGCGGAAGAAGGAGCGCACAGCGGCCACGCGGCGAGCGATCGTCGCGGGGGAGAGGCCGGCGGCGCGGAGCTCGGCGAGCCAGCGCTCGAGGTCGTCGGTCGTCGCCTTCGACGGCGGCCCGCCCAGCCAGTCGCCGAGCGCGCGCAGGTCTCGGCGATAGGCGTCGACGGTCTTCGGTGCCCGCTGCGCCGCGAGCAGCGCGAGGAATCCGTCCACTTCGGGATCGGACGCAGCCGGGTCGGCGCGCGGCGTCGCCATCGCGACGTTCTTCCTTCGCCTCCGGCCGCCGGACGCCTGCGTCTGTTAGAACCTGCCGCCGTGAGCGCGGACGAGCGAATGGAGGAGGCGGCTCAGCTTTACGACGCGGCGGCCGGGGAGCTCGAGCTCGCGGCGCGGCACTGCCGGACGGCCGCACAGCATTTCCGCGACAAGGTCGTCCCGCGTGGTGCCGCGCACGCGTGGGCTGCGTTGGGCCACATCCGCTCGGCGGAGGAATCACTGAATGCGCAGGCGCGCATGCATGCGAGCAGGTCGAATCCCGAGCCTGGGGACTGATCGGCGCAGTTTCGGCCCGAAGTCGCGACAGACACGACCCTCAACCGCCGGTACGCTCGACAGCGGGTGGCGGGTGGACGTAACTCCCCACCCAGGGTGGGGCCGCGCGCGTGAACTTTTCGTCGCCGCCCGTTTGCCGGGCGCCGGCGCGCGGCTCGGGTCAGGAGCGCGGGTGCGCCTTGTCGTAGACCTTGCGCAGTCGCGCCGCGTCGACGTGGCTGTACATCTGCGTCGTCGAGAGCGAGCTGTGGCCGAGCAGCTCCTGGATCGTCCTGAGATCGGCGCCGCCTTCGAGCAGGTGCGTCGCGAAGGCATGCCGCAGGCGGTGGGGGTGAGGCAGCAGCCGGCGCAGCGTGCTCGTGTCGAGCCGCCGCCCGCGCGTGGAGAGGAAGAGCGCGTTCTCGGCGCCGCGGGCGAGCTCGGGCCGCGCCCGGCGCAGGTAGAGCCCGAGCCGGTGCGCCGCCTCCTCGCCGAGCGGGACGACGCGTTCCTTGCCGCCCTTGCCGCGAACGTGCACGAGCTCCTGCTCGAAGTCGACGTCGGCTAGGTCGAGGTCGACGGCTTCCTGCGAGCGCAGCCCGGCCGAGTAGACGAGCTCGACGAGCGCGCGGTTCCGGCTCGCCAGCGGCCCGTTCCCGTGGATCGCGTCGAGCTCCGCGTCGACGTCGTCGGTTCGAGGCGCGTCCGGCAGTCGGCGCGGGCGGCGAGGGGCGAAGGAGGTCTCGGGCACGCGTTCCGGCCCGAGCGCGTGTCGCAGGAACGCGCGGACGGCGGCGAGCTTGCGCCCGATCGTCGTCGGCGCGAGCTTCCGCGGCCTTGCGCGCCCGAGCTCGGCCGCGTACTCGGCGAGCACTCTCACGTCCACCTCGGTAAGCGGCGTCCCGCGCCGCTGGAGCCAGCGGCAGAACTCCTCGACGTCGTAGCGATACGCCCGGCGTGTCGAGTCGGAGAGCGCGGGGCTCTCGAGAAAGCGCTCGATCTCGTCCACGCCGAGGCTTTCGCCGCGGCGCGAGCGTTTCCCCTAGGAAACGGCCGCGACGATCTCGTCGCTGAGGCTCGCGAAGCCGCTCAGGAACTCGGCCCGCTCGGCCTTGAAGCGCTCGACCAGTGCGCGGTACTCGTCCTCACGGCCCTGCTCTGCGTAGAGCCGGTGCGGCTGGAGGATCTCGGGGTCGTCGATCCCGGCAACCGAAGAAGCGACGAAGTAGCCGAAGTCCGGGTCGCGCTCCCACTCGATCGTGCCCTCGGCGATCCCCTTGACGATCGCGGACGAGTGCTTGATCCGCACCTTGCGGGAGCGCTCGTCGTCCTCAGGCCCGCCGACCCAGCCGGTGTTCAGCACGTAGACCTCGAGCGGATTCTCGGCGAGCAGCTCGAGGAAGCGGTTGCCCTGCAGGTCGTGCGGCATCGGGAAGAACGGGTTCGTCCCCGGCACGCGCAGGAACTTGCCGGCCTCGTCTGCGCCGCCGGCGCTCGTGCCGGTCGTCTCGCCGAGCATGAAGAAGGCGGCCGCCTGTGGGCCTTCGAGCTTCGCGACGGCGGGCACGATGTTCTCGTTCTTGTTCAGGATCAGGAGGAAGTGCGCCTCGTCGATCTCGTCGCCGGCGGCGGCCTCGATCACCGAGAACGGGAACGTCGCGCGGCCGTTCGAGGTGTAGTCCGTGTCATAGAAGTCGACCTCGTCGCCGTGCTGGGAGACGTTCTCGAGGTACGAGTCCGGCTGCGTCACCGCGCCGTAGATCGTCGGCTCATCGTCGGGGTTCAGCCCGAACGTCTTGGCGAAGCAGCCGTTCTCGGTCGCGTAGACGCGGCCGTTCGGCATCCAGGCGACGAAGTCGTCCTGCACCGGCAGCGAGCCGTTCTGGCGCGTGAAGGTGGTCGTCGTCTTGCCGGTTCCCGAGAGCCCGACGATCAGGCCGACCCGCTTGCCGCGCTCGGTCGGGATGATCTTGCAGCCGGCGTGGAGCGGGATCCCGCCGGCGTCGTAGACGAGCTTGTTCCACATCCGCAGGCCGCCCTTTTTCGACTCGCCGAAGTAGTCCGAGTTGAGGACGCGCGTGACGCCCTGCTCGAGGTCGACGGCGATCAAACGGTCGTCCGGGTAGCCCTCCGCCTTCAGGTTCGGCGTGTAGATGACGGTCAGCTCGGGCTCGATCTGCTCGCCGTCCGGCGAGAAGTAGAGCTGCTGCTGCATCCCGGCGATGTTCGCGTTCGCGGCCTCGATGTAGAGCCGCGCCGGCGTCCGGAACTCGGGATCGCTGCCGATGTAGCCGTCGACGACGATCATCGCCTGCTCTGCGATGTACGCGTCCTGCGCCTCGGCCCAGCGGCGGCCTTCCTCGCGCGTGATCGACTGGTTCTGGCCGTCGGGCTCGTCCGTGACGATGTAGGTCGACCGCTTGGAGCGGTTGACGACCTCCGTCTGGACGTTGACGTTGCCGTGCTCCGTCCAGCGCGCGTTGGGCATGCTTGCCGCGAGCTCCTTGAGCTCGCCGGATGAGGGGTTCTCGAGGACCGAGGCCGCCTCGGGCAGCCGAAAGAGCATCTTGGCCACGGCGGGAGTCTACCCAGGAGCGGATTTTTCCCACGACCCTCGGTTCAGGGCTTGCAATCGGCTGCGGGAGTCGCATTCTGAGAGGAGGGAGAAAGCAGCCCGGCGACGGGCGGGTCACTAGAGGGAGAGGGAAAATGAGACAGAACTGCGGCGAACGACCCTTGCTCGGGACGCTTCTCGTGCAACAGGGCGAGGTGACGGACGAGGAGGTCGAGCAGGCGCTGGCCGCGCAGGTCGCGACCGGCAAGCGGCTCGGGGAGATCCTGCTGGACTGGAGCGCGGTTTGCGGTGCAGTGCTCCAGCGCGCGCTCGCGACGCAGCACGGAGTCGAGCTCGAGCTGGAAGAGGGCTTCGGCACCGGCCTGCGCGCGGAGCTCGAGCGCCGGCACCGCTTGCGGCGCAACGCGTTCGCGTAGCGGGCGCCAAAGCGGCAGAAGGGGCCCGGCAGCGCGGGCCCCTTCTGCACAATGCGTCCCATGCCGGTGCTCAAACGCCTGCGAGGCGCGCGTCGCTGGCTCGTGTTCGTGCTCGGCGGCATTGCTCTCGCACTGATCCCGTGGACCGCGTACCTGAGCGCGACGCTTCCCGGCGAGCACGTCGCCCACCACTGGGACGTTGCGTGGGCCGGGTTCGACGTCTTCGAGGCGGCGGCGCTGGCCGCCACGCTGATCGCCCTCCTGAAGCACTCCCCGCGCCTGCCGCTCTTCGCCGCGATCGCGGGCACGGCGCTGCTCGGGGACGCCTGGTTCGACGTGATCACCGCCAATCCCGGCAGCGATTTCGCGTGGGCGCTCGTCGAGGCGTTCGCCTTCGAGCTGCCGCTCGCGGCACTCTGCTTCTGGATCGCCTACGACTCGGGAGAAGCGCTCGTCAGCGCCGCAGCGCCGGCTTCGGCAGCTGGCCCTCCGCCCACATCGCCGCGAGCCCGACCCGACCAAGCCCGAGGGCCCGCTCGTACAGCAGGTAGCGAGGCTCCCAGCGGGGGAAGAACTTCGCGTTGAAGCGGTGGAGCCGCTCGATCTGGAAGACGGAGTCGGCGAGCAGCAGGACGCGGCCGAACAGCCGCTCCACTCCGCTACGCGGGGAATGAATGAAGCGCGCGAAGGCCGCGAAGTTGAGGGAGGCCTCTTCGACGCCGCGGTCGCGTAGCAGCTCGATCCCGCGCGCGACGAGGAACTCCATCAGGCCGTTGGGCGTGTCCTTGTCGCGCCGCATCAGCGAGAGGGAGACGGCCGGCCGCCCGTAGCTCGGCGCGAAGTGGAGGAAGCCGCGGATGCGTCCCTCGTCGTCGCGCCCGAGGACGACGAGGCTGTCGCCGTGATCGTCGCGCCGGAGCTCGTCCAGCGACATCGTGAAGCCACGTTCCGCCTCCCCGCCGCGCCAGCGGCGGCTGACGCCGTCGAGCTGGCCGAGCTCTTCGTCCGACAGCTCGGCAAGCGTGTGCAGGCTCGCCGAGTAGCCCTGTTTCTCCAGGCGCGTGACAGACTGGCGCACCTTCCGGATCGGGCGGCCGTCGAGCGAGAAGGCCGCCGTCTCGACGATCGCCTCGTCGCCGAGGTAGAGGGAGCGGAGCCCGAGCTGGGCCCACAGCGGCCGCAGCCGTTCGCCCACGCCGAGCGCCGCAAGCCGTAGCCCGCGGACCTCCGCAAAGGAGCCGAGCTCCCGCAGCAGGCCGGGCAGGGCGTCGTCGGGGCCGACCGGGTCGCCGGAGACGAGGAGCACGCCGTTCTCGACTCGGTAGCCCAGGAAGGCGCGGCGGTCGGCGCTGAAGAGGTAGTGCTGGTCGTTCCGCAGCTTGAAGTAGGCGAGCGTGTCGCGGCCGTGCCGCCTGACGAGCTCGCGCGCCGTGCGCCGCATCTCGCCGGACGGGAAGTTCCGTGGCGCCGCGAGTGGGCGGAAGACCAGGTAGGCGCAGGAGACCAGCGTGAGGATCCCGGCAACGCCGACGGCCTCGTCGAGGAAATCGAGCTCGTCCCGGAACGTGAGCGGGCCCGACTGCCAGAACAGCGAATCGAACGTCTCGCGCACGATCGCGGTGAGCGAAGCGGCGGCCGGGGCCGCGAGCGAGACGGCGAACGCGCACAGCAGGAAGCTCGAGACGGCGAGCAGCGGCACGCGGCGCAGTGCGGTACGGAGGCTGGCGGGATCCGGCTGGACGCAGAACGACGACCGCCCGAGCCAGAGCAACCCGGCGACGGCGAAGCTGCCAGCCGCTTCTTCGACATCCAGGCCTTTCAAGAGGTCGAGCACGCCGAGCCCGAGGAGCAGGATGAGCGCGAGCCGTAGCGCGCCCTGCCGCCGGCGCCAGAGGTAGGGCGCCGTGACGAGCAGGACCATCGATGCAGGGACCGCCGCTGCGTGCGAGACCTTGAGCGCGGCGACCGGCGCAACCTGGAGCAGCACGTGGTCTCGCCAGGCGATGTTCGGGGTGACGGCAGAGGCGAGATTGACGAGCCCGGCGCCGACGGCCAGGATCGCCGCGAGCTTCGGCATCGGCGCAGCCCGGTGAACTCGCGCGAGCGGCGCGGCGCGGACGTGGAGGCCGAGGCGCCACGATGCCTGGTCCCGTCGCGACGGCACGAGATCGTGCCAGTCCTTCGCCACGAGCCAGACGCCGATCGCGAGCGCCGCGCCGGAAGCGACGTTCCGGTCGAGCTCGCCGAAGGCCGCTGCCATTCCGAGGGAGAGCAGCACGGCGACGCCCACGTGCCACTCGTGGACACGCGCGCCCAGCACATAGACGCGTGGGCCGAGGCGGTGACGATCGATTCGGAGCATGACCCTTTCATCGGCAGGGTAGCTCCACTCCCGGAGGGCCGCACTGATTCGGTAGGTTCCGTCACGTGGAGGCCAAGCACGACGTCCTCGTCGTCGGCGCCGGTTGCGCGGGCATGCGCGCAGCGATCGAGGCTCACGACGCCGGCGCTGACGTCGCGCTGATCTCGAAGATTCACCCTGTGCGCAGCCACTCCGGCGCCGCGGAGGGCGGGATCAATGCCGCGCTCGGAAACGCGTCGGAGGACGACCCGGAGAAGCACGCGTTCGACACGGTCAAGGGCTCGGACTACCTGGGTGACCAGGACGCGATCCAGGTGCTCTGCGACGAGGCGCCAGACGACGTCTACCAGCTCGAGAACTGGGGCGCGGTCTTCTCGCGCACCGAGGACGGTCGCATCGCCCAGCGCCCCTTCGGCGCAGCCGGCGAGCCGCGCACGGCCTACGCCGCGGACATCACCGGCCACGTTCTCGTGCACGTTCTCTACGAGCAGGTGATGAAGCGGGACCTGAAGGTCTACGAGGAGTTCTTCGTCTGGAAGCTCGCCGTCAACGACGACCGCTGCCAGGGCGTGATCGCCTGGAACCTGCTCGACGGCGGACTGGCGACGATCGGCGCCAAGACCGTGATCCTCGCGACGGGCGGGGCGGGCCGGCTCTACGTCGGCACGACCAACGCGTACTCGTGCACCGGCGACGGGATGGCGCTCGCGTTGCGCGAAGGCGTCGCGCTCGAGGACATGGAGATGATGCAGTTCCACCCGACGACGCTCGCGCCGACGGGCGTCCTGATCACCGAGGGCTGCCGCGGCGAGGGCGCCTACCTGCTCAACTCCGAGGGCGACCGCTTCCTCACGAACTACGCGCCGAACGCGATGGAGCTCGCCTCTCGCGACGTGATCTCGCGCGCGGAGCAGACCGAGATCGACGAGGGTCGCGGCGTCGACGGCAACGTCCTGCTCGACCTTCGCCACCTCGGCGCGGAGAAGATTCTCGAGCGGCTGCACGGGACGCGTGAGCTCTCGATGGTCTTCGCCGGCGTCGACCCGATCTACGAGCCGATTCCGGTCCGGCCGGGCGCCCACTACCACATGGGCGGCGTCGACACCGACACCTGGGGCCGCACGTCGCTCGAGGGCCTCTATGCATCCGGCGAGTGCGCCTGCGTCTCCGTGCACGGCGCGAACCGGCTCGGCGGCAACGCGCTGATGGAGACGATCACGTTCGGCAAGCGCTCCGGCGCGCATGCGGCCGAGTGGGCGCTCACCCACACGACCGTCGCAGTGCCCGAGGCACTCGAGACCGACACGGAGCGCGAGCTGCGCCGGCTCCTCGACCGCACAGACGGCGAGCGGCCCTGGTCGATCCGGAACGAGCTCGCCGAGACGATGCACGTCAACTTCGGCGTCTTCCGGCGTGAGGACCAGATGCGCAGCCAGGGCGAGATCGTCGCGTCGCTGCGCGAGCGCTACGAGAAGGTCGTCGTCGAGGACAAGGGCGACGTCTTCAACAGCGACCTGACCCAGGCGCTCGAGCTCGGCTTCCTGCTCGAGCTCGCCGAATGCATGGTCGTCGCGGGCCTGGAGCGCAAGGAGAGCCGGGGCGCCCACGCCCGCCCGTACGACTACCCCGAGCGCGACGACGAGAACTACATGCGGCACACGCTCGTCACCTGGCAGGACGGCGGCCCGAAGCTGAACTGGAAGCCGGTGACGGTCACGAAGTGGCAACCGATGGAACGGACCTACTGATGGCCCTCCGCGTCCCGGTCGTCGCGCTGCTCGCGGGCCTCGTGCTCGTGCTCGCCGGCTGCGGTGGCGGCGGTGACTCGAGCTCGGCGATCGTGCAGGACGCGGCGAAGACTGCGCGGCAGGGGAGCCTGAAGGCGGACTTCACGATCGAGGGCGGCGGCGCGCAGGGCTCGGGCAGCGGTGTCTTCAACACGGGCGCCGATCGTTCGGGCCGGTCGACGCTGCTGCTCAAGGCCGCCAACCACCGCAGTACGCTGGACACCATCGTGGCGGACAACGTCCTCTACATGCGCTCGCGGGTATTCGCCCAGGCCGGGTACGCGGGGGCGCACGACTGGGTCAAGATCGACCTCGGCCAGCTCGCCCAGCAGCGCGGCCTCGACCTGAGCAGCCTCGTCAACGCGAGCCCGACGCCCACGACCGCGCTTGCCTACCTGCGCGGCACGAAGGACGTGAAGAAGATCGGCACGGAGTCCGTCAACGGCGTGGACACGACGCACTACCAGGCAACCGTCGACCTGGCCCAGGCCGCGGCGAAGTCGCACGGGGCGAGCCGCGATTCGATCAACCGCGTCATCCGGTTGAGCGGCGTCAAGACGCTCCCGGTCGACGTCTGGGTCGACGGCGACGGGTACCTGCGGAAGATCGTCTGGGCCGAGCACACCTCTCCGAGCACGGCCGCGAAGGTGACGATGCTGCTGCACGACTTCGGTAGTCCCGTCACGATCAAGGCGCCGTCTGGAAAGGTGATCGATCTGCTGCAAGCTGGAGGAGGAACCGGTTGAACGTCGCGCTCAAGATCTGGCGCTTCGACCCCGAGTCGGGCGAGCGCACGCTGCGCGACTACGAGGTCGATGCGCCCGAGTGGGCGTGCCTGCTCGATGTCCTCGACCTGATCAAGGACAAGCACGACGGGACGCTCGCCTACCGCAAGAGCTGCCGGATGATGATCTGCGGCTCCTGCGGCATGCGCATGGACGGCCGCGCCGTGCTCGCCTGCAAGGAGCGGATGAAGCCGATCGTCGACGCCGGCCACGTGCCGGTCATCTCCGCGATGGGGAACATGCCGGTGCTCAAGGACCTCGTGGTCGACATGGCGCCCTTCTGGGGGAAGATCCGCTCGGTCAAGCCCTGGCTCGACCCCGGCTACGACGAGGTCGCCGAGAAGGAGCGGATCGTCTCGCAGCAGCAGATGAACGTGATCCACAAGGAGGCGCTCTGCATCATGTGCGGCTGCTGCGTCTCCGAGTGCAACTCGATGGAGGCCGACCCGGAGTTCATGGGTCCGGCGGCGCTCGCCAAGGGCTTCCGCTTCGTCGGCGACGCGCGCGACCAGGCGGACATCGAGCGGCTGAACACGCTCAACGAGGAGCACGGGATCTGGGACTGCACGCGCTGCTACTTCTGCAATGAGCGCTGCCCGAAGGGGGTCGATCCGCGTGACGCGATCGCCAAGCTCGGGGCCGAGTCGATCAGGCAGGACGTCGACCACGACATGGGCGCGAAGCACGCGAAGTGGTTCGTGCGGAGCACGGAGACCACGGGCTGGCTGCGCGAGACCGAGCTCGTGCCGAAGACGCAGGGCATCGTCGCGGCGATCAAGCAGACGGGCTTCGCGTTGAAGCTTGCGAGGAAGGGCAAGGTGCCGCCGCCGTTTCCTCCGCATGTGGCCGCCGACGTCAAGGAGGCACGCGCCCTGCGCGAGCTCGTGCAGCAGCAGGGGCGCGAGGGCGCGGCCGGGATCGTCCAGGGCGAGCACGCGCTCGGCCGGATCGAGTTCACGGAGGAGGCGGGAGTGCGGGAGAACGCACCGGAGATCCAGCCCGGCGTCGAGCCGCCGCCGGCGGAGGGCTGATGAAACGCGTCGCGTACTACACGGGCTGCCTCGCGGCTCTCTCGGCGAAGGAGCTGAACACCTCGACGAAGGCCCTCGCGCCGAAGGTCGGGCTCGAGCTCGTCGAGCTGGAATCCGTCACCTGCTGCGGCGCCGGCGACATCCACGAGGCCGAGCCGGACTACTACCTGCACCTGAACGCCCGCATCCTCGCCTATGCCGAGGCGACCGGCTCCGACACGCTGATGACGATCTGCAACGTCTGCACGCTCAATCTCAGGCAGGCGAACTGGCAGCTGAAGAACGACGAGGAGCTGCGCGCCCGCGTGAACCAGAACCTCGAGACCGTCGGCGTGCCGCCCTACAGCGGCAACGTCGAGGTCAGGCACCTGCTCTGGCTGATCGCCGAGGGCGACGGTTACGACCTGCTCAAGCAGGCGGCGCACAAGGGCCTCAAGGGCCTGCGGATCGCGCCGTTCTACGGGTGCCAGATCCTGCGGCCGTCGAAGATCCTCGGCTTCGAGGACCCTGACCGGCCGTGGTCGCTCGAGGCGATCATCCAGGCCTGCGGCGGCGAGCCCGTCGACTACCCGGCGAAGATCAAGTGCTGCGGCTTCCCGATCATCCAGGCGCGCGAAGAAGTCGCCCTCAGCGAGCTGATCCAGCCGATCGAACAGGCGGTCGAGGCCGGCGCCGACGCGATGGTGACGCCGTGCCCGCTCTGCCACCTCTCGCTCGACGCCTGGCAGCTGAAGCTCCGCAAAGCGACGGGCAAGGACTTTCACATGCCGATCCTCCACCTCTCGCAGCTGATCGGCGTCGCGGCGGGGCTCGAGGAGTCCGAGCTCCAGTTCAAGCGCCACGTCATCTCGGTCGACCCGGTCACCTCCAAGCTCGAGGTCTAGCTTGCGGGTCACGCGGCTCGGAGGTGCCGCCGCCGCGGCGGGGCTCGCGTGGGGGCACTTCGAAGCAGGCTGGGTGCGGCTGGAGACACTTGCATGCCCGCTGCCGGGGCTCGCGCCCGAGCTCGAGGGTCTGCGGATCGCGCACCTGTCGGACTTCCACCTCGGCTTTCCGTCGCGCGGCTCGGTGGCGGTCGAGCGGGCGATCGACTGGGTCGAGGAGCGGCAGCCCGACCTGACGCTGATCAGCGGCGACCTGCTCTCGCGCCGGTCGGGCGAGGAGCGTCTCCGCGAGCTGCTCGCGCGCCTGCCGCGCTGCTACGCAGTGCTCGGCAACCACGACTTCGCGCAATCACGCGATCCGTTCTCGCACCCGGCCGCGCTGCTCGACCTCGAGCCTGCGATCTTGCTGACGGACGACTCGAGGACGCTGGAGCTGCGGGGCAGGAAGATCCAGATCGTCGGTGTCGACCCGCGCTCCTATCGTCGCCGCCAGGCGCATCCGGAGCAGCGCGTCGACCCGGACGCAGATCTCCGGATCCTGCTCTGTCATTTCCCCGACATCGTCGACCGGCTCCCGCCCGGCGCGTTCCACCTCGTTCTCTCGGGACACCTCCACGCCGGCCAGATCTGCGTGCCGTGGCCGGGTGGGCGCCTCCGCCTGGCGCACATCCGCTGGACGTACATCCGCGGCCTCTACCGCCGGCCCGGTGGGACCCTCCACCTCTCGGCCGGTCTCGGCACGACCTTCGTGCCCTTCCGCTTCCTCGCGCGGCCGGAAGCGACCGAGCTGGTCCTACAATCCGCGTAATGGCGACCCGCCTCACAGGGCTGACCGGAGTGACGCTGCCGCAGGTCGCGGCTGTCTGCCACGACTGCGTCTGGTGGCAGTCGCGCACCGGCGGGCGGCGGGTGGACAAGCACCGCTGGATCGAGAAGGCCGAGACGGAGTTCGGGGCCTGGGGGACGGTCTACTACGACGACGACGGGCGTGTGCTCGGCTCGATGCAGTACGGCGCGGCGAGGCTCTTCCCGCGCGCGGACGAGCTGCCGGCCGGGCCGCCGTCGAACGACGCCGTGCTCGTCACCTGCGCCTACCTGTTCGACCGCACGAGCCCGTGGGTGCTGCAGTCGCTCTTCCTCGCCGCGATCGGCGACGCGAAGGAGAAGGGCGCCGCCGCGCTCGAGACCTTCGCCTATCGCTACACGGAGGGCGAGTCGGACTACGAGCGCTTCCTGGTGCACCGCACGGTCTTCCCGCGAGATTTCCTCGCAGACTTCGGCTTCCGCACGGTGCGGGCAGCCGGCCAGGTCGAGTTGGCGCGGCTCGAGCTCGGCGGTCTCGTGCCTGTGCTGGAGGGCAAGCGCTGGAAGGTGCTGCGGGCGCTGCGCGAAGCGTTCCTGCCCGAGCCGGTTCCGGAGCCGAGGCGGCCCTAGCGGCCGGCGTACGCGGCCGCCCAGGCCGCGTGCAGTGCGGAGGGCGTCGTCACGAACAGGCGCACCTCGCGGCCGCCGAGCGCGAGCTTCAGCTTGGGCAGCAGCGTGTCGTCGGTCGGGTCGGCGACCGCGACCGAGATGCTGTCGTCGGGATGCAGCCGCAGCGGGATCGCGCGGAGCTCTACCGCCTGGCGCTTCTGGAGGTACTGGGCGGCCCGCCAGTCGACCGACGTCACGCCGATGTCGACGAAGTCGACGTTCGCCTGCGCGGCGAGCACGCGCGCGATGTCGTCCTCGAAGCAGATCCGCAGGCGCACGAGCGCCTCGCCGAGCAGCTCTCCTTGCTGCTTCTCTTCGAGCGCGCGGTCGAGCTCCTCGTTGGTGACGAGGCCCTTGCGCAGCAGGAGCGCGCCCAGGTGCGAGCGGGTTTCATTCTCGAAGAAAGTGTGGTCGAGCCGTGCGTGCCGCATTGCGCGAGTTATCGGGATTTTCCGCTCACAGCTTGAGAAAGCAACGGAAACCGTCCCATCTGGCCCGCCGCGCTTGAGGAGATTCGAGATCTGTCAGGCCGCGACGGGGCGGCGCGAGAGGACGAGCTCGGCGATCTGGATGCCGTTCAGGGCGGCGCCCTTGCGCAGGTTGTCGCAGGCGAGGTGGAGCGCCAGGCCGTTCTCGGCAGCCGGGTCGCGGCGGATGCGGCCGACGAGCGCCTCGTCGCGGCCCGCGGCCCGGGCGGGAGTGGGGAAGTCCTCGAGCTGGACCGACGGGGCGGCGCCCAGGAGCTCGCGCGCTTCGGCGGGTGAGAGTGGCTGCTCGGTCTCGATCCAGACCGACTCGGCGTGGCCGACCGGTACCGGGACGCGGACGCAGGTCGCGCTCACCGGCAGCTCCGGCAGCTCGAGGATCTTGCGCGTCTCCTCGCGGATCTTGACCTCCTCGTCGAACTCCTCGCCGTCGTAGGTCCAGTCGACGGAGAGATCGTGCTCGGCCTGCGGCTCGTCGAGCAGCTGCTGCAGACGCTGGGCCCCTTTGCCCGACGCGGACTGGTACGTCGCGACCCGTACCGAGCGCAGGCCGGCCGCGTCGAGCAGCGGCTTGAGCACGAGCGTCAGCGGGATCGTCGAGCAGTTCGGGTTCGCGATCACGCCGCCGTGCTCCAGCGCGCGCCCGCCGTTCACCTCCGGCACGACGAGCGGCACGTCCGGCTCGAGCCGGAACGCCTCCGACTTGTCCACGCAGAGCGCACCGCCGCGCGACGCGTGGGGGACGAGCTCGCGGCTGGCCTGAGAGCCGACGGAGAAGAAGCAGACGTCGAAGCCGGCGAGCGTCTCGGGCGTCGCCTCGGTGACCGCCAGGCCGCGAACCTCGCTGCCGGCCGAGCGCGCGGAGGCGAGCAGCGACACGTCGTCGTACCCCCGCTCGAGCAGCAGGTCGACCGTCACGCGGCCGACCGCGCCGGTCGCGCCTACGACCGCGACCCTAGGCATGCTGCCGCTCCGCCTCGGGAGCGTCGAGCTCGAACGCCCGGTGCAGCGCCGCCACCGCGGTCTCCACCTGGTCGGAGCGCAGGTGGCAAGAGATCTTGATCGGCGAGGTCGTCACGACGTGCGGCTCGATTCCGTTCTCGGCGAGCGTCTCGAAGGCCTTCGCGGCCACGCCCGGGTGGCTCTTCATGCCGGCTCCGATCACGCTGACCTTGCCGAGGTCGTCGCGCGCGCTCCACTCGACGCCGAGCCCGTCCAGCACGCCTGCCGCCGCCTCGCGGTCCTCGGCGGGGGCGGAGAAGACGATCTCCGGTCCTGTCTGGATGATCGTGTCGACGTTGACGCCGGCCTTGGCGAGCGCCGCGAACAGGAGCGCGGGAGTCGTGCCCTCGACGCGGTAGAGCGTCTCCTCGAGCGTGTGGGTCACCCCGGAGATGAGCGCCTTCTCGAGCATCCGTTCGTCCTCCTCCCGAATCCAGGTGCCGTCCGCCTCGGAGAACGTCGAGCGGACGTGCAGCTTGACCGAGTGGTTGCGCGCGACCTCGACCGAGCGTACCTGGAGCACCTTCGCGCCGCTCGCGGCCATCTCGAGCATCTCGTCGTAGCTCAGGGCGTGCAGCTTGCGCGCGTTCGCGACGAGCCGCGGGTGCGCGGTGTAGACGCCCTCGACATCGGTATAGATCTCGCAGACCTCGGCGCCGAGCGCGGCGGCGAGCGCGACCGCTGTCGTGTCCGAGCCGCCGCGGCCGAGCGTCGTGATGTCGAGGTCGGTGGAGACGCCCTGGAAGCCGGCGACGAGCACGATCTTGTCCTGGTCGAGCGCCTCGTGGATCCGGCGCGCGCGCACGTCGACGATCTTCGCCTTGCCGTGCACCGTGTCGGTGACGATCCCGGCCTGCGAACCGGTGAGCGAGATCGCCTCGGCGCCGAGGTCGTGGATCGCCATCGCCGCCAGAGCGCAGGAGATCCGCTCGCCGACCGAGATCAGCATGTCGAGCTCACGCGGCTTCGGCCTGGCCGACACCTCGTAGGCGAGCCGGACGAGGTCGTCGGTCGAGTCGCCCATTGCCGAGAGCACCGCGACGACGCGGTTGCCGGCGGCGCGCGCCTCGACCAGCCGCTGCGCGACGTTCTTGATCTTGGCCGGGTCGGCGACCGAGGTGCCGCCGAACTTCATCACGAGCGTGCCGAGCCTGGGCTCGACGCCTTCCAGTTCTGGGAGTGCCTCGAACTCAGTGGCAGTCACGTGGGACAGTCTAGGTAAGGGCTCTGCGGTTCAACCAAGTCGGGCCGTGACGATCCGCCGGCGGAGCCGGGCTTTGCCCGGCGGGAGCCTCACGTACAAGGAAACGGCCGCCGAGCGCCGTGAAAGGGCGGCTCCGGAGAGCGCTTGACCCGCGCTGCCGCGAGCAAGGAGGGGGCTCACGGGGGAACCAGGGGTTCCCCCGTGCTGTCCTCACATTTCTCGCCGGCCGCTGAGCGCCCTGCCGAGGGTGACCTCGTCGGCGTACTCGAGGTCTGCGCCGACGGGCAGGCCGCTGGCGAGCCGCGTGACGCGCACGCGGCCGCGCAGTCGGTCGGCGAGGTAGGCGGCCGTCGCCTCGCCGGTCATGTTCGGGTTCGTCGCGAGCACGACTTCCTCGACGCCGTTCCGCTCGACGCGGCCGAGCAGCTCGTCGATCCGCAGGTGCTCCGGCTCGACGCCGTCCAGCGGCGAGAGCGCCCCGCCGAGGACGTGGTAGAGGCCGCGGTACTCGTGAGTCCGCTCGACGGAGATCAGGTCTGCCGGCTGCTCGACCACGCAGACGATCGAGTGGTCGCGGCGCGCGTCGCGGCAGATCTCGCACGTCTCCTCCTCGGTCAGGTTCCCGCACTCGCGGCAGAAGCGGACGCGCTCCTTGACCTCGGCGATAGCGGCGGCGAGCGCGCCGGCCTCGTCCTTCGGGACGCGCAGGAGATGGAACGCGAGCCGCTGCGCCGTACGCTGCCCGACGCCGGGCAGGCGCGTCAGCTGAGCGACGAGATTGTCGACCGACGGGCTGAACATGGCCGGATTGTGCCTATCGGGTCAGCCGTGAACGACGATGAGGCCCGTGATCCCGAGGCCGAAGACCACGATCGCGAGCAGCGAGTCGGGCCCGAGCCGGAGGCGGCAGCGCAGCGGCCGCGCGATCACGCCCATCGCGTAGATCGCGGTCAGCCCGACGCCGAGCGACGCGAGCCAGCTGTTCAGGCGGCCCGCGCTCGGCAGGACGGGCGAGCCCGCGATCAGGTCCGCGAGCAGGAAGAGGCAGACCTGGAAGGCGTTGCCGCCGAAGATGTCGCCGACCGCGAGCGCGTGGTCGCCAAGCTTCACGGCGGCGACCCCGGAGCTGATCTCCGGCAGCGCGGTCGCGGCGGCGAGGATCGTCGCGCCGAAGATCACGCCGTTGATCCCGGCGCGGTTCGCGAGTGTGTTGCCGCTGGCCTCGAGCCCCACTCCTGCGATCAGCGTGACCGCGCAGGCGGCGGCGAAGATGCCGGCCACGGCGGTCGTCGAGCGCGTCGAGAACGGGTGCGCCACCTCGGGGTGCGGCTCGCGGTGGTGCCGCCGGCCAGGATGGCTGCCGGGCATCGAGACGCTCCAGCGCGGATCCTTGCGGACGCGGTTGATCACGTAGATCCCCACTGTCCAGAGGACGACGATCGCGAGCGATGCGGGGCTGACGACGCCGCCGATCGCAGTCGTCGGCGGAAGCAGCGCGCCCATCAGGACGGCCGAGACCACGAGCACGACGAGCAGCCCCTCGAGCACCGGCGTGAGCGCGCCGACGAGGAACGTCAGCGGCCGCTCGGGACCGGTGACGAAGTCGCAGACGACGAGCACCATCGTCTGCACCGCGATCCCGCCGATCAGGTTGCCGGCGGCGAGCTGGAGGTTCCCGCTCGCGGCCGCCGAGACCGTGATCGCCAGCTCCGGGAGGCTGCCGGCGACCGCGAGCAGAATGATCCCGCCGAGCTCCTGGCCGAGGCCGAGGCGTACGTCCAGCGAGTCCGTCGTCTTCGAGAGGAAGACGCCGGCGAACCACGTCGCGGCCGAGGCTGCGATGAAGACGAGGATGAGGAGCGGGCTCGAGAGGCCGGTCACGCCTCGCCGAGGCGGCCGAGTGCCGTCTCGAGCAGCGTGGCCGCGATCTCCGGGTACTGCCGGATGAGCTCTTCGAACGCTGCGCGGTCAAACGCGAGGCAGCGCGCCTGCGTCTTCGCGCGGACGCGGGCGGTGCGTGTGCCGTCCTCGGTCAGCAGCGCGAGCTCCCCGAAGAAGTCGCCGGGCCCGAGCTCCCGCGTCGTCTCACGCGCTTCCACCTCGACGGTCCCCTCGACGACGAAGAACATCCCGCTCCCCGGCGCGCCCGGCTGTGCGAGCAGCTGCTTCGGGTGGGCCTCGAACTCGGTCGCGACCGCGGCCAACCGTTCCAGCGCGGCCGGCTCGAGGGCCGCGAACAGCGGGATCGAACGCAGGTCCTCGATCCGGGCTTCCATCTAGAGGCCGGGAAGGCCGAGCCCGTGCAGGCCGCCGAGCGCCGGGCCGAGCTTGGCCTCGATCAGCCCCTGCGCCGACCGGAGCGCTTCGTTCACTGCCGCGACAACGAGGTCCTCGAGCATCTCCGGATCATCCGGGTCGATCGCCTTCGGGTCGATCTTGATCTCTTTGATCTCGCCGCCGCCGGTCGCGGTCACGGTCACCATGCCGCCGCCGGCGGTCGCCTGGACGGTCTCGTCCTTGAGCTCTTCCTGCGCCTTCTGCATCTCCTGCTGCATCTGCTGGACCTGCTCGAACATCTTGTTGAAGTCCATCCCGCTCATTCTTCGCTCACCTCGTGCGCGTCGAAGGTGCCTTTCACCAGCTCGATGATCTCTTCCTCGCTCGCCGGCTCGTCGTCGGGAGGCGGCTCTGCCTCGCCGCCGTTCTCGCCCACCTCGAACGCGAGCGCGAGCCGCCGGCCGGTCACCTCGTAGAGCGCCTCGGCGAGCAGCGTCGCGTTCTTCGGGTCCTCGGCGAGCTGGCGGTGGAACGAGGCGGCGCGGGGGAACTCGACCGTGAGCGTGTCGCCCGCCAGGTCCTTCGGGTGCGCCTCGCGCAGCACCGACGCGGTCGGGATCGACTTTTCCTCGACGGCCGGCAGGATCGTCCGCTGCCAGGCCTCCTGCAGCTGCTCGAGGTCCACGTCCGGAGGTGTCGTCACCGGCTCTCGGTCCGGCTCCGGCGTGACCTCCGGACTAGTAGTGGTCGCGGGGCCACGGTCACTGCCGTGCTGTTCCAGCTGTTCGAGTCGAAACGCGATCGACTCCCGCGAAAGGTCAGCCGCAGGACGCGTCACCTTGACCAGCGCGAGCTCGAGCGGCAGGCGCGGGTCGCCGCCCTGGCGCAGGTCCTCGATCGCCACGGCCAGCAGGTCGCACAGCCGCAGCACCGTCGGCTCGGCGAGCTGGTTGGCCTGCTCGCGCAGCCGGTCGCGCGTCTCCTCGGTCACGGGCAGCGAGTCGGGCACCTCGCCCATGTGCTGGACGAGCAGCAGGTGGCGCAGGTGCTCGAGCAGGTCGGTGACGAGCCGCCCGAGGTCCTGCCCCTGCTCCGAAAGCTCCTCGATGAAGGTGAGCGCTCCGGCGGTGTCTCGGTCGACGATCAGGTCGCACAGACGGAAGAGCGCCTCCTCCTCGACCGCGCCGAGCAGCTGTAGTACCGCCTGCACGGTCACCTGTTTCTCGGTGGCGGCGGAGAGCTGGTCGAGCGTCGACTCGGCATCGCGGTAGGCGCCGCGAGCGCTACGCGCGATCAGCGACAGCGCCGCGTCGGGCGCCTCGATCCCCTCGGCGTCGGCGATCCGCCGCAGCTTCTGGACGAGCTCGGGCAGCCGCGGCCTCGAGAAGACGAACGTCTGGCAGCGCGACCGGACCGTCGGCAGCATCTTCGAGAGGTCGGTCGTGCAGAAGACGAAGACGAGGTGGGGCGGAGGCTCCTCGATCAGCTTGAGCAGCGCGTTGAAAGCGGCGTCCGTCAGCTGGTGCGCCTCGTCGAGGATGTAGACCTTGTAGCGGCCCTCGACCGGCTGGAGCACCACGCGCTCGCGGATCTCGCGGATGTCGTCGATCCCGCGCTGCGAGGCCGCGTCCATCTCGACGACATCGAGCGACGTTCCCTCGGCGATCGCGCGGCACGCGTGGCACTCGTTGTCCGGGCTCGGCGTCGGGCCCTTCTCGCAGTTCAGGGCCTTGGCGAGGATCCGCGCGAGCGACGTCTTGCCGGTGCCGCGCGGCCCGGCGAACAGGTACGCCTGCCGGATCTGCCCGTGGGAGATCGCGTTCTTGAGCGTCCTGACGACCGCCTCCTGCCCGACGACCTGATCGAAGTCCTGCGGGCGGTACTTGCGGTACAGGGCGGCCACGCGCCGAGCTTACTGAATCAAGAGCGTAGGCTCGACGGAGCTCATCAGAGAGCGGAGGCGGCGGCTTTGCCGCCGCCGAGAGCGGGAACGGGCCGGACGCACCGAGCGCCTGAGAGACATTGCTTAGCGCTGCTTCCTCCCGGATCTGACGCGGTTCGCAAGCTTCCACCGCCCGGGGCCCGGCCCGGCGACGATGGTACCGCCGCGACCTCTTGTGCGTTTAGACTCTAGGGCGATGCCAGTCGCTGACGTGATGGCTTTCCGGGTGGTGCGGGTGTCCCCGGGCGACACCGTCAGCGTTGCGATCGCGCGGATGCTCGAGGAGAACGTCGGCTCCGTCGGGGTCTGCGAAGGGGACCGGCTCGTGGGGATCTTCACGGAGCGGGACGTCCTTCGCCTGGCCGGCGAGGGGTCGCAGTTCGCCGAGGTTCACGTCGGCGACGTGATGACCCGGCAGCTGGTCACGCTCGCCCCGGACGACGACATCCTCGACGCCGCGCGGCTGATGGGCGAGCGCAAGATCCGCCACCTCCCGGTGCTCGAAGGCGAGAACCTGCTCGGCATCGTCGGCATCCGCGAGGTCGTCCGCGCGCTGGTCGAGCGCCTCTGGCACACGCACGACGAGGAAGCGCGCGAACGTGCCCGCGAGCTCCTCAGCCGCGAGAACTCGCCGGTATCCTGAGCCCCAAGGGCGTGTAGCTCAGCGGGAGAGCGCCCGCTTCACACGCGGGAGGTCCCTGGTTCAATCCCAGGCACGCCCATTTTCCCGCTTCGCCCGCTTCGCTTTCCGCTCGCTCACGCAGCGAGCCGGCTTCGCCGGCTCGCGCCCCGCTGTCGGACGGCCGTTGCGGCCGCGCCCGACAAGGTCGGTCGCGGCGGCGGCTTCAGCTTTGACGCGCGATCGGCTGCTCGGGCCGTCACTTCGTGGACTTTGTCGGCGGCGCCTTCGGTGATCGGGTCGCCGTGGCCGACGCCGACGATTTCGGCTTCGAGCTCTGCCATTCGGGCGAGGGAGCGCCGGTGCTGCTTCCAGTTGAGGTTGAACGACGTCCAGCCGGGACAGAGCTCGGGCCAGGTCGCGACCGCGTCGCCGGCGATCAGGAAGCGGCGCTCGGGCCAGTGGAACGCCAGATGGCCGGGCGAATGCCCCTTCGCGTGCAACACCTGCAGCGGCCCGAACGCGTCGCCGTCGTCCAAGAGCTCGTCGACCGGGACCGGGACGTGCTTCGGCTTGCCGAGGAAGAGGCCGAGCTGGAACGGGATCAGCCGCAGCGACTGCTTCGGCAGCAGGCTCACCGGCTGTGCGCGCCGGTCGCCCGAGACGATGTCCGCCTCCCACTCGTGTGCGTAGACCGTAGCCCCGCTCGCCCGCTTGAGCGCGGCGAGGCCACCCAGGTGCGAGCGGTGGCCGTGCGTGATCGCGATCCGCTTCAGGTCGGTCACCTTGCGGCCGATCCGCTGGATCCCTTCGAGGACGAGCTTCGCGTCGTTCTCGAACAGGGTGTCGACGAGCGTCAGCTCGTCACCGTTCTCGATCAGGAACGCGTGGACGTGCCCGCCCTTGCCGTGACCGAGGCTGTGGATCCCCGGCGCGAGCTCTGTCACGACGCCGTCTCGCCCGCCCGGCGCCAGGGCGCGAACGGGTTGGCGACGCCCTGCAGCGCCGGCTCCAGCTCGGGGAAGTGCCGCAGGAGGAGCGTGCGCATCGAGTTGCTCTCCACCCAGTCCAGGCCCTCGGCCGTGTAGACCTCGGGCCGGTAGTCGCGCGTGAAGAAGCGGTCGGCCTCGAGCCGGCGCGATGCCATCAGGATGAAGATCCGGAACGCCGTGTCGCTGAAGCCGAAGCCTTTCGGCTTTCGCTCCGCGTACATCCCGACCATCGTGTCGACCTGCTCGGGGTCGCTGTAGATGCGGCGCAGGTCCTCCGCGTGCTCGGGCGTGTCGGCCATCTCCTCGAACGTGTCGAACGCCTTCAGGTGCAGCAGGCGGCGGAACTCGTTGTAGCGCGGCACGCCTCGCTCGCGGACGCGGATGACGTCGATCGACGCCAGGTCGACGTGGGTGCCGTCGGCCCGGTGGAAGTCCTGCAGGTAGCGCGGGAAGTTGTGCAGCGTGATCGCGCCCGGATGCGACGTCCCGAACGAGTAGAGGGCGTCGGCCATCGACATCTCCGTCAGGCGGTCGCGCACCTGGAGGACGCCGATCTCGGGCAGCGTCCGCTCCTGGAGGAGCTTGTCGTCGGCGAGGGAGCGGAAGCTGTAGTCGTCCGGGATCAGCGGGTGCATCCGGTACACGCACACGAACTCCTCGGTGAGCGCGTACGGGACGCCGTGGAGCGCGGTCGGCGAGCCCGGGATGCCGCGGACGACCTCGTCCGTGGTGAGGCGGCCAAGCAGCTTGTCCAGGCCCTCGCCCTCGAGGCCCCACCAGTTGGCGCGGAGCGCTTTGACCGTGGTCGGATGGGCGATGATCGCGGGCGTCCAGTCGGTCGTGTGGATCTTCGCCATCAGCGCCGCAACGACGAGTCGGGCGTTGTCGTAGAGCTCGTCGTCGGAGAGCTCGGGGTGCGCTTCGTGCAGGCGGTCGCAGATCGCGTTGTGCTCGCGCATGAAGAGCGAGTGCAGCAGCGCGAGACCGACCCAGAAGTTGCCGGCGACGCTGGTGAGGTCGACGTGCGACTCGATCTCTTCCGGGATCAGGCCGCGCTCGTCGATCCGGAGCTTTCCGTGCTCGCCGGTGCGCAGCGCGTCCGCGAACTTCGGGTCGCGCCCGTAGACCTGCGAGCCGTCCCACCAGTGCGTGTCGTCCGTGACGAACGTCGGCGGGCCGTCCGGGCTCGCGCTCGGATCGGGGCGAGTGCGCTGGATCTCCATCGGGTGCTCGGGCCACGGGTCGTCGTCGGCCAGGGGCACGACCCACGGGTTCCGCTCGTCGTTCTTGCCGTGGCTGAACCAGTCGTGCACCTCGAACTGGATCCACGCGCCCGCGAGCAGGTTGAGCGTCGTCGCCGGGATGAACTCCTTGCGCGTGAGCAGCTCGCGGCTGACCGTGCGCGGGTTCGGCTCGAGCGGGTCCTTTTCGAGCACCGTGTGCTCGAGCGGGACGTTGCGGCCGAAGCGGCTGCCGAGGCTGCCCATCAGCGGGTCCTCGAGGTTGTTGAACGTCCCGTCGAGGGTGCGGGCTTTCAGATACCGGGGGTGGTCGTCGACGTCAGGCTGGTCGAGCGGGCCGCGGCCGGTGTCGTAGAGGTTCTTCCTGCGCAGCACGTTGCGCAGGCCGATCAGGACGAGCATCGCGAGCGGCAGCGGCAGCTTGTCCCAGCCGATGCGGCGGTCGATCTTCTCCGCGACGGCGTCGTACAGACGTGGCATTTCGAGCTCCCCTTAGGGGTCTGGCGGCGGAGTCGATGAAACCACCGAGCCCGACGCAAGTCAATGCAGTCCCGCTTCGCTCTCCGCTCGCTCTGGCCGCGAGCCGGCTGCGCCGGTACGCGATGCCGTGATCGCGTGCCATGTCGTCCAGTGAGCTAGGTCTCGCAGGCGACTGCGGTCGCGAAGGCTTCGCAGATTTCGCGCATGCGCTCGTCGCTCAGGCGCCCGACTCGCTCGACGAGGGTACCGAGCGGCACCGCCTCAACCGAGTCGAGGTTGACAGCCGACGGTTTTGCGACGGGATCCTCGCCGGGCTCGAGGGGAACTTCGGTTGGAAGCCCGCGAATCGTGGTCGTGCACGGTCCGACCAGAGTCCGTCGTAGTCGCGGGAGCACGGTGTCGCGGGAGAGCACGACGACCGGGCGGCGTCCCGCCTCCGGAAGCTCGCACCACCACACCTCGCCGCGGGCGGGAAGGCTCACGGCCGATCGGCGGCGGAGCGCCACGACGCGAGGTCGCCCCACTCGTCTGGCGTGTCGAGCGGCACGCGGTCATAGACCTCGTACGCGGCGTCGATCTCGGCGGTGCGATTGCGGGCGACAAGGGCCGCGAGCGCTTCGTCGATCAGCGCCGAGTCGGCCAGGCCGGCTCGGGCTCTCCGGGCGCCGGTGAGAAGTTGCTCGTCCACTGTCGTGCTCACCCGCACTCGCCTGCTGACCCGTGCCCGCGGCATGCCACAATCATACCATTGATATGCCACAAGCCTGTCACGTGGATGTCGCGGATCTGTGCCGCCGAGGCAGGCCCGCGCCCTACCTAGGCGCGGGGGAGCACGTAGAAGGCGACCACGACGTACTCGCACGCCACCGCAGCGAGGGTGAGCACGTGGAAGAGCTCGTGGTACCCGAAGATTTGCGGCCGCGGGTTGGGGCGGCGCCGCGCATAGACGATGGCGCCGACGGTGAAGAGGAGGCCGCTGGCGGCGACGAGCGCGATGGCCGCCGGCGAGAGCTTCAACAGCTGCGGGAAGGCGACGGCGCCGACCCAGCCGAGCGTCAGGCCGATCGCGGCCGACAGCCACTTCGGCGCGCGCACCCAGAAGAGCTTCAGCACGATCGCGACGAACGCGCCGCTCCAGATGATCGCGAGCACGGGGATCGCCCACCCCTTCGACATCACGATCAACCCGAACGGCGCGTAGCTGCCGGCGATCAGCAGGTAGATGCCGGCGTGGTCTAGCCGCGCGAGCCAGGAGCGTGCCCGCGGGCGCCAGGTCGGTCGGTGGTAGATGGCGCTCGCGCCGAAGCAGATGACGACACAACCCGCGAAGATCGCGGCCGCGAGCCGCCCCCTGCCGGGCTCCGCCGTGACCACCACCACGACGCCGACTGCAGTTGCCGCATAGAAGCCGAGCTCGTGAAAGACGCCGCGTAGCTTCGGCTTGACGAGCTGCTGCGCTGTTTCCACGCAGCGATCATAGGCACAGGCCCCTACGTTCTCAGCCTGCGCCTGAGCAGATGCGCGAGGTAAGCCACGATCAGCAAGTTGACGGCAATGCCGCCGGCCTTCAGGGCGCTCGGGTGGCGGACGAGCTCGTACACCTCGAACGGGATCAGGAGCGACGTCGCGACCACCGTCAAGTACTCCGCCCAGAGCCGGTCGAGCCAGAGGCCGGTTCCCTCGACCAGCTCGAGCAGGCCGTAGCCGAGCGCGAAGACGGCCGCGACCCGCACCTCCGAGGCGTGCAGGTGGTGGAGGTAGGCGACGACTCCGGTGCAGGAACGGCCGGCGCGGATCGAGCTCGACCGCCCGCATGACGCGTTCTCCCGAGCCGCCCGAAGTCGCTGTTCAGGTGGAAGAGCAGGTAGAAGCCGGCGCCGAGCAGTAACGCGCCGCGCACGATGCGCTCGAGTGCGATCAGCTTGAGCAAGCGCCGGCTGCCCGGCTGGTCGGCAGCCGCAGTCATCGAGGCGCTAGCTGTCGGCGATCGGGCGGCCGACGACCAGCGCGTCGAGCACGTCCGGGTCGAGGTCGCGGTAGCTCGCGTCGGGAAGGACGCGGAGGGCGTCGAGCGTCTTCGAGAAGAAGCAGCGCGCCGCCGCCGCGAGGACGACGTCCATGATGTCCGCGTCGGAGAGGCCCAGGTCGCGCAGGCGCTGCAGGTCGGTATCGGTGATCGCCGTCGCGTCGTCGACCACCCGCTCCGCCAGATCCATCACCGCGAGATCGACCTCGTCGAGACCGGTTGCATGACGATCGCGCGCGATGTCGCCTGCCGGCTCGCCGAACTGATCCAGCAGCACCTTCCCGTGCGCGAGCGAGCAGTAACTCGAGCGGAGCCGCTGCGCAGCCGCCAGCGTCGCCAGCTCGTAGCGGCGCAGGTCCATGCCGGCCTTGATCGCGCCGTTCAGCTGCTGCCAGGCCGCGTAGACCTCCGGCCGCTCCTCGAACGCGCGCTCGAAGTTCGTGGCCATCAGCCGCCGCGCCAGTCGCTCGCCCAGATCGGCGGCGAGTACGCCTCGCCCGGGCGGCCGCCGACGATCAGCAGCATCGTCGGAGACTCCAGGGCCAGGGCTTCCCGCTGCACGCCGGGGCGAGCGTACAGCACGTCTCCCGGCCCCAACTCCACCTCTTCGCCGTCGCAGACGAACCGCGCGCGGCCCTGGGTCACCAGGTAGAGCTCCTCGTTCTGCTCGCCCTCGCCGAGCTCGTCGTGCGGGATCACGAGCAGCTCGCCCTCGTGCGCCTCGAACGCGTTCACGCCGAACGACTCGACGCCGAGAAAGCCGCGTACGTCGTGCGTCCTGCGGTGGTCCCCCCGGAAGCGCCGCTGCGCGTCTGCCCAGCGCTCGAGGATGTGCGGCGCCCGCTCACGCATGCCGGTGAGGTACTCCTCGGCGGAGACGCCGGGCAGCTCGGAGCGAGACGGGATCTCCGAGAGACGGGCCGTCTTCCAGCCGCGCTCGTTCACGATGCGTAGGGGTCGACGCTCATGCGCTTGAACCCGGTGTCGGCAGGCGCGGCGGACGATATCCGGGCCGCCCACTAAGGGGTCGTCCGAAGCGAGACTGCGGCGTTTCCCGGATGGCATCGCCTCCCGAGGATGAGAACGTGGAGCGGTAACTGCGGCCAGGGAGGCGGCCATGTCCGCTCGGATAACACGAAGACGGTTCTTGCAGTACGGCGCTGCGGGCGGCGTGGCGCTGCTGCTTCCCCAGGCCCGCAGCGGGGTCGGACGCGCGGCGGGCAGCCCGCCGCTGCCGAAGTTCATGGAGCGGCTGCCTGTTCCGGGAGCGGGCATCGTTGTGGCCGCGCCCAGCGGTAGCAACCACTACTCCTTCCGGCAGACGCAGATCTCGCGGCAGCTGAGCCCGCACCTCCCGCCGACGCCGTTTTGGGCCTACGACGACGGCTCCGGACTGGCAGGCCAGGCCGGCTCCTTCGGGATGGCTGTTGTGGGCCAGAGCGGTACGCCCCTGACCGTCGACTTCCTCCATGACCTGCCGGCGACCTATCCGAGCTGGATACCGGTCGACACCCGCTTGACGCCGCTCGGGAACCAGGTGCGGCTGATGACGCACCTGCACGGAGGCTTCGTTGCCGCCGAAGACGACGGCAACCCCGCAATCACGCCGAACGGATTCGGGCCCGGGCAAACGCAGACGGTCTTCTACACGAACCAGCAGCCGCAAATGCCCGCCTCGCTCCTCTGGTTCCACGACCACGGGCTGGGAGCGACGCGACTGAACGTCTTTGCGGGCCTTGCGGCCGCCTACATCCTCCGCGACGAGCACGACACGGGCGCCGAGCCGAATCCGATCGGCATCCCGGGCGGGGCATACGAGATCCCGCTCGTGATCCAGGACCGGCAGTTCAACCGCGACGGCACCTTCCTCTATCCCAGCAGCGACATCGCAGGCGCCACCTGGATCGGCGAGTACTTCGGCGACGCGATGCTCGTCAACGGAAAGGTCTGGCCGTTTCTCGACGTCGAGCCGCGCCTCTACCGGTTCCGGATCCTGAACGGCTGCAACGCGCGCATTCTCAGCCTCGACATCGGTGGGGTCACCTTCTGGCAGATCGGGGCAGAGGGCGGCATGTGGGACCGGCCGGTCCGGGTGAACAAAGTCGTGCTCGCGCCGGCCGAGCGGGCGGACGTGCTGGTCGACTTCCGGCAGCTCGCCGGACAGACCCTGATGCTGAGGAACAACAAGCCCACCGCTCCGGTGTCGACACCGGCCCCGGCGCTGCCGGTGGTGATGCAGATCAGAGTCGGGCGGACCGTCAGCCAGCCGGGGCCGCAGAGCATTCCCGACAGCCTGCCCGGGCGCGCCGCCGACCTGCCCACCGCGACGCGGACTCGCTACATGACGCTGAACGAGATCGACGTGGACGAGCCGACCTGGTTCCTGAACCTCAACGGGCTCCACTTCGAGGACGAGGCGACCGAGACGCCCCGGGTCGGAACCGTCGAGGACTGGGTCTACGTCAACCTCACCGCCGACACGCATCCGATGCACATGCACCTGGTCACGTTCCAGGTCGTCGGCCGGACGCCCTTCGACGCGCAGCGCTACGAGGAGGAAAACGAGGGCACTAACGGTGTCCCCGGTGGGATCGACCCGGGCCCGTACGCGACCGGGCCGATGGAGCCGCCCGGGCCGGACGAGCGAGGCTTCAAGGACACGGTCAAGGCCAACCCGGGCTACTTCACGACGATCCGGGCGAAGTTCGAGCTACCCGCGGGCGTGACGGCGCCGCAGACGTACGTTCACCACTGCCACATCGTCGAGCACGAGGACAACGACATGATGCGGCCGTACACGGTCACGGCATAGCGCCCGGCCGCCGCGCGCTCTTTCCAGCCGCGCGCTCACGACGCGTAGGGGCTGACGCTCATGTACTTGAAGCCGGTGTCGGCCGCGAGGCTGACGATCACCGCTTCCGGGCCGAGACGCTCTGCCAGGCGGTGCGCGCCGACCACGTTCGCGCCCGTCGAGATGCCGGCGAAGACGCCCTCTTCCCGCGCGAGCCGTAGCGTCATCTCGACCGCGGCGTCGTCCTCGATCGGCTCGACGTGGTCGACCTTCGACGCATCCCAGTGGGGCATGACCATTCCGGTCCAGCCCTGGATCAAGAAGGGCCCCGGTTCGCCGCCGCTGATCGCGGGCGACGACGCAGGCTCGTGTGCCTGGATGAAGACGCCGCGCGGGCGGAGCGCCTCCGAGACTCCCATCACGGTCCCGGCCGTCCCCATCCCGTGGCAGAACGCGGTCACACGCCCGTCGGTCTGCTCCCAGATCTCCCGCGCGAGCCGGTCGCGGTGGCCGGGGGCGATGTACGGGTTGTTGAACTGGTCGGTGGCGTAGCAGCCGGGCTGCGCGGCGAGCTCGGCGGCACGGTCGACCATGTTCTGGATGTCCTGCGGCGTGACCTTCGGCGGTCCTTCGACCGACGGGATGACGTCCACGTCGGCGCCGAGCGCCCGCATCAGCTGCATCCGTTCCTCGGTGAAGCAGTCCGCGATCACGATCAAGGCGCGGTAGCCCTTTGCACGGCAGACCAGCGCGAGCGCCGGCCCCGTCGAGCCGCCCGTGTACTCGACGACCGTGTCTCCGGGCGAGATCAACCCGTCGCGCTCCGCGCCTTCGATCATCGACAGGGCCATCCGGTCCTTGACCGAGCCGGTCGGGTTGAGGTTCTCGAGCTTGAGCCAGAGCTCCGCGCCGTTCGCCGGCGCGCAGCGGTGGAGGCGGAGCAGCGGCGTGTTGCCGATCGACTCGAGGACGGACTCCACGCGCGGATCTTCGTCGATGGGCGCAGGCCGCGTTTTCGTGAGCGCGGGCGGGGGTAGTCCCGCTCCGTGTCGGCCGAGTCCTCGTGGTGCGAACTCTCCGAGCTCGAGCTCGCCTTCAGCCGTTCCCGCCGGCGGGCCGCCGTCCGGCGCCGCGTTCCGCAGAAGCGCGGGCTGCTCGGCTCGCGCAGCTTCCGCGCGGGTGTGCTCGCGATCGTCCTGCTGGCGCTCGTCGCCGAGTCGGCCGGGCTGGAGACCTCGAACGCAAAGCCCGCCGCCGTCAAGCCGCTCAGGCCCACCCTCGGCGCGGCCTGCCCGGTGCCGCGGCGGTTCCGCGCCGCCTTCGCGCAGGCATCGGCAAAGGCGGACGTGCCCGCGTCGCTGCTCGTGGCGACCGCCTACGAGGAGTCGGAGATGAACCCGGCCGCCCGCTCGGCCGCCGGCGCGCAAGGCTTGCTCCAGCTGATGCCGCAGACGGTCCGCGAGCTCCGGCTGGCCGGCGACGACCCTGCATCGAACGTGCTCGCCGGTGCGCTGTACCTCCGGCAGATGCTCGACCGCTTCGGCAGCGTCGATCTCGCGCTGGCCGCCTACAACGCCGGCCCCACCGCCGTCGAGCGTGCCGGGGCCGCGCCGTCGCTGGCGACGCTGCGCTACGTCGAGAACGTGCAGGCGCGCGCGGCGCTTCTGGTCGGCTGCTGACCTGACGCGTCGAGAGCGCTGACGGATCGGGCGGGCACGGGTGCAACCCGAGCCCGCCGTGGCCTCGCGGGCCTTACGCAGCCGCGAGGCGCTCGCTGAGCTTCCCGGACGGGAAGTTGCGCAGCTTGCGCTTGAGGACTACCGCAATCATTTGTTCCCCTTTCGGGTCCGCAGTTTCTTACGCCGATTCCCATGGTCGGCCAGGAGCCCAGTTCCCACCATCCCTCGAAATGGGTCATCCGGAGCCGGCGCGGAGCGTTCTTCTGCCCGATCCGTTAGGTTCCCGGCCGTGCTGTTGCTCGCGCTCTCGTCCGGGCACAAGCTCGGCCTCGCACTCGCTGTCGCGGTCTTCGCCGGCTTCGCGCTGATCTCGTCGATGGTGATCCCGCGACGCTGGCCGCAGTATCCGGGGCGCGGCCTGCCGATCTTCCTGGTCGTCTCGCTCGTGCTGTTCGTCGGCATGCTCGCCGCGGTCGTCATCTTCGGCGCCGAATGACCAGGTGCCCGGTCGCCCGGGCCCCCTGATCAGCGGAGAGGGCGGGATTTGAACCCGCGACGGACCTTTCGGCCCGTACGCGATTTCCAGTCGCGCTCCTTAGACCGCTCGGACACCTCTCCGGGACGCCCAGGGTAACCGCGATCACTTTCCGCGCTCCCGGGGTCGGCACAATCGGCAGAATCGGTGGTGACCGCGACAAGGAGGGAAATCGATGAGTGGAGTGCGGCTCCTGGTGGGCACACGAAAGGGCGCGTTCATCCTGACGTCGGATGGGACGCGCGACGACTGGAACGTCCAGGGCCCGCTGTTCGCGGGCTGGGAGATGTACCACCTGAAGGGCTCGCCGGCCGATCCGGACCGGCTGTACGCGTCTCAGTCCACCGGCTGGCACGGCCAGGTCATGCAGCGCTCGGACGACGGGGGCAAGACGTGGGCGACGGTCGGCAACGAGTTCACCTACGACGGCGTCCCGGGAACACACCAGTGGTACGACGGCACGCAGCATCCGTGGGAGTTCGCGCGCGTCTGGCACCTCGAGCCGTCGCACGACGACCCGGACACCGTCTACGCAGGCGTCGAGGATGCGGCGCTCTTCAAGTCGACGGACGCCGGCCAAACCTGGCAGGAGCTGTCCGGCCTTCGCGATCACCCGACCGGCGCACAGTGGCAACCGGGCGCCGGCGGCCTCTGCCTCCATACGGTCCTGATCCATCCCGACGACCCGCAGCGGATCGTCGTCGCCATCTCCGCGGCGGGGTGCTTCCGGACGGACGACGGGGGCGAGACGTGGCGTCCGATCAACAAGGGCCTGCGCTCCCCCGAGTTGCCGGACGAGGAGCGCGAGGTCGGACATTGCGTCCACCGGCTCGCGATGAACCCGTCGCGGCCGGACACCCTGTTCATGCAGAAGCACTGGCACGTGATGCGCAGCGACGACGGCGGAGACTCGTGGCAGAAGGTGAGCGGCAACCTCCCATCCGACTTCGGCTTCCCGATCGAAGTGCACCCGCACGAGCCGGAGACGGTCTACGTGGTGCCGATCGAGAGCGACTCGGAGCACGTTCCGCCGGAGGGCAAGCTCCGCGTCTACCGCAGCCGAACGGGCGGAAACGAGTGGGAGCCGCTCACGAACGGGCTGCCGCAGGAGCACTGCTACGTCAACGTCCTTCGCGACGCGACGTCGGTCGACCAACTCGACTCCGCCGGCATCTACGTCGGGACGACCGGGGGGCAGGTCTACGCGTCCGCCGACAGCGGGGACAGCTGGACGGCGATCGTGCACGACCTTCCCGCGGTGCTCTCGGTCGAGGCCCAGACCCTGTCGTGATCCGCGTCGTACTTCCGCACCACCTGCGGGCTCTTGCGGGCGTCGACGGAGAGATCTCCCTCGACGCCCCCGAGCCCCTCACACGGGGGACGGTCCTCGATGCGCTGGAGGAGAAGTATCCGGTCCTGCGCGGGACGATTCGAGACCACGGCACGGGCAAGCGCCGGGACTTCATCCGCTTCTTCGCCTGCGGCGAGGACCTCACGCTCGAGCCTGCGGACGAGCCGCTGCCCGAGGCCGTGGCCTCGGGCGCCGAGGTCTTCAGAGTGGTGGCCGCGATGGCCGGCGGCTAGACGGCGCGCTTGACAACGGATCGAAGATCGTCTATACATCGAGGGGCATCGATATGTCGACTGCCCTTGAGCCCACGACCTCACTGCCGCTGATCTCGTGCTGCGCGCCGCTCGCAAAGACGGTGCTGTCAGACGAACAAGCCGAGGCGACCGCGGCGGTCTTCCAGGCCCTCGGCGATCCGGCGCGCGTGAAGATCATCAACCTGCTGGCCCGCGCTGAAGGGCCGGTCTGCCAGTGCGACCTGACGCCCGCGCTCGACCTTTCGCAGCCGACCGTCAGCCACCACCTGAAGAAGCTGACGGCAGCGGGCCTGCTCGAGCGCGAGCAGCGCACCAAGTGGGCCTACTACTCGCTGTCGGGCGAGGCCCTCGAGCGCCTCGCCGCTCTCGTCGATTTCAAGGAGGCCCCTCGATGACGACCACGTCCGCTGATGATCTTCGCGAGCAGGTGCGCCGCCGCTACGCGGAAGCGGCCCAGTCGGTGACTGAGGGCTCGGGTTGCGGTTGTGGCAGCGGCTCGTGCTGCGAAAGCGAGGGCGCAAGCGCCGATTTCGGCGAGTCGCTCTACACACTGGAGCAGCGCGGAGAGCTGCCCGACGACGCCGCGCTCGCCTCGCTCGGCTGTGGCAACCCGACTGCGGTTGCCGACCTCAAGGAGGGCGAGGTCGTGCTCGACCTCGGTTCGGGTGGCGGCATCGACGTCATCCTCTCGGCGAAGCGCGTCGGGCCGGCCGGGCTTGCGTACGGCCTGGACATGACCGACGAGATGCTCGGGCTCGCGCGCAAGAACGCGGCCGAAGCCGGCGTCACCAACGTGATCTTCCTCAAGGGCCTGATCGAGCAGATCCCGCTGCCGGCGGACTCGGTCGACGTCGTGATCTCGAACTGCGTGATCAACCTCTCGACCGACAAGGCAGCCGTCCTGGCCGAGATCGCACGCGTGCTCAAGCCCGGCGGCAGGGTCGGCGTCTCCGACGTCGTCGCCGAGGACCGCCTCTCGGTCGACGAGCGCGCCGAGCGCGGCTCCTTCGTCGGCTGCATCGCCGGCGCGCTCTCCACGAGCGAGTACGAGGCAGGGCTCGAGGCCGCGGGCTTCGAGGACATCACGGTCGAGTTCACTCACGAGGTCGGCGACGGCATCCACGGCGCGATCGTCAAGGCGGTCAAGAGCTCCGACCCAGCGGCGAATGGACTGCCTGTCGTCCAGCCAGCTTCCAGCGCCGGCTGCTGCTAGCCCGGCTGCGCCTGGCCCCTTCAACGTTCCGTAGTTTGTGGCAGGCCTTCTTACGGGCCTGCACGGATGCCTCCCGTCGACCAGCAGGTCATCGTTTATTTGCGATCAACGATGAGCTCCGGTGGAGCTCGAGGAGGATCCGATGAACTGCTTCGAGTGCGCAAAGGCGAATGACACCATCGCGGCTGTCGGCGTCTGCCGGCACTGCGGCGTCGGGCTCTGCCTCGACCATCTCGCGGAAGCTCATGCCTTCACCGTGGGCGGTACCCATTTCGCCTGTGGGCACGAGACCCCGCGCGTGAAGCCGATGCGCGGCGTTCCTGCAGGCATTGCCCCCGCCGGCCGTCACCACACGGCCGCGGGCGTCTCGTGACTCTTGCGGTCAAGCCGACCGTCGAGCAGGAGGCGGCCCTCCTCGCGAAGGCGCTCGGCAACCCGGCGCGCGTCCGGATCATGCGGCTGCTGCTCGCCCACGACGCCTGCTACTGCGGACAACTCGTCGACGAGCTCGACCTTGCCCAGGCGACTGTGTCGCAGCACCTGAAGGTGCTCAGAGACGCCGGACTCGTCGTCGGCGAGATCGAAGGCTTGAGAACCTCGTACTGCGCGAGCCGGGCACGGTTGGCCGAGCTGCACGAGCTCGTCGGGCTAATGCTCGACGAGGCGGTTGAGGTCGACTCCAGTGGCTGCAACTGAGACCCTTCACCGTCCGCCAACGGCCTCGACGGAGGCAGGCAGCCCAGTACTGCAGAGGCTTTCGATCCTGGACCGCTTCCTGCCGATCTGGATCGGTCTCGCGATGGCCGCTGGTCTCGGCCTCGGTCGACTCATCCCGTCTCTGAACGACGGCCTGAACCGACTGCAGGTCGGCACTGTCTCGCTGCCGATCGGGCTCGGGCTCCTGCTGATGATGTACCCCGTGCTCGCGAAGGTGCGCTACGAGGAGCTCGGCCGCGTGAAGCACGACGGCGTCTCCGACCGAACGTTCTTCGGCGTGTCGCTCTTCCTGTCGTGGATCGTCGGCCCGCTGTTCATGTTCACGCTCGCCTGGCTCTTCCTCGCGGATCAGCCCGCCTACCGCACCGGCGTGATCATCGTCGGGTTGGCCCGCTGCATCGCGATGGTGCTGATCTGGAACGACATCGCGAGGGGCGATCGCGACCGCACCGCGCTGCTGGTCGTCTTCAACGCGCTCTTCCAGGTCGCCGCCTACTCGCTGCTCGGCTACTTCTACCTGACCGTGCTCCCCGGCTGGCTCGGCCTCGACACGCAGGGCTTCGAGGTCGGGATCTGGGAGGTGGCGAAGACCGTGCTGATCTTCCTCGGCATCCCGCTCGCGGCCGGGTTCCTGACGCGCCGGATCGGACTGAAGCGCAAGGGCCGCGAGTGGTACGACACGCGGTTTCTGCCCCGGATCGGCCCGATCACGCTCTACGGCCTGCTGTTCACGATCGTCGTGCTGTTCGCGATCCAGGGCGAGAAGATCACGGCCGAGCCTGTCGACGTCGCCCGAATCGCGCTGCCGCTCCTCGTCTACTTCGGCGTCATGTGGGTCGCCGGCTTCGTGATCGGCAAGCTGGTCGGCCTCCCGTATCCGCAGACGGCGAGCATGGGCTTCACCGTCGCCTCGAACGACTTCGAGCTCGCGATCGCGGTGGCGGTCGGCGTCTTCGGCGCGACCTCCGGGGAGGCGCTCGCGGGAGTTGTCGGGCCGCTGATCGAGGTGCCGGTGCTGGTCGCCCTCGTGTACGTCGCGCTCTGGGCGCGGAGATTCTGGCGCGACGACCGGCGCCTCGTTCCGGCCGGCTCCCACTGAGCCTGGCTCTATCCGTTCGCACGCCGGGCGTAAGTCGGAATATGCTCGCGCGAGCAATGGACTCGTCATCGCTTGTTCTGCGCCTCGCTGCAGAGGCACTCGGCACGTTTCTCTTCTTCTTCCTCGGCTTCAACGCGATCGCCGTCTCGGTCGACATCGGCGGCGGGGCAATCAGCACTCTCGGCATCGCGTTCGCCTTTGGCCTTGGCCTCGCGCTTGCGATCACTGCGCTCGGACACATTTCCGGGGGCCACTTCAACCCCGCCGTGTCTCTCGGCCTCGCCGTAGCGCGCAAGTTCCCCTCGAGAGAGGTCGTCCCCTACTGGGCTGCGCAGCTCGCCGGAGGGTTCGTCGCCGTTCTCGCCGTCGCCGCGGTGTACTCCGGGCACGCAGCTGACTCGCTCGACACTGCTCCTGGAGCCGGCATCTCGAGCGGGGGCGCGCTCGTGCTCGAGCTGATCGCGACCGGCCTGTTCGTCATCGTGATCTGCACGGTCGCGACGGACGACCGCGCGCCGTGGAAAGGCGTCATGGCGCCGCTGCTCATCGGGCTCTTCATCTTCACCGCGGCGGACGCGATCGGCCCGGCCTCGGGTGGCTCGTTCAACCCGGCGAGGTCACTCGACCCTGTGATCTACAACTGGGACTTCGGCGACGTCTGGATCTACCTGGTCGGGCCGCTCGTCGGAGGCGCGATCGGAGGAGCCATCTGGGTGCTGTTCGGCCCAGCTCGGGTGCACGAACCGGAGACGATCCGTGCAACCGGCGGCGTCCCGCAAAGCGACGCCGCGTCTGAGCGTCGCTAGCGAGACTGCCGAAACCCGCGTGTAGGGCTCTTCCAGGCCCAGGGCGTGCTCGAGCTGCACGGCGAGCTTAGGTGCGGCGACAAGACATAGTCGCGGCCGTGATGTGCACCTGACCCCCCGGCCAATAAAGCCGTGCCGCAGCGCCGTATGGGTACCCTTGCAAGTGTCAGGTCAGAGTAGGGCCAGCTTGACAAGGCCGTCCATTCTGGAGACGCTGCTTTGAACTAAGGGAGTGGCTTCGTGGCCAAAGAAGGAGCACCTGCGGAACGAGGTGGCAGGCCGCCAAGTCCTTGGACGGCCGCGGTGCTCGACCTGCTGCGGGACTGGGAGCTCAGGGCGACTGCGAGTTCGGACGCACATTACGATCTAGCGACCCGCCTCTCGAACTCCAACATTCGCTTTGGGGTTCCGGTGGTTGTGCTAACTACGATCGTCGGGACGAGCGTTTTTGCGACGCTTTCCAGGACCCACGTCAACACCGGACTTCAGGTAGCAGTCGGAATGCTTAGCGTGCTTGCGGCCGTTCTTGCAAGTCTGCAGACGTTCCTCCGCTTCGGCGAGCGGGCAGAGAAGCATCGCACTGCCGCCGAGCACTGGGCGTCTATTCGTCGCGAGATTGATGAGAAACTTGCACTGCATCCGACGTACCTTGCTTCTCGTGGAGACCCCCAGGATTATCTCGACGATCTGCGGCGACGAATGGATCAAATCGCGCAGCAGTCGCCCGAGCTAGGCGTCGCCGGTTGGTGGCGTCCTAGCCGCCGTTACGAACCTTCGCTGCCTCCGGCTGATCGCGCGAGCGCCAAATAGTCGAGCTCGTCGCTCTCGTCGTTCTCTATCCCATCGGGCTGATCGCGCTTTGGGATCTCACCTTGGATTTGGGGCAACGGCTCTGCGTCTGATCTTGTCCCTCGGAGACAGCAGCCTGAGACGACGCGCGCGAGCTCGCCGAGGCACAGCTTGGTTTCAGGCAGGCGGTCTTGAAATCGCTTCGAACCGAGGGCGCGTGGTCGAATCCGACGTAACGGGCTCTGCCGTCCTTCATGCGGTGATCCCCGTCCGCGTTGCTCGAAGCGGTGTCTTACACGACCGGACTCAAGTGCGAGCTTATGAAGCGTCAGGCAGCGGCGCTATTGCCACTTTCGACCATTGCCCTAAACGCGGGCGCGGCTCAGTGCTTACGGAGTTTGCAGCACAAGCGATCGGAGCTACCATGTTGGTGCTGGGCCGAGGTGGACGCGTCCGGCACCTTCCCGGTACCCGGCACGTCCAAAAGCATTTCGAGGTTCCCTCCCCGGATGCTTACCTGGGCCCAGCTTTTGGCGGATCAGTCCGCGCCATTGCCTGTTTCGGCCACGTCCTCCACGGTCACTGGACTAACTGTGTTAGATGCAGCTATGACGCAGCCGCAGCCGGGTTCAGAGCACACTTACGCCGCAGAGGAAGCGCCTGCAGTTCCGACGTCGCCGTCCGAGCTCGATCAGGAGCGGCGTACCTCGATGGCTGCGGAGCGCACCTGGCTGGCGTGGTGGCGCACCGCGCTGGGCGCGACCGCCGGGGCGCTCGCTGTGGGCCGGTTCGCCCCGAAACTGCTCGACGTCGCCCCATGGCCGTACATTCTGCTCGGCTGCGGCTACGCGTCGCTCGCGGTCGGGCTCTCGATCGTCGGCGCACAACGCCAGCGCGAGTTGGAGCATGCGCTGCGAACGGGTAGCCACGCACCGCTGCGGTTTCGCACCGTCGCGCTGTTTACCGTCGGCGGAGTCGCGCTTGCCGTGATGACCGTCGTACTCGTGATCGCGCAGACCTGACGCCGTTTCAGCGGCTCACCGCTCGCCTGGTGGTGTCTACGCCGCATCCTCCTCCACGACCCGTCAAGGCGCAGCCGCCGAGAAGCCGAAACCCCCTGCTAGTGCTGGGTTTCGGCTTGGTAGAGCGGAGGGGGAGGGATTTGAACCCTCGTCGGACGAAACCGCCCGAAACGGTTTTCGAGACCGCCGCATTCGACCGCTCTGCCACCCCTCCGAGCGGAGAAGGAGGGATTCGAACCCTCGATGGAGGTTAGTACCCCCATAACGCCTTAGCAGGGCGCCGCCTTCAGCCACTCGGCCACTTCTCCGGGCCCGCACAGAATAGCCGAGCCCGCGCACGGCGCCTGCCGAGAATCACCCTTCAGAGGCATGGCACGGCGGCCACCTTGACGCATGCTGTCGGTGCCGGCTCTCCCCTCTCTAGATACCGGCATTTGGCGTCGCTCGCTCCGGTTCACCGGGGCGAGCTTCGTCGTTTCTGGGCTCGTTTTCTCGATACTGCGGCGTAATGCGCGTGGGGCGGCACGAGGTCTCGATCTCGAACCCGGACAAGGTCTTCTTCCCGGAGGCGGGGCTGACGAAGGGCGACCTCGTCCGCTACTACCTCGACGTCGCGCCGTGCGCGCTCCACCACATCCGCCGCCGGCCGTTTCACATGAAGCGCTACCCGAACGGCGTCGACGGCGACTTCTTCCACCAGAAGCGCGTGCCGTCGCACCCGGACTTCGTCGGCGAGCAGTTCGTGCAGTTTCCGTCGGGCCACTCGACCGTCTTCGCCGTCGTCGACAACGCGGCCGCGCTCGCGTGGGTGATCAACCTCGGCTGCATCGAGCTGCACACATGGCACTCGCGCGTCGACGACATCGAGCGACCGGACTACCTGCTGATCGACCTCGACCCCAGCGAGGGGAACCCATGGGAGCTGGTGCGCGAGATTGCGCTCGTCGTCAAGGAGGTGATGGACGAGCTCGGGCTCGCGTCGTACCCGAAGACCTCGGGCGCGACGGGCCTGCACATCCTGGCGCCGATCCGGCCGGAGCTCGCGTTCCCGGAGGTGCGGCGGTTCGCGAAGGCGCTCGCGGAGGAGGTCGAGCGGCGCGTGGACGACCAGGACGTGGCGACGACGACCTGGCGGGTGGCCGATCGGCGCGGCGTCTTCGTCGACTTCGGCCAGAACGCGCGCGACCGGACGATCGCGTGCGCCTACTCGGTGCGGCCGACTCCCGACGCGCGTGTGTCCGCGCCGTTGCGCTGGGACGAGGTCGCGCGCTCGGATCCGTCGCGCTTCACGGTGAAGACGATGCGGAAGCGGATCGACCGCATCGGCGACCCGACAGCGGGGATGTGGCGGCGCAAGGCGAGCCTGCTCCCGCGCTTCGAGCAGCTCGGGATCCCACCGGGGTCTACGACGCGAGCAGCTTGGGGACGGTCAAGTCGCTCGCGCGGCGCGGGGGCCTGACCTCGCGCCACGTGCAGTCCCTCGGTTTCTTGTCCGGCCGGAAGCGGAGGAAGCGCGTGCCGTGCCGGAAGCGGTTCCGCTCGAGCTTGTCGTAGCGCACCTCGACGACGAGCTTCGGCCGGACCGGGTTCCAGTCGAGCTCGCGGCCGGCCGACCAGCGGCTCTGCCCGCCCGGGATCCGCTTGTCGCTCAGCTTCCCCTTCGAGACCATCTTCGGCAGCTTCTCCTCGAGCTCGCGCCGCACCGGAGCAGGAAATCCCGAGCAGTGGCCGACGAAGTCGAGCTCGCCCTCGTCGCCGTAGAGCCCGAGCAGGAGTGTCGAGATCCGCCCCTCGGCCTTGTCGCTCCAGCGGAAGCCGACGATCACGCAGTCGGCGGTCTTGTACGGCTTCACCTTGACGACGCCGTCTCGCGAACCGGGCAGATACGCCGACCCGACCCGCTTCGCCACGACCCCGTCCAGCCCGGCCTGGGCCAGGCGGCCGAGCCACTTCTCCGCCTGCTTCCGGTCGAGCGAAGCCGGCGAGAGGACGAACTTCTTCGCTTTCCTCTCGAGCTCGCGGCGCCGCTTCTGCAACGGCTCCTTCCAGACCGGCGCGCCCTTCCAGACGAGCAGGTCGAACGCGACGAACTCGGCCGGGGTCTCCGCTGACAGCTTCCGGACCCGGCTCTCGGCCGGGTGCAGACGCATCTGCAACGCGTCGAAGTCCAGCCGCCCCTTCTGCTGGATCACGATCTCCCCGTCGAGCGCCGAGTCGGGCGGGAGCAACGCGCCGACCTCGCCGAGCTCCGGGAAGTACCGCAGCAGCGGTCGCCCGTTCCGCGACCACAGCCGCAGGCCGCCGCCGAGGTTCTCGAGCACGCCGCGAAAGCCGTCCCACTTCGGCTCGTACTGCCAGTCGCCCGTGGGCAGCTCGTCGACCAGCTCGGCCTCCATCGGCGGGAAGGGAAGATTCTTCGGCGGCACAGCGGGAACAAACCTAGCCCGTGCCCGACCTCGACGGCAGCTGGAACGTGGAGCGGCGAGGCGGCCTGCTGCCGCCCCTCGCCGGAGTGCGGAAGCGCATCGAGGGCGCGCGCGGCGAGACGAGACTCGGCCCGCTCCCGGGCGTACCGTTCGACGTCGACGGCCTCAGCCTGCGTTACCGCCCACCGTTCCAGGCTTTCGTGGACGAGCTCGAGCCGGACGGCGACGGCTTCCGTGGCCGCGCAACCTTTCGCGGACGCGAGTTCGGCCGGTTCCACCTGAATCGTCTCTAAGCTCACCCCGTGCGACGAGTAGTCGTCACTGGCCTCGGGGCGATCACGCCGGTCGGCAACAGCGCGCCGGAGACCTGGCGCGCCGCCGTCGCGGGCGAGAGCGGGGTCGACTGGATCCGCGCGTTCGACGCGGACGGCCTGCCCGTGCGCATCGCCGCCGAGGTCAAGGACTTCGATCCGGCCGGCCTTGCGCCGCCGAAAGAGCTCCGCCGCTTCGACCGAAACGTCGTGCTGGCTCTCGGTGCCGCGAAAGAGGCGGTCGCCGACGCAGGCCTGAACGGCTTCGACCCGTACCGCGTCGGGATCGTCTTCGGCTCTGCGATCGGCGGCCTGATCGGGATCGTCGAGCAGGCCGAGACGCTTCGCGACCGCGGGCCCGACCGGATCTCGCCGCACTTCATCCCGAGCGTGCTCGTCGATTCGGCGAGCGGGCAGCTCGCGATCTCGCTGGGAATCAAAGGCCCGAACTACGCGCCGGTTTCCGCCTGCGCGACCGGCTCGCATGCGGTGGGGGAGGGCGCCGAGATCATCCGCCGCGGCGACGCCGACGCGATCCTCGCCGGCGGCACCGAGGCCTGCATCCATCCGCTGATCCTGGCCGGCTTCACGGCGATGCGCGGTCTCGCCGCCGAGGAGGAGGACCCGCCGCGCGCCTCCCGGCCCTTCGACGCCACCCGCGCCGGCTTCGTCATGGGCGAGGGAGCGTGCGTGCTGGTGCTCGAGGAGCTCGAGGCCGCCCGCTCGCGCGGCGCCCCGGTCTACGCCGAGGTGCTCGGCTACGGCACATCGAACGACGCGTACCACATGGCCGCGCCCGAGCCGGGGGCGGAAGGGGTCGCCGAGATGATGCGGTCAGCCCTCGCCCGGGCGGGCGTGGAGCCCGAGCGAGTCGGCTACATCAACGCGCACGGCACTTCGACGCCGCTCGGCGATGCCGCCGAGACGAAGGCGATCAAGGACGTCTTCGGCGACCACGCCTACGAGCTCGCGGTCTCCTCGACCAAGTCGGTCATGGGCCATTGCTTCGGCTCCGCCGGCGCGATCGAGGCGCTGATGTGCGTGATGGCCGTAAAGGAGAGCGTGCTGCCGCCGACGATCAACTACCGCAACCCCGACCCCGCGTGCGACCTCGACTACGTCCCGAACGAGGCGCGCGAGGCCGAGGTCGAGGTCGCCCTCTCGAACGCGATGGGCCTCGGCGGACACAACGCCTGCGTCCTTGTGGGCCGCGTTTCCGCCTGACCCTTCCGGGTCTTGTGACCGGCCTGAGGCGCTGCTAACGTCCGTCGACGGGGAGGGTTGCTTTCGAAATCAGGAGGAAACCCTTGCAAAAACCTACAAAATCTCGGCGGGCTGCGGCCCGTTTTCGCGTGGGACGGCGGACGACGATCGTCCTCGCCGTGCTCGCGGTCACGCTGCTGGCGGGGGCCGGCGGCGTTCTCGCGGGCAGCGCGCCGGGAGTGTTCTCCCTGACCGGGCAGTCGGCAGTGCAGGTTCCGAGGGCGCCGCTGGCCGTCAAGGGGACGCGAATCATCGTCGGGCACTCGTACAGCCACGACACCTCTCAGGCCCTGCGCCGCATGCGAGCGGTCCGCTCCACGCGCCACGGCGAGGCCGAGGCAAGCCCGAACCCGCGTCCCATCGCGCGCCACGACGACGCGCCGGACACCGTCGTCCAGCACGGGCTGGGGAGGTCGAAGATGCCTGCGCCGGGGCTCAATTTCGACGGGATCGCGTTCCCGGGCGTCTCCTGTAACTGCGCCCCGCCCGACACCAACGGCGAGGTCGGTGCGACCCAGTACGTCCAGGTCGTCAACCAGGGCCTGCAGGTCTTCGACAAGTCGACGGGCGCTTCCGTGTACGGGCCGGTCGACATCGCCACCGTCTGGAGCGGCTTCGGCGGTACCTGCGAGAACGACACGTGGGGCGACCCCGTCGTGCTCTACGACCAGCTGGCCGACCGCTGGGTCGTGTCGCAGTTCGCCGGCTACAGCACCTACGGCGCGATGACCGACGAGTGCATCGCCGTCTCGCAGACCGCTGACGCAACCGGCGCGTACTACCGCTACGGGTTCCACCTCGGGTCGAACTTCTACGACTACCCGCATTTCGGGGTCTGGCCCGACGGCTACTACATGAGCGACAACGTCTTCAACGCTGCCGGAACCGCGTACCTGGGGCCGCAGCCGTTCGCGTTCAACCGGGCCGCGATGCTGACCGGCGCCGCGGCGACGTTCCTCACGTCGACGGACCCGGCGATCCTGAACGGCTCCAACGACCCGATCCTCCCGGCCGACCTCGACGGCTCGATCCAGCCGCCCGCAGGCGCGCCGAGCCCGTTCATCGAGCTGGGGACGAATGCGACCTGGCCTGTCTGGCGCTTCCATGCCGACTTCGCCAACCCCGCCGCCTCGACGTTCACGCGAGCGGCAACACTGACGCCCGCGAGCTACACCGTGCTCTGCCCGGTCACGCGCAACTGCGTGCCACAGGCCGGGTCGGTGGACGGTCTGGACGGGATCGCAGATCGCCCGATGTTCCGCGCCGCCTACCGTCGCTTCGACGACGGGCACGAGGCGCTCGTCGGCAACCTGACGGTCGCGGCCGGAGGCGTGGCGGCCATCCGCTGGTTCGAGCTGAACAACGTCACTTCCGGGACGCCGAGCATCGTCCAGCAGGGCACCTACCAGCCTGACTCGACCTGGCGCTGGATGGGCAGCACGGCCATGGACGGCGCGGGTGACCTGGCGCTGGGATTCAGCGCTTCATCCGCGTCGATCAGCCCGCAGATCCGCTATGCGGGCCGCCTCCCGAGCGACCCGGCGGGCACGCTGGGCCAGGGCGAGGCGACGCTCTTCAGCGGGACGGGCAGCCAGACCGGCACCGGCAACCGCTGGGGCGACTACAGCGACATGACCGTCGACCCGAGCGACCAGTGCACGTTCTGGTACACGCAGGAGTACTACGCCTCGACGGGCTCGTTCAACTGGAGGACGCGGATCGGCAACTTCCGCTTCCCGAACTGCGTCCACCGAACGGTCGCCGTCGCGAAAGCCGGGATCGGGACCGGAACGGTCACGTCCAACCCGGCCGGCATCGATTGCGGCGGAACCTGCTCGTTCCAGTGGTGGGGCGGCACGGCCGTCTCGCTCTCGGCGGCGGCCGCGCCGGGCTCGGCGTTCGCCGGCTGGTCGGGCGCCTGTTCCGGCAAGACCGCCTGCTCGGTCAACCTCGACGCGGACAAGTCGGTCACCGCGACCTTCTCGAAGTGCAAGGTGCCGAGGGTCGTCGGGCAGAAGCTGAAGACGGCCAAGTCGAGGATCACGAAGGCTTACTGCAAGGTCGGCAAGATCAGGAAGAAGAAGAGCTCGAAGAGAAAGCGGGGCAAGGTGCTCGCGCAGAGCCCGAAGCCCGGCAAGACCCGCAGCGCCTACACGAAGATCGCTCTCACCGTAGGCAAGTAGCGATTCGAGTGCCGGCGGGGCCGCTCCAGGCGGTCCCGCCGGCACTTGTGTTCGCGCGTCCCGGGCGTCAGAAACGGTCGGAAGAGGCGGCGCGCGCAGTTGATTTTTGCGGCGCAAAGGAGTAAGAAACGCGGTAACGGCCGACCGGCCGGCATCGATAGTCGATAGGGGAGGGGACCTACATATGAGGGTACGGATCCTTTGGATCGCGGCTCTTGGCATCACCCTCTGTGGGCTCGCGTTGGCACCGACAGCGTTTGCCAGCACGGACTACAGGGGGCGGGAGTCAAAGCCGACGGTCCACCCGTCCATGGCGCATGCCTTGGCCGGGCACACACTGAGGCTCGCGGGCAAGCAGTTCAACCCGCAAGACTTGCTCTACAGCCAGTACGACAACCCGGCGGCGAACGCGACGAGCTCGCAGGACTTCGAAGCCGCCGATGACGCGTTCGACGACTTCCTCGCGGACGACTTCACCGTCAACAGCGGGGACACCTGGTCGGTGAACACGGTCGATGCCTCAGGCGTCTACTACAACGGCTTCGGACCGGCCGACAGCTTCAACGTGTTCATCTACAGCGACTCGGGCGGCCTGCCCGGGGCGCAGGTCTACTCGTCCACAGGGAATGCGTACACCCAGAATGCCGACGACTTCACGATCACTCTGGGCACTCCAGCATCCCTCCCCGCAGGGCACTACTGGGTCGCGGTTCAGGCCCGGATGGACTTCTCGAGCGGTGGACAGTGGGGCTGGACGGATCGGACCGCCACCAACGCCAGCGACGCAGCCTGGCAGAACCCCGGCGGCGGCTTCGCCGTCTGTCCGACCTGGGGTCACCGCGGCACGGACTGCGGGATCGACCCTGGCTTCAACGACCAGGTCTTCAGCCTGAGCGGCTCCTGCAGCGGCACGTGTGGGCCACCGCCACCGCCACCGCCTCCTCCGCCACCTCCGCCGCCTCCGCCGAACTACACGATCACGACGCAGACCGGCGTGTCGATCACGCCCGGCGTCGACGACACCGGGAACCACCAGCGATGACGGTGTCACCGACGATCTCGCTGCCGTTCACGGTCTACGTCTACGGACACGCCTACAACTCCGTGAACGTTGACTCGAACGGGACGTTGCAGTTCACGACCTCCGTCTCGTCGTTCACCAACACGTGCCTGCCCGACGCCACCAAGGGCGTCATGTTCGCCCCGTACTGGGACGACCTCTACCTGGTCAACTCGGGCTTCGGCGTCTACACGACCACTACCGGGACGGCGCCGGACCGCCACTTCTTCCTCGAGTGGCGCGCCCAGTACTTCCCGGGGACCGGCACCGCCAACTTCGAGGTTGAGTTCGACGAAGCAGACGGCGTCATCAGGGCGATCTACGGCACGCTGGACAACGGCGCGTCGAGCTCGACCGAGGGCGTCCAGAGCGTTCCCGACTCGATCTTCCTCGAGTACGGCTGCAACGGCGCCGGTGGATCGCTTTCCGACGGCCTGCAGGTGACGTACACGCCGGCTGGCGGTCCTCCGCCTCCGCCTCCGCCACCACCTCCGCCTCCACCACCTCCGCCGCCAGGCCAGTGGCAGGTCGTCGCGCCGAAGCCGCTCGACACCTACGGTGCGGCCACGGCTTCCGACGGCACCTACAGCTACACGTTCGGCGGCTACTCGTTCAGCGCGGGTGCAACGGTCAACAACTCGTACCGCTATGACCCGGCAAGCAACAGCTGGACGACGCTTGCACCGATGCCCTCAGGCGAAGGAATGGCCTCGGGCGTCTACGACCCGAACAACAACAAGATCTACGTGTTCGGCGGTGATGACGCCGCAACCGGCATCGTGACCAACGCGGTGCAGGTCTACGACATCGCGAGCGACTCCTGGTCGGCCGGCCCGACGCTGCCCGACCTGAGGGCCTTCATGGCCTCGGGTTACAGCGGAGGCAAGATCTACCTGGCCGGCGGCTACTCGACGGGCAACATCAGCCCGGCCTACGACACGACCTGGGAGTTCGATCCGGTCGCGGGCACGTACACGACGAAGGCGTCGATGCCAGCAGCGTTCGGCGGTGCCGGCTCCGGCGTCATCAACGGCCATCTGTACGTGGCCGGTGGACGTGACGCGAACAGCAACATCCTGAACACGCTCTACGACTACAACATCGCCACCAACACGTGGTCGACCGGCGCGAACATGCTGGCAGCCGACAACGTGCCCGGTGCCGGTGTTGGCGGCGACGGCATGCTGTACGTCTTCGGCGGCGGCAACCCGTTCGCCCCGGATCGGGCGCTCGGCAAGGCCGCAAGCCTGCTCACGCCTGACACCACGAATCAGACGCAGGCCTACGACCCAGCCACGAACAGCTGGACGGCCGCGGACAACCTGAACATGCAGCGCTCGTTCGTCGAGGGCACGTCGATCGGCGGCCTGCTCTTCGCGGCGGGCGGCTACAACGGCTCGTCCACGACGACGCAGACGGAGACCATGGACACCGGCGCTCCGCCTCCGCCACCGCCACCACCTCCGCCACCACCGCCTCCGCCACCACCTCCGCCACCACCTCCGCCGCCACCGCCTCCGCCACCTCCGCCACCTCCGCCTCCGCCACCTCCGCCTCCGCCACCACCTCCGCCACCTCCGCCTCCTCCGCCACCGTTCAAGCCACCGTGCACAGTTCCGCGCGTGGTCGGCAAGACGCTGGCCAAGGCGAAGGTCGCGATCAGGCGGCACCACTGCCGCACCGGCAAGGTGACCCGGAAGATCTCTTCCCGCCGTCTCAAGGGGAAGGTCATCCGCCAGAGCCCGAAGGCCGGCCGCAGGCTGGCCAACGGCCACAAGGTCAACCTGGTCGTCGGCAAGGGCCCCCGGAGGCGCTAGACCGCTACAGCAAGAGCAACGAGAACGTTCGACGGGGCCCCACACGGGGCCCCGTCGTCTTTCCACTATTGATTTTTCTCCAGCAGAGGAGTAAGAACGCCCCTACGGCCGACCGGGCCGCATCGAGTCCATAGGGGAGGGGACCGGAAAATGAGGGCAAGGTTCGCTTGGACCGCGGTAGCCGCTGCCGCAATTTGCTGTCTTGTCGTGGCGTCAGCCGCACTCGCGCGTGGGCACGACGGACACGCAACCAAGATCACGCACGCGACCAAGGGCGCTCCGCTGACGAAGAGCCAAGGGCCGGCGATGTCCGTGCGGTCAAACTCGCAGGCACGCATGCGGCACCGGGCCAACGGCTCGACTCCCCAGGTCGTGCTCTACAACCAGTACGACAACGCGTCCGGAACCGCCAGTAACTCGCAAGACTTCGAGACTGCGTTTGACACCTTCGACGACGAACTGGCGGACGATTTCGTCGTTCCCAGCGGGCAGACCTGGACCGTCTCCACGGTGGACGCCGATGGCGTCTACTTCAACGGCTCGGGCCCTGCGCTGTCCTTCAACGTGCGCTTCTACAGCGATTCGGGCGGCCTGCCCGGATCCCAGGTCTACAGCGCGACGGGACAGCCGTTCACCCAGGCCGCGACCGACTTCACGATCAACCTGTCCACTGCCGCCGTCCTCCCGGCCGGCCACTACTGGATGTCGGTGCAGGCTCGGATGGACTTCGGCACCGGAGGCGAGTGGGGCTGGACCGACCGCACGGTCACGTCCAACAGTCCCGCCGCCTGGCAGAACCCCGGCGGCGGGTTCGGCGTCTGCCCCACGTGGACGGTCAAGACGACCTGCATCCCCACGGCGGGCGGCCCGGACCAGGTTTTTAGCCTCAGCGGCACGATCAGCACCCCCACGCCCCCCGATTACGGGATTTCGGCTGGTACCGGCGCGATCGTCTCGGGCACGACCTTCGTCACGGGGTCGAACTGCGACGACTGCATCGCGACGATCCCCACGCCGTTCCCGGTCAACGTCTTCGGCTCGACCTACTCGAGCATCAACGCAAGCTCGAACGGCAACCTGCAGTTCACGACCAGCAACACGGCCTTCACCAACAGCTGCCTGCCCGGGTCGGGCATGGGCGTGATGATCGCCCCCTACTGGGACGACCTGTACGCCGTCAACGCGGGCATGGGGATCTACACGATCACCACCGGCTCGGCGCCGAACCGCACCTTCTACGTCGAGTACCGGTCGCAGTTCTTCCCCGGCACCGGGTCGGCCAACTTCGAGGTCGCGTTCGACGAGGCGACCGGCAAGGTCTCGCTGATCTACGGGAGCATCACCAGCGACGGTTCGGGCACGGTCGGTCTGCAGGCGTCGGGCACCGGCCCGAAGCGCGAGTTCTCGTGCAACACGGCCGGCAACGTCCCGAGCGGCCGGCAGGTGGACTACACCCCGGCCGCCGACTACGCGACCGACATCCAGCGCGGGCAGGCGATCATCCCGGGCGTCGACGACAGCGGTAACCACTGCGACGACTGCGCGACCGCGATCAGCCTGCCGTTCCCGATCACGGTCTACGGAACGCCTTACTCGAGCGCCAACGTGGACTCGAACGGGACGCTGCAGTTCACGACCTCCGCCAGCCAGTTCAACAACAGCGCCCTGCCTGCCGCGAGCTTCGGGCGTGCGCTGTTCCCGTACTGGGACGACCTCTACACGGTCAACTCGGGCTCCGGCATCTACACGACGACGACCGGGACCGCGCCGAACCGCAAGTTCGTGATCGAGTGGCGCGACCAGTACTTCCCGGGGTCGGGCACGGCCAACTTCGAGGCGATCCTCTCCGAGACGACGAACGAGATCTCGTTCATCTACGGCGCGCTTTCGGGCGGCTCCGATTCGGCGACCGTTGGGCTGCAGAGCACCGGTACCGGGCCGTTCAGCCAGTTCAGCTTCAGCACCCCGGGGACGACCCCGGCCGGCACGGAGATCGATTACCTGCCGGCCACGCCGCCTCCGCCTCCGCCACCGCCGCCGCCGCCGCCTCCACCGCCTCCACCGCCTCCACCTCCGCCACCACCTCCACCACCGCCTCCACCTCCGCCGCCACCGCCGCCACCGCCACCTCCGCCGCCGCCTCCGCCGCCTCCGCCCTGCAATCCCGACGTCCTGATCGACTACGCCGACACCGACGGCGCCCCGACCGTCTTGCAGTCGGAGATCCTGAGCGCCGGCGCTGCGAGCGTCGACCTCTTCGACGGCAGTAGCGGAACGCCGACACTCACTCAGCTCGAGCAGTACGACGTCGTCGTCCCGTTCAGCAACAGCCCGTTCGGCGACGGTGACGCGCAAGGGAACGTCCTCGCCGACTACGTGGACGCGGACGGCGTGGTCGTCCAGATGGGCTTCAGCCACTACGGCCCGGGTCAGCCGTACGGGATCAACGGCCGCTGGGTGACCGGGAACTACAACCCGTACGACTACTCGACGAACCTCGGCTTCGACCCGTTCGGGCTCGGCGCCTTCAACGCCGGGCACCCGCTGATGCAGGGTGTCACGACGCTGAACAGCAACTTCCAGAACATCGTCACGCCCGCCTCCGGCGCGACCGAGGTCGCGGCGGCGGACAACGGCAGCTCCCTCGTCGCCTACCGGCCTGTTGGCGGGCATACGACGGTCGGCGTCACGGCATACGTCGGCTTCGACTCGGCGCAGAGTGGCGACTGGGGCAAGCTCGTCGTCAACGCCGCGAGCTGGCTCGACTGCGGCGGGCCTCCGCCACCTCCGCCACCTCCGCCTCCGCCACCTCCGCCTCCGCCTCCGCCTCCGCCTCCGCCGCCTCCGCCACCACCTCCGCCTCCGCCTCCGCCACCACCGCCACCTCCACCTCCGCCTCCGCCTCCGCCACCTCCGCCACCGCCTCCACCACCGCCACCTCCGCCACCACCTCCGCCACCTCCGCCTCCGCCACCACCACCTCCGCCACCACCACCTCCGCCACCTCCGCCACCTCCGCCACCGTTCAAGCCACCGTGCACAGTCCCGCGCGTGATCGGCAAGACGCTGGCCAAGGCGAAGGTCGCGATCAGGCGGCACCACTGCCGCACCGGCAAGGTGACCCGGAAGATCTCTTCCCGCCGTCTCAAGGGGAAGGTCATCCGCCAGAGCCCGAAGGCCGGCCGCAGGCTGGCTAACGGCCACAAGGTCAACCTGGTCGTCGGCAAGGGGCCGAGGCACTAACTCCGAGAAACGAGACTTCCCCCGGGGACGAGCCGCTGCGGTGGCTCGTCTCCGGGGGAGTGATTACGGCAGCCCGCGCCCGTTGAGGTCGCAGGCGGCTTGTGTTATATGAGCAGGTGAAACGCAGCTCGTTGGACGAGGCGTTGGCCTCTTATCCGGCTGGCTGCTCCGGAAGGGGAGGGGACAGGATGCATTCGATCGTTCGGCTGTTCGGCCGACGTGGCGCGCTCGCCGCAGGGCTCGTCGCGCTCGCCGCAGGCGTCACCGCGCCGGTGGTTCTTGGAAGCAACCAGCACCAGGGGCCCCAGCGGCCCGGCTTCACCGGCAAGGTCGCGAACCTCGTCATGGCCGACACGGCCGGCGGCAAAGAGAGCTCGTTCGTGATCGAGCTGAAGGCGCAGGCCGATGTCAGCAAGGCCTACGCCATGAAGGACCAGAACGCGCGCGGCTGGTACGTCTACAAGACGCTCAAGGCCGAGGCAGCGCGCACGCAGGCCCCGCTCAAGGCGATGCTCGACGCGCAAGGCGTCGACTACCGCTCCTTCTGGGTCGCGAACGTGATCTTCGTCCACGGCGGCGACCGAGCGCTCGTCGAGAACCTCGCGAGCCGGGCCGACGTCGCGAAGATCGAGGCGAACGACGCCTCCTACTGGCTCAACGACACCGCTCCGCCGCTGAACGCGTTCATCGCGCTCCAGCGGCCCACGCACCAGAGCCCCTCGACGATCGAGTACGGCGTGAACATGGTTCACGCGCCGCAGATGTGGGCGCTTGGCTACACGGGTCAGGGGATCGTGATCGGCAACCAGGACACCGGTATGCGCTGGACGCACGACGCGCTCAAAGGCCACTACCGCGGCTGGAACGGCTCCACCGCCGACCACAACTACAACTGGCATGACTCGATCCACAGCGCGATCGGCGGCAACCCGCCGAACCCGTGCGGCTACGACACGCAAGCGCCGTGCGACGACGACACCCACGGCACGCACACGACCGGCACGACATCTGGCGGGACCGCCGACAACGTCAACCAGATCGGCGTCGCACCGGGCGCGAAGTGGATCGGGTGCCACAACATGGACCAGGGGACGGGCCGACCCGAGACCTACACGGAGTGCTTCCAGTTCTTCATCGCTCCGACCGACCTGAACAACCAGAACCCGGACCCGACGAAGCGGCCGGACGTGATCAACGACAGCTGGACGTGCCCGACGAGCGAGCTCTGCGCGTTCGACACGCTCCACACGATCGTCCAGAACACGCAGGCCGCCGGGGTCTTCGTCGAGGCCTCCGCCGGCAACGCGGGCCCGGGCTGCTCATCGGTCGGCGATCCGCCCGCGATCTACGACGAGACCTTCTCGACGGGCGCGATCAACTCGAGCGCGACGCTCGCCGGCTTCAGCAGCCGCGGCCCGGTCACTGTCGACGGCTCGAACCGCCTGAAGCCGAACCTCGTCGCGCCGGGCGTCAACAACCGCTCGTCGACCAGCTCCAGCGACAGCTCCTACGCGGCCTTCAGCGGCACCTCGATGGCCGGACCGCACGTCGTCGGCGTCGTCGCGCTGCTCTGGTCGGCGATTCCTTCCCTGGAGCGGAACATCGCGGCGACCAAGCAGCTCCTCGAGGACACGGCGAACCCGAACGTGACCGTGACTCCGGCGCAGACCTGCGGCGGGATCCCCGGTGACTCGGCGCACATCCCGAATAACTCGTTCGGCTACGGCCTGGTGGACGCGCTGGCCGCCTACAACGGCCCACCGCCACCGCCACCGCCACCGCCTCCGCCTCCGCCACCGCCACCTCCGCCGCCACCTCCGCCACCGCCTCCGCCTCCGCCACCACCGCCACCACCGCCACCTCCGCCACCTCCGCCACCCCCACCGCCGCCGCCTCCGCCACCGCCGCCACCTCCGCCTCCGCCTCCACCTCCGCCACCGCCACCGCCTCCGCCCCCGTTCAAGCCACCGTGCACGGTTCCGAGCGTGGTCGGCAAGACGCTGGCCAAGGCGAAGACCGCGATCAGGCGGCACCACTGCAAGGTCGGCAAGGTGACCAGGAAGGCCTCCTCGCAGCGCCTGAAGGGGAAGGTCATCCGCCAGAGCCCGAAGGCAGGCCGCAGGCTCGCCAACGGCCACAAGGTCAACGTCACCGTCGGCAAGGGCGGCAGGCGCTAGTCCTGAACGACGACACCCTAGGAACGTCAGCGAGGCCGGCCCAACAGCCGGCCTCGCTCGTCACAGGGGGAAGTTCGTGTACAACCTGGTCGAGCTGTTCGGCCGTTTCGTCTCTCAGCGACGGCGCCTCGCAATCGTCCTAGGCGCCCTCACCCTTGCCGGCGCAGTCCAGGCGGGAGTCGTGCTGGCCGGGGTGTCCAGCCATGGCTCGCCGGAGGCAGCGCAAAGCCTGCGCGCGCCGGTGGTCGCATCGGCGGGCAAGGCGATCGTCGGCCACTCGCTGAAGAACGATGTCTCGCCGCCGCTCCGCTCGATCCGGCCAGCGCGGTACCTGCCGATGGCCGAGCACGAGGCGAGCCCGAACCCGCGCGTGCCGGTCGCGCCGGGTTTCCGGCCAGACGCCGCCCGCCAGGCCGCGCACTACCCCGACTCGATGCCGGAGCCGATCCTGACTTTCGACGGGATCGCCTTCCCCGGCGTCAGCTGCAACTGCGCGCCGCCCGACACGAACGGTGAGGTCGGCCTGACCCAGTACGTCCAGATCGTGAACGAGGCCGTTCAGGTCTTCGACAAGACGACAGGCTCGTCCCTGCTCGGGCCGATCGCGATCGCCGCGCTCTGGCAAGGCTTCGGCGGGCTCTGCCAGAACAACGTCGCCGGCGATCCGGTCGTGCTCTACGACCAGCTCGCGAACCGCTGGCTCGTCACGCAGTTCGCGGGAATCGACCTGCCGACCGATGAGTGCATCGCGGTCTCGCAGACGGGTGACGCCACCGGCGCGTGGTACCGCTACGACTTCCACCTCGGGATCAACTTCTACGACTACCCGCACCTCGGGGTCTGGCCGGACGCCTACTACCTGGCCATGAACGACTTCAACTCGTCCGGGACGACGTACATCGGCCCGCAGCCGTTCGCGTTCGACCGCGCCGCGATGCTGTGGGGCGCCCCGGCGACCTTCGTCACCTTCAGCACGCTGCCGCTCGAACGTAGGCGCGCTGCTTCCGGGCGACCTCGACGGCTTCAACATGCCGCCGTCCGGTGCACCGAATCCGTTCCTCTCGGTGACGCAGCCGACGTGGCCTCTCTACCGGTTCCATGCCGACTTCGCGACGCCCTCGGCCTCGACCTTCACGCTCGCGGGGACGCTGGCACCGCAAGCCTTTTCGCCGATCTGCCTGAACGTCGACAGCTGTGTGCCCCAGCCGAACACGACCGAGGGCCTCGACGCCATCGGCGACCGCGGCATGTTCCGGTCGGCCTACCGCCGCTTTGCGACGGGCACGAGGCGCTGGTCGGCAACCGCACCGTCCTCTCCGGAGGCGTCGCGGGAATTCGCTGGTTCGAGCTCACGAACGTCACGTCCGGAACGCCGTCCTTCGTCCAGCAGAGCACCTACCAGCCGGACACGACCTGGCGCTGGATGGGAAGCGCCGCGATGGACAGCGCCGGCGACCTCGCGCTCGGCTTCAGCGCCTCGAGCGCGGCGGTCTTCCCGGGGCTCCGCTACGCCGGCCGGCTCGCGAACGACCCGGCGAACGAGCTCGCCCAGGGCGAGACGACGCTCTTCGCCGGCCAGGGCAGCCAGAACGGGTCCGGCTATCGCTGGGGCGACTACAGCGACCTGACCGTCGACCCGAGCGACGACTGCACCTTCTGGTACACGAACGAGTACTACCCGCCGGGCGTCTCGTCATACAACTGGCGCACTCGAATCGGGAGCTTCAAGTTCGACTCCTGCATCGGCCAGCTCCCTCCGCCGCCACCGCCGTTGCCGCCACCGCCGCCGGCACCACCTGCGCCGCCTCCGCCACCGCCGTGGCCGCCGCCACCGCCCCTGCCGCCGCCTTCGCCACCTCCGGTCAAGGCGCCCTGCACGGTCCCGAACGTGATCGGGCAGACGCTCGCCAGGGCCGAGACGAAGATCCGCAAGGCGCACTGCCGGACCGGCAAGGTGACCCGCAAGCACGCGAGCGCGCGCAAGCGGGGGAGGGTGATCGCGCAGAGCCCGCGCCCGCGCCGCCGGCTCGCCAACGGCCACAAGGTCAATCTGACCGTCGGCAAGCGCTGAATCCCTTGCTTTTTCGGGCCTGAGGCAGTAAGAAGCCCTCGGGAGGGGGTATCGATGGGGAGAAGCCTGGCTCGGATCGCGACGCTGGCCGTGTCGGTCGGCGTGCTGACGCTCGCGCCGGCGGCATCGACGCGTGCAGCGGAGCCCAGCGCGCCCGCGTCGACCTGGAACGTCGTCTCGTCCCTGCCGGAGGGGCTCCAAGGCGCCGCGTCGGCTGCCGACCCGAACTACTTCTCGTACTTCTTCGGCGGCTACTCGACCGCGACCAGCTCGGCCGTGAACACCGCCTACCGCTGGAACTCCGTCAACGAGCGCTGGGAAACGCGGGCGCCGATGGCCGACGCGGTCGAGGGCGCCTCGGCGGTGTACCTCCCATCGGACACGGACCCCCGCGTCTACGTTTTCGGCGGGGTCGATCCGTCGACCAACATCGTCAGCACGGCGACCAGGGTCTACGACGTCTTCGCGAACTCGTGGAGCGCCGCGGCGAACCTACCCGCCGCGCGTTCGTTCATGGCGTCCGGCTACAACACGGCGAACGGCAGGATCTACCTCGTCGGCGGCTACAGCACTTCGGAGTTCGCCGACCCACAGGCCACGACCTGGGAGTACAACCCGGCCACGAACACGTTCGCGACGAAGAGCGCGATCCCGAACGCCGTGGGCGGCGCGGCAGGCGGCATCGTGAACGGACACCTCTTGGTCGCCGGCGGGCGGGACACGAACGGGAGCGCGCTCGCGCTCACCTGGGACTACAACATCGCGACCGATACGTGGACGGCGAAGGCGGACATGCCGGCCGCGCTGAACGCGCCCGGCGGCGCGGTCGCCGGAGGGAAGCTCTGGGTCTTCGGCGGCGGCGACCCGCTTCTTCCGGACGTGCCCGCGACAAGCGGGGCGACCTACAGCTACGTCCCGGGGCTCGACGCCTGGACGGCCGGGCCGAGCCTGAACGTGCCGCGCTCGCTGATCGCCGGCAGCGCGATCGGCAACCGGCTCGTCGCCGCGGGCGGCTCCGACGGCTCGAGCTCCACGACGACGACGGAGGTGCTCGACGCCGCGACCGCCTGCGAGAACCCTCAGACGACCTACGCCGAGAGCTTCGACGACGTCACGCCGCCCGACCTGCCTGCCGGCTGGACGGCCGACAACGTGCTGGGGGATCCGCCGCTCTGGACGACCTCCGCGAGCGGGATGCCTCCACCTCCTGCCGACTCGCCCCCGAACGCCGCCTACGTGGACGACGGGCAGGTCGCGAGCGACAAGCGGCTGACGTCGCCCGGCATCCCGATCTCAACCACCACGGCTCAGCTCACGTTCCGGAACAACTACTACCTGGAGAACACCTTCGACGGCGGCGTGCTCGAGATCTCGATCGACGGCGGCGCCTTCCAGGACATCCTCACCGCCGGCGGCACCTTCGTCCAGGCGGGCTACAGCGGACCGATCAACAGCGGCACCGGCAATCCGCTCCAAGGCCGCGAGGCCTGGACCGGGAACTCGAACAACGGCTTCATCACGACGACGGTGAACCTTCCGGCCGCCGCGTCCGGCCACAGCGTGGCGCTCCGCTGGCGGCTCGGGACGGACAGCGCGGTCGGAGCAGAGGGCTGGCGCGTCGACTCGATCCGGATCACCGAGTGCACGGGGCCGCCTCCGCCGCCGCCACCGCCGCCGCCACCGCCGCCTCCGCCGCCTCCGCCACCTCCGCCTCCGCCACCTCCGCCTCCGCCACCACCGCCTCCGCCTCCGCCTCCGCCGCCTCCGCCACCTCCGCCGCCACCTCCACCACCACCGCCGCCGCCTCCTCCGCCACCGTTCAAGCCGCCGTGCACGGTGCCGCGCGTCATCGGCCTGACGCTCGCCAAGGCGAAGACGAGGATCAGGAGGGCGCACTGCAGGACAGGCAGGGTGACTCGCAAGCACGCGAGCAAGCGCAAGCGGGGAAGGGTGATCGCGCAGAGCCCGCGGCCGCGCCGCAGGCTCGCGAACGGCCACAAGGTCAACCTGACGGTCGGCAAGCGCTAAGAGCTAGAAAGCGCCTACTACTTCAGGTTGCCCGGCCCGAAGCCGAAGGGCAGCAGCGCCCGCACCGAGGTGACCTCGACCTGCTCTCGCTGCGGCGTCGAGAGCACGACCCACGGGTCGTTGCCGCCCACCTCGGCGAACTCGTAGAGCATCTGCCGGCACGCGCCGCACGGCCCGGTCAGCTGAGGCTCGCCCTCGCTCTTCCCGGCGCGGCCGATGATCGCGATCCCGCGGAACGCGCGCTTTCCCTCCGCGTTGGCCCGGACGAGCGCCGCGCGCTCCGCGCAGATTGTCGAGCCGTAAGCCGCGTTCTCCACGTTCGTGCCCGCGACGAGACTGCCGTCCTCCGCCACGAGGCACGCTCCAACGGCGAAATCGGAGTAGGGGTTGTAGGCGTTCTCGAGGATCGCCTCGGCCGCGTCGAGCGCGCGGGTCTGCTCCTCGGTGAGCGTCACGAGCAGAGCATACGAAGTGCAGGGAAAAACCTTGTAAGGAAGCGGCGACGGTGTTAGGGTCGCCGCGGGGAAGGGTTATCGAAACTAGGGGAGGGTTATCTGTGCACAGGCTGGACCACATCCGGGAGTTCTGGACCCGTCTGCCGAAGCGTGGGCGGAAGGCGAGCATCGCGATCGCCGCGATCGGCGTAGCGGTCCTCGTCGAAGTGGGCGCAGTGATCGCCGGCGCATCGCCGCCGGGAGCCCACTACGCCGGTGCTCAGCAAGGGTTCGGCCCGAGCGCTGCCTCGGCGAACCTCGTTTGCCAGCCGGACGATCGCGGGCTCGAACCATGTGATCGTCGGCCGCTCTGTCGTGAACGACACCTCGCGGACGCTTCGCTCGATGGGGGCGCTGCCGATGCGGCCCGCGCCGCGAGCTCGGGGACGTGCAGAACCCACTCGTTCCGATCAAGCCCTCCTTCAGGCCTGACAAGGCCCTTCAGACCCGGCGCTTCCCCAACTCGATGCCGAGCCCGATCCTCAACTTCGACGGGATTCCTTTCCCCGGAGTCTCCTGTAACTGCGCGCCGCCCGACACGAACGGTGAGGTCGGCCTGACGCAGTACGTCCAGATCGTCAACGAAGGCTTCCAGGTCTTCAACAAGTCGACCGGCGCATCGATCTTCGGCCCCGCTTCGATCGAGTCCATCTGGCAGGGCTTCGGGCCAGGCGCCTGCCACGACCGGCGGCTTCGGCGATCCCGGTCGTGCTCTACGACCAGCTGGCCAATCGCTGGCTGATCTCGGCCAGTTCGCGGGCGCGACCGGCGGGACCCCGATCACCGACGAGTGCATCGCGGTCTCGACCACCTCCGACGCGACGGGCTCCTACAACCGCTACGACTTCCACCTCGGCAGTCGAACTTCTTCGACTACCCGCACCTCGGCGGTCTGGCCCAACGCCTACTACATGTCGATGAACGTGTTCAACTCGTCGGGCACTGCCAAGCTGGGGTCGAGCCGTTCGCGTTCGACCGCTCGGCGATGCTCGCCGGCACCGCGGCGACGTTCATCACCTTCACGAACAACACCGCCTACTACTGCTCGAGCTGCGACTACATGCTCCCGGCCGACGTCGAGGGGACGAACCCGCCGCCCGCCGGCGCGGACGGGCCGTTCCTGCAGGCAGGCAGCACGGACACGACCCACTGGCACCTCTGGCACTTCCACCCGGACTTCGCGACGCCCGCGAACTCGACGTTCACGCTTGGAACCACGCTTACGCCTGCGGCCTACACGGTTCTCTGCCCGGGCTTCAACCGCAGCTGCGTGCCGGAGCAGGGCGGCGAGAACGTCGACGGGCTCGGCGACCGGCTGATGTTCCGGCTGTCCTACCGGCACTTCGACGACGGCCACGAAGCCCTCGTCGGGAACATGACGGTCTCGTCGAACAGCGTCGCCGGCATCCGCTGGTTCGAGATCAACAACGTCACCTCCGGCACGGCGTCCTTCGTCCAGCAGAGCACCTACCAGCCCGACACGACGTGGCGCTGGATGGGCAGCGCGGCGATGGACCACTCCGGCGACCTCGCGGTCGGCTTCGAGCGCGTCCTCGGCGGCGATCCATCCGCAGGTCCGCTACGCGGGACGGCTGGCGGGCGACCCGATCAACACGCTCGCCCAGGGCGAGGCAACGCTCTTCGCCGGCGCCGGCAGCCAGAGAGCACCTCCAACCGCTGGGGCGACTACAGCGACATCACCGTCGACCCTGTGGACGACTGCACCTTCTGGTACACGCAGGAGTACTACGCCACCACGAGCTCGTTCAACTGGCGCACGCGGATCGGCAACTTCAAGTTCCCGAACTGCGTGACGACCGGCGGAACGCTCGCCGGCACGGTCACTGACAGCTCGACGAGCGACCCGATCGACGGCGCGCATGTGAACGTCTCCAACGGCGCGTCAGGGACGACGAACGCGTCCGGTCAGTACTCGATCACGCTCGCGCCCGGCACGTACAGCGCGACGTACTCGAAGCCCGGCTATGCGTCGCAGACGTTCAACAACCTCGTCATCACCGACGGCAACACGACGACGCAGAACGCGGCGCTCACGCCTTCGGCTGACCTCTCGATCACGAAGACGGCCGACGACTCGACCGTCAACTCCGGCAATCCCATGGGCTTCCAGGTGACGCTCGCCAACGCCGGTAGTCCCACGGCGACCGGCGTGGTCGTCACCGACAACCTGCCCGCCGGGCAGGACGTCGATTGGACCCTCGCCGGCGACAGCGATGCGGGCTGGTCGGTGACCGGCTCGCCGCCGAACCAGCAGCTCGTCGGCCCGAGCACGGTCGCGGGTAATACCAGCACCATGGCGCACGTGACCAGCACAACGACGCCGAACTCGGGCGGGACGTACGACAACACCGCCTCGTTCACGTCCGACAACGCCGGTTCGGGCAGCGCGGAGGCCACGATCGCGGTCGCGACGCACTACACCATCACGACCGAGACGGGCCACACGATCACGCCCGGAACGACCGACACGGGCAACCACTGCGACGACTGCACGACCTCGGTCTCGCTGCCCTTCACCGTCTACATCTATGGGCAGCCCTACAACTCGGTCAACGTCGAGTCGAACGGGACGATGCAGTTCAACACCGACGTGGCGCAGTTCACGAACTCCTGCCTGCCCGCCTCCGACCACGGTGCGATGTTCTCCCCGTACTGGGACGACCTGTACACGCTCAACTCGGGCTACGGGATCTACACCCTGGTCACCGGGACCGCGCCGAACCGCACCGTCTACATCGAGTGGCGCGCGCAGTACTTCCCGGGGACCGGCACCGCCAACTTCGAGGTCATCTTCTCGGAGGACAGCCCGAATATCCGCGTCATCTACGGCAACGTCACCGGTGGGAACGCCAGCTCGACCGAGGGCGTCCAGGACGTCGCCAACAACATCTTCGACCAGTACGGCTGCAACGGAGCCGGTGGGGCGATCACGAACGGCCTGCAGGTGACCTACTCGATCGGCGGTGGGCCGCCGCCACCTCCGCCACCGCCACCTCCGCCTCCGCCACCTCCGCCACCGCCTCCGCCACCTCCGCCACCTCCGCCGCCACCACCACCACCGCCCCCACCTGGCTGGCAGACGGTCACGCCCGAGCCGATCGACGGCTTCGGCGGTGCCACCACCTCGGACGGCACGTACAGCTACGTGTTCGGCGGCTACGCGTTCAGCTCGGGCGCGAACCTCGACAGCGCGTACCGCTACAACCCGGCTACGGACACCTGGACGACGCTTGCCACCGCGCCGGATCAGAACCTGTTGATGGCATCGGCCGTCTACTACCCGCCGACGAACAAGATCTACGTCTTCGGCGGCGAGTTCCGCGACCCGAACAACCTGCCACCCCCGGTGGACACGGTCCGGATCTACGACATCGCCTCGAACACGTGGAGCGCCGGGCCGAGCCTGCCCGACATCCGCGGGTTCATGGCCTCGGGCTACAACCCGGGCAACGGCAAGATCTATCTCGCCGGCGGCTACAACCTGGCGACAATCGACAGCGCCCAGACGACCACCTGGGAGTTCGACCCGGTCGCGGGCACCTACTCGACGATGGCCGACATGCCTGCCGGTCTCGGAGGCTCCGCCAACGGGATCATCAACGGGCACCTGATCGTGGCCGGCGGTCGCGACGCGAACAACGCGATCCTCGACACGGTCTACGACTACGACATCGCGACCAACACGTGGACGACGAAGGGCAACATGCCGGTGCCGGAGAACGTGCCCGGTAGCGCGGTTGTCGCGGGCGACCTCTGGACGTTCGGCTACGGCAGTCCGTTCACGCCGTACATGCCGGCCTTCACGGCGACCGACTCCGTCGGCCCCGCCGCGGCGGCGACGACGCTGATGTACGACCCGACGAGCGACACCTGGACGAACGAGGCCGACATGAACGTGGCGAAGTCGTTCGTGCAGGGCAGCTCGGTCGGGGCGCTGCTGGTCGCAGCCGGCGGCCGGACGAGCGACACGGCGTCCACGGACGACACCGAGACGTTCGACACGGGGGCTCCACCACCGCCGCCTCCGCCACCCCCGCCACCTCCACCTCCGCCGCCTCCGCCACCCCCACCGCCTCCGCCTCCGCCACCTCCGCCACCGCCTCCGCCACCACCTCCACCGCCACCGCCACCGCCTCCACCTCCGCCACCGCCACCTCCACCTCCGCCACCTCCGCCACCTCCGCCTCCTCCGCCACCGTTCAAGCCACCGTGCACAGTTCCGCGCGTGGTCGGTAAGACGCTGGCCAAGGCGAAGGTCGCGATCAGGCGGCACCACTGCCGCACCGGCAAGGTGACCCGGAAGATCTCTTCCCGCCGTCTCAAGGGAAGGGTCATCCGCCAGAGCCCGAAGGCCGGCCGCAGGCTGGCTAACGGCCACAAGGTCAACCTCGTCGTCGGCAAAGGCCCGAGGCGCTAAGCGGCGCGACCCACCCAAACTGATCGAACGTGGGGCCGGCAAACGCCGGCCCCACGCATATCCGGGACTTGGCGGCCGCCAGAGACGGTGTTAGGGTCGGCGGTGGACCGCGTTTCCGTCATCGCACCTGGGGAGGGGAAACCTTGAAAGAGCTCGGGAAATTCGTGCAGGCGCGCTTGCGCCTGTCTGGCCGAAAGACGACGATCGCGCTCGGCGTTCTCGTCGTCGGACTTCTGATCGGAGCCGGTGGCGTTTTCGCCGGTGCGGCACCCGGCCGGGAAGCAGCCGCAGTCGGCAAGTTCTCGGCGCCTGGACCAGCCTCGCCGAGCGCCAAGCCGATCGTCGGCCACTCGGTGAGAAACGACACCTCGCCGGCCCTTCGAGACATGACTGGGCTCAAACCGTGGTCGGTTCCGCGTGACCACGAGGTGAACCTCAACCCGAGCATCTACCACGGGTCCACGTTCAAGCCGGATGCTGCCCTGCAGACGAAGCGCTTCCGGAACAACATGCCGTCGCCGACCCTCAACTTCGACGGCATCGGCTTCCCGGGCGTCAACTGCAGCTGTGCGCCACCCGACACGAACGGCGAGGTCGGCGACACGCAGTACGTCCAGATCGTGAACACGGGCTTCGAGGTCTTCGACAAGACGACGGGGGCCTCTGTCTTCGGTCCCGTGTCGATCGACTCGGTCTGGTCCGGGTTCGGCGGCGTCTGCGATGGCAATGGCGAGGGTGACCCGGTCGAGCTCTACGACCAGATCGCCAACCGCTGGGTGATCACCCAGTTCGCCGGAGCGGGCAACCCGACTGACGAATGCATCGCGGTCTCGACGACCGACGACGCGTCAGGCGCGTACCACCGCTACGACTTCAACCTCGGCAGCAACTTCTTCGACTACCCGAAGCTCTCGGTTTGGCCCGACGCGTACTACATGACGATGAACGTCTTCAACGCGTCCGGCACCGCGTTCCTCGGGCCCGAGCCGTACGCCTTCGACCGCTCGGCGATGCTCAACGGCGATCCGGCGACCTTCATCACCTTCACCGATCCGGCCTACCACAACCCCGGCGCCGACGCGATCCTGCCGGCCGACCTGGACGGCTCGAACATGCCGCCCGCCGGAGCGCCCGACCCGTTCCTGGAGTTGGGCACGAACACGTCTTCGTGGCCGCTCTGGCGCTTCCACGTCGACTTCACCACCCCGGCCAACTCGACCTTCACGCTGGGCACGGACCTCACGCCTGCCGCCTACTCGGTTCTCTGTGGCGGCTGCGTCCCGCAGCAGGGCGTCAGCGATCTGCTCGACACGCTCTCCGACCGCGGGATGTTCCGCCTTGCCTACCGCCGCTTCGGCGACGGCCACGAGGCTCTCGTCGGCAACATGAGCGTCTCCTCGAACGGCGTGGGAGCGATCCGCTGGTTCGAGATCAACAACGCCACGTCCGGTACGGCGACCTTCGTCCAGCAGAGCACGTACCAGCCCGACAACACCTGGCGCTGGATGGGCGGCGCGGCGATGGACCAGTTCGGCGACATCGCGGTCGGCTACAGCGCCTCGTCTGCCGCGATCCATCCGCAGATTCGGTGGGCTGGCCGCCTGGCCGGCGATCCGCCGAACACGCTCGGCCAGGGCGAGGCCACGGTCTTCTCCGGCACGGGCAGCCAGACCGGCACGAACAGCCGCTGGGGCGACTACAGCGACATGACCATCGACCCGGTGGACGACTGCACCTTCTGGTACACGCAGGAGTACTACGCGACCACGGGCGCCTTCAACTGGCGCACGCGGATCGCGAGCTTCAAGTTCCCGTCCTGCACCACGACGGGCGGGACGCTCGACGGCACCGTCACCGACTCGTCCAACGACGACCCGATCGCGGGTGCCCACCTGGATATCTCAGACGGGACGCAGGCGACGACCGATGCATCAGGCCACTACTCGCTGACCCTGCCGCCCGCCACCTACAGCGTCACCTACTCGCACGCGGGCTACGCGGACCAGACGGTGAACAACATCGACGTCACCCAGGGCAACACCACGACGGAGAACGTCGCCCTCGATCCGGCGGCCGATCTCTCGATCGCGAAGACCGCGGACAACGCGAACGCGAGCACGGGCGACCAGATCGGCTTCCACGTGACGCTCGCGAACGCGGGCAGCCCGCAGGCGAGCGGAGTCGCAGTGACGGACGCCCTCCCTGCAGGCACCGACGTCAACTGGACGCTCGCCGGCGACAGCGATCCCGGCTGGGCGGTCGTCGGGTCTCCGCCGAACCAGAGCCTCACCGGCCCGAGCACGGTCGGCGGCAGCGCCAGCAGCACGGCGCACGTGGTCAGCACGACGACCCTGAACTCCACGGGGACCTACGACAACACGGCGTCGTTCACGTCCAGCGGGGCCGGATCCGGCAGCGACTCGGCCTCGATCGTCGTCGCACCGCACTACACGCTGACGACCCAGACGGGCGCTTCGATCGTCCCCGGGACGACGGACATCGGCAACCACTGCGACGACTGCACGACCGCGGTCACGCTCCCGTTCGCGGAGCACATCTACGGGCAGACGTACACCACCGCTCACGTGAGCTCGAACGGCAATATCGAGTTCGGCTCGACGAACGCGAGCGGCGACTATCTGAACGGCTGCCTGCCCGATTCGGCCCACGGGGCTTCGTTCTTCCTCCTCTGGGACGACCTGGTCACGAACGCCGGCGGCGGCGGGGTCTTCTCCGCCACCACCGGCACGGCCCCGAACCGGACCTACTACCTCGAGTGGCGCGCGCAGTACTACGCGGGCGGCACGGCGCACTTCGAGCTGGTCTTCCACGAGGACAGCGACGTCGTGCAGGCGATCTACGGCGACGTCGTGGACAACGGCGCGAGCTCGACCGAGGGCATCCAGGACAACGCGGTGCCGGTCTGGGATGAGTTCGGCTGTAACGGCGACGGCGGTACGCCGACGAACGGGCTCGAGGTCACCTACACGCCGCCCGGCGGGCCTCCGCCACCACCTCCACCTCCGCCACCTCCGCCGCCACCACCTCCGCCGCCACCACCTCCGCCGCCGCCACCTCCGCCGCCTCCGCCTCCGCCGCCTCCTCCTCCTCCACCTCCACCTCCACCACCACCACCACCACCACCGCCCAGGCCCCGCTGCCTAGTCCCGCGCGTGGTCGGCAAGACGCTGGCCAGGGCGAAGACCGCGATCCGGTCGCACCACTGCAGGGTCGGAAAGGTGACCAGGAAGACCTCCTCGCAGCGCCTCAAGGGGAAGGTCATCAAGCAGAGCCCGAAGGCCGGTAAGCGCTTCGCGAACGGCCACAAGGTCAACGTCACCGTCGGCAAGGGCCGTCGGCGCTAGACCGACAATCAAGCTGACCAGCGAAGGGGCCGGCTCAGCCGGCCCCTTCTGCGTTTTCGCTCTTGTTCGTAGTCCGACACAGTGTTAGGGTCAAGAAGGGTCTCTTACGAAAAGGGGAGGGAATCTTGAGTAAGCTCGCGCGTTCCGTCGCGCGGACAGCTTCGCGGCGGCGCAGGGTTAGCGCTGTCGTTGGGGTTGCCGCGTTGATCCTGGTCGTCGAAGGCGTTTTCGCCCTGACCGGCAGCTCTGCTCTGCGGCCGTTCATCGCCAGTCACGGGGCAGCCGTGCCGAGGGCGGTCGCTCCGATCAGCCAGACGAACAAGACGACCGGTCAGATCACGGTTGGGCACTCGTACAAGAACGACGTCTCCGGGCCGCTCACGAGCCTGCCGCGGCAGCCGCTGAACACGCCGCGTCCGGAGCGCGAGGTGATCCCGAACCTGCATCCGGTCTCGATCCACCAGAACTCGCCTGACGCCGTCGTCCAGCGCACGGTGAACCGGTCGAACATGCCGGCGCCGATCCTGAACTTCGACGGAATCCCGTTCCCGGGAGTGACGTGCAACTGCGCGCCGCCCGACACGAACGGCGAGGTCGGCGCGACGCAGTACGTCCAGATCGTCAACCAGGGCTTCCAGGTCTTCAACAAGACGACCGGCGGCTCGCTCCTCGGGCCGGTCGGCATCGGGACGCTCTGGACCGGCTTCGGCGGGGCCTGCGAGCTTCACGGCTTCGGCGACCCGGTCGCGGTCTACGACCAGCTCGCCAACAGGTGGCTGATCTCGCAGTTCGCGAGCGCAACCGGCGGCCTGCCGATCACCGATGAGTGCATCGCCGTCTCGCAGACCGGCGACGCAACCGGCAGCTACTTCCGCTACGGCTACCACCTGGGCTCCGACTTCTTCGACTACCCGAAGATCGGAATGTGGCCGGACGCCTACTACATGACGATGAACGTGTTCAACTCCGGGGGCACCGCGTTCCTCGGGGCCGAGCCGTTCGCGTTCAACCGCGCCGCGATGCTCGCGGGCTCGCCGGGCACGTTCATCACCTCGCGTGACTCGAGCTTCTTCAACCCAAGTGCGGACGCGATGCTTCCGGGCGATCTCGACGGTGCAAACCTGCCGCCGTCCGGCGCGCCGGATCCATTCATGCAGTCGGGCGAGAACACGACCGCCTGGAAGATCTGGCGGTTCCATGTCGACTTCGGAACGCCCGCGAACTCGACGTTCACGCTTGCGGGCAACCTGACGCCGGCGGCCTACACGGAGCTCTGTTTCTCGAGCTGCGTGCCGCAGGCGGGCACGTCGTCGCTGCTGTCCGCTCTTGGCGACCGCTCGATGTTCCGCTCCGCCTACAGGCGGTTCCCCGACGGCCACGAGGCGCTCGTCGGGAACCAGAGCGTCTGCGTCGGCGGGTCAGGCACCACCTGCAGCGGCGGCCGCGCCGGCATCCGCTGGTGGGAGATCAGCGGTGCGACGTCGGGAACGCCGGCCTGGGTGCAGCAGAGCACCTACGCGCCGGCCGACGGCGTCTGGCGCTGGATGGGCAGTGCCGCCATGGATCAGAGCGGCGATCTGGCGATCGGCTTCAGTGCGTCGAGCCCGTCGATCGTGCCGGGGATCCGCTACGCGGGCCGGCTCGCGAGCGACCCGCTGAACAACCTCTCACAGGGCGAGACAACGCTCTTCGCCGGACTGGGAAGCCAGACGGCCACGTCGAGCCGCTGGGGCGACTACAGCGACCTCACGGTCGACCCGAGTGACGACTGCACGTTCTGGTACACGCAGGAGTACTACCCGGCCGGCGTGACCTCGTTCAACTGGCGGACGCGCATCGGCAACTTCAAGTTCCCGGATTGCGCACCTCCGCCGCCTCCGCCACCGCCACCGCCACCGCCGCCTCCGCCTCCGCCACCACCGCCACCACCGCCACCGCCACCCCCGCCACCTCCGCCTCCGTTCAAGCCACCGTGCACGGTTCCGAACGTGGTCGGCAAGACGCTGGCAAAGGCGAAGACCGCGATCAGGCGGCACCACTGCAAGACGGGCAAGATCACCAGGAAGACCTCCTCGCACCGCCTGAAGGGGAAGGTCATCCGCCAGAGCCCGAAGGCCGGCCGCAGGCTCGCCAACGGCCACAAGGTCAACCTGACCGTCGGTAGGGGCCCGCGTAGGTAGGACAGTCTGCTAGCGGGGCTCGACCGCTTCGGCGGTGAGCCCCGCTAGCGATTCCAGCACGAGATCGGCTTCCGCCAGGGCGTCGTCGCCGGGCGGGAAGCGGCGGTTCGGGATCGCGAGCACGCGCATCCCGGCCGCCCTGGCCGCACGAATGCCGTTGTGGGAGTCCTCGACCGCCGCCGCGTGAGTGGGATCGATGCCGAGGCGGCGTGCCGTCTCGAGGTAGACGTCCGGGGCGGGCTTGCCGCGGCCGACCTCCTCTGAAGAGACCGTTGCGCTGAACCGGTCCGCGACGCCGAGGAGCTCCAGCGCGAGCTCGATCACCTCGCGGTTCGACGACGACGCGAGCCCGAGCGGCCAGCGGGCGGCGAGCCGCTCAACCGCCTCCCGTGCTCCCGCCACGGCCGGAAGCTGCTCGCGGTAGAGGCGCTCGAGCCGGCGCACGACCTCTCCAGAGATCTCCTCCGGCGGCTCGGGCACCCCGAGCTCGTCGTGCATGTAGCGCGACCACTCGAGCGAGCTCATGCCCATCATCTCCCGCTGCGCGCCCTCGTGCCAGCGGCCGCCGCGCTCGCGCGTCAGCTGCTCGCGCACCTCGTCCCAGACGTGCTCCGAGTCGAGCAGGACGCCGTCCAGGTCGAACACGACGGCCTCGATCACAGAGCGGCGTAACCCTGGCGATAGAAGACGAGCGGGCGCTCACCCGGGCCGGGCTCTGCCCGCTCGACCTCGGCGACGAAGAACGTGTGATCGCCCGTTCCGTGCTCCTGCGTGAGCCGCCCGGTGAGCCACGCGACGGCGCCGTCGAGCTGCGGCGGGCCCGGGGTGTCGCGCAGCTGGATGCGCTCCCAGAGCGCGATCGGCGGCACTCCTCGGGCGAAGTGTTGGGCGAGGGCTTCCTGGCCGGCGGCGAGCAGGCTCACCGCGAGCTCGCCGGAGTCGCGCAGGAGCTCGTGCAGTGCGGCGTCACGCCGAACCGCGAAGCCGACGAGCGGCGGATCGAGCGAGAGCGAGACGAGCGACGCGACGGTCAGGCCGATGCGCTGACCGCGGAGCTCGACGGTGACGACCGCCACTCCGGCCGGAAAGCGCCCCATGACCGCGCGCAGCTCGTCGCCTCCAACCACCTGTCGATCATATGAACGCCTGGTGGCTTACTGCTGGCGGCACTTGGGCCAGCTGCCGCGGATCTCGTCCTTCTTGGCGTTCATCGAGTCCTCGAGCGCGGCGTCGTTCGGGTTGTTCGGGTCGTACCTGTGCAGCCCGAGCCCGTGCCAGACGATGTCCGGAGTCACGCCGGGCCCGACTGCCGTGATCCGGTACTGGTCGCCGTGCGCCGGCCCGCGACGGGCGTGCGTCGTGCCCGGCGGATGCGGGTGCCCGTTCTTGAGCGGGTCGCGCCGGAAGAAGCCGAAGCAGAAGATCCCAGGAGGCCCGGAGGTGACGAATGCCTCCTCGCGCTTCCAGCCGCGGCCGTAGCGCGAGTTGTGCGTGTCGAGGTAGAGCAGCCGGCCGTAGTTGTCGGTCGGCGCGCCGAAGCGGGTCGTGCCGAAGCCACGCACGCCGACGCCGCGGTACGTGAGCTGGCCGAAGACCTCCTCGACGTGGCGGCTGTAGACCCAGTCCTGGTAGACGTCGAGCTCGGCCGGCGCGCCCGACCAGTGCGACAGATGCAGCCACCACTCCTTCTGCCGGTAGAGCCACGGCGCGAAGCCGAGCCCGGGCAGCATGGTCTGCCAGCTCTGCAGCGCCCAGTATGAGCCGTCGGGCGCCTTGCAGGCGGCCACGAGCCAGTCGAGCTGCGGGCCGTCGTAGGGTTGGCAGGAGTTCAGGAACTGCCGCCAGACGCGGTGCCCGTAGAAGAGCCGCCCGCCGGTGTAGTCCAGGCGGAACTTGACCTGCGGGACGTTCGGGCGCGGCGGCCGCAAGCGCGCATTCACCGCGCCGCGCGCGATCAGGTGCAGCAAGCGCCGCCCGTGGTCGCGATACGTGATCAGCGCCACACCCTGCGCATTGACTGAGAGCTTGATGTTGGTCGCGTTGCGCGCGATCAGCTGGGAGCCGTGTGCAGGTGCGGCCAGAGCGCCGGCGCAGCCGGCAACCACAGCGGCCAGGATGAAACGGTTACGCATCGAGCCGAGACCCCGCATGCCAGAGTACATCGGATTCCGCGCGGTTGAGCTTGACCCCCGGGCGAGCGCTTACGACGCGAGCCGGGCGTTCGCGTGCGACTCCCACGGGATGCCGAGAAAGACGTCGACAACGGCGGGATCGAACTGCGTTCCGGCGCCTTCGCGCAGCCGCCGGCGGGCCTCCTCGACGCCCAGCCGCTTGCGGTACGGCCGGTCGGTCGTCATCGCATGGAACGCGTCGCAGACGAAGACGATCCGTGCCTCGATCGGGATCTCCTCGCCCGCCTTGCGGTCCGGATAGCCCGTGCCGTCCCAGCGCTCGTGGCAGCCGCGCACGATCGTCCGCACCTCGGCGAGGCGGGCGATCGGGCCGAGGATCCGCTCCCCGAGCTCCGGGTGCGACTCGATGATCCGCCGCTCGTCCGCAGTCAGCGGTCCGGGCTTCTGCAGGATGCTCGTCGGCACGCCGATCTTGCCGATGTCGTGGAAGAGCGCGCCGAGCTCGAGCCGCTTGAGCGCCGGCGCGTCGAAGCCGAGCTCACGGCCGACCCGCAGCGCCATGTCTGTGATCCAGCGAGTGTGCGAGGAGGTGTACTCGTCGTTCGCCTCGAGCGCGTTCGCGAGCGCCTCGACGGTCGAGACGAAGGTGTCTTCGAGGCTTTCGAAGCTGCGGGCCCGCTGCAACGCCACCGATGCCTGGTAGGAGAGGCCGCCGAGCAGGCGCAGCACCTCGTCGCTCGGCATCACGCCCGAGGCGGGATCGCGAACCGTGATGAATCCGTCGACCGCGCCGTCCGCGCGCAGCGGCGCGAGCGCGACGTCGGGCCACGTCCGGCCCTCGGGCGGGCGCAGCGCGTCGGTCAGCTCCTCACCGGTCGCGAGGAACGGCTCGTTCCGCCCGCCGATCGTCTCGCGGACGAGCGCGCCCTCGAGCGCGACGTCGAGCATGGAGCGCAGCTCCGGAACGCCGTCGTGGTCAGCGTGCGCCGCGACGCGGAAGTCACCCTCGGCATCCGGGAGCCAGAGCGCGCAGCTCTTGGAAAGGAGCAGCGAGGCCGCGCGGACGGTCTCGTCGGCGATCTCCTCGGGCGTCTCGGCCTCCGAGATCGCGCCGGTGTACTCGAGGAGCGCCTTCAGGTGGGCCGCCTCGCGCCGCTGCGCCTCGTACAGGCGCGCATTCTCGAGCGCGACCGACGCGTGGCCGGCGAGCACCTCGAGCAGCCGCACGTCGTCCTCGTCGAACTGGTCGACGCCGAGCTTCGAGATGCCGATCACGCCGATCACGCGCGTTCCGTAGCAGAGCGGCACGGCGATCTGCGACTCCTCGATGGCGTGCGTGCCCGGGATCATCATGGCGTACTCGCACTCGAGCGTATTGCCGGTGAGCAGTGGCGCGCCGGTTGCCGCGACATGCCCCGTAATACCGGTGCCGATCTTCGTGCTGGGGAAGTCGATGTGCTGGCCGTCGCGCGCGACGAGCTCGCCTCGGAACGCGATCGGGACGACCTCGTCGCCCTCGACGACCGAGACGCGGCAGTTGTGGTAGTCGATCAGGAGCCGGAGCTCGTTGGCGATCACCGCGCCGATCTCGCGCACATCGTTCAGCCGGTTGAGCTTGCCGGCGAGCCCCTGCAGCATCTTGAGGTGCGCGATCGAACGGACGTCGCGGCCGATCGCGACCGGGCTCGAGGGCCGTTCACTCGCGGCCTCGTCGAAGAGGACGATCTGGTTCTTGCCGCGGGCCTTGGACGTCATCATCGCAGCCTCGGCGCATGCGACCAGCTCGCGCGGGTTCATCGCGTGCTGCGGGCCCTGCGAGATGCCGATCGACGTCGTGATCTTCCCGGCGGGGCCGAACTCGACCGTCGAGAGCGAGTCTGTCAGGCGGCGGGCGAGGTTGAGGGCGTCGCCCGCGTCGCAGGAGGACATGATCACGCCGAACTCCTCGCCGCCGAGTCGGCAGACGACGTCCGAGCCGCGCAGAGCGACGCGCAGGAGGTCGGCCAGGTCACGCAGGACCTGGTCGCCGACGCCGTGGCCGTAGACGTCGTTGACGCGCTTGAAGTCGTCGATGTCGAGCATCAGGACCGCGACCGAGTCGCGCGCTCGGCTCGCGCGCGTCAACTCGGCGCGCAGGCGCTCGTGGAAGTAGCGGTGGTTGTAGAGGCCGGTCAGCGAGTCCGTCTGCGCTTGGTACTCGAGCCGGGCGCGAATCTGCGCATTGTCGAGCGCGAGCGCGGCGGCGTCGCCGAAGCGGCGTGCGAGCTCGAACTCCTCGTCGCTGAATTCCGCGTGTTCGCCGAGGCGGTAGATGTTGAGCGCGCCCTTGACCGCGTCGCGAGCGATCAGCGGCACCGTGATCAGGGCCTCGGGCTCGTCGGGCGGGGTGCCGGGCACGACCTTCACGCGCGGGTCGAGATGGGCCTGATTCGTGCGCACGGGCTCACGGTGCAGCGCGGCCCAGCCGGTGAGCCCTTCGCCGAAGTTGCGCGGGCTGTTCATGATCTTGTCGGCCCACTGGTCGCGCGCGAGTACGGGCGTGAGCCTCATCTGGGCCTCGTCCGCCTGGTAGATCGAGAGCGTGTCGTAGGGGACGAGCTCGCCGAGCGTGTCGGCGACCCGCTCGAGCAGGTCGTCGACGCTCTGCTCTGAGAGGATCTCGTGGAAGACGTCTGCGAGCTGACGGTACGACTGAACGAGCCCGTCCGAGCGGGGGCGTCCGGGAGCGCCGGGGGCGTCCAGGTCGCGAGCGGGATCCGCAGCCGCGAAGAGGTGCCGCATCCGCCTTAGTTTCACTGGCTTTGGGCCTGTCCAGATCCCCCGGAAAGGGGATCTGGAAAAAGGCTCAAACAAGCAGGTAGGCGGCGATTCCCGCTGCGAGCGTGAGTAGGCCGCCGAGCGCCAGCGCGCCGCGCCGTTCGACGAGCAGCTCGGCGGCGACCGGATGCGGGATCGTTCGCGGCGGCAGGACACCGAGCCCGAAGAGGAAAATCGCCGCGCCGAGCAGCGCGACGGCGATGAACGGGAGCTTGCGCGCGGTCGGCACGAGCGCCCCGGAGGTCAGGACCCCGTGCGGAAGGGTGGCGCTGGGCGCTCGAGCAACACGCTGCTGCGCGACCCTGGGCGTCTTGGTCCGTCCCTGCTTCACGGCTGCCTGGTGCGCCGGCGTTACGCGCCTCGCGTGGCCCGAGACCGAGTTGCTGCCGCTGTGGTGGCGGGCGGGAGGAGCCGGCGCCGGAGGGCGGCCCGCGGGTGGAGGCGGCGCCGGCGGCGACGGCGGTGGTGGCTGCGGTGGAGGTGGCGCGGGCGGTGGCGCCGGTGGTGGCGGCGGCTGCCTGGGCGGCGGCGGGGGAGGGGGCACCGGCAGGCTCGGCACGGAGATGGAGACCGACACCGGCAGGGAGATGGTCGGCAGCGGCGGAAAGCCGGCTCCCTGGATCGAGGCACCGGCCCAGAGCCCGGCGACTCCGCAGGCCAGGACGACGACAAGACGCAGCGGACGCACTCGTGGATAGAACTCGCGAGGACCCGAATCGGTTTCGCCGGAGGCCCGCACGTGGAAGAAGACTTGAGTGGAGGCTGCAGCGGCGCGCGACTACTACCGGGTTCTGGGCGTCGACCGCGGAGCCGACTCGGCGACGATCAAGCGCGCGTTCCGGGCCCAGGCCCGGAAGTACCACCCGGACGTCTCCAGCGATCCGGACGCCGAGCAGAAGTTCCGCGAGCTCGCCGAGGCCTACGCCTCGCTCTCGCAGCCGGCGAGGCGGATCCTCTACGACCGCTTCGGCTACCGCGGCGCCGCGCCCACGTCGGCCGGCGCGTTCGCGGACCTGCTGCAGTTCTGGGCCCGGGCGCGCTCGCGGAGGCGCGGCACGCGCGCGGGCGCGGTCGCCGACGTCGAGCTCGGCTTCTACGAAGCCGCACGTGGGACACGGAAGACGATTCGTTACCGCCGGCAGGCCGAATGCACGCAGTGCAGCTCGACGAGCGAGACCTGCCCGAGCTGTGAGGGCCGCGGCACCACGCGGCGGCGCAAGGACACGGGCGACATGCTCGTCTTGCAGCTGGTCAAGTGCGAGCTCTGCGGAGGATCGGGACGGCTGGTCGAGAGCCCGTGCGCCGAATGCGGCGGGAGCGGGACAGTCGAGGAGCAGCGCGAGATCGACGTCCTGCTTCCCTCAGGCATCGCGGACGGCGACCGGCTCAAGGTGCCCGGCGACGAGGGCGCGTTCGTCCACGTTCGCGTTGCGCCGCAGCCCGCGGACTCGGCGCTCGTGCGCGCGGCGGCGGCGCTCGGCCTGCTCGTCGCGGTCGCGTTCCTCGCGCTAGTCCTTTTCCGCTAGGTCAGCGGTGTCGAAGTCACGGCGGAGCTCGTCGATCGGCGGCATCAACGCCAGCGCCGGCACGATCGGCAGCCAGAGGTTGAACAGCCGGTAGACGACGACCCCGAGCATGGCGCGCACGAACGGCAGGCCGACCCAGAAGAGCGCGAACGTGAGCGCGATCTCGACGACGCCGGCGCCGCCGGCCGGCAGCGAGCGTCTGGTCAGCACGTACCCGGTCGCGTAGCCGATGATCAGCGCCGGCACCGAGAGCCGTGGGTTGCCGAAGAAGGCCAGCGCGCCCCAGAGGCAGGCGATGTCGCCGGCCCAGTACAGCCCGGTCCCGAGCACCCCCAGCCCGTGCTCGCGCGGCGGAGCGAGGAGCAGCGAGCGCAAGATCAAGAGCCCCCGGACGAAGTGGGCGAAGGCCACGCGCAGCCGGCCCGCGTCCCGGCCGGGGCGCGTGTAGCCGCCTGCTCGCTTCGGCGAGCTCAACCAGATCGCGACCGCCGCGCCGGGGATCACCGCCAGCCAGGGCAGCGTCAGCCCCAGCGAGACGGTGTTATCGGGGTCGAGGATCAGCGCGATCGCGGCGCAGAGCGCAGCGGGCGCGAGGACGGCGTACTCGAGCGCCCCCAGTGCGAGCACGCGGGCGACGGCTCCCTCGCGATCGTCGCCGGCGTTCCGTAGCGCCCAGTAGTCGACGGCGAAGCCGCCGCTCGTCCTCGTCGCCGCGAAGACGCCGAACCCGCCGAGAACCGCCCGGACGGAGTCGCCGAAGCTCAGCTTCGGTCCGTTGTCGACCTTCGCCGTGTCGCGCACGGCGAGCACGTAGCCGCCGTACGCGACGAGCTCACCGCCGAGGCAGAGCACGAGCCAGATCGGGTGGAGGTGGCGCGCCGCGCGGTCGATTCGCTCCGCGCCGGCGAGGTCGGCCAGGCCGGCGACCGCTCCGAGAGCGAGGGCCGCCGGCACGAACAGCACGAGCACCGGCCGGCGCTCGATCCAGCCCAGGGCGCGCCGAAGCCTGGCGCGAGTTTCCGAACCGAGGGCGCCGCGCATCAACCCATCGTGGCACAGGCAACCGTCCGCATCGGCGGCCTCCCAGCTCGGCTCTACGCGACTCCGTCGGCGCCTAGTAGGTCCCTGTGAGCAACAGATCTAGGCGGTGTCCGGACCGTCGACGTTCACGACGAGCGGTCCCGTCCCGATGAAAGCGATGATCAGGTCCTGCGGCTCGAGGCTCGGATTGACGTCACGATGAACTAGGCCCGGAGGGATCTGGAAGTAACCGCCCTCCTCGACGTCCGTGCTCCCGCTTCCGCCCGGGCCGTACTCGAAGTGGACGCGGCCGCGCAGCACGTGCCCGAGTACCTCGCGATCGCCGTGGTGGTGCCAGCCCGAAGAGATGCCGCCTTCCGCGCGCACACGGATGAGCATCGCCCGGTCGGTGTCGAAGGCGAGCTCACGAGTGAGGCCCGGCGTGGCGGCAGCGGCTGAGACGCCGTCAGGGGCGACGGAGGTGATGGATTCCCCATGGGTCGTCGATCCGATGCGCCGAGGCTAGCAAGTCCCTTCGTTGTACGATGTGGTCCAGGGCCCTCGAGCGGCGGGGGTGGGATTCGAACCCACGGGCGCCCTTTCGGGCGCCTCCGGTTTTCAAGACCGGTCCATTCGTCCGCTCTGGCACCCCGCCGTGCTAGTTGTCGTGGTCGCAGCGACCTATAGTTTGCCCGTGGACCCGGAGCGCGAGCGCGACAGGGAAGCCTTTGCCTCCGAGCCGGACGACCTCTGGTCTGGCCACGATCACCGAGGTTGGAACCGCGCCTCGATCAGGTTCTGGTCCCGCAGCGACCACGGGCCGGCGCTGCGGCCGGAAGACCTGCTCCTGCCGAGCGGGCTCGGCAACCTCCGGATGCTCGCCCGGTGCGCGGGAATGGGCTTCATCATGACGCTCCTCTACGTCTGGTTTCCGCTGATGCTCGTGAGCTTCTTCGCACCGATCGGAGAGACCGGCTACATGAGCGTTCTCGCCGGAGCGTTCACGGCGCTGACCATCGCGCTCTACGCGTTCGGCACGATCGAGACGCACCGCGACCGCGAGCTCGCCGGCCGCCTCTAGCGCCCCTCGTTCTCGATCCGCTGAGGAGCGCCGAACGCGGCCAGGATCTCCGGGACCGCGACATTCCCGCCCTCGTCCTGGAAGTTTTCGAGCACGGCGAGCAGCCAGCGGTCGGTAACGGCGGTGCCGTTGAGGGTGTGGACGGGCTCCGGGCCTCCGCCCGCGCGGTAGCGGATGCCGAGGCGGCGCGTCTGGTAGTCGGTCGTGTTCGACGCTGACGTCAGCTCGCGGTAGCGCTCCTGCGAGGGGAACCACGCCTCCAGGTCGTACCGCTTCGCGGCGGCCGCGCTCAGCTCGTTCGCCGCGATGTTCACCACGCGGTACGGCAGACCGAGCTCCTGCGCCAGCGACTCCTCCAGCGCCAGGATCCGCTCGTGCTCGTCCCACGAGTCCTCCGGCAGGACGTACGCGAACATCTCGACCTTGTTGAACTGGTGGACGCGGAACATCCCGCGCGTGTCGCGCCCGGCGGCGCCCGCCTCGCGCCGGAAGTTGGTCGAGAACGCCGAGTAGCGCAGCGGCAGCTCCTCGCCGTCGAGGATCTCGCTCATGTGCATGCCCGCCAGCGCGACCTCGGAGGTGCCCGTCAGGTAGAGCCCCTCGTCCGCGACCTCGTAGATCTCGAAGCGCTCGGCCGGGAAGAAGCCCGTGCCGTACATCGCTTCCTCGCGCACGAGCACCGGCGGGATCACCGGCGCGAACCCTTGTGCGCCGACGCGCTCGAGCGCCCAGCGGTAGAGCGCGAACGCGACTCGCGCGGTGTCGCCGACGATGTAGCCGAAGCGCGACCCCGAGACTCGCGCGGCGCGCTCCATCTCGAAGCGGCCGAGCTCGAGGTGGTCCTTCGGGTCGGCGATCTCCGGCGGCTCGCCGGAGGTGCGGACGACCTCGCCTTCCGCATCGTCTGTGACCGCGTCCGGAACCGACTCGTGCGGCGGGTTCGGCACCTTCTGCAGCAGCTCGTCGCGCCGCTCCGCCGCGGCGGCGAGCTCTTCCTCGAGCTTGCGCAGGTCCTCCTTGACCTGCTTCAGCTCCTCGACCTGCTCGGGCGTCGGCTTGCCCTTCAGCTTCTGGCGGCTGCGCAGCTCGTCGACTTGCGGAACGAGCTCGCGCCAGCTCTCGTCCGCGGCAAGCAGCTCGTCGAAGGCCTCGGCGCCGCCCTTGCGCGCGACTGCCGCCCTGAAGCCGTCCGGGTCGGCCCGCGCGGCCCGGAGGTCGATCACTTCGTCAGGTAGGCGACGAGGTCGGCGATTTGCTTATCGCTCAGGCCGAAGTTCGGCATGATGTTGCTGTAGCCGGATTCGACGTAGGCGCCGGGGTCCTTGATCGACTGGGCCGCGAACGCCTGGGTGGAGCCCATGTTCGCCTTCTTTGCGTAGTCAGCCAGCTTGTCGAGGTCCGGCCCGGTCGTGCTGTGCGAGCCGGCAGGCGCGAATGTGTGGCAACCGACGCAGCCCTTGGACTTGAACAGCGCCGCCCCGGCTGTCGCATCACCCTTCGCCACGGTGGCCTGCGTCGTCGTGGCCGCCGGGAGGGACCCGATCACCGTCTCCGCCGTCGGGGAGACGGTCGTGCCGGCGCCGCAGCCGGCCAGGACAAATGTGGCTGCGAGCAACGGTGCCAGGCGGCGCATGGGCGCGAGTCTATTCAAGCCCGCCCAGCCGTTCGCCGGTTCTCGCGAGCCACACCCGCAGCACGAGCGCCGAGAGGGCGCCGAGACCGACGATGTCGGTCGGGTTGTCGCTGACGAGCAACAGCACCAGGATCGCGATCAGCAGCGCGTCGAGCACCGCCAGGCGAGGCCGGCGCAGCGCGACCCAGATCAGCCCGGCGACGCTGACCGTGAAGAGCAGCGCCTGGTTCCAGCGGGCGGCGACGAACGCCGCGGCGAGGTGGAGGCGGTGCGCGAAGTGGCCGGCGAGCGAGCCGGGTCCTCCACCCACCGCATGCGTGACGTGATTCGAGCCGCCGAGCGCGGCGTCGATCCCGACGAGCGCGAGCGCGGCAGCGGCGACGACCGCGAGCGCGACCGCCACACGCAGCGGGGTCGGCCGCACCGACCGCTGGAGGAGCCCGAGCGCCAGGAAGCCGGCGAGAAACGCGAGTAGCCCGCCGCCGTTCGCGCCGATCGTGCTGACGCCAACGGCTGCGGAGACGAGCAGCGCGACGCCCGGTAGAGCCGGCCCGCTCAGCGCGCCGAGCACGAGCGCGGGGGAGAGGAGCAGTGTCGCGATCTGGTTGTTGATCCCGTAGAAGCGCCCGCCGCCGTCGGGACGCGCGCCGAGCACGGCGAGGCTGTTCCAGCGCGGTTCCGCCCAGAGCGCCGCGAACAGGAAGACGAATAGCGCGACGAGCCCGAGCGCGAGCCTGAGCCGCGGGCGCAGCAGCGCACCGGCCGCGAGCGCCAGCGCGCCCGCGCCGAGCCCGAGCGCGACCAAGACGTGCCATGGACGACTCACGCCGGCTGCGCTCAAGAGCAGCGAGACGACGAGGCAGGAAGGAGCGGCCAGAAAGGCGGCGCGCCCTAGCGCGGCCGAGCGCGAGGCGAGCGCGGCCAGCCCGAGGACGACCATCAGGCCCACGAGCACGAGCAGTGCCCCGGTACGCGAAGCGTGTGCGTCGGTCATCCGCTGGTCGAGGTCGTGCAGGTACCCCAGGGGATCTGCCGCGGCTCGTGACCGGATTACCGGCCGGTCGCCGCGCTGGAGGTCGAGCACCGACGGCGCCACGTCCGCGATCGAGACGAGTCCCGTCAGGTGCGTCGACGTGGAAGTGAGCAGCCCCGTGTATGCGGGCCCGATCACCGCGATCGGATAGCGCTTGACGTTGTGGTGCCGTCCGGGCGGCGGCAGCGCGAGGAAGAACGTCGTTTCCGCTTGATGCTTGGAGACCGCGATCTTGACCTTGCCGCCGGGAATCCCGGAATCGACGACCGAGTTGCCCATCTCCCCACGCAGCAGCGAGGCGAGCGCTCCGCGCCGGCTGACCGTCGCCCCCTCACCGGCGATCAGCAGCCCGTGCGCGGCTTTCAGAGTGGAGAAGACCGGGTCAGAACGAGGGACGACGACTACGGAGACGCGCGGAGAGCTGCCGGCCTTCGCCGAGGCAACGAGCACCGCGGCCAGAACGACCCCCACGGCTAGAATCCGGCTAATCCCTCTCGCCTCCAAGGAGGCCGATTCTCGATGAAACGAAAGGCTTACGGTCGCGATGCCGGTCTGTCCCTGCGGATGCTCTTCACGAGCACCCTGCTGGGCTTGCTCTACGTCGGGTTCGCGCTCGTTCTCTTCTACGTCTTCAACGCCGGGCTCGTCCTGATGGTCGTGATCGTCGGCGGCATGGCGATCTTTCAGTACTTCAGCTCCGACAAGCTCGCGCTCGCCGCCTCCGGGGCGAAGATCGTCAGCCCCGAGGAGGCGCCCAAGCTGCACGAGGTGATCGAGCGGCTCGCCGCGATGGCCGACCTGCAGAAGCCGCGCGTCGCGATCGTCGACACGGACGTGCCGAACGCCTTCGCGACCGGCCGCAACCAGAAGCACGCAGTCGTCGCGGTCACGCGCGGCCTCTGGGAGCGGCTCGACGAGAAGGAGATCGAGGGCGTGCTCGCCCACGAGCTGACGCACATCGCCAACCGCGACGTGCTCGTGATGACGGTCGCGTCGTTCTTCGCGATGATCGCGGCGGTCCTGACCCGCTTCGGCCTCTACGCCGGCATGTTCGGCGGCTTCGGCGGCAACCGCGACTCGAACAACAACTCCGTCCCGGTCTGGCTGATCGTCGTGGCCGTCTCGGTCGTGACCTACGTCCTGAGCTGGGTCCTGATCCGAACGATCTCGCGCTACCGCGAATACGCCGCCGACCGCGGCTCGGCCCTGATCACGGGCGCGCCCGAGTACCTGATGAGCGCGCTGCAGAAGATCTCGAGCCAGATGACGCTGATCCCCCAGCGCGACCTGCGCGAGGTCGAGGGGATGAACGCGTTCTTCATCATCCCGACGCGGGTGAAGGAGGGCATCAGCGAGCTCTTCTTGGACCACCCGCCGCTGGAGAAGCGGCTGGCAGCGCTCGAGAAGATCGCCCAGGAGATGGGCAAGCCCGTTTCCTAGGTGGGCCTCCGGAACGTCCTCTTCGGCCGGAACAAGCTCAAGGACCCGGCGCAGGAGCGGCTCTTCGCCATCTCGACGGCGCGGATCACGCTCGAGACCGAGCTCGACCTGAAGCCGTCCGGCTCGGCCGGGGTCTGCTTCAAGTCACTCTCGGCCGGCGAGTTCGTCCGCGCCGAGAACGATCTCCAGCAGCTGCTCGACGCGGTCGGGAACCAGTCCGGCTCGAAGGTCGAGCGCAAGAGCGACGAGCTGGGGTTCGAGTGGCTCGTCGTCCACGACCAGGGCTTCGAAGACCTCGTCGCAACCGTCCACCTGATCGCGTCCGAGCTGCAGGACCGCGGCTTCGGCGGCCAGCTGCTCGCCGCGGTCTTCCCGTTCGAGGGCAAGTTCAAGGAAGGCCGCGCCTACTGGATCTACGGCTTCAAGCAGGGCAAGTTCTGGCCGTTCGTCCCGACCGGCAAGGAGCAGGAGCGCGACAACGCCGAGGAGATGGAGCTGAAGGCGAAGCTCGACGGCGAGCTGCCGATCGAGCAGGACCTGACCCGCTGGTTCGGGCTGTTCGGCGCTCCGCTCTGACACGAAGGCGGCACGGTTGGGAGCCCGCGACGGCGGTAGGATTCCGTAGATGACCGAGGCGGGGCGCACGCGCTGGACGGACGATCGGATTGACGATCTCGCGGTCGAGCTGCGCGACTTCCGAGCCGAGTCGCGGCAGGGGTTTCGCGATCTACGGGAGGAAATGCGCGAGTTCCGGCGTGAGTTCCGGGAGGAGATGCGCGAGTTGCGCGCCGAGTTCGGGGAGGAGATGCGCCAGCAGCGGGGCGAGCTCTACTCGACTCGCCGTTGGACCGTCAATCTCTGGGCGACGACCGTGCTCGGGTTCGTCGCGGTCCTGATCCAGACGAGCCTGCGCTAGCCGGCGCTCGGCAGGTCCGGGATCAGGCCCTCGCCCTCGAAGAGCTCACGTGCTTCTTCGAGCGAGAGGTCGTCCGGCGGCACAATTGCCTCGGAGCCGCGTAGGTCGTCGTCGGGCACGCGGCTGCCGTTCAGCCGCACCGCCTCGGCCATCCGCCTCAACAGCTCGCCGAGCTGCTGCTCGTCGCCGCGCTCGAGGGCCTGAGCGGCCTTCTCGTCGAGGTCGTTGAGGCCCTTCGCGACCTCGTCGTCCACCTCGAACTGGCCCTCGCCCATCACTCGCACGATCACTGCTGCAGCTCCTTCTGCTTGTCACCAGGCCCGAGCTCGGACTTCATCTTCGCGAGCTCGTCGTCAACCTGGGACTTCGAGGCGAGCGCCCCGAGCTCGCGGTCGAGCTGGGTCTGGTCGGAGGTGAAGTCCTCGAGCGCGCCGGACGTCGTCAGCTCGTCGATCGCAGAGGCGCGTGCCTGCATCTGCTCCGTCTTGTCCTTCGCCCGCTGGATCGCCAGGCCGGTGTCGGCCATCTGCTCGCCGATCCCGGTGGCGGCCTCGCCGATCTTCACCTGCGCCTCGGCCGCCGAGTACTGCGCCTTGATCGTCTCCTTCTGCGTCCGGAAGGCCTCGACCTTCGCCGAGAGCGCCTTCTCGCTGGCGACGAGCTTCTCCTGCTGCTGCTCGAGCTGCGTCGTCTGCTGGTCGAGGCTCTGCAGCTGCTGCTGGAGGCCGGACTTGCGCTCGAGCGCCTGCCGGGCGAGATCCTCGCGGCCGGCCGCGAGCGCCTCGCGCGCCTGGCCCTCGAGCTTGACGATGCTCTGCTGCAGCTGCGTCTCCTGGAGCTCGAGCCGTTTCTTGGCGGTGACCACGTCCGCGATCCCGCGCTTGACGTTCTGCAGGAGCTCGAGCTGCTTCTCGTAGGAGTAGTCCAGCGTCTCGGCCGGGTTCTCGGCGCGGTCGAGCAGCTTGGAGAGCTTCGCCTTCACCACCGTCGACGCCCGTGACATCAGGCCGGCCATTCGTCCTCCTCTCGGATGCGGAGTACCTAGCCTAGCGTCGGTGCAACATCGTCAGCGCGTGTGTGCGAGAGCCCGGATGGGCCCGCCCTGAACATCGGGGCGGGCCCATCCAGGGAAACGGCGGCTAACAGATCGCTTGCAGCGCGAAGTTGACCGTCGTTGTCTTCTTGGGCTTGATGTTCACCCTCTTCGTCTGTGCCTGATACCCATCCTTGCTGGCGATGAGCGTGTACGGGTTGCCGGATGAGGGGGCCCAGAACGCGTAGGTCCCGTCTCTGCCCGTCTTCAGCGAGAAGGTGTAGTTCCTGCCGCTCGCCTGGATCTGCGCACCCTGCAACGGGTTCGTGTCCCCCTGGCAGTTGGTGCCCGTGACGGTGCCCGCGATCTTGCCCCAGCCGTTCGGCGGCGTCACGTTCATGGTGACGTCGATCGGGTTGATCGTCTGCGGCGTGTTCGCGTTCACGGCGATCTGAGCCGTGTACGTGCCCGGCTGGGTGACGCCGGCGGCCGTCGTCGCCGACAGCGTGACGGTCACGGAGACCGTCGCGCCGACCGGGACGTCGAACTCGGTCGGATCCTCGGACAGCCACGGCACGTCCGTCGAGCCGCACTGGTCGAGCTCGGAGAGGAACTCCGAGTCCGGCGTCGGGCTGAACCCGCCCGAGGAGCCGCCGACCTTGTAGAAGCCGCATCCGCCGCCGGCGCGGTAGCGCGGGAACTGCGAGTTCGGAAGCGCAGTCCAGCTATCCGTCGACGGTTCGTATGCGAACCCCTGGTTCGTGATCGTGCTGAACCCGTTGGTGACGCCGTTCGAGATGACCAGCATCCCGTTCGGTCCACCGGATACCGAGCCCCACAGGTCGATCGGCATGTCCGCGATCGAGCTCCACGAGTCCGAGCCCGGGTCGTAGACGTAGCCGCTCTTGTACGTGGCCGAGCCGTTGATACCGCCGGCGCAGTAGACCTTGCCGTTGATACCGCCGCAACCCTCCCAGGAGTTTCCGGTCGGGTAGTTCGCGACGCTCGACCAGCTGTCACTCGCCGGGTCGTAGACCTCGACCCCGTTCGACGCCGTGCAGGCCGAGTCGGCGCAGCCGCCAACGAAGTAGATCTTGCCGTTGGCGACGGCGACGCCCGGTGCGGCAGTCGGGGCCGGGTTCGGCGAGACGGTGGTCCAGCTGTCGCTCGCCGGGTCGTAGGCCTCGGTCGCGGCAATCGGGGTCCCGGCGGTGTTCCAGCCGCCGGTGACGTACAGCTTGCCGTTGACGGCGGCCACGCCCGGCTTCTCGCGGGCGTTCGTCATGTTGGGGATCGCCGTCCATGTGTTGTCGTCCGGGCTGTAGACCCAGCCCTTGTTCGTGGTCGTCAAGCTGCTGTCGACGCCGCCGACGGAGTACTCCTTTCCTTGGATGAAGTCGGCGGAGTTGTCCATGATTCCCGTCGGGTAGTTCGCGATCTGCGACCAGGTCGGATCCTGCGGAGGACCGGCGTCGACGCCCGGGACGTCATCGTCGGTGATTCCCGAGGAACGCCGGGCTCGCCGAGATCCTCCTCCGTCAGGTGGATGTTGATCTTCTTCGATCCCCTGGCGTTCAGGATCTGGAACGACCCGCCCTGCTCGCTCAGCTTGACGTGCGCCGGTCCGGTGCCGTCGTTGTGGAACGTGACCGTCTGGGTCGTGGTGCTGCCCAGCACCTGGGTCTTCGTGATCGAGGTCGGCGAGATCACCAGGTGACCCGCCCCCAGCTGGAAGTCCTGCCTCACCGTGTTGTCCGCGGCGACGTTTGCCGTCTCCGTGTCGTCGGAGTACAGGGACTTGCTGGCCGTGAACGGGTGCGATCCCGTCAGCGACGAGAACAGGTAGTAGAACCCGCCCGGATTGTTCGGATCGTCCGGGGTGGCGAACGTCTTCGTGTTCTCGTCCGGCTTGTCGTCGCTCGTGACCTTCGCACCGTTGATCGGATCGCCGGTGGTCAGGTCGGAGACGTTGCCCTCGACGAGGCCGCCCGGGATCTTTACGCAGCCCGAGCTCTTGAACACGTTCACGTCGTCGACCATCCAATAGAACCCGAAGGTCGAGGTGAAGTGGAAGCGCAGCTGCGACGTTGGCCTGGTTGGCCGCTTGCGGCAGCTGAACCGTCTCCAGGTCGGGACCGGGAACGCCGTCTTCGTCGTGGTGCCAGACGTTCGTCCAGGTGGCCCCGCCGTCCGTGCTCACGTCGACGTCACCCGTCTGCGGGTACGGCGAGAACGCGACGTAGTTGTTGTGGAACGTCAGGTACGGCGCGGATGCACCGGACAGGTCGAGCGTCGGCGTGACGAGCGACGTGTCCTGCGAGTCGCTCGGACCGTAGAAGTCCGAGTTGATGTCGGCGAAGTTGCCCGAGCCGCCGGTGTTGTTCGGGATGCCCTCGGGGTCGTTCAGCTGCCAGACGTGGCCCAGGCCGACGTTGTCGGTCACGTTCCAGCCGGCCGGCGGGAAGGTGCTCCCCTCGAAGTCCTCGTGCGCGGCGGTGTCCAGCTTGTAGCCGGGCGCCGTGCAGTCGGACGTCACGGGGATCGAGACGTCGTGCGTCATGTCGCCGCCCCCGACGTCGAGGGTCTGGTTGACCACCTGGTAGCCGGTCAGCTGCGACGTGAACGTGACGTCGTAGCTGGCGTTCGCCGGCAGCGTGATGTCGTAGTGGCCGGTGATCGGGTCGGTGAAGAACGGCCCGTTCGGGTCGCCCGCGACCGCGATCTTGGTGTACAGCGGCCACCCGTGACCCGAGCCGTCCGTGATCGTCCCGGTGATGTGCACCGAGGCCGACGGCTGCAGCGCCACGTTCACCGTGGTCGTGTTGCCGTCCGTGATCTGGACGTTGTTCTCGGTATGCGAGGCGTAGCCGAACGCCGAGTAGATCGGGTCGTAGGTTCCGACCGGAAGCGTGATCGAGTAGTGGCCGTTGGCGTCGGTGGTCGTGCTGCCGAACGACGTGTCCACCTTGGCCCCGGAGATCGGATTGTTGTTGCTCGCGTCCGTGACCGTGCCGTCGAGCGTGCCGCTCGGCCCGGCGGTGCAGTTCGGGAACTTGAAGTTGCCGATCCTGGTCCGCCAGTTGAACGAGCTGTTCGTGTCGTAGTACTCGTTCGTGTACCAGAACGTGCAGTCGTCCGAGGGGTCGACGGTGAGGTCCGAGTAGTCGCCCCAGCGGTTGACGGTATCGATCTGGCTCCCGTTGCCGGCGAAGAGGGTCGTCTCTCCCTGTGAGAGGTCGTTCAAGCGGATCGCCGGCCAGCCGGCCCGCGTAGCGAATCTGCGGGTGGATGCTGGAGGACGAGGCGCTGAAACCGACGGCGAGGTCGCCCTGAGCGTCCATCGCGGCGCTTCCCATCCAGCGCCAGGTGTTGTCGGGCTGGTACGTGCTCTGCTGGACGAAGGAGGGCGTGCCCGACGTGGCGTTGTTGATCTCGTACCAGCGAATGCCCGCTACGCCGTTCGATTCGACCGTCATGTTCCCGACGAGCGCTTCGTGCCCGTCGGCGAAGCGACGGTAGGCGTTCCGGAACATGCTGCGGTCGCCGAGCGTGTCGAGCGTGTCCGGGACACCGGCCTGTGGTACGCAGGACCCGGCGCTGCCGCCACAGATCACGCTGAACGGATCCGGTGCGAGCGTGCCGGCCAGCGTGAACGTCGAGCTGGCCGGGTTGACGAAGTCGGCGTGGAAGCGCCACAGCTTCCAGGTCGGGTTCGTGCCGATCTCGGTGAACGGGTTCGGTGCGCCCGAGGGCGGCTGGTTCGACCCGTCCATGTCAGCCGGCATGAGCTGGTCGTCCGAAGGCGTGAGAACGCCCGTGCTGACGACCGTCGCCGCGTTGCCGGCCAGCATCGCCGACCGGTCGAGCGCGAACGGCTGCGGGCCCAGGAAGGCCGTGCCGGAAGCGTTGAAGATGTTGATGCTCATGTAGTACGCGTCGGGCCACACGCCCAGCTTCGGGTAGTCGTAGAAGTTGTTCCCGAAGGCGGACCCGAGGTCGAAGTCGTAGCGGTTGTACGAACCCGTCGCGTCGCTCGTGGTCGAGACGGCGACGCACTCGTGCGTCGGCTGGGCGCTACCCGCGAACTGCGTGACAACCCAGCGGTTCGCGAGCTGGTCGTAGAGGACGACCGGGTCGCCCTCGCCGTTCGTCTCGCAGACGCCGCCGAAGCCGCTCCATAGCGTCGTGATGCCGATCGGCCCGAGGAGCGAGCTCCCGTCGGTCTTGTCGAAAACCTGGAGCCCCTCGTTGACGATCTGGACGTACTGCGTCGACCCGACCTCGCCGTTCGTGTCGGGTGGGGCGCAGTTGCAGTTGACGCCCGGGAACGGGATCCCGTCGAAGTTCAGGCCCGGCGCGGGCATGTTCTTCGCCGGCATCCTGGTCTGGACGGCGGAGTCCCTCCGGTTCGTGTGTTGGTGGACGATCGGAGGCGTCTTGATCGCCTGGTGTGACGATGCCGGCGTGACCGGCTTCGGCGTGATGTTGCGGAGCTTCGGCGAGGTGTCGTTCTTCGTCGAATGCCCCACTTGGACGCTGCTACCGGTGCCGTTGTCGGCCCGGCCGCCCGACTTCGCGGCGAGGGCCAGGCCCTTCGCCACGGCAGGCGAGAAAGACTTCTTCTTGGAGCCGGACGACGTGGCCGCCACGGCTACCCCTGCTGTCAGAGCAAGGACAAGACCGACGAGCGCGAGCTTCGTCAGCGTGCCCCTTCCCCAACTAGACCATCGATCCATGCCTCACTCCTTCCGAAGGCGTTTGTAGGACCGCGCGCTCTTCCGGCGGATGCCGGACGGCGCCGTCGCCGCCACGTGGACGGCACGCGTGGGCGCGCGCAAGCAGCGCCCCGGCTTTCTCATGCAACCTCCCCTGTCGCGTCTACCTGGCGCAGCGAGTGTCGGGGGACGGGCCCTGAGGCGCAATGGACCGCGGGGGCCTAACTTGGATCCACGCCGTCGGCGACCCGGATCTAGACCGCGCTCCGGCCCGGCGCGATGTCAGGCGAGCGTCGAGGCGTTAAGGAGCGCCGCGATCTCGTCGCGCTGAGCGAGGCCGAGCTTCGCGAGGATGTTGTGAACGTGGTTCTTCACGGTCGCCTGCTGGATCGAGAGCCGACGTGCGACCTGCTTGTTCGAGAGGCCCTGGGAGACGAGCGCGGCGACCTCGTTCTCGCGCCGGGTGAGCTTCCGGTCTAGATCCCCGTGCGGCGCGAGGCCCTGAAGGGCGGCAACGCGCTCGGCCAGAGCCGCCGACAACCGCGGCGAGCAATTCAGCTCGCCGTTCGACACCGCCCGGACGGTCTCGGCGACGTCGGCGAGCGGCTGCTCGGCGGTCACGTACCCGGCGACTCCCGCTTCGATGAGCTCGAGCTGTGCGGATTCGTCGTCGGGGATTCCGACCGCGACCGTCTTCGCCGTGCCGGCTGCGGCGGCCAACGCGCGCACACGCGGCGCCGGATCCGAGGAGGCGTCGACCAGGACGACGTCTGGCTCGGCAACCCCGATCTCCAAGCTCGCCACGTCGCTCGGGATGCTGCTGGCGAGCTCGATCCCTTGCTCGTCTTCGAGCGCGGCGGCGAGCAGGTCGCGGTAGACGCGCACGTCGGAGACGACGAGGACGCGGATGGGTTCACCTGAGACGCCGGCGTGCGCCGCCGTGCTGGGCCGCAGAGACGTCGACGCGTCTCTCACTGAGTTATCGCCCTCCGTCGTTGGCACACCGAGCATGCACGCCGGGGGCCCGATGTGTCAAATTCGTTCGGATAACCACGATGATCGTCGAGCGAAGCATCCACCCGAACTGGCTCTCGAACGCGTACCTGATCGCGGACGAGCCCGGCGGGACGGCCGTGTTCGTCGATTCCGGCGCGCCGCTCGAGCCGCTGTTCGAGGCCGTCGACCGGCACGGGCTGAAGGTCACGCACCTGCTGACGACCCACGCCGACCAGGACCACATCGCCGGCGACGCCGAGATTCAGGAGCGGTACGGCTGCCCGATCGTGAAAGGGGACCTGACGACCGGCGGCCTGCGGATCGAGGCGCTCCCGACGCCGGGCCACAAGGACGACCACCTTGCGTTCGTCGTCAACGGCGAGCTCTGCGTCACCGGCGACGTGCTCTTCAAGGACGCCGTCGGCGGCGGCGACTTCGCGCAGATCCGCAGCTCGGTGATGGACGTGCTGATGCAGCTGCCGGACGAGCTGCGCGTGCTCCCGGGCCACACCGACGAGACGACGATCGGCCGCGAGCGGGAGCACAACCCGTTCGTTCGCGTCTGGAGCGGGTCGGACCCGGAAGGCACCGAGCCGGTTCGGGTCGGCGGGGAGGAGGCGACGCTGATCGTCTGGTCGCCCGACTACGACGGCAAGGGCAAGGCGTGGGTCCGCTTCGCCGACGGCCGGGATGCGATAGTTGGCGGGTCTCGGGTCGAGCGAACGGAGGGCTGACATGGCGATCAAGTTCCACCGCTGCAACAACATCTGGGTCAAGGTCGAGGGTCACCCGTGCTGGCGCGTGCAGAAGGCGCTCGACGAGCAGGGGGTCAAGTACGAGGTCGTCAAGATGCCGTCCGTGCCGTGGAAGCGAGAGGAGACCGAGGCCGCGACCGGCCAGAAGAAGTACCCGTGGATCGAGTTCGAGGACGGCTCCATCTACCGCGAGGAGTCGAAGGAGATGGCGGCGCGGATCCGCTCCGGGAAGCTGGACGAGGCGCCGCGGCAGCAGATCGGGGACGCAGGCGTGATCTCCATCGTCCCGGACGAGATCGACGCCTACGCGGCCGCCCACACGACGACGCCTCCGGACTACCTCCAGGAGCTCGCCGCCGAGACGCGCGAGACACTCGAGTCGCCGCAGATGCTCACCGGCACGATCGAGGGCCGGTTCCTCGAGCTGCTCGTGCACGGGCTGGGCGCGAAGCGCGTCCTCGAGCTCGGCACCTTCAGCGGCTACTCGTCGCTCTCGATGGCGGCAGGCCTGCCGGAAGGAGGCCACATCGACACCTGCGAGTTCGAGGAGAAGCACGCCGAAGTCGCGCGCCGGCACATCGCCGCGAGCCCGTACGCCGACCGGATCACCGTCCACCTCGGCCCGGCGCTCGAGACGATCGAGCAGCTCGAAGGCGAGTTCGACTTCGTCTTCGTCGACGCGGACAAGGTGAACTACCTGAATTACTACGAAGCGCTCCTGCCGCGCCTGGCGGATGGCGGCCTGATGGCGTTCGACAACACCCTCTGGGGCGGCCGCGTGATCGACGAGAGCGACGACTCGGAGAGCACGCAGGCGATCCGCGAGCTGAACGACCGCCTCGCGAGCGACTCGCGGGTCACTGTCGCGATGCTGAGCGTGCGCGATGGCGTCACGCTAGTTCGAAGAAACGCCTAGCTACACTGTCCGCGACCGCGGGGCTATAGCTCAGTTGGGAGAGCGCCTGGATCGCACCCAGGAGGTCGCCGGTTCGAGCCCGGCTAGCTCCATCTGTTTTCCCGCCTCGACCGCTTCGCTTTCCTCTCGCTCGCGCAGCGAGTCGGCTTCGCCGCCTCGCGCGGTGCTGACGGATAGGCGTTATCTGGCCGCGACCGCCATGTCATAATCAAGCCGTTTCCGCCGTCGTGAACGGCAGCAGGACCCTCAGACAGGCTCTGGGGCTATTGACCTACAGTGCCCTTGCGACTGAATACGTCGACTCCGAGATACTCCCCGTCGCTGACGAAGTGCACGAGTTCGAGCTCGGCGACTCGGCGCGCCAACTCGCAGGTTTCCTTCGGCCGGGCTGATCGTGCACCGCTCAATTCGCGTCGGAGCTCGACGAGCGTCCAAGAGGGACCCAAGCCAGAGAGGCTCATCGTTTGCGGGGGTGGGGTACCCGCCCTCCAGTATTTTCCCGGGGTCTAGTGCAAGTCCGCGAGCCTCGCCAGGCCGGGGTGGGGCCGGTTTGGGGCCTGGCGAGAACGGGATCACGAAGGCGTCGGGCTGTGTCAGCCGCTGGCGGTCTCGGTAACCGCTGAGCGTCCTTCCTGCGGCTCAACCATGCGGCTGGGGACAGGCGCGGGACAGCGCACGCCTCGCGGAGTCCGACAAGCGGATCGAAGTCTTGGGCGTCTTCTTCCACGAGGGACTGTTGCCCGACAGGCTAGGCGCATTACCGCCGCAAGAAGTAGAGCACGACGTCTAGGACTTGATCTTCGCGGCTTCGACCTGACCCGCGCTCGTCAGCCGGAAGCAGTCCGCGCCGAGTTCGGTGATCGCCTTCGACGCGATGTCGTGATGCTGTGATGCGCCCGTCCACTGCTTCGCGCCTTTTTCGACCAAGCCGCCCTCCATGAGTTCATCCAGCGCGCGAATGAGCCATCCCCATCCGCCCTCCGGCTCGCTCAGGTTCCAGATCGGCTCCTCAGCGTCGCGGAGGGCCATAAGTACCTCGCGTTTGACTCCCGTCCAGGCCACCAGGCGAGTCTAGCGCCGCGACCGTGCCGCGAGGGGCCCGCGTAGGAGAGGCTCATCGCGTGGGGGTTAGGGCGGCACCCTTTCGGGTCCGTGAGGTTTGGCGGCCGGTTCAGGAGGCACGCTTGACGCGCAAGCTGGGACCCCCGCTCGCGCCATGGATCTCCTGCACCGATCACTTCAACACTCTCACCTACCACGAGCACTACGACCTGTCCTGCGCCTACTCAGCCACCATGGCGCGGGATAGTCCGAGGTGGTGGGGTTCATGTGACGAGACGGTGTCGCACGTGACGTCCCCGTTTACTCGGAAGCAACAACGTGAGATAGTCGGCAGCGGACCGAGCGAGCAGCGGGCGCAGGAATCAGCTGCGGCCGAGTCGCCAGCTCCTCTCTTTCGGTGTGGCGGGAGACCATGCGAAAGGAGCGGGAGATGGATGAGCAGAGGTACCGGGTCCACGGCACGGTCACAGATGAGGACGGTGGTGAGTTCTCGCACGCCGCGATCACCGTCTGGCAACAGCTCATGCGCGACCGGCGCGCTCTTGCGGAGGGTCGCGCCGACGAAGACGGGCGGTATCGGATCTCGTTCGAGCCGCCCGAGCACCATCCCGGAAAGCTGCTGATCGTTGTCACTGCGCGGCCTCGCGGGAGGCGGATCGCGCTCGAGTCGCTCGTGACCGAAGCGGCGCCGGACCTGCAGCTCGATCTCGAGTCGCAGCCGCGGGACACCTCGGAGCACGCGACGCTGGAGCGCCAGATCCAGCCGCAGCTCGAGGGTCTTCCGCTCGTCGACGTGGTGGAGACCGACCAGCACCACGACATCACCTTTCTCGCCCAGGACACCGGACGGAGCAAGGAAGACATCGTCCGGGTCGTCCTCTCGGCGCGGCTCGAGGCGAAGCACGAGATCCCGGCGGCGGTCTTCTACGCGTTCCTGCGCCAACGCATCCCAGCCGCGCTGCCGAGCCCGCTGCTCGAGTCGACCCAAGGTTTCACGCTCGTCGACCCGCTGGTCGACCGGATCGGGATGCTGATCTCCGCGCTCACCCCCGAGGTCCAGACGCAGACGCTCGAGCATGCGATGGAGAACGGCCTGATCGCTCAGCGGCCTGGGCGTTGGATCCGCGACGAGGTTCGGCGCCTGCAGGCGAACCGAACCCAAGACGTCCTGAGCCAGCCCTACCAGGTGGGCAAGGGAACGCTTGGCGAGCTGCTCGACGCCGCGGGGCTCCCGCAGGAGAAGCACGAGCAATTCGCAACCGCGCTCGTCTCGAACACGCAGTCGATGCGGAACTTCTGGAGAACGCTCGGCGACGGCAGTCACGGGTTCACCGAGGCCGAGGCATCGGCAGTGCAGCGAAGCCTCGAGCTGGGAGCGTTCGTCAAGAACCACCTTCCGCTCGTCCAGCGGCTACAGCGCGGCTTCGACGAGGGCACTTACAGCTCGCTCGCTGATCTCGCGCGGCTCAGCGTCAGGGACTGGAAGCGGCTCGTCAAACAGGCTGGGCCTCCGCCAAACGTGAATGGCGCCGGCGCTGCCGGGCCGGACGAAGTCTTCGCGAAGGTCGTGTACGCGCGCGTCACGCGCGCCTACCCAACCGCCGCGCTCGCCGCCCGCGTCAAGAGCGCAGGACTCGTGTCTCCGAAGCAGCAGCGCCCGGTCATGCGCTTCTTCGAGAACAACCCGGAGCTGGAGCTCGTGAAGACCAACATCCCCTCGTACCTCGAGAAGCCGGCGACAAGGCCTTCACCGGGATCGCCGCCAAAGACCGGCCGGTCGTCGTCGACGCTGCAAGGCGGTTCCAGCGCGTGCTGCGCGTCGCCCCGGACGCGGACAGCGCACAGATGCTGCTCGACCTCCGGATCAACTCTGCGACCCAGATCGCCACCATGGGACGGCAGCAGTTCTTTGTCAGGACAACGAGGCCGGGCTAACGAAGCGCCAGGCCAACCGGATCTACGAGACCGGTGCGCAGCGCTATGCGGACGTGGTCTCGCTCGTGACGCAACTCAACCGCGGCTTCGTCGGCGACTGGCCGGTCGCGATCGGTTCGACCTCCGAGCTCGACGAGCCGACCGCGAACGCGATCCAGCGCGACGAGTCGCTCGCGACGCTTTTCGGCTCGGTCGACTACTGCTGCCGGGCAGCGAGTGCACCTCGGTCCTCGAGTTCCGCGGCGTACGTCTGCGACCTCCTGCTCTGGTTGCGCAACCACCCGCTCACAGGGCCGTACCCGAACGCGCTCGCCGCGCTGCTCGACCGGCGACCGGACCTGGGTCACCTGCTGCTGAACTGCCCCAACACCGACGTGCCGCTTCCCTACATCGACCTCGTCAACGAGCTGCTGGAGGACGCGGTCAGCCCCCCCGGCGCGCCGTTGTGGAAGCAGACGACGCGAACGGCAGCCGAGCTGCGTGCCGCCCCCGAGTACCTCAACACCGCCGCGTACACGACCCTCGCCTCGGCGAGCTACCCGCACACGCTCCCGTACGACAGCCCGCTCGACGAGCTGCGGACCTGCCTGCAGCAGTCGGGGATCGCGCTCTGGCAGCTGCGCCAGGCGCTCCTGCCGCTACACAGTCCCTCCGTCGCGGACCAGGTCAGCGTCGCCATGGAGCGCTTCGAGATCGATCCGCACGAGGCCGACCTGATCACGAATGCGAACTTCGTCCCGCTGACGACCGCGTGGAACACGGCCGACCCGGCCAACGACCTCGTCCCCGTGCCGGCCTTTCTGCGCGCGGCCTCGATCAGCTACGAACAGCTGCTTGGGCTGCTGGACGTGGTCTGGACCCGCGGCGGCGCGGCGCCGCTGACGTTCGAAGGCCTCGATGACACATGCGACTTGAGCACCCAGACGCTCGCGCCTGCTCCGCTCGACACCGGCGTCCTCGACCGGATCCACCGCTTCCTGCGGATGTGGCGCCATGGGGCCTGGCAACTCTGGGAGCTCGACCTCCTGCTCCGTGCCGCAACGGTCGGCAACGGCGCTCTAGACGAGGATGCGCTGCTGTCGCTGTATGGGTTCCGATCGCTTCAGGACGCGACCAGGCTCGCGGCGGACGAGCAGCTTGCGTTCTTCCAGGACATCGACGCCGAAGACCACCGGGCTCCGGAAGGGACGACCTCGCTCTCGCTCTACGAGCGCCTCTTCCTCGATCCATCGTTGCCGGCTGATTCCGATCTCGTCGCGATCAAGACCGGTGCTGCCGTCGCCGACCCCGACGTCGCCCACCACCTGCCGGCCCTGCAGGCAGCGTTGCAGGTCTCCGCCGCCGACGCGAACACACTCTTCGAGCTCACGAACGGAACACTGAACCTCGCAAACCTGAGCCAGATCTACCGCGTCATCACGCTCGCGCGGGTCGTCGACCTCTCGCTCGACGATCTGTTGCGCGTCGTCCCGCGGACGGACGCGGGCACCTTGGCCGCGGCGCTCGCCGAGCCCGGGACCGCGCTCGAGTTCGTCGAGCAGGTGCGGGCGATCCGCCAGTCCGGCTTCACGGTCGACGAGCTCGTCTACGTCCTCAGCACCGAGGCGACGCCGACCGGGATCACCGACGACCAGATCACGAGCACCGTCCTCCCGGCGATCCGGACGGCGATCCAGCAGACGTACGACGAGATCTTCAACAGCGCCGACCCCCCGCTCACGGTGTTGCAGCGCGAGCTCGCCCAACTGCCGGCTTTCGCGGATCCGGCGGATCTCGCGACCATGGTCTCGATCGTCGACGACTCCTATGCGGACACCCTGGCCCGCCGCAACGCGTTCGTCGCCGCACACGTCGTCGAGTTCATGGACGTGGCGACCGCGCAAGCCGATCTCGCGCCGCTGCCCGGCGGCCTCACTCCGGCGCAGGTGCAGGCGGCGATCGACCAGCGGGCCCAGCAGGTGCTCGCGCCGCTGGCCGTCTTCCTGACGCAGACGCGGGTGATCGCCGCGGTTGGGGCCGCGATGCAGCTCCAAACCGACGTGGCCGCGCTGCTCGCCCAGGAGCTCGAGGTTCCAGGCACGACGTCGACGGTCCTGGAAGTGCTCACCGATCAGGCGCTGATCGCGCAGCCCTACACGCCGCTCACGCCTGCGAACTTCCCGAGCCAGTACGTCGCGGTGCGCCTGCTCGACAAGATCGGGCTCGTCGTCCGCAGGCTCCATCTCGTCAAGGGCGACCTCTCGTGGCTGCTCGCGAACGCGTCGGTCTACGAGGGCCTCGATCTCGCACAGCTCCCGGTAGTGAACGCGCAGCCCGCGCTGGCGATCGCCGAGCTCCTGACGACGTCGCTCGCCGTCAAGCTCGAGCGCGCGTTCACAAACGCGCCGGCCGGCGCGCAGATCCAGGATCTGAACTCGCTCATCGCCGCGGTCGACAGCGGCGGATCGCGAACGAGGCCGACGCCCAGGCGCGCTCGGGACGATCGCCGGCTGGACGGCGTCCGATATCGCATCGCTGGCCGCCGAGCTGGGCCTCGTGTTCCCAGCCGACTACAAGCTGCCTGCGACCTATGACGCGATCCGCCGGCTCGCGGCCATGCTGGACGCGACGGGCGGCAACGGCGCGCAGCTCGTCGGGTGGGGGGTCGCCGCGCCCGACGAGACCACTGCCATCTCGGCGCAGGCCGTGCTGACTTCACGCTACTCGGAGGCCGACTGGCTGCAGATCGCGCCGAAGCTGATGGATCCGCTTCGCGAGCGCAGGTCGGCAGCACTGCAGGCCTTCCTCCTGGCCCAGCGCGACGGCGGTGGCGAGCTCGTCTACGGCGACGCCGAACGCCCTCTTTGATTACTTCCTGATCGACGTCCAGATGAGCTCGTGTGAGGTGACGACGCGCGTCGTGCAGGCGTACGCCGCGATCCAGCTCTTCGTCGAGCGCTGCCTGATGGGCCTCGAGGAGCCACGACATCGTCGTCGACCCTGATGCGCGACGACACGTGGTCGCAGTGGCATGGATGAAGCGCTACCGCGTCTGGGAGGCGGCGCGGCAGGTCTTCCTCTATCCCGAGAACTGGCTCGTCGAGTCGCAGCGGCCGAGCCGCACGGAGCTGTTCAAGGGACTCGAGCAGTCGGTGCAGCAGAACGACAGCACCGCCGACTTCCTCGAGACCGTTGTCCTCGACTACATCGACGGCCTGGACGGGCTCGCTCATCTGGTGGTGACGGGCACGTGCAACGATCCGCGGACCGGTGCGATCCACGTCGTCGCGCGCACCGTGGCCGATCCGCCGCGCTTCTACTGCCGCTCTCTATCACCGGCAGCGTGGTCCGGCTGGACGCAGATAAAGCTCGACATCAAGGCCCACCAGGTCGATACCTGCCGTCTACCGGAGCCGGCTCTGCGTGTTCTGGCCTGACGTGAAAGTCCAGCCCGAGCCGCGCCAAACGCTGCCCTCGGCGCTGGCGTCGTCTTCGCCCCCGAGCCAGGAGACGGCGAAGTACGTCTCGATCGGGCTCAAGTTCAGCGTCTATCGCAACGGCTCATGGTCGGCGAGCGCAGAAGTCGAAGGGGAAGCTCTTCGATGTGCCGCTGCTCGACGACGAGCGTCAGCGACAGCAGGTCGGTCGAGGCGCTCTACACGCTGAAGGTCCAGACGCCCGCGCCCTCACGCGGGTACGGATCGTCGCTCTTCGTCGACGTCTTCCGGCTCGGTGACTACGAGGTCTATCGACTTCTCCTCGTCAAGTTCAAGGTCGAGGCCGAGGTCGCACAGACGTTCCCGAGCCGGCCCAACTCCGCGGTCCATGTCGGACGGGGCGATCTTCGACGGTCGGTTCAGCGACCTCGAGCAGCGCAACCTGGAGATCGCCGTCAACGGCACGGCGACGCACCTCCTCACGCACGCGCAATCCACGTACGGGCCTGATGCGCAGCCGCTCCTGGAGTTGCCCGAGCCCCTCTACCCGATCATCGCGGGCGAGCCTAACCTCGTCCCGCAGGCGGGCGTCCTGGCCACGCTTGCGACCAACCCCGGGACGATCCCGCTCACGTTCACATCGGCGAGCGCGCTGGAGCAGAACGTCGGCGCCCTGCTGAACACGGCGCCCAAGCCGTTTCGCGTCTGTCGGTCCGGACGCGGATCTCGGTTTCGACCCCACCTCGCACTTCTTCTTCCAGGACACGCGGCGCTGCTACTTCGTCGAGGCCGCGCGTTACTACCAGTGGGGCAGCGCGTGGCTTCCTGTTCCGCCTTCGAACCCCGGCAGCGCGCCGTTCGAGGTGCGGTACGTCTTCCATCGCTTCTACCACCCCTACACGCGGCTCCTGTGGCACCAGCTCTCGGCCGGCGGTTTCCCGGCGCTCTACGACCGCAACCTTCAGCTGAGCCCCGACACGATCGACCCGAGCGGAGCCGACGTCTTCAGCTTTTCAGGTACCTACCACCCGGTGACGCCGCGGTCTTGGGGCGAAGACAACGAGATCGTCGCCTTCGACCGCGATGCGGCTTACTCCGTCTACAACTGGGAGCTCTTCTTCCACGTCCCGCTCTACGTCGCGGAGCGCCTGAGCCAGAACCAGCAGTTCGAGGATGCCCTCGCGCGGGTCCACTACATCTTCAACCCGACGAGGCAAGGCCCGGAGCCGGTGCCGCAGCGGCTCTGGATCACGGCGCCGCTCGGGCGTCTGACGCGCGGCACAACTCCTGTCTCAGCGCATCAACGACCTGCTGCTGCTCGTCAACCAGGGCGACCCGAACGCGGTCGCCCAGGTGCTGCGCTGGCGTAGGGATCCGTTCAATCCCCGCCTGCTCGCCGACCAGCGGCCGGTCGCGTACATGAAGCGGGCCGTGATATTGTTCCTCGACAACCTGCTCGTCTGGGGCGACAACCTATTCAGCACGGACTCGCGCGAGGCGCTCAACGAGGCGACGCTCCTGTACGTGATCGCCGCGGAGATCCTCGGCCCGCAGCCGGTGGCGATCACACCGCCGCAGCACGTGGACGAGTCGTACGACGATCTCGAGCCGAAGCTCGACGCCTTCGCGAACGCGCTGGTCGAGATCGAGAACGTCGTCGAGGGGGGCGGGGGGGGCGGCGGCGGTGGTGGGGACGGCGGTCTGCCGGTCCCAGACGTTCTACTTCTCGATCCCGCCAAACAAGAAGCTGCTCGGCTACTGGGACGACCTCGCGGACCGGCTCTTCAAGCTCAGGCACTGCCAGAACATCGAGGGCGTGACGCGCCAGCTCGCGCTCTTCGACGCGCCCATCGATCCCGGCCTGCTGGTGCGCGCGCAGGCTGCCGGAGATCGACCTCGGGAGCGTGCTGAGCGACACGCAGGCGCCGCTGCCGAGCTACCGGTTCGTCCCGCTTTACGTGCAGGCACAGGAGTTCTGTTCGGCGGTCCGCGACTACGGCTCGAAGGTGCTCGCGGCGCTCGAGCGGCGCGACGCAGAGGAGCTCGCGACCTTGCTCGCGACCCAGCAGCAGCAGCTCCTGGCAGACGCCGACCAGATCTACGACGCGAAGGTCGACGAGGCGCAGAGGCAGATCGACGCCCTCAACGAGTCGCTTGCCCTCGCGCAGGCCAAGTACGACGACGCGACTCGCACCCCTTCATGAACACGGCGGAAGAGGTCGCCTTTGCGATGAAGTACGGGCTGCTCGAAATCAAGACGGCAGTGGCGCTCGCGTACCTGGTCGCGGGGGGTCTGCACGCGATTCCGAACTTCGGGCTCGGCGTCGCGGGATTCGGCGGCTCGCCCGCGGCCGACGCGCACGAAGGCGGAGAGAATGCCGGCAACGCGGCCAAGAACGCAGCAAAGGGCGGCGAGGTGCTTGGAGACGTGATCGACAAGGCCAGCGACCTCGCCAAGATGGTCGGCGAGTTCATCGAGCGCGCCGACGACAACGCCGAGAAGGCGAAGGAAGCGGACATCGAGAAGCAGAAGACGCAAGCGGAGATCGCCGCCGCCGAGCTGCGCTATCAGATCGCAGTCCAGGAGCGGACAAACCACCAGGCCGAGGTGGACCGGCTCCAGCAGGAGGTCGACTTCCTCACCGCCAAGTTCACGAGCCAGGATCTCTACGACTGGATGCTCGGCCGGCTGGCGGACACGTACTTCCAGAGCTACCGGCTCGCGTACAAGCTCTGCAAGCAGGTCGAGCGGTGCTACCGGTACGAGCTCGGCATCGCGTCGAGTTCGTTCATCCAGTTCGGCTACTGGGACAGCCTGAAGAAGGGGCTTCTCGCCGGCGAGGCGCTGAGCCACGACCTGCGGCGGCTGGAGGCTTCCTACCTCGACCAGAACTCGCGCCGGTTCGAGCTCAGCCGTCATGTCTCGCTCGCGGAGCTCAACCCGACCGCGTTCCTCACGCTGCTCGAGCGTGGGGCCTGCAACTTCGATCTCCCCGAGTCGCTCTTCGACGGCGACTACCCCGGTCATTACCAGCGGCGCCTTCAGCGGGTGAGCGTCACGGTCGAGTACCCAAGCCCTGGCGGTCACGACAACGTCAAGGGCACGCTCACTCTGACCCAGAACAGCGTCCGAACCTCACCGGACCTTGCCTCAGGCTACGCGCGCCAAGGCGCGAACGATCCGAGGTTCGTCGATCAGCTGGCCGCGGTGCCGCAGAGGATCGTGCTCGGCAACGGCCAAGACGATCCGGGCCTGTTCCTGACCTCGCTCGACGAGAACCTCGCCGACCCGCGCTACTTGCCGTTCGAAGGCGCGGGTGCGATCAGCTCCTGGCACTTCGAGCTGCCGGCGGCGACGAATGACATTGACGTCTCCGCAGTCGGTGACGTCGTACTGCATCTGCACTACACCGCACTCGACGGAGGCGACGCCTTCAAACAGGCGGTCGAGGCCGAGAACGCCGACAACGCGCCGACCTCGGGTGCGTTGCTGCTCAGCGCCGCGAACGACTTTCCGGCGCCCGCTGGCGGGAACGGCTCGCGGCCGCTCTCACCGTGGGAGACCTTCCTGGCCGAGCCCGCCGCCGGCGACCAGGAGCTCATGCTGAACATCGCCCCCTCGCTCTTCCCGCGCTGGGCGCGCGGCAAGACGATCACCGTCACGGGCCTGACCGTCTTCGCGACGTCCTGGGAGCCCGGGAACTTCGTGCTCAAGCCGCAGGCGCCACTCCCGACCGCCGCCGTGACGCTCACGCCGGTCGCGGGGGTGACCGAGCCCAACGTGGCCGGCGGCAATGTCGCGGTCACCAATGTCCCACCCGGAACCTGGACGTTCAAGCTCCGCACGGCGGCCGCCGGCGATTTCCGCTCGATCACGCCGGATGACATCGGCGACGTCCTGCTGCTCGCCAGCTTCGAGGTGAGCTGACATGCAGCGGCAAAAGGAGGCCCCGACGTCTCTGCGCCGGCCGATCGAGCGGCTCGTGCGCGCGTTCGCGCCGACCCAGATCGTGCTCTTCGGCTCCCACGCCAAAGGCGCGGCCGAGCCGGGAAGCGACGTCGATCTGCTTGTCATCGCGGAGCTCGACGGCGACCGCACGATCCCCCTGCGCCGCGCGCGCCAGCTGGTCGCGCCGAGCTTCCCGCCAATCGATGTTGTCCTCTGCACGCCCGAGGAGGTGGAGGCGGCGGAAGAGGCGGCCTCACCATTCCTCGCCTCGGTGCTCGAAGGGGGTGTGGTGATCTACAGCAGAAAAGGGGCCAGGCGGGGTCGAACCTCCGACCCTGAGATTAGAAGTCCGACCGGAACGGCGGCGGCGGGGCGAGGTGAACGGAACGTGCTGCAAACCTCGGCTCTCAGAATCCTCTCATTATCAATGCCTACAGTCCGGTTCGTGGTCGAGCTCGACCGCCGTCGGCGGCAGGTTGGCGAGGGGTCGTCTTCGGTTGCGCCCCCGCAGCCGGATGGGTCGTCGGAGATCGTGGCAAACGTCGCCCGAATCGCGGCGAGGCGGCAAGCGCGACGCGAGGCGGAAGGCCGTCGTCGTCGCCGGCTCCGTCGCCGGATCGTGCTGCTGGCCGTAGTCGGCCTGCTCTCGCCCGTCCTGTACTCGTACACCACGACGATGCTGCAGCCGTCGAGTCTTCCGCTCGGCATCCGGAGCGTCGAATGGCTTAGGGCCCATCACGGCAACTGGCTTGTCGACGAATCTGAGCAGATCTACTACAGCTGGAACGCTCCAAAGAAAGGCGGACCCCAACTGAAGGCGCTGCCTGCAGTGGGATCTCGTGCGCGTACCGCCCGAGCGGCTGCCTGGCCGCCGCGGATCAAACCGGTCTTCGCTCATCCGCTGCGGGGCGAAGGAGTCTGGAACCCAACGGGCCCGCTGATCGGTGGACGACCGCCAGTGCTCGTCACGACTTTTCGCACCGAGACCGACTATCCGCGCATCCTTGCCTACGTCGCGTGGTTTGACCACAGACGGACAGCGCTCGCGTTGTATCCCGGCCGTTACGAACCACCCAACGCGCCGGTGCGCGGGCCCATGTCCGTCCCATACGGCGAGCGCTGGCGCCTGCTTGCAACCTTCAACGCGGGCTTCACGTACATCGACGGCCACAACGGCTCCTCGATCAACGGCCGAACCTACGAGCCGCTCAAGAACGGCCTGGCGACGCTGATCGGCTATCGCGACGGTCGCGTCGACATCAGGACGTGGCACGGCGTGACCGGGTGCTGGGCCCGGAATAGCGTTCGCCCGGCAAAGCCTGCCGCTGATCATCGAGAAAGGCCGCCTCAGCCCCGCTTTGAACGACAGCTCGCAATGGGGCGCGACGCTTGGCAACGCCGTGCGCGTGTGGCGAACCGGCGTAGGCATCGACCGTCGCGGCAACCTGATCTACGCGGCAGCCAACTACCAGACCGTCATAACATTGGCGAAGATCCTTCAGCGAGCCGGAGCCGTCCGCGCGATGCAGTTCGATATCAATCCGGAATGGCCAACGCTGATCACGTACAAGCATCCAGGGCGCCTGAGCCCGACCAAGGTCGTCCCGAATGTGATGCAGCCCTCGACGCGCTACCTCGTCCCCGACGACCGCGACTTCTTCGCCGTCTACCGGCGCCTGCCCGGCCAGATCAGTGTGCCGTTGAAGTGACGGTGGCGTGACGACGGCGCGGCGGTGGGCGTGCGCGGCTGTCGTCTGCGCAGCTGGATTGGGCGTAGCGTGGCCGGCCGTCTCACACGAGTCTTCCGGCAGCGCGACCGTCCGAGTCAAGCTCTTCCGTTTCGTCGACCCTTCGCGCACGATCCGGCTGCCGGACGGAAGGCGCGTGCCGCGGACGCTTGACACGACAGTCCGCTATCCGACGACGGGAGGCCCCTATCCGCTGATCGTGTTCGCGCACGGATTCGCGCTCACCCCCGTCACGTACGGTGTGCTGCTTAGCGCGTGGGCGCGCGCGGGCTACGTTGTCGCCGCGCCATGGTTTCCGCTCGAGAAGGCGAACGCGCCCGGCGGCCCAAAGGAGTCCGACCTCATCAACGAGCCGAACGACATCAGCTTCGTCATCTCGCGGCTGCTCACGCTAAACGGCCGCCTGGGAGGCGTGCTCGCGGGCAGGATCGACCCGACGAAGATCGCGGTTGCCGGCCACTCCGACGGTGGCGTGGCTGCACTCGCCGTCGCGTACGGGCGCCACCTTCGCGACCGCCGGCTGCGCGCCGCGATCGTGATGTCCGGAGCTGAGCTCCGGGGTATGGGGGCCTTTCCGCGCCAAGGTCCGGCGCTTCTCGCGATGCAGGGAACAGCCGACACGATCAACTCGCCGGGAACGACGCGCCTCGTATTTCCGGATTGCGCGGCGTCCAAAGTTCCTAGTGTGGTTGCTCCGCGCGGGTCACGAACGGCCGTACACCGTCCAGGAACCACAGCTTAGGATCGTCGAAGCCGCGACGAGCGCGTTCTTCGACCACTACCTGAAGGGCCTACCGCTGGGTGCGTTCGAGCGCGCGGCAAAACAGCGTCGGCTTACGCGGCTCGTTGCCGAGCCGTAGTTGGACTCGGTTCGAGTCCGGCTAGCTCCCACGAGTTGATGCCGGACTACTTGGCCTGAAGGTCTGCTGCTGGTGCTAGCGCTTCACCAACCGTTATCCGGCTCGTCGAGCGGCACCAGCGGGACTTCCTCAGCGGCTGGGCGCCCGGGCGTCGCCGTCCGGGCCTCTTGCGCGGCGTGGCGGAGGTTGGCCAGGACCTCGCGGTAGTTCAGCTCGAGCGCGCGCCGCTCCCGCTCGGTCTGCTCCACCTCGTGACGCAGGACCCGCTTGCTCTGCTCGAGCTGGTCGACCTGCTCTCGAAGCTCGCTCTCACGCGCGCCTGCGGCGTGCTCGACGGCCTCGAGCCTGGCGGTCGCGCTCGCTACCTCGTGCTCGGCTGCCTTCGCCCGCTCCCGTGCGCGCCGGAGCTGCTGCCTGAGCTCCTCGGCCTCCGCCTCGGCCCGTTTGCGATGTTCGGCCTCGCGCTCCCGCTCCGCCCAGGCGCGGACGAGCGTCTTCTCGAGCGAGTCGGCCTGGGTGGCGAGATGCGCGAGCTCCTTGGCGAGGTTTCGTTCGCCCATGAGCCGCGTGGTTCGACCTGGCCTGCGGTCTCCCTGCCTGGATTCGAAATGGCTCAGCGCGCCCCACCTCTCCATGAAGGGATATCTCCAGGCAACAAGAAGCGGGGCCGCCGCCAGGCCCCGCTTCGAGTCTCCCTTGAGAGAGAGCCGCAGGTAGATCGTCGAGCCTCGCCGCATTGAGGCCCTTCGTGTCTTTCGAGGTCGCCCCCGCCGCATCGGGGCGCGTCTCGATTGCATGCCAAGTATCGGGCGGGGTGGCCGGTTGATCCATCACTCTTCTACGGTTGACTGTCTCACTTGACACCGAAGCTCGGCGCAAGAAGCGCGGCGGGCAGGCGTCAACTTCAGCGTGGGCGGCTTCGGCGGCGAGTGACTGGGGCGAGTCTCCGGTCTCTCCTTTGGGGTAGGCGGAGACCCCGTAAGAGGATCCGCATCTGACCTAAACGAGACTGGCTCGCGTAGCGCAGCGCCCCGTCCCCGGCTCCCCCCCTTGAATGATCCCCTTGGATCTCCTGGGCGGAGTGTCCCGCCGGCATGGCGCCTCCACCGTCGCCGGCTCAGCAGAAAGCCGAACGCTCCGACCGTAGCCTCCCCGATGCCGCACGGCACCGGCAACGCGACCCTCTGGTGAAGGAGAAGGAAAGGAGAAGCCGTGGCAGCAGCCGGCCGCTCGAGCGTCGCAGAACACCGCTTCGGTTCGTCGGAGCCCTACACGCTCGGCATCGAGGAGGAGTACATGCTGCTCGATCCAGAGACGTTCGCCCTCGTCCAGCGGGCAGACACCGTCCTCGAGGCTGACTCCGATGGCGAGTTCACGGCGCGCACGACCTGCGAGATCTTCCAATCCGAGATCGAGGGGCAGACCCCGATCTGTGCCACGGTTGACGAGGCGGCGATCGAGCTGCGGCGGCTGCGTGGCCACCTGGAGGCGCTCGTCGGCGAGCAGGGGCTCGTGCTCGCCTCGGCAGGCACTCATCCTTTCGGACGCTACGAAGACCAGGTCCTCACCGACCGGACGCGCTATCGCGGGATCGTCGAGCAGGTGCAGTACCCGGCCCGCCGCGAGCTGGTCTTCGGACTGCACATCCACGTCGGCGTGGCGGACCCGGAGACGGCGATCCAAGTTGTCCGCGCGCTCCGCTTGCACATTCCCGGAGCTGATTGCGCTCTCGGCAAGCTCGCCCTTCTGGCGCGGTCTGCCGAGCGGGCTGCGCTCAACGCGGCACAGCGTCTTCGATACCCTTCCGCGCTCGGGCCCGCCGCCTGCCTTCGAGGACTGGGGCGAGTTCGTCACTTACGTGGAAGCGCTCGAGCGCGCGGGCGTGCTCGAGGACTACACCCGCATCTGGTGGGATGTGCGGCCTCATCCCCGGTTTGGCACCGTCGAGGTGCGCGCGATGGACGCCGTCGAGCGTGTCGAGGACGCGATCGCCCTCGCCGCCTACGTGCAAGCGTTGGTGAAGCGGGCTGCAGAAGCGCCCACTTCCGCCGTCGAGCGCACTCGAGGGCGCACTCCTGCGCGAGAACAATTGGCAGGCAATCCGCTATGGCCTGGAGGCGGCCGTCGTCGGCGCCGACGCAGTCGCCGACCCCAATCCGCAGCCAGATCCTGCGTACGCTCGACGCGCTCGGTGAAGGAGCCGGCGAACTCGAAAGCGAGGCCGCGCTCCTTGGCATCGAGCGGATCGTCCGTGCAGGGACAGGAGCCGAGCGACAGCTCGCCGTCTTCGCCGCGACGGCGGACATCCGCGCAGTGACGCGCATGATCGCGGTTGAGACTCGCGAAGCGGCCGCCCTCGCCTGAAGTCATTCAATCGGATCGCGGCGAGCGTCTCGTCACCGACGGAGCGCTGGTCGAGTCCGGCCCAGCCGCCGGCGGCTGCGATCCGGGACCGGTTCGACGCCTCGCAGCGGGCCGACATTGCGAGTGAGCTCGATCAGTGCAGCGCTGGCCGGCTCCCAGAGCCCTGCCGAGCCGACCGCTACGGTCTTGCGCGTGGATGAGGTCGAGGTCCGGCGCTCGCCCCGGGCGCGGCGGTGGCGGCTGGAAGTGCCGTGGGGCGCGCCTGCGCGGCTGACCGCCCCACGGTCGATGAGCCACGTTGAGGTGGAGCAGGTGCTCCGCGAGAAGCGGCCCTGGATCGAAGAGCAGCGCCGACGCCAGGTGCCGCGGCTGGGACTGGAGCGGCTCGCGGTCAGCGAGTCGGAGGCGCGCATCGGCGTCCGGGAGCTCGTCTCGGCGCTGGCCGAGGAGGAGGCCGTGGAGCTCGGGGTCGCCTACCGGCGCCTCCGAATCGGCGACCAGCGCACGCTCTGGGGCTCCTGCTCTCCCGGCGGCACGCTCTCCTTCAACTGGCGGCTCGTGCTGGCGCCTCTCTCGGTGCTCGACTACGTGGTCGTGCACGAGCTCTGCCACTTGCGCTTCCTCGACCACTCGCAGCGCTTCTGGAGACTCGTCGAGGGGCGCCGTCCGCACTGGCGCGAGCAACGGGACTGGCTGCGCGAGCACGGGCCCGAGTTGCTCGCCTTCAGAGCATCCGAATGAAGCTTCCAGACCCGGCGCTGCTTACGCGAGGGCCTGCCGCGCCGCGTCGTCGAACGGCGTGAGCTCGAGCGGCAGCAGGTTCCGGATCCGTTCCTCTCGCGCGATCGTCGGATTGCGCAGTCCTTCGACGAGCGGCCGCGCGACCGACGCGCTCACGGGCGTGACGAGGTTGAGCCAGAGCGAGGAGAGGTACGGCGTCAGCACCGGAACCTCGACGATTGCCGGCTTTCGGCCGAGCAGGGCAGCGATCCGCTCGATCATCTGCCGGTAGGTCATCACTTCCGGGCCGCCCGCGTCGTAGCCCTCGCCGTACGTGGCCTCGTTGCCGCAGACGCCTGCCAGGTAGCGGGCGACATCGTCGAGCGCGATCGGCTGCGTCGGCGTCGACACCCAGCTTGGCGTCACCATGACCGGCAGCCGCTTGACCAGGCCGAGGATCGTCTCGAAGGCCGCGCTCCCCTTGCCGACGATCATGGCCGCGCGCAAGGTCGTCACCGGCACACCCGCCGAGCCGAGCCGCTCTCCGGTCTCGCGGCGGCTGCGCAGGTGCGGCGACGCGTTGGGGTCGTCGGCGCCTAGCCCGCCGAGGTAGACGATCTGCTGCACTCCTGCCTTCACCGCCTCGCGCGCGACCGTCTCCGCTGCCGCGCGATCCTGCTCCTCGAAGTCCTGGGCGCCGAGCGAGTGGACGAGGTAGTAGACGACGTCGGCGTCTTCCAGGGCCGCGGCAACGCCGTCTCCGCTCGCCGCGTCGGCGACCAGCCAGCGGGCGCCGGGCTCGTCACGCGCGGTGCGCGAGACCGAGCTCAGCTCGTGCTCTGCCAGCAGGGGCACGAGCGCCCGCCCGACGACGCCCGTTGCGCCGAAGACGGTGACGTTCATGTGTCCCGGCTCCGCAGCAGGAGCTCGAAGTAGCGGCGGCTGACCGCGGCATGGAAGGGGCTCTGTCCTTTCGCGTAGAGCATCCCGGTCCACGACGGCGCACCCGCGGGGGCGGCGAGCCGCGGCAGGTAGCCCTCGACCGTGACGCTCAGCTCCTGTTGATCGCCCTCGCGCCGCTGTGCGAGCGTGACGGAGCCGCCGGCTCGGAGCGCGAGCAGTCCACCCTGGATCGCGTGCCGGCAGCTGACGAGCCGGCCTTCGAACGAGAGCTCCGGTGGCCCGAAGGTAAACAGCGTCGCACCGCCGAGCAGCTTCAGCTTGCCTCCGCCGCCCGTCCAGCTTGCGCGGACGCAACCGCGCGTGAGGCGGTCGACCGCCTGCCAGTAGGTGACACCGAGCGTGCGGGCGCCGGCCTCGGACGCCTCGACCGCGGGCTCCGCCACAAGCACCCGCTGGCGCGACTCGAATTCGCCGGACTCGAGCACGCGCTCGGATGTCTCCCAGCCGGTCACGGCGGCACCGCCATTGGCGAAGGGTAGTCCGGGCGTCCCGAGCTCAGGGGAGTACCTTGCGTGTATGCGCACCTTCCGGTACGCGGTCGCGGTTGCCGTTGCGGCTGCCGGGGGAGCAGTGGCGACGCGCCGCTCGGTGGCCACCTGGTATCCCGGTCTACGCAAGCCGAGCTGGACTCCGCCCTCGCAGGCGTTCGGCCCGGTTTGGACCTTGCTCTACGCGCAGATGGCGTATTCGGCGCAGCGGGTTGCGAGCTCATCGGATCGTGGGCGTCGCCCTGCGCTCGCGCTGTGGTGGTTGCAGCTGGGGCTGAACGCCGCCTGGACGCCGGTCTTCTTCGGCGCCCGCCGAACCGGCGCCGGCGCGGTCGTCATCTGTGCACTCCTGCCCGCCGTCGCGGCCACCGCGGCCGCCAGTGCGCGCGTCGACCGTCGGGCCGGACTGCTCTACGGGCCGTACCTGGCGTGGTCGACCTATGCCGCGGCGCTCAACCTCGAGATCTGGCGGCGGAACCGCTCCTAGACGACCGCCTCGCGCCGCTCGCCGCTGCCGAACCGCAATTCATCGCGGCCGAGATTCAGTTTCGCGGGGGTGTGTAGCGAGATTCGCCCCTCGTCACCCACCACAGCAAGAAGGCGGCGCCGGATACCCCTGACAGGATTAACGCAGCGCGCCGTCGCCTTCGCCGCCTTCGGTCGTCCTCCAGGTATGACAACAGCGTTTCGCCGAGGAACGCGAACAGCTCGACCAGGACGGGGCCGACGTCGCTGCTGTTGAAGTCCGTCCATTCCGGCGCATCGACCGGGATTCGCGCGAGCACCTCGCCGAGAAGGTCGGCGTAGTCGCGCGCATCGATCGCGGGTAGTTCGAGAGGCATGGCGAATACGATCGCACGACTCGCCGCCGAACGGCGGCTGCTTGTTCAAAGAGCGTCGGGACGGGCGGATTGGCGCGTCCGCCCCGACGCTCCTGACTAACGGCTAGTCGCCCTCGCCGAGCCGGTAGGTCCCGTCCCAGGCCCAGTCATACCCGCCCGCGTACGAGACGTCGACACGAGCATGGATGTTGTTGAGGCTCCTGGTTCCGCCTGACAGCGAGCACTGCCCGAGGCCGGTCGCAAAATCGAGTGCGCAATGGCCGGTCGCGGTATCGCCGGGGCCGGCGTAGAGAATGATGTCGCTGTCCAGGGAGGTCGGACCAGCGGCTTGAGCGTAGAAGATCTTCGTACCGACTCCGATCGCTGCGACGTTCGAGGATGTGACCGTGCAGTAGCCCCCGATCTGGCCCTGGTACTGCGACGGGGGGCACGTCTTCGTCAAGTGGAACGGTCGGGCTCCACGGTTGGCCCGCGCTCCTGACTGAGCGGAAGCGGTGACCGCGAGTACCGCGGCGGCCACCACGAGGAGCGAGGCTGCAACTGCGAAAACACGTGTCGGGGATCTCTTCATCTGTGAGCTCCTTTCCTTTCGTCGAGTCCGAGGCTTCACTGCTTCCTTGCTCGGACTCGCTTGTGGAGGGCCGATGTCTGTTCGAGCTTTCGTTCGGCCCGTTCGAGGTGCCAGCCGACCGTTCGTTCGTCCAGGCCGACCGCCTCGGCTATCTCGCTCTTGCTCCGGCCTCCCGCGGCGAGCCGGACGATTTGCTCTTCGGTGAGCGAAAGCTCGGGAACCGGCACGTCCCTCCCTTCCTGTCGATTACCGGGCGAGTGTGTCCTGGGCCGCTAACGCGAGGCTTACGCGGGACTCACCCGGCCGCGTGGGACAATTGCCACGAAGTGGAGTTCCGGCTGCTGGGCAGGTTCGAGGTAGAGGCCGATGGCGTCGATCTGACCCCGCCTCGGCGGCAGCACCGCGTCCTGCTCGCTCTGTTGCTGCTTCACGCCGGCGAGGTCGTCGCCATTGACGACTGCGTCGAGGCGCTCTGGGGGGAACGCCCGCCGGTAACCGCGCACACTGCTCTCCATGGTCATGTCTCTGCGCTGAGGAAGCGGCTCGGCCCCGAGCGGATCGAGACGCAGGACCCTGGCTATCTCTTGCGCCTCGCAGAAGAGGACGCGGTGGACATCCGTCGGTTCGAGCGTCTTACGGCAGAGACGCCGGCAGGCGGCCTCGTCGCACGTTCTGAGCAGCTCAGGAATGCGCTTGCCCTCTTCCGTGGCGAGCCGCTCGCCGACTTCCGCTACGAGGGGTTCGCAAGCCAGGAGGCGGCCCGGCTCGACGAGCTCCGCCTGGTGGTCCTCCAGGACCAGATTCAGACGGAGCTCGAGCTCGGCCACCACGAGGAGGTCGTTCTCGAGCTCGAGCGGTTGATCGTCGAATACCCGCTCCGTGAGGGCCTGCGGGCACAGCTGATGCTCGCTCTCTACCGCGCGGGAAGGCAGGCCGACGCGCTGCAGGCTTTCCGCGACGCGCGCGGCGTGCTCCGCGACGAGCTAGGGCTGGACCCCAGCTCCGCACTGCAGCGGCTCGAGCAGCAGATCTTGAACCAGGACCCCGAGCTGGCAGCCCCCGATGCGTTCGTGCCTGCGCGGCATCCTGCGGGCACGACCAAGCCGTCCGGCATCGTCACCTTTCTGTTGACCGAGGCCGAGGGGCCCGCACGCAAGCTCGTTCGAACGGTCGTCGGCCAACACGGCGGGTTCGAGCTGAAGACGGAGGGCAACTTCGTGCTCCTCGCCTTTGCCCGCGCGCGAGACGCGGTTGCAGCTGCGGTCGGCAGCCAGCGTGCGACGAGAAGCGTCGGCGGCCTCCGGATCGGGATCAGCTCGGCCGAGGCGATCGCCACGGACGAGGGGTACACGGGACCGGGCGTCCGCGGTGTGGAGAGCATCTGGAGTGCCGCGCACCCTGGGCAGATCCTCCTTTCCAAGACGACGCGCGACCTGCTCCGAGAAACGCCGCTCGACACGACCGAGGTGCTCGACCTGGGCGAGCACCGTCTCAAGGACCTCACCGCGGCCCAGCAGCTCTTCCAGCTCCTCGTGCCGGACTTGGAAGGCGAGTTCCCACCGCCGCGAAGCCTCGAGACGCGCCGGACGAACCTGCCGCTGCAACCGACCCCGCTCGTCGGCCGAGAGCGCGAGATCCGGGAAGTGGCGGAGCTCCTCCGCGGACGCGAGACGCGGGTCGTCACCCTGACCGGGACCGGAGGCACCGGCAAGACACGGCTGGCCGTACAGCTTGCAGCCGAGCTTCTCGACAACTTCCCGGACGGGGTCTTCTTCGTCAGCCTCGCGCCGCTGGCGAATCCCGGGCTCGTCCTGGCGACAGTGGCTCGAGCCCTTGGAGTTCCCGAGAGCGGCGAGGACGTCGGCGAGGCCCTTGCCCGCCACGTGCGTGACCGGCAGCTCCTGCTCGTGCTCGACAACTTCGAGCACGTGCTCGAGTCTGCGCCAGACGTCATCGCCTCGACCACATCGACCGTGAGGCTCCTCGCGACGAGCCGCGTCCCCCTCCACCTTGCGACCGAGCGCGTCTACCAGGTGTCGCCGCTTGAAACGCCCGACCGCACCGACGATTTGAGTCGGCTCCTCCAGCGCGAGTCGGTCGCGCTGTTCGTGTCTCGCGCACGCTCGGTCCGGCCGGAGTTCGCCGTGACTGAGGAGAACGCGAGGCCGGTCGCCGAGATCTGCCAAGCCCTAGGTGGGCTACCGCTTGCGCTCGAGCTCGCCGCCACTCGCGTCGGCGTCCTGCCGCCGGCTGCTCTGCTCGAACGGCTCGAACATCCCCTGAAGCTGCTCAAGGGCGGCCCGCGCGACGCACCCGAGCGACAACGCACCATGCGCGCGACGATCGATTGGAGCGTCGACTTGCTCGAGCCTCTGGAGCAGCACCTGTTCCTGCGGCTGGCGGTGTTCGCCGGGGGCTGGACGCTCGAGGCAGCTGAGAGCATTTGCGGAGACGACCTCGACGTCGTCGACGGACTGGCGTCGTTGGCCGAGAGCGGATTGATCCGGGTGGAGGGCGTCGATGAGGCGCCGCGCTTCGCGATGCTGGAGACGATTCGCGAGTACGCGCTCGAGCGGTTCGAGGAATCGGGTGAGTCAGAACAGCTGCGGCGACGCCACGCCGCCTACTTCCTGGCGCTCGCGGAGGAAGCGGAGCCGAACCTGCGCGGGAGCCCCGGGGACTGGCTCGCCCGGTTGGAGGTCGAGCACGACAACTTCCGGGCCGCACTCGACCGGCTCGAGGCGTCGCGTGAATACGAGCACGCACTGCGGTTGGCAGGTTCCCTGTGGCGCTTCTGGTATCTGGGAGGCCACTTGGCGGAGGGCAAGCGGCGCCTCGAAGGCGTGCTCTCCACAGACGGGCGCGGGACACCCGCCCGCGCCAAGGCACTCATCGGAGCGGCGGTGATGGCAGTGAACACGAAAGATGTTGCGACGGCGAAGCGCCGGGGCGAAGAGGCGCTGGCGCTTCATCGCGCGCTCGAGGATCCGTGGGGAGCCGCTTACTCCGTCTTCATGCTCGGTGCCGCCGAGCTCGATCCGAAGAGGCAGCAGCAGCTCTACGAGGAGAGCGTGCAGGTCTTCCGCGAGCTGGGCGACGAGCACTCCGCTCTCCTGGTGACTCGCAACCTCGCGTCGACCTACGCGGATCTGGGCGACGGCGACCGGGCCCGAGCGGTCTACGAAGACAACCTCCGGCGGGCACGCGCCACGCAGAACGATCGCATCGAGGCGAGCACACTGGGTGAGCTGGCGACGATCGCTCTCGACGAAGGGCGACTCGACGACGCGGTTTCGATGCTCCAGGCGAGCCTTCGCATTCACGACGCGCTCGGCGACCTGCTCGACACGATGGTCGATCTCTGCCGCTTCGCCGCCGTGCTCGCGAGCCGTGGCAGACCCGCGACGTCCGCGTGCCTTCTCGCCAGCTTCGAGGCGCACGGTGAGGAAATCGGTCTCAGGCGCTCGAAGGTCACCGAGCTGAACGAAGCGACGCTGGAGTCCATCAATGGGCAGCTCGAAGACGCCGCCATCGCCGAGGCATGGGCGCAAGGCGGCAGGCTGACCGTTCGCGAGGCGGTGGCGTTCGCCCTCGGCTCCGAGACCGGACGGGCGGACTCCGCAAGACGCGACTGATCCTCTCTTGCGTATCCGTCGGCGCCTGCCGGGAGTTCTTATCCAGAGCTCCCCGACAGGCGTGCCGAAAGGAGGCGAGCCCGTGAGCGTACGGGTACCGACAACGAACGCAGCTACCCGCGAAGCCAAAGTGGTCGGGATCGTCGCCGCGGGGCTGATCGCGTTCGGCGTGTACTCGTTGAGCGACGCCCGCTATCGGCGCATCTAGGCGGCTCCGGAGCTCGGTGGGCAGCACGGCTGAGCTCGTCCTCGGGCCGCTGCTTCGCTACGCAGGCACCGAGAGTGCGACCTTCTGGGTCGAGACGAGCGAGCCGTGCGAGGTCGAGGTGCTCGGTCACCGGTCCAGGACGTTCGCGGTCGAGGGACATCACTTCGCGCTGCTTCTGGTCGAGGAGCTGCAGCCGGCCTCGGTCGTCCCCTACGACGTGCGCCTGGACGGCCGGCGGGTCTGGCCTCCCGATGACGGCCGTCCGGCGCCTGCCGTGCACACGCGCAGCAACGAGCGCAGCGTTCGGCTCGCGTTCGGCTCGTGCCGGGTCGGCGACCCGCAACCCCCTCCGGGCGAGTTCCCCGAGAGCACGGGCGTCGATGCGCTCTGGGCGTATGCGCGCCAGTTGCAGCGCGGCGAGGTGGAATGGCCCGACGGGCTGCTGCTGCTCGGCGACCAGGTGTACGCGGACGAGGTCTCGCCGCTGACCGCCGAGTTCATCCGCACCAGGCGCGATGTTGACGAGCCGCCGGGGGAGGAGGTGGCGGACTTCGAGGAGTACACGCGCCTCTATCGCGAGTCCTGGTCGGACCCGGATCTCCGGTGGCTGCTCTCCACGGTCCCGAGCGTGATGATCTTCGACGACCACGACGTCAACGACGACTGGAACATCTCGTGGAGCTGGGTCGAGGAGATGCGCAGGGAGCCGTGGTGGGACGACCGGATCACCGGCGCGTTCATGTCGTACTGGATCTACCAGCACATCGGGAACCTCTCCCCGCCTGAGCTCGCGGAGGAGGAGCTGCTCCGTCTCGTTCGCAGCGACGACGACGCCGGCCCACGCCTACGCGAGATGGCCCGGCTCTGGGATCGCGAATCGGCCGCGTCCCGCTGGGCCTTCTACCGCGACTTCGGGGACTCGAGGCTCCTGGTCGTCGACTCTCGCGCCGCCCGCGTGCTCAGCGACGAGCGCCGCGAGATGATCGACGAGGAGGAGTGGGACTGGCTGATCGAGCACTCGCTCGGCAGCTTCGACCACCTCGTCATCGCGAGCACGCTGCCCGTCTTCATGCCGAACGGAATCCACCACCTGGAGGCCTGGAACGAGGCGGTCTGCGCCGGACGGTGGGGCAAGCTTGCCGCCCGGCTGGCCGAGAGCCTGCGCCGCGCGGTCGATCTCGAGCACTGGAGCGCCTTCAACACGTCCTTCGAACGGCTGTGCGACTGGCTGCGCCAGGTGTCGGAAGGTGCCGCTGGTCGCCAGCCGCCCGCGACGATCGTGCTGCTCGGAGGCGACGTCCACAACGCCTACGTCAGCAAGGTGGACCTGGGCGCCGGTACCAGCCGCGTGGTCCAGATCGTCTGCTCCCCGTTTCGCAACCCTCTCTCGGCCAAGGAGCGCCGAATCGTGCGAATCACCGGGTCAAGAGGAGGCGCACGTGTCTTTTCGCTGCTCGCCCGGCTCGCCGGCGTCCCGCCGCCGTCGGCCGAGTGGGGCTTCGTGCGCCGTCCGACCTTCGACAACTCGATCGGCGAGCTCGAGCTCGATGCTCGCAGCGCCCGGGTCACCCTGCGTCGAAGTGCCAGAGAGGGCGAGAGCCCTGAACGCCTCCGGCCGCTGCACGTGACTCCGCTCTCGGACTCGTAGGGCGCGAGAGAACGTCCGTATCCTTTTGTTGTGACGATCGGGTCGCCGCCTTCGCCGCTGACGTCCGTACCCGCGCGTTCTCGCCGGCGGCCTCGTCGCCGGCGAGGTCGGCGTGTCCTCTGGGTCGTGCTGGTCGTGGTCGCCGCGGTGCTCGCTCTGGTCGCGGCCGTGTTCGTCTGGTCGGGCGTCAGCCTCAAAGGCGACCCGACTGCCCTCGCGCACGTTGACGTCCAGCCCTTCGGCGGAACCCTCGAGAGTGTGCGCGCGACCGGGCCGGACGGGCGAGCGATCCCGCTGGTTGTCCGTCACGGGAGCCTGACCCCGCGGACGCTCCTGACCCCCGGGGAACGAGTTTCCGTCGACGCCGTCGTTCGCCGGCCGGGCTGGCAGAGCTGGGCGCTCGGCAGTGAGCGGCACGAGCATTGGACGGTTCGCGCGCCCGTTGCGGGCGTGAGCGAGCGCTGGCTCACCGTGAGCCCGGGCTCAACGGTGCGCGTGCCCTTCGACGCGCCCGTGAGTGCTGCTGCCTACGGGACGCCGGGACACCTGAAGCGCGTGCGCCTCGACAACGCTCAGAGCTCGGTCGCGCTCCCGCGCGGCTCCTCGACGGGCACGGTCGAGGTCGCGGCGGCAGCGCGCGCCTGGGAACGGCTCGGTGCTCCCGTCCGGGTCAGCTGGTTCCCCTCTTCGCCGATTCCCGTCGCTGTCGTCGCGCCGGCGCCGTCCGCGCCGCTCGCCCCGGCGTCGCCGATCCGGCTCACCTTCTCGGAGCCGGTCAGCAGCGTGCTCGGGGCGGCTCGCCCGGCGATCTCGCCACGCACGAGCGGCCACTGGCGCCAGACCGACGACCACACGCTCGTCTTCACGCCGGCGGGCTTCGGCGCGCCCTTCTCCTCCAAGCTGCGGCTCGACCTGGGTCGCCGTGTCGCCGTCGCCGCTTCTTCGGGCGGCGGTCTGCGGACGATCCGCCGTCTGACGTGGACGGTCCCCGGAGGCTCGCTCCTGCGCCTCCAGCAACTCCTCGCGCAGGGCGGCTACCTGCCGCTCGACTGGACGCAGTCCGGGCCGCCGGTCGCCCGCACCGCGCGCGCAGAAGTGCAGGCCGCCGTCAATCCACCGCGCGGTCATTTCGCCTGGCGGTACCCGAACACGCCGCCGGAGTTGCGCGGCCTCTGGCGCGAAGGGAGCTATGACCAGATCACCCGTGGCGCGGTGATGATGTTCCAGGACCAGCACGGCCTGACCGTGGACGCGATTGCGGGAGCGAGGGTCTGGCGCGCGCTGCTCGCAGACGCGATCGCGGGCAAACGGCGCGACAGCGGCTACAGCTACGTCTACGTGCACAGCAGCGTCCCGCAGTCGCTCACGCTTTGGCACAACGGGCAGACGATCCTCACGTCGCCCGGCAACACCGGCGTGCCGGCCGCCCCGACGAAGCTCGGCACCTTCCCGGTCTTCGAGCACATCCCCGTCGGGACGATGAGCGGCACGAACCCGGACGGCTCGCACTACCACGATCCGGGCATCCGCTGGATCAGCTACTTCAACGGCGGCGACGCGATCCACGCCTTCACCCGTGCCTCGTTCGGCACGCCGCAGAGCCTCGGCTGCGTCGAGCTTCCGCTCGCGTCGGCCGCGAAGGTCTGGCCGTATACGCCGATCGGCACGCTCGTCACGGTCGAGAGCTAGGCAACGCAGCGGGCTGCGGCTCCGACGAGGCGAGGGACAGCTCGGCGTCGGCCTCTTCGATCAGCGCTGTGTCGTGGGTCGCGCAGATGATCGCGGTCTCGTGCTCGCGCGCGAGGCGGGCCAGCAGCCGGCCGACGGCCTTCGCGTTCTGCTGGTCGAGGCGGGCGGTCGGCTCGTCGGCGAGCAGGATGCGCGGGCGCGCGGCGAGGGCGCGCGCGATTGCCACCCGCTGACGCTCGCCCGCCGACAGCCGGTCGGCGCGGTGGTCGAGCCGGTCGGCAAGCCCGACCTCGTTGAGGGCGTCCGCACCCGTCCGATCGGCGCCGTCGAGAGCCCCGCGCACCTGCAGGCCGAGCTCGACGTTCTCGCGCGCAGTCAGATGCGGCACCAGCCCCGGCTCCTGCGTCACCAGCGCGATCTCGCGGCGGCGTAGCGCGGCGACGTCGGCCCTGCTCAACGCCCCGAGCTCGTGCCCGGAGACCACGACCTCCCCGGCTGTCTGGCGTTCGAGGCCGGCGAGCAGGTGCAAGAGCGTCGTCTTGCCGCTGCCGGAGCGCCCGACGACCGCGGTGAACATGCCGGCGTCGAAGCGCCACGAGAGGCCGTCGAGCACCTCGCGGCGCGCTCCCGGGAACCGCTTGACGACGTGACGCACCTCGGCCCGCGCGACCCCTTTGCCTGCTGGGCGGGCAGCGAGTGGCGCGACCTCGGCCGGCGGGGCAGAGGCGCCGGCCGGCGAGCTGAGCAGGACGCCCTCGCCCTGAAGCTCGGCCCGCAGGTGACTCGGCGAGCCGATCGCGTCGAGCAGCGGGTCGGGTAGCCGAATCCACCCGGGTTCCGTGACGACGAGCGAGGCGGGGCGGCCGGGAGCGCCCTCCTCGACGACACGGCCGTCCCGGACGTGGACGAGGCGGTCCGCGATGGCGGCAGCCGCGTCGTCGTGGCTGACCACCACCGCGGTCGCCCCGCGCTCTCGCGCGAGCTCGGCGATCAGCGCGTAGACCGTCTCGGCGCTCTCGGCATCCAGCTCGCCGGCAGGCTCGTCGGCGAGCAGGAGCCTGGGCCGGTGCGCGAGCGCGGCGCAGAGAGCCACTCGCTGCTGCTCGCCGCCGGACAGGCGTCCGGGCCGATCGTCGAGCCTGTCTCCGAGCCCCACGCGCTCCAGGAGCTTCGCTGCCGCGGCCCGCGCGTCCGGCCGTGGGTTTCCCACCAGCTCCAGGCCGAGGGCGACGGTCTGCGCGCAGGACAGGTCCGGCGAGAGCGCGCGCGCGTAGTGCTGGTCGAGCACGCCGAGGTTCGCGGCCCGGAAGCGCGCGAGCGCCCCCGGTGAGAGGCGCCCCACGTCCTCCCCGAGCACGCGTGCGATTCCCGCGGAAAGCGTGTCGAAGCCGGCCAGGACGCGCAGAAGCGTCGTCTTGCCGGAGCCGCTCGGGCCCAGCACGACGACGATCTCGCCGTCTTCCACCTCGAGCGAGAGCCCCTGGAGCGCGACGGCCGTCCCGCCGGCCGAGCGGTGGATGCGGAACGCGTCGCGGACGTCGACGGCGCTCATTCGAGGCTCCAGGAGGTTCGGCGCGGCCGCGGATCGCGAAAGGCGGCCGCGGAGGTCGCTTCGGCGATGACGAGCGTGAGGACGACCAGAGCCATGACGAGCAGGCCGGCGGCGAGCCACGCCGGGTCGAAGCGCAGGGGAGGCTCCGGGCGCGCTGTGGTCGCGGAGATCCGGACGAGCGAGACGACGAGCCGCGAGAGCAGCAGCCCCAGCAAGGCCCCACCGGCGACCCCGAGCGCGATCAGCAGCGACGCACGCGTTCGCAGCTGCGAACGCAAGCGCGCGGGCGGGAGGCCCTGGACCTCGAGGTCGTAGAAGTCGCTGCTCTCGTCGTGGAGCTCGCTGAGGATGCCGACCCAGAAGCCCAGCACCGCCAGGACGAGAGCGACCAGGGCGGCCGCGCCGAGCGAGACCACCGTTGCATGGGCAAGCGGATCGGTCGAGAGCCGCCGCTCGATCGCGCTGCGTGAAGTGACCGCGAGGCTCGCGAAGGGCGGACGGTGCAGCGCTGCGGCCGTCGCGCGCGCGTCCCCGCTCGAGAGCCAGATCTCGTCGGGCGTGCCTCGGCCCGGGGCGTCCGCGTTCAGGGCAGTCGACAGCCAGCTGCGGTCGGCGAGCACGAACGGGCCCGACTCCGCGGGGACGCTCGGCATCCTCGTGGCCACGCCGGTGATGCGGGCCGGGATCCGGGCGTCCTGGAAATCGAGCACCGTCCTGCCCCCGACGCCGCCGGCGGCCGCCGCGACGTCGGGAGAGGCGATCACGGGCATGAGCCGTCCGTCGGTCGGCTCCTTCGGGCGGAAGGCGAGGCTGGCGCCGGTGTCCTGGAAGACCACGTCCAGGCGCACGCCTCGCGGGGAACGCGTGGCGCTGCCGGCGGGAAGCCGCCAGCCGCGCCAGTCCGTCAGCGTCCAGGAGCTCCCCGGCGAGTACGCGCGGAGCCGCCCGAGCTCGAGCACCCCCGACGCCGCTGCCGACACCTCGGCTTCGGTCTCGCGGTGGGCGAGCGCGAACTGCTCGCGTGCGTTGAGCGCCAGCTGGAGCCCGACGACGCGCAGGCGGGAGGAGGGGAGGGAGGCCGTGAGCGCGCCCCCGGCCGGGCGAAGCGGGAGCGTCCGCACCCGGCCTCGCTCGTCCTCGACCGCGAGCCTGGCCTCGACCCCGCGGCTGCGCGCCTCGACCGAGACTCTCGCCGCCCCGGGCGGGACGGGCACCCCTGCCAGGCGCTGCTGTCCTGCCTGCGTGAGCCGCTGGACGATCGCAGACCGCGGCAGCGGCGAGAAGTCGGAGCGCCAGTACATCCGCCTGAGCGCCCCCGGCCCGACGCCGAGCACCGTCGGCGAGAGCACCGCGGAGCCGCGGCCCGGGGTCGTGGCGGCGACTCGCAGGACCGGATAGGCCGCGCCGACACGTTCGAACCGGCTCAACGGCGCCGCGTCGAGCGGCTTCACCAGCCTCGGGCCCTCTGTCACGGTCAGGTCGAGCGGGACCGCGAAGCCGGCCTGGTCCCCGGCACCGCTCGCGAGGGTCGCCCGGTACGCGGCCGCAAAGAGGGCCAGCCCGAGAGCCACGGCGACGAACGCGCAGCTCGCAACTGTGCGGGAGGGAGCGCGCGAGAGCGCCAGCACGGCCAGCCGCAGCGAGATCCGCCCGTGACGCGTGAGCCGTTCGGCGCCGCGCATCGCCGGCCCGAGCAGCCGGGCGAGCACCACGGCGACGACGAAGCACACGAGCAGCGGCAGGACGAGGAGCACCGCAGTGCCTCCAAAGGAGAGCGACTGGGCGTCGAGCGCGCCCCGGCTCACGGCGACCGCGATCATCGCCGCCGCACCGAGCGCGGCGACGTCGAGCAGCCGAAGGCGCCTCGGGCCCTCGTCGCCGTCGCGCGTGAACGTCGCGAGGGCGAGCAGCAGCGTCGCCGCGAGCCAGCCGCAGGCGAGGGCTGCGAGAGTCGACGGCGCGACGAGGGTGTGCTCGAGGATCTGACCGGCAGGCAGGCCGGCCCCGTCGGCGATCACTGCGGTGACGACGGCCCCGGCGCACACGCCCACGAGCGCGCCGCCGAGGGTGACCGCGCCGAGCTCGGCGCCCCACGCCAGCGCGACCTGCCAGCGGCGGGCCCCGCGCGTGAGCAGTCGGCGCCGCTCGGCGGCGAGCCCCCGGCGCAGGCCGATCGCCGCGATGAGAGCAAACCCGAGCAGGAGCGCGCTCAGCTCACCGCCGATCAGGACGAGGCGGTCGGCGGCGACGTGGCCCCTGTGCAGTGCGTCGCCCATCGCCGCATCCGGGCCGCTCAGGCGCATGGCCGAATCCGCGGAGATCGCCGTCTGCGCACGCGACTCGTCGGTCAGGACCCGGCCGACGTCCCACGTGCGAAGCCGGTCGAGCTCGAGCGGGGACACCCACGAGTAGATCCGGTAGAAGGGGCTGAGCGCGGTGAGCCGCTGCAGCGCGTCGACGCTCGGCGCCAGGAGCAGCCGTGGTCGGGAGCCCATCGCGGCCGTCGCGGCGGAGATGTCGCCGAAGATCCGAGGGTCCCTGAGGCTCGCGACGCCGGTGCGCCGCAGCCGCAGGCCCGCCTCGTCGAGCCGCGCGGAACCGCCGTTGCCGATCTGCAGCACCTCGCAGCCCGCGGCGCTACACGTTCGCGGAAGGCGGCCTGAATGGACGCGGACGATCGACCCGAGATCGTCGGCGGCCGCGAGCTCCACCAGCTCCCCCTGCACGCGCAGCTCGCGGAAGAGGACGACCCGCCGTGTCCTGCCTCCGCCGAGCGCCGCGAGCGCACCGTGCGCCCGTCTGTCCGCCTGTGCGTACGAGCTCGCATCGAGCGGAAGGCCGAACCGGTCGATCCGGAAACCCCGCGCGCTCGCCGGTGTCGCCGAGAGCGTCCGCCGGAGCGCCTGCTGTCTCGCCACGAGGCTCCCGCCGAGGATCGAGGTGAGCAGGGCGAAGGCGAGAGCGACGCCGCCGACGAGCAGGGCCGGCCGCAATGGCTGCGCGCGTAGCCTCGCTGCGGCGACGGAGAGGGGAGCCTGAATCTCGGACAGCGACACCGGCAGGTTGAGATTACCGGTGTCGCTGACTACCATCAAGGCGGTGCCGCGCTACGACGTTCCGAAGGCCGCTCCCGAGCCGCTTCGCCAGGTGCAGCTGCTGATCAACAGCGTGGACGTCCACAACGAGATCGAGTGGCTGCCCGAGTGGCTTCAGGAACGAGGGCTGACCAGGGAGCACGCGCGGGCACTGGAGTTGCGCGAGGCGCTGCGCTCCCTCGTCCTCGCGAACAACCGAGTCCGGCCGGATCCCGAAGCGCTCGAGGTCGTCAACCGCGAGCTCGCAGGCGTCTCACTCGCGCTCGACGAGAAGGGACGTCTCGTGCTCGCCGGCGGAGACGGCGCTCTCGAGGAGATCGTCAGAACGGTTGCCCGCGCGATGCTCGACGGCAGCTGGGAGAGGCTCAAGGCCTGCCCCAACTGCCATTGGTCGTTCTACGACTATTCGCCGAACCGCTCGGCGACCTGGTGCTCGATGCAGATCTGCGGCAACCGCAAGAAGACGAGGGAGTACCGTCGCCGCCGAAAGAAGATCGCGCCTAGCGCAACAGGATCGTAACCCGGCTCTTAGGAAACTCTCAGACGGCGGCGCTTTGCTCTGAGGTGATGATCGAGGCTACTGCGCTGGTCAAGGAGTACGGCGACAAGCGGGCCGTCGACGGGCTTTCATTCACCGTTCGCCCGGGCGTCGTGACGGGGTTTCTCGGGCCGAACGGCTCCGGCAAGTCGACCACGATGCGCCTGATCCTCGAGCTCGACGCGCCGACCTCCGGCGACGTCAAGGTCAACGGCAAGCACTACCGGGACCACGCGGCGCCCTTTGCACGAGGTGGGCGCGCTGCTCGAGGCCCGGTCACTCCACGGCGGACGCTCGGCTTACAACCACCTGCTCGCCCTGGCCCAGACGCACGGGATCGGCAAGCGCAGGGTCGAGGAGCTGATCGACCTCGTCGGCCTGCACGACGTCGCGAAGCAACGGGCCGGGAAGTTCTCGCTCGGCATGGGCCAGCGGCTGGGGATCGCGTCCGCGCTGCTCGGCGATCCCGCGACGGTGATGCTCGACGAGCCGGTCAACGGGCTCGATCCGGAGGGGATCCGCTGGATGCGGAACCTGCTCAAGGGCCTGGCCGCCGAGGGCCGGACGGTCTTCGTCTCGTCGCACCTGATGAGCGAGATGGCGCTCACCGCCGATCACCTGATCGTCATCGGCCGGGGCCGCAAGATCGCCGACATGCCCACGCGCGACTTCGTCAGCCAGGCGTCTGGAAACGTCGTCCACGTCCGCACCTCCCACCCGGCCGAGCTGGAAGAGGAGCTCGCCGGCCCCGACGTCACGGTTGCCCGGCTCGAACCGGAGCTACTCGAGATCCGCGGGCTGACGGCCCGGCAGATCGGTGAAGTCGCGGCCGCGCACCAGTTCGCCGTCTACGAGCTGACGCCCCAGCAGGCGTCGCTCGAGGAGGCGTTCATGACCCTGACGCGCGACGACGTCGAGTTCAAGGCACTCGACCCGGCGGAGAGAGAGCGAGCCGGACGTTGAGCACGATCGCCGGCATCGGCCCGCTTCCGCGCATGGAGCACACGGGCCGCGTGACGCAGGCGCGCGTGGCCCTGTCTGAGTGGACGAAGCTCCGCTCGCTGCGGTCCACGCGCTGGTCGCTGCTGGCCGCGATCGTGCTCACGATCGGGCTGCCCGCGCTCTTCGCGGCCGTCACCTCTTCGCACTGGGGCTCCATGAGCCCGCACGAGCGCGCAAATCGCGATCCCCTCGACATCGCCCTCGCGGGCGTGAACGTCTCCCAGCTTGCGATCGCGGTGCTGGGCGTGCTGGTGATCACCGGCGAGTACTCGACGGGAATGATCCGCGCGACGTTCAGCGCGGTTCCGAAGCGGCTGCCTGCGCTCTGGGCGAAGACGGCGGTCTTCGGGCTCGTCACGTTCGCACTGATGCTCCCGTCGGTCTTGATCGCGTTCGTCGCAAGCCAAGCGATCCTCTCGCGGCACCACATCCTCCAGATCTCCTTCTCGCAGCACGGCGTGGCCCGGTCGGTGATCGGCGGCGCGGTCTACCTGCTCCTCGTCGGGATCTTCGCCCTTGCCCTCGGCGCCCTCGTCCGCAACACCGCCGGCGGCATTGCGACGTTCGCCGGGATCTTCTTCGTCATCCCGCCGCTGATGAACGTGCTGCCGACGAGCTGGAACAACGCAATCAGCGAGTACCTGCCGAGCAATGCGGGGCGGCAGCTCTTCTCTCTGACGCACGACGCGCACTCGCTCTCGCCGCTCTGGGGCGGCCTGCTCTTCGCCGGCTACTGCGCCTTCACGCTGGCGCTGGCTGCGGTCCTGCTCGTCCGCCGCGACACCTGAGCTCGCACGAGGCCCAGCGCGTGGGGCCCCTCGTGAGGTGATGGTTCGGCTTGACGAGGCGAGCGCTCTTGCTACGGGCTCGTGCCGGCGATCTCGTGGAGCCGGGAGACGCAGGCCTCGGCGCCCTTGGACTCGTAGAGCTCGACTGCCTGGCTGAGCTTCTCGTCGGCTTCGGCGTCGCGACCGGTGTTGCGGAGCACCCGCGACAGGGCTGCAAGCGCATCGCCTCTCGTCAGCGGGAAGTCGGTACGGAACGCGTACTCGACTGCGCTTCGTGCGAGCTCCTCGGCTTCGTCGGGCTCACCGCGATCGGCGAGTATGAGGGCTCGCGCAGCGCGGCAGAGCGCGAAGTTGATGGCATCGTCCGGCGCCGACATCTCTTCGGAAGCGAACGCCGCTCGCTCCGCCTCGTCCGGCTCGCCGGCCGCCTGGAGGGACATCGCCAGGTAGGCGAGCGAGGTGGACCGGAAGCCCTGCTCGCCCAGCTCCTCGAGCTCGCGCACCGACTCCTGAAACTCCTGGACCGCGCCTCGATGGTCTCCCGCCAGCAGTGCGATCGTGCCCGCTTCGTGCGCATTCGAGCCGTGCATCACGCGATTGCCAAGCTCCGCGAGCAACCGAGCCGACTCGGCGGAGACCTTGCGGCCCTCCTCGAATCGCCCTTGTAACCCGAGCGTAAAGGCCGTCGCCGAAAGCATTGCCGCGCGGATCTCGACACTCTCCTCCGCAGGCTCGCGCATGCGCTCGAGCTCGGGAAGGACGTCCTTGACTGGAATGGCCCCGAACATCAGCACGCCGTATCCCCTCGTGAGCGACCGCTTCACGACAGCGGCGTCACCGGAGAGTCGCGCGTGTTCGCGCATCGCGAGGATGGCCTCATGCGCGGGCAGCGAGCGACTCTGCATCCACTGAACGTCGAACCGCGCTTGCGCGACCAGCGCGAGGCCGCGTTCGTCGCCGAGCGCAGAGAAGATTTCTTCTCCCGCAGCCGCGGCCTGTTCGCCGCGGGTGACGACGTACGTAGGCTCAACCGAACGCCAGAGCTCGACCTCGAAGACGAATCCGTACGCCCGCGAACGAGGCTCGGTGGATGCCTTCAACTCGTCGACGGCGGAACGCAGCTGCTCGAACTCCCCACTCAAGGAGAGCGGCTGCGCGAGGAGGATCAAGACCTCGTCGCGCGCACCCGGCTGAAGAAGCTCTTTCGAGCGGGATAGGAGTCTCACCGCGCCGGCATGGTCGTCGCGGAGCACTGCGCGTCGTCCCGCGGACAGCAGGTGCTCGGCTGCACTCCTCGCCAGTGCGTCGTCCGGCGTCCCGAGCTCGGCGCGGTAGAGCGCTGCCTGCTCGAGGTGGTGGCCGAGGATCTCGTCCAGCTCGACCATGCTCGAGCCGTGCTCGCCCAGCCAGGTGGCGAAGCGCTGGTGGAGCTCCGCCCTGGTCGCCTTGGGCAGAGCGTCGTAGGCGGCGTCGCGGATCAGTAGATGGCGAAAGCGGAACGCGTCGTCGCCGGGGATCTGGGTGCTGTCCGGCCGGATCAGCTCCTTGCGCACGAGCTCCATCAGGCGCTGCGGGGCCGGAGGCTCCTCGGGGGCCAGCGCCTCGACCGCTCCCCGATGGAAGACCTTGCCCTCGACGGCGCCACGCTCGAGCACCGCGCGTTCGGACGCGTCGAGCTGGTCGAGCCTCGCGGCGAGCAGCGCCTGGATGGACGGCGGGACCATGACATCCCCGTTGTCCGACTCGTGCACCATCGCGAGCATCTCCTCGACGAAGAGCGGGTTCCCCTCGGCTGCGTCGCGGATCCGCGCTTTCAGACCCTCGTCCAGCTGCCCGAGCCGATCGATCAGCTCGTCCGTCTCCGTGGGCGAAAGCGGCTCGAGCAGGACGGTGGTCGCGTTCAGCTTGCCGCCGCCCCAGCCGGGGCGTAGGTCGAACAGCTCCGGACGGGCGATGCAAAGGAGCAGAATCGGCGCGTCGCGGCTGAAGTCGGCCACGTGCTCGATCAGGCCCAGGAACGCCGGCTCGCCCCAGTGGACGTCGTCGAAGACACAGACGAGCGGGCTCTCGGAGGCGGACTGCTCAAGCGTCTTGCGAAACGCCCAGGCGATCTCATCCGGCGTCGTCGCCTCCTCCGCGTCGCCGAGTACCGAGCCGATCGCTGTAGCGGCCGCTTCGTCCGACGGCCTCGTTCCGAGCTGAAGCAGAGCCTCGGTCACCGGCCAGTACGTGATTCCCTCGCCGTACGAGAGGCAGCGTCCGCGCACGACCTGAGCCTCGAGCCCTGAGAGGAACTCGTGCACGAGCCGTGACTTGCCGACACCGGCAGGCCCGAGGACGGTGAAGAGCTGGCACGAGCGGTCGCCGACGGCGCGGGCGAAGGCCTCGCGCAGCGCCTGCAACTCTCGCTCGCGGCCCACGAGCGGAGCGGCGTTCCGGCGCCCCACTTCGCCGCCCACCCGCAGCAGGCGGAAGGCGGGGACCGGCTCTGACTTTCCTTTGAGCTCGAGCGGCTCGACCGGCTCGGCGTCGACCGATCCGCGGATGAGCCGCATCGTCTCGTCGCCGATCAGGATCTCGCCGGGAGCGGCGGCCTGCTCCAGGCGCGCAGCGACGTTGACCGTGTCGCCTGTCGCGAGCCGCTCCTCGGTGCCGGTGACCACCTCACCCGTGTCGACCCCGATGCGCGCCTGCACTCCGAGCTCCGGGAGGGCCTCGCGCATGTCCACGGCCGCTCGCACCGCGCGCAGGGCGTCGTCCTCGTGCACCTGCGGGACGCCGAAGACGGCCATCACCGCATCGCCGATGAACTTCTCGACGGTTCCGCCGTGGCTTTCGACGATGCCCTTCATCCGCAGGAAGTAGCGGGCGAGCAGGGTGCGCAGCGCTTCCGGATCGGTCGACTCGCCGAGCGCGGTCGACCCGGTCACGTCGCAGAAGAGGACGGTGACCGTCTTGCGCTGCTCGCGGGCGGGCGACGGGGCCTCGAGCGGCGCTCCGCAGTTGGCGCAACGGGGAAATCCTTCCGGGGTTTCCTCGCCGCAGCTCGGGCAGATCAGCACGAGCTCAAGGCTAAAGCTTGACCGGCCGCCCCGGGCCTGAATCGTTGATTTCAGGCCAAAACCGTGGTATGAACGCGGGGTAGGGGAGGGTGCGGCCTGTGGGCCGTCGCGCTCACAAGCGCAAAAACGGGGAGAGGGCGAATGTCTCGGATGAGGATCGTGGTCTTGGCGCTCGTCGGCGTCGCGTTGTTCACCGCGCTGACGGTCGCAGGGAGCAGACACTCGGGCCTGGTCGGCTCGAAAGCGTCGGCAAACCGCTACGCGCCGGTTCCGAACGCGGAGCTGGGCGAGCAGGCGCTCGGTAAGCAGGAGTCCTACTGGAACGACCGGCTGACCTATCCGACCGGCCGCTTCGACCCTGCCTGGCTGCGGAACGCGGCGCGCCAGGAGGCCCGCATGCCCACCCGCGCTCCGATTGGCGGCGACACGTGGACCTCGCTCGGCCCGCGCCCGGAGCGGATGGACGGCTGTGGCGGTTGTTACAACTACCACTTCACCGAGGGCCGGATCAACGCGATCGTCGTCGACCCGACCACGACCGTCCAGAACTCGATCGTGGCCTATGCGGCCAGCGTCGGCGGCGGTGTCTGGAAGACCACGAACTGCTGCTCGACGAGCACGACGTGGACGGTCATGACGGACAACCCGCTCATCTCCGCGATCGACATCGACACCCTGGCGATCGATCCACAGAATCACAACACGGTCTACGCGGGCACGGGCGACCTGAACTTCGGCTCGTTCTCGATGGGCAGCCAGGGGATCCTCAAGACGACCGACGGAGGCGCCAACTGGACCGTGCTCGGCGAGAACGTCTTCGGGCCCGGCTATCCCGAGCCCGCCGGCCAGTACCCGCAGTACAACGCGGTCGGCAAGGTCCGGGTCGACCCGAACAACAGCAACAACGTCGTCGCCGGCACGAAGCAGGGCATTTACCTCTCCTATGACGGGGGCACCACCTGGACCGGCCCCTGCACGACGAACAGCTTCTCGGCCGACCGGCAGGACACGACCGGCCTCGAGCTGGCCGATCTCGGCAGCACGACGAGGATCATCGCCGCGGTCGGCACACGCGGCTTCGCCACCGCGGTTCAGTACGACCTCGGGCGCAACGGGGCGAACGGCCTCTACGCCGCGACGCTGCCGGCGAGCGGCTGCCCGAGCTTCTCCTCGATCGCGAGCGACTCGAACGGCTTCGTCTTCGGGACCACCTCGCCCGATCTGGGCGGCACGTATGCCTCCGGGGCGCCGATGCACGCCGGCAGCGGCGTCGACTACGGCGGCAACACGTCCACGGGCGACCAGCTCGGCCGGATCGACATCGCGATCGCCCCGACCAACCAGAACGTGATCTACGCCCAGGTGCAGACGATCGCCGGCACGCCGGGCGCGCAGCTCGGCATGTGGCAGACCAACAACGGCGGCACCTCCTGGAACTTCATGACCGGCTCGTCGGGCCATGCGCTGGATCTCGATGCGTGCGGCGGCGACTACAACCAGAACTGGTACGACCAGGGGATCGCGGTCGACCCGAACAACGCCGACAAGATCTTCGTCGACACGTTCGACGTCTGGCGGGCGACGCGGACGGGCACGAGCCTCACCGACCTGACCTGCGGCTACGGCGGCGGGCAGAGCGTCCACGTCGACCAGCACGCGCTCGCCTTCGTCAACGGCTCGTCGGACATCATGCTCGTCGGCAGCGACGGCGGCATGTTCGGGACGACGAGCGCCAGCACCGCCACCGGCCCGAACAACTTCTTCAACATGGACGGCGGGCTGAACACGATCGAGTACTACTCGGGCGACATCAGCGGCTACTTCTACTACGCGTCGAACCCCTCCGCGGCCGGCGGGGCACAGGACAACGGGCCCAGCGTGGCCGGGTTCACCGGGTACCCGAGCGGTCCGGTCCAGTGGCAGCTCGTGACCGGCGGCGACGGCTTCGTGGCACGCATCGACCCGGTCGGCAGCGGCACGACGGCGGGGCAGTACCCGCGCTACTTCGTCACGAACAACAGCGGCAACATGTCCCGCTGCGTCGCGAACTCGGGCAACAACTGCCTCAACAGCGGCAGCGGCTACGGCGGCGTCACCGGTGGCTGGACCGGCGACCGGCGCTCGTTCGTCCAGCCGTTCGATCTCTTCCACGGCGGGATCCCCGGCGGCGACGACTGCGCCCCACCCGGAACCCCGGGCGGCTGCGGCCATCTCGTCGACGGGACCTACCGTGTCTGGGAGACGACGACCGGCGGCAGCAGCGGCGTCAGCTGGTACCAGAGCGAGAGCCAGGACCTGACCAAGGGGACGCTCCAGGACCGCTCCTACATCAACCAGGTCAAGTACTCGCCGAAGTGGTCGACGCAGGCGATGGCCGGCACGAACGACGGCAACGCCTGGATCGGCTTCAACCTCGGCAACGGCGCGGGCACGGCGAACTGGGTCAACGTGACCGGCGCGAACGCCGTCCTGCCGAACCGGCCGATCCTCGGGGTGGCGCTCGATCCGACGACCCCGACGCGTGACCTCGCGATCGGCTACGCGGCCGTCGGCGGCTTCAACGCGAACACGCCGACCACGCCGGGCCACCTCTTCCAGGTGACCTGCACCTCGAACTGCGGGACGTCCGTCTGGGCCGACAAGACGGGCAACCTGCCGGACATCCCGGTCGACTCGGTGATCGTCAACCCGAACATCCCGGCCCAGGTCTACGCAGGCACCGACTGGGGCGTCTACTACACGGACGACATCACGGCGGCGTCGCCGACGTGGTTCCGCTTCGAGAACGGCCTGCCGCACGCGATGATCTGGGATCTCCAGATCGACCGCGGCTCGACGACGCTCTCCGCGTGGACGCGGAGCCGCGGCGCATACGTCTACCCGCTTCCGGGTGGACAGCCGCCGCCGCCACCGCCGCCACCCCCACCGCCTCCGCCGCCCCCGCCTCCGCCGCCTCCGCCACCACCGCCTCCGCCTCCGCCTCCGCCTCCGCCTCCGCCACCTCCGCCGCCGCCGCCACCGCCACCGCCGCCACCTCCGCCTCCGCCTCCGCCTCCGCCACCGCCGCCACCGCCACCGCCACCGCCTCCGCCCCCGTTCAAGCCACCGTGCACGGTTCCGAGCGTGGTCGGCAAGACGCTGGCCAAGGCGAAGACCGCGATCAGGCGGCACCACTGCAAGGTCGGCAAGGTGACCAGGAAGGCCTCCTCGCAGCGCCTGAAGGGGAAGGTCATCCGCCAGAGCCCGAAGGCAGGCCGCAGGCTCGCCAACGGCCACAAGGTCAACGTCACCGTCGGCAAGGGCGGACGCAGGTAGAAGCGAACCCTTAGCGAGCTCGCAGCGAGGCCGGCCGAACAGTCGGCCTCGCTGTTTGCGGCGATCCGCCTAGCATTCGGGGCCTGATGCTGCCCTCGGCACGTACCGTGGCGTTCCTGGCGGTGGCCACCGCCGCCTTAACGGGTTGCTCGTCGCACCGCACAGCCTCCGCACCTCCGGCCGGGACCGTGCAGACGACGGCGCCCGGCCGGCCCGACCCCCGTCGGTTTCTCGCCTTCGACCCTTCCGCGAAGACCGTGCGCCTGACGATGCTCGCCGGGCTCGGCTCGTCCAACGGCGGCTTCAACTTCGACGACTATGGGCGCGGCGAGCTGATCGCGTCCGTGCCGCAAGGCTGGCGCGTGACGGTGTTGTGCGAGAACCGTGGCAGCCGCCGGGCCTCCTGCGCTGTCGTCACCGGCGCGGCTAGCGCCACGCTCGCATTTCCGGGGGCCTCGGTGGCCCAACCGACTGACGGCCTCTCGCCGGGGAAGAAGGCGCAGTTCTCGTTCACCGCCACGCATCCCGGCGTCTTCAGGATCACGAGCCTCGTTCCGGGCCAGGCCCAGGCGCGGATGTACGCCGTTCTTGTCGTGACGCGCGGCGGCCGGCCGTCGATCTCCGCGCGGCCCGGCCCCTAGCCCGACGGATCGCGGTCGAGCTCGTCGTCCAGGTCGCCCTTGCGCAGGACGAGCCACCAGTACAGGCCGACGATCATCAGCAGGCCGATCGGCAGCGCCCAGGTGAGGATCGCCCCTGTGAGGAAGTCTGCGATGAGGACCTGTTCCATACGCTCTCCTTGTCGTCGGGTCAGTGGTTCCGGGCCGCGCGCAGCCGGCCGTGGCCGTTGCGCCGCGCGAGGGCGGACGGGTCGTTCGCCGGGTCGAGCCACCGGTAGAAGGCCAAGATGATCGCGATCGTAAACGGCACGGACCCCGGTACCCACATGACGCCGCCGGCGATCTGCTGGTCGGCGAGGGCAGAGAGCCCTCCGGGCCGGTGCGCCAGGTTCGCGTACGGGGCGTAGAACGGGCTGGAGGCGAGCGCGATCACGATCGCTAGGACCCAGCTGACCAGCATCGCGCTCGTCAGGTAGACCGTTCGCAGCCCGAGCGCAAGTCGAGTGCGCACCGGTGGCGATTCGATCACTTGGAGCCAAAAGGTCAGGCCGGCGGCGACGAAGGTCGCATGCTCGAGGTCGTGGATGCTCTCGTGCCTGAGCGTCGCGTCATAGAGGGCCGGCACGTGCCAGGCGACCATCACACCGCAAAAGAGCACCCACGCGGGCCACGGCCGCGCGAGCAGCCGGGCAAGCGCCCGCAGTGGGGAGGCCCAGGTCCCGCGGGCTACGCTCTTGGCCACCGTTCGGCGGAAGCCGAGCGGCAGCGGCTGCCAGAGCCGCAGCCACGGCGCCGAGAGCACGATCAGCGGCGGAGCCACCACCAGCAGGAGCAGGTGCTGGACCATGTGCGCGGAGAAGAGCTGGTCGGCAAGTGGGTCGAGGGGCGTATCGACGGCGATCACGATGGCGAGCAGCCCCCCGTAGAACGCGGCCGAGCGCCAGCGCCGCTCGGCAACCGCGCGATGGCCCGGCCCCGGCCGGCGGCCGCCGAGCGCGTAGAGCAGGCCCGCGGCGACCACGAAGAAGAACGGCGCCTGCACCGGCCAGGCGGCGGCGCTCGTCAGGCTCGGCAGCTGTCCGCCCTCAGACCAGGTAGAGGACGATCCAGGCGATCACGACCAGCACGGCGAAGTACGACCAGAAGAACGTGACCGCCTCGAGCGTCGGGGGCACGAGCGCGAGCGGATCCTCGATGTCGTGAGCCGTGCGATACGGATCGCCGGAAGCGTGGCCCGGCTCCGGCGAGCCGCTTTCGATCTTGCGGTAGCGCAGCGAGGTCGCAAGCGTCGTCTCCAGCCAGAAGATCGTGCCGATTCCGAAGAGCACGATGAAGGCGGTCCAGCCGAAGTAGATGCTGGCGTAGCCGCCGTCAGCCGGGCCGAAGCCGATCGTGAACCACTCGACCACTTGCAGCACGATCGCGACGATCCCGAGGCCGAGCGCCACGGCGCCCTTCTGGCGCCACTGGCTCCGCCGTTCGGCCCGCCGGTCGCGTGCCCCGAGCCAGAGCACCACGGCGCCGGCCACCCAGCAGGCCGTCCAGAGGGTGCCGAGGGTCATCGAGGGATCGACGTGCTTTGGCCGCCAGAGCCCGCTGTTGTTCAGCGAGCGGAGGTAGAAGTACCCGAACACGAACGCGAGGAAGAACATCGCCATCGCGCTTGCGAACAGGTGAGCCGCCGACGCGAGGTTGCGCGCGAGGATGCGCGGCTCCTCCTGCTCGACGATCTCGTAACGCTCGCCTTCCCTGACCCACTCGAACTCGGTCACGTCAGCTCCCTTGCGCCGGGACGGTCAGCGGCCGGGCGACCCGGCCGTCGCCGTCGCGCTCGCCATACCCGTAGGGGTCGTTTTCGAAGACCGGGATCACGTCGAAGTTCTGGACGGGAACCGGCGAGGGCAGCTGCCATTCGATCGAGAGCGAATCCCACGGGTTCCGCGCCGCCGGCTTGCGGACGAAGAGCATGGACGAGATCAGGTTGTAGAGGAAGATCAGCATCGAGAAGCCGAGCACGAAGGCCGACACCGAGGCCCAGTCGTTTAGGAACTGCAGGCTGGGCGCATAGGTCGAGACGCGCCGCGGCTGGCCGAGGAAGCCGACCGCGAACAGCGGGGCGAAGGTCGAGTTGAAGGCGATGAACATGATCCAGAAGTGGACCTTCCCGAGCCGCTCGCTCAGCTCGAGGCCGGTCATCTTCGGCAGCCAGTAGTAGATGGCCGCGAAGAACATGAAGACGAGCCCGCCCATGATCGTGTAGTGGAAGTGGGCCATCGTGAAGAAGCTTCCGTGCTCGGTCGTGTCGCTCGGCGTGTCGGAGGTGAAGATCCCGGAGAGGCCGCCGATCACGAAGTTGAAGAACCACGCGAGGCTGAACAGCATCGGCACCGTGAAGCGGATGTTCCCGCGCCAGAGCGTCATCAGCCCGCAGAGGAAGGTGAACCCGGTCGGGATCGAGATCAGCTCCGTTGACAGCATGTAGAAGGGGCGCAGGTTGCTGTTGATCCCGCTCATGAACAGGTGGTGCTGCCAGACGAGGAAGCTCAGCAGGGTGACACCGAATAGCCCTGCGACCGCCAGCCTGTAGCCCCAGAGCGGCTTCCTGGAGAACACCGGCAGCAGCTCGAGCAGGATGCCGAAGCCGGGCAGGGCGAGGATGTACACCTCGGGGTGCCCGAAGAACCAGAACAGGTTCTCGTAGAGGTAGTTGCTTCCGCCTGCGCTCGGTATGTAGAAGGTGGTCTGGGCGGTCCGGTCGAGCATCTCCATGGCGAGCGCTGCGATCAGGACCGGCGCTGCGAGCAGGTTGAGGGTTGCGGTGGAGAGGACGGCCCAGACGAAGATCGGCAGGCGCGACCAGGTCATCCCAGGGGCGCGCATCGTCACGACGGTCGCGATCATGTTCAGCCCGAGCAGGCACATCGAGATGCCGACGAGCGCGAAGAACATGATGTAGCAGTCCATCCCGTAGTTCGCCTGGTCGGCCAGCGGCTCGTAGCCCGTCCAGCCGGTCGGGAAGCCGCCGAAGAAGATGGTCGTCGTGAGGACCGTGCCGGCGGCCATCAGTAGCCAGAACGTCAGCGACTCGATCCGCGGGAAGGCCATCCGCCGCGCGCCGATCATGATCGGGACGAAGTAGTTGGCGAACGGGCCGAGGATCCCGCTCGTCATCATCCCCATCATCATCGTGCCGTGCATGCCTACGAGGGTGAGGTAGTTGCCCGAGTTGAAGACGGGCGTGGGCCGCAGAAGCTGGAAGCGGATGAACATCGCGTTCATCCCGGCAATGAAGAAGAAAACGCCGATGCCGAACAGGTACTGCATGCCGACGACTTTGTGGTCGGTGCAGAGGCCGAAGTAGCGGCCGATGCCCTCGGTCTCCTTCTCGCGCAGCGACGGCGGGTAGCCGCGCAGGCGGGCGAGCGGGTACTGCGCGAAGCCGAGCCCGATCAAAAAGCCGATGACGCCGAGGATGTAGCCCAGGAACACCGCGATGTCGTTCTGCATGGTGTCCGAGAAGTAGCCGACGCTGATCCCGTGGATGTGGTGGCCGATGAACCAGCCGAGGTACCAGCCGCCGATGCCGAGCACGACGGCGGTGAGCAGGTTGAAGCCGACCAGGCGCCGCCAGAGCGGCCGCTGTCGCGTGGTATGGACGTTCTCTGTCATCCGGCCCTCAATTGCGGTTCGGGGGAGTAGGTGGTCGAGTAGGGAGGCAGCTCCTTGAGGATCGCCCCGTAGAGCTTCTTCTGCAGCTGCATCGCGGCTGCGAAGGCTGGGGCGGAGAGCACCTGCCCCTGCTCGTCGAACATGTAGCCGTGCCAGAGCCCGCAGAGCTCGGCGCAGCGGATGTTGAGCTTGAGCGGATGCTTGGTGTGCACGTAGACGACGTTGTCCTCACCGGGGTTGGCGTCGGCCTTGACGCCGAGGTTGATCGCCCAGAAGGAATGAATCACGTCGAGCGACGTCACGTGCAGGCGGATCAGCGTGTCGGCGGGGAGGTAGAGGTGGGGCGTCTCGAGGCCGCCGAACGTGGGGTAGCGGTAGGTGAACTCCCACTGCTGGGCGATCACCTGGACGTCCATGGCCTTCTCGTGCGACGGAGGAAGGAAGGTGGCGCTCGGTCCCTGGCCGCCGCCGGCGCCGTCCTTGACCAGCTCGTAGGTGCCGAACCCCGCGAGGATGAGGACCGAGACCGACGTGATCACGATCCAGAAGATCTGGAGACCCGAGTCTCCGCGGACCGGCAGACCCTCGAGTGCCGCGGGCCGCTGCCGGAAGGTGATCAGCGTGTAGGCGAGCATGACCACCACGAAAACGAGGATGGGGGTGCTGAAGCCGATCAGCACCTGGTTGTCGAAGACCTGTCCCTGCGCTTGCTCGCTCCCGTTCCCCGGCGGGATCAGCGGGCCGATCACGAACACGGAGATCGGCGTCAGGGCCGCGCTCAGGACGAGCCAGATCAGGAGCAGCCGGCGGCCGTGGGGTACGTCGGCGGGCCTATGTGCCTCAACGGTCGCCATCGACGCTAGACGACGTTGATGAACCCGTCCATGTAGCCGATCGTCTGCATCGGGCCGCCGAAGCCGAACTGGAATCCGGCTGCGCAGGGCACGAAGCACTGCCAGCGGAACTTGCCCTTCTTCCGCGTCCGGAAGGTGAAGGTGATGGTCGTGTGCGCCATCGACTTCGGGTCACACGGCGCGTATTCGCACTGGTTCTTGGCGTCGTCGGCCACGCCCTTGAGCGGAACGAGGACGCCGAGCTGCGGAATCGCGAACGTATGGGAGGCGAGGTCGGGCTTGATCGTCTTGAACGGCTTGCCGTCGAGCGTTGCCTGACCGGCCAGGCCCTGCGTGCCCGCGAGGAATTCATTGCGCAGGCCGCTGGCGCCGTCGAACTGGTAGACGGTCACGTGGACGAGCGTGTTCGCCGGCACCGTCCAGATCGTGCTCCGCTCCCACTTGCCGTTCTTGCGGATCAGGTACGAGACCCAGTTCTCGTGCGGCGCGAGCTTCGGGCCGACGGCGGCGACCGTCTGGATCGTGATGTGCGCGCCCCTGCTGTCAGTCGGCGGCGTGTAGTTGGGCGGGCCGCTCAGCAACCAGTTGGCCACGTAGAAGCCAATCAGGATCCCGGCGACTGCAACGCCCACGCCGACCCCGACGAGCTTCCCGACCACAGCGGAGCGGATCATTACACGATGCTTCGCTGAACGTCCAGGAGAACCGACACCTCCGGGGGAAAGGGGGCCCCCGGAGGTGTCTCACGCTCACGCGGCCCGGTCGAGAGTGCGCTCCGCGGGCCGGTCGCGCACGAGCTCCAGCTCGAGCGGCTTCGACCAGCGCGCGGAGCGCCGAGACTTCGAGCCTGCGGCCCGGTGACCCAGGGCCATGATCATCGCGAGGGCGGTGAGCAGGCCGATCGCGACGACTGCGTTGATGATGAGGATGGTTGGTGTGCTCATGTCCGGCATCTTGGACGGGCACCCTGAGAGGGGCATGAGACAGCTCTAAGAAGGTGGTGAGAATCTGTCGGTGTATCCTCGGCATCGGGTCGAGGATGTCCACGAACGAGCCAACTGCCAGACGCACGGGCTGGCCGCGCCTGTCGGCCTGGCAGTGGATCGCGGCCGCCCTGGCGCTCGGGGTGGCGCTCGGGGCAGGGGTCGCGCTCGTGCACGGCTCGAAGGGCTCTCCGGGGGTCTCGACGATCCCCGGCCGGCCCGCCGCGACGTGGCCGGCCGGCAAGCAGCGTGCTCCGGGGTTCCACCTCGCGGATGCGTCCGGCGCCCCGGTCTCGCCCGGCCACTTCCGCGGCAGGCCGTTGATCGTCACCTTCATCGACCCGGTCTGCACGACCCTCTGCCCGCTGGAGGCGCAGCAGCTCGAGGACGCGCTGGCGTCGGTGCCCGCGACGCAGCGGGCGGCGATCCTGGCCGTCAGCGTCAACCCGTGGGCGCAGTCGCGCGCCGCCTTCCGCAGGGACGCGAAGAAGTGGCGCCTGCCGCCGCAGTGGCACTGGGCCGTCGGCCGCTACCCCCAGCTCAAGCGTGTCTGGAAGGACTACAAGATCGGCGTGCTCGACGACAAGAAGGTCGTCGACGGAATCACCGTGCACAACGTCGCGCATACCGAGGCGTCGTACGTCGTCGACGCCGCCGGCTACGAGCGGGCGCTGTTCCTCTACCCCTTCCAGGGCGGGGATGTCGCCACGGTGCTCAAGCAGTTGGCCGCCGAGCGCGCCGGCTAGCCCGGCCGGACGGCGCCCACGTAGCCGAAGCGGTACGACGGCTCGTCGAGCGAGGAGATCTTCACGACGTCACCTGTGTGCGGAGCCTGGATGAAGAGGCCGTCGCCGATGTAGATGCCTTCGTGTTGCGGCCCGCGCGCGCTCGGCTCGAAGAAGACGAGGTCGCCGGGCTCGAGCTGCGACGGGGCCACGTGGGCGCCCTCGAACCACTGCGCGCCGGTGTAGTGCGTGAGGCTGACGCCGAGCTGGGCGTAGACGTACATCGCGAGCCCCGAGCAGTCGAAGCCGGTGAGCGGGTCGGCCCCGCCCCAGAGGTACGGCACGCCGAGGTAGCGCTCGGCGATCGCGACCGCGCGGGCGCCCCGCGGCCCCGAGCTCGGAACTGCGAAGAGCTCCGGGAAGGCGCCCTGCTCGCCCGTGTCGGCGCCGTGGCCAGAGACTCCGAGCGCGAGCCACGCGAGCCGCTCCTGGTGATGCGCGACGGTCGGCTGGGCGGCGCGCGCGAGCCCGATCAGAAGCTGGGTTCCGGGGTCGAGCCCCAGCGACGAGTCGCCCGACACGATGCGCAGGCCGACGACGCCGCTGCCCTCGCCGGGCACGACCGCCTCCTGCAGCACGACGAGGTAGCTCCCCGGCCCGAGCGGGACGAGCGTGTTCGGCCGCGCCGTGACCGTGTGGCCGTCCACCTGCAGGCCCTGGACGCGTGCGCCGCGCAGCCCTTGCGCGGGGACGAAGACCCGCTCGGCGTAGACCTTCCCGCCGGCGACCGAGACGCCGCGCAGCTCGACGCCGCGGGTGCTGCGGCTCGCGGAGTCGAAGCGGAGCGTCCAGCCGGCGTCGTAGGTCGTCGCGAACGTGCCGGGCCCGGCGGTGGCGAGCAGCCGGCCCGTGCCGCTGCGCACCTCCGCGATTCCGCCGGCGAACGCGCTCTGGGCGAAGGCGAGCGCCGCGAGCATCGACACGGCCACGAGCAGGTGCCGGCGCATCGTTGGATCGTTGCACACGCTGAGGTTGAGGAGGGCTTGACGAAGCCTGGACTGTGCCGCCGGGCCGCGCTGTCCGCCCCGAGGCGGCGTCCTCAGTCGGCCCAATAGCTATCCACTATTGAGCCTCCCTGCGTCCTTGCCTCGGAACGGCCATCGCACCCCGACGACGAGCAAGGCTCCGCCAAACCCTCCTACGGGTGCGCTGCGGGTACCCAGTGCGGGCCGCCCCAGCTGAGGTCGTACGGGTAGTGGTGGATCACGTGCGCCCAGATCGTCCACGCGATCCAGCGTGAGGTGCCGTAGAAGAACGCCGCGCGGTAGAGCGCCAGCAGCGCGCCCCGCGGCACCCAGCGGTTGAGCCAGGGCCAGAACGCGTCGGCCCGGTAGATGTAGGAGTCGAAGTAGCTGCCGGTGACGACGCGCCAGGCGAAGAACCCGTAGACGATCCAGACCGCGTCCCACATGCAGCCGAGCCCGCTGAAGTAGGCGGCGGCGTCGGTCATGCGCCCTGTCTGGCCCGCGTAGGCCCAGGCGCCGAGGTAGAAGTGGTGCGTCCACGGGAAGAGCAGCATCGTTCCGACCGTGTCGCCCGTGTCCGTCAGCGCGTGCGCGAACTGGCCGATGATGAAGCTGACGCCCCAGAGCTTGCTGTCGAAGACCTTCCAGATCAGCAGGCCGATCACCAGCCCGTAGATCAGGGAGTGCGTGAAGCCGAAGCCCGGCCAGCCGCGGTGGAACTGTGCCGGGTCGGTCGCCTTCAGCTTCCACGGGCCGATGTGGATCCCGTAGACGAACCACTTGGTCATCATGTCCGGCGAGTACGAGCCGATCAGCAGCGGGACGAAGGCGACCTTCAGCCCGAGGTGGCGCTGGAACGCGTAGGGCTCCATGTCGTGGGCCGCCCAGCTCACAGGAACCTCCTCACCGCGGTCGGGATCGCCCAGGCGGCTCACGACCACGTAGGCGACGGCCACCCAGAACGAGAGCAGGAAGTCGACAACCGTGACGCCGATCGCGATGTAGACCGCCGAGGCGCGAGGCAGTAGCCGGCGAAGACCCGCAGGTCAGGGCGGGTCGGCGCCCACTCTCTCAGCCGTCGCAGTCGCACGTTCGCTCGCCGAGGAGGATCCGCCGCCCGCACCTCTCGCAGCGCTGCTCGGCGCGCCGAAGCTTCTTCCTCAGCTCCGGGACCGCGAGCAGGGCCGCGAGGGCGACTGAGAGCAGGACGGCGGCGAGTTCCGGGTCGAGCACGCGGCTGCTGACTATGCCACGCCTGTGCCCAACGGGCACGGGTAGGCATTTCGGATCCAAGATGATAGGTTTTACGGTGCGATCTATGGAAACACCGTCCTATAACAGCAATTCTGGATCCCACAACGAAAGGATGGCGGCGATGACACGGTTGTTCTCCCGGCTCCGCGGCCGCGCGGGCGGCGACGAGCGGACGAACGGCAACGGCAACGGACACGTGCGGGTCGTGGCCCGCGGCAAGCCCTCGGGCTCGCGTGACCGCTACGTCGTGACCGCGGCAGACTCGGCCCCCTGCACGTGCCCGGACTTCTGCGAGCGCGACCACGCGAACGAGTAGTGGCGACGCTTGCACGAGCCGAGCTCGCGGCCGATCCCGGCCCGCGGGGCGGCGAGATCCTGACCGAGGAGGCGCTCGGCTTCGTCGCGGAGCTCGAGCGCACGTTCGGGCCGCGTCGGCAGGAGCTGCTCCAGGCGCGGGCCGAGCGGCAGCGCCGCCTCGACGCCGGCGAGCTTCCCGACTTCTTGCCCGAGACCCGAGAGGTCCGCGACTCCGACTGGGCGATCGAGCCGGTTCCGCCCGACCTCCTCGACCGGCGGGTCGAGATCACCGGGCCGACCGACCGCAAGATGGTGATCAACGCCCTCAACTCGGGAGCCCGGATGTTCATGGCGGACTTCGAGGACGCCAACTCCCCGACCTGGCCCAACATGGTCGAGGGCCAGGCGAACCTGATCGACGCGATCGAGCGCACGATCGAGCTCGAGACGCCTGAGAAGACCTACCGCCTGGACGACGAGGTCGCGACGCTGCTCGTGCGCCCGCGCGGCTGGCACCTTCCCGAGCAGGCACGTCGTCGTCGACGGCGAGCCGGTCTCCGCGAGCCTGTTCGACTTCGGCCTGTACCTCTTCCACAACGGCGAGCGCCTGCTCGAGCGCGGCAGCGGGCCCTACCTGTACCTGCCGAAGCTCGAGAGCCATCTCGAGGCACGGCTCTGGAACGACGTCTTCGTCCACGCCGAGGAGGCGCTCGGCCTGCCGCGCGGGTCGATCAGGGCGACGGTGCTGATCGAGACGGTGCTCGCAGCGTTCGAGATGGACGAGATCCTCTGGGAGCTGCGCGAGCACTCCGCCGGGCTGAACGCGGGCCGCTGGGACTACATGTTCAGCGTGATCAAGAAGTTCCGCGACCGGCCGGAGTTCGTCCTCCCCGACCGGAACAGCGTGACCATGACGGCGCCCTTCATGCGCGCCTACACCGAGCTGCTCGTCAAGACTTGCCACCGGCGCGGCGCTCATGCGATGGGCGGCATGGCGGCTTTCATCCCGAGCCGCAAGGACGCCGAGCTGAACGAGCGCGCGCTGGCGAAGGTGCGTGACGACAAGCAGCGCGAGGCCGGCGACGGCTTCGACGGCACCTGGGTCGCGCATCCGGACCTCGTGCCCGTCGCGCGGGAGGAGCTCGACCGCGTGCTCGGCGAGCGGCCGAACCAGCTCGACCGGCAGCGGCCGGAGGTCTCGGTGTCCGCGGCACGACTTGCTCGACGTCGCCTCGACCCCGGGCGAGATCACCGAGGAGGGGCTGCGCAACGACGTCAGCGTCGGCATCCAGTACCTCTCCGCCTGGCTGCGCGGCACCGGAGCCGTGGCCATCTTCAACCTGATGGAGGACGCGGCCACCGCCGAGATCGCGCGCTCGCAGGTCTGGCAGTGGGTGCGCCACGGGCACTTCGAGCGCGAGCAGGTGCGCACCGTGATCGACGAGGAGCTGGAGCGGCTGCGGGCCGAGTTCGGCGACGAGGTGTACGGCAAGAGCCGCGCCGAGGAGGCGCGGGAGATCTTCGAGCAGGTGGCGCTCGGCGACGAGTTCGTCGAGTTCCTGACCCTGCCGGCCTACGGGTACATCGAAAGGAGCGGCTATGAGCAGTAACGGCAAGCACAACGGCCGGTGGGAAGGAATCGAGCGGCCCTACAGTGCCGAGGACGTGGAGCGCCTGCGGGGCACGGTCCATGTCGAGCACACGCTCGCGCAGCTGGGCGCGGAGCGCCTCTGGGAGCTCCTGCAGACGGAGGAGTACGTGCCGACGCTCGGCGCGCTCACGGGCGGCCAGGCCGTGCAGATGGTCAAGGCGGGCCTGAAGGCGATCTACCTGAGCGGCTGGCAGGTCGCGGCCGACGGCAACCTCGCCGGGCACACCTATCCCGACCAGAGCCTCTACCCGTCCAACAGCGGCCCGGCGCTCGTTCGCCGCCTGAACAACGCGCTGCTCCGCGCCGACCAGATCCACGCGGCCGAGGGCGACACGAGCACCCACTGGCTCGCGCCGATCGTCGCGGACGCGGAGGCCGGCTTCGGCGGCCCTCTCAACGCATTCGAAGTGATGAAGGGGTTCATCGAGGCGGGCGCCGCGGGCGTCCACTTCGAGGACCAGCTCTCCTCGGCGAAGAAGTGCGGCCACCTCGGCGGGAAGGTGCTGATCCCGACGAGCCAGTACCTGAAGATGCTGAACGCGGCGCGGCTCGCCGCGGACGTCTGCGGTGTCCCGACCGTGCTGGTCGCGCGCACGGACGCGCTCAGCGCCACGCTGATCACCGGCGACGCCGACCCGGCGGACGAAGAGTTCCTGACCGGCGAGCGCACCGGCGACGGCTTCTTCCGTGTTCGTCCCGGCCTCGAGCCCACGATCGCCCGCGGCCTGGCGGCGGCACCCTATGCGGACCTCGTCTGGTTCGAGACGGCGACGCCCGACATGGGCGAGGCGCGCGAGTTCGCGCAGGCGATCCACGCGGAGTTCCCGGGCAAGCTGCTCGCCTACAACTGCTCGCCGTCGTTCAACTGGCGCGCCCATCTCGACGACGCCGCCATCGCGGGCTTCCAGGAGGAGCTCGCCGGGCTCGGCTACCGCTTCCAGTTCGTGACGCTGGCCGGCTTCCACTCGCTCAACGCGGCCATGTTCGAGCTGGCGCACGGGTATGCGCGAGAGGGGATGAGCGCCTACGTGCGGCTGCAGGACGAGGAGTTCGCGCTCGAGGAGCACGGCTACAGCGCCACGCGCCACCAGCGCGAGGCCGGAGCGGGCTACTTCGACGCGGTGATGCAGACGCTCGGCGAGAGCTCGACGCTCGCGCTCGAGGGCTCGACGGAGGCCGCGCAATTTCGGAGCTGATCCCGGACGAGGAGCTAGGCGGCACCAAGGCCGACGAGATCGCGCTCGCGCTCCAGGACGCGATCATCTCGGGCGAGCTGGCGCCCGGAACCGTCCTGCGCCAGGAGCAGCTCTCCGATCGCTTCGCGGTGAGCAGGACGCCGGTGCGCGAGGCGCTGCGGCGCCTGGCGGCCACCGGCCTGGTCTCGTTCGTCCCCAACCGCGGCGTGCGCGTACGGATGATCTCGCGCGAGGAGCTGCGGCAGGCGTTCCTCGTCCGCGCCGAGCTGGAGGCGCTCGTGACCGGGCTCGCGACGCCGCGGATCACGCGGGAAGGGCTTGCGGCCCTCGCCGAAGCCGGTGAGCGCTTCGCCGAGCTGACCGACCAGCTGCTCGACCGGAGCCGGGACGAGGCGGAGCGAACGCGGTTGACCGCCGACTGGGTCCAGGCCAACTACCGCTTCCACGACGTGATCTACGAGGCGGCCGACGTCCCGCTCGTCGAGCGGATCGCGAAGAGCGCGCGCCGCACGTTCCTCAGCCGCTGGAGCCCGGGCGGCCCGGAGATCGACGACCTCTACTGGCAGAACGTCCGGCAGCACCTGGCGATCAAGGACGCGATCGAGGCCCGCAGCGCGGACGGCGCGCGGGCGCTGGCGCACGAGCACGTGCTCCACTCGGGCCGGCTGCTCGAGGTGATCCTCGAGCATCGCGGCGCCCAAGCCGGGCGAGCCGCGCGCGCTCGGCGCCTGATCGCCTGGTGCAAGGAGGGTTGCGGCCGTCCGGCCGGTGCGAGAGAGTTGGGCCGTGCGTAAGGACCGCCTCGCGCTGGTCGCGGGGATCGTGATCGTCCTCCTCGTCGCAGTCGCGGCGCTGGTCGGCTGGGCCGCCGGCCACTACACGCTGAAAGGCGGCAGTAGCACTACGACGACCTCCTCGGCCTCGGCGGCCGTCGATCCCAAGGTCGCCGCGGGCGCGCACGCGTTCGTGCAGTTCGCCTGCGCGCAGTGCCACGGCCTGAGCGGGACCGGCGGCGTCTCGCCCTTCGTCCCGGCCCTGACGTCCGCCGGCAGCACGCTGACGGTCGCGCAGATGACGCACATCATCAACCACGGGCTCGGCGAGTCCGCCAACCCGACGAAGCCGTACATGCCGGTCTGGGGCGCGGTCATCTCGAAGCGCCAGGTCTCGGAGCTGGTCGCGTACATCCGCGCGGGCCTGCCGAGCGTGCCGACGGCGACGCCGCCCGAGGTGCCGACGGGCCAGGGGCCCGCGACGGCCGGCGCCGTGCTCTACGTGCGCGACGGCTGCATCAACTGCCACGGCCCGAACGGGCTCGGCGGCGTGCCGAATCCGCTCTCGCCGGACAAGGCGATCCCGCCGCTCTCGGGCGGCGGCTTTCGGCACGACTTCCCCACGGACAAGGCGATCAAGGACATCATTCGCAGCGGCAGCGTGATCGGCCGCGCGCCGATCGTGAGCATGCCGCACTGGGGCGGGATCCTCTCGCAGCAGGACCTGAACGCGCTGGTCGCGTACCTGAAGACCCTCAAGTAGGCGGGGGGCCTAACAGATCCGCGGGAGCGGGTCGCCGACCAGCATGTCGACGATGCGGCCGCCGCCGAAAGCGGTGTCGAGCACGACGAGGCCTGCGGGCTCGGGCCGGATCTCGCCGACGAGCGCCGCCTCCGCGCCGAGCTCGTGGGCGCGCAACCGCGCGAGCGCGTCCTCGGCCGACTTCGGGCGCGACCACGGCGACGAGCTTGCCCTCGTTCGCGACGTAGAGCGGGTCGATGCCGAGGATCTCGCAGGCGCCGACCACGGCCGGGCGCAGCGGGAGGCTCGCCTCGTCCAGCGCGACCGCGAGCCCGCACTCCTGCGCGAGCTCGTTCAGCGCGGTCGCCAGCCCGCCGCGGGTCGGGTCGCGCAGCCAGCGCACGTCGCCGCCGAGCTCGAGCAGCGAGGCCGTCAGCTCGTGGACCGGGGCGGTGTCGCTCTCCAGCTCGACCTCGAGCTGCAGCTCGCCGCGGGCGATCATCACCGCCATCCCGTGGTCGCCCAGAGTCCCGGAGACGAGCACGCGGTCGCCCTCTCGGACCCGGCTCGCGCCGAGCTCGACGCCGGCCGGCACGACGCCGAGCCCCGCAGTGGTCACGTAGAGGCCGTCGGCCTTCCCGCGCTCGACCACCTTCGTGTCGCCGGTCGCCACCGGCACGCCCGCCCGCTCGCGCCGCGCGGGCCATCGAGGCGGCGAGCTCCCGGAGCCGCGCGACCTCGAAGCCCTCCTCGATCACGAAGCCGGCCGAGAGCGCGAGCGGCTGCGCGCCCGCGACCGCGAGGTCGTTCACGGTCCCGTTCACGGCCAGCTCGCAAATGTCTCCGCCCGGGAAGACGATCGGCTTGACGACGTAGGAGTCGGTCGTGAACGCGAGCCGCGAGCCGTTCAGCTCGAGCAGCGCCGAGTCGCCGAGCGGATCGAGCAGCGGGTTCGACAGCTCCTCGACGAAGAGCTGCTCGACGAGCGCCCGTGTCGCCTTGCCACCGGCGCCGTGGGCGAGCGTGATCAGCTCGTCCTTGAGCCGCGGCCTCAAGCGGGAACCGTGAGGCGCCCGTAGTTGTAGTAGGCCGCGCAGGCGCCTTCACTCGAGACCATGCAGGTGCCGATCGGCCGCTCGGGCGTGCAGGCGGTCCCGAAGACCTTGCACTCCCACGGCTTGATCGCGCCGATCAGGACCTCGCCGCACTGGCAGGCCTTCGGGTCATCGACGCGGTCGCCGGGAAGCTCGAAGCGCGCCTCCGCGTCCCAGTCGGCGAACTCGGGGCGGAGGCGGAGAGCGCTCTCCTCGATCCAGCCGAGCCCGCGCCACTCGAAGGTGTCGCGCAGCTCCATCGTCTCCTCGAGCGCGGCGAGGGCGCGCGGGTTGCCGTCGCGCCGCACGACCCGCGTGTACTGGTTCTCGACCTCGCAGCGCCCATCGCGGAGCTGGCGCAGGAGCATCACGACGGCCTGGAGGATGTCGAGCGGCTCGAACGCGGTCACGACCACGGGCCGGCCGTACTCCTCGACGATGAAGTCGTACGGGCGCGTCCCGATCACGGTCGAGACGTGGCCGGGCGCGATGAACGCGTCGAGCTGCAGGCCCGGCGAGTCGAGGATCGCGCGCAGCGGCGGGCCGATCGTGACGTGGTTGCAGAAGGCGGAGAAGTTGCGCACGCCCTCGGCGCGGGCTCGCAGGAGCGTGAGCGCGGTCGCCGGCGCGGTCGTCTCGAACCCGATCGCGAAGAAGACGACCTCGCGGTCGGGGTTCTGCCGCGCGAGCTCGAGCGCGTCGAGCGGCGAGTAGACCATCCGCACGTCGGCGCCGCGGGCCTTCGCCTCGAGCAGCGAGCCGCGGCCGCCGGGCACGCGCATCATGTCGCCGAAGGTGGTGAACGTGACCTCGGGCCGCTCGGCCAGCGCGATCGCGTCGTCGACGCGGCCCATCGGGATCACGCAGACGGGGCAGCCCGGGCCGTGGACGAAGTCGACCTCGTCCGGGACGAGCTGCTCGACGCCGTGCTTGTAGATCGCGTGCGTGTGGCCGCCGCAGACCTCCATCAGCTTGACCACGCGGCCGGGCTCGGCCAGCGCCTCGATCTCGTGTGCCAGCTTCTGGGCCAGCTCGCCGTCGCGGAACTCGTCGATGTATTTCACGCGAGCTTCTCCAGCGCGATGCCCGCGTGGCAGAGGAGCGTGTCGCCGGGCTCGACGGGCTCGACCAGCTCGATCCCGACGCGCTCGCGCTTCCCGTCGATCTCGACGGTGGCGTTCGGGCTGTCGATGTCGATCACGCGGGCCGGGACGGCCTCGTCTGAGCAGGTCACGCAGTGCTCGGGCTCGAGGCTCATGTCGCCGCCGCGCTCGCCCTGATCTCGCGGACCTCCTGCTCGTAGGCCTCGCCCATCTGCTCGAGCAGCTCCAGCGTCTCGCGGGCCTGTTCCTCGTCGATCCGCGAGAGGGCGAAGCCGACGTGCACCAGCACCCAGTCGTCCACCTCGGCCTCGGGGCAGAGCGCGATCGAGACGTTCCGCCGGACGCCCGAGATCTCGGCCTTCGCGATGCCTGCTTCTTCGTCGACGAGCTCGACGATCTGGGCCGGGATGCCTAGGCACATGCTGCTCTCCTCGCTGCGACTGCTGCCTGGCCGTAGCTTATGCCGCCGTCGTTCGGGGGGACCAGGCGGTGGGAGAGGACGCGGAAGCCCCGCGCCTCGAGCCGCGCGCGGGTCGAGCTCAGCAGCCGCAGGTTCTGGAAGCTGCCGCCGGAGAGGACGACCGTCTGCGGCCCGCCGGCCTCGGCGCAGGCCTCCGCCGCCGCGGCCGCGACCGTCTCGTGGAAGCGGGCCGCGACCTCCTCGCGCGGTCGCCCGGCCCGAACCTCCAAGTAACAGACTGTTACTAGCTCGGTTGGATCGCCGAACGTCCACGCGTAGGGGTCGGCGGGAGCTTCGCCGGCGAGTTGCTCGAGCTCCACGGCGGCCTGGCCCTCGTAGGTCACCTTCTCGCGCACGCCGAGGACGGCCGCGACCGCGTCGAAGAGGCGGCCCATCCCCGACGCGAGCGGCGGGTCGAGCTTGAGGCTCTCGCGCACCTGTTCCCACTCGGGCCACGGCACCGGCAGCCCGGCCCGCTCGAGGTGGACGGCGGCCGTGCGCCACGGCTCGCGGATCGCCGCCTCGCCGCCCGGCAGCGGCACGGGCTCGAGGTGCGCCAGCCGCTCGAACCCGGCGAGGTCGCAGCGCAGGAGCTCGCCGCCCCAGAGCGTGCCGTCCGTCCCGTAGCCGGTCCCGTCGAAGACGAGCGCGAGCGCCGGGCCGCGCTCTCCGTGCTCTGCGAGACAGGCGGCCGCGTGCGCGTGGTGGTGCTGGACGCCGGTGAGCTCGGCATCCTGCTCGAGCGCCCATTTGGTCGCGAGGTACTCCGGGTGGAGGTCGTGAGCGATCAGCTCGGGCTCGACGCCCAGCATCGAGAGGTAGAGCTCGAGGTCCTCGCGGAAGGCGCGGTAGGCAGCTTCCGAGTCGAGGTCGCCGAGGTGCGCGGAGAGGAAGGCCTCGCCGTCCCGCGCGACGCAGAAGGTGCTCTTCAGCTCGGCGCCGGCGGCGACGAGCGGCGGCGCGCGGTCTGGGAGCGGCAGCGCGGCGGGCACGTGGCCGCGCGAGCGGCGGAGCGGAAAGCCGGCCCGCACGACCGAGTCCTCGCAGCGCCGGTGGATCGGCCGGTCGTGCGAGAGGAACAGGTCGGCGATCGCGCCGAGCCGCCGGCGGGCGTCCTCGTCCTCGAAGGCGATCGGCTCGTCCGAGCGGTTGCCGCTCGTGAGCACGAGCGGCCGGCCGAGGTCGGCGCAGAGCAGGTGGTGGAGCGGCGAGTAGGGGAGCAACAACCCGAGCCATGGCGTTCCCGGCGCGATCGACTCGGCGAGCGCGGCGCCGGGCCGGCGGCGCACGAGGACGATCGGCCGCGCCGGCGAGCGCAGCAGCTCGAGCTCGGCCTCCGAGACCTCGGCCAGCAACTCAGGCTCGGCGGTCAGGACGGCGAACGGCTTCTCCTCGCGGTGCTTGCGCGCGCGCAGCCGGGCGACGGCGTTCTCGTCGGTCGCATCGCAGGCCAGGTGGTAGCCGCCGATCCCCTTGACGGCGACGATCCCTCCGGCGCGGAGGACGGCCTCCGCTTCCTCGAGCGAGGGCGTCAGCCGCGGGCCGCAGGCCGGGCAGCAGGTCGGCTCCGCGTGGAAGCGGCGGTCGTCCGGGTCCTCGTACTCGCGGCGGCAGTCGGCGCAGAGCTCGAAACCGGCCATCGTCGTCCGCGCGCGGTCGTACGGCGAGGAGCGGACGATCGTGAAGCGCGGTCCGCACTGCGTGCAGTTCAGGAACGGGTAGCGGTAGCGGCGATCGGCGGGGTCGAACAGCTCGCGCAGGCAGTCGTCGCACGTGGCGGCGTCGGCCGGGATCAGCGCGGTCGCGCCGGTCGGGACGCTCGCCAGGATCCGGAACGAGCTCTCGCCGGCCGGCTCCAGCGGCTCGGCCGTGACCGAGTCGACGCGCGCGAGGCCCGGTGCCTCCGTTCGCAGCTCCTCCGCGAAGGCCGCGAGAGCAGCCTCGTCGCCCTCGGCTTCGACCACGACGCCCTCCCCGTCGTTGAGCACGAACCCGCCCAGCCCGTGGTCCCGGGCGAGCCGGTGGACGAAGGGCCGGAAGCCCACCCCCTGAACGACGCCTCGGACCCGGAAGCGGCGGCGGCTGGCGACGGCGGCCATGTGCGCATTGAACCGCGCAACACCGCACCTGTAATCGGGGAACCCACGGATGTAGGCTCGCTGCGGAGCCGCGACGCTGACCGTGATGCCCGAGCCCGCGACACGCGTGATCGAGCCGGGCGCCCTGGAGGCGCTCGTCGCCGCGCTGCGAGAACGCGGCTTCCGCGTCCTCGGCCCGACCGTCCGCGACGGGGCAATCGTCTACGAGGATCTCGACTCCGCGGCCGAGCTGCCGATCGGCTGGACCGACTCCCAGGACGGCGGGCACTACCGGCTCGAGCGCCGCGACGACGAGGCGCGCTTCGGCTACGCGGTCGGGCCGCACTCGTGGAAGCAGTTCCTGCTGCCGCCGCGGCTGAAGCTCTGGCGGGCGCAGCAGAACGGCGACGGCGCGCTCGAGGTCGAGGAGGAGCCGCTGGACGAGACGCCGCTCGCCTTCCTCGGCGTCCGCTCCTGCGAGCTGCACGCGATCGCGACCCAGGACCGCGTCTTCATCGGCGGGAAGTTCGTCGACCGCGACTACGCAGCCCGGCGCGACGGGACCTTCCTCGTCGCCGTCAACTGCTTCGAGCCAAGCGGCACCTGCTTCTGCGTCTCGATGGGAACCGGGCCGAAGGCCGAGCGCGGCTACGACCTCGCCCTGACCGAGATCCTCGACGGCGAGCACCGCTTCCTCGCCGAGGCCGGCAGCGAGCGCGGGGCGGAGGTCCTTGCCGAGCTGCCCGGGCGGGAGGCGACCACCGAAGACCTCGAGGCGGCCGGCGCGGCGGTCGAGGGCGCGGTGCACAAGATGGGCCGGCAGCTCGACGCCACCGACCTGCACGGCCTGCTCAGGGGCAACCTCGAGCACCCGCGCTGGGACGACGTCGCCGAGCGCTGCCTCACCTGCGGGAACTGCACGATGGTCTGCCCGACCTGCTTCTGCACGACCGTCGAGGACACGACCGACCTCGAGGGCGGCGCCGAGCGCCACCGGGTCTGGGAGACGTGCTACTCGGTCGACTACTCGTACATCCACGGCGGCTCGATCCGGCCTTCCGGCCGCTCGCGCTACCGCCAGTGGCTGACGCACAAGTTCGGCACCTGGCACGACCAGTTCGGCGAATCCGGCTGCGTCGGCTGCGGCCGCTGCATCACCTGGTGCCCGGTCGGGATCGACGTGACCGAAGAGCTGACCGCGATCAGGGCAACCGACGGAGAGGAGGCTCGCGATGGAGACCATTGAGACCCTGCTGGAAGGAGTGCCGGTCTTCAACGGCCTTCCCGCCGAGGACCTGGCGCTGATCGCCGGCTGCGCGCAGAACGTCCACTTCGACGCCGGCACGGTCCTCTTCCGGGAGGGCGACCAGGCCGACACCTTCTATCTCGTCCGCCACGGGAGCGTGGCGCTGGAGACGTACGTGCCCGCCCGCGGGCCGGCGATCATCGAGACGCTCGAGGCGGGCGAGGTCGCGGGCTGGTCGTGGCTCTTCCCGCCCTACCGCTGGCACTTCGACGCACGCGCGCTGACGGACCTTCGGGCCACCGCCTTCGACGGCGCCTGCCTGCGCGGCAAGTGCCTGGACGACCCCAGGCTCGGCTACGAGCTCATGTCCCGCTTCGCCCAGGTGCTGATCGAGCGCCTCCAGTGGACGAGGCTCCGGCTCCTCGACCTCTATGGCCGCGACGGCGACTGAGCTCCACGGGCCGATGGCGCCGAGGCCTTTCGCGGTCACGCGGAGGCGGCGGGAGACCGAGGACACATGGACGCTCGAGCTCGAGCCGGCCGGCGGCGGCGAGCCGCTGGGCCTCGCGCCGGGCCAGTTCACGATGCTCTACTCGTTCGGGATCGGCGAGGTGCCGATCTCGGTCTCCGGCGACGTCGAGGGCCCGCTCGTGCACACCGTGCGCGCGGTCGGCGCCGTCTCGCAGGCGATCTGCGGCGCGAAGCGCGGGGCAGTCCTGGGCGTCCGCGGGCCGTTCGGCAACGCCTGGCCGGTCGAGGCCGCGCTCGGCGGCGATGCGATCGTGATCGCGGGCGGGATCGGCCTCGCGCCCCTGCGGCCCGTCGTCTACGAGCTCCTGCGCCGCCGCGCGGAGCTCGGCGAGGCGGTCGTCCTCTACGGCAGCCGACGCCCCGAGGAGCTGCTCTACGGCAAGGAGGTGGAGCGCTGGCGCAAGCGCTTGCAGGTGGACGTGACCGTGGACGCGGCCGACACGAGCTGGACCGGCAAGGTCGGCTTCGTCGCCAAGCTCGTCGCATCCGCCAGCTTCGACCCTGCCGCCGCGACGGCCTTCATCTGCGGGCCCGAGATCATGATGCGGACGAGCGCCGAGGCGCTGCTCGAGCGGGGCGTGGCGCCGGAGCGGATCCACGTCTCGATGGAGCGGAACATGCAGTGCGGGCTCGGCCACTGCGGCCACTGCCAGCTCGGCCCGACCCTGATCTGCCGCGACGGGCCCGTCTACCGCTGGGACGAGGTCGCGCCGCTGATGGCGGTGAGAGAGCTGTGAGCGCGCGGAAGCCCAAGCTCGCCGTCTGGAAGTTCGCCTCCTGCGACGGCTGCCAGCTCTCGCTGCTCGACTGCGAGGACGAGCTGCTGGCGATCGCGGGCGAGGTCGAGATCGCCTACTTCCTCGAGGCGCGGCGCGCGACGAGCAAGGGGCCGTACGACCTCTCGCTGGTCGAGGGCTCGGTCACGACCGCGCACGACGCCGAGCGCATCCAGGAGGTGCGGCGGGTCTCGAAGAAGCTGGTCACGATCGGCGCCTGCGCGACCGCCGGCGGGATCCAGGCGCTGAAGAACTTCGCCGACGTCAAGGACTTCCTCTCGGTCGTCTACGCCTCGCCCGAATACGTCTCCACGCTGGAGACCTCGACGCCGATCTCGGCCCATGTCACGGTCGACTACGAGCTGCACGGCTGTCCGATCAACAAGCGCCAGCTGCTCGAGGTGCTGACCGCCTTCCTGCACGGTCGCCGCCCGAGCATCCCTTCGACCAGCGTCTGCACCGAGTGCAAGCGGCGCGGGACCGTCTGCGTGATGGTCGCCCACGGCACGCCCTGCCTCGGCCCGGTCACCCACGCCGGCTGCGGCGCGCTCTGCCCCGCCTACGACCGCGGCTGCTACGGGTGCTTCGGGCCGATGGAGACGCCGAACACCGCCTCGCTGACGAAGCAGCTCCACGTGCTGGGGCTCGACGAGCGCGACACCGAGCGGGTCTACCGGACGTTCAACGTCGAGGCCTTCGAGAATGCGCGGGCGGCGGATGGCCAGGGCTAGGACCAGGACGATCAAGACGGACTACCTCGCCCGGGTCGAGGGCGAGGGGGCGATGCTGGTCAAGATCGCCGGCGGCGTCGTCGAGGAGGTGAAGCTCGACATCTACGAGCCGCCGCGCTTCTTCGAGGCCTTCCTGCGCGGGCGGGCCTTCACCGAGGCGCCCGACATCACCGCGCGGATCTGCGGGATCTGCCCCGTCGCGTACCAGATGAGCGCCTGCGCGGCGATGGAGCAGGCCTGCGGCGTCGAGGTCGGCGGCCAGCTCCGCGCCCTTCGGCGGCTCCTCTACTGCGGCGAGTGGATCGAAAGCCACGCGCTGCACGTCTACATGCTCCACCTGCCCGACTTTCTCGGCTACGAGAGCGCGATCGAGCTGGCGCGCGACAACCCGGCTGCCGTGTCGCAGGCGCTCGAGCTGAAGAAGACCGGCAACGAGGTGATGACCGTCGTCGGCGGGCGGGAGGTGCACCCGATCAACGTTCGGGTCGGCGGCTGGTACCGGGCGCCGCGGAAACGGGAGCTGCAGCCGCTCGTCGAGAAGCTCGAGCGGGCGCGGGAGATCGCGCTCGAGACGGTGCGGTTCACCGCCGGCCTCGACTTCCCCGACTACGAGCAGGACTACGAGCTGGTCGCGCTGGCCGAGCCGGGCGAGTACCCGATCGACCAGGGCCGGATCGTCTCCAACCGCGGGCTCGACATCGCCGTCTCCGAGTACGACGACCACTTCGTCGAGGAGCACGTCGAGTGGTCGAACGCGCTCCACTCCTCGCTGCGCGAGCGCGGTTCCTACCTCTGCGGGCCGCTGGCGCGCTTCGCGCACGGCTTCGAGTCGCTCTCGCCGCTCTCGCTCGAGGCTGCGCGCGAGGCCGGCCTCGAGGCCGGTGAGCGGAACCCGTTCCGCTCGATCGTCGTCCGCTCCGTCGAGCTCGTCTACGCCGCGGACGAGGCGCTGCGCCTGATCGCGGAGTACGAGGAGCCCGACGCGCCGGCGGTCGAGGTCGAGCCGCGTGCCGGTGTCGGCCACGGCTGCACCGAGGCGCCGCGCGGGATCCTCTACCACCGCTACGAGCTCGACTCCGAGGGGACGATCCTCGACGCGAAGATCGTGCCGCCGACCTCGCAGAACCAGCGCACGATCGAGGAGGACCTGCGCGGCGTGGTCGAGCGCTCGCTCGACGTCCCCGACGACGAGCTCTCGCTCCTCTGCGAGCAGACGATCCGCAACTACGACCCCTGCATCTCGTGCGCGACCCATTTTCTGAAGCTGGACGTCCAGCGAAGGTGATCGGGATCGGCAACGCCTTGCGCTCCGACGACGCGGCGGGGCTCGAGGTCGCGCGCCTGCTCGAGGGCACGCTGCCGGAGGGCGTCGAGCTGCTCCAGCGCGAGGGCGAGCCGACGAGCCTGATCGACTCATGGGAAGGCGCCGGCGCCGTCTGGGTCGTCGACGCCGTCTCCTCCGGCGCGGAGCCGGGCACCGTCCACCGGCACGACGCGACCGAGCACGAGCTGCCGGCGGCGCTGTTCCGCACCTCGACGCACCACTTCGGCCTCGCCGAGGCGGTCGAGCTGGCCCGCGCGCTCGGGCGGCTGCCGGAGAGGACGGTCGTCTACGGGATCGAGGGCGCGAGCTTCCGGACGGGCGAGACGCTCAGCCCCGAGGTCGAGGCCGCCGCCGCGCGGGTCGCGGAGGCGGTCCGGGAGGAGGTGGTGGCCGAGTGCACGAGAAGGCACTGATGGACGACCTGATCCGCAAGCTCGAGGCGGAGGCGCGCTCCGAGGGCGCCGCGCGCGTGACCCGGATCCGCGTGCGGCTCGGCGCGCTCTCGCACTTCACGGAGGCGCACTTCCGCGAGCACTTCGAGGACGCCGCGCGCGGCACGGTGGCCGACGGCGCCGCGGTCGAGGCCGAGCTGCGCACCGATCCGACCGAGCCCGAGGCGCAGGGCGTCGTGCTCGAGTCGATCGACGTGGAAGCCTGAGTACGGGTTTTCGAGCAACTGGTTCCGTGGCGACCCCGATGGCGCCGCGCTCCGGGTCGGCAAGGCTGACGGTGGCCGCGCAATGTGGCGCGGTCCATTCCGGAAAGGAGTCGGTATGGCAACCGTCGAGCAGACGGTGCTCTACGAAGCTCCAGGGCGCGCAGGCAGCCCCGTCGAGCTCAAGGAGCGCTACGAGAACTTCATCGGGGGACACTGGGTCGCCCCGATCGAGGGCCGCTACGCGGAGAACGTGTCGCCGGTCACCGGCGAGCCGTTCACCGAGGTGCCGCTCTCGAGTGCGGAGGACATCGAGCTCGCCCTCGACGCCGCTCATGCGGCCAAGGACGACTGGGCGGAGACCTCGCTAGCCGAGCGCTCGAAGGTCCTGAACAGGATCGCGGACGCGATCGAGGAGAACCTCGAGATGCTCGCGGTCGCCGAGAGCTGGGAGAACGGCAAGCCGGTGCGCGAGACCCTCGCCGCCGACATCCCGCTCGCGGCCGACCACTTCCGCTACTTCGCCTCGGTGATCCGGGCGGAGGAGGGGAGCATCGCCGAGATCGACAAGGACACCTACGCGTACCACTTCAAGGAGCCGCTGGGCGTCGTCGGCCAGATCATCCCGTTCAACTTCCCGCTGCTGATGGCGGCGTGGAAGCTGGCGCCGGCCCTCGCAGCCGGGAACTGCGTGGTGCTCAAGCCGGCCAGCCCGACCCCGTGGTCGATCCTCAAGTTCGCCGAGCTGATCGAGGAGATCGTGCCGCCCGGCGTGATCAACATCGTCAACGGGCCGGGGGCAGAGGTCGGCAAGGCGCTGGCCTCGAACAAGCGGATCGCCAAGATCGCCTTCACGGGCGAGACCGTGACGGGCCGCATGATCATGCAGTACGCCGCCCAGAGCATCATCCCCTCGACGACGGAGCTCGGCGGCAAGTCGCCGAACATCTTCTTCGCCGACGTGATGGCCGAGGACGACGACTTCCTCGACAAGGCGGTCGAGGGCCTCGTGCTCTACGCCTTCAACAAGGGCGAGGTCTGCACCTGCCCGTCGAGGGCCCTGATCCAGGAGTCGATCTACCCGGAGTTCATCAAGCGGTGCCTCGCCCGGATCGAGCAGATCCGCCAGGGCAACCCGCTCGATCCTTCGACGATGATCGGCCCGCAGGTCTCGGCCGCGCAGCTCGAGAAGATCGAGGGCTACGTCAAGATCGGTCTCGACGAGGGCGCGGAGCTGCTGACCGGCGGCAAGCGGGCCCACTTCGAGGGTGAGCTCGAGGACGGCTTCTTCTTCGAGCCGACCGTTTTCAAGGGCACCAACGACATGCGGATCTTCCAGGAGGAGATCTTCGGCCCGGTGCTCGCGGTGACGACGTTCAAGACCGAGGCGGAGGCGCTCGCAATCGCGAACGACACCATGTACGGCCTCGGCGCCGGCGTCTGGACCCGCGACCAGAGCAGGGCGTTCCGGATGGCCCGCGGCATCAAGGCCGGGCGCGTCTGGACGAACTGCTACCACCTCTATCCCGCGCACGCGGCCTTCGGCGGCTACAAGGTCTCGGGCGTCGGGCGCGAGAACCACAAGATGATGCTCGACCACTACACGCAGACGAAGTGCATGCTCGTCAGCTACGACCCGAAGCCGCTGGGGCTCTTCTAACGATGAGCGCCGAGGTGGCCACCACGCAGGTCGTCGCGACGATCCCTGCGATCAGGGTTCTTCGAAACCTGACGGCCGCCTTCGGGCCGCTGATGCTCTTCCAGTCGGGGGGCTGCTGCGACGGCAGCTCCCCGATCTGCATGCGCGAGGGCGAGCTGATGGTGAGCCCGAACGATCTGCTGCTGGGTGAGGTCGAGAGCGTGCCCGTCTACATCGACGGCGAGCAGTACGAGCGCTGGGGCCGGCCGAGGCTGGAGCTCGACGTTGCGCCCGGGCCGGCGGAGGGGTTCTCGCTCGAGGCCCTCGCCGGGGTGCACTTCACGACGAGGGACGCGCTGCCCTCACGCTCTTGCTCCTGAGCGCGGTGTAGCCAGGGATCGGCAAGCGAGTAGGCCCCGGCGGCGAGCACCCCGCCGGCGGCGATCGAGGCGGCGACGAGGCCGATCCGTGGCCAGCCGCGCCGGGACGAGAGCGCGCGCGGGAGCCGCGGGGCGTAGACGAGCACGTGGATTCCCATCACGACGAACCACACGACGAAGCTCGCCTTGTGCAGCCCGAGGATCATGTCGCGATGCCGCTCGGGCCCGAGCGCCAGGAGCGCGACGCCGCTTGCGAACAGCGCCAGGGTCGAGACGACGAGCAGCGGTGCCAGCAGCCGCATGAGGATGTGCGGCGGCCCCTTTGCGACGTAGTCGGCGTTGCCGGTGTAGTAGCGGAAGAAGCGGTAGCCGGTGCTCGCGATCTTCAGCAACACGGGTGGGATCAGCAGGAGCCCGACGATGATGTGCAACGAGAGGAACTGGCGGACCGAGAGGACCGTGAAGCCCTCCACGGCAAGCAGCATGAGCAGCACGGTCGCCGTCGTCGCGGTGAGTCGCTCGTTGGCCGCGGTCGGTTCGAGATCTGGCCCGGGCACGCTCTCAGAACAGCAATTCGAGATGAAACGCGGATGAGAGCAACGCCGTGCCCCCGTCGGCAGGGCGACAATGGAAGGCATGCGCGTGCTGGTCGTCGAGGACGAGAAGAAGCTGGCCGAACTGCTTGCCCGCGGGCTGCGCGAGGAAGGACACGCGGCCGACGTGGCCGGTCGCGGCGAGGAGGCTCTCTGGATGGCGCGCGCGGTGCCCTATGACGTGATCGTGCTCGACGTCATGCTGCCGGGACAAGACGGACTGACGACCTGCCGCGCGCTGCGTGAAGGCGGCGTGTGGACGCCGGTGTTGATGCTCACCGCGCGCGATGCGGTCGAGAACCGGATCGAAGGGCTCGACGCCGGCGCGGACGACTACCTCGTCAAGCCGTTCTCGTTTGCCGAGTTGCTCGCGCGGCTGCGGGCGCTCGTGCGGCGGGTCCCGGCGGAGCGGCCACCGGTGCTCGAGGTCGGCGACCTCCGGCTCGACCCGGCTGCGCACCGCGCCTGGCGCGGCGAGCAGGAGCTCGAGCTGTCGTCGAAGGAGTTCGCCCTGCTCGAGTCGTTCATGCGCCAGCCGGGGCACGCGCTCTCGCGCCTGCAGCTGCTCGAGAGCGCGTGGGACATCGGCTACGAGAACCGCTCGAACCTCGTCGACGTCTACGTCCGCTACCTCCGCGAGAAGATCGACCGTCCCTTCGGTCGGCACGCGCTCGAGACCGTGCGCCGCGTCGGCTACCGGCTCCGCGAGGACGGAGGCTGAGTTGCTGAACCGTCTGCCGATCCGCGTGCGCCTGACGCTTGCCTTCACGGTCGTGATGGCGGTCGTGCTCGCCGCGATGAGCTTCTTCGTCTACGACCGCGTCGACCACGCGCTGATCGTCTCGATCGATCAGAGCCTCCGCTCGCAGACGATCGACGTCTCCCATCTCGACCGCGGCCGCCTCGACCTCGACTCTGCCGCGGGGGGCGGGATCGCGCAGGTGATCCGGCCGAGCGGCTCGGTTGTCGGCTCCGATCCGCCCGGGCTGCCGCTCCTCCTGCGTCCCTCGGAGCTGCGGCAGGTCGCGGGCGGGCGAACGAATTCTCCGATCGAGCCGGTTGCCTGGCCTGCGCGAACGCTGGCGCCTGCTCGCTCAGCCGTCGACGGTGCGGGGCCGGCCCGCGGTGCTCGTCGCTGCGAGATCGCTCGAGCCGCGCAACGAGACCCTCGACCACCTGCTCCAGGAGCTTGCGCTGGCCGGCCCGCTGGCGCTGCTCCTCGCCGCGCTTGCCGGCTACGGGCTGGCGGCGGCGGCGCTGCGCCCGGTCGAGGCGATGCGGGTCCGCGCGCAGGCGATCTCCGGCTCGACGCCCGGCGCGCGCCTGCCGCAGCCGGCCGCCCGGGACGAGATCTCACGGCTCGCCGAGACCCTGAACGAGATGCTCGACCGCCTGCAGGCAGCGGTCGAGCACGAGCGGCGCTTCGTCTCGGACGCCAGCCACGAGCTGCGGACGCCGCTCGCGCTCCTGCGGACCGAGCTCGAGGTCGCCCTGCGCCATCCCCGGACGCGCGAGGCGCTCGAAGACGCTCTCCGCTCGGCATCGGAGGAGACCGAGCGCCTGACGCGCCTGGCGGAAGACCTGCTCCTGATCGCGCGCTCCGACGCGGGCGAGCTGCCGGTCCGGCGCGAGCGCGTGCCGGCAGCGGAGGTGCTCGATGTGGTCGTGCAGCGCTTCCAGCAGCTCGCGGCGAGGCGCGGCCGAACGCTCGACCGCGTCGATCCCGACGGCATCGTCCTCGACGCCGATCCCGTTCGGCTCGAGCAGGCGCTCGGCAACCTGGTGGACAACGCCCTCTCGTACGGCACCGGCTCGATCCGCCTGTCCGCGACGCCGGCCGGGCGCTTCGTCGAGCTGCACGTCGAGGACGACGGCCCCGGGTTCCCGCACGACTTCCTCCCCGGGGCGTTCGAGCGTTTCAGCCGGTCCGACGACTCGCGGAGTGGCGCCGGAAGCGGGCTCGGCCTCTCGATCGTCGACCTGATCGCCGCGGCGCACGGTGGGCACGCGGGCGCGCGGAACCGGCCGGAAGGCGGGGCGGACGTCTGGCTCGCCGTCGGACGCGCGCCCGACGATTCTTAGGGCCAGCTCAGGGGTTTTTCATCGGTGTCTCATGTGCCGCGGGCATGCTCGCGCCATGGAATCTCCGCCCCGCGCATCGCGGTCCCGGGCGCGTGACGCCGGCCTTCGACGGTTGAAGCGGATCACGAAGGGCGTGCTGCTGGGCGCGACCGCCCTCGCCGGCGTGTTCGCCGGCATCGCCGCCCACTCGGTCCCGGGCCACGCGGCCCGCCGGGCGGTCGTGCGGACGACGACGCGGACGGTGCGGACGACCACGCAGGCCGCAACGACCGCCACGCCGGCGGCGACGGAGACGTTCACGCCGCCGCCTCCACCGGTCACCACGGAGGTAGCGCCCGTCGTCTCGTCCGGCGGCTCGTGATCGCCGAGCTCGCGTCGGTCTCCTTTCCGGCCCTCGGGACGACGGCCGTGCTCTGCGTCGCCGAGGCCGATGGGCTCCCGGCCGCGCACGCCGAGCTCGAGCGCGAGCTGGCGGCGGTCGATGAAGCCTGCAGCCGCTTCCGGGACGACTCGGAGCTGGCCTTGCTGAACGCTTCCGCGGGCGACGGGCCGGCGCCAGTGGGGCCGCTGCTGCTCGAGGCGATCGAGGTCGCGCTCAGGGTTGCCGACGCGACCGATGGGCTCGTCGACCCGACGATCGGGCGGACGCTCAGGCTCGCGGGCTACGACCGGCGCTTCGTGCACGTGAAGCTGCGCGACGGCCGCTCGTTCCGCGCTTCGTACGCGCCGGTTCCGGGCTGGCGCTCGATCGAGGTCGACCGCGCCGCCTGGACGGTGGCGCTCCCCGAGGGCACCGAGCTCGATCTCGGAGCGACCGCGAAGGCGCTCGCCGCAGACCGGGCCGCGCTCGCCGCCGCGGAAGCGTCCGGGACCGGCGTCCTGGTCAGTCTCGGCGGCGATATCTCGATCTCCGGCCCGCTGCCCGACGGCGGCTGGCCCGTCCGGATCGCGGACGATCAGGCCGTCTCCCCGGAAGCGCCGGGGCCGGCCGTCGCGCTCAGTGCCGGCGGTCTCGCGACCTCGGGCACGCGGGTGCGCTTCTGGCGCGCGGGCAAGACGACCCTCCACCACATCATCGACCCCCGCACGGGGCGCCCGGCCGAGACGCCCTGGCGAACGGTGACCGTCGCCGGCGCGACCTGCGTCGACGCGAACGCCGCCAGCACCGCGGCGGTCGTGCTCGGCGAAGAGGCGCCCGGCTGGCTCGGCGCGCGCGGCCTTCCGGCGCGGCTCGTGCGCGAGTCCGGTGAAGTCGTCCACGTCGGCGACTGGCCGGAGGAGAGCGAGTGACGCTGCTCGCGGCGACGGGCCCGAGCGCCTACTGGTATCTGACCCGCGGGACGGGCGTCGTCGCGCTCCTGCTGCTCACGACCGGCCTCGTCCTTGGCATCCTGACCTCGACGCGCTGGGCCACACCGCGCTGGCCGCGCTTCGTCGTCTCCGGGCTCCACCGGAGCGTGACGCTGTTCGCGCTCGCCTTCGTGTTCGTGCACGTGCTGACCACGGTCCTGGACGGCTACACGCCGATCGGCCTGAAGGACGCGGTCATCCCGTTCGTCTCGGCCTACCGCCCGGTCTGGGTCGGCTTCGGCGCGCTCGCGTTCGACCTGCTGCTCGCGCTGATCGCGACGAGCCTGCTGCGTGCGCGCGTCGGCTACCGCGCCTGGCGCTTCGTGCACTGGCTCGCGTATGCCTCCTGGCCGGTCGCGCTCGTGCACGCGCTCGGCACCGGGAGTGACGCGCGTACCGGCTGGCTCGGGCTGCTTGCGCTGATCTCGGCAGGATCGGTCGTCCTTGCGGTGCTCTGGCGCGTCTACGAGGCGCAGGCGTCGCCGGGCTCCGTCCGCCTGGCGGGCGGCGCGGCCGCGCTCGTGCTCCCGGCGGCAATCGGCATCTGGGCCGCCGCAGGACCGTTGCAGCACGGGTGGGCGAGCCGCGCCGGGACGCCGTCGAGCCTGCTCGCCGCCGGCGCCCGCTCGGTGCAGGTGACGAAGGTCGTGACCGTGAGCGCCGGCCCATCGCTCCCGTCCGCGCCCTACGACGCCTCGCTCAGTGGGCGCATCTCCCAGTCCGGCTCCTCTCAGGACGGCCTGGTCACCGTCGGCCTCGACGCGACCGCCGACAGCGGGTCGAAGGGCCTGCTGCGGGTGACGCTCCGAGGCGTCCCGCTCGACGGCGGTGGGATTCAGCTGACCGGCAGCAGCGTCACCTTCGGGCCGCAGTCGTCGCCGGACGCCTACTCCGGCCAGGTTGTCTCGCTCGAGGGGTCGCGGCTCGTCGCATCCGTCCACGACGCGTCGGGCCGCTCGCTCTCGCTCAACATCGATCTGCAACTCGACTCCGCGAGCCAGACCTTCGGCGGCTCGCTCCACGTCACGTGAGCGCGCTCGGCGCAACCTGGCCCGACGCAGGCGCGCTGCCACGCCTGTTCGCCGGCCTCCCGCGCGACGGCTCGCCGTTGTGGCTCGACGCGCACCACGCGGTCCACGGGCCGCAGCCTTCGGCCGCCGGCCTGATCGAGCGTGTCGGAGCGGCCGGCCTGCGCGGGCGGGGCGGCGCCGGCTTTCCGGCCGGACGGAAGCTCGCCACGGTCGCTTCGGCCAGGCGCCGTCCGGTCGTCCTGGCGAACGGAGCGGAAGGCGAGCCCGTCAGCTTCAAGGACAAGGCCCTCCTCCGCCGCGCTCCGCACCTCGTGCTCGAGGGCGTCGCGCTGGCCGCGGCGGCGGTCGGCGCCCGCGAGGCGTTCGTGGCCGTCGATCGAAACGCCGGCGAGGAGCTCGGGGTCGTCGCCCGCGCGCTCGACGAACGCAGGGCTCGCCGAATCGACCGAGGTGTGACGCTCCAGCTTGCGCCCGTCCCGTCCGGGTTCGTCACCGGGGAGGAGACGGCCCTCGTCAGCTTCCTGAACGGCGGTGCGGCCAAGCCCGCGTTCACGCCGCCGCGGCCCTACGAACGAGGCGTGGGCGGAGCGCCCACGCTCGTCCAGAACGTCGAGACGCTGGCCAACATGGCGCTGATCGCACGCCTCGGGCCGGAGTGGTTCCGGGCCGCGGGAACGCCGGACGAGCCCGGCTCGGCGCTCTTCACGATCTCCGGCGCAGTCAACCGGCCCGGCGTCTACGAAGCTTCGCTCGGAACACCGCTGCGCACGGTGCTCGACCAGGCCGGCGGCGTACGCGGCGAGCCCGGCGCGTTCCTCGTCGGCGGCTACTTCGGCAGCTGGGTCGATCCCGAGTCCGCCGCGGGGCTCTCCTTGCTCGAGTCCGACCTCGCCCGAGTGGGGGCATCGCTCGGCGCCGGCGCGATCGTCGCGTTGCCGGGGGCCGCCTGCGGCCTCGACCAGGCGGCACGCGTGTCGCGCTATCTCGCCGATGAGAGCGCGGACCAGTGCGGCCCCTGCGTCCACGGGCTCGCCGCGCTCGCCGGTGCGCTCGAGACCCTCGTCGCCGGCAGCGCGGACACGCGCGAGCGAGCCGTGCGCTGGCTGCAGCAGGTCCGCGGCCGCGGAGCCTGCCGTCACCCGGACGGAGCTGCCCGCTTCGTCGAGAGCGCGCTGACGATCTTCTCCGCAGAGATCGAGAACCACCTCGCCGGACGCTGCACCGGCAGGCGCGGCGAGTTCATGCCGACGGGGCGGGTGCGCCCGTGAGCCGCTCGGTGCGCGTCAACCCGATCGCGTGCGACGGCAGCGGCCTCTGCGCCGAGCTCCTGCCCGAGCGCATCTCGCTCGACGAGTGGGGCTATCCGATCGTCGACTCGACGCCGGTTTCGGGCGAGCTCGAGCAGCATGCGGAGCGCGCCGTTGCGTCGTGCCCGACGATGGCACTCCTGCTGGCGAAGAACGCTCAGGCTCGTGCGTCTGTGAAGAGCAGGTAGGGCGCGCTGCGACCGGCCGGCGGAGCCGGGCTTCGCCCGGCGGGAGCCTCGCTACGCCAAGAACGATGGCCGTATCTGGCCAGGTGGCGGCTCCTGCAGCGGTTGCGGTGAGCTTCCGTCCGCAAGGAGGGGGCCAATGGGGGAACCAGGGGTTCCCCCGTTACAAGAGCATGAGCCACTTGGAGCTGCAGCCGCAGTCCTTGTGCTTGGCGCCGCACTTGCCGCAGTCCCAGTAGGTCCACCAGATCCACTTGAAGTGATTCCACTCGAGGACGATCAGCACGACGCACCAGATGAAGATCTGCGTGTGGCTCACGGCCCCAGCCTCTCGGGACCGGGGGGTGCGTGTCAATGGGCCGTTCGGCTCATTCGCCGGGCGCGTTAGGCTCACCGTGTGACCGAGGGGATCAGCCTCGAGGAGCTCCAGCTCGCGGCCCGAAACCACGGGATGCCGCTCGAGGCGCTGCGTTACGACGTGACGCCGGTCGGGCTCCACTATCTGCTGATCCACTACGACGTGCCGTTGGTCGACGCGGCTTCGTGGCGGCTGCGCGTGCGCGGGGAGCGTGAGCTCTCGCTCGGGCTCGACGAGCTGAAGGAGCGTCCGCGCGTGGAGCTGGCTGTGACGATGGAGTGCGCGGGGAACGGGCGGGCGCGCCTCGAGCCGCGGCCGGTCAGCCAGCCGTGGCTGCTCGAAGCGGTGGGAACGGCGCGCTGGGCGGGAACTCCGCTGCGTCCCTTGCTGGAGGACGCCGGCGTGGGGGAGAGCGCAGTCGAGATCCTCTTCACCGGGGTCGACCGCGGAATCGAGGGCGGCATCGACCAGCGCTACCAGCGGAGCCTCACCGTCGAGGACGCGTTCCGCGAGGACGTGCTGCTGGCCTACGAGATGAACGGCGGCCCGCTCCCGCCGCAGCACGGCTTTCCGCTGCGCCTGCTGGTCCCCGGCTGGTACGGGATGACGAGCGTCAAGTGGCTCAGCGAGATCGACGTGCTCGACGCGCCGTTCACCGGCTACCAGCAGGCGTCGGGCTACCGCCTTCGCCAGACCGAGGACGAGGAGGGGACGCCGGTGCAGTGGATCGTCCCGCGCTCGCTGTTCGTCCCGCCGGGAATTCCCGAGTTCTTCACGCGCGCGCGCACGGTCGAGCCGGGCGAGGTCGTGATCGAGGGCCGCGCGTGGTCCGGGCTCGCGCCGATCGCGGGCGTGCAGGTCAGCAGCGACGGAGGCGAGACCTGGGGCGACGCGGAGCTCGAGCCCGCCGAGGGGCGCTGGGCATGGCGCGGCTGGCGCTTCCGCTGGCAGGCGGAGCCGGGCGAGTACGTGCTCTGCTCACGCGCGCGGGACCAGGACGGGAACGAGCAACCCGTCGAGACGCCCTGGAACCTCGGCGGCTACGCGAACAACGCGGTGCAGCGAGTGCCGGTGACGGTCACCGGCTGACGCTTACTCGTCGTTGCCCAAGCCGAGGCGGTCGGCGTCCCCGATGTTCGCCTCGTGCTCGCCTCGCGCGACGAACTGGTCGTCCTTGACGCCCTCGATGTCGGTCGAGGTGAGCTGCCGCTCCTCCGGCGTCTCGTACGACCGCTCCTCGGCCTCGTGCATCGCCTCCGCGTCCTCGCGCTTCATGAGTTTCTTCCACCAGGAACCGATTTCCATCGGCCGAGTCTATTCGGCTTGACGAAAATCGGTGTCGGACCCCGGGTTTCGTCAAGGGTAAAGCGTGACGAAAGTGTGACTTTTTATCCTCAGCCGTTGAGCGCGAGCGTCAGCGCCACGGCCAGTAACGCCAGGACGACGCACGCGATCACTGCGACCCCCGCGTAGAGAGAGCTTTTCACGACCCCTTCCTCCTTCCCCTGCTGGGCGGACGATAGGGCCGGGCGGGAGCCGGGGCATCCCTCAGCCGGGGGGTCGCAGCACGGCGAACTGGTCGGTGATCTCGAGCCGCCGCGAGCGAAAGCGGTAGAGCTCCGCCGGCCGGCCCCCTGCGCGGCCCGGAGCGCGCCGTGCGCCCGTCGCCGCGAGCACGCCGCGGCGCAGGAGGATCCGTTGCAGGTTCGTCGCCGAGACCTCGTGCGCGAGCGCAGCCACGTAGAGATCGCGCAGCTCCGAGAGCGTGAACTCCGGCGGCGCGAGCGCGAAACCGACGTTCGTGTACGAGAGCTTCGCCCGCAGCCGGTCGCGCCCGGCGAGCACGATCGCGCGGTGGTCGAACGCGAGCTCGGGCAGCCGCGAGACCGGGTGCCAGCGCGTGTCCTCGGGCACGGCCGGATCGACGTCGGCCGGCACGAGCCCGAGGTATGCGGTCGCGAGCTCCCACTCGAGCGGGTTCCGGCCCGGATCGCTGAGCGTCTCGAGCTGCTCGAGGTGGGCGAGCTCCCGGACGTCCACCTTGACGGCCAGGTGGCGCCGGATCGACTGCTCCAACGTCTCGCCGGGATCGAGGTAGCCGCCCGGGAGGGACCACGCGCCGAGGAACGGCGCGCGCGCCCGCTGCCAGAGCAATGCCTGCAGCCGTCCCTCGCGGACCTGCAACACGACCGCCAGCGTGACGTGGGCCGGCCGCGTGCTGGTAGACTCCCGCCGAGGTTTTCGACTCATAGTCGTAAACCTAGCCGAAGATGACGACAGCAGACATCGCAGTCCAGGCTCCGAGCCGAAACGTCGAGGACGTCCTCCGAGAAGGCGGGCTCTCGCGGTTCCACAAGAAGGCGATCCTCGTCACCGGCGCGGCGTGGACCTTCGTCGCGATGGAGATCCTGCTCGTCGGCTTCGTCGCGCCGATCTTCACGGCCACCTGGCACCTCGACGGCCGCATGCAGGGCCTCGTCAACAGCGCCGCGCTCGCCGGCTCGCTCTGTGGCTCGCTCGCTCTCGGCCGGCTCGCCGACCGGATCGGCCGCCGGGCCATCTTTCAGTACGCGATCCTCTGGTACGCGGCCTTCACTGCGCTGACCGCGCTCGCCTGGGGGCCGTGGTCGGTGATGGCGCTCCGCTTCCTGGCCGGGCTCGGGCTCGGCGGGATGCTCGTCGTCGACCCCTCGATGCTGACCGAGTACCTGCCGCCGCAGCGCCGCGGGCGGCTGCTCGTCTTCCTCGACTTCTGGTGGCCGGTCGGGCTGCTGCTGGCGGTCGGGCTCTCCTGGATCTTCCTCGGCCCGAACTTCGACCGCTTCGGCGCGTGGAGCTGGCGCTACCTCTTCCTCGCCGCAAGCTTCCCGGCGTTGCTGGCCTTCGTCGTCCGCCGCTCGCTGCCCGAGAGCCCCTACTTCCTCGCGCGGCACGGCCGGTCGAAGGAGGCCGCCGAAGTCTTGACCGAGATCACCGGCAAGCCGGTCGAGCCGGGTGAGCTGACGGCGCCGCCGGAAGAGCCGCGCTCGTCGGTGCGCGAGCTGCTGGCCGACCGGTTGCGTCCTCGGACGACGACCACGGCACTCGTCTGGATGGCGCTCAACATCTCCTACTACGGCCTCTTCCTGTGGCTGCCGTTCGTGCTCGAGGCCGAGAAGAACTTCTCGATCAACGTCTACGGGCTGCTCGCGCTCTCGGCGCTCTCGCAGTTCCCGGGCTACGCAGCGGCGATCTGGCTCGTCGACCGCATCGGCCGCAAGCCGACGCTTGCCGCCTTCCTCTTCCTCGGCGGCGTCTCGGCGTACGCGTTCGCGGTCGCCGACACGAAGAGCGTGTTCATCACGGCGCTCTTCTTCACGGGCTTCTTCAACCTCGGCGCGTGGGGCGCGGTCTACCCGTACACGGCGGAGACCTTCCCGACGCGGCTGCGCTCGAGCGCCTTCGGCCTGATGGAAGGCGTCGGCAAGGCCGCGGCGATCTCCGGGCCGTACATCTTCGGTCACCTCAAGGACGCGACCGGCTCGACGACGTGGTCGCTCACCTTCATCGCGATCGTGATGGCGGCCGGGGGCCTCGTCGCGGCGGTCTTCGGCCGCGAGACACGCGGCCGGGCGCTGCCCTAGCTCAGCGACAGTACGCGGGCCAGACCACGCGGCCGAGGGCGTCCCAGTGGTCGTCCGTGGTGACGATGTCGCCGTTCGTGAGCAGCACGACCTGGCGATCGCCCGACTCGCTCGCCAGCGCGATCGTCCCGTAACCCGCCGAGAAGCCGAAGTGTCCCCACGCGTGCCCGCAGGGTGACGGGGAGATGCCCATCAGCGACGTGACCCGCTCGATCCCGAGCCCGTACTCGTCGGACTCGGGCCAGTCGGAGGGCACGGTCCGGAGCAGCTCCGCGCGCGACTCGGACGACAGCAACCGGCCTCCGAGCAGCGCTTCGAGGAACGCCGCCACGTCGCGCGCCGTCGAGACCATGCCGCCGCCGGCCGGGTTGTACGGCAGGTCGAGGTCGGTCACGTCGACGAGCTCCGGCCCGGGAAGCAGCACGTTGTCCGGCGGCAGGTAGCCGCGCGCCATCCCGGCCACCGGGCCGCCGTCCGGCGGCAGCTCGGTGTCGGCGAGCTCCAGCGGGTCGAGGATGCGGCGCCTCAGCTCCTCGCGCAGGCTCGCGCCGGTCGCGTCCTCGATGATCAGCCCGAGGATCTGGTAGTTGCTGCCGGAGTACGACCAGCCCTCGCCGGGCGGAAACCGGCGCGGCTTCGCCTTGACCGCCGCGAGCATCTCGTCCGGGCCCAGCTCCGTGCGGTGCGCGAGATCCTGCCGGTAGGGCTCGAACATCGCGATCACGTCGTCCTCGAAGTTCGGGAAGCCGGCCGTGTGGTTCAGCAGCTGCCGGATCGTCGCGCCCTCCGCGAGCGGGCCGGCATCGCCGTCGAGCTCGAAGACGCCCTCCTCGACGAGCAGGAGCGCGAGCGCGGCGACGAAGGTCTTGGTGACGCTGGCGATGCGGAAGCGGTGCTCCTGCGTCAGCGCCTCGCCGGTCCGCACGTCCGCGACCCCGCTCGCTCCCTCCCAGCGGAAGCCGGGCCTCACGGCGACCGCGACGGCCCCGGTCAGGCCGCCCGCGACGGCGGCATCGAGGTCGGCGTCGAGTCCCATCGAGTGACTAGCCTAGGCGGCACCGGACAAGGAGGTGGGATGGCAACGCTCGACGAGAAGGCGCGCAAGTTCCTCGAGGAGCCGTTCGTGGGCGAGGTGACGACCCTGCGACCCAACGGCTCGCCGCACACGACGGTCGTCTGGGTGGACGTCGACGACGAGGGCGTGACGTTCAACACCGCGGTCGGCCGCGCGAAGGAGCGCTACCTGCGGAACGACCCACGCGTGGCCCTGATCGTGGTCGACCCCGAGAACGCCTACCGCTGGGTCTCGATCGACGGCAGCGCCGAGCTGACGACCAAGGGCGCCGACGACCAGATCGACAAGCTGGCGAAGAAGTACCTCGGCCAGGACGAGTATCCGTGGCGCAAGCCGGAGGAGCAGCGGATCACCGTGAGAATTCACCCGAACCGCGTCGAGACGACCGGGCTCGACGAGTAGTTGCCGCTCGTTCTCTGCGACGTCGGGCCGCGCGACGGCCTCCAGAACGAGTCGGAGGTGCTCGAGCCGGGCGTCCGGGCGGAGCTCGTCAACCGGCTCGCCGCGGCCGGGCTGCCGCGGGTCGAGGCGGTCAGCTTCGTGCGCCCGGACCGCGTCCCGCAGATGGCCGGCGCGGAGGAGGTCGTCGCGGGAATCGAACGGCGAGACGGCACCGAGTACTCGGGGCTCGTCCTCAACGAGCAAGGCGCCGAGCGCTTCGCGGCCGCGGGCCTCGACCGGCTGAACGCAACCCTCGGCGCGACGGAGGAGTTCAACCGGCGGAACGGCAACGCGTCGCTCGCGGAGGCCACCGATCGCGTCGCGCGGATCCTCTCGGCGGTGGGCGTGCCTGCGACCGTCACGATCAGCGTCGCCTTCGGCTGTCCGTTCGAGGGTCGCGTCGACCCGGGACGCGTGCGCGAGCTCGCCTCGCGCTTCGGGGCCGCGGAGGTCGTCCTGGCTGACACGATCGGCGTCGCCGTGCCGAGTGAGGTGGGGGAGCTGATCGCGAGCACCGGCGCGGCCGGCTTCCACGGCCACAACACGCGCAACACCGGCTACGCCAACGCGCTCGCCGCGCTGGAGGCCGGCGCGACCGTCCTCGACGCCTCGGTCGGCGGGCTCGGCGGCTGCCCGTACGCGCCGCGCGCAAGCGGGAACATCGCGACCGAGGACCTCGTCTACCTGCTCGAGCGCGAGGGGATCGAGACGGGCATAGACCTCGACGCGCTGATCGGGATCTCGCAGTGGCTCGAGGGAATCCTCGGCCGGAAGCTCGAAGGCCAGCTCTACCGCGCCGGCAACTGGCCGTAGGCGCGGCGGAAGGCGTCCACCGCCAGGTCGATCTCCGCGTCGCCGGTCTGCCAGTTCGAGACGGACAGCCGGATCGCCTTGCGCCCGTCCCACGTCGTTCCGCTCATCCAGACGCGGCCCTCCTCTTGCACGCGCTGTAGCACCTCGTCCGTGCGCTCGTCGGTGTCGAAGCGGAAGAGCACCTGGTTGAGGACGACCTCGTTGAGCACCTCGACGCCGTCCAGCTCCGCGATCGCGCGGGCGAAGCGCGCGGCGCCGTCGCAGCAGCGCTCGACCAGCTCGGTGAGGCCACGGCGCCCGAGTGAGCGCAGCGCGGCGTAGACCGCGAAACCGCGCGCGCGGCGCGAGAACTCCGGCACCCAGTCGACCTGGTCGCGAACTTGCCGTTCGCCTTCGTCCTGGATCAGGTACGAGGCAGCGATCGTCATCGCCGCGCGGTGCGACTCGGGATGCCTGCAGAGGACGATCCCCGAGTCGTAGGGAACGTTCAGCCACTTGTGGGCGTCGGTCGTCCAGGAATCCGCGCGCTCGATGCCGGTGACCAGGTGCCGCAGGCGCGGTGAGACCGCGGCCCAGATCCCGAAAGCACCGTCGACGTGCAGCCAGGCGCCGGCGGCCTCGGCAAGGTCTGCGATCTCCGGTAGCGGGTCGAAGGCGCCGGTGTTCACCTCGCCGGCCTGCGCGCAGACGATCGTCGGCTGGTCGCCGAGCGCCTCGCGCAGCGCCGCCGGGACAAGCCTCCCCTGCTCGTCGGCGGCGACGACCGTCGGTGCGCCCAGCCCGAGCAGGCGCAGCGCGCGGTCGACGGTGACGTGGCGTTTCTCGCCGACGAGCACGCGCACAGGCGGCGCGCCGCAGAGGCCCTGCGAGCCGACGTCCCAGCCGACCGCGTCGAGCACGTGCCACCGGGCGGCCGCAAGCCCCGTCACGTGCGCCATCTGTGTCCCGGTGACGTAGCCGACCGAGCACCCGGCGGGCAGGCCGAGCAGGTCGAGCAGCCACTCGTTGGTCACCTGCTCGACAACCGAGGCCGACGGCCCGCCGACATACAGGCCGGCGTTCTGGTCCCAGGCGGAGGTGAGCCAGTCCGCGGCGAGCGCGGCCGGGAGCGCGCCGCCGATCACGAAGCCGAAGTAGCGGCCACTGCCCATCGCCACGAGCCCCGGCTCCGCGGCGGCGGCGAGCTCCTCGACCACTTGCTCGGCTTCGAGCGGCTCTTCGGGGAGCGGCCCGCCGAGTACTGCGCGCAGCTCGCCGGGCTGCACGCGCGGGTAGACCGATCGGTCATCGAGGCTCGCGATGTAGTCCGCCGCCAGCTCTGCCGTCCTGCGCAGGAGCTCACGCGGGTCGCTCACTCGGCCATCCTCTCACCGAGCGACCAGAGCCCGAGCGTGTAGTCGAGATCCGGGCGCTCGATGTCGCGCTCGAACGACTCGCCGATCTTCTCGGCCACACGGATCGAGCCCGTGTTCCCGTGGGCGATCAGCGAGATCAGGCGCGTGTAGCCGCGCTCGCCGAGCGCCCAGTCGCGGCAGGCGAGCGCCGCCTCGGTCGCGTAGCCGCGGTTCCAGTGCTCGCTGCCGAGCGTCCAGCCGATCTCCAGCTCGAGCCCGTCGCCCTCGAGGTCCTCACGCATCGCGCCGACCCAGCGCTCGGGGTCCCACATGAGGAAGCCGACGCGCCCGAGCAGGCGCTCGTCGTCCTTGCGGATGACGCTGAACAGGCCGATCCCGTACCGCTCCCAGTGGTGCCGCATGCGCTCGACCCCTCGCACGTTGTCTTCGCGCGTTTGCGGCGTCGTGCGCAGAAACGCGGCGACTTGCGGGTCGCTGAAGACCGCGAGATAGCCGTCGGCGTCGCCCGGCTCGGGAACGCGCAGCAGCAGGCGCTCGGTCTCGAGCTTCACGTCTCGAGGGCGAACAGCTGGGCCTCGCGGCGGCCGAACGGGATGTCGCGCTCGTAGACGAACCCGAGCTTGCGCGCGACGTTCTCGGATGCAGAGTTGCCGCGGATGATCAGCGCGATCAGCCGGCGCGCGCCGAGCCGCTCGAGCGCGAAGTCGCGCGAGGCAGCCGCCGCCTCGCTCGCGTACCCATGGCCCCAGTACGGCCGGCCGAGCGTGTAGCCGACCTCGAGCTCGGTCGGGCCGCCGTGGCTCGAGCGAACCGTCTTCCAGGTCTCCGGGTCCCAGAGGATCAGGCCGACGCGCCCGATCACCGCCTCGTCCTCCTTGCGGATCGTCGTGAAGAGACCCAAGCCGTCGGCCGCCCAGCCGTCGATCATCCGCTTGACCGAGCGCTCGGTCTCTTTGGACGTGAGCGTGCGGCCGTCGCCGAGGTAGCGCGTCACCTCCGGGTCGGCGTACATCGGGGCGAACGCTTGGGCGTCGGCGGGCACCGGCTCGCGCAGGAGCAGGCGCTCGGTCTCGAGCACGGTCACACGACGAGCTTGACGAGGAGCACGATCGCGACGATCGCGGCTACGAACAGCACGAGGATCCCGATCCCTCCGGCCGCGAGGCCCATGCCGCCGGCCGCGAGCTTGCCGGGGTGCGTCTCGCCGCTGAACGCCGATTCGATCTGGCGCTCGACGTAGTCGGAGATCCGCTGCTCGAAGCGGGCCTCGAGCGTCGGACTTCCCGGCCGGGGGGTCGACTTGAGCGGCGGGAAGCGGTCCTCGGCCTCGGCGAGCGAGAGCTGGTAGACGTGCTCGTGCTGGACGTCCTTCAGGTGCTGCTCGCCGAGGTCACGGACGCTGACGCCGTCGGGCAGGTCGTTCCCGATCAGCGCCCTCGTCGTCTCGGAGACGAGGATCTGGCCGCCGTGGCCGGCCGAGCAGATGCGCGCCGCGCGCACGACGTCGAGGCCGACGTAACCCTCTTCGCCGACGTGCGGCTCGCCGGTGTGCAGGCCCATCCGGACGCGCACCTCGGCGCCGCCGGGCCACTCGTGCGCGGCCAGCGCGCGCTGCCCGTCGACCGCGCCGCGCACCGCGTCGCGCGCGCGTGTGAACGAGTAGAAGAACGCGTCGCCCTGCGTGTCCACCTCGCTGCCGCCCGCCGCGCCGAAGACGTCGCGCAGGATCCGGCGGTGGTCGGTGACGACCTGGCCGTAGTCGTCGCCCAGTTCCTGCAGCAGGCGCGTCGAGCCCTCGATGTCCGTGAACAGGAACGTGACGGTGCCGCCGGGGAGAGTCACGGCCTTACCGTACAAAAGGGCGGTCAGGGCTACTCGGCGGCGAGCGCGAGCTCGACCGCCTGCTCCAGGTCGAGCAGCCGGCCGGCGTTCCACTCGGACACCTGTTGCGTTTGCGCCGGGCCGAGGTAGCGCTCGAGCAGCTCGACCCAGAACGCGACTCCGGACAGGTCGACCCCGAGCGACTCGAAACCTGCCTCGGCAGCGCCGCCCAGCCGGGCGGCGAGGTCGAGCCGCCGTAGTCCTGCCAACGACATCGCGACTCCCTGGAGCTCGGTGAAGATCTCGACCCGGTCGCCGATCTCGACAGCGGTCTCCAGGCTCCTGCGGTAGTGCGGCGCGGCACCGGCCGAGTCGCCGCGGATGAGCGCGCAGTCGCCGAGGAAATGGTGCGCAAAGTGCTCGATCCGTACGGACCCGAGCTCGCGGGTCGTCTCGAGGGCCTCGCGGGCGAGGGGCTCTACCGCATCGACGTCGCCCTCCGCGACGAGGATCTGAGCAAGAGTCGCGATCGCACTCGTGATCTCGAGGGTGTCGCCGAGCGACCGGTGCAGCGCGAGCGATTCCTCGGCGTCCTCCCGAGCGGACTCGAGATTTCCCCCGAAGAAGTTCGCCCACGCCCGCAGGCCGAGCGTCCTCGCTTCTTCGAGCCGATCGCCGAGTGACCGAAAGAGCTCGAGGGCCTCCGTCGCCTGGCGGAGGCCTATCTCGCTGTCGCCCATGTAGGCGGCGCACTGGCCGGCCCACGCGAGCGCGAGCGCACGGGCCCAGGCGTCGCCGCCGCCCGGCTCGAGCGCCGCCTCGAGCTCGCTCCTGCCCTCGCGCAGGTGCGAGAGCATCAGCCACGCCCAGCCCGTGTAGGCGGCCAGCCGGAGGCCTCGCTCGGGGTCGCGATCGGCGAGCCAGTCGAGCGCCGCGCGGATGTTGTCGAGCTCCGGCGCGAGCCGGCCCAGCCAGTACGCGTCGCGCTCGACCTTCTCGCGCCAGCCGGTCTCCGCGAGCGCCAGCATGTGCGCCGCATGACGCTCGGCGGTCTGGTCCAGGCCGTCTCCGAGCTGCTCCCGGGCGTAGTCGCGGATCGTCTCGAGCATCGAGTAGCGCCCTTCGGCGTGCTGCACCAGGCTCTTGGCCACCAGCGAGCCGAGCACGTCGAGGTCGGCGCCGCAGACGTCCTCCGCGGACTCGAGGGTGAAACCGCCCGCGAAGACACCGAGGCGTCCGAAGAGCTCCCGCTCCTCCTCGGTCAGAAGCTCGTAGCTCCATTCCAGCGTGCCCCGAATCGTCCGCTGGCGTTCGGGCACGTCACGGGCGCCGCCGGCCAGCAGCTTCAGCCTGTCGCCGAGGCGAGTGAGCATCGCCTCCGGGGTGATCGTGGCGATCCGCGCCGCAGCGAGCTCGACGGCGAGCGGGAGACCGTCGAGGCGCGCGCAGAGGTCGCGCACGGTCTCGACGTTCGCGGCGAGCTCGAAGTCGGGGCTGGCCGCCTGCGCACGCACGGCGAACAGCTCGACGGCCTCGTCCTCGATCGACAGCGGGGGGACCGGATAGACGGACTCGCCGCTGAGCCGAAGGGCCTCACGGCTCGTCGTGAGAATCCTGAGGCCGTCTCCCTGCGAGCTCAGCTCGGCGATCTGCGGTGCCGCGTCGAGGACGTGCTCGAGGTTGTCGAGCACCAGCAGCAGCTCCTTCTCGGCGAGGTAGGACTCGAGCGTCTGGAGGCCTGCACTCGTCACGCCGAGCGTCTGAGCGACCGTCGGTAGCACCAGTTCCGGATCGGTCTCCGCGGCGAGCGGGACGAAGAAGGCGCCGTCCCGGAACCGGTCGAGCAGCTCGGCCGCGGCCTGGAGGGCGAGTCGAGTCTTGCCCGCGCCCCCGGGACCGGTCAGCGTGACGAGACGTGAGCCGCCGGCGACGAGCTCGCAGACCTCTCCCAGCTCCCGCCTGCGGCCGACGAGCGGCGTCGGCTGCGGGCGCAGGTTTGTCGGGCGGTTGTCGAGCGTCTTGAGCGGCGGGAACTCGGCCTCCAGCCCGTCGCCGACGAGCTGGTAGAGCCTCTCCGGTCCTGTCAGGTCCTTGAGGCGATGCTCGCCGAGGTCGCGGGTCGCGAACGAGCCGGGCTCCTCCTCGATGAGGCTCCGCGTGGTCGTCGAAAGCAGCACCTGACTCCCGTGGCCCGCCGAGGCGATGCGTGCGCCGCGGTGAACCCCGATGCCGACGTACCCGTCTCCGCTCGGCGCAGCTTCGCAGGTGTGTATCCCCATTCGCACTCGGAGAGCTCGGCCGTCGGCCCACTCGTGTGCGGCAAGCGAGCGCTGGGCGTCCGCCGCTGCCCTGACTGCATCCTGGGCGCGCCCGAAGGCGACGAAGAACGCATCGCCCTGCGTGTCTACCTCATGGCCGTCATGCTGCTCGAATGCCTCACGCAGGAGGCGCCGGTGAGCCTCGAGCGCTTCCGGGTACCGGTCGCCGAGCTCCTGCAGCAGGCGCGTCGAGCCCTCGATGTCGGTGAACAGAAACGTGACGGTGCCGCCGGGGAGAGTCACGCCGTTACCGTACAAAGCGTGAACCGTCTCGCCAACGAGACGAGCCCGTACCTCCTCCAGCACGCGCAGAACCCGGTCGACTGGTACCCGTGGGGCGACGAGGCGCTCGCCCGCGCGCGCGAGGAGGACAGGCCGATCCTGCTCTCGATCGGCTACGCCGCCTGCCACTGGTGCCACGTGATGGAGCGCGAGTCGTTCGAGGACGAGACAACCGCCGCGTTGATGAACGAGCGCTTCGTCTCGATCAAGGTCGACCGAGAAGAACGGCCCGACCTCGACGGGATCTACATGGACGCCATCGTCGCGATGACCGGGCAGGGCGGCTGGCCGCTCACCGCCTTCTTGACGCCCGACGGCGAGCCGTTTCTCGGCGGGACCTACTTCCCGCCGGAGCCGCGCCACGGCCTGCCGTCGTTTCAGCAGGTGCTCCTCGCCGTCTCGGATCTCTACCGGGAGCGGCGCGACGACGTCACGCGCCGGACGAAAGTGCTGGTCGACGCGTTGGCCCAGGCCGCCGCGGCCGCGCCGTCGGCCGAGCCGCTGACGGAGTCGCTCCTCTTCCAGGCCGTGCGGCGGCTCGAGGAGCTGCTCGACCCGGAGTGGGGCGGCTTCGGGCGCGCGCCGAAGTTCCCGCCGGCGTCGGCTGTCGAGTTGCTGCTGCGCCGGGGCGCCGTCGGGCCGGCGGAGAAGACGCTCGACGAGATGGCGGCCGGCGGCATGTACGACCTCGTCGGCGGCGGCTTCCACCGCTACTCGGTCGACGAGCGCTGGCTCGTGCCGCACTTCGAGAAGATGCTCTACGACAACGCGCTGCTCGTTCCGGCGTACCTGCACGGCTGGCTCGTGACCGGCAAGGAGCGCTACCGCGAGGTCGTCGAGGAGACCGTCGAGTATTTGCTGCGCGAGCTGCGCCTGCCGGAGGGCGGGTTCGCCTCCTCGCAGGACGCCGACACCAACGGCGTCGAGGGGCTCACGTACAGCTGGGCGCCGGGCGAGGGCGCGCCCGAGGAGCTGTTCGAGCCGTTCGAGGACGGCCGCTTCGTCCTGCGCGGCGAGCTCGATCCGGAGACACGCGCGCGTCTGCTGGAGATCCGCGCAGAGAGGCCGCAGCCCGGGCTCGACGACAAGGCGATCGCGTCCTGGAACGGGCTCATGCTGGCGGCTCTGGCGGAAGCGGGGAGGAGACTCGCGCGGCCGGACTGGATCGAACAGGCGCGCGCTCTGGCCGGGTTCCTGCTCGGCGCGCTCTCGGAGAACGGCCGCCTCCACCGCAGCCGCCGCGCCGGGCGCTCGAGCGGGACCGGCTATCTCGACGACTACGCAAACGTCGCGAACGGGCTCTACGAGCTGCACGTCGCGACCGGCGAGCTGCGCTGGCTCGAGGAATCGCGGCGTCTCGCGCTCCTGGCCGTCGAGCTCTTCAGTGACGAAGAGCGTGGCGGCTTCTTCCTCGCGCCCGCCGACGGCGAGCAGCTGATCGCGCGCAAGAAGGATCTCTTCGACCACCCGACGCCGTCCGGCAACTCGATGCTCGCCTACGTACTGCTCCGCCTTGCGCGGATCTACGGCGACGACGAGCTCGAGCACCGCGCGGCCGGCGCGCTGCGGCTGCTCGGCCCGAGCCTCGGCACGTCGCCCTCGGAGTTCGCGTTCGCGCTCTGTGCGCTCGACCTCTACCTGGCGACGCCGAAGGAGATCGCGATCGCCGGCCCGCCGGACTCCGACGTCGCCCGCGCCGCCCTGGAGCCGTTCGAGCCGAACGCCGTGGTCGCCTTCGGCCCGGCCGAGAACGTCCCGCTGCTCGAGGGCAAAGACCTCGTTGACGGCAAGCCGGCGGTGTACGTCTGCGAGCGCTTCGCCTGCCAGCGCCCGGCCACCAGCCCCGAGGAGCTCGGCGCGCTGGCGGCCAAGTAACAGACTGTTACTTGGAAGCTTGGGCGGCAGCGCCTTAGTGTCCCGCGGGTGGCGCTGCTCTCGGTCGAGCATGTAACGCGGCGGTTCGGCGGGATTGTCGCGCTGGACGACGTCTCGCTCGACGCTGCCGAGGGCGAGATCGTCGGGCTGATCGGCCCGAACGGCGCCGGCAAGACGACCGTCTTCAACCTGATCACGCGGGTCTACCGGCCGGACGCCGGCTCGATCGAGTTCGACGGCGACAGCCTCATGCACACGCCCCAGTACCGGATCGTCAGGCGCGGGATCGCGCGGACCTTCCAGAACGTCGAGCTCTTCCGCTCGATGACGGTGCTCGAGCACGTGCTCGTCGGCCGGCAGGCGCGCAGCGGCCGGCGGGCCCGCGAGATCCTCGGCTTCGTCGGGCTGGCCGCCCACGCGCACCGGCTCGCGCGTGAGCTGCCCTTCGGCGTGCAGAAGCGCGTCGAGCTGGCGCGTGCGCTGGCCTCCGGGCCGCGTCTGCTCCTGCTCGACGAGCCGGCCGGCGGCCTCAACCACGAGGAGGTCGAGCAGCTCGCGACGCTGATCCGCCGCCTGCGCGACGACTTCGAGCTGACGATCCTGCTCGTCGAGCACCACATGCAGCTCGTGATGGGCGTCGCCGACCGCGTCCACGTGCTCGACTTCGGGCGCCGGATCGCGAGCGGCGCGCCGGCCGAGGTGCGCAACGACCCGGCCGTGATCGAGGCCTATCTCGGGACCACGGATGGCTGAGCCCCTGCTCGCGCTCGACGACGTGCGGGCCCACTACGGCCAGGTCCGGGCGCTGCACGGCGTCTCGCTCGAGGTCGCCGAGGGCGAGGTCGTCGCGGTGCTCGGCGCGAACGGGGCCGGCAAGACGACGACCCTGCGGGCGATCTCGGGCACGGTGGCGCGCGACGGGGCGATTCGCTTCGCGGGCAAGAGCATCTCGCACCGCTCGCCGGAGGCCACGGCCCACCTGGGAATCGCGCACGTCCCCGAAGGGCGGGGGACGCTGTCCGCGCTCTCGGTGCGCGAGAACCTGAGGCTCGGCGCCTATGTGCGCCGTGACCGCTCCGCGATCCGCGAGGACGAGCGGCGCGTGCTCACGTACTTCCCCTGGCTCGAGGAGCGCGGCGAGCAGCAGGCCGGCACGCTCAGCGGCGGCGAGCAGCAGATGCTCGCGCTCGCCCGGGCGCTCATGCTCCGCCCGAGGCTCGTGCTGCTCGACGAGCCCTCGCTCGGCCTCGCGCCGATCATCGTCGCCGAGATCTTCCGCATCGTCGGCGAGCTGAACGAGCGCGAGGGGCTGACGGTGCTCGTGGTCGAGCAGAACGCGAACCTCGCCCTCGACGCCTCGTCGCGTGCCTACCTGCTCGAGGTCGGCCGCGTCGCGCTCGCGGGCACGAGCGCCGAGCTCCGGCGCGACGAATCCGTCCGCAAGTCCTACCTCGGCTACTGAACGTGCTGCTCGCCTTCGACTGGAGCCAGCTCGCGCAACAGACCGTGATCGGCCTCTCGTCCGGCGGCACCTGGGCGCTGCTGGCGCTCGCGATCGTCGTGATCTACCGCTCGACCGGGGTCGTCAACTTCGCGCAGGGCGAGATGGCGATGCTCTCGACCTTCGTCGCGTGGTCGCTCGTCCACCACGGCCTCTCGTACTGGGCGGCGTTCCTCCTGACGATTGCGCTCTCGTTCCTGGGCGGCGTGGGCATCGAACGCGCCGTGATCCGGCCCGTCGAGCGCGCGCCCGTGCTGACGATCGTGATCGTCACGCTGGGCCTCGTCTTCGCTGTCGACGGGATCGCGCGCTGGGGCTGGAGCTCCGAGACACGCTCCCTCCCGAACGCGTTCTCGACGCGTCCGATCGACGTGGCCGGGGTCGCGTTCTCGATCCAGGACCTCGGCAACATCGCCGTCTGCCTGGGAGTCGTCGTCCTGTTCAGCCTGCTCTTCCGCTACACGAAGGTCGGGCTCGCCCTCCGCGCGGCCGCGCTCAACCCGCAGGAGAGCCGGCTGGTCGGCGTGCGCGTGAGCTGGATGCTCGCGCTCGGCTGGGGCCTGGCGGCCGCGATGGGGGCGGTCTCCGGGATGCTCACCGCGCCCGCGCTCGCGAGCTTCGACCAGAACCTGATGCAGCCGGTGCTGCTCTACGCGCTCGCCGGTGCCGTGCTCGGCGGGCTCGAGAGCCCGATCGGCGCCGTGGTTGGCTCGCTGCTGCTCGGCGTCTTCGTCAACCTCGTCGGCACGTACGTCGGCTGGGTCGGGAACGACCTGCGCCTGCCGGTCGCGCTCGTGATCATCCTGGGCGTCCTGCTCGTCAAGCCGAGCGGGCTCTTCGGCCGCACGAGGATGGTTCGCGTCTGATGCGCCGGGCAGCCGGGATCGGGCTCTGGCTCGCCGCCGTCGCGGCCGGGCTCGCCGTGTTCCTGCTCGTGCCTCACCTCGTCAGCGATTACCACTCGCGCGAGCTCGCGCAGGCAGGGGTCTTCTTCATCGCGATCGTCGGGCTCAACCTGCTGACCGGCTACACCGGCCAGATCTCGCTCGGCCACGGCGCGCTGATGGCGATCGGCGGCTACACGACCGCCGCGCTCGTCGTCCACGAGCACTGGCGCGACGTCTGGACGATCCCGCTCGCGGGGCTTGCCGCGGGGATCGTCGGCTTCATCGTGGGAATCCCGGCCCTGCGCCTCTCCGGTCTCTACCTCGCGCTCGCGACCTTCGCGCTGGCGGTCGCGATGCCGTCGCTGTTGAAGAAGTTCTCCGGCCTGACCGGTGGGTCACAGGGCCTGCGCTTCCTCGAGTCGGCGCCGTTCCAGGTCACGGGCCTGAAAGGGACGGTGACGATCTTCGGCCACACGATGACCCAGAACCACTTCCTCTACTACCTGACGTGGTCGATCGGCTTGCTCGGCCTGGCTATCGCCTGGCTGATCGTGCGCGGCCGCTTCGGGCGGGCGCTGCGGGCGATCCGCGACAGCGAGGCGGCGGCGGCCTCGGCCGGCGTCAACCTGCCCGCCTACAAGACGCTTGCCTTCGCGCTGAGCGGCGTCTATGCGGGCGTTGCCGGCTCGCTGTTCGCGATCCAGACCGAGATCGTGAACCCGCTCAGCTTCACGGTCCTGCTCTCGATCCTGATCGTGGTCGGGGCCGTCGTCGGCGGGCTCGGCTCCTTGCCGGGTCTCGTGCTCGGGGCGCTCTTCATCCAGTACCTGCCGGCGCTCGCCGGGCACGTCTCGACACGGCAGGGCGTGCCCGAGTTCGTCTACGGCGCGGCGATCATCGTCGTGATCATCCTGCTGCCCGGAGGGGCGGGCGGGCTGCTCCGCCGGCTGGCTGCTCCCCTAACAAGCAGGCTCTACACTCGTCCATAGACACGCATGAGGGCCGTCTATTGGGCAGGAGCTTTGGTGTGCGCGCTTGCGCTCGCAACCGCCGCGTCAGGTGCAGGCACGGGCACGCCCGGCGTGAGCCCGACCGAGATCGTGATCGGCGGGACCGTGCCGCTGACCGGCGTCGCGTCCGCCTACAGGACCGTCGGCCTCGGCGCTTCCTACTACTTCAAGTACGTCAACGCCCACGGCGGCGTGAACAAGCGCAAGATCCGCTACATCATCAAGGACGACCAGTACGACCCCGCGCAGACGATGAACAAGACGCGCGAGCTCGTCGAGCAGGACAACGTCTTCGCGATCTTCAACAGCCTCGGCACCGAGCACAACCTCACCACGCGGCCGTACCTGAACGCGGTCGGCGTCCCGCAGCTGTTCATCGGCAGCGGCGGGAGGACGTTCGGCTCCGACTACAAGCAGTACAAGTGGACGATCGGCTACCAGCCGAACTACCTCGCGGAAGGCACGATCTACGGGCGCGAGGTAGCGAAGACGACGCCGAAGGCTCGCATGGCCGTGCTCTACCAGAACGACGACTACGGCAAGGACCTGCTCAACGGGTTGAAGAAGGGCCTCGGCAAGAGGGCGAAGCAGATCGTCTCGAAGCAGAGCTACAACGCGGACGACTCCGACGTGCGCTCGCAGATCGCCACGCTCAAGTCCTCCAAGGCGAACACGCTGATGCTCTTTGCGACGCCCCAGTTCGCGATCCAGTCGTACCGCTACGCCTACCAGCTCGGCTGGAAGCCGAAGGTCTACGTCAACGTCGTCTCGAGCGCGTCCAACATCATGAAGCTGTCGGCGATCGCGTCCAGCAAGAAGGAGCTCGAGGGCTCGATCTCGATCGTCTTCCTCAAGGACCCGTCCGATCCGCGCTGGGCGAAGGACCCCGGGATGAAGCTCTACCGCTCGATCATGAAGCGCTACAGGGACAAGAACGTCAACCAGAACGACGTCTACAACGTCTACGGAATGTCGGTTGCGCACACCTTCGTCCAGGCGCTCAAGAAGGCCGGCAAGAACCCGACGCGGGCGAGCATCATGAACGCGGCGACGCATCTGACGATCAAGAACGACCCGTTCCTGCTGCCGGGCGTGACCGTGCGGACGACCCCGACCGACCACTTCCCGCTCGACCAGGCGCGGCTCGAGCGCTGGCACAACGGCCGCTGGGTCTCGTTCGGCGGGCTGTTCCGCGTTCGCTAGGCGGTCGCTGCGGCCGGCTCCCGGGCCGGCGCTTGCACGAGCTCCCGGCGGCGCACCGGTAGCAGGCTGATCACGCCGACAGTGATCGCGATGCCGAGCCACTGCGTCCAGCGCAGCGAGCTGTCGAAGACGTAGATCCCGACGAGCGCCGCCGTCACGGGAAACGCCAGCTCGCCGAGCGCGGCGAGCAGCGCGGGCGTTCGCCGCAGGCCGTAGTAGTAGAGGCCGAGCGCGAGAAAGCCGGTGACGAAGGCGAGGAGCGCGATGTAGAAGCTGTCGTGCGCGCTCGAGAAGGCCGCGGCGCCGACGATCGGCAGCATGCAGGCGCTCGCGATCAGGCCGAAGCCGAAGCGGACGGTGGTCACGTGCTCGAAGGCGAGACGGCGCCCGAGGTAGCGGCCGAGCACCGTGCCCATCCCCCAGAGCGCGGCGGCGGTGAGCGTCTCGACGATCGGCGTCAGGCCCTGCGCGTGCGGGTCGAGCGGGTGCGGCAACGCGACGAGCCAGATCCCGGCCAGCGCGGGGAGCAGAAACCAGACGAAGCCGTGCCGGGGCTGCTCGCCGAGGATCAGCCAGGCTCCGGCAACCGCGATCAGCGGCTGGGCCTTCTGCAGGACGACGACCGTGATGAAGTCGCCGTGGAAGAGCGCCTTCGTGAAGAGGATCGTCGCGATCGCCGAGGCTCCGGCTCCGACCGCGATCCCGGCCGCCACGTACCGCGGCCCCGCCCGCCGCAGGGCGCGGAACGCTGGCACGAGGAGCGGCAGCGTCAGGGCGACGAGCACCACGTGCTCGCCGAAGACGATCGTCGTCGCGGACGTCGACTCGGCCAGGGGCTTGCGGATCAGACCGTCGAGACCCCACATCATGGCCGCGACGCTGACGAGGACGACGCCCGGAACCTTGTCGAGACGGCCCGCCATCGGGCTGAGCCTAGCCGAGTGCGACGGGCTCACAGCCCGCGGGGTATCGTGGCCGCGTTTGGCGCGCCGGGTGCGGATCCCGTGGCTCGTCGCGGTGGTGCTGGCAGCCGGCGGCTGCGGCGGCGTGCCTGCGAGACGGCCGCCCTCGTCCGCGTCCGGGATCCAGAAGATCCGCCACGTCGTGATCGTGATGCAGGAAAACCGCTCGTTCGACGAGTTCTTCGGCACGTACCCGGGCGCCGACGGGATCCCGCGGCGGAACGGCCACTTCACGGTCTGCGTGCCGGACGCCGTGCGGCACGTCTGTGCCCGCCCCTACCACGACCGCCGGAACAAAAACTACGGCGGCACGCACGAGTACATCGACACCTTTCGCGACATCGACGGCGGGAAGATGGACGGCTTCATCCGCGAGGCCCGTCGCGGCCTCCGGAACGGCTGCCGGGCGCATCCGAGGGTGCCGGCCTGCTCGCGGAAGCATCCGCCGGACGTGATGGGCTACCACGACGCGCGCGAACTGCCGAACTACTGGGCCTACGCGCGCCACTTCGTGCTCCAGGACCACATGTTCGAGCCGAACGCGTCCGCCAGCCTCGCGACGCACCTCTTCATGCTCTCCGAGTGGTCGGCTCGCTGCAGCCGTAAGGACGACCCGCTGAGCTGCAAGAACGCGGTCGAGAATCCGATCGCGCCGCCGCACGAGCGGCAAAACCCGACCAACCGCAAGCCCAACTACGCCTGGACCGACCTGACGTATCTCATGCACCGCGCGCACGTCCCCTGGCGCTACTACGTCTTCACCGGCACGCAGCCCGACTGCTCCGAGGACGAGATGATCTGCGGCTCCGTGCGGCAGAGCGCGGCGACGCCCGGCATCTGGAACCCGCTGCCGTGGTTCTCGACCGTCCGCCAGGACCGGCAGGTCGCCGACGTGAGGTCGATGCGCTGGTTCTTCCGCGACGCCCGGCACGGCCGGTTGCCTGCCGTCTCGTGGCTGATCCCGAGCGACCCGGTCAGCGACCACCCGCCGTCGCTGCTCACAAACGGGCAGGCGTACGTGACGAGCGTGATCAACGCGGTCATGCGCAGTCCCGACTGGCGCTCCAGCGCGATCTTCCTCGCGTGGGACGACTGGGGCGGCTTCTACGACCACGTCGTGCCGCCGCACGTCGACCACAACGGCTACGGGCTACGCGTGCCCGCCCTGGTGATCTCGCCCTACGCGCGGCGCGGCTTCGTCGACCACCAGGTGCTGAGCTTCGACGCTTACGTCAAGTTCATCGAGGACGACTTCCTGGGCGGGCAACGGCTCGATCCAGCGACCGACGGCCGGCCCGACCCGCGCCCGACGGTGCGCGAGAACGTGGCGGTGCTCGGCGACCTGGCCACCGATTTCGACTTCTCGCAGAAACCGCGGCGGCCGCTGCTGCTGCCGCTACGCCCGCCGTTCAGGTAGCGGCTTCGGCTTCGAACGCGAGCAGGTCGTCGAGCGTCTCGCGGCGGCGGATCAGGCGCGCCTCGCCGCGGGCGACCAGCACGGCCGCGGGGCGGGCGACGACGTTGTAGTTCGAGGCGAGCGAGAGCGTGTAGGCGCCCGTCGCGGGGACGGCGAGCAGGTCGCCGCTGCGCGGCTCGGGGAGCTGCACGCTGTCGATCAGGACGTCGCCGGACTCGCAGTGCTTGCCGCAGACCGTGTAGCTGCCGGTCGGCTCCTCGCCGGCTCGGTTCGCCAGCAGCGCCTCGTAGCGCGCGCCGTAGAGCTGTGGGCGGGGGTTGTCGGACATGCCGCCGTCGACCGCGACGTAGGTCGTCGTCTCAGTCACCTGCTTCACGACGCCGACCCGGTAGAGGGTGAGACCCGCGTGGCCGGCCAGCGAGCGGCCGGGCTCGAGGATCACGCTCGGCCGGGGGAGGTCCTGCAGCGCCCAGGCGTGCTCGAGCCGCTCGAGCAGCGTCGTCACGAACTCGCCGATCCCGGGCGGCCGCTCGCCCTCGACGTACTGGATCCCGAGCCCGCCGCCGAGGTCGATCACCTCCGGCACCCAGGGGAGCTCGACGCGGCAGTCGGCCGCGAAGGCGCCCAGCCACTCGATCCCTGCGCGCGCCGCCTCGACCCCGAGCAGCTGCGAGCCGATGTGCAGGTGGAGGCCTGACACCTCGAGGCCGGCGTCGCGTGCCCGGCGGATCGCCTCGATTGCCTGGTCGGGCGGCAAACCGAACTTCGAGCCGTGGTGCGCGGTGCGGATCGCCGGATGGGTGTCGGCCTCGATCCCCGGAGTCACGCGCACGAGCACACGTTTGATGCCGACCTCGGCGGCGCGGGCGATCTCGTCGAGCGCGTCGAGCACGAGGAACCGGGCGCCGGCCTCCGCGGCGGCTCGGAGCTCCTCGTCGCTCTTGTTGTTCCCGTGCACGACGATCCGCTCGCCGTCGATCCCGGCAGCGCGCGCGTAGGCGAGCTCGCCGAGCGTCGAGACGTCGGCGCCGAAGCCCTCGCCGGCGAAGAGGCGCAGCAGCTCGACGTTCGGAAACGCCTTGACGCTGTACAGCAGCAGCGCGTCGGGCGCGGCCTCGCGGTAGGCGCGCGCCGCGGCGAGCAGGGTCTCCTGGTCGTAGACGACGAGCGGCGTGCCGAAGCGCTCGGCCAGTGCCGAGGCCGCGACCCCGCCGACGGTGAGCTCGCCGTCGGCGACAGCCGCGCTGTCCGGCAGCGCGCCAGACGTCAGTCCATCCACCAGCCCTGCGTCATCGGCCCGTCGCCGGGCCCGGTGTTCGGCGCGCCGAAGGCGATCACGACGGCTCCTTCGGGCCCGCCCTCGAAGTTGCGCATCGTCTCCTTGTGGATGCGAACGGCATCGAGCGGCTTCAGCTCGATCACCTCGTCGTCCAGCTTCAGGCGCGCGCTGCCCTCGATCAGGACGTAGACCTCCTCCTGCTCGTTGTGGTGGTGACCGAAGGGCAGCCGGAAGTTCGGCGCGACGCGCAGGTAGCTGATCCCGGCGTTCTCCATCTCGAGCGGGACGCGGGCGCTGCGGAACTCGAGGTCCGGCGACATGTCGAACTTCGGCGCCTGGTCCTCGACCTCTTTCAGGTTCAGATGGGTGTAGCCGGCCATTGTCCTCCTCGTTTTGAGCTTGCTAGAGTGTTTCTAATGCAGCAGCTTCTCGAGTAGCGCAGGAAGCGAACGCGGCGACGCCGCGGCAGCTTCCCCAGGGCCTCTCTCGCGAGAGGTCTTTTTGTTTTCTGGAGGCGAGATGGAACCGTACGACCCGCACACAATCGAACCGAAGTGGCAGCAGGTCTGGGAGGAGGCGCGTGCCTTCGCGGTCCCGAACCCGCCGCCGGGCACGCCGCGCAACCCGGACAAGCGCTACGTGCTCGAGCAGCTGCCGTACCCCTCGGGCACGCTGCACATGGGCCACATGCTCGTCTACACGCTGGGCGACGTACGCGCGCACTTCCAGCGGCGCACGGGCCACGAGGTGATGCGACCGATGGGCTGGGACTCGTTCGGCCTGCCTGCCGAGAACGCCGCGATTCGCGGCGGCGACCCTCCTCGGGAGTCGACGGAGCGCAACATCGAGCACATCCGCGCGTTCATGAAGCGCGTCGGCTGGGCGATCGACTGGGACCGGGAGCTGGCGGCGCACCGCCCGGACTACTACCGCTGGACGCAGTGGCTCTTCCTGAAGCTGTACGAGGCCGGGCTGGCGTACCGCAAGGCCTCGCCGGTGAACTGGTGCCCGAACGACCAGACGGTCCTGGCGAACGAGCAGGTCAAGGACGGCCGCTGCGAGCGCTGCGGCGCGGTCGTCGAGGCGCGCAACCTGGAGCAGTGGTTCTTCCGCACGACCGCCTATGCGGACGAGATGCTCGACTTCGACGGGCTGCAGTGGCCGGAGCGGATCGTCGCGATGCAGCGGAACTGGATCGGCCGCTCCGAGGGCGCGGAGATCCTGTTCCGGATCGAGGAGCTGGACATCGACGTGCCGGTCTTCACGACCCGGCCGGACACTTTGTTCGGGGCGACGTTCTTCGTCTTCGCGCCGGAGCACGAGCTCGTTGCGCGGCTGGTCGCGGGGACCCCGCACGAGGACGAGGTGATGGAGTACGTGCGGCTGGCAGGCGGCCCGTCGGCCGAGCGGATCGATCCCGAGCGTGAGAAGACCGGTGTCTTCACGGGTCGTCACGTGACCAACCCGGCGACGGGCGAGCCGATCCCGGTCTGGGTCTCCGACTACGTGCTGATGGAGTACGGCACGGGTGCGATCATGGCCGTGCCGGCGCACGACGAGCGGGACTTCGCCTTCGCGCAGCGGTTCGGGTTGCCGGTGCGGACGGTCGTCGCGCCGGAAGGTGCAGAAGGCGGGGCGGAGGGCGGCGCGTTCGTCGAGCATTCGGACAACGAGCGGCTGGTCGACTCGGGCCAGTTCTCGGGGATGCCCGCGCCCGAGGGCGCCCGCGCGATCGTCGAGTGGCTCCAGGAGAAGCACGCCGCGCGGCCCGCCGTGTCGTTCCGCCTGCGCGACTGGGGGTTCTCGCGGCAGCGGTACTGGGGCTGCCCGATTCCGATCGTCTATTGCGGGAGCTGCGGTGTCGTCACGGTTCCGGAGGAGGACTTGCCGGTGATCCTGCCGGAGATCGAGGACTACCTGCCGAAGGGGAAGGCACCGCTCGAGTCCAACGAGGAGTGGATGCGTGTCGAGTGCCCGAAGTGCGGCGGCGAGGGACGGCGCGAGCCGGAGACGATGGACACGTTCGTCGACTCGTCGTGGTACTTCCTGCGTTACTGCGACCCCCACAACGACCGCGCGCCGTTCGAGCGCGAGCTCGTCGACTACTGGGGGCCGGTCGACTACTACCAGGGCGGGGTCGACCACGCGACGATGCACATGATCTACGCGCGCTTCTTCCAGAAGGCGCTGGCCGATCTCGGAATGGTCGGCTTCCGCGAGCCCTTTGCCCGCTTCCACGGCAACGGCTGGGTGCAGTACGGCGGCGCGAAGATGTCGAAGTCGAAAGGGAACGTGATCGGGCCCGACGAGTTCGTGGAGCGCTACGGCGCGGATCCGGTGCGGCTGGCGATGCTCTTCATCGGGCCGGCCGACCAGGACATGGAGTTCACGGAGGAGGCGTTCGAGGGGATGGTTCGCTTCGTCCGGCGGCTGTGGCGGATCGTGGGCGAGGTCGTGGACGCTGAGGCGCGCTCTGATGGGGCGGGCGCTTTGACGCGCAAGGCCAACGAGACAATCGCGAAGGTGACCGACGACATCGGGCGGCGCGAGTCGTTCAACACGGCGATCGCGGCGGTGATGGAGCTGGTCAACGAGCTGGCGCGGGACGTGGCCGCGCCGGACGCGCGCTTCGCGAGCGAGACGGCGGTTTCTCTGATCCAGCCGTACGCCCCGCATGCGGCCGAGGAGCTGTGGGCTGCGCTGGGCCACTCGCGGCTGTGGGAGGAGCCGTGGCCCGTCGCCGACGAGTCGCAGCTCGTGCGCGAGACGTTCGAGCTCGTGATCCAGGTCAACGGCAAGGTCCGCGACCGCATCGAGGCCTCGGTCGGCGAGTCGGATGAGCAGCTGGTCGAGCGCGCGCTCGCGTCGTCTCGCGTCCAGGCTCACCTGGACGGCAAGCAGGTGCGCCAGACGATCGTCGTTCCCGGACGCCTGGTCAACATCGTCGTTTAGCCCACGCGTACTTCAGTGACGTTTCTTCTTTCGCGCGCGCGTACGCGCGCGCGAGAGCCCCTGGGAGGGTGGGGGTTAGGGACGGTACCGCCGCCACGCGCACGCGCGCGTCACGAATGTGTGCCGATTTCGTCGCGCTTTCGGCACAAAGGCGTCACCCACGCGTGACACTTTCTCGGGCACGCTCGGGACATGGCGGAGTTCCTCCTCCAGCGGCGGCGACAGCTCTTGCTCGCCGCGCTCGCGTTCGTGCTGCTCCTGCTCGGCGCCCGCTTCCTCCTGCCCGCGGGCACGACTACACCGGCGGCGCCTCTCCCCCCGCCGACCGGTCTCGGCACGGGTGCGGCCGGCCCCTCCGCGCGGGTGGTGGTCGACGTGGTCGGGGCGGTCCGGCTGCCGGGTCTCTACCGGCTGTCGGACGGCTCGCGGATCGCCGATGCCATCGCCCGCGCGGGTGGGGCGACGCGTAGGGCGGCGCTCGCCCAGGTGAACCTCGCTGCGCCGCTCGCGGACGGCGAGCAGGTGGTGGTGCCGTTGCGCGGGACGACGACGGCCGCGCCGGCGGCAACGGGATCGGGAACGAGTGCGGGCGCACCGTCGGCGCCGATCCAGCTCAGCACCGCGACGCTCGAGCAGCTCGATTCGCTCCCGGGCGTCGGCCCCGCGACCGCGCAGAAGATTCTCGACTACCGCACCAAGCACGGCGCGTTCAGCTCGGTTGACGAGCTCGATGCTGTTCCCGGAATCGGCCCGAAGCGGCTCGAGCAGCTGCGCGACCTGGTGGTGCCGTGAGCCCCTCGCGAGCGTCGCCGCACGCGTACCTCGCCGCGCTCTGCCTCGGACTCGCCGGTGCAAATGCCGCGCGCTGCTCTGTACTCGGGCTCGCTCTCGTCGCCGGCTTGCTCGTGCTTGCCGCGGTTGTTGCCGGCGAGCCCGCGCGCCCCTGGCTCCCGGTCGCTGTGCTCCTCCTCGTCGGCTGGTGGTGGGGTGGCGGGCGCCTCGACGCGCTCGACCGCAGCGTTCTCCTAGCGCGGGTCGACACAGCGGAGCGTTCCCGGCTCGTCGTGACCAGCCCGGCGCGCCGGAGCCGGTTCGCGCTGCGCGTTCCCGCGCAAGTCACGCGCTTCGGAGAGCTCCGGTTTCACGAATCCGTCCTGCTCGAGCTTCCGCTCGGCCGCGCGCCGCCACAGGGTGCCGTCATCGAGACGATCGCAACCGTGCGGCTGCCGCGGCCGAAGGCGCACGGCTTCGACGAGCACACGTGGCTCAAGCGCCGCGGCATCCACGTCGTCCTCCACGCGGATCGCTGGACGCTGGTCGGCCACAGAGGTGGGCTCGGCGGAGTCGCCGACGCATTGCGAGCTCGGCTTGCCCGCTCGATCGCGCCGGGTCTCCACGGTGAGCGCCGCGGTGTCGTCGAAGGGATCGTGCTCGGTGACGAGCAGGCGCTTTCCGACAACCTACGTCAGCGGTTCCGAGCCTCAGGGCTCTACCACCTGCTCGCCGTCTCGGGCCAGAACGTCGCGCTCGTCGCGGCCGGCGCGCTCGCGCTCGTCTGGCTCATCGGACTGCCGCGCTGGGTCGGCCAGCTCGCCGCGTTGGGCGCGATCGGCAGCTACGTCCTCGCGGTCGGGCCACAGCCCTCCGTCGTTCGCGCCGGTGTCGCCGGAGCGCTCGTCTCACTCGCCTGGCTCGCCGCACGTCCGGCCGATCGCTGGTACTTCCTGCTCTTCGGAGCGCTGGTCCTGCTGGCCTCGAACCCGTATGACCTGCTCGACGCCGGTTTCCAGCTCTCGTTCGTGGCGGTCCTGGCGATCTTCGTGGTCGTCCCGCGCTTCCTGAAGGTACTGGAGGGCTACCCGCTTCACCGCAAGCTGGCGGCGGCCGTCGCGGTGTCGTCCGCGTGCGGAATCGTGACCGCGCCGATCCTCTGGCTCCAGTTCCACGCGATCCCGCTCGTGACGGTGCCCTCCAACGCCCTCGCGGAGCTCGCCGTTGCGCCGCTGCTCTACCTCGCTTTCGCTACCGCGCTGGTCGCGGCCGCGTTCCCTCCGGCAGCGTTGGCGCTCGCCTGGCTCAACGGCTGGTGCGCGGCCTACCTCGCGGCCTGTGCGCGCTTCTTCGGCGGTCTGCCTGGAGCGCAGGTCCGCTCGACGCCCGCAGCGTTGGTCCTGGGCTGCGTCGCGGCCGCCGGCGGCGCCTATGCTTGGCGGCGGTGGCAGAGCTCGCCGCGGTCTATCTGATCACCGGCACCGACCGGCCCAAGGTCACGCGTGCCCTCCGCCGCCTGCGCGAGCGGGTCGGCGAGGACGCGACCGAGACGCTCAGCGCGCTCGAGGCCCACGCCGACGACGTCGTCGCGGCCTGCAACGCGCTCGGGCTCTTCGCCGTGGAGCGGCGCCTCGTGGTCGTCGAGAACGTGGAGCGGTGGAAGGCCGCTGACCTGAAGGGCCTCGAGGACTACTTCCGCCGCCCGGCGCCGACGACCGTGCTGGCGTTGACCGGCGAGGAGATCAAGCGTGATTCAGCCCTCGCGAAGGCCGTCGCGAAGGCCGGCGAGGTTCTCGCCTACGACCTGCCGAAGCGCGGCCGCAAGGCCGACCTGCCGCGCTGGGCCGAGGCGCAGCTCGCCGAGCGCGGAGTCCGGATCGACGCCGATGCAGCCCGTGCACTCGTCGAGCTCGTCGGCGAGAACACCCAGGAGCTCGCGACCGAGATCGACAAGCTCGCCACGTGGGCGGCCGGCGAGCGCCTGACCGAGCGCGAGATCGCCGAGCTCGTGCCGGCCAGAGCGGAGACACCGCCGTTCGACCTGACCGACGCCTGGGGCAGCCGCGACGTCGCAGGTGCCGTCGCCGCGAGCGAGCGCATCGTCGAGCGCTCGGGCGACGCGCCCCGCGACGTTCTCATGCGCGTGACGGGCCTCCTGGTCTCGCACGTCGGCCGGGTCCGCGACTGCCGCCACCTCGCGGCGCAAGGCGTCCCACCCGCCGCGGCTGCGGACCGCCTCAAGCGCAACCGCTTCTACATCCAGAAGCTCTACGAACAGGCGAACAACTTCACGCACGAGGAGCTCGACGACGCGGTCATCCGGCTCGCGCAGCTCGACGCCGCGTTGAAGGGCGGCAGCACGCTTCCCGGCGAGCTCGAGTTCACGCGCGCCCTCGCGGACATCACGCGCGGCAGAGAGACGGCTCGAGCGGCTAGCTAGGAGCCCGCGCCGGAAACGAGCCGAGCGGCCTGTGCCTTCTTGCGCCCGGCCGCGTTCTTGTGCAGCGCGCCGCTCGCGGTCGCCTTGTCGATCCAGCTGACGAGCTCGCGGTGCTCGGCCTCGACGCGCTCCTGGTCGCCTTCGTCCACAGCGGCGCGCAACCGCCGGGTGAGCGTCTTGACGGTCGAGACGTAGCGCAGGTTCTCGAGCCGCTGTGCGTTCGCGGTCCGGACGCGCTTCTTCTGTTGCTTGATGTTCGGCATGGCGGGTTGCTGGAAAAGGCCCGCAAAGCGGGCCGCGGCGATGGTAGCAGCAGTCCCCCTTCCTATACTCGGGCGCGTGGAGGAGCGAGGCCCGGCCCGCGGCCGACGGCTGGCGAGGTCGACGGCGATCTTCGCGTTCGCCACCGGGCTCTCCCGCATCCTCGGTCTGATCCGCGAGGTCGTCGCCGCCTACTACTTCGGCGCCGCCGGCAAGGTCAACGCGTTCACGGTCGCGTTCCAGGTGCCGAACCTGGTGCGGTCGCTCGTGGCGGACGCGGCGCTCTCGTCCGCCTTCGTCCCGGTCTTCAGCGAGCTGCTCGAGAAGGGAGAGCGCAAGCGCGCGTGGCGCGTCGCGTCGACCCTCTTCTGGCTGATGCTGCTCGGGCTCGGCGCGCTGACGGCGCTCTTCATCGTGCTCGCGCCGCTGGTGATCGCCCCGTTCGGCAATCCCGGCGGCGACAAGGAGCTGGCGATCGGCCTCTCACGCGTGCTCTTCCCGATCGTCGCGCTGCTCGGCGTCTCGGGCGTGATCGTCGGGATCCTGAACAGCTACGAGCACTTCACCGTGCCCGCCCTGACGCCGGTCTTCTGGAACCTCGCGATCATCGTCGGCCTGGTGCTCGGCGTGCCCCACGCCGACACGATGAGCGCGAAGCTCTACGTCTACGCGATCTCGATCGTGGTCGGCACCGTGATCCAGGTGTTACTGCCGATCCCGTGGTTACGAGGGCTCGACGGACGGCTGCAGATGGTGCTCGACTGGCGCGACCCTGCCGTCAGACGCGTGTTCGTGCTGATGGTCCCGGTGACGATCGGGCTCGGGCTGATCAACTTCAACCTCGTCGTCGACTCGATCTTCGCCTCGCGCCTGATCGACCCGGAGCTGGCGCCGACCGCGATCGACAAGGCCTTCCGCGTCTACATGCTCCCGCAGGGGATGTTCTCCGTCGCGGTCGCGACCGTGCTGTTTCCCTCGCTCTCGCGCCTCGCCGCGCGCGGCGATCTCGACGGCTTCCGCCACATGGTCGGGCTCGGCCTGCGCCAGATCGCCTTCCTGCTCGTCCCGGCGAGCGTGATCTCGGCCGTGCTCGCCGAGCCGATCGTGCGCCTGCTCTACCAGCGTGGCCAGTTCGGGCCCCACCAGACGCACGTCGTCGCCGGCGCGCTCGCGGCCTTCGCGGCGGGGCTGACCTTCAACGGGACGATGCTGATGCTCAACCGCGCGTTCTTCAGCCTGCAGTCGCCGTGGATCCCGACGGCGGTCGCGCTCGCGAACCTCGGCCTGAACGCCGTGCTCGACGCGGCCTTCTACCGGTTCGGCACGTGGGGAATCCCGCTCTCGACGACGTTCGTGAACATCGCCGGGACGTTCGCGCTGCTCGAGCTGCTGCGCCGCCGGCTCGGCCGGATGGAGCTCGCCGAGACCGGCCGCGCGTTCCTGAAGATCGTGCTCGCGTCGGCGGTCGTCGCGGTTGTCTCCTACGGCGCCTGGCGCGGCCTCGATTCCGGCCTGGGCCGCTCGCTCGGTGCGCAGATCGTCTCGCTGGGCGTCGCCATCCTCGCGAGCGTGGCTGCGTACGGGCTCGCCTGCCGGACGCTCGGGGTGCGCGAGCTCCAGGCGTTGCTCTCGCTCCGCCGGCGCGGGACGTGATCGCCTTCGAGCCCCTGGTCCGCGAAGACCTGCCGCTGCTCGCCGAATGGCTCCGGCGGCCGCACGTGCGGCAGTGGTGGCGCGAGCCCGACATGAGCCTCGCCCACTACGAGGACGCGCTCGCCGGACGCGACCCGACCGCCAACTACCTGATCTCCGTCGACGGCCGGCCCGTCGGGATGATCCAGACGTACCTCGTGAGCGACTACCCCGAGTGGGAGTCAGTCGTGCAGGTCGGCGAGGGCGTCGCCGGGATCGACCTGCTGATCGGCGAACAGGAGCTGCTCGGCCGTGGGCTCGGAGTGGAGATCCTCGAGCAGTTCGCGCGCGAGGTCGTCTTTGCGCGGCCGGAGACGCACGCGTGCGTCGCCTCCGTCGCGGAGGCAAACCGCCGCTCGTGGCGGGCCTTCGAGAAAGCCGGCTTCCGGCACGAGCGCGACGTGGAAGAAGAGGGGAAACCGCACCGGCTGATGCGGCTCGACCGCGGCTAGGCTCAGGAGTCCATGGACCAGGACCGGATCCGCAACTTCTCGATCATCGCGCACATCGACCACGGCAAGTCGACCCTCGCCGACCGCATCCTGGAGCTGACCGACACCGTCACGGGCAGGGAGATGCGCGCGCAGGTGCTCGACACGATGGAGCTCGAGCGCGAGCGCGGGATCACGATCAAGGCGCAGGCCGTCCGCGTGCTCTGGAAGGGCCACCAGCTCAACCTGATCGACACGCCGGGCCACGTCGACTTCACGTACGAGGTCTCGCGCTCGCTGCAGGCGTGCGAGGGGGCGCTGCTCGTGGTCGACGCCGCGCAGGGAGTCGAGGCGCAGACGGTCGCGAACGCGTACCTCGCGATCGAGAACGACCTCGAGATCGTTCCCGTCGTGAACAAGATCGACCTGCCGCAGGCCGACCCGGACGGCGCCGCGGCCGAGATCGCCGAGCTCGTCGGCGACCAGCCCGAGCGGGTGCTGCGGATCTCCGCGAAGACGGGCGAGGGCGTCGAGGCCGTGCTGGACGCGCTCGTCGAGCGTATCCCCGCGCCAGCCGGCGAGGCCGACGCGCCCGCGCGGGCGCTCGTGTTCGACTCGTCCTACGACCAGTACCGTGGCGTCGTCGCGTTCGTCCGAGTCGTGGACGGGGCGTTCCGCGCGCGGGGACAGCTTCGTGCGATGGCGCAGGGCACGCGCTTCGAGGCCGAGGAGGTCGGCTTCTTCTCGCCGACGATGCGCGCGGCCGAGTCGCTCGCCGCGGGCGAGGTCGGCTACGTGATCACGGGCCTGAAGGACGTGAGCCGCCTGCGCGTCGGCGACACGCTCACCTCGGAGGAGCGGCCCGCCGCCGAGCCGCTGCCGGGCTACAAGGACGTCAAGCCGATGGTCTTCGCGGGGCTCTTCCCGACCGACTCCGACGAGTACCCAGACCTGCGCGACGCGCTCGAGCGGCTGAAGCTGAACGACGCGGCGCTCTTCTACGAGCCCGAGACCTCGCAGGCCCTCGGCTTCGGCTTCCGCTGCGGCTTCCTCGGGCTCCTGCACATGGAGATCGTCCGCGAGCGGCTCGAGCGCGAGTTCGACCTCGACCTGATCGTGACGGCGCCGAACGTCGCCTACCGCGTGCTGACGAAGGCGGGCGACGAGGTCGAGGTGCACAACCCGTCCGAGATGCCGCGCGAGGTGGAGCGGGTCGAGGAGCCGTACATCCGCGCGTCGATCATCGTGCCGAAGGACTACGTCGGCTCGGTGATGGAGCTGAACACCGAGCGGCGTGGCAGCTTCGATCACATGGAGTACCTCTCGGAGCAGCGCGTCCTGCTCATCTACGAGCTTCCGCTCGGCGAGATCGTGCTCGACTACTACGACCAGCTGAAGTCGCGCACGCGCGGCTACGCGAGCTTCGACTACGACGTGGTCGGCTTCCGCGAGGGCAACCTCGAGCGCGTGGACGTGCTGATCGCGGGCGAGACGGTCGACGCGCTGTCGCTGATCGTCCACCGCGACGGCGCGTACGCGCGCGGCCGCGCGCTGGTCGACCGGCTGCGCGAGGAGATTCCGCGGCAGTTCTTCGACGTCCCCGTGCAGGCGGCGATCGGCTCGAGGGTGATCGCGCGCGAGACGATCAAGGCGAAGCGCAAGGACGTTCTGGCGAAGTGCTACGGCGGCGACATCACACGCAAGCGGAAGCTGCTCGAGCAGCAGAAGAAGGGCAAGAAGCGGATGAAGCAGGTCGGCGCGGTCGAGGTGCCGCAGGAGGCGTTCCTCGCGGTGCTCAACCTCGACGGGGGGAAGAAGTGACCAGCGCCGGCTCGGTCGGGCACCTCTACGTGCACCTGCCGTTCTGCGCGTCGCGCTGCGGTTACTGCGACTTCGTGACCGTTGTGGGCCGGTCCGGGCAGCACGCCGCCTACGTCGACGCGCTGCTCGCGGAGCTGGCGCTCGAGCGGGGCGCCCTCGCGCCGCGGCTGGAGAGCGTCTTCCTTGGCGGCGGGACCCCGACGTTCACCGGAGCCGCAGAGCTCGAGCGGCTGCTGCGCGGGTTGCCGTCTGCCGACGAGGTGACGGTCGAGGCAAACCCGGAGACGGTGACGCCGGAGCTGGCCCAGCTGCTGCGGCGGGGCGGCGTGAACCGCGTCTCGCTCGGCGCCCAGAGCTTCCGCCCGCACCTCCTCTCGGTGCTCGGGCGACGGGCCGGCCCTGACGACGTCCGGCGCGCCGTCTACGCTCTCCGTGATGCCGGATTTGACAACATCTCGCTCGACCTCATCTACGGGATTCCCGGCCAGAGCGCCGCCGACCTCGATGCCGACCTGAGCGACGCTCTCGCGCTGGAGCCCGAGCATCTCTCCTGCTACGAGCTGGAGGCGAAGCCCGGGACGCGCTTCACGCACGCGCACGGCGCGGAGCTGGCGCGCCAGGCCGAGGCGATGGAGTCGTACTTCGAGCACGTCGTCGCGCGCGTCACGGCGGCCGGTTATCGCTGGTACGAGACGGCGAACTTCTGCCGGCCGGCGCACCTCGCGGGCGGGCGCGACCTGCGCTCGAGGCACAACCTCGCCTACTGGCGCGGCCGGGACTACCTCGGCCTCGGGATCGGCGCGGTTTCGACAATCGATGGTCGGCGCTGGCGCGTGACGCCGAGCCTGGGCCGCTACCTCGCGGCGCTCGCCGCCGGCTCGCGGTCGCCGCGGGAGCTCGAGGAGCTTCCGCAGGAGGTCCGCGAGGGCGAGCGGGTGATGCTGGGGCTGCGGCTCGACGAGCCGCTCGCGCTCGGCGGGCTCGAGGGGGCCGTGGACTCGCGCGCGCTCGATCGCCTCGAGCGGCTCGGCCTCGTGCACGCGGAGGAGACCGAGGCGGGGCGCGAGCTGTCGCTGACGGAGCGCGGCCGCTTCCTCGGCGGAGGCGTTACCGCGGACCTGCTGGCGTAAAATCCCTGCAAAGGCCATGCAGCAGGTCACCGAACCCGAGCTCACCGCCCGCCAGGCAGCGATCCTGCGGGGCGTCGTCGAGGCGTACGTCGCGACCGGCCAGCCGGTCGGCTCGCGGACGCTCCTCGAGCGGACCCGCCTCCACGCCTCGCCGTCGACGGTTCGTGCCGAGCTCGCGGAGCTCGAGAGCCGCGGCCTGCTGACGCACCCGCACACCTCCGCGGGCCGGATCCCGACCGAGCGCGGGTACCGCTACTACGCCGACCGACTGCTCGAGCGGCTCGATCCGCACCCGGAAGGCTTCCCGCTGGACCTGAGCTCCGCCCGCAGCGAGGTCGACGCGGCGCTCCAGGCGACGACCGAGATGCTGTCGGAGGTGACGCGCCTGTTGGCCCTCGTGTCGGCGCCGCCGCTCGGATCGGCCACCGTGCGCCACGTCGAGGTGCTGCTGCTGCAGCCGCAGGCGGTGATGGTCGTCGTGATCACGTCGACGGGCAGCGTCACGAAGCGCGTCTACCGCTTCGCGGAGCCCGTCGACCCGATGCTCGCCGACTGGGCGGCCGCGTACCTAAATGACCGGGTCGCCGGCCTCGAGCTCGGCAGCAACCAACTGCGGCGACGGCTCGACGACCCGGGCCTCGGCCCGCGGGAGCGCACCTTCCTGGCGACGGTTTCTGCCCTCTTCGACGAGGCGCGCGCCGCCGAGCAGCAGGGGCTCTACGTCGGCGGGACCGCGGGCTTGCTGGAGGACCTGCGCGGCGAGGAGCTCGACACGTACCAGAGCCTGCTCGAGGTGCTCGAGAAACGGGCGGCACTGCTCGAGGTCGTCAGCCAGGCGCTCGATCCGCGCAAGCCGTTCGTCCGTGTCGGGCCGGAGCTCGAGAATCCCGCGATGCGCGACCTCGCGCTCGTCGGCGCCTCCTACGGCCTGACCACGCGCACGCTCGGCGCCGTCACGCTGCTCGGGCCGGTGCGGATGGACTATGAGAAGGCGATCCGGACCGTGCGCGCCGCGGCCCACGAGCTCTCGCGCTTCGTCGAGGAGATCTACGAGGACAACTAGATGGGTGATGCCATGAGATCGTCTGTTCCGGGGCGCGAGCTGGTGTGGCTGGGGCGCCGCGGCGGACGCTCAGCGATGCTTGAAGCATCGGTGAGTGGCCGACGTGGTGAAGCGCAGGCGCGGCGGAGGCCGGCTCCGCCGGCCGCCGTCGGGCCGGAGCGGCCCAGACGTGCCAGATCGTGCATCCGGACGCACGAGATCGTGGCATCGACCATCTAGGCTTGGCCGATGGCGGCGACACAGCGCGACTACTACGAGGTCCTCGGCATCGAGCGCACCGCTACCGAGGGCGAGATCAAGAAGGCCTTCCGCGGGCTCGCCCGCACCCTGCACCCTGACGTCTCCGAGGAGCCGGACGCCGAGGCGCGCTTCCGCGAGGTGGTCGAGGCCTACGAAGTGCTCTCGAAGGCCGAGACACGGGAGCTCTACGACCGCTACGGCCACGCCGGACTGAGCAGCGGCGGCTTCACGCCGACGAGCTTCGATCTCGGCAGCCTCTCCGACCTGTTCTCGGCGTTCTTCGGCGACGACCTCTTCGGCGTCACCGGCCGCGGTCGGCGCGGGCGCGGGGCGGACGTCGTCGCCCAGGTCGAGATCGACCTCGCCGAGGCCGCGAGCGGCACGAAGCGCGAGGTTCCGTTCCCGGTCAGCGTCCCGTGCTCGACCTGCGACGGCAGCGGCGCCGAGCCCGGCACCGAGCCGGTCACCTGCGAGACCTGCAACGGCGCCGGCCGGCTCCAGCACGTCTCGCGGACGGTGTTCGGAGAGTTCATCCGCTCGCAGACGTGCCCGCGCTGCGGCGGCACCGGCCGCGTGGTCGAGCACCCGTGCTCCGACTGCGGAGGAGCGGGCCGCGTCGTCGAGGAACGCACGCTCGAGATCGAGGTCCCGCCCGGCATCCACGACGGCCAGCAGATCAGGCTCTCCGGCGAAGGCCACTCCGGCGCGCTTGGCGGACAGTCGGGCGACCTCTACGTCCAGGTCCGCATCCGGCCCGACCCGCGTTTCGTGCGCGAGGGGAACGACATCGTCTCGACGATCGACCTGACGATCACGCAGGCCGCGCTCGGTGCGGCGCTCAGCGTGCCGACGCTCGACGGCGACGCCGAGCTGCAGTTCGAGCCGGGTACGCAGCCGGGGGAGGTTCGCGTCCTGCGCGGGAAAGGCATGCCCGTCCTGCAGGGCTTCGGCCGTGGCGACCAGCGGGTGCTCGTCAACGTGCGGGTGCCTCGCCGCCTGACCGACGAGCAGCGGGCCTTGCTCGAGGAGCTGCAGCGCAAGCTCGGCGAGGAGCACTACGGCGACGACGAGGGGTTCTTCGAGAAGCTGAAGAGCGCGTTCCGCTGACCTCGCTGCGCCGCGTCGCGACGGTCGTCTCGCCTGAGCGCGCGGAGAGCGCGAGGGCGCTGATGCTCGAGCTCTTCCCCGAAGGCTTCGAGGAGCGCGACCTCTCCGACGGAGTGGAGCTCGTCGCCTACACCGACGCGGGCGGGGAGGAGCGCCTCTGGGCGGCGTTCGGCACCGTCACCGCCGACAACGTCGCCGCCGGCTGGGAACAGCGCTGGCGCGACTTCCACCGGCCGGTGCGGATCGGCCGCGTCTGGATCGGCCCTCCGTGGGAGGAGACGCCGGGCGACGCGATCGCCGTCGTCATCGACCCCGGTCGCGCTTTCGGCACGGGCGGCCACGCGACGACACGCCTCTGCCTCGAGCTGCTCGGCGAGCTCGAGCCGGGCAGCCTGGCCGACGTCGGCTGCGGCTCGGGCGTGCTCGCCGTCGCGGCCGTTCGGCTCGGCTTCGCGCCTGTCATTGCGCTCGACCACGACGTCACCGCCACAGAGGCCGCGCGCCGAAACGCCCAGGCGAACGGCGTGGAGCTCGACATCCGCCAGGCGGACGCGCTCGCCGGCGTCCTGCCGGAGGCGGACGTCGTGGTCGCGAACGTCTCTGCCGCATTTGCCGGCCGGCTTCGGCTGCATCCGGGGACGCGTTCACTGATCGCGTCGGGCTACCTCGAGTCCGACCGTCCGGAGCCCGAAGGCTTCGCCCCGGCCACGCGGCGCATCGCCGACGGCTGGGCCGCAGACCTTTTTCTGCGCGAGGAGTAGAGTCCCGCGCCGTGGCGGGTTTCTCTGTGCGCTTCCTGGGCTGCAAGGTCTCGTACGCCGACGCGCAGGCGATTCGCGAGCGGCTGCTCGCGGACGGCCATGCCGAGCGCGGCGACGGCGCCGATGTCGCGGTCGTGAACACCTGCTGCGTCACGCACGAAGCGGTTCGCAAGTCGCGTCACGCCGCCGCGCGCGCCGCCCGCACGCACCGTCGCGTCTACGTGACCGGCTGCGGGGCGAACCTCGCGGCCGACGGCTTCGCCGGCCTGCCGGACAACGTCGTCGTGGTCGCCCGGCGCAGCGAGGAGACGCCCGAAGCCGTTGCCGGGGATGTCGGCGCGGTCGGCTGCGTCCAGGCGGACGCCCGCCTCGAGCGCGTGCGCGCGTTCGTCAAGGTGCAGGACGGCTGCAGCTTCTCGTGCGCGTTCTGCGTGATCCCGTTCGTCCGCGGCGAGTCGCGCAGCCGGCGTGCCGCGGACGTCGTGCGTGAGGTGCGCCGGCGCATCGAGCAGGGCCACAAGGAGATCGTCCTCACCGGGATCAATCTCGGCTGCTACCGGGACCGCGAGGCCGGCTACGCGCTCCCGCGCCTGATCCGCGCGCTCGGCGAGCTTCCCGGCCTGGCGCGCCTGCGGCTCTCGTCGATCGAGGTCAACCACGTGAACGCGGAGCTGGCGGCCGCGCTGCGCGAGACGCCGTCGGTGGCGCGCCATCTGCACGTCCCGCTGCAGTCGGGCGACGACGGCGTGCTGCGGGCGATGGGCCGGCGCTACGACGCGGCCACGTTCCTGCGCCGGGTCGAGCCGCTCGGTGACTTCAACGTCACGACGGACGTGATCGTGGGCTTCCCGGGCGAGGACGAGGCGGCGTTCGGGCGCACGCTCGACCTCGTACGCCGGGCCGCCATCTCCCGCGTCCACGTCTTCCCGTACTCGCCGCGGCCCGGGACGAAGACCGCCGCCGCCGACACGGTCCCGCCCGCGGTGAAGCGCGACCGTGGCGCGCGGCTGCGCGAGCTGTCGCGGATGGCCAGCCTCGAGCGCTGGCGATCGAAGGTCGGCAGCGAGGATGTCGTCCTGATCGACCGGCCGGGCCGGGGCTACGGCGACGACTACTCGCCGTGGCTCGTGCGCGGCGAGGTCGGCGAGCTCGTGCGCGCCCGTGCGCGTGAGGTCACCGAGGAAGGGATACTCGCTGCCTGACGACTGCCTCTTCTGCGAGCTCGTCCGCACCGGCGACCACGTCCATGCCGCCGACGGCTTCGTCGCGGTCCGAGACATCAACCCGAAAGCCGAGACGCACCTGCTCGTCATCCCCGAGCGCCACGTCGAGACGTTTCGCGAGGTCGGCGAGTTTCCACCGGAGGAGGCGAGGCGGATGCTCGAGTTCGTCGCCGAGGCCGCTCGGGAGTCCGGGCTCGAGGACTACCGCGTGGTCGTCAACGTGGGCGAGGGCGGCGGCCAGACGATCTTCCACCTGCACTGGCACGTGCTCGGCGGGCGGACGTGGGGCGTGGCGGCATGAGCGTAGGCACGACGGAGCTCAATGGAGAGCGGGAGCGAACATGAGCCTGATCGCGCGGCTCGAAGACGAGCTCAAGCAGGCGATGGTCGACCGCGACCAGGGGCGGCGTGACACGTTGCGGCTGATCCTGTCGAGCCTGCGAAGCGCCGAGAAGGAGCTGCAGCGCCCGCTGCACGACGACGAGGAGCTGCAGGTGCTGCAGCGCGAGCGGAAGAAGCGGCAGGAGGCCGCGGAGGGGTTCCGCAGCGCGGGCCGCGAGGAGCAGGCGGAGGCCGAGGAGAGCGAGCTGGAGGTGCTGGAGGAGTTCATGCCCGAACCGCTCTCCGAAGACGAGCTCGAGGAGATCGTCGACGACGCGATCGCCGAGGTGGGCGCGACGAGCATGCGCGACTTCGGCCGCGTGATGGCCGACGTGATGCCGCAGATCTCCGGCCGCGCAGACGGCTCGGCGGTCAGCCAGCTCGTCCGCGAGAAGCTCGCCTGAGCGGGTTCGCCGAGCTCGAGCAGGCGCTGGCTCCGCTCGCCGGGTACGAGAACGCGTGGTATGTCTGCGGCGGCTGGGCGATCGACCTCTTTCTGGACTCGGTGACGCGCGACCACGAGGACGTCGAGGTCGGCGTCCTGCGCCGGGATCAGGAGGCGTTGCGTTCGTACCTGCGCGGCTGGTCGCTCTTCGCGTGCCGACGGCCCGGTTCGTGGGATCCGTGGGAGGAGGGCGATCGGCTCGAGCTTCCGGTTCATCAAGTGCTCGCCAGGCCGCCGGGAAGCGGGCCGCCCCCGGAGCCATGGGACCCACAGGCGGAAGAGCTCCAGTTCTTCCTCGACGACGCCGAGGGCGACGTGTGGATCTGCCGGCGCGACGCGCGCATAAGGCGGCCGCTGGACGAGCTCGCCATGGCGACGCCCTCGGGCCTGCAGACGGTCGTGCCGGACGTGCAGTTGCTCTACAAGGCAAAGCACCACCTCGACAAGGACGAGCGTGACTTCGAGGCGGCACTCCCGCGGTTGAGCGCGGCGCAGCGGGCGTGGCTGCGGGAGGCGCTCGAGATCGCCCATCCCGGCGACTCGTGGCTTGCGCGTCTCGCAGAGAGCGACGCGCCCGACTCTTGAAGCCGTTCGGGGCCTAGGGTCCCTTACTACGGTTCGCCCGGCCTCCTCCCCGAGGCGAGCGTAACGAGAAAATCCGCACGTGTCTGTGACGGAACCGTGCCGAATGTTTGACTTCTGCGGCAGCCGGTGTGGCCCGGTCGAGCGCCTACACTGAGGCTCCGTGCAGGAAGTTTTGTCAGTTTCGAACGACGTCGCAGCAGAGCTGGCCACCGTCGGCGACGGTGTGCTCGACGCACTGCGCGATCGCCTCCGCTGCACGATCCTGCTGCGCGGCAACCGCCTGACGATCGAGGGCTCCGACCCTGACGTCGCGCAGGCGAGAGCCGTGATCGACGAGCTCGGCGACCTGGTCGAAGGCGGCCACGAGATCGAACCGAGCACGGTCGACGCGGTGCTTGCCGCGCTCGATCAGGCGGAGGACCTGCGCGAGGTCTTCGAGGATGTCGTCTGGCGTCACCGCGGCAAGAAGATCTCGCCGAAGACGCTCAATCAGAAGCGCTACGTCGATGCGATGCGACGCCACACGGTCACGTTCGCGATCGGCCCAGCCGGCACCGGCAAGACCTACCTCGCGATGGCGCTCGCGGTCTCCGCGCTCTCCGACCGAGAGGTCGGCCGGATCATCCTCACGCGTCCGGCGGTCGAGGCGGGCGAGCGCCTCGGCTTCCTCCCCGGTGACATGCTGGCCAAGGTCGACCCCTATCTGCGCCCGCTCTACGACGCGCTCTACGACATGCTCGATCCGGACCGTCTGGCCGCGTACATGGAAAAGGGGACGATCGAGGTCGCGCCGCTCGCGTTCATGCGCGGCCGGACGCTGAACGACTCGTTCATCATCCTCGACGAGGCTCAGAACACGAGCCCGGAGCAGATGCAGATGTTCCTGACGCGGCTCGGCTTCGGCTCGAAGGTCGTCGTGACCGGCGACGTGACCCAGATCGACCTCCCGCGCGAGCAGGCCTCCGGGCTGATCCAGGTGCAGGACATCCTCGGCTCGATCGAGGGGATCGCGTTCATCCGCTTCGGCCACGAGGACGTCGTCCGCCACCGGCTCGTCCAGCGGATCGTGGAGGCGTACAAGCTGCACGCCGAGGAGACGGGCACGCAGCGGCAGCGCTAGCGGATGGTCGCGGTCGAGGTGGCAAATCGAAGCGGAGTCGAGGTCGAGCAGGAGGAAGCGGTCGAGCTGGCGCGTCGCGTTCTGGCCGAGGAGGGGATCGACGAAGGCGAGCTCGGCCTGCACTTCGTCGGGCCCGATGAGATGCGCGCGCTCAAGCGCGACCATCTCGGGATCGATGAGGTGACCGACGTGCTCTCGTTTCCAATCGACGCGCGCGAACCGCTCGAGCCCGGGCTGCCCCGCCAGCTCGGCGACGCGATCCTCTGCCCGCAGGTTGTCGGCGAGGGCTGGCGGCGGCCGCTCGTCCACGGGCTCCTTCATCTCGTCGGCTACGACCACGGCGGAGAGATGGAAACGCGGGAGGAACGATGGAGCGACTGACGCACCGCCGCGCGCGGACGCTCCTCGAGAGCTTCAACTTCGCGGTCGAGGGGATCATCCACGTCCTCCGCACGCAGCGGAACATGCGGATTCACTTTCTCGCGGCGGTGGTCGTGCTGGTCACGGCGATCGCGATCGGAGTGAACAAGCTCGAGCTGATCGCCCTGCTGCTCGCGATCGCGTTCGTCTTCATCACGGAGATGATCAACTCGGCGCTCGAACAGGCGATCGACGTCTCGACGACCTCGTTCGACCCGCTCGCGAAGATGGCGAAGGACATTGCCGCCGGCGCGGTGCTGATTGCGACCCTGAACGCGATCGCGGTGGGCTATCTCGTCTTCTCGGGCGAGATTGCCGACCGCAGCGGGCGGCTCCTCGACCGGCTGCGCGACGCGCCGGCGCAGCTGACGCTGATCGCGCTCGTGGTGACGGTCATCCTCGTGATCGCGGCGAAGGCGTACACCGGGCGGGGGCGGCCGCTCAGCGGCGGGCTTCCCTCGGGCCATGCGGCGGTCGCGTTCGCCGGCTGGATGGCCGCGACGCTGATCATCGGCGACTCGCACCGCTTCCTGATCTCGACGCTCACGTTCATCATGGCGATGCTCGTCGCGCAGACGCGCGTCGAATCCGGAATTCATTCCGCGCTGGAGGTCACTTACGGCGGCGTGCTCGGAGCGCTCGTGACGCTGGCGGTCTTCCAGCTGTTCGCGTGAGCGCCCGGCCGGCCGCGGCGCCGTAAAGAGACACACAATCGGCACGATCCCGTGACAGACAGGCCACAGAATCACCGGTACGATCGCCCTCGAGGGCGGTGGGCTTTGCTCCCCACCCTGGGTGGGGGTATGGCGTTTTGAGGAGCGGCTTCGCCGCGCTCGCCGGGCGGCCGAACGTGGGGAAGTCCACGCTCGTCAACGCGCTCTGCGGCGGGAAGGTCGCGATCGTCTCGGACAAGCCGCAGACCACCCGTCGCCGAGTCATCGGGATCGCGAACGGCGACGACTACCAGCTCGTCCTCGCAGACCTGCCGGGCTTCCAGCGCCCGCTCGATGCACTCACCGAGCGAATGCAGCGCACAGTCGACCAGGCCCTGGGCGACGTGGAGGCAATCCTCTTCGTCCTCTCGGCCCGCGAACGGATCGGGGCCGGCGACCGCTACATCGCCGAGCGCGTCTTCGCACTCAAAACGCCCGTCGTGATCGCGCTCAACAAGGTCGACCGGCTCAAGCCGGGGCACATCGCCGAGCAAATGGCCCGCGCGGCCCAGCTCGGCGAGTTCCACGCGCTCCACCCGGTCAGCGCGATCACCGGCGACGGCATCCCCGCCCTCCGCGACGAGCTCGTCGCGCTCCTGTCAGAAGGCCCGGCCTACTACCCGCGCGAGCAGCGCACCGACCAGACGCCCGAGGCGCAGATCGCCGAGCTTGTCCGGGAGAAGGCCCTCCAGCTGACCCGCGAGGAGGTACCGCACGCGCTCTCGGTCGAGGTCGACGAGCTCGAGGCCAAGGTCGTCCGCGCGACGATCTTTGTCGAGACCGAGTCGCAGAAGCAGATCGTGATCGGCAAGGGCGGCTCGGTCGTCAAACAGATCGGCACGCGCGCCCGCCCGGAGATCGAGCTCGTGCTCGGACATCCGGTCTTCCTCGAGCTGAAGGTGAAGGCCCGCCCCAGGTGGCGTCGCGACGAGGCGATGCTCGAGCGGCTCGGACTGTGAAGCCGCTGCTCGCGCTGTTCGACGTCGACGGGACGCTCTTCCTGACGCACGACCCGTTCTCGAGCGAGGCTCTGCTGGAGACGCTACGCGAGAGCTATCCGGTCGACCCACCCGATGACGCCGTCGAGCGAGTCGACCACGCAGGCCAGACGGCGAAGCGGATCGCGAGGCTCGTGCTCCAGGCCGAAGGCATCGCGGACGACGCGATCGACGCCCAGCTCGAAGCGTGGTGCTGCCGGTTCGCCGAGCGCTACGTCGAGCTGCTGGCCGGCGCCGACACGAGCGCCTGGGAAGGCGCGCCCGGGGCGAGCGAGTGCCTCGCACGGCTCGCCGCCGCCGGAATCCGCCTCGCTCTCCTCACCGGCAACCCGGAGCCGATGGCGCGTGCCCGGATGGAGCGCCTCGGCTTCGAGCGCTTCTTCCCGCCCGGGCAAGGCGCCTTCGGCTGCGACGCCGAGTCTCGCGTCGAGCTGATCGACCTAGCGCGCGCCCGCGCCGGTGGTTGGCCCGCGGACGCCACCGTCGAGCTCGGCGACACGCACCGCGACGCGGAGAGCGCCCGCGCCGCCGGTATCCACGCGATCCACGTCGACGAGCGCGGCCTCGCGGCCGCCGCCGAGCGGCTGCTCGCGCTCTCGGCCTAGACTGCGTCCATGGCGCAGGCACCCGCTCTGCCCGCCGGCTTCGAGCTCCCGCTCGAGTCGCGGCTGCCCCGGATCGGCTCGATCGACCAGGTTGCGCTCGAGGAGCGCGCGGCCACGCTTGCGAAGCGCTCGATCAAGCGCGAGGCGAAAGTGTTCGCGCTCGAGCTGGCCGTCCGGATGACCGACCTGACGACGCTCGAAGGCGCCGACACGCCCGGCAAGGTTGCGGCGCTCGCCTCGAAGGCGATCCGGCCGGACCCATCCGACCCCGCCATCCCCTCGGTCGCCGCGCTCTGCGTCTATCCGAACCTCGTCCCACCGGCGGTCGAACGCCTGCGCGGCAGCGGCGTCAAGGTCGCTTCCGTCGCGACCGCGTTCCCGTCGGGCCAGTCGCCGCTCGAGACGAAGCTCGAGGAGGTGCGCTGGGTGATCGAGCACGGTGCCGACGAAGTCGACATGGTGATCGACCGCGGCGCGTTCCTCGCCGGCCGCTACGCGAAGGTCTACGACGAGATCGTGCGGGTCAAGGAGGCCTGCGGCGAGACCCACCTGAAGGTGATCCTCGAGACGGGCGAGCTCGGCACGTACGACAACGTCCGCCGCGCCTCGTTGCTCGCGATGGCCGCCGGTGCCGACTTCATCAAGACTTCGACCGGCAAGCTTCCCTCGGCGGCGACGCTGCCGGTCGCGCTGGTCATGCTCGAGGCGATCCGCGACGTCTACGAGGAGACGGGCCGGCGTGTCGGCTTCAAGCCGGCGGGCGGGATCCGCAACGCGAAGCAGGCCGTCCAGCACCTCGTCCTCGTCCACGAGACGCTCGGCGAGGACTGGCTGACGCCCGACCGCTACCGCTTCGGCGCCTCGTCGCTCCTGAACGACATCCTGATGCAGCTGCGCAAAGAAAAGACCGGCGTCTACCAGAGCCCGGATTACTTCACCATTGACTGACGCGAGAGACATGCATTGGCCGGCGCCGACGGGCTTTGCCCGGCGGTGCCCGCTTCGGCTAAGGGTGTTCCGGACGAGAAGGAGGGGGCTCACGGGGGAACCCTGGGTTCCCCCGTGCTGCCCGGACTACTTCACGATTGACTGAGCTCGAGCGTCAACAAGGCGGCCCCCCGGCGACCACCGCCTGGGAGTACGCGAGCGCGCCCGAGTCGCGCGAGGTCGTCACCCTGCGCGAACGCTACGGCCTCTTCGTCGGGGGCGAGTGGCTCGAGCCGAAGGAGAGCTACGCGACGATCGATCCCTCGAGCGAGGAGCCTCTCGCCGAGATCGGCCAGGCGACCGAGCAGGAGGTCGGGCTCGCGGTCAAGGCCGCGCGAGACGCCTTCGAGAACGGCTGGTCGGCGCTCCCCGGCTCCGAGCGCGCCAAGTACCTCTTCCGGATCGCGCGCCTGCTGCAGGAGCGCTCGCGCGAGTTCGCCGTGCTCGAGTCGCTGAACGGCGGCAAGCCGATCCGCGAGTCGCGCGACGTCGACCTGCCGCTCTCGGCCGCACACTTCTTCTACTACGCGGGCTGGGCCGACAAGCTCGAGTACGCCTTCCCGAACCGCAAGCCGAAGCCGCTCGGCGTCGCAGGGCAGATCATCCCGTGGAACTTCCCGCTGCTGATGCTGGCCTGGAAGATCGCGCCCGCGCTGGCCGCCGGGAACACGGTCGTGCTCAAGCCGGCAGAGACGACGCCGCTCTCGGCGCTCCTCTTCTGCGACGTCCTGCGCCAGGCCGAGCTGCCGCCCGGCGTCGTCAACATCGTCACCGGCGACGGTAGCGCGGGCGCGGCGCTCGTCCAGGCCGACGTCGACAAGGTCGCGTTCACCGGCTCGACCGAGGTCGGCAAGGCGATCCAGCGCGAGCTCGCGGGCACCGGCAAGAAGCTGACGCTCGAGCTCGGCGGCAAGGCCGCGAACATCATCTTCGACGACGCCGCGCTCGACCAGGCGGTCGAGGGAATCGTCAACGGGATCTACTTCAACCAGGGCCACGTCTGCTGCGCCGGCTCGCGGCTCCTCGTCCAGGAGTCGATCTACGAGCCGGTGATCGCGAAGCTGAAGCGGCGCCTGGCGACGCTGCGCGTGGGCGACCCGCTCGACAAGAACACCGACGTCGGCGCGATCAACTCGCGCCAGCAACTGGAGAAGATCCAGGAGCTCGTTGCCAGTGGGGAGGAGGAGGGCGCAGAGATCTACCAGCCGCCGTGCCGCCTCCCGGAGAAGGGCTACTGGTTCGTACCGACGGTCTTCACGAACGTCGCGCAGAGCTACCGGGTCGCCCAGGAGGAGATCTTCGGGCCGGTGCTCTCGGTGCTGACGTTCCGCACGCCCGACGAGGCGGTCGAGAAGGCGAACAACACGCCGTACGGCCTGTCCGCCGGCGTCTGGACGGAGAAGGGCTCGCGGATCCTGTCGATGGCGCAGAAGCTGCGCGCCGGGGTGATCTGGGCCAACACGTACAACCGCTTCGACCCGGCCTCGCCGTTCGGCGGCTACAAGGAGTCCGGCTTCGGCCGCGAGGGAGGACGGCACGGCCTCGAGCCGTACCTGAAGTTCGAATGAGCCGGCTGCCGGTCCGCAAGACGTACAAGCTCTTCATCGGCGGCGAGTTCCCGCGCTCCGAGTCGGGCCGCACCTACGAGGCCGAGGGCCAGAACGTCGCGCGCGGGTCGCGCAAGGACGTGCGCGACGCGGTGCGGGCGGCGCGCGGCGCGTTCGGCAAGTGGTCGGCGATGACCGCGTACAACCGCGGCCAGGTCCTCTACCGGATCGCAGAGATGATCGAGGCGCGCGGGGCCGAGTTCGCCGAGCTCTGCTCGGGGCCCGAAGGAGGTCGAGCGCTCGATCGACCGCGTCGTCTGGTACGCGGGCTGGGCCGACAAGCTGGCGCAGGTGCTCGGCTCGTCGAACCCGGTTGCGGGGCCGTACTTCAACTTCACCGTCCCGGAGCCGACCGGCGTCGTCGGGATCCTCGCGCCGGAGGAGCCGGCGCTCGCGGGCCTCGTCTCGCGGGTCGCGCCCGCGCTGGTCGGCGGCAACGCCGTGGTGGCCGTCGCCTCGGAAGCACACCCGTTGGCCGCGATCGAGCTGGCCGAGGTGCTGGCGACGGCCGACGTCCCGGGCGGCGTAGTCAACATCGTGACCGGCCACCGGGAGGAGTTGGCGCCCGTGCTGGCGAGCCACATGGACGTGAATGCGCTCGACGTCTCCGGCGCCGACGGCGAGGTCGCGGAGCTCGAGCGGCTCGCGGCCGAGAACGTCAAGCGTGTCGTGCGAGGGGCGCCGGACGACCAGAGCCCGTGGGAGGTCGCGGGCTTCCTCGAGCTGAAGACCGTCTGGCACCCGATCGGCGTCTGACCGGAGCCCGCTTGCCGCGAGTTATCCCGCCGCCTAAGGCGCACCCGGCCTCCTCCCCGAGGCGAGCGTATCGCGCAAATGCGCGCGCGTGGGTGACGCGATTGCGCCAATATTGCGCCGTGCAGGTAATGCCGTGACCGGGCTCCGCCGCTTCAGCCAGGCGATCTCCGAGGGCGACGGCATCTCCGTTCTCGCAGAGGTCGACGGCCCCGAGGCCGCCCGCCGCGCCGAGAGCGACGGCGCCGAGGGCGTGCTCGTGCACCTGCACAGCACCCACGCGCTCGACTCGATCCGCGAGGCGGTCTCGGTGCCCGTGCTCGTCCACTGGACGGGCGACCACGCGACGAATCTCGCCGCCGCGGACGCGTGCATGGTCGATCTGGAGGAATGGTCCGAGAGCCCGGCGGGCGAGCTGGAGCTGGCGGTCCGGGTCGAGGACGAGGAAGAGCTCGAGGAGGCACTGGAGAAGTTCGACCCCGAGCTGTTCGTGCTCGCCGGGAGACACGAGCGCCCGCTCGAAGGCGTGCTCGACCTGTTGCCCGACGTGCCGGCCGGGAAGCTCGCGATCGCCGACCTGCCCGCGACGACTCGCGCCGACGTCGACGAGCTCGAGCGCGCGGGCGTCGACGCGGTGATCGTCCGCGCCGGGAACGTGGCCGAGCTGATCGGCGAGACGCCGCCCGAGGTCTGAGCACGGCCCGGCCCGAGCGGCGCGAGAGCCTCTGGGGCGGGCCGTATGTCGCCCTCGCCGCGATCGTCGCCGGGGCGGCCGCGCTGCGCGCCGTCGGGCTTGGCTACGGGCTGCCGTTCCCGCTCTTCAGCCCCGACGAGCAGAGCATCGTCCCGCGCGCCTGGGCGATGGTTCACGGCGCGGGGCTCGACCCGCACTGGTTCGACTACCCGAGCCTGCTGATGTACGTGCTCGCGCCGTTCCAGGCGTGGGAGGGCTCGCCGTCCTACCTGGCGGCGCGGATCGTGGTGCTCGTGCTCGCGCTCGGTGCGGTCGCAGCCTCGTGGTGGCTCGGCGACCGTGCCTACGGCGGGCCTGCGGGGGCCGTGGCCGCGGCGTTGGTCGCCGTCGAGGTGACCGCGGTCACGTACTCGCGGATGGCGGTCACCGACATCCCGCTCACCCTCGGCGTCGCGGTCTCGCTTGCCCTGCTGGTCTCCGGGAGGATCGAGCTCGCCGGCCTCGCCGCCGGTCTCGCGACCAGCGTCAAGTACCCGGGCGTGTTCCTGCTCGTCCCGCTGGTGATCGCGGCGTACCGGCAACCGCGGCGGCTCGCGCTCGGGCTGGGGCTCGCGGTCGCCGGCTTCTGCGCCACGAGCCCGTTCTTCGTCGCGCACTTCGGCTCGGCCGTCTCGGACGCCTATCGCGTGCAGCAGCTCGCGCACCACGGCTGGCTCGGCTTCGAGCACGACCGCGCCGCGCCGCTCGCCTTCAGCGGACGGCTCTGGGACGGGCTCGGGCCGGCGCTGATCGTCTGCGTGATCGGCCTGGTCGTCGCGCTGGCCCGGCGGAACCGCGCCGACCTGATCCTCGCGTCGTTCGTGCTCGTCTACTACCTCGACCTCTGCACGATCGGAGCGCACTTCGACCGCTACCTCCTGCCGCTGCTGCCGCCCCTCGGCGCCCTCGCCGGCCGCTTGCGCGGGCTCGCGCCGGTGACGCTGCTCCTGCTCGTCGTCCCGCTGACCTGGTCGATCCGCGACGCCCGCAAGCTGACGAAGACCGACACGCGTGTCGTCGCCCACCGCTGGGTCGAGTCACATCTGCCGCACGGAGCGCGCATCGCCGCCGACTCCTCGCTGACCCCGTTCGCGGGCTTTCGCGTCCTGAAGCTGCGCCTGCCGCTGCCCGAAGAGAAGGCGGCGGACCCGAACCGCAACGTCGGGCACCTGCGCAGCGCGGGCGTGCGCTATGCGGTAGTCACGGGCGCGATCGCCGACCGCGTTCTCGCCGCGCGCGAGCACTACCCGCGTGAGACGGCCTTCTACGAGGCATTGCGCAGGACCCACCGGCTCTTCTACATCCGGCCCGGCGGCCGGTATGCGGGCCCGTGGGTAGCCGTCTACCATTTCCCGGAGTGATCCGGGTCGCAGCGGTTGTTCCTCTGGCGGTGCTCGCGATCGTGCTCGCCGGGTGCGGCGGTGAGACGGGCGCAGGCGCCGGAGTCGTCAAGGCGAAGCCGTCCTGCCTGGACCGGCACGGCTGGCAACGCCTCGCGAACCAGATCCACGCGCCGGTCTACTGCCCCGGCTGGATGCCGGATCCGCTCGACGGCGTGATCGGCGGGCAGTGGAACAACATCCACTCGGTCTCGAGCGACGGGAGCTACCTGATCGGGTTCATCTGGTTCGAGCGCGGCAGCGGCGAGCTGCACGTGAACCTGCGCGGGTATCCGGGCCGGGCTTCCATCCCGCGCTGCCCGGGGGACGTCCGCGGCTCGAAGGTCCCTTGTTTCGCCGACCCGCACGGCCACGTCCGCGCAAACGGGATCGACGCGACCGTCTACACCGTCAACCAGGGCGCAGACCAGTGGCACGTCCTCCTCGGCTGGCATCGCGGCAGGTCTCTCTACACGCTCAGCCAGCACGTCGCCGCACCGTTGACGTACCGGCACGTCGTCGTCGACCTGAAGAAGATGCTCGGCTCGCTCAGGCTCGTCGCCCCCTCGGGCGCATGAGGTACACACGCCGTGGATTTCTGGCCGGCGCCGCGGCCGGGGCGCTCGGAGCTGCCGGGATCTACGAGCTGGTCGACCGGCTGGCGACCTCACCCCAGCGGGCCGCGGCCCGGGATCTGCCCCCGGAGCAGCATCGGCTGGACCTGCGGGTCGTCCACGACGAGGGGATCGCCGTCGTCGTCCCGCCGCTCCACCACCAGCTCGTGACGGGAACGGTCGCCACGCGCGACCTGAGAGGCGCCCAGCGCGAGCTCGAGGACGCCCTCGCCGACCTCGACGACCGCTTCGCTGCGACCGCCGCCGGGCTAGGCGTGACCGTCGCCTGGGGGCTCCCGTACTTCTTCCGTCACGTTCCGGCCGCCTGGGCCAAGCACGCGCCGTTCGACCGTCGCGCGCGTAAGCCGGCGCTCCTGCCCGCGATCCGGTTTCCCAGCGATCCCCGGGATACCGTTCTCGAGCAGAACGAGGTGGCCGTGCTCCTGCGCAGCGACTCGCTCGACCACGTGTCCGCGGGCGCGAAGAGGCTCTTCGACGACCTGAAGCTCTTCGAGGTGACGAGCATCCGCAAGGGGTTCGCGGGCGGCGGTTTCGAGGGGCGCCAGAGCCTCCCGAAGCGGATGGCGATGGCCGCGAACGTCCCCGGGGCGGACCTGATCCCCGACACCGCCGAGCTCTTCCTCGGCTTCACCTCGACGCAGCAGGCGAACCTCGGCCCGGGCAGGATCGCGAACCTCGAGACGCTCGGCTACACGGACGCCGCCGGCGGCTACTTCCACGGCGGCACGCACATGCACGTCTCCCACATCTTCGAGGACCTGGAGGCGTGGTTCCTCAACTTCGACTTCCAGCAGCGCGTCGACACCGTCTTCCGGCCGGGGCTGAAGGTGCGCGAGGACGCGCAGACGGTCGCCCAGGGCCCGGCTCGTGCCAGCAGCGTGACCGGCGTCAAGCGCGACTTCCACCGCCGCGGCCGGATCGGCCACAGCTCGTCGATCCAGCCGACGTCCAGGCTGCAGCACGACACGGTCGGCCACGACGGCCAGGTCTACCGCAAGGGCACGGCGATCCCGCAACGGGTGGACTTCAACACGCTCGACAACCCGTTCTTCTGGAGCCGCGACGGCGTGGATCACACGCCCTCGGCCGGTGTGCATTTCGTCGTCTTCAACCCCACGAGCGACGACTTCCACCGCAACCGCCTCGCGATGGACGGCGTGCTCCCCGACGGCACGCGGCTGCCGCTCGCCCCCGGCTCGCGTGCGCAGGGCCTGAACTCCGTGCTGCACACGAGCCACCGGCAGAACTTCCTCGTCCCGCCGCGGCGGCACCGGTCCTTCCCGCTCGTCGAGCTCTAAGAGCTAGCCGAAGAACGCCTTCGCCACCGAGTACCAGTCCTCGGGGACCGTCTTCAGCTCGGCGGTGGCCTCCTCGAGCGAGACGTCGACGATCGCGTCGCCCTGCAGCGCGGCCATCCGCCCGAAGCGGCCCTCGTCGACGAGGTCCGCGGCCTTGAGCCCGTAGCGCGTCGCGAGCACGCGGTCGCGCGGCGTGGGCGAGCCGCCGCGCTGGACGTGGCCGAGGACGGTCACGCGCGTCTCGTAGCCCGTGCGCTGCTCGATCTGCTGCGCCAGCCGCGCGCCGACGCCGCGTTCCGACAGCCGCACGTGCCCGAACTCGTCGAGCTCGCTCTCGTCCGCGAGCCCTTCCAGCTCGTAGCCCTCCGAGACGACGACGATCGAGAAGTCCTTGCCGCGCTCGTGCCGGCGCCGGATGTCGGCGCAGGCCTCGTCGACCGAGATCGGGTGCTCCGGGATCAGGATCACGTCCGCGCCGCCCGCGATCCCGCTCATGACCGCGATCCAGCCCGTGTGCCTGCCCATCACCTCGACGACCATCACGCGGTTGTGCGACTCGGCCGTCGTGTGCAGCCGGTCGATCGCCTCGGTGCAGATGAAGACGGCCGTGTCGAAGCCGAACGTGTAGTCGGTCGCGGAGAGGTCGTTGTCGATCGTCTTCGGCACCCCGACCACCGGGAAGCCGTGCTCCGCGTGGAGTCTCGCCGCCACGCCGAGCGTGTCCTCGCCGCCGACCGCCACGAGCGCCTCGAGCCCTTCGCCTGCGAAGTTCTCGAGCACGGCCTCGACGGCATCCGTCGTGTACGGGTTCGTGCGTGAGGTCCCGATGATCGTGCCGCCGCGAGGCAGGAGGCCGGTGGTCTCGCGCGGACCGAGCGGCTCGAACTTCGCCTCGACGAGCCCGCGCCAGCCCTCGCGAATCCCGACGACCTCATGCCCGCGCGCAAAACACCGCCGGGCAACCGCGCGAATCACCGCGTTCAGCCCAGGGCAGTCCCCGCCTCCGGTGAGAATCCCGACCTTCATGGAATGCCGAAGGTGGGAATCGAACCCACACGGGCCTCTCGGCCCACCGGATTTTGAGTCCGGCGCGTCTGCCAGTTCCGCCACTTCGGCTTTCGGCAAGGGTATCGCGCCGGTTCCCTGGCTCCGCCCGATGGTGGCGCTTCGCGCTTGCAGTGTGGTCGCAGTGGCTCCATACTCGCGGTTCCAGTGAGTCCGCACGGCTCTCGAGACGAGAGAAGTAGAGGCGACGAAGGAGGCGACGTGAGGCGAAGCATCATTGTTGGAGGGGTCATCGCGACCGCGGTATTCGCCCTTGTGGCCGCCGGATGCGGCGGGGGCAGCAAGAGCAGCAGCAGCACCAGCAGCAGCGGCAGCGGAGGAGGCAACGCGACCGCGCTGCCGGCCTCTTCGTGCCAGTCGCTCGTGTACGGGGGCTCTGGCAAGCCCGACTACATCGTCCCTTCGGATCTGCCGCTGCAGGGCTCGGGCCGCACGCAGACCGTGGAGATGACGAACGCGATCCAGTTCCTCCTCAAGAACGCCAACTACAAGGCCGGCAAGTACACGGTCGGCTACCAGTCCTGCGACGACTCGACGGCGCAGGCCGGCAAGTGGGTTTCCGGCAAGTGCTCATCGAACGGCAATGCCTACGCACAGAACAAGAGCGTGATCGCCGTGATCGGCACCTTCAACTCCGGGTGTGCCGAGATCGTCATCCCGATCCTGAATCGCGCGCCGAACGGCCCGCTGGGCATGGTCAGCCCGGCGAACACGTACGTCGGCCTGACGCACAGCGGCCCAGGAACGGTGGCCGGCGAGCCCGAGAAGTACTACCCGTCGGGCAAGCGCAACTACATCCGGATGGTCGCGGCCGACGACTTCCAGGGAGCAGCCGACGCTTCGTTCATGCACGACCAGGGCGCCAAGAGCGTCTTCATCCTCAACGACAAGGAGGCCTACGGTCTCGGCGTCGCGACGGACACGAAGAACTCGGCGACGAAGCTCGGCCTGAAGGTCGCCGGCTTCACCTCCTGGGATCCGAAGGCGTCGAGCTACGAGGCGGTCGCTACCAGGATCAAGCAGTCCGGGGCCGACTGGGTCTACCTCGGCGGCCTCATCTGCGAGAACGGCGCGAAGCTGATCTCCGACCTGAAGGCCGGCCTTCCGGGCATCAAGCTGATGGCGCCCGACGGCTTCAGCGACTTCACGGCCAACGGGGCGTCGGGTGCGGGCATGTACATCACGGTCGCCGGCGTGCCGCCGGAGAAGCTGACCGGCGCGGGTGCGACGTTCATCAAGGACTTCGGCGCCCAGATCGGCAAGAAGCCGAATCCATACTCGGCCTATGCCGCCGAGTCGATGCAGGTCGTCCTCGACGCGATCGCCAAGTCCGACGGGACGCGCGCAAGCGTGACGAACAACCTCCTGCACACGATGGTGACCAACGGCATCCTCGGCACCTTCACGATCAACTCGAACGGTGACACCACGCGGAACCCGGTCACCGTGTACCAGCAGGTCGGCTCCGGGAAGAGCGGCACGGGTAAGACCTTCAAGGTCGAGATCCCGCCCGCAAGCCTCGTGAAGGCGGCCTAGCGGCAGAAGCAACGTAAGAGTCACCGGGGGAGGGCGAAGGCCCTCCCCCGGGCGTTAGGAGGGGCGTGTGGTTACAGAGGCGAGTCCGCGACCGTTGGCGGCTACCAGAAGGTTCCCGAGCTTCACCGCCGTCGTCGGCTCCGCGCTCGTCGCGCTCATGCTCGTCTGGCTCGGCATCAACTTCTACAAGACGCCGAGCGACTTCATCCAGATCTTCCTGATCGGCTTCACGCTCGGCGCTCTCTACGCGCTGATCGCGCTCGGATACACCCTCGTCTACGGCATCCTCGAGCTGATCAACTTTGCCCACGGGGACGTCTTCATGCTCGGCTCGATGATGGCGGTGACGGTCGTCGGCACTTCCCTCTTCGACCTCCACCAGGGCCAGGCGTGGTACGTGCTCTGGCCGCTCGTGATCGTGGCGCTCCTCATTTGCATGGCCTTTTGCGGGCTGCTCAACGTGACCGTCGAGCTGATCGCGTACAGACGGCTGCGTCACGCGCCCCGACTCGCGCCGCTGATCACGGCGATCGGGGCATCGTTCATCCTCCAGAACATCGGGCTTGCCTGGAAAGGCCCGAACTACGTGCAAACCGCCAACGTCCTGCCGAAAGGGAACGTCTTCGCGACCCACGGTGTCACCTACACCTGGGAGAAGCTGATCGTCCTGATCGTGACGATCCCGGTCCTCCTGCTGCTCGTCTGGCTCGTCCAGCGGACGCGCCAGGGCAAGGCGATGCGCGCGACCGCGCAGGACACCGACGCCGCCGCGATGATGGGCATCAACGTCAACCGCACGATCTCGTTCACGTTCCTGATCGCCGGGGCGCTCGCCGGGGTCGCGGGCCTGCTCTACGCGCTCTACGCCGGGTCGGTCCGCTTCGATCAGGGCTTCCAGCTCGGCCTGATCGCCTTCACGGCGGCCGTGTTCGGCGGGATCGGCAACCTGCCGGGGGCCGTCCTCGGAGCGGTCCTGATCGGCCTGATCCAGGCGTTCAACGAGGGGCTGAGCTGGCATGCCCCGGGGAGCGACTGGACCCAGTCGCTCGTCTTCGCGCTCCTGATCCTGATCCTCGTCTTCCGTCCCGAGGGGCTCCTCGGCGAACGGACGCCGGAAGGCGGCTAGCGTGGCGCGGGCCAACGTCGACACTTCCGCCTTGCAGAGCCGCTCGTTGCGGATGGGGATCGGGGCCGTGCTGCTGCTGGTGGCGGTGGCCGCCGAGCACGGCTTCGGCAGCCTCGACGTCTCGACCTTCTACTTCCTCGCGGTCATGGCGATCATCTACGTCCCGCCGTGGGAGAGCGTGCCGGTCGTCGGCCGCTACGCGCGGGCGGGGATCGCGATCATCATCGCGTTCACCTATCCGTTCGTCTGGGACAAGCTGTTCACCGTTCCCATCTTCGGCGCGTTCCCGAGCGTCTCGACGGGCGTCGTGATGCTCGTCTTCATCATGATGGCCGTCGGCCTCAACATCGTCGTCGGCTACGCCGGGTTGCTCGACCTCGGCTACGTCGCCTTCTACGCGATCGGGGCCTACGTCGCGGCCTGGTTCGCCTCGGTGCAGTTCCCGCACGCCAACGTCCACATCGGCGCGGTCGGCGTCGGGCAAAACGTTCCGGGCTTCCACATCTCGATCTGGCTGCTGTTGATCGCGGCCGGCTTCCTGACCGCGGGGGTCGGCGTGCTCATCGGCCTGCCGACGCTACGCCTGCGCGGCGACTACCTCGCGATCGTGACGCTGGGCTTCGGCGAGATCCTGCCGCAGATCGCGCGGAACAGCGACAACTTCTTCGGCACCGGCTTCAACCTGACGAACGGCCCGAACGGGATCACGCCGATCGACTCGCCCGGCTTCTTCGGCGTCAACTACCTGACCGGCTCCGGAACCTTCTGGACGTCCGAGCGTCTCTTCTACTGGACCGGCTTATTCCTGCTGCTGTTCACGATCTTCTGCTCGGTACGGCTGCGCGACTCCAGGCTCGGCCGCGCCTGGATCGCGATCCGCGAGGACGAGACAGCCGCCGCCGCGATGGGCGTGCCGCTGATGCGCACCAAGACGTGGGCCTACGCGTCGGGCGCCTTCTTCGGCGGGATCGCCGGCGCGTACTACGCCAGCTTCAAGAGCGCCACGTTCCCGGGCGATTTCTTCTTCAACATCTCCGTCTTCATCCTCTGCATGGTCATCCTCGGCGGCATGGGCAACATCTGGGGGGTGATCTTCGGCGGGGCTTTCCTCGCCTACCTTGACCAGGAAGGACTGGCCGACAGCGGAGCCTGGATCAACACGCACCTGCACGTGACCATCGACGTGCCCAAGTACGAGTTCGGGATCTTCGGCGTGATCCTGCTGGTCGTGATGCTCTTCCGGCCCGAGGGGCTGATCCCGAGCACGAGACGCGCGGCGGAGTTCCACGAAGGCGTGTCCGACGAGCCGCTCTACGACGTCCAGCACGAGGGGGGCTGATGGCCGACCTGCTGACGGCCCAGATGGTCCGGAAAGTCTTCGGCGGCCTCGTCGCCGTCAACGACGTCGACTTCACGATTCCGGCGGGGGCGATCGTCAGCCTGATCGGCCCCAACGGGGCAGGCAAGACGACCTTCTTCAACATGCTGACCGGCGTCTACAAGCCAACCGGCGGCCAGATCGTGTTCGACGGCGTGGACATCACCGGCAAGCCGCCGCACGCCATCACCGCGCGCGGCATCGGCCGGACCTTCCAGAACATCCGCCTCTTCCAGAACATGACCGCGCTCGAGAACGTGCTCGTCGGCATGCACTCGCGGCTGAAAGGCGGCATCCTCCGGAGCATCCTGCACACGCCCGGCGTCAAGCGTGAGGAGCGCAAGGCGACCGAGCGCGCCCGAGAGCTGCTCGAGTTCGTCGGCCTCAAGCGCCGGGACGACGTGACCGCGAACAGCCTGCCGTACGGCGACCAGCGCAGGCTCGAGGTGGCGCGCGCGCTCGCGACCGAGCCGAAGCTGCTGCTGCTCGACGAGCCGACCGCCGGCATGAACCCGCAGGAGACTGCGGACTTCACTCAGTTCGTGGCGAAGCTGCGCGGCGAACAGAAGGTGGCGGTGCTGATGATCGAGCACGACATGCGGGTCGTCATGGGCATCTCCGACCGGGTGACCGTGCTCGACTACGGCGAGAAGATCGCCGAGGGCGGCCCCAAGGAGATCCAGCACGACCCGCGCGTGATCGAGGCCTACCTGGGAACTGCGGCGGTGACCCAGTGATCCTCAAGCTGGAGGACGTCCACACCTACTACGGATCGATTCATGCGCTCAAGGGCGTCTCGCTGGAGGTGGACGAGGGGGAGATCGTGACGCTGATCGGCGCGAACGGGGCCGGCAAGTCCACGACGCTGCGCTCGATCAACGGGCTCAACCACCCGCGCAAGGGGTCGATCACCTTCCAGGGCGAGGACATCACGCAAAGGCCTCCGCACAAGATCGTCAAGAACGGGATCGCCCAGGCACCGGAGGGGCGCAAGCTCTTCCCGCGGATGAGCGTGCTGGAGAACCTGGAGATGGGAGCCTTCCAACGGAACGACCGCCAGGGAATCAAGGAGGACATGGACCACGTGTTCACGCTCTTCCCGCGCCTCGCCGAGCGTAAGAGCCAGAGGGCGGGGACGATGTCCGGCGGCGAGCAGCAGATGTGCGCGATCGGGCGCGCCATGATGGCGCGGCCGAAACTGCTGTTGCTCGACGAGCCGTCGATGGGGCTCGCGCCCGTGCTCGTCGAGCGGATCTTCGAGACGCTGGTGGCGATCAACCAGGAAGGCACGCCTATCCTCCTCGTCGAGCAGAACGCGCTGATGGCGCTCGAGGTGGCAAAACGCGGCTACGTGCTCGAGACGGGCCGCGTCGCGCTCGCCGACGACGCGAAGTCGCTTCGCGAGAACGAGCAGGTCAGGAAGACCTACCTCGGCGAGGACTGAGCCGGCCCCCTCACGGGGCGACGCGCAGGGGAAAGTAGGGCGGCGACAGCAGGTAGCCGATCCGCGCGTCCGGGCCGGAGAGCCCGCGCGCCATCTCCAGCGCTGTCCCGAGCCCGCCTGTCGGGACGAAGCCGAGCTGGCGGGCGGCGACCGCGTCGCGGCAGCCGGCGACGATCACGGAGCCGACCTGCCCGAGCGCCGGCGCGCAGCCGGCCCAGTCGACGAACGGCAGCAGCGGATGACACGTGCGGCCCGAGCGGTAGGCCGAGAGCGCACGCTCGTCCTCCGCGGCCGCGCGCTCGGCCTGGCCGAGCTCCTCGGTCTCGCGCGGCCCGACGCGCATCGCCTGGAAGAGCGCGCGGTAGGGCTGCTGCGTCGGGTGGGCGAAGTGCCGGTGGAAGCGGTGGAGCAGGATCACGGTTCCGCCGTCCGCGACGGGGAAGCGGTCGCGCCAGAGCCGCAGCGCGAGCCCGAGCCCGAGGTAGGCGGCGAGCAGCGGGTTCGGGCGCTCCCGAGGCAGGTGCGGCGTCGTGCGCGGGATGCCGATGCAGATGGCGTCGAGCGGTTCCTCGAGCACGGCCGAGCGCGCCTCGACCGCGCGGAGCAGCGCCTCGGCGTGGGCGACCGACGGCGGCGCCGCGAAGGCCGCGACCGCGCCGAGCTCGCGCCGGATCGAGCGCAACGCCCGGTCGCGCGCGAAGGCGGGCAGCAGCCGGAACGCGTGCCGCAGCGGAGAGGTCGCGATCCGCTCGGTCGCCTCTGGCTCGTACGGGTAGCCGCGCGCCGCGCCGGTCAGCTGTGGCTGGTTGAGGACGAGCGACACACCGATCAGCGGGCGACTCGCGGACAGCCGACGCTCGAGCTCGACCGCGAGCCGCCAGCCGAGTGACGCGCCGGTCTCGAGCAGCGAATAGGCGTCCGCGGCGCGGAGGGCGCTGCTCCCCGCGGCCCCGAGCAGCAGGGCGGGCCCGCCGTGCAGGACCGTCTCGGCTCCGCTGACGGTCACGATCAGGTCGGTCTCGACGAGCGTCTTGTTCACGCGCAGCGGCACCGGGCCGAGCTCGCCGAGCTCCACCAGCTCGGGGCTCTCCGCGTCGTGGATCTCGACACTGCCCGCGAAGCGCCGGGCGAACCCGGGCGAGACGATCCCGAAGCGCTCGAGCTCGCGGCGCTCGGGCCTGCGCATCAGGCCGCACGCGACGAGCAGCGTCTGTCGCTCGGCCGGGATCCCTGCCCGGGCCAGCTCGGCCGACGCCGCCTCGAGGGCATCCTGCCGTGGATCCTGCTGGGCCGCCGGCAGCGGCAGCGCGGGCGGCTCGACCACGATCGTCGCGCGCCCGCCGCGCGGCACGAGCGCGGCCAGCGGCGGGCCTGCGAGCGGGAACCGGAGCGCGTCGCGGACCGCGGCGCGCACGTCCGCGTTCGACTCGACCGGCGGCGGCGGCCGCAGCACGACGCCGTTCTCCGGCACGTCGACGACCACGAGGCTCGTGCCCGAGAGCAGGGGGACTCGGGTCACGGAATGGATCTGTTCAACCGCAGGAAGGTGGTGCGGAAGCCGCGCTTCGGCCAGAAGCGCGACGCGAGCAGGTTCGGAAAGCGCCAGTCGGTCGTCATCACCGGATAGCCGTTGTCGTAGGCCCAGCGGATCACGTAGGAGGTGAGCGCGCGCCCGACGCCGCTGCCGCGTGCCTCCGGGTACGTCGAGGCTTGCGCGAGATCGATGCTCTCCGGCGGGACGCGCAGGTCGGGTGGCCTGCGATAGAGCAGGATGTGCCCGAGGACCTGACCGTCGCGCTCGGCGACGAACAGCTTGTAGACGTCATCGTCCGCGTCCTCGTGCCACTCCGCCAGCGCTTCGTCGTACGGCGGCAGCGTCGTGCCCGAGAAGCTCGGCGACGGCTGCATCGACTCGGCCATCGCCAGCTCGAGCCGGGCGGCGTGCTCGAAGTCGCCGGGCGTCCCCGGACGAATCTCGGCACCTGCGTCGAACGGCTCTTCCGGAGGCCCGGTTTCGCGCATTGCCATCGCGCTCGACGCGCCGAACGAGAGCCGGAACCACGCGTCGACGAGCTCGGAGTCGTACGAGGGCACGTAGACCGCATGGGTCGTGTAGCCCTCGTCGGCCCAGCGCTGGGCTGCGGCTGCGTAGAGGTCGCGCGCCGCCTCGCGGTCGCCCTCGATCGCGTGGGATGCGATCGAGGCGCGCATCCAGGTGAGCCCGTAGGTTTCTTGCGGCGCGGCGATCAGGTAGCCGTGGCGCGAGAAGACCCCGGACGCGCCCTCCTGCGACCACTCCGCCTCGACGGCCGCAAGCGGGTCCTCGAGCTCCGGCAGGAGCGGCTCGGCCTCGCGGTGGCGCGCGTGGCGGGCCGCGAGCAGCGCCGCCGCATCTCGCGACGTGCTTGTCCGCGAACGGAACGATTTCGAGGCGGCTCACGCGACGTAGACTCGCAGAGATGCCGAAGACGCTGACCGGTGCCGAGCTGCAGCTCGACGACGCGCCCGCGCGGGAGTCCGATCTCTTTCTGGTCGACGGAAACAACCTGGCCTACCGCGCCTTCTTTGCGCTGCCCGAGGAGCTCGCCACCAGCGACGGCTTCTCGACGAATGCGCTGCTCGGCTTCACGAACATGCTCTTCAAGCTGCTCGCCGACTACCGGCCGAAGGGCGTCGCGGTCGCCTGGGACACGCGGCCCGTCCACCGCACCGAGCTGCTCGAGACCTACAAGATCGAGCGGAAGCCGATGCCGGACCTGCTGCGGGAGCAGTTCCCGCACTTCCGGCCGATCGTCGAGGCGTTCGGCTACCGCAACCTCGAGTTCGAAGGCTGGGAGGCGGACGACGTGATCGCGACCCTCGCGCACCTGGCCGACGAGGAGTCGATCAAGACCTGTGTCGTCTCGACCGACCGCGACGCGTTCCAGCTCGTCTCCGAGAACGTCTGCCTGATGATGACGCCGCGCGGGGTCTCCGACGTCCACGTCTACACGCCCGAGCGCGTCGAAGCGCGGCTTGGAATCGCGCCGGAGAAGGTGCCCGATTTCATCGCGCTGAAGGGCGATCCCTCCGACAACATCCCGGGCGTTCCGGGGATCGGCGACAAGACGGCGGGCCAGCTGATTGCCCAGTACGGCTCGCTCGAAGAGGTGCTCGAGCACGTGGAAGAGCTCTCGCCCGCGCGCTCGAAGGCGATCGCCGAGCACGCCGACCAGGCTCGCGGCGCCAAGGTGCTCGCGACGATGCGCCGCGACCTCGAGCTCGACTGCGACCCCGCTCAGCTCGTGCTCTCGCCGCCTGACCGCTCGAAGCTGAAGGAGATCTTCCGGCGCTTCGAGTTCCGCAACCTGCTGAACCGCGTCGACGAGCTGGACGCGGCCGTCCCAGCCGCCGCGCCGCTGAAGCCGACCGGCGTCACGGTTCCGTGGCGCGAGGAGCTAAGTAACAGTCTGTTACAAGGCGGGGTGACGGCCGGGATCGCCGCCGACGAGGGCCGGATCGCCGCGGCGGTGGGAGAGGAGGTCGTGGTCTCGCCGCGCGTCGAGCGGCTCGAGGGCGAGCTGATCGCGCACGACGCCAAGTCGCTCGGCATCGAGGCGGTGGACGACACGATGATCCTCGCGTACCTGATCGACCCCGGCCGGGCCGGCTACGAGCTCGACGATCTTGCCGCCGAGTACGGCCTCGAGCTGATCCCGGAGCCGGAAGCAGAAGAGGAGACCGCCGCGCTCGTCCGCCACGCGGCCGCGACGCTCCGCCTGCGCGACCCGCTGCTCGAACGAGTCCGCGAGCGCGGGGCGGAGCCGCTCTACCGCGAGATCGAGCTGCCGCTGACGGCGGTGCTGGCCGCGATGGAGAGCGCCGGAGTCAAGGTCGACACGTACCGGATGGGCGAGATCACCGCCCGTCTCGCCGACCGGGTCGAGGAGCTCGAGGCGAAGGCCTACGAGCTCGCCGGCGAGGAGTTCATCCTCGGCTCGACCCAGCAGGTCGCGCGGATCCTGTTCGAGAAGCTCGAGCTCACGCCCGGCCGCAAGGGCAAGACGGGCTATTCGACGGACAGCCGGATCCTCCGCTCGATCCGCGGCGACCACGAGCTCGTCCCGGTGATCGAGGAGTGGCGCGAGTACTCGAAGCTGCTCAACACGTATCTCGAGCCGCTGCCGTCGATGCTCGGCGAGGACGGTCGGCTGCACACGACCTTCAACCAGACGGTCGCCGCAACCGGCCGCCTCTCGACGACCAACCCGAACCTGCAGGCGATCCCGATCCGGACGGAGCTCGGCCGCGAGATCCGCTCGGCGTTCGTCGCCGAGCCCGGCTGCAAGCTGATCTCCGCCGACTACTCGCAGGTCGAGCTGCGGATCCTCGCGCACGTCTCCGGCGAGCCGAAGCTGAAGGAATCGTTCGCGCGCGGCGAGGACATCCATACGACGACCGCCGCCGAGGTGCTCGGCAAGGACCCGGCGACGCTGACGAAGGACGAGCGCAACATCGCCAAGATGGTCAACTTCGGGATCATCTACGGGATCTCGTCGTTCGGCCTGTCGGAGAACCTCGAGATCCCCCGCGACGAGGCGCAGGCGTACATCGACGCGTATCTCGCGCGCTTCCCGCACGTGCAGGACTTCATCCAGCGGACGATCGAGCAGGCCGCGCGCGACGGCTACGTGACGACCCTCTTCGGCCGGCGGCGGCCGGTGCCGGAGATCCGCGCCTCGAACCGCCAGACCCGCTCCCTCGGCGAGCGGCTCGCGGTCAACTCGGTCATGCAGGGCACGGCGGCCGACGTGATCAAGAAGGCGATGGTCGCGATCCACGAGCGCCTCCGCGCCGAGGGCCGCTCGGCGAAGTTGGTGCTGCAGGTGCACGACGAGCTCCTGCTCGAGGCGCCCGAGGCCGAGGTGAGCGCGGTCAAGCAGCTCGTCCGGGAGGAGATGTGCCAGGCGTTCGAGCTCGACCCTCCGCTCGAGGTCGATGTCGGCGCCGGCGACGACTGGAACGAGGCCAAGTAGGCGGAAGGACAGCGATGACCAAGGCCAAGACCCAAACCCTGAACCTGTCTGGCGCGACGCTTACCTACGACGTCCGAGAAGCGGAGCCTGAGAGCACGGAGCCGGTGCTGCTGATGATCGGATCACCAATGGACGCGAGCGGTTTCTCCGTCCTGGCCGACCACTTCCCAGAGCGCAGGGTCGTGACCTACGACCCGCGCGGAGTTGCACGCAGCCCGCGGACCGACGGTGTCACGTGCGCAACCCCGGACGAGCACGCGGAGGACCTGCACCACCTGATCTCCGATCTCGACGCCGGCTCCACGGACATCTTCGCCAGCAGCGGGGGAGCCGTGAACGCGTTTGCGCTGGTGACCCGGCATCCGGAACAGGTCCGCGCGCTGGTCGCTCACGAACCGCCCCTCGCGACGGTGCTCCCCGATCGCGAGGAAGCTCTCGCGGCCGCCGAGGACATCCACGAAACGTACGAGCGCGAGGGTCTCGGGCCCGCGATGGCGAAGTTCATCGCGCTCACACAGGTCAGGGGACCGATTCCGCCCGATTTCCCAGACCGCGCTCCGAACCCGGCCGACTTCGGTCTCCCGACCGGAGACGACGGCGGACGGGATCATCCGCTGCTCGGCCCGCACATGGTCTATGTCACTGGTTATGAGCCCGACTTCGATGCCTTGCGCGGAGCGTCCACGCAGATCGTCATCGGGGCCGGCGCCGAGTCACAAGACACGTTCCCCTACCGCGCCGCGCTGGCCGTGGCAGAGCGGCTCGGGACCGATGCGGTGATCTTCCCGAGCCACCACGGCGGGTTCCATGAGCCAGGCGACCCTGACGCATTCGCCGCCACCCTTCGCCAAGTCCTCACCGACGTCGGCTGACGGCAGGGCCAGCTGAGTAGGGCCATCTGGTCTTTGAGCCCTGAGAAAGACGTGCTACAACGTGCCGAGTGCGGCGAACGCTGCTGATAGGGGTCTCGGCGCTCGCGGTTGCCTTGGCAGCCGTCGCCGCGACGCGGTCCGCGACGCAACCCACGCGGCAAGCCGACTGCAGGCAGTCGCTCGTGATCGTGCTCTTCTGGCCGAAGGGCCACGGCGCGATCGGCAGCATCGGGTTCGCCGCGAACCGCAAGCCGCACCTCGAGATCTACAAGTACAGCAAGGGCGGCTACCCGGCCAAGAACCTCCTGGTCGCGGGGAACGCCAACGGCGACACGCACTTCTCGAAGGCCTGCGCGTTCGCCAGCGGGCCGGGCCCTTCCGGATCGATCGGGAGCCGGATCACGATCACGAAGGCGCGGGCGCTCAGCTGCCGGCTTCCGTCAGGCGGGCTCGAGCGCACGAAGCCGGTCAAGGGCGGCCTGCAGATCGACCTCGGGGCGCAGGGGACGCGCGTCGTCTCCGCCAAGCTGCACAAGCGCGGCTCGACGCTCGACTACAGCCATTCGTGGTGCAACGCCGGAAAACCGCCTGCCTGAGCGGGACGGCCAGACCCTCGCGGCTATACTGAGCGGCCTTCCGATGGCCAACGAAACCATGGACCGAGAGAGCGCGCAGCTCGACGAAGCGGGCGTCTGGACGACGACCGAGGACGGCGAGCGCGTCCCCGACTACGAATCGACCTTCCCGACGATCAACGAGGGCGAGGTCGTGCACGGCACCGTCGTGCGTGTCGACAAGGACGAAGTGCTCGTGGATATCGGTTACAAGTCGGAAGGCGTGATTCCGGTCGCGGAGCTGTCGATCCGGCGCTCTGTCAACCCGGCCGACGAGGTCAACCTCGGCGACGAGGTCGACGCGCTCGTGCTGACGAAGGAGGACGCCGAGGGCCGCCTGATCCTGTCGAAGAAGCGCGCGCGCTTCGAGCTGGCGTGGAAGGCGATCGAGCAGGCGGCGGAGTCCGGCGAGCCCGTGATCGGCAAGGTGATCGAGGTCGTCAAGGGCGGCCTGATCCTCGATCTCGGCGTGCGCGGCTTCCTGCCCGCCTCGCTGGTCGACATCCGCCGCGTGCAGGACCTCGACGAGTTCCTCGGCCAGGAGCTGCGCTGCAAGGTGATCGAGCTCAACCGCTCGCGCAACAACGTCGTCCTTTCCCGGCGCGCCGTGCTCGAGGACGAGCGCAAGGAGCAGCGCCAGCAGATTCTCGACCGCCTCAACCCCGGCGACGTCGTCGACGGCCAGATCTCGAACATCGTCGACTTCGGCGCCTTCGTCGATCTCGACGGGATGGACGGCCTGATCCACATCTCCGAGCTCTCGTGGTCGCACGTCAACCACCCGTCCGAGGTGCTCGAGATCGGCCAGGACGTGAAGGTGAAGGTGCTCGACATCGACCGCGAGCGGCAGCGGATCTCGCTCGGGCTCAAGCAGACGCAGTCGGACCCGTGGCAGCAGGTGCTCGAGACCTACCACGAGGGCGACACCGTCGAGGGCAAGGTGACGAAGGTCGTCACGTTCGGCGCGTTCGTCGAGATCCTGCCGGGCGTCGAGGGGCTCGTGCACATCTCCGAGCTCGCGCAGCACCACGTCGAGAACCCGCGCGAGATCGTCTCGCAGGGCGATCTCGTCGAGGCGAAGATCATCGAGGTCGACGCCGAGCGGCGCCGCCTGTCGCTCTCGCTCAAGCGGGTCGAGGGCGGCGGCGTGACGCAGCGCGCGGACGACTCCGAGCCTGTCGAGGGCACGCCTGCGCTCGATCTCTCCGAAGAGGTCTTCCCTGAGGGTGGCGCGGTTGAGGAGACCGAGCCGGGCATCGAAGAGCCTGCGGCCGAGGAGCCTGTGGCCGAGGAGCCTGTCGCCGAGGCGACGATCGAGGAGCCGGAGCCGGCCGAGGAAGCCGACGCCAGCATCGAGGCCGATCAGGTCGCCCCCGACGAGCCGGGCCCCGGCGACTCCGAGGGCGAGCCGCCCGCGCCGCCGGACGAGGCCGAGACCGAGGCCCCGCCCGAGCCCGAGACCGAGCCCGCCCCCGAGTAGGTGGCCCGCCCGCTCGCCGTCGCCATCACGGGCGGCATCGGAGCGGGGAAGAGCGAGGCGCTCGACTCCTTCGCGCGCCACGGCGCCGCGACCGTCTCCAGCGACCAGATCGTCCACCGGCTGCTGCGCGAGGACGAAGGCGTGCGGCGCGCCCTGCTCGAGCGCTTCGGCGAGCGGATCCTCGACGAGGCCGGCCAGGTCGACCGGAGCGCGATCGCCGACATCGTCTTTGCGGACCGCGGGGCGCTCGACTGGCTCGAGCAGCTCCTCCATCCTCTCGTCGTGCGCGAGTACCTCGACTGGCGCGAGCAGCTCGGCCGCCTGCCGAATCCCCCTGCCGTCTGCGTGACCGAGGTGCCGCTGCTCTACGAGGTCGGCGGCGAAGGTCCGCTTCGACAAGGTCGTGGTCGTGACCGCGCCGCCCGAGCTCCGTGCCGAGCGCTCGCGGGTCGAGCCGGCGCTGCGCGAGCCGCGGCTGCTGCCGGACGAGGAGAAGGCGAAGCGCGCCGACTTCGTCTACGTCAACGACGGCTCCCTCGAGGAGCTCGACGCCTTCGTGGCCGGCGTGATGGCCGAGCTCACGGACGAGACGTGAAGAAGCTGCTCGTGCTGCTCGCCGTGGGCGCGGCCCTCGGCGGCGCCTTTGCCTACGTCAACTCGACCGAGCCAGACTGGTACGTGCGCCTGCGCTACCCGCTCCATTACGACGCGATCGTCAGGGGCCACGCCCGCAACTACCGGCTCGACCCGGCGCTGCTCGCCGCCGTCATCTACCAGGAGAGCAAGTTCCACGCGCACGCGCGCTCGAGCTCCGGGGCGATCGGGCTGATGCAGCTCCTGCCGGCGACTGCCGAGGGAATCGCGATTCACACCGGCGGCTCGCGCTTCCGCATCTCGGATCTCGACGACCCGGAGATCAACGTCCGCTACGGCTCCTGGTACCTGCGTCACCTGTTGGACAAGTACGGCGACGTGCCCACCGCGCTTGCGGCCTACAACGCGGGCCAGGAGAACGTCGACAAGTGGCGCGCAAACGGCCAGGGAATCGCGTTTTCGGAGACCCGCCACTACGTCAAACGAGTCGAGCACCTGCAGACGCTCTACCGCCGCGCCTACCACTCGGAGCTCTACGGTTCATCCTGACGCTTGACAGATGCCAGTGATGATGTCATAGTGATGTCATCATGCAGCTACAGAGATTCATCGATGCGCTCAAGGCCGACCTCTCCGCGGTAGCGGAGCTGGGCGACGAGAACACGGCGAACGCCGCCGGACAGCTCGTGATCACGCTCCAGGGCTCGCTCGGCCTGCGCCTGCTCGACGCGCTCTCGGAAGCCGCGCTCGAGCTGAACGAGAAGCTTCCGTTCGGCCACGTCGAGGTTCGCCTCACGGGCCAGGACCCCGAGTTCGTCTTCGTCGGCGAGGAAGCCGAGAGCGGCCCAGTCGCCGGGGCGGAGGAGGGCTACACGGCCCGCATCAGCCTCCGCCTGCCGGAGGCGGTCAAGACCGCGGTGGAGGATGCCGCCGCCAAGGAAGGCGTCTCCGCCAACACCTGGATCGTCCGGGCGCTCTCGCGCTCGACGACCTCCGGGCAGGTCGTGCAATCAAGCAACCGGCTCACGGGCTATGCCCGGAGCTGAGAGGAGGAGCACCGTGAGCTTCTATCCGATCCCATTCGGTCACGTCGAAGTGCGCGTCGACCGCCGCCCGCAGCGGCCACCGGTCCGGCCGTCGGGGAGCCGTCGGCGATGAGGACCGAGACATTCCAGACACCCGGCAAGGTCAAGACCGAGATCCGGATCGGCTCGGGCGAGATCCGGCTCGACAGCGGCGAGGAGGGGCAGACGATCGTCACCCTCGAGCCGCTCCGCGACAACGACGCCACCCAGGAGGCGATCGGGAACGCCCGCATCGAGCTGCGCGAGCGCGGCGGGGAGTACGAGGTCGTCGTCGACGTGCGTGACCGCGGCCGCGGCTTCGGCTTCTCGCGCGGCGCCGACGTGCGGGTCGAGATCCGCTGCCCCGACGGGACCAGCGTCGAGTCGAAGAGCGGCTCCGCGGACATCGAGGGACGCGGCCGCTTCGGTTCGCTCGACGTCGAGACGGGCTCGGGCGAGGTCGAGTTCGAGCAGCTCGACGGCGAGGCCCGCGTCAACGCGGCCAGCGGCGACGTCTCGCTCGAGTCCGTCGGCGGAGACGCCCGGATCAACACGGCGTCGGGCGACCAGCAAATCGGCTCGGTCGCGGGCGACGCGAAGCTCAACTCCGCCTCGGGCGACGTCGTCGTGCGCTCCGTCGGCGGAGAGGTCGAGGTGAACACCGCCTCGGGTGACGTCCAGGTGGAGGAGGCCGGCTCGTCGGTCACCGTCAACACGGCGTCCGGCGACCAGGTGGTCGGCAGCGCCGTCAAGGGGCGCGTGACGCTCAAGTCCGCCTCGGGCGACCTGCAAATCGGGATCCGCGAAGGCTCGACGCTCTTCGTCGACGCGCGCTCGCGGAGCGGCGACGTCCGCTCCGAGCTGCCCGTCAGCGATGCGCCGCCCGAGGGCGACGCCCCACACGTCGAGCTGCGCGCGAACACGATGTCCGGCGACATCCGAGTCGCCCGGGCGTGAAGTCGATGGGCTCCACCCTCGCCGCTCCTCGCGCGCGGCGGCTTCGGCTTCCCTCCGTACTGCAGGAGCGCGACTTCCGCCGGTTCTGGGCGGGGGAGACCGTCTCGGTCGTCGGCGACCAGATTACGCTGATCGCGCTCCCGCTCGTCGGCGTGCTCGAGCTGCACGCGAGCGCCGCGCAGATGGGTTTCCTCGGCGCGGCCGGCCTCGCGCCGAACCTGCTCTTCTCGCTGCACGCCGGCGCCTGGGTCGACCGCCGCGGCGGCAGGCGCGCGACGATGATCGCGACGGCGATCGGGCGGGCCGCGCTGCTCGCGACGATTCCGGTCGCCTACTGGCTCGGCGCGCTGACGCTGACGCAGCTCTACATCGTCGCCTTCTTCGTCGGGACGCTGAGCGTGCTGTTCAACGTCTCGTACTCGACGCTGTTCGTCTCGCTGGTGCCGCGCGAGCGCTACGTCGAGGCGGGCTCGCTCCTGCACGGCAGCCGCGCCTTCTCGTTCATGGCCGGCACGAGCTTCGGCGGGGCGCTTGTCCAGGCGTTCTCGGCGCCGGGAGCGCTGATCGCGGACTCCGTTTCGTTCATCGTGTCGGCGCTGACGCTGAGCTCGATCTCGCCCGAGGAGCCGCCGACCGAGCCGGCCGCGCACGGGCACCTCCGCTCCGGGATCCGCTACATCCGCGGCTCGGCGATCGTCCGCTCCTCGCTGCTCGCGACGGCGACGATCAACTTCTTCAACTTCGTCTTCTGGGCGCTGTTCATCCTCTACGCGACGCGGGAGCTGGGTGTTCGCCCGGCGACGCTCGGGATCGTCCTCGGCGCCGGCGCGATCGGCGGCCTGATCGGCGCCGTTTTCGCCGGCCGCATCGGCCGCCGGATGGGCGTCGGGCCGGCCTTCGTGCTCGGCTGCCTGCTCTTTCCCGTGCCGCTCGTGCTCGTCCCGCTCGCCGGCGGCCCGCGCTGGCTCGTCGTCGGCTGCCTCTTCCTGGCCGAGTTCGGCTCCGGGTTCGGCGTGATGGTGCTCGACATCAACATCAACGCGATCAAGGCGGCCGTGATCCCTGACCGGCTGCGCGCCCGCGTCGCCGGCGCATACATGGTCGTCAACTACGGAGTGCGTCCGCTCGGTGCGCTCGTGGGCGGCCTGCTCGGAGCGTGGATCGGCCTGCGGGCGACCCTCTGGATCGGGTGCATCGGAGCGATCGCCGGTGTGCTCTGGCTGCTCCCGTCGCCGTTGATGCATCTCCGCGAGCTCCCGGAGGCCGACGCGTGAGCCCCGGACTCGCCGTCGCCGTCGTCGAGGGCTTCGAGGTCGCGAGCGTCGAGCACGAGGGGCTCCAGCCGGAGGCGCTGCTGCAGGCCGGGTCGATCTCCAAGGCCGTGGCTGCACTCGTCGCGCTGCGGCTGGTGGAGCAGGGCGTCCTCTCGCTCGACGCGGATGTCAACGACGCGCTGACGTCGTGGCGGGTCCAGGCGGAGGAGCCCGTGACGCTCCGCCAGCTGCTGAGCCACACCGCCGGCGCGACGGTCGAGTTCTTTCCCGGATATGCGCGCGGCGCCGCGCTGCCGTCGACCGTCGAGGTGCTCGACGGTCGCGGTCCCGCGAACACCGAGCCGGTGACGATCGACCCGGATGCCCGAGGCGTGCACAGGTACTCCGGTGGCGGCTACGTCATCGTGCAGGCGCTCGTCGCGGACGCGACCGGCGTCCCCTTCGCGAACGCGGCCTCCGAGCTGGTGCTCGAGCCGCTCGAGCTGCGCGACAGCACGTTCGAGCAACCGCTTCCCGAAGCGTTTCAGCCGCGCGTCACGGGCGACTGGAACGTGTACCCCGAGGCTGCCGTGGCCGGCCTCTGGACGACACCGCGCGACCTGGCGCTGTTCGGCCTCGCCCTCCAGCGGGCGGTCGCGGGCCGTCCGAGCCCGGTCGCGCGGGAGACGGCGGCGTTGATGCTCCTCCCGCATGTCGAGCTGCCGCCGCGGGAGGAGTGGGAGGTGATCCGCGCTTTCGGCGTGGTTCCCCCGGATCACATGGGTCTCGGGCTCTTTCTCGCGGTCGACGGCGTCACGACCCGCTTCGGCCACCTGGGAAGCAACGCGGGGTACACCGCGGTGATCGACTTCTCGGCTTCCGACGGCTCGGGTGCGGTCGCCATGACGAACGCGCACGGGGGATGGGAGATCGTGCTGCGGGCGATCGCCGAGGCCTGCGCCGCCGAATGATCCGCCGCGGCCCCGACTCGCTGCTGCGCGACCGTTCGGTCGTCGCGCTGCTCGCCGCCGAGGTCGTCTCGACGACCGGCTCGCAGATGACCTGGCTCGCGCTGCCCTGGTTCGTGCTCGTCACGACCGGCTCGGCGACGAAGACGACCTTCGTGGCCGCCGCCGAGGTGATCGGGCTGGCGCTGCTCGGCCTTCCGGGCGGCCGTGTGCTCGGCCGCCTCGGCGCGCGCCGGACGATGATTTTCTGCGACGCGGTCCGGGCTCCGCTGATGCTCGTGATCCCGCTGCTCCACTGGACCGGCGGGCTCTCCTTTGGGATCTTGCTCGTGGTCGCGTTCGCGCTCGGCGGCGCCAGCGCGCCCTACTTCGCGGCGCAGAAGGTGATCGTCCCGGAGTTGCTCGGCGAGGACGAGGAGCGGATCACCGAGGCGAACGCGCTCTTCCAGGGGGCGACCCGCGCGACCATGCTGATCGGCCCGGCGCTCGGTGGGTTGCTGATCGGCGTGGTCGGCGCTACCTCGGTGCTGCTGATCGACGCGGCGAGCTACCTCGTCGCCGTCGTCCTCGTCACGGTCTTCGTGCCGGCGAGGCCGCCCGTCGCCCAGGAGCCCGAGCACCGCAGCATTCGCGCGGGCGTCCGCTTCCTCGCCCGCGACCCGCTGCTCCGCGTCTGGTGGCCGGCTTTCGCGCTCGGCGACGCCGCCTGGACCGCCTTCTTCATCTCCGTGCCGGTGCTCGTCCTGACGCGCTTCGGCCACCACCCGTTGATCGCCGGCTGGCTGATCGCGTCGTTCGGCGTTGGAGCGCTGATCGGGAACGCGGTCGCCTTCCGCTACCTCGCGCGCCGCTTCGACGGCCTCGCGATCGCCGCCACCTTCGTCATGTTCCAGGCCTTGCCGCTCTGGCTGCTCTGGCTCGACCTGCCGCCGGCGGGCTACTCGGCCGCGATCCTCCTCTCCGGGATCGCGAACGGGCTCGTCAACCCGAGCCTGCACACGGTCTCGACGCTCCGCATCCCACCGCAGCTGCGTCCGACTGTCCTGACGACGACGATGGTCGGCTGGGCGGTCGTCAACCCGCTCGGGCTGTTCGTCGCCGGGCCGGTGCTCGACGCCTTCGGGACGAAGCCTGTTCTCATCGGCTTCGCAGCGGTGCAGACTGTGACGATGGCCATCGTCGCGACCGCATCCGTGCGGGAGCTCGGGCGCCGACGGGAGCTCGAGCCGCTCGAGGCCGCCGCGTGAACCTCCTCCGGCGCCCAGGCCTCGGCCCACTGCTCGTCGCGGAGGTTGTCTCGGCGCTCGGCTCGCAGATGACCTACCTCGCGCTGCCGTGGTTCGTCCTCGTCACCACGCATTCGGCTACGAAGATGGGCGTCGTCCTCGGCGTCGAGCTTCTGCCCACGGCAATCCTCGGCATCCCGAGCGGGGCGGTCGTCGCCAGGCTCGGCGCTCGACGGACGATGATGGTCGCCGACGCGGCCCGCGTGCCGCTGATGGTGTCGATCCCCCTGTTGCACTCGGCCGGGCTCCTCTCGTTTCCGGTGCTGCTGGGGATCGTCTTCGTGATCGGCGTCTTCCTCGCGCCGCACTTCTCGGCGCAGCGGTTGATCCTGCCGGAGCTTGTCGGCGACGACGAGCGCACCGTCGCGCAGGCGAACGCGTTCGTGGAGGGCGCGCAGCGGACGACGGCGCTGCTCGGCCCCGCGACGGCCGGCGTCCTGATCCCGATCCTCGGCGCGCCGAACATGCTCTACCTCGACGCGGCGACGTTCCTCTTCTCGTTCCTGACGCTGGCGCTGTTCGTGCCCTGGCGGCCGCCTCTGCCGGTCTCGGATGAAAGTCGTGGCGTACTGGCCGGAGTCCGGTTCCTGCGCCGCGACCCGCTGATGCGCCGCTTGCTGCCGACCGCGCTCGTCCTGAACGCGCTCGCGCAGCTGCTCGCAATCTCGCTGCCGGTGCTGGCCTTCGAGGAGTTCGGCGGCAGCTCCCGCGTCGCCGGCGTCTTCTTTGCCGCATTCGGCGCAGGCGCGGTGGTCGGAAGCATCATCGCGGTGAAGATCGTCCCGAGGTTCGAGCCGATTCGCCTGGGCGCGTGCGCGCTCGTCGGCCTCGCGCTGCCGATTCCGCTGCTGGCTCTCCACCTGCCCGTGTGGGGCGTGGTCGCCGTCCTGTTCGTCTCGTCGCTCTTCGGCCCGCTGGTGAATGCGCCGCTGATCGGCGTGATCACGATGCGGACGCCGGAGGCGCTGCGTGCGAAGGTGATGACGGCCGTGCTCACGTTCGCGCTGCTCGCCGGCCCGGTCGGCCTGTTCCTCGGAGGGCCACTGCTGCAGGCGATCGGCCCGCACAAGGTCTTCCTGCTGATCGCAGCCGGACAGCTGCTCGCGGCGCTGCCCTTCGCGGTGATGGCGTTGCGCCCGGGCTCTGCGCTGCAGATGGCGCCTAGCCGTTCGCCTTCGACGTAGCGGCGACGAACGCGGCCTGCAGGAAGTCGTTCGCGCCGGCCGCCGCCAGCGACCACGTGAGCAGGCGGCCGAAGCGCGGCGCGACGATCTGCGTCGTCGCGAGGCCCGCCGCCGCCCAGGTGCCCACACAGCGTGAGCAGGTGACGAGCTCGCCGATCGCCTGGTGGACACCGCCCTCGACCGGCTCTTCGTCCCCGGAGTGCGCCTCGCCGCGGACGAACGGCTGCCGCAGGAAGCTCGTCACCTCGTCCCGGGCGAGCGTCCGCGAGGCCTTGAACGACGCCATGCGCGAGCACGGTCAGGTCGAGCGGCGTCTGGCACGCGGGGTTGCGGTCGAGCAGCCGGGCGAGCGCGCCTGCACCGGCGAGGCCGCCGGCGAACGCGGCCACGATCCCGGCGTACGCGCCGTGCGGGGGCGTCTCGACTCGCGTTTCCACATGGGTACCCTTGGCCTCATGCCGGAGTTCAAAACCTCTGACGCCTATCGGCCGACCGGCGACCAGCCCAGCGCGATCGCCGAGCTCTCGGCCGGGTTGCGCGAAGGAGAGCGCTATCAGACGCTGCTCGGCGCCACCGGAACCGGCAAGACCGCGACGATGGCCTGGATCGTCGAGCAGGTGCAGAAGCCGACACTCCTGATCGCACACAACAAGACGCTCGCGGCCCAGCTCTGCAACGAGCTGCGCGAGTTCTTCCCGCACAACGCGGTCGAGTACTTCGTCTCCTACTACGACTACTACCAGCCGGAGGCGTACGTCCCGCAGGCCGACCTCTACATCGAGAAGGACTCCTCGCAGAACGACGACATCGCGCGGCTCCGGCTCGCCGCGACGTCCGCGCTCTTCACCCGCCGTGACGTGATCGTGGTCGCGTCGGTCTCGTGCATCTACGGCCTCGGCTCACCGGAGGAGTGGCGCGACCGCGTGATCATCCTCGAGGTCGGCAGCGAGCACGACCGCGACCTGATGCTGCGCAAGCTGATCGACTCGCAGTACGTCCGCAACGACGCGGTGCTCGGCCGCGGCCGCTTCCGGGTCAAGGGCGACGTCGTCGAGGTGCAGCCCGCGAACCAGGAGACCGCGTACCGGATCTCGTTCTTCGGTGACGAGGTCGAGCAGATCACGCACTTCGACCCGCTGACGGGCGAGATCCACGCGAAGCTCGACAACATCGCGATCTGGCCGGCGACGGAGTACGTCACCTCGAAGCCGACGGTCGAGCGCGCGGTCGGCGACATCCGGCACGAGCTCGAGGAGCGGCTCAAGGAGCTCGAGGGCGAGAACAAGATGCTGGAGGCGCACCGACTGCGCCAGCGCACCGAGTACGACCTCGAGATGCTGCAGGAGCTCGGCTTCTGCAACGGGATCGAGAACTACTCGCGGATCCTCGAAGGCCGCGCGCCCGGGACGCACCCGTTCACGCTGCTCGACTACTTCCCGAGCGACTTCGTCGTCTTCGTGGACGAGTCGCACCAGACCGTCCCGCAGCTCGGCGGCATGTACGAGGGCGACCGCTCGCGCAAGCAGACGCTCGTCGACTACGGCTTCCGACTCCCGTCGGCGCTCGACAACCGGCCGCTCCGCTTCGACGAGTTCCTGGGCAAGGTGAACCAGCTCGTGTTCGTCTCCGCGACGCCGGGGGCGTACGAGCTGCGCCATTCGACGAGGATCGCCGAGCAGCTGATCCGCCCGACCGGGATCGTCGACCCCGAGGTCGAGCTGCGCGCGACGAAGAACCAGATCGACGACCTGCTCAACGAGGTGCGCCGCCGCGAGGAGGCCGGCGAGCGGGTGCTCGTCACGACGCTGACGAAGAAGATGGCCGAGGACCTGACCGATTACCTGCTCGAGTCGGGCGTCAAGGCGCGCTACCTCCACTCGGAGATCGACACGCTCGAGCGGATCCAGATCATCCGCGAGCTCAGGCTCGGCGAGTACGACGTGCTCGTCGGCGTGAACCTGCTGCGCGAGGGGCTCGACCTGCCGGAGGTCTCGCTGGTCGCGATCCTCGACGCCGACAAGGAGGGCTTCCTGCGCGGCCAGACCGCGCTGATCCAGACGATCGGCCGGGCGGCGAGGAACGTCAACGGCAAGGTCCTGATGTATGCCGACAAGCACACGGAGGCGATCAAGTTCGCGCTCGACGAGACCGACCGCCGGCGCGCGAAGCAGCTCGCGTACAACGAGGAGCACGGGATCACGCCGGAGTCGATCGTCAAGGGCGTCTCCGACATCGCGGAGTTCCTGGCGCTCGAGTCGCCGACGGTGCCGGGCCGCCGCCGGCGGGGGAAGCGCGAGGTCGAGGGGATGGCGCCGGCCGAGCTCGAGAAGCTCGTCATCCAGCTCGAGGAGGAGATGTTCGCCGCCGCCGAGGAGCTCCGCTTCGAGTACGCGGCCAAGCTCCGCGACGAGATCAAGGATCTCCGGCGCGAGCTACTGGCTGCGGCCGAGGTCGCGCGGTGATCGGCGCGATCATCCAGGTGGTGGTCTCCGGCTTCATCATCGGAGGGCTGGCCCGCTTTGCGGTCCCGGGCCCGGATCCGATGACCGTGCCGATGACGATCCTGCTCGGGATCGTCGGCTCGTTCGTCGGCGGCGGGATCGCGGCCGCGCTCTTCGGCGCTCAACAGGACTCCGGCAGTGTCTTCGCGATCCTGCTTGGCTCGATCCTCGCCTCGACGCTGCTCCTGGTCGCGTACCGCACCTACGTTCAGCGCCGCCCGATCACCGGGCCGCGCGCGCACGACCGGCCGCGTGAGCGGGCGCGGCTCGGGACGATCCTCAACCCGCGCTCGCGGAACGACGACGACGTGCGCCGCTAGGCCAGCGGCTCGCGGCCGCGCTGGAAGCGGCGGGTCGCGGTCAGCTCCCAGTCGTCCTCGAGCCAGATGTAGGTCTGCACGCTGAGCTCGTCTTCGCCCGCCTCGTAGACGTGCAGGCCGCGCGCCTCGCCGCGGCGCTTCGGGCGCGGCTGGCCGAGGCCCGGCGCGATCGAGACGGTGACGCCGCGCAGGCCGCCGCGGTCGACCTCGAACTCGTGCCGCTCGCTGACCGCGGCCTGGTGGATGTGTCCCGCGAGGATCAGCTCCGCGCCGGCGTCGACGAGCCCGGCGAGCACCTCCGACCGGCGGGCGACGGGCCGCTTACGCGAGCGCCACGGCGCGCCGATCAGGTGGTGGTGGAGCGCGACCACCCTCAGCGCGCCGGGAGCCGCCTCCGCGAGCAGCTCGTGGGCGTGCTCGATCTGAGCCGGACGGATCCTGCCCGACTGGTGCCGCCAGGGCCGGACGGAGTTGAGCCCCACGACGAACAGCTCGTCCGAGCGGTGCACGGGCTCGACCGTCTGCCACTGGCGCTCGAATTCCGCCCACGGTGTCGTGAAGCGCGCGGGAAACGAGTACGGGATGTCGTGGTTCCCGGGGATCACGAGGAGCGGCCGCTTCAGGTCGTGGAGGAAGGCTGCGGCACGCTCGTGCTCGCGTCTGCGACCGCGATGCGCGAGGTCTCCCGTAACCACCACCAATTGGGGGTCGACACGCTCGATTAACGCGGCCAAACTGGGTTCAACAGCTGTTTCCTCCACGCTTCCAGCGTGCAGATCGGAGATGTGGAGGAGCCGCACGGGCAACGCCGAAGCAGGCTATACACTGGATTCCATGGCGGAAGAATCGACTGAGATCTTCGACGATCTCTACCTCGGCCTGAGGGCCGGCGGCGCCCTGCGCAAGCGGCGCCGGGGCGAGCCGCTGACGACCGAGGAGCAGGAGGCGCTGGGCCGCTGGGAGCGGCTCTCGGCCGTCCGCAAGGCTCTCGCGATCGGCGCGTTCTCGGTGGGCACCTTCGGGCTCGGCTTCACGCTCGGCGGCCTGATCTTCGGCCGCTGGCGCAAAGCTTGACTAACTGGGCCTAAGACTCTTTAGCGAACAGCAGCGTCGGCACGTCCTCGTCGGCGGGATCCTTGTCGCGCACGATCACGTCCACCAGCGTCACGAGCACGGCCAGTAGCGGCGTCGCGAGGAGCACGTAGAAGCCGCCGAACAGGAGCCCGATCGCGGTCACGCCGATCAGAACCACGAGCGGGGAGATCCCGGTCACATGGCCCATCACCCTCGGGATCACGACGTAGTCCTCGAGCAGGCGCACGAACAGCACCACGAGCCCCGCCGCCAGCGCGAGGTGCCATGACACGGTCAGGCCGACGGCGACGGCGAGCGCGCCCGCCGCGAGGGGCCCGATCACCGGAACGACCTCGACGATTCCTGCCGACACTCCGATCAGCAGCCAGAACGGCAGGCCGATCGCCCAGAAGGAGAGTGAGAGCACGGTGGCCACGAACGCGATCAGCACGAGCTGGCCCCGGACGAACGCGCCGAGCTTCAGGTCGATCAGTTCCCACGTGTCGCGCAGCACCCGCCGGTGCTTGGCGGGCACGAGTGAGCCGACTAAGCGGATCGCCCGGTCTCGCTCGAAGATCCAGTAGGCGGCGGTCGCGAACACGAACACGATTCCGACCAACGCCTCGAACGCCTTCAGGCCCACGGCGACGGCCCCGTGGAACACCGACCCCGCCTTGGGCAGCTTCGTCAGGCGCGTCTGGACCGCGGAGAGGACCTGGTGCTTGATCCCCTTCGAATGCTTCGTCTGCTGGTTGAGCTCCTGGCGCGAGGTCGGGACGCCGCCGAGGGCCTGGCTCACCTGGTCGACCGCGCGCGGCACCACGAGCCAGAGGATCAGCGCGAGCGCGGCGACGATCGCGAGGTAGTGGAGCGCGACGCCGACCGGTCGTGGAACCCGCCAGGCCGCGAGGCGATCCACGCCGGGGCGCATCGCGGCCGCAAGAACGAAGCCGAGGAAGACGAGCGCGATCACGATCTTCAGCTTCCAGAGGGCGAGGGCCAACGCGACGATCGCGATCACGACGATCGTCGAGACGGCAGCCTTTCGTGCTGTCTGTCCCATTCCGCCCGTTTTCCCCCGCGCAGGCCCACTCCCAAACAGCGCAGGAACGGCCACGGTGCCGTAGAAGCCTCGCGGGATGCTCGCTTCCCGGGATGAACAGGTCTGCCTCGACGCCCGCCGGCACGGTGTCGTGCTCGCTCGTCCGGTCAGCCAGGCGCTCGTGCTCGCGCTCGCGGGCGGGATCCTGCTCGCTCAGCCCTGGCCCCTGCAGCTCCCCGGGGCGTTGCTCGTGATCGTGGCCGCGCTGCTGACCCTGCGCGCCGTCTGGAAGTGGGAGCGGACGCACCTGGTCGTCACGACCGAGAAGCTGTTCGTCGTCGACGGGACCCTGCGCCGCCGCGCGTCGGCCGTCCGGCTGCGCTCGGTCGAGAACCTCGAGCTCGAGCAGACGCTCCCGGGCCGCCTGTTCGGCTACGGCACGCTGGTCGCCGGCCCGCTGGAGATCGACCACGTCGCGGAGCCGCGCGACGTCTACCACCTCGTCGAGCGTCTGGCCGGCTGATGCCGGAGGCGCCGCCGCTCGAGGTTCGCGGGCTTACGAAGCGCTTCGGCTCGACCACCGCCGTCGACGGGCTCAGCTTTGCGATCGAACCGGGCCGGATCACCGGCTTCCTCGGCCCCAACGGCGCGGGCAAGACCACCACGTTGCGCATGCTGCTCGGGCTCGTCCACCCGACCGCGGGCGACGCCCTCGTCGACGGAGTTCAGTACCGGCGCCTTGACGACCCGGCGCGAACGGTCGGCGCCGTCCTCGAGGCCTCGAGCTTCCATCCCGCGCGGAGCGGCCGGAACCACCTGCGGGTGGTCGCGACCGCGGCGGGCGTGCCGCTCCCGCGCGCCGACGAGACGCTCGAGCTGGTGGAGCTCTCGGCCGCCGCGCGGAGGCCGGTGAGGACGTATTCGCTCGGCATGCGGCAGCGGCTGAGCGTGGCGACCGCGCTGCTCGGAGAGCCGCGCCTGCTCGTCCTCGACGAGCCCGCCAACGGCCTCGACCCGGAGGGGATCCGCTGGCTGCGGAACTTCCTGCGCTCGTTCGCGGCCGGCGGCGGGACGGTCTTCATCTCGAGCCACGTCCTCGCGGAGATCGCTCAGATTGCGGACGAGGTCGTGATCATCCACAAGGCGCGGCTGGTCGCGCACGAGCCGCTCGCGGCGCTGACTGCGCGCACCGCGGGCGGGACGATCGTGCGCTCGCCCGATGCAGCAAGGCTCCGCGAGCAGCTTGCCGCGGCTGGCATCGAGGCGACCTCCGGCGAGGACGGAGAGCTGCGCGTGGCCGCGCCGCCGGAGCGGGTGGGCGAGGTCGCGGCCGCCGCGGGCCTGGTCCTGCACGAGCTGCGTGCCGAGAGCGCGAGCCTCGAAGAGGCATTCCTCGAGCTGACCGGAGGGACCGAGTGACCAGGCTCGTAGGAGCAGAGCTGCTGAAGGTGCGCACGACGCGGCTTTTGCTCTGGCTCGGCCTGCTGATCCTGGGGCTCGAGGTGCTCGTGATCGCGCTCCATGTCGCTCAGGACTCGCTCTCCGACCTCGCGAAGCCGGGCAATCAGCGCGACGTCGTCTCGATCGCCGCGGTCTCGGCGCTGATCTCGCTGATCCTCGGGATCGTCGCGTCGGCCGGGGAGTTCGCGAACGGGACGATCGGCAGCACCTTCCTCGTTGCGCCGGTGCGCGAGCGGGTGGCGCTCGCCAAGCTCGCCGCGGCGGCGCTCGCGGGCGGGGCGCTGGCCCTGGCCGCCTGCGTCTTCGCTTGGGCGCTGGCGGCGATCCTGCTGAAGGCAAGGTCGGTGCCGGTGCACCTCGGCTCGGGAACCTCTCTGCGGCTCGTCGGGGGGATCGTCCTGGCCGCGGCGATCACCGGCGCGCTCGGCGTCGGCTTCGGCTCGCTCCTCCGGCGCCAGACCGCGGCGATCGTCGTCGCGCTCGTTTGGCTGCTCGTGGGAGAGCCGCTGCTCGGGATCGCGAACGCCGACCGCTATGGCCCGGGACACGTGATCGCCTCGGTCGTCGAAGCCGGAAACCAGAGCTCGCAGCTCCTGAGCTTCGGCGCCGGCCTCGCGCTGGCGCTGGCCTATCTCGCCGTGACCGCGGTGCTCGGGACGCTGGCTCTGAACCGAGCCGACATCACGTAGCGAAGCTAGCGGACTGCCTTAGTTCTCGGCCGACGGCAGGCCGAGTCGCCGCCAGATCTCTTCGCGCGTAGTCCCGTCGCGTTCCAGACGCCGCTGGATAACCTCGGCGAGACGGCGCTGGTTCTCAGCCCAGCGGGCGCGTTCCTCAGGAGTTGTCTTGCGGCGTCTCTTCTTCTCCATCCGCGTCGTCCTCCAGTAGCTCGACGATGCGACCGACCTTCGCATTGATGTCGTGGAACGCGAAGAGCATAGCCGTCACTTCGGAGCGTGAAATGAGCGCACATTTGTCCGAACGCAAGACGCTCTTCAGGACACGGCGGGGCTCGTCTCGGCTCAGAGACCGGGAATCGACTCGAGCGGTTTGCGGCCCCGCAGGCGGTAGACGTGGAAGTCGGCGTCGAGCGTGAAGATGGCTCGGTGCCCTTGCTCCTCCGCGTGCGCCACGAGCGTGGCGTCTGCAAGGTCCATCGGACGGTCCGCGTACTGGTCCATCAGGCGTGCGCTCCGTTCGACTGCCGATCCTGAGAGGTCGGCGACGACGAGTCGATCTGTTCGCACCAGCCGCCAAAGCGCTCGCTGAGCGTCGATTCCGCCGGCACGGTCGAGCAGGTACAGCGCTTCAGTGAAGGCCGGCCAGGTTGTCACGAGCGGGAGCTGAAGCTCGTCCAAGGCGGCGACGCACGCCTCGTGGTCTGGCTCGCCGGCGTCGATGATCGCGACAAGCGGCCCGGCGTCGGTGAGGGTCACTTCCTGGCCGCGAGCGTCTCGGCGAACGCCTCGCCCGTGCGCCGGGCCGCTCCGCCTTCACTGCGGACGATCCCGATTACGTCGGCGAACAAGTCGCGCCCGTGGCCGGCGAGGGTGTCATCGGCACGCCTCGCTACCGCCCGGCGGATGAACTCCGAAACGGACTCACCCTCGGCCGCAGCAGCACGGCGAACGCGCCGGTCGAGCTCCGGATCGAGTCGAAGACTGCGCACGCGCTCAGAGTATCACGAGAACGCAGCCATGTAATACATGGACACGTTTACGAACACTTGTTCGCGTCCTCTACCCCGGCTAGACTCATCTGGTTATGGCCCAGGAAGAGCTCGTCGTCCACGGCGCCCGGGAGCACAACCTCAAGGACATCACCGTCCGTTTGCCCCGGAATGCGCTGATCTGCGTGACCGGGCTCTCGGGCTCGGGAAAGTCGAGCCTGGCCTTCGACACGATCTACGCCGAAGGTCAGCGGCGGTACGTCGAGAGCCTCTCCGCCTACGCGCGGCAGTTCCTGCAGATGATGGAGAAGCCGGACGTCGACTCGATCGACGGCCTCAGCCCGGCGATCTCGATCGACCAGAAGACCACCTCGCGCAACCCGCGCTCGACGGTCGGCACGGTCACCGAGATCTACGACTACCTGCGCCTGCTCTACGCGCGCATCGGGCGCCCGCACTGCCCGGTCTGCGGCCGGCCGATCGCGGGCCAGAGCCAGGAGTCGATCGTCGACCAGATCCTGCAGCTGCCCGAAGGAACGCGCTTCACGGTCAACGCGCCGGTCGTGCGCGACCGCAAAGGCGAGTACAAGGACGTCTTCGAGGAGCTGCGCGCCGAGGGCTTCACGCGCGTGAAGGTCGACGGCGAGCAGCGCCTGCTCGAGGACGAGATCGTCCTCGACAAGAAGTTCAAGCACACGATCGAGGTCGTGGTCGACCGGCTCGTGATGAAGCCCGACCTGCGTCAGCGGCTGGCTCAGTCGGTCGAGACCGCGTCCGAGCTTGCCGAGGGCCTGCTCACGATCGACGTCGTCGACGGCGAGTCGACCACGTATTCCGAGAACTTCGCCTGCCCCGAGCACGGTGTCGGACTGCCGGAGCTCGAGCCGCGGATCTTCTCGTTCAACTCACCGCACGGCGCCTGCCCTCGCTGCACAGGCCTCGGCGCGCAGCAGGAGATCGACCCGGACCTGCTCGTGCCCGACCCGACGCTCTCGATCGGCGAGGGCGCGCTCGTGCCGTGGTCGCTCGGCAACTCGAGCTTCTACGAGTCGGTCATCCAGGCGATCGCCGACCGTTACGAGATCGACCTCGAGGCGCCCTGGCAAGACCTGAGCGAGGAGCACCAGAACTACTTCCTCTACGGCACCGACGGCGACCAGGTCTACGTCCAGTACCGCAACCGGATGGGCCGGCGCCGCTCGTACATGCTCGCCTTCGAGGGGATCGTCAAGAGCCTCGAGCGCCGCTACCGCGAGACCGACTCGAGCCAGCAGCGCGAGCGGATCGAGGAGTACATGAGCTTCCGCCCGTGCCCGGTCTGCCACGGCGCGCGGCTCAAGCCCGAGGTGCTCGCGGTCACCGTCGGCGGGCGAGAACATCCACGAGCTGACGAGGCTCTCCGTGCAGCGGGCGATCGAGTTCCTCGACGGGCTCGAGCTGACCGAGACCGAGCAGCTGATCGGCGCGCGGATCATCAAGGAGATCCGCGAGCGGCTGACCTTCCTCGAGAACGTCGGCGTCGGCTACCTGCAGCTCGACCGCGCGGCTTCGACGCTTTCCGGCGGCGAGGCGCAGCGGCTCCGGTTGGCCACGCAGATCGGCTCGCAGCTCGTCGGAGTGCTCTACATCCTCGACGAGCCGTCGATCGGGCTCCACCAGCGCGACAACGGCAAGCTGATCGGGACGCTCGAGCGCCTGCGCGACCTCGGCAACACCGTGCTCGTGGTCGAGCACGACGAGCAGATGATGCGCTCCGCCGACCACCTGGTCGACATGGGCCCGGGCGCCGGCGAGCACGGCGGCCACGTGGTCGCGGAGGGGACGGCGAAGGCGGTCGAGCGGGTGCGCGACTCGGTCACGGGCCAGTTCCTCTCCGGCAAGCGCGAGATCGCGGTGCCCGAGCGGCGCGAGGAAGACACTGGCTCGTTCTGGATCCGCGGCGCCACGATGCACAACCTGAAGGACATCGACGTCGAGTTCCCGGTCGCGAAGTTCGTCTGCGTGACCGGCGTCTCGGGCTCCGGCAAGTCGACGCTCGTGAACGAGATCGTCTACAAGGCGCTCGCGAACCGGCTCCACCGGATGCGGGTCAAGCCCGGCGAGCACGAGTCTGTCGAGGGGATCGAGTGCTTCGACAAGGTGATCGACATCGACCAGTCGCCGATCGGCCGCACGCCTCGCTCGAACCCGGCGACCTACACCGACCTGTTCACGCCGATCCGCGAGCTCTACTCGATGACGCCCGAGGCGAAGGTGCGCGGCTACAAGCCGGGGCGCTTCTCGTTCAACGTGCGCGGCGGGCGCTGCGAGACCTGCAAGGGCGACGGGACGATCAAGATCGAGATGCACTTCCTGCCGGACGTCTACGTCCCGTGCGAGACCTGCGGCGGCAAGCGCTACAACCGCGAGACGCTCGAGGTGCGCTTCAAGGGCAAGTCGATCGCCGACGTGCTCGAGATGTCGGTCGAGGAGGCGCTGCGCTTCTTCGCCAAGATCCCGAAGCTGCGCCGCCGGCTGCAGACGCTGCACGACGTCGGGCTCGACTACGTCAAGCTCGGCCAGCCCGCGACGACGCTCTCCGGCGGCGAGGCGCAGCGGATCAAGCTGGCGAAGGAGCTCGGCAAGATCGCGACCGGAAAGACGCTCTACATCCTCGACGAGCCCACCACGGGCCTGCATTTCGCGGACATCGAGAAGCTGCTGGAGGTGCTGCAGCGGCTCGTCGACGCCGGGAACACGGTGCTCGTGATCGAGCACAACCTCGACGTGATCAAGCAGTCCGACTGGGTGATCGACCTCGGGCCCGAGGGCGGCGAGGCCGGCGGCGAGGTGATCGCGACCGGGACGCCCGAGCAGGTCGCGGAGGTCGAGGAGTCGTCCACGGGCCAGTACCTGCGGGAGATCCTGCCGGCCCGAGAGCCCGCCGCGGCCTGAGCGGGCGGCCGGAGCCTGAGCGCTACACCGGTGCTGAGATCGCCGGAGCGGTGCTGGCCACCCTGTTCTTTCCGCTCATCGGGCTGGTCGCCGCGCTCATGCTGCTGAACGGCCAGTCGAATCCCGCGAAGCGCAAGTCGCTCCGATCCTGGGCGTGGGTCTCCGCCGGTCTGATGGTGCTCGACGTCCTCGTCGTGGCCGCGCTTGCGGGCGCCCTCTGAGACACCCGCGCTAGCCTTGACCCGTGGCGACGCGAGCTCAGGCCGCCGCGGGGCCTGCGGACGAGCGGGTCTGGCTCAGCGCGGGCGGTGTCGGTGCTCTGGCGGCCGCGCGAGGTGCTTCGCCGGCCTGCGCGACGACTCCGACGAGGCGGCTCGCGCGCGCAGCGAGGCGGTGCTCGCGCTCGTCCTGCTGACCGGGATCACGGCGGTGCTCTGGACGCCGGTCGCCGGGACGTTCCTGAACGACGTCACGCTCGACTGGGCTCGACGTCGCGGTCTGGGCGTTCCTCGGCGGCGGCTTCTACGCGATCGCCCTCTACTTCCTCGGCGGGCTGATCGCTCCAGTGGCTCGCTCGGGCAGGCGGCTGGATCAGCTACCGCCAGGCGCGCCACCTGCTCGCCTTCGCGTCCGCGCCGGTTGCGCTCTCGCTCTTCCTCGTGATGCCGGTCCGGCTCGCGGTCTACGGCGAGGACGTCTTCCGCAGCGGCGGCTCCGACCACGGCGCCGGCGCCTGGGCCTTCGACGTGGTCGAGCTCGCCTTCGTCGCCTGGTCGCTGGCCCTGCTCGTGCTCGGGCTGCGCATGCTCCTCTCGAAGGCCTCGAGCTCCTCCGCCGGCATCTCGTAGGCGTGCTGCTCCTCCGGGAACGCGCCCGAGCGCACCTCCTCGGCGTAGCTCTCGAGCGCGTCGCGGATCTCGCGTGAGAGGTTCGCGTAGCGCTTGACGAAGCGGGGCAGGTGGCCCTCGGTCAGGCCGAGCAGGTCGTGGTAGACGAGCACCTGGCCGTCGCAGTCCGGGCCGGCGCCGATCCCGATCGTCGGGACCGAGAGCCGCGCGGTGATCTCCGCGGCGACCGGCGCCGGAACCGCCTCGAGCACGACGGCGAAGCAGCCGGCTTCCTCGAGCGCGAGCGCGTCCTCGACGAGCTGGACGGCGGCCTCGGCGGTCTTGCCCTGCGTCTTGAAGCCGCCGAGCATCGTCGCCGACTGGGGCGTCAGGCCGACGTGGCCCATCACCGGGATCCCGGCCTGGACGATCGCGCGCACGCGCGAGAGCGACGGCCCGGCGCCCTCGAGCTTGACGGCGTCGGCGCCCGCCTCCTTGAAGAAGCGGATCGCGTTCTCGACCGCCGCCTCGTCGGACACCTGGTACGAGCCGAACGGCATGTCGCCGATCACGATCGGCCTCCGCGCGGCCCGTACGACGGTCCGCGTGAGGAAGAGCATCTCGTCCATCGTCACCGGCACCGTCGTCCCGTCGTAGCCGAGGACGACCATCGCGGCCGTGTCGCCGACGAGGATCACGTCCACGCCCGCGTCCTCGGCGAAGCGCGCGCCGGGCGCGTCGTAGGCGGTGACCATCACGATCTTCGTGCCCTCGCGCTTCAGCTCGGCGAGCCTCGGCAGCGGCAGCTTTCCCTGCGGGCGGCGTGCTCATGTGGTTGTCTCCTTCCAGGACGACGTTGTCGATCAAACGTGTGCTCCCGACGCGGACCGCCGCGGCGAGGACGCGCGGCTCGAAGTCGGCCTCCTCGAAGTAGTCGACGGGCGAGGCCGTTCAGAGCGAGCGGTCGTGAGCGGCGAGCGCGCGCGGGAGGGCCAGCGCCGCCTCGCGCTCCTCGGGCGAGAGGTAGGCGTTGCGCGACGAGAGCGCGAGCCCGTCCTCGTCGCGGACGGTCGGGCAGACGCGGATCTCGACCGGCACGGCGAGGTCGCGCACCATCCGCCGGATCACGGCCGCCTGCTGCGCGTCCTTCTGGCCGAAGTAGGCGCGGGTGGGGCGGACGAGGTTGAACAGCTTGAGGCAGACGGTCGCGACGCCGCGGAAGTGGCCGGGCCGGTGCTCGCCTTCGAGCATCGAGCCGAGCTCCTCGACGTCGACCCAGGTCTGGAAGCCCTCCGGGTAGATCTCCTCGGCGGGCGGGACGAAGAGGACGTCGACGCCCTCCTCCTCGGCGAGCGCGGCGTCGCGCTCCTCGTCGCGCGGGTAGCGGTCGAGGTCCTCGCCGGCGCGCGAACTGCGCCGGGTTGACGAACAGGCTGACGACGACGACGTCGTTCTCGGCCCGCGCGGCGCGGAAGAGCGAGAGGTGGCCCTCGTGGAACGCGCCCATCGTCGGGACGAGCCCGAGCGAGTCGGAGCGGGGGAGCTCGGCTGCCGCGCGGACGATCTTCATCGCGCGCGTCGCCTCCGCGAGCACGTCGTAGAGCGGCTCGAGGTCCGGCCGGACGCCGCGGATCGCCTCGCGGTGCGCCTCGACGGTCTCCCAGTCGCCGCGCTCGATCGGGCCGGTCAGCTCGAAGCCGTTCTCGATCGTGCGCCGCATCAGCGGCTCGAGCGCCTCCGGCGGCGCGCCGGCTGCCGCGAAGAGCTCGGACGCGACCCGGTGCAGCGTGACGAGGTAGTTCGAGGCGACCGCGGCGCCCGCGTGGTAGAGCGGCCGCGCGTCGTCGGCGAGCTCGAACGGCCGCAGGCCGAGCAGCTCCGCGAGCTCGAAGCCGAGCGCGCGGGCCTCGTCGGTCTCGGCGGTGACCGCCGCCCAGGCGCCGTCGAGCTGCTCGGGCCCGCGCGCGCGCGTGAACGTCTGCAGCGGGTGGAGCGAGAAGCGCCGCTCGTGCGGGTCGAGCGCCGCGAGCGGCGTCGCGCCGCTGACGTGCGCGATCCAGCCGTGTCCCGGGGACAGTCCCCGGGCCACGTCCCGAATGGCCGTGTCCGGCACGCAGAGCAGCGCCAGCTCGCCGTCCTCGCGCAGGGCGACGCCGCGCTCCTCGAGCCGAGCGGCCAGCGCCGAGCCGACGCGGCCGCGACCGATCACGTTCACGCTTTCGACCATCTGAAGCTCCAGCTCCGTAGCGGATGCCGGGCGCGCGAAGTCTAGCTCTTGCCCTCCAGGCGCCGTTCGAGCGCGGCCTTCACTGCGGGCCAGTCGTCGTCGATCACCGCGTACCAGGCCGAGTCGCGCCGCTCGCCGCCGCGAACGACCATGTGCTTGCGGTGGATCCCCTCGAACTCGGCGGGCATCGCCGCCAGCGCCGCGCGCGCCCGCTCGTTCTTCGCGTCCGTCTTGAACTCGACCCGGCGAAGGCCGAGCTCCTCGAACGCGTGCCGGAGCAGCAGGTACTTCGCCTCGATGTTGGCGCCGGTGCCCCACGTCGGACGGGTGGTGCCACGTGTTCCCGATCTCGAGCCGCAGGTGCTCCGGCGCCAGCATCAGGTAGCTCGTCGAGCCGACCACCTTGCCGTCCCGCAGACCGCGAACGGGTGCATGCGATCGCGTTCCGAGCGTGTGCCGAGCCAGGCGTCGAGGTCGGTCGTCCACATCCAGGTCCAGATGCGCTCGTCCGCCGCAGCCTCGCGCAGGCCGGGAACGTGCTCCTCGGCGAGCGGCTCGAGGACGACGATGCGCCCCTCCAGCCGCGGGCCGAGACTCTCGAACATCACTAGGGCATGATGAAGGCAACGTGGGCCGTCACACGCGGGGCAGAGAAGGCCGAGTTGCTTCTCGCGGCCGCGCGCTATCTGAACGAGACGCTCGAGCTCGAGCGCGTCTACGACCGCTTCGACGAGCTGCTCACGGACGCCGTCCCGCACGGCGGCGTGATCGTCTCCTCCTTCGATTCCGCGACCGGCGTGATCCGTTGCGACTACGCGCTCGTCGACGGCGAGAAGCTCGATCCCGGATCCTGCCGCCGCTCGAGGTCAACCGCGAGGGCGGCGGGATGCAGAGCCGAGTGATCGTCAGCGGGGAGCCGCTCGTCGTCAACGACGTGCCCGAACAGGTCAAGGACCCGAGCGGCGTCTACTACGACGTGAACAAGGAAGGCGAGATGCGGAAGCTGCCCGAGGAGGGGCCGCCCGGGGTGCAGTCGGCGATGATGCTGCCGGTCAAGCACGAGGGCGACGTCGTGGGTGTCGTGCAGCTGATGCACGAGCACTTCCACTACGAGCAGGAGCATCTCGAGCTGGCCGAGGGCCTGGTCGGGTTGATGGCGGCCGCGGTGCGGAACGCGAGACTGCATCGGCAGTCGCAGGCCGAGGCGGCGGCCGAGGCCGCGCGGAGGCGACGGCCGCCGAGCGCGAGCACGCCGCGCGCGTGCTCGAGGCGGTCGGCGACGGATCTTCCTGCTCGACGACGACGGGTCGTCCGCCTCTGGAACCGCGCCGCCGAGCTCGTCACCGGCCGCGACCGCGACAGCGTTCTCGGGCGGCCGAGCGCCGACGTCTTCGTCGGCTGGGAGCGGCTCGCCGAGCGAGATCCCGGTCTCGGCCGGCTGGGCGCCCGCGCGCTCGGTGACGCTGCCGGTCGAGCTCGACGGGCGCGAGCTCTGGCTTCGTTCCTCGCGGTCCGCAGCCCGGGCGGGTCGTCTACGCGTTCCGCGACCTGACGATCGAGCGGCGGCTCGACGAGGCGAAGAGCGACTTCGTCGCCTCGTCTCGCACGAGCTGCGCACGCCGATGACCGCGGTGCTCGGGGCGGCGCATGACGCTCCTGCGCGAGGACATCGAGCTCGCGCCCGAGCGGCGCCGCCAGCTGCTCGAGATGATCGGCAGCCAGGGCACGCGGCTGACGCAGATCACCGAGGACGTCTGCTCGCGAGCCGGCTCGACCGCGGCGACCTGCACTTCGAGCGCGAGCCGGTCGAGCTCGGCGACTCGCCCGGCGCGCCGTCGAGACGATGCGCGAGCAGGCGCCCGAGTCGGTCACGCTCGAGGCCGTCGCCGACGGCGCCGCCACGGCGTGGGCGACCCCGACCGGATCGAGCAGGTGCTCGTGAACCTGATCGACAACGCGGTCAAGTACTCGCCGGACGGCGGCGAGGTCACGGTCTCGACCGCGCGGGCCGAGGGCCGTGTGCGGGTCGAAGTCGCCGACGAAGGGCTCGGAATCCCGGCCTCGGAGCACGACTCCGTCTTCGAGAAGTTCTACCGCGGCCAGCGGGGGCGGGCCGTGCCAGCGGGCACCGGGCTCGGGCTCTACATCTGCCGCGAGCTCGTGCGGCGGATGGGCGGCACGATCGGCGTGCGCTCGCGGCTCGGCGGCGGCTCGACGTTCTACTTCGAGCTTCCGTCACCGACAACAAGTAGCCGAAGATTCGGACCCGTTGCTAGGGTCTGCTGACACGGTGCCGATCTACGAGTACGTCTGCATGGAGTGCGAGTCGCACTTCGAGGAGCTCGTCCGGAACGGTGAGGAGCCGGACTGCCCCGACTGCGCGTCCGAGAACGTGCGCAAGCAGTTCTCCGTCTTCGCGCGACACGGCGCCGCCGATCAGCCGACCTACCGAACGTCCGGTGGCGGGGGCTGTTGCGGCGGTTCGTGTGGCTGCGGCTGAGCAGTTGACCGAGCTCGAGGCCTTGTCCCGCCGGTAGCTGGTTGCACGCGCTGCCGCCTGCACGAGGGCCGAACGCAGGTCGTCTTCGGCAACGGCAACCCGGACGCAGACCTGATGTTCGTCGGCGAGGCGCCCGGCTTCCACGAGGACAAGCAGGGGCTCCCGTTCGTCGGCCAGGCCGGGAAGCTGCTCGACAAGCTGCTCGCGGGGATCGGCCTCACGCGCGCGGACGTCTTCGTCTGCAACGTGCTCAAATGCCGCCCGCCCGGCAACCGCGACCCGGTTCCGGACGAGAAGGAAGCATGCGAGCCGTATCTCTTCCGCCAGGTCGAGCTGATCAAGCCGAAGGTGATCGCGACGCTCGGCAACCACGCGACGAAGCAGCTGAGCGGCAAGGAGACCGGCATCACGCGCGTCCACGGGCAGGAGCAGCGGCTCAAGGTCGGCGCGTTCGACGTGCTGCTCTACCCGCTCTACCACCCCGCGGCGGCCCTGTACACGCCGGCGATGCTCTCGGTGCTCGAGCAGGACTTCGCGCGGCTGCCGGAGCTGCTCGGCCGCGAGACCGTGCCGCTCGAGCCGCCGCCGGTGCTGGCGCCGGTCGCCGCGGAGCCCGCGGTCCAGCTCGGCCTCTTCTGACGCCCGAGCTGAGTGCGTACGACCCCGCCTGGGCCGAGCGCTTCGAGGCGGAGGCGCGGCAGCTACGAGAGGCGCTCGGCGAGCTGGCGCTCGGGATCGAGCACGTCGGCAGCACCTCGGTTCCGGGTCTCGCCGGCAAGCCGACGATCGACCTCGCGGTCGCTGTCTCGTCCACGCCGCTCCCGGCGGAGGCGGCCGCCCGCCTGGTCGCGCTCGGCTACGAAGACGCTGCTGCGGAGAGCAGGCCGGGCGAGCACCGTTTCCGGAAGGGACGCACAGTCCCGCGCGAGGTGATCGTGCACGTCGTCGCCCAGGGCAGCCCGCAGTGGGACGACCTCGTTCGCTTCCGCGACGCCTCCGCGCCGATCCGCAACTCGCGGCGGAGTACGAGTCGCTCAAACGCGAGAAGCTCGCCGAGCTTGGCGCGTGGTACAGCGGCCGGGACAAGGAGCCGTTCATCCGGCGCGTGCTCGAGGCTCGGTCGTGATCGAGCTGACGAGCGGCTCGCCGGCGGAGACCGAGGCGATCGCGGCCCGGCTCGCGAGCGTCCTGCGCACGGGGGACGTCGTGACCGTCTCGGGCGAGCTCGGCAGCGGCAAGACGACCTTCGTCCGCGGCGCCTGCCGAGCGCTCGGAGTCACCGGCGCGGTCACGAGCCCGACCTTCACGATCGGCCACCGCTACGAAGCCGACCCGGACGTCTCGCACCTCGATCTCTTTCGCTTCCAGGGCTTCTCCGCAGCCGAGTGGGGCGACCTGGAGCCGTACTTCGAGGACGCGATCTGCTTCGTCGAGTGGCCCGAGGCCGCGGCGGGTGCGCTGCCGCCGGTGCGTGCCGAGGTACGTTTGTCGCACATGGATCCGGCGCATCGGGTGATCACGCTCTCCAGCTCGGAAAAAGCCCTGCTCGATCAACTTTTCAGGGGACTTTTCGGGGGTGCTGACTCTCGCTTTTGACACCGCGACCCGCTGGCCACTGCGCGCTCGTCCGCGACGGCGAGTTGCTCGGCGAGCGCGTCTCCCGCCCGCTTGCCGTGCTGGAGGCCGCCGACGCGCTGCTTCGCGTCGGCCCGCGGGCGCGGGGATGTGACCGGGCTCGCGGTCGGCACCGGCCCCGGCTTCACCGGGTTCGCATCGGTGTTGCTACGGCGCGGGGGCTCGCGTTTGCGCTCGACCTTCCTGTGGCGGCCGTCTCCACGCTCGACGCGCTCGCGGCCGGCGCTCCCGGCGCGCTGCCCGTGTCGACGCCCGCCGGCGGAGGTGTTCGCGCCGCGCCGGTTCGTCTCTCCGCCGGAGCCCGATCGACGGCCGCCTCTGCGTCGGCGACGGCGCGGTGGCTACCGCGCGTGCTCGAGGAGCGCGGAGCCAGGTCCGCCGGACGGCGACGAGCGGCATGTCCTGCATGCGCGCTTGCATGCGCGGCTCGCACGCGACTTCGGCGCCCCCGGGCGTCGAGCCGCTGTACCTGCGGGTGCCGGACGCGGAGGCGGTGCGATGACGAGCGTCGAGGTCCGCCGGCTGGAGCTCCGCGACCTCGCGAGATCGAGCGATCGAGAGCGTCGCCTACCCGACGCCCTGGTCGCGTTCGATGTTCGCGAGCGAGCTCTCGAAGCCCTCGTCGATCTGCCTCGGCGCGTTCGAAGTCGGGCGGCTCGTCGGCTACCTGATCTCTCGCGCTACGTCGACGCGTGGCACGTCATGAACGTCGCCGTCCGACCCGGACCACCGCCGGCGCGGGATCGCCGTCGCTGCTCCTGAATCACCTGTTCGACCTGACCTCGGCGGCGGCCGCCGCGGCTACACGCTCGAGGTCGCGTCTCGAACGACGGCGCGATCCGCCTCTACGAGGGTCGGCTTCCGCGCGAGCGGCATCCGCCGCGGCTACTACACCGACAACCGCGAGGACGCCTGATCATGTGGAGGACCCGGTTCAGGAACCGGCCGCACACTGATCCTCGCGATCGAGACGTCGTGTGACGAGACGGCCGCCGCGGTCGTCCGGACGACGGCGAGATCCGGTCCCATCGTCCTCTCCTCCAGGCGGAGCTGCACGCGAGGTTCGGCGGGGTCGTGCCGGAGATCGCGTCGCGGCACCACCTCGAGCTCGTGCTGCCGGTCGTGCGCGAAGCCCTGGGCGACACCGGCCTGGACGAGATCGACCGCGTCGCGGTGACCCAGGGGCCGGGGCTGATCGGGGCGCTGCTGGTCGGGCTCTCCGCGGCTAAAGCACTCGCGTGGGGGGCGGCTGCCGCTCGTGCCGGTCGACCACCTTCAGGGGCACGTCGCCTCGCTCTACCTGGGGCCGGACCCGGTCGAGCCGCCCTTCCTCTGCCTGCTCGCGAGGGGCGGGCACACGCTGCTGCTCGACGTCCCGCGGCCGCGGCTCCTTCACCTCCTCGGCCGCACGCTCGACGACGCCGCCGGCGAGGCGTTCGACAAGGGCGCGCGCCTGCTCGGCCTCGGGTACCCGGGAGGGCCGGGATCGAGCGGCTCGCGCGCGAGGGCGACCCGGACGCGTTCGCCTTCCCCGTCGCGCGCGTGCCCGGGCTCGACTTCTCCTTCTCGGGGTGAAGACGGCGCTGCTCTCCGCGGCGCGCGACCGCGGTGCGGGCGAGCTCGAGGAAGGCGGATCTCGCCGCTCGCTACCAGCGGGCGATCGTGCGGCCCCGTCGAGCGCACGTGCAGGGCGCCGACGCATCGGGGCCGAGCGGGTCGCCGTCGTCGGCGGCGTGGCCGCGAACTCGGAGCTGCGCGCAACTCTCGCCGTCGCCGTCGCCCCGCCGCTCAACCTCTGCACGGACAACGCGGCGATGATCGCCTCGGCCGCGCGTTAGCCGAGGCGGTCCCGCCCCGGGTTATCTTGCTCTGGATGCGTACGCCCAGAGCCTCTGAGGCGCGGACGGTCGCGCCTGCGGCGATCATCGTCGCGGCGGCGACCCTCCTGGTCGTGGGCTTCGGCGTCAGCGGAGCGCACGAGCGCGCGCTGCGCTCGCAGGCCTCGTCGTGGCAGGGCCTGGTCGGCGGCCCGCGCCCCGCGTCGAGGTCGGGCAGCGCGAGCTCGTCGTCCTCAAGGCCCCGTCCCTGGCGCAGCGCGTCGCCGCGAACGGCGGGTTGGCGACCCAGCGCAAGAGCACGAGTGGACGCGCTCCGCGATCGCCTCGCAGAAGCAGCTCCTCGCCGAGATCAACCCACGGGATCCAGATCCGGCGTCGACTTCAGCTTCGCGCGGGTCCTGAACGGATTTTCCGCGCCCTCGACCCGCGCGCCGTCGCCCTGCTCGAGCGCCAGGCCGACGTCGCGGGCGTCTACCCGGTGCGGGTCGCCTACCCGGCCTCGCTCTCGTCCCGGCTGCTCGGGCGGAGGGCGTCGCGGTCGGTGCCGGCAGCTGCCCTCGGTGCTTCTTCCCGGCTACGACGGGCGCGGCGTCACGATCGCCCTGCTCGACACGGGCGTCGACCGGCGCACCCCTACCTGCGCGGCCGGATCCTCCCGACGGCGTCAACCTGGTCGACCCCGAGGTGCGCGGCGGCGCGCCGGCGGTCGCCGATCCGGACGAGCCGAGCCGGCGCGAAGAGCACGGCACCGAGATGGCCGGCCTGCTCGTCGGCGCGGGCGGGCCCGGCGGGATCGCCGGCGTCGCGACCGGCGCCTCGGTGCTGCCGATCCGGATGCGGGCTGGCAGCTCGACAAGACCGGCGGCTGGGCCGTCTACGCGCGAACCGACCAGCTGATCGCCGGGCTCGAGCGCGCCGTCGACCCGAACCTCGACGGCGACGCGCACGACGCGGCGCGGATCGCGCTCGTCGGCGTCGCCGCCCCGTACGCCGCCTTTGCCGACTCGCCCGAGGCCCGCGCGGTCTCCGGCGCGCTCGACCTGGACACCCTCGTGGTCGCCCCTGCCGGGAACGACGGTCCCGCCGGGCCCGGCTACGGGAGCATCGCCAGCCCGGGCGGCGCGCCGGACGCGCTGACCGTCGGCGCCGCCGACCTGCGCGCCCGGGCCGAGGACGTTCCGGTCACTGTTCGCACCGGGCTCGGCTGCTGCTCGACCGGAGGCTGCCGCTCGCGGGCGCCGTCGTCTCCTCGAAGCCGTTCGAGCTCGAGCTGGCCGCGCCGCGCGCCCGGCTGCCGGGGCGCGCGCGCCCTCTCGCAGATTTCTTCGACGGCCACGGCGTGAGCCTCGTCGCCGGCAAGGCCGCCTTCGTCCGGGCCGGCGCCGACCCGATGCTCGCGATCGAGGACGCGGTGCAGGCGGGCGCCCGGGCGGTCGTCGTCTACGGGGTGGAGCTGCCCGCGGGCGGCCTCGGCCTCGACGAGAGGTGGACGTCCCGGTCGTCAGCGTCCCGGTCGGGTCGCGCCTTCGTGGTCGCCGCGCTCTCGGCGCGCCGCTCGGCCGTGGTCTCGATCGGGCTGCCGGACCGGCGCCAACGGCTCCGACAGCAGATCGCGCCCTTCTCGTCCCGAGGCCTCGCCTACGACTCGCGCGTGAAGCCCGATCTCGCCGCGCCGGGGTCGTGCTCGCGACCGCCGAGCCGGGCCGCAACGACGACGGCTCGGCCCGCTACGGCACGGTCAACGGCTCGAGCGGCGCGGCCGCGGTCGTCGCCGGCGCGGCGGCGCTGCTGGCCCAGCTCCGGCCCGGCCTGGGCGCGCCCGACCTGAGGAGCCTGCTCGCGGGCACCGCCGAGCCGCTGGCCGACACGAGCGTGACCGCGCAGGGCGGCGGGCTCGTCGACCTCGGCGCCGCGGCGTCGGCCGAGCTGGCGGCGTGGCCGGACACGCTCGCCTTCGGTCGCGCGCGGGGGGACGGCTGGCACTCGACGCAGCGGCTGACCTGCACAACGTCTCGTCCCGCCGCTTCCGGGTCCGGATCCGCAACGAGGGGCAGACGGCCTGCAGATCCACGCGTGTCCCCGGCAGCGTGCGGCTCAAGCCGGGCGGCTCGACGACCGTCCGCCTGGTCGCGCGCCTGCGAGGGTCGCCGCCGGCCACGGGCTCGGCCGAGGGCGAGATCCTGCTCGCCGCGGGGCTCCGGCGCGCTGCGCGTGCCCTGGGCGATCACGTTCGGGCCCGCCCGCGCGGCTGCTCTCGCGCGTCGCCCTCTCCGCCACCGCCTTCAAGCCCTCGGACACGCTCCCGGCCGTGCTCTCGTTCGAGGCCGGCGCCCTCGCAGGAGCTCGCGGGCCCGCAGGTGCAGCCGCTGGCCAGGCTGGACGCAGAGCTCTGGCGGGCGGCGAGCGGCTCGGCCTGCTCGCGCGCCTGCGCGACCTCCTGCCCGGCCAGTACGTGCTCTTCCTGTACGGCCGCGACCCCGACGGCAACCGGTTCCGGCCGGCCGCTACACGATCCGGCTCGTCGCCGTGCCGCCCGGCGGCGGTCCGCGACACGGCAGTCGGTTCGGTTCCGGATCAAGTGATCGGAACTATACTTGGCTTGTTTGCGGCGGTTTTTGCGCGGCCCGAACCGACCGAAGGAGACCTGAGTGACCACTGTCGAAGCCCCCGAGTCCCACCTCCGAGAGAACCCGTTCCAGATCGCGCGCCAGCAGCTCCGGCGCGTGGCGGACATCTTCGAGATCGACGACGGCTGGTGAACGTCCTCCAGGAGTGCAAGAAGGCCGTCGTCGTCTCGGTGCCGGTGACGATGGACGACGGCTCGACGCGGGCCTTCGAGGGCTACCGCGTCATGCACAACGTCGCGCGCGGCCCGTCCAAGGGCGGCATCCGCTACCACCCGGACGTGACGCTCGACGAGGTCAAGGCGCTCGCGATGTGGATGACGTGGAAGTGCGCGCTGATGAACATCCCCTTCGGCGGCGCCAAGGGCGGCATCGTCTGCGACCCGAAGAAGCTCTCGCGCGGCGAGCTCGAGCGGATGACCCGCCGCTTCACGAGCGAGATCATCAACGAGATCGGCCCGGAGAAGGACATCCCCGCGCCGGACGTCGGCACCGACGGCGACGGTGATGGCCTGGATCTTCGACACCTACTCGATGAACAAGGGCCACTCGGTGCTCGGCGTCGTCACCGGCAAGCCGCTCAACGTCGGCGGCTCGCTCGGCCGGCTCGAGGCGACCGCGCGCGGCTGCCTCTACACGATCCAGGAGGCGGTCGCGGAAGAAGGAGCACAGCCTCGACGGCCTCAAGGTCGCCGTTCAGGGCTTCGGCAACGTCGGCAGCTACCTCGCGAAGTTCCTCGCCGAGGAGGGCGCGACGGTCGTCGCGGTCTCGGACTCGACGCGGCGGGCTCTACAACCCGAAGGGGATCGACGTCCCGGCCGCGCTCGCGCACAAGCAGGAGACCGGGTCGCTGCGCGGCCTGCGCGGCGCGGACGAGGTCACGAACGAGGAGCTGCTGCTCGTCGACTGCGACGTGCTCGCGCCGTGCGCGCTCGAGCAGGTGATCACGACGGACAACGCCGACAAGATCAAGGCGACGATCATCTGCGAGGGAGCCAACGGGCCGGTCACGCCCTCGGCCGACGAGATCCTCGACGAGCAGCGGCGTGATGGTCCTGCCCGACATCCTCGCGAACGCGGGCGGCGTGGTCGTCTCGTACTTCGAGTGGGTGCAGGGCCTCCAGGAGTACTTCTGGAAGGAGCCCGAGGTCAACTCGAAGCTGCGCGACATCGTCACGCGCGCCTTCAACGAGACGTGGCACCTCCACAGGAGCGGCAGACGTCGATGCGACCGCGGCCTACGGCGTCGCGGTCGGGCGGGTCGCCGAAGCCACGGTCACGCGTGGCCTCTATCCCTAAGCCGGGTCGTCGTCTACCACGCCGAGGGCTGCCACCTCTGCGAGCGGGCGCTCGCCCAGGTGCGCGCGTTCCGGGACGAGCTCGAGTTCGAGCTCGAGGAGGTCGCGATCGACGGCGACGCCGAGCTCGAGGCGCGCTACCGGGAGCTGATCCCCGTCGTCGAGATCGAGGGCGAGCAGGTCTTCACCTACTACGTCCACGAGGCGGCGTTTCGCCGGCGGCTGGAGGCCGCACAAACTCGGCTTCCGAGCGGACTTTGTGACCGTCTGACGCAAGGAGCGGTGCGGGCTGGCACAATGTTGTGCTTGTCACAAGCTACTGCTCACGGAACCGCGACGCGCGGACCGAACGGGTGACCGTCGGGGTCGCCGCCCGTCTCAGCCGCTACCTGCAGGTGCTCGCCCAGTCGAAGAAGATGGGCAAGGACCGATCTCCTCGCAGGAGATCGCGGACTACACGAACATCAACGCGACGCAGATCCGGCGCGACCTTCGAACTTCGGCAAGTTCGGCAAGCGCGGGGTCGGCTACAACGTCGACTCGCTGCTCGGCGAGATCCGCAAGATCCTGCGGACGCAGGGGCAGCACAACATCGCGCTCGTCGGCGCCGGCCATCTCGGCCACGCGATCGCGAGCTCGCCGATCTTCGCGGAGCACGGGATCCACATCGCCGCGGTCTTCGACAGCGACCCGGAGAAGGTCGGGCAGGAGATCGGCTCGCTCGAGGTCGACGACATCCGGCGGCTGCCCGTGTCGTGCGCGAGCAGAACATCATCGTCGGCGTGGTCGCCGTGCCGGCCGGCGCGGCGCAGCAGGTCACCGACCAGCTGATCGGCTCCGGCGTGAAGATCATCTTCAACTACTCCGAGGCGCTGCTCGACGTCCCGCAGGACGTGACGTGCACACGTCGAACCCGGCGGTCGACCTGCTGCACGCGCTCTACTTCCACTACTAGCCCCGCCGGCATGCGGATCCTTCTCTGGCACGGGTACCTGCTCGGCGGGACCGGGTCGAACGTCTACACGCGGGCGCTCGCGCGGGAGTGGAGCCTCGCCGGCCACGACGTGGTCGTCTTCTCGCAGGAGCCGCAGCCCGAGCAGTACGACCTGGGCGGCGCCGACACGTCCGGCCGGAGATCGGCGGGCTCCTGCCGGTCTTCGTGCTCGACCGCTACGAGGGGCTCGAAGCGCGGCTGCTCCCGGAGCTGACGCCCGAGGAGCGCGAGCGCTACGTCGAGGCTGAACGCCGACGCGCTGCGCGAGCACCTGCCCGGCCGACCTCGTCTTCGCGAACCACGTCCTGCTCGGCGGGCCGGTCGCCGCCGCGAGCGGCGCCCGCTACGCGGTCAAGGCGCATGGCTCCGAGCTCGAGTACTCGATGCGCGGCAACGCCGAGCTGTCCGCGTGGGGGCGGGAGTCGCTCGCCGGCGCCGAAGCCGTCTTCGTCGGCTCGGAGCACATCCGCCGCGTGCTCGAGGAGGTCGTCGGCCACGTCGACCGCGTGCACGAGGTGCCGCCCGGCGTCGACGTGGACGAGTTCCGGCCGCGAGCCGCGCGAAGAGGCGCTCGCCGGCCTGCTCGACGAGGCGCGCCGCGACCCGCCGAACCCGGGCAACGCCAACGAGCGCCTGCCGGACGAGGGGAACGCCGAGCGTCTCGCCGCCTTCTTCGCGACGCGACGAGCCGACGGTCGTCTACTTCGGCAAGCTCCTGCGCAACAAGGGCGTCCACCTGCTGCTCGAGGCGCTGCGCGGGCTCGAGGCGCAGGCCGTGATCGTCGGCTTCGGCGACTACCGCGCCGAGCTCGAGGCGCGCCGCGCCGCCGCGGCACGCTCTTCACCGGCGCCGCTCGAGCACCGCCACCTCGTCCACCTGCTCCCGCTCGCCGACGCCGCGGTCGTCCGTCGATCTTCCCCGAGGCGTTCGGGATGGTCGCCGCCGAGGCCGCCGCCGCCGGCTGCCCGCCGCTCGTCGCGCAGCCACTCCGGCCTCGAGGAGATCGCCGAGGGGCTCGAGGCCGAGTACCCGCCCGAGCACCGGGACCTGACCAGCTTCGCGACCGGCGACGCCGACGACCTCCGCGCGAAGCTCGAGCGCCTCCTCTCGCTCGCCCCGCCGAGCGCGCCGCGTCTCGCCGAGGCCGCGCGCAGCGCGGCCCTGAGCCGCTGGAGCTGGCGCAGCGTCGCCGAAGCTGCTGAGCCCTTTCACTAAGGTTGCGGGGTGGGAGACTCGCAGCGCCTCAGCCCTGACGAGCAGCTCGCTTCGCGCGCGAGCAGTTCGAGCAGGCGCGGCGATTTCACCGTCGCGGTCGAGGAGGAGTTCGCCGTCCTCGATCCCGAGACGCTCGCGCTCGACGAACCGCTTCGAGGAGCTCCAGGCCGCCGCGAAGGACACGCCGCTCGAGCAGCACCTCGTCGGCGAGCTGATCGCCTCCGAGGTCGAGATCCGCACCGGCCGCTGCGCCGACTTCGAGGAGGCGGCCTCGCTCCTCGGCGAGCGCCGCCAACAGCTCTTCGAGCTCGCCGACGGCCTCGGGATCGCGCTCGCGGCGACCGGCACGCACCCGTGGAGCCCGTGGCGGGACCAGCGGATCATCGACACGCCTCACTACCGCCGCAACGACGAGATCCTGCGCTACGTCGTCTGGCGGAACAACAGCTTCGGCCTCCACGTCCACGTCGCGATCAACGGGCCCGACCGCGCGATCGCCGTCTGCAACGCGCTCCGGAACTACCTTCCCGAGCTGCTCGCGCTCTCGCGCCAGCTCGCCGTTCGTCGAGGGCGTCAACACCGGCCTGCACTCGGCGCGCACGCAGATCTTCACGCGGATGTTCCCGCGCTGCGGGGTACCGGACGCGTACGACGGCTGGGACGGCTTCGAGCGCTACGTGCGCTTCCTCTACGACACCGGCTCGATCGACGAGCACACGCAGCTCTGGTGGAGCGTCCGCCCGCACCTCGGCTTCCCGACCGTCGAGATCCGCATCGCCGACGCGCAGCCCGACATCGCCGAGGCGCGCTCGCTGGCCGCGCTCGCGCACGCGCTCGCCGTCCGCATCGCCCATGCGCTCGACGAGGGCGAGCCGCTGCCCGACTATCCGCACCGCCTGATCGAGGAGAACCTCTGGCGCGCGATCCGCTACGGCCTCTCGGGCGAGCTGATCGACCTCGGCACCGGTGACGTTCGTCCGGCGAGAGCGCACCTCGAGCGGCTGCTCGAATGGGTCGCGCCGGCGGCCGAGGAGATCGGGGCCGCGCCGTACCTCGCGATCCCGTCCGCGAACGCGGCCGAGCGCCAGATCGCCCGGCACGCCGAGGGCGCGACGCTCGAGGAGATCTACGCCGAGCAGGTTCGCCCGAAGGAGACGGTTGGCTGAGGACGAGCAGCAGCAGAAGCTGGTCGCCGAGCTGCAGGCCGAGCTCGCGAAGCTGAAAGTCTCCGACCTGCTGCTGCAGACGCTCTACACGGTCTCGTCGCTCGGGTACCAGCGGCTGACCGGCGAGGAGAAGGACCTCGAGCAGGCCAGGCTTGCAATCGAGTCGCTCAAGGCGCTGATGCCGGTGCTGGAAGGCTCCGTGCCCGACGAGGCGATGCGGGACTTCCAGCAGGTGCTCGCGAACATGCAGCTCGCGTACGCCTCCGCGGTCTCCGGCCAGTCTTTAAAGCCATAAAAACGCCGCTACAGTGAGTCTCTGGGCCGAGGACTCATTCTGCGGGCATCCACGGTGGGCGCGGTCGCCGCAGCCCTCCTTTGCGCTGCCGTGCCGGCCTCGGCCGTCCGCGGTTTGCCGTCGCCGACGGGCACCTGTGCGGCCGGGACCGATGCCTGGGACGGCACCGACGGGCTCTGGGACGACGGCGCCCACTGGTCCGACGGCGTGCCGCCCGATGCAGGCACGAACGCCTGCCTCCCCGACCGCGCCTCCGGCGGCGCGTATTCCGTCACCGTCGTCGACGAGAACGTCGAAGCCGCAACGCTCAGCATCGGGATCAACGCAACTCTCAGCCTGACGACCGGCTGTAGCGGCACGGATACGGCGCTCACGCTCCACGGAGACTCGAGCACTGCGGGCGAGATCGACCTCGCGCCCTGCGACCACGCCGCCCAGCTGAGCCTCGTGCCCCCGGCGACCCTGACGAACGAAGGCACGATCACCGCCGTCGGAGCTCTGGGCGATCGCCGCCTGACGGGCAACGTGACGAACGACGGCACGGTGAGCGCCGCCACCGCGACCGGCGGCGTCCACCTCGACGGCGGCGGGCTGTTCGTCAACCACGGCAGTGTCTCGATCGCGGACGGCACGACGCTCACGATCCCGGACGGCGCCTCGTACGAGTTCCGCAACGACTCGGGCGGCTCGATCGCGGGCAACGGGAGCGGTCAGCTGGCCGTGGGCAGCGGCGACACGTTCGAAGCCGCCAACGGGAGCACGACCGGGAACCCGGTCCTGCTGACCGGCGACGCGACGCTCCAGTTCACGGCCGGCGGCGCCGGCAGCTTCGTCCTGCACGGCACGAACTCGCTCGTCGGAGCAACGATCGCGACTGCCCAGACGGTGACGGTCGATGCCGATTGCGCGGGGACGGGCGAGTCGGCCGCCGAGCTCGCGGCGAGCATGACGAACCTCGGGACGATCCGGCTGCGCGACTCGGGCCGGTGCGCCGGGGCGGCACGGCTGGTGGTTCCCGCCGGCTCGACGCTCACGAACGACGGCTCGATCAGCGTCGAGGACACCGAGGGCACCCGGGAACTGACGGGGGGCGGGGTGCTGGACGACGTCGGCACCATCACGGTCGCCAACGGGAGCACCCTCAGCCTCCTCGACCAGCGCCTCCTCGTCGATCCACCCGGCACGGTGACGCTCCTGGGCAACACCGGCAAGCTGGTGGAGGGCCTCGACGGGTCGCTCGGCTTCACGATCGACGAGGACGACGGCACGAGCACGAGGATTCTCGGCGGCCGCCTCGACCTCCACGGGGCTCTGGAGGTGACGACGATCGGCATCCCGCAGGCGCAGTGGTCGATCTTCGCGGGCGGCGTCGCACGGACGGGCCAGTTCTCGAGCTCGACGCTCGGCGAGCAGGTCTACGTGATCAGCTACTCGAGCAACACGGTCACGCTGTTTCCCGGGGGCCGTTTCACGACGCAGGTGATCGACGACGCGACGATGGAGCCGCCTTCCGGGCTGCACGCGGGCGGATCCGTGCACGACACGGCCCTGGTTCCGGGCGCGACCGGGGCCACACCAGGCGGCGCCGTGACGTACAGGTTCTTCCACAACGGCACGTGCGCCGGGTCGCCGGCGACCATCGAGCAGGTCACGCTGCAGAGTGGTCTCGTGCCGCCTTCGAGCACGAGCGGGCCGCTCGACGCGGGCAGCTACTCCTACCGCGGCGACTACAGCGGCGACGCCGCCTACGGCAGCAACACGAGCGCCTGCGAGCCGTTCTCGGTCACCGTTGCGCCGCCACCGCCGCCTCCGCCGCCGCCACCTCCTCCGCCTCCTCCGCCGTCCCGCCTCCGCCGCCCGTTCCCCCGCCTCCGCCGCCGCCTCCACCTGCGAGGCAGTGCGTGGTGCCGAGGGTGGTCGGCAAGAAGCTCGCCGCCGCCAAGGCGAGGATCCGCAGCGCGCACTGCGCCGTGGGCAAGATCACGCGGAAGCACGCCGCCAGGGCGAAGCGCGGCAAGGTGATCGCCCAGTCGCCGAGGCCTGGCCGGCACCTGCGCAACCTCGCCAAGATCAAGCTGACCGTCGGCCGCTAGGCTCCCGCGCCGGATGGCGCACGCGGAGATCGGGATCTTCGGCGGCTCGGGCTTCTACTCGTTCCTCGAGGACGTCGAGGAGCTCGAGCTCGAGACGCCCTACGGCAAGCCTTCGGCGCCGTTCGTCGTCGGCGAGATCGAGGGCAGGCAGGTCGCGTTCCTGCCGCGCCACGGGCGCAAGCACGAGCTGCCGCCGCACGCGATCCCGTACCGGGCGAACGTGTGGGCGATGAAGGAGCTCGGCGTGCGCCGGATCATCGGCCCGAACGCCTCGGGTGCGCTCAAGGCCGAGCTCGAGCTCGGCGAGTTCGTGGTCTGCGACCAGTTCGTCGACCGCACGAGCGGCCGCACGGACACGTTCTACGACGGCCCGGAGACGACGCACGTGTCCGCCGCCGACCCGTACTGCCCGGACCTGCGCTCCCAGCTGGTCGAGACGGCGCGCGAGCTCGGGATCCCGGTGCGAGACGGCGGCACCGTCGTCACGATCCAGGGCCCGCGCTTCTCGACGCGCGCCGAGTCGAAGTGGTTCCAGGACGCCGGCTGGGACGTGATCAACATGACCGCGTACCCCGAGGGCTACCTCGCTCGGGAGCTCGAGCTCTGCTACGCGAACATCTCGATGGTCACCGACCACGACGTCGGCGTCGAGGGCACGGCGCCGGTCAGGCACGAGGCCGTGGTCGAGGTCTTCCAGGCGAACAACGAGCGACTGCGCGAGCTTCTGTTCGCCGTCGTGCCGAAGATCAGCCCCCGCGGCGAGACCATCTCTGTTCCACGGCGCTTCGAGGCGCCCGCCTGTGATAGAAAACCGCGGCGCCGGGGACTTCTCGGCGCTGAGTTTGTAGGAGGCAGACCCCCTGAACTTCTTCAACGACCACGCGGTTCTCTTCGCCCTCGTCTGCTGCGTTCGTCGCGATCGCGTACGGCATCGGGCTGACCGTCTGGCTGCTCCGCCAGCCGGCCGGCGACCGAGCGGATGCGCGAGATCGCGCAGGCCATCCAGGAAGGCGCGGCCGCGTACCTGCGCCGCCAGTACACGACGATCGCGATCGTCGCGATCGTGCCCTTCCTCCTGCTCGGCTTCTACGACAAGCTCGGCTGGGGAACGGCGATCGGCTTCCTGATCGGCGCCTGCTCTCCGCGGCGGCCGGCTTCATCGGGATGAACGTCGCCGTGCGCTCGAACGTGCGCACCGCCGAGGCCGCCAAGAGCGGGCTCAGGCCGGCGCTGAACGTCGCCTTCAGGGCCGGCTCGGTGACCGGGACTGCTCGTCGTCGGGCTCGGCCTGCTCGGCGTCGCGGGCTACTACTGGGTGCTGACGGGCTGGCTCGGGCACTCGCACGAGTCGGCGATCAACGACCTCGTGGGCCTGGCGTTCGGCGGCTCGCTGATCTCCGTCTTCGCGCGACTCGGCGGCGGCATCTACACGAAGGCCGCCGACGTCGGCGCCGACCTCGTCGGCAAGATCGAGGCGGGCATCCCCGAGGACGATCCGCGCAACCCGGCGGTGATCGCGGACAACGTCGGCGACAACGTCGGCGACTGCGCCGGGATGGCCGCCGACCTGTTCGAGACCTACGCCGTGACCGCCGTCGCGGTGATGCTGCTCGCGAAGTCGTTCCCGACGAGCAGCCTCTGGCTCTACCCGCTCGCGATCGGCGGGATGTCGATCCTCGCGTCGGTGATCGGCACCTTCTTCGCGCGCGTCGGCCGCAGCGGCTCGATCATGAACGCGCTCTACAAGGCCGTCCTCGTCGCGACGTTCCTGTCGGCGCTCGGGTTCATCCCGGTCACGATGGCCTACGACTCGAGCCGGTTCAGCTTCTGGGATCTCTACATCTCGGCGCTCGTCGGCCTGATCGTCACCTTCCTGCTCGTCGCGATCACCGAGTTCTACACGGGCACGCGCTGGCCGCCGGTGAAGCGCATCTCGAGCGCCTCGCGGACGGGCCACGCGACCAACATCATCGAGGGGCTCGCGTGGGAATGCAGGCGACGGCGCTGCCCGGTGATCGTGATCGCCGCCGGAATCCTCGTCGCGCACCACTTCGCGGGCCTGTTCGGGATCGGCGTCGCGGTGATGGCGCAGCTCTCGATGACCGGCCTGATCGTCGCGCTCGACGCCTACGGGCCGGTCACCGACAACGCGGGCGGGATCGCGGAGATGGCCGACCTCGACGAGTCGGTGCGCGCGATCACGGACCCGCTCGACGCCGTCGGCAACACGACCAAGGCCGTCACGAAGGGCTACGCGATCGGCTCGGCCGCTCTGGCGGCGCTCGTCCTCTTCAACTCCTACACGACGGGCCTTTCCGACCAGGGCCTGCCGACCGTGTTCAGCCTCAGCGACGCCTGGGTGATCGCAGGGCTCTTCATCGGCGGGCTGATGCCGTTCCTGTTCGCCTCGCTCGCGATGGAGGCGGTCGGCCGCGTCGGCGGCCAGGTCGTGCCAGGAGGTGCGCCGCCAGTTCGCGGAGATCCCGGGGATCATGGAGGGGACCGCGCGGCCTGAGTACGGGCGCGCGATCGACATCGTCACGGGCTCGGCGATCAAGTCGATGATGGTGCCGGCGCTGATCCCGATCGGCTTCCCGATCATCGTCGGGCTGATCAGCGCGCGCATGCTCGGCGGCCTCCTGATCGGGACGATCGTGACCGGCCTCTTCCTCGCGATCGCGATGACCTCCGGCGGCGGGGCCTGGGACAACGCGAAGAAGCTGATCGAGGACGGCGCGCTACGGCGGCAAGGGCTCCGAGGCGCACGCGGCCGCGGTCACCGGCGACACCGTCGGCGACCCCTACAAGGACACCGCCGGCCCTGCGATCAACCCGATGATCAAGATCACCAACATCGTCGCGATCCTGATCATCCCGCTGCTCGTCTCCATCCACGGCTAGGCACGACCCTGGTCCCCCGGTCGAGCGTTGAGCTCTATGTACACCGACATCGCCATCTGTGTACCTAGACATCGGCCGCGAAGCGGCCGCACGCGGTTCTAGAGTCCGCTCGATGTCTAGACGGCGGCGGCAGCAGCGGCTCGAGCGCGTGCTCGGCACGCCGGCGCTGTTCGCGACCGCGTACGGGAACGTCGGCTCGTCGATCTACTACGCGCTCGGCGTCACGGCGGTCTTCGCGCTCGGCCTGACGCCGCTCGTCTTCGTCATCGCCGGGATCTTCTTCAGCGCGACCGCGCTCTCGTACGCCGAGGGAACCGTCCGCTACCCCGAGGCCGGCGGCTCGGCGAGCTTCGCGCGCCACGCGTTCAACGAGCTCGCGTCCTTCGGAGCGGGCTGGGCGCAGATGCTCAACTACATCATCACGATCGCCATCTCGGCGTTCTTCGTCCCGCACTACCTCTCGATCTTCTGGGAGCCGCTGAAGCAGAACCCCTGGGACATCATCGGCGGCGCGCTGGTCGTCGCGTTCCTGGTGCTCCTGAACGTCGTCGGCATCCAGGAGTCGGCGCGCCTGAACATCTTCCTCGCGCTGATCGACTTCGCGACGCAGCTCCTGCTCGTCCTGCTCGGCTTCGCCCTGATCTTCAGCCCGTCGACCCTCACGAGCAACGTCCACTGGGGCACGGCGCCGACGTGGTCGCAGTTCTTCCTCGCGATCCCGGTCGGGATGATCGCGTACACCGGGATCGAGACCATCTCGAACCTGGCCGAGGAGACGCGCGACCCGGTGAAGAGCATCCCGCGCGCGATCGGCTTCGTGGCGATCGCCGTCTACGCGATCTACTTCACGCTGCCGCTGATCGCGCTCTCGGCGCTGCCCGTGCACCTGATCGACGGCAAGCAGACGACGCTGCTCGCGCTCACGCCGGACAAGGGCGGCTTCCAGAACGACCCCGTCCTCGGCCTCGTCGAGAACCTCGGCATCTCCGGCGGCCTCCTCTCGGTGCTGAAGGTCTACGTCGGGATCCTGGCCGCGACGATCCTGTTCATCGCCACGAACGCCGGGATCATCGGCGCCTCGCGGATCACGTACTCGATGGCGACGTACCGGCAGCTGCCGGAGGTCTTCCGCCGGCTGCACCCGAAGTTCAAGACGCCATGGCTGTCGCTGCTCGTCTTCGCGGGCCTGGTCCCCATCATCGTCCTCATCCCTGGACAGACCCAGTTCCTCGGGACGATGTACGCGTTCGGCGCGATGCTTTCGTTCACGGTCGCGCACGCTTCGATCGTCCAGTTGCGGCGGCGCTATCCCGACGAGGAGCTGCCGTTCCGCGCGCGGCCGAACCTGAGGGTGCGCGGGGTCGACTGGCCGCTGTTCGCGCTCTTCGGCGGAATCGCGACGGGGCTCATCTGGTTCGTGGTCGTCATCCAGAGCCCGGGCCCGCGCTATGCGGGCCTCGGTTGGCTGATCGCCGGCTTCGCGATGTACTACGTCTACCGGCGCCGCGTCGTGCACGAGCCGCTGACCGCGACCGTGCGCGCTCCGATCGCGATGGGGCCGGCGCTGGCGCTCGAGTACCGCAACGTGCTCGTCCCGGTGATCGACCGGCACGACTCGGAGGCGGCGGTCGACCTGGCGTGCCGTCTCGCGACCGAGCGCGGGGCGTCGATCGTCGCGCTGACCGTGCTCGAAGTCCCGCTCGAGCTGCCGATGGACGCCGAGCTTCCGGAAGGGATCGAGCGGCGCGCGAACGACCTGCTCGACGAGGTCCGCGCGATCGGCGACGCCTACGGCGTCAACGTGATCGGACGCCTCACGCGCGCCCGCCGCCCGGGCCCAGCGATCGTCGCCGAGGCCGCGAGCCGGCACAGCGAGATCATCGTGCTCGGCTCGCCGCGCCGCGACGTCCGCCGGCGCCAGGGGAAGATCTTCGGCGGCACCGTCGACTACGTCCTCAAGAACGCGCCGTGCCGGGTGCTCGTGGCCGCCGCGCGCCGGGCGGCATGAAGGAGCTCTACACGTCGACCGTCGCGCTCTTCGGCGTCGTCGCGATCGGCCTCGGGGTCGCGCTGCTCGTGGAGACCGCAGTCCACGGAGGCGGAGTCGGCTACCTGCTCGGACTGCTCTTCCTCGCCCTCGGCGCCGGTCGGCTCTACCTCCTCTGGCGCCGGAAGTAATCTCACCGCGTGGCGCGCAAGATCGCGGGTCTCCAGCGGGTGCTCGACGCGCCCGCGCTCTTCTCGGTGGCGTACGGCGAGATCGCCTCTTCGATCTACGTCGCGCTCGGGATCATCGCGCTGCACGCGCTCGGCCTCACGCCCGAGGTGCTGGCCCTGGTCGGCGCCTCTTCCTCGTCGTCTCGCTCTCGTACGCAGAGGGCACAGCCGCGATTCCGGAGACCGGCGGCGCCGCGACCTTCGTCCGCCGCGCGTTCAACGACCTCGCCGGCTTCCTGACCGGCTGGGCGCTCTTCCTCGACTACCTGATCGTGATCGCGCTCTCGGCGCTGTTCCTGCCGCACTACGTGGCAGGCGCCCTCGAGATCGACGCGCTCGGCCGCGACCCGTGGGACCTGGTGACGGCGGTCGCCGTCATCGTGGTCGTCGCGGCGTTCCGGCTCGTCCGGCGCTCGGCGTTCTACCGCTACGGGATCGTCGTCGCCGTGCTCGACCTGATCACGCAGGTCGGGCTCGTCGCGCTCGGCTTCGCCTTCCTCTTCTCCGGCGACGCGCTCACGCAGGGCGTCTCGATCGGCACCCAGCCGTCCTGGCACCAGATCGCCTTCGCGCTGCCGCTGGCGATGCTCGCCTACACCGGGCTCGAGACCGTCGCCAACCTCGCCGAGGAGACGCGCACGCCGGGCCGCGACCTGCCGCGCAGCCTCTTCTCCGGGATCGGGCTCGTCGTGGTGATCTACGTCGCGATCGCGCTGGTGGCTCTGTCGGCGTTCCCGGCGAAGAACGGGACGACGGAGCTCGGCACGACCTGGCTCAAGTCGCCGCTGCTCGGGATCGTGGACGCGCTGCACGGCCATGTCCCCTCCGAGTTCGTGGACGCGCTGCGTGTGTACGTGGGCCTGACGGGCGCCGTGATCCTGCTCGTCGCGATCACGACGTCGATCTCGGGCTTCACGCGGCTCGCGCACTCGCTCGGCGAGCACGGCCAGCTGCCGCGCGCGTTCGGCCGGCTCAACCGCCGGACGCTCGTCTCGCCGGAGGCGATCGTCGCCGCGGCGCTGATCTCGATCGCGATCCTGCTCGGGACCTCGCTCCTGACCGACGAGATCGCCTTCCTTGCGAGCCTCTTCAGCTTCGGCGTCCTCGCGGCGTTCACGGCCGCCCAGCTCGCCGTGATCAAGCTTCGCTTCAGCGAGCCGGAGCTCGACCGCCCCTTCCGCGCGCCGTTTCCGGTCCGGCTGCGCGGGGTCGAGGTCCCGCTGCCCGCGATCGTCGGAACCGTGGGCACGCTCGTCGTGTTCGTGATCGCGCTGATCACGCACGCCGGCGCCCGCTACGGCGGCCCCGCTGGCTCGTCGCCGGCGCGGTCGTCTACGGGCTCGTGCGGCGCGGGCGGGGAGAAGGCCTGCTCGAGCGGATCGAGGCGCCCTCCGAGAACCTGCCCGAGACGCACTTCTCGAGCATCCTCGTCCCGATGAAGCTCGGCCTGATCGGCGAGGAGATGGTCGCGACCGCCGTCAAGCTCGCCCAGGAGCGAGGGGCCAAGATCGAGGCGCTGTACGTGATCCGCGTGCCGCTCGACCGGCCGCTCGACGAGGAGGGGGGCGACGAGGACGAGCGGGCCGCAGCCTCGCTCGCCGAGGCGCAGCTGCTCGGCGCCGACCACGGCGTCGAGGTCGCGGGCGAGACGGTTCGCGCCCGCTCGATCGGCGAGGCGATCGTCACGGAGGCCGAGCGGAGCGGGGCGGACCTGATCGTGCTCGGCTCCGCTCCGCGCTGGCGCCGGCAGTCGCGCTTCTTCTCGCCGACCGTCGAATACGTGCTGCGCAAGGCGCCCTGCGAGGTGCTCGTCGTCGCCTTCCCGGAGGGCGTGATGGAGGAGGACGGGGAGGGCTCTCAGTAACGAGGGCTGAGCTAGGCTGAGAGCATGAATGCACTTGTGATCGGCTGCGGCCGGGTCGGCTCCAGCATCGCTCTCCAGCTCGACCGCGAGGGCTGGGACGTGACCGCGGTCGACGAGAAGGAGGAGGCGCTCAGCCGCCTCGGCGACCACTGGAACGGCGGCTTCGTGCTCGGCCACGGAATGGACATCGAGGTGCTCCGTCAGGCCGGGATCGAGGAGGCCGACGCGGTCGTCGTCGCCACCGACGGCGACAACACGAACATCGTCATCGGCCAGGTCGCGCAGCAGCGCTTCGACAACCAGTGCGTCGTCGTGCGCGTGCTCGACCCGGCGCGCGCCGACTTCTACCGCCGGCGCGGCCTGCGCACCGTCTGCCCGACCTCGGTCGCGATCGACGTCCTGATGGACGCGGTCCGCGCCTGCGAGATCCGCCCCGCGGAGTCTCCCGTCTGATGTACATCCTGGTGGCGGGCGGCGGCAAGGTCGGCGCCAACTTCGCGCGCACGCTGCTGCAGGACGGCAAGCACGAGGTCACGCTGATCGAGCAGCGGCGCGACCGGTTCGAGCGGCTCGAGCACGAGTTCGAGCACCAGGTCCTGCCCGGCGACGCGACCGAGATCTTCGTGCTCGAGCGGGCCGGGATCGCGCGCCCGCCGGAGGTTGTCGCCGCGCTGACGGGGGACGACGAGGACAACCTCATCATCAGCCAGCTCTCGCGCGAGAAGTACGGCGTCCCGAAGGTGATCGCGCGCGTCAACGACCCGCGCAACCAGGCGCACTTCGACCTGCTCGGGATCTCGCCGACCGTCTCCGCGACGCGCGGTCTGATGGCGCTGATCGAGCACGAGGTTCCCGAGCACGACCTCGTCCACCTGCTCGAGCTCCGCAAGGAGAACCTCGAGATCGTCGAGGTGATGATCGACCACGGCTCCCGCGGCGGGCAAGCGGGTCGAGGCCCTCGACCTGCCCGAGGGCTCCAGGTTGATCTCGGTGACGCGCAACGGCCACTCCGAGATCGCGGTCGGCTCGACCGAGCTGCAGGCCGGCGACCAGGTTCTGGCCATCCTCCAGCCGGGCAAGGAGGACGAGTTACGACGGGTGCTGATTAAGGCGTGATGCGCTGGGCCGGGGTCTTCGTGGCGGCGATCGCCGTCATGCTGCCGGGCGCCGCTTGCGGCGGCAATGCCGCGTCGAGCCTCGCAGTGCGCTCAATCTCCGGCAGATCGCGTCCGGGCTCGACTCGCCCGTCTACGTGACGTCGACGCGAGCGAGCCGACAAGCTCTACGTCGTCGAGCAGCCCGGGGTGATCCGCGTTCTCGTCAACGGAGTGCCCCAGTCGCAGCCCTTCCTCGACATCCACACGATGGTCAAGAGCGGCGGCGAGCAGGGCCTGCTCTCGCTGCGTTCCACCCGAACTACGCGAAGAACCACCGCTTCTTCGTCTACTTCAACGATACGAGCGGCGACGTGCGCGTCTACCAATTCCGCTCGAGCGGCGGCGTCGGCGTCCCGGGGAGCGGAAGGTCGCTGCTGCTCGTCCCGCACCGGGAGTTCGACAACCACAACGGCGGCCAGCTGGAGTTCGGCCCGGACGGGCTGCCTGTATGCCGGCACCGGCGACGGCGGCTCGGGCGGCGATCCGCACAACCACGCCCAGAACCTCAGCTCCCATCCGGGAAAGCTCCTGCGCCTGAACGTGAACAAGGCGGGCGCGAAGTGGAAGGTCGCCGGCTACGGCCTGCGCAACCCGTGGCGCTTCTCGTGGGATTCGGCGACGCGCGATCTCTACATCGGCGACGTCGGCCAGGACACCTGGGAGGAGATCGACGTCCGCACGCCGCGCCAGCAAAGGGTGCTGAAAAACTACGGCTGGCGCGTCTGGGAGGGCCGCTCGCGCTACCAGTCCGGCCAGAGGACGAATCGCCACGGCCGCCTCGTGTTCCCGATCGTCGTCTACAAGCACACGAACAACAACTGCTCCGTCACCGGCGGCTATGTGTACCGCGGGAAGGCCGTGCCTGCCGCCCGCGGCCGCTACTTCTACGGCGACTACTGCAGCGGCAAGGTCTGGAGCCTGCGCGCGGTGCACGGCAAGCTTCGAACCCTCCGCACCGAGGGGTTCCACATCGGGTCGCCTCTCGTCGTTCGGCCGCGACACCAAAGGGCCCCCGCCATGCGACCTCGCTCGACGGGCAGCTTACAAGCTTGTCCGCTAGGCCCGGCTTAACCGGTGCGGCGGCGGTGCACCTGCTGGGCCTTGCTGGCCGAGGGCCGCGTAGGCGAGCGCCTGCAGCGACTCGTTCAGCGTGCGCGAGCTTCGCGTGATGGCGAGGAAGCCCCTCAGCGGCGGTCGAGCCCGGCTGTTCAGCCGTTCCAGCCCGGTGCGGAGGCGCGTCGAGCCGCTCGAGGATCGCGTCCAGCTGCCGGTCGTCGAAGTTCTTGCGCTCGGTCACGCTTCGATTGTACGAACACGACGAGCGCGAGGCCGATTGCGAGCCCGCAACGGCGCTCCAAGGCGACGTCGAACGGCGACGGTGTGGCGGCCTTGGAGAACGGTTCCGTGCAGCTCGTCGCTCCGCGGCGTAGAGGATCCCGAGCGCGAGCCGACGGAAGCACGCGGCCGAGCGCCCGGTAAGAGCAGGGCGCCGAGGATCGCGTACTCCGTCAGGTGCGCGCCCTTGCGCAGCACCTCGTCCCAGGTGCCGAGACCGCTCGAAAGCGACGGAATCGCCGGACAGGCCGAAGATGACGCCGGCCCAGAGAACGACCGGCGCCCAGAGGCTGAAACGGCGCTCCAGGGTCATCGAGGCCGTGATAGGCTCGGCCCACACCAGGCGAGCGGCCAGGGAACCCGGTGCGAGTCCGGGACGGTCCCGCCGCTGTGAGGGGAGACGCTCCGAGCCGAAAGCCACTGGCCCCCGAGGCCGGGAAGGCGGCGAGGAGGGCGCCCCGAGTCAGAAGACCTGCCGCCCGCCGCGCACTCGAACCCCTCGCGGAAGGAGGATTCGTGCACCGTTCCTCATCGTCCTCGCGGCGCTCGCCCCCTCGCTCTCGTCCCTGCGGCGCTCGCCGTGCGCGTGCACGTCCGTGTCGAAGGCAGACGCAGACCCTCTTCGGCTCGACCCAGCCCGTTCTCGAAGCGGCGCCGAACGCCCTGACGCGCTCGACTCGGCGAGCCTGTGGGCGAGTTCTACTACCACGTCCCGACCACCTCGTTCGGCCCGTACGTCGACCAGATCGGCCGCTACCCGGGCGGCGGCTCGAGCGGCTGGGTGTTCAAGGTCGACGGCGCCTCGCCGCCGGTCGGCGCCGACCAGGTCGCGCTGCACGACGGCGACACGGTGCTCTGGTACTACGCGACCTTCGGCCCGAACGGCGGCCCGCAGACGCTCGCGCTCCGCGAGGGGCGCGGCGGAACTGCTACCGGGTCGTCGCCCAGGACGACACCGGCAAGGCCCGCCCGGCGCGGCGCGCGCTCCATGTCGACGGCCGGAGCTTCCGGCGCGCGCGGAGCCGGCTGCGTCGGCCCGCACGTCGGGCTCGTGCGGGCGACGCTCGCCGGAGCCGTCCGCTCGAACGCGCTGTGAGGTGCCGCGCTCGCCGCGCGCTCGCCTCGTGCTCGCCGGCTGCGGGGCGCGCAGCGCGCAGGGCACGGCGACGCTCTGGGTCACGCGCGACCGCGGGGCGCACGTCCTCTGCGCGACGGCGTCCCCGCCGGGCTGACCGCGATGCAGGCGCTCGACGGGGCGGAAGGTCGACGACGCGCTACGGCGGCCGCTTCGTCCAGTCGATCGGCGGCATCGCGGAGCCCGTCGGAGCAGCGGGACTGGTTCTACTTCGTGAACGGCTATCGAGGCCGACCGCGGCGCGGCCGAGTACCGGCTGCGTCCCGGGCGACGTCGAGTGGTGGGACTACCGCTCCTGGAAGGGATGGAGCAGCTCCCGGTCGTGGTCGGCGCGTTCCCGGAGCCGTTCCTGCACGGCTACGACGGGAAGCACCGGCCGGCGGTCGTCGTCACCTCCGGAGCTGGCAGAGGCGGCGCGTTGACTCGGTGCGGTCGGGCACCTCGTCGGGAACGGGGAAGCCGAATTCTTCGTGCTCGCGGTCGAGGACGGAGCCAGCGGTGCGAGTTGACGGCGACGCGCGGCCCGGCGACGAGCCCGGACGTTCAGGTGGCGGATCGCTCGCCGCCGTTCGCGCGGCCGCGGTGACCTCGCGGCTGCCGCAGCCGTTCGCTTCCACTACACCCCGGTCGACGACAGGAAGGTGACGGGTGAAGCTCGGCCGGTTCCGGCGGCGCTGCTGCTCGCGGGTCGGCGGCAGCCGCGCTTCTTGCCCGCACTGGTATCGGTTGCCCCCATAGCCGCCGTCCTGCTCCTCGTTCTGTCTCCGCAACCGGGCGGCTCGACCTCGTGGGCGCGCACCTCTACGGCCTCGCGGTCATCGTGCTCACCCCGTTCGTGGAGACGTCGGCCACACCCAATCTGGACGGGGCCGACGGTTCCGGTGCTCGGCCCGCTCGACATCACGCGCGAGGAGCTCGAAACGGCCTCCTCAGGGCCTCCGGCTGTCGCCGTCGCGCTCGCGTTCTCCGGTACGCCTCCCGCTCGACCACGACCGGCTCCTGCATCGGCCGGTTTTGCCCGCCGCTCGGCGCTCGCGGCCGTGCTCGCGACGAGGCTCATCCCCACACTCGAGCGCGACGCCTCGGGGTCGTCGAATCGCTTCGCGGGCGAGGGCTCGAGGTCGCCGGCGTTCGCGGTCGTGGACGGCTCGTTGCGCCGCTCTTCGCCGGGTCGCTCGAGCGGGCCTGAACCTGGCCGAGGCCATGGAGGCGAGAGGATACGGCCTGCCGGGCGGACGCGGGCGACGCGGCCGCGGGGGTGCGCTCTGATCAGCTCGCCTGGTCGCGGCCCTGCTGCTCGTCGCAGGGGTGCTATGGCTCTAGCCCTGTCGTCGGGGCTGCGTTCACGCTATCCGGACGCGCCGCGCGCTCCGGCCTCTCGCTGCAATCGAGCCGGGCGAGGTCGTCGCGCTTCTTGGGCCGTCCGGGTCGGGAAATCGACGCTGCTTCGGGCGCTCGCGGGGCTCGTCCCGCACTTTCACGGCGGCCCTTTATCGGGCCGGGTCGAGTCGGCCGGCTCGACACGCGCCGCGTTCGCCCGGCCGAGCTCGCCCGAACGGTCGGGACGCTCTTCCAGGACCCGGAGGACCAGGTGTGTTCACGCGCGTCGAGCCGGAGGTCGCGTTCGGGCTCGAGAACATCGGGACTCCGCCTGCCGAGATCGAGCCGCGCCGCTCGAGGCGCTCGACCAGTCGGCGCGCGCATCTCGCCGACGGCGGCTCGAGCTCTCGGGCGGGGAGCTGCAACGGGTCTGCCTCGCGTCCGTGCTCGCGCTCCGGCCGAAGCTCCTGCTGCTCGACGAGCCGACCTCCCAGCTCGACCCGACGGAGGCGAGTCGGCGTCGAGCTCGGCTCGTCGGGCTCCGCAGTCCTGGTCTCCGAGCAGCGGCCCGAGCGGGTGCTCGACGGCTGGATCGCGTCCTGTTTCTCGAGGCGGGGGCTCGTGAGGGCGGACTCCCGGGCGCGTGGCTCGCGGCGAGGCGGTCTGCCGGAGGCGAGCCGCGGAGCGGCCGTGTGGCGGGTGGAGGACTCTCGTTTGCGTACGGCGGGGGGCCGGTGCTCGACGGGGTGATCTCCACGTATGCCGCGGCGAGGTCGTTGCGCTCGAAGGCCCGAACGGGTCGGGAAGACCACACTCGCGAAGTCGCCACGGGCCTGCCGAGCCCGGGTGGGACCGTCGCCGCCTGGGCCGGGCCTGCTACCTCTCGCAGGATCCCGGCAGGTATCTCGTCAGCGAGCGGGTCGACGAGGAGGTCGCGATGGGTGTCCACGGCGACCTCGATCGTCCGCTGCGCTCGAGCGTGTCGGGCTCGGTGGGCGGTCGGGCGCCATCCTCGCGACCTTTCGAGCGGCGAGCGTGAGCGCCTCGGCCTTGCAGCCGTGCCGTCGCAGAGCCCGACTCCTCGTGCTCGACGAGCCGACGCGCGGGATCGACCCCGAGCGCAAGGACGAGCTGGTCGCGCTGTTGCGTGAACAAGCCCCGGGCCGAGGGACGCTCGTCGTCACGAACGACCACGTCTTCGCGGGTGCGGTTGCCGACCGCGTCGTCTCGACGGCGCCGGAGCGGGAGCGCGTGCTTGCCTAGGCTCGCGGGCCTCCTCGCGCTCGCCGCGGCGGCCGGCGCTGCGGCCTGGACCGTGTTCGAGCCCAGCCAGTCTGCGCTGGCGCTCCTGCTCGTCGCGGCAGGGGCTGATCGTCGCGTGCGCGGCCTGGCTGGAGGCCGGGCCCGGCTCGTCGAAGGAGCTCGCGCTCGATCGCGACGCTCGCCGCGGCTGCGGCCGCCGGGCGCGATCCTCTTCGCCGCGATCCCGGACGTGCAGCCGGTCACCGTGATCGCGGTCGTGGCAGGCGTCGCGCTCGGGCCGCGCGCGGGAGCCTCGCGTCGGGCGCGCTCGCGGCGCTCGTCTCGAACTTCTACCTCGGGCAGGGCGCCTACACGCCGTGGCAGATGGTCGCGTGGGGCGCATGCGGGCTCCTGGGCGGGCTGGCCGCGCCGCTGCTCCGGCGGCGGCTCCCGCTCGCGGTCTTCTGCTTCGTGCTCGGGTTCGCGCTTCGACGCGCTGATGAACGTGTGGGAGTGGCTGCAGCTTCTACCCGCACACGTGGGCAGGCGTTCACCGCGCTCTACGTGCGCGGGATCTGGTTCGACGCGGCGCACGCGACCGGCAACTTCGTGCTCGCCCTCGCGGCCGGGCCCGAGTTACGACGGCTGCTGGAGCGCTACGCCAGACGCCTGCGAGTGGAGGTCGTGTGGGCCTGATCGCCGTCCTCGTTGCGTGTTTCGTCACGGTGCCTGGCACCACGGAACCCGCGCGCGTGCAGGGCTTTCACGCGGCAGGTGACACTCCGTCACGGTGCCTGGCACCGTGACGTATCTGCAACGCCACGAGGCGGCGGAGGCGGCTTCGCCGAGCGCGGCGGTTCGCCGAGCCCGCAGCTGACGGCCTGGGCCGTGCTCGGACTTCGCGCCGCCGGAGCGCGGCCGACGCGGGGACGCGCTCGGCTACCTGCGTTCGCACGAGGACGAGCTCTCGACGCGCGACCGACCAGCGAGCTCGGCGGCGATGGCCGAGTCCGCGCTCGGCGGCGATCCGTCGACGCTGCTCGCCCGGATCGACCGCGCCACGGAAGCCCAGCGGCGCCATCGGCGCCAACGTGAACTCGACGATCTGGGGGATCCTCGCGCTGCGCCAGGCGCACCGCCCGGCGCCGCGTGCCTCGGTCCGGTACGTCCTCCGCCGCCAGAGCCGCTCGGGCGGCTGGTCGTGGTACCCCGGCGGCGCTGCCCGACTCGAACGACACCGCCGCTGCCGTCCAGGCGCTGCGCTCGGCCGGCGTCCGCGGCAAGCCGATCCGCCGCGGGCTCGCCTACCTGCACCGCCTACAGAACCGCAGACGGCGGCTTCGAGCTGACTCCCGGCCGCGGCTCGGACGCCCAGTCCACCGCCTGGGCGATCCAGGCGTTCGCCGCCGCCCGCAAGCCCACGCCGCGCGGAGCGCTCGCCTACCTCGCGCCGCCTCCGCCGCGCCGACGGCAGCTTCCGCTACTCGAAGCGCTACGCGACGACCCCGGTCTGGGTCACGTCGCAGGTGCTAGCCGCGCTCGCCCGGCGGCCGTTCCCACTCTAGGTACCACTTCGTCTGGTCGTAGAGCCGGCCGGTAGCCGAGCCGGTCGTTGATCGCGAGCATGCCGGTGTTCCGCACGTCGTTCTCGGTCAGGATCCGTTCGAAGCCGTTCGCGGCCGCCCAGCGCGCGGTCGCCACCTTGGCCGCCAGCGCGAGCCCGCGGCGGCGGAACTCGGGCAGTGTCGCGGTCATCAGGTTGTACGCGAGTCCACGCATCGGATCGAGGCAGAGGAACGCGAGCGAGACTGCGCGCGCGTCGTTGAGCACGGCGAAGCTGCCCTCGTCGGAGAGGTCGGGCACGCCGAAGTCGTCCAGCTTCCAGTCCTCGAGCGTGAGCGCCGTCTCGGGCTCCTCGCGCAGGTCGGCTTCGCCGGCCTCGCAGACCTCGAACAACTCCTCGAACCGGTCGCGCACCCGGCCCAGTGGCTCGAGCCGGAAGCCCGATGGAAGCTGCGGCTCCGGGAGCTCGGCTTCGCGTAGGTCGAGCACGGAGACCCGGTCGGCAGCTCGTTGCTCGAAGCCGCGCGACCGCACGAACCGCTCGCCGTCCGGGTCCGCCTCCACGTTCGTGCGCGCGCGCCACGCTCCGCGGGCCTGCAGGTACCTCTCGACCACGTCGTAGAGCGCGCCGCCGATCCCGCGGCCCCTGCGCTCGGCCGGGACGGCGATCCAGAAGCGTCCCCTGCCCGGCTCCGGCGCCGACCACTCGAAGGCGGCCCAGGCCGACCCCACGATCTCGCCGTCCTCCTCCGCGACCCACTGGGCCCATTGCTCCCGCTCGAGGCCGCGGCTGGCCCAGAACCAGACGCGCTCGGCCGTCTCGAGCTGGTGCGGGCTGACCGAGAGATGGAGCGCCGCGACCGCCCCCGCATCCTCGCGGCGCAGCTCGCGGATCAGGACGCCGCCAGCCACCCCGGCTCCGGGCTCGCCAACCGGCCGTCCTCGACGAGCCTCTCGACGAGCCCGTCCTCCCACCACGCGAACCAGCGCGGCACCTCGGCTTCCGGCGCGAGCACGGCAGCGCCCACCGCGCGCACGACGAGCTCGTCGAGGCCGCCGCCCGGCGCCGCCTCCGGAAAGAGCTGATCCCAGCGCGAGAGCAGGCTCGTGTGCCGGTGCGGCTCCTCGTACACGACGCTCCGGGAGACGAGCGCCCCGCAGCGCTCGAGCGGAGCCCGCATCCGCTTCAGCTCCTTGGGCGCGAGTCCGAGCTCGACCTGCACGTCCTCGAGCTCCGACGGGCCCGCCTCGGCCAGGTGCCGCAGCAGCACGTCGTCCGGCGCGCCGCTCGAGCTCGCCGCGGCACGGAGGGTCGAACAAGCGCGCGACCTCGGGCGTGACCGGCAGGCTCTTGCCCCGATGCACCGCGAGAACCGGATAGCCGCGCGCGCCGCCGAGCTCGCCGAACCAGCGGGTACTTCGTCCGCGGCCACTGGCCGAAGCCCGGCTTCGATTGATCCGGTTCCTCGTGGCAGGCGCCGAACAGGCTCGGCAGCGCAGAGTCCGCCGTCCGCGTCAAGAGCCCGCGGTCGAGCAGGAACGCCTCGGCCTCGTCGAGCGACTCGAGTGCCCGGTCCGGCGTCAGGCGGCATCCGAAGGCGCGCCGCTCATGCAATTCGTCAATCCTGGCCATTCGTTTCATTGTGGCCTGATACGGTGTGGGGGGAGACAGTCGCCTTCGATGCAGGGGTCGCGTGGCCTTCCACATGCGAGTGACCCATCACCCATTCCAGGGGTTCCAGCCGCGACGGCGAATTGCCGATGCCGTGAACGTGAAGGTGGGCCGCCGCTACATCGTCGCGCTGGTCGCGCTCGCGTCTATGGGCGCGCTCGCGCTCCTGATCCAACGCACCGGAACGAGGGTCCTCGAGGCGGCTGCGACCCCGAACTGGCGCTACCTGCTCGCCGGCCTCGCGATCTCCGCCGCCGTGCAGCCTCTGAGGGCGCTGGCCTGGACATCGACCGTGCGCTCGCCGACGATCGGCTTCCGCGCCATGTACGCGGCCAGCTCGATCGGCTCCTTTCTCGACACCGTCCTGCCCGGAGCGCCTCGGCGAGGCCTCGAAGGTCGCGGTGCTCAAGGTGACCGCGGGCCCGCGCTGGCCCGGCTTCTCGCGCGCGGGAGGAAGCCTTCTCTGCGCGCACCTGCTCGAGATGGTCGCGTTCGTGCTCGTGGGGGCGGGCTCTGCGTTCTTCCTGCCGGTTCCGGGCTGGGCGAAGTTGACGATGCTGGTCGGCCTGCCATTGGCGGCCGGCGGGCTCGTGCTCGTCTCGCTGCTGCACGCGAAGTTGGGCCGGCCGTTCTCCCGGAAGGAGTCGGCGCGTTCCTCGCCGGAGCCGCGGCGCCTGAGGGAATCATGCTTCGCGCCGGCCTGATCCTGGTCGTCACCTGGATCGCCCGCTGGTTCGGCATCCTCTTCTTGCTCCACGCGGTCGGCGTCCACGTCGGAGTCGGTGCGGCGCTGCTCTACATGGTCGTCACCGGCCTCGCGAACACGATGCCGTTCCTCCCCGGGAACGTCGGGCTCTACCAGGGCGCGGCGATCGGAGCGTTGGCGATGGCCGGGCACGGCGGAGAGGTCGCGCTCGCAGCGAGCGTGTTCATTCCCGCAGCCGCGAGTGCAGCGACTGCCGCGGCCGCGCTCGTCGGCCTCGCGATGTACGGCAGGCACGGCCTGAGCCTCGGCCGAGCCGCCGTCCGCTTCTAGCCGAGCTCGCTCGGATCCGCGGGCGCACCGTCGCGCCCCACGTAGCCGTCTTTTGCGCCGACCACGAGCATGACGAGGTCCTCGTCGCCGACGCTCGTCACCTGGCGCGGGTCGTCGACTCGACGTGGCAGAGCCCACCCGGCCCGAGCTCGCGCGACTCGCCCGGGAGCGCGAACCGCGCCCGCCCGGCGTGGACGAAGTAGAGCTCGTCCTGCTCCGTGTGGAAATGCGGTCGCGCCACGACACCCGGTGCGAGCACGAGCACGTTCACGCCGAAGGCCGTCACGCCGAGCTCCTGCCGCACCTTGCGGAAGACACCGTCGCCCATCCCGTCGATCGTCCCGAACGCGTAGGCCATCGCAGCTGACGCTACCCGGCCGCGACGGGAGTGAGCGGCGGGTCTCCGCGCCCGACGGCGACCAGGTTGTCCACGGCCAGGCGGGTCATCGCTTCGCGCGTCTGGCGGGTCGCGCTGCCGAGGTGGGGCGTGAGCACGACGTTCGGTAAGTCGAGCAGCTCGCGCGGAACCTCGGGCTCGTGGGCGAAGACGTCGAGGGCCGCGCGGATCCGGCCGGAGACGAGCTCGCGCACGAGCGCCTCCTCGTCGACGATCTCGCCGCGGGCCGTGTTCACGAGGCACGCGCCGTCCCGAAGCAGCGCGAGCCGCCGACCGTCGACCATCCCCGAGGTCTCCTCCGTGAGCGGCGCGTGGATCGTGACGATGTCCGACTCTTCGAAGAGCGCGTCCAGCTCCCGGAACTCGCCGAGGTCGCTGCCCGCGCGCAGCCGCCGCGTGTAGAGCACGCGCATGCTCGAAGCCGCGAGCGCGCCGGGCGACGGCGCTGCCGATCCGGCCGAGCCCGACGATCCCGAGCGTCGAGCCCGTCACCTCCTCGGCGAGCGAGCCCTCCGACCACGAGCCGCTCCAGCCGCCCGAGCGGACGAACCGGTCGCCCTCGACCACCTGCCTGCGGGCGGCGAGGATGAGCGCGAACGCGAGGTCGGCGGTCGCGTCGTCGAGAACGCCGGGCGTGTTGGTGACGACGACCCCGCGGGCCGCGCACGCTGCCACGTCGACCCGGTCGTAGCCGACGCCGAAGTTCGCGACCACGCGCAGCCGCGGCAGCAAGTCGAGCGGAACCGGCTCGTTCGCCGCGAGAAGCCCCTCGACGTCGTCCGCGCGGCTCGGTGAGCGAAGCGCAGCGGCGCGACCTCCACCTCGTCGAGCTCGCCGAGGGCAGGCCCGGGGTATCTTCGCGTTGCGAGGATCTTCACCCCGACGACGCTACCCGAGCGAAAGGAGCCGCTCCCTTGCAGCAGACCAGCACGAACATCACCAAGGTCGGGCGCGTGATCATCCCGGTCTCCGACCAGGACAAGGCGCTCGAGTTCTACACCGGCACCCTCGGATTCGAGGTGCGCGCCGACATGCCGTTCGGCGACGGCGACCGCTGGCTCGAGGTCGCGCCGCGTGGCTCCGCAGCGCGGCGATCAGATTCTGCCGCCGCGTCCCCAGGCCCGTCAGACGCCGCACAACGACCCAGGGCATCGTCGTGATTCAGGACCACCGACCTCGACGCCGACCATGCAGCGCCTGGAGGGGCGCCGCGTCGTGTCGACGACCCGATCGGCGCGGGGGGCGATCACCGGTCCGCGGATGTTCTTCTTCCGCGACCCGGACGGGAACATCCTGATCGGGGGTCACAGGAGGGGGAAGCGGGCCTAGAGGTGGAACTGCGCGTCCAGCGCTGACGGTGAAAGGACTTCGACCAGGGCGCTGCACTTCTACCGCGATGCACTGGGTCTCGACGTGGGGAGCGCCGATTTCGGCGCTCGGCACGCTTTGGCGTACGTTACCTGCTCCAGAGGGCCGCCACCGCGGGACGCTCGAAGTTGATGGACGACCAGGCCGCGCTGATCGACGGATCGAGGCCGGCAGACGCATCTACGGCGCATGCAGCTCGTTTGGCGCGTTCGTCACCGACGAGCACGAGGAGGATACGCCAAATTTTCCAGCCCCCCTTTGGCCTCGTCGCCGGCCCGTGCGCGGAGCCTTAGGTCGCCCCGGGCCCCTCTGTTTTGACGACCCCTCCGTCCTTTGGAGGCGATGCCAGCAGCGCCCGCGTGCGCACTCCGAGACGGGATGCAGCTGAGCCCTGTTGGCGCCCAGGGTCGCCCTTCGGCCGCGACAGCCGCGATTCTGCCCCCCGGCTCGGCCCGCTAGCATCGACCGCGTGGCCGTCGCCTCGCCCGAGAGCTACCTCGCCGACCTGAACCCGGCCCAGCGGGAGGCCGTCCTCACCACCGAGGGGCCGCTGCTCGTCATCGCCGGCGCCGGCTCCGGCAAGACGCGCGTCCTCACGCACCGCGTCGCGCACCTGATCGGCGCCTGCGGCGTGAAGCCGAACGAGATCCTCGCGATCACGTTCACGAACAAGGCCGCCGGCGAGATGCGCGAGCGCCTCGAGGACCTGCTCGGCCCGGTCGCGCGGGCGATCTGGATCCTCACCTTCCACGCCGCCTGCGGCCGGATCCTGCGCCGCGAGGCGCAGCGCCTCGGCTACCGCTCGAACTTCACGATCTACGACCAGGCCGACCAGGTGCGCTGCGAAGCACGTGCCTCGAGGAGCTCGAGCGCGACCCGAAGCGCTTCGTCCCGCGCGGCATCCACGCGCAGATCTCGAACGCGAAGAACCAGCTCGTCGCGCCGGACGAGTACCGCGCGCGCGTCGCGTCGTTCTACGACCAGACCGTCGCCGACGTCTACGACCTCTACCAGCGCGCCTCTTCGCCTCGAACGCCGTCGACTTCGACGACATGCTCTTCCTCACCGTCCAGGTGCTCGAGCACTTCCCCGAGGCGCGCGAGCGCTGGCAGAAGGCGTTCCGCTACATCCTCGTCGACGAGTACCAGGACACGAACCACGCGCAGTACCGGCTGCTGCAGCTGCTCGCCGAGAAGCACCGGAACGTCTGCGCCGTCGGCGACCCCGACCAGTCGATCTACGCGTTCCGCGGCGCCGACATCCGCAACATCCTCGAGTTCGAGCGCGACTTCCCCGAGACGCAGACGATCGCGCTCGAGCAGAACTACCGCTCGACGAACACGATCCTCGAGGCCGCGAACGCCGTGATCGCGAACAACCGCGAGCGCAAGCCGAAGAACCTCTGGTCGGAGCTCGGCGAGGGCGAGCCCGTCCGCGTGATCGAGGTCGAGGACGAGCACGCCGAGGCGCGCTTCGTCGCCGCCGAGATCGCCGGGCTCGTCGAGGAGGGCTTCACCGGCAACGAGATCGCGGTCTTCTACCGGACGAACGCGCAGTCGCGCGTGCTCGAGGACGTGCTCGTCCGCCAGGGCATCGCGTACCAGGTGATCGGCGGGCCGCGGTTCTACGAGCGCGCCGAGATCAAGGACCTGATCGCCTACCTCCAGGTGATCGACAACCCCTTCGACGCGGTCTCGCTGCTGCGGATCGCGAACCGGCCGCGCCGCGGGATCGGCGACTCCTCGCTCGCGCGGCTCCAGACCTACGCGGACGCGCACGGGATCTCGCTCTGGGAGGCGATCGGCCAGGCGGAGGAAGCCGGGCTCGCGGCAGCGCCGCGAAGGCGGTGGCAGTTCCACACGCTGATCCAGTCGCTGATGGCCGGCGCGCAGGAGCTGCCCGGTGCCGGAGCTGCGAGCGCGTGCTCGAGCGCAGCGGCTACCTGGACGCGCTCGAGGCCGAGCGGACGATCGAGGCGCAGGGCCGGATCGAGAACCTCCAGGAGCTCGTCGGCGTCGCGCAGGAGTACCAGCAGCAGGCGCGAGCCGCGCTCTCGCCCTTCCTGCAGGAGATCTCGCTCTACTCCGACCAGGACGCGATCCGCGGCGAGCAGTGCCTCGTGACGCTGATGACGCTGCACAACGCGAAGGGCTCGAGTTCCGCGCCGTCTTCATGATCGGGATGGAGGAGGGGATCTTCCCGCACTCGCGCTCGATCGAGGAGCAGGCGCTCGAGGAGGAGCGCCGGCTCGCCTACGTCGGCATGACGCGCGCGCAGGAGCGGCTGACGCTGCCGCACGCGACGCGCGCTCGCTCTACGGCGGGCGCGAGTACAACCTGCCCTCGCGCTTCCTGGACGAGCTCCCCCGAGACGCACGTCGAGCGCGAGCGGCCTGCGCCGGCGTCGTGGTCTGGCTACGGCTCGCCGCGCCGGCGATCGCGCCGCGCACGGACGTCCCGACGCTCACGACGGGCGACTCGGTCCGGCACGGACGCTCGGCGAGGGCGTCGTCCGCGATCGAGGCGGGCGGCGTCGTCACCGTGCGCTTCGCCGACGACGGCACCGAGCGCCGCCTGATGCTCGACTACGCCCCGCTCGAGAAATCGCGTAAGCTCTCGCGGTCAGTCCGGCGCGTGACCGCGAGGAGTACGCGGCCGCGTTCATGCAGATCTGGCCATGGGATGGAGCGTTGAACGACGAGGGCCTCGATTGCTTCTCCCTTATCTCGATCCTCCCCACTCGAGCGGATGCACCTCGCCGCTCGACGGGGATGTCGCTGTCGGCGGCGCGGGCGGGTTCCCGTTCGAGCTCCAGCGTGCCCGGCGGCTCCCCCCTCCCCTGTCTGCGGCATCGTCACCGTCGTCGGCGTCAGCCCGACCCACCGCCGCCGCGGGGATCCCTCACCGCGATGATGCGCGCGCCAGCTCGACGACGCGCGCGAGCGGGGCGAGCCGGTCGCGGCGCTCTGGGCGTCGGAGGCGGGGATTTAATGGCCGGTTCGGCTACGGGCTCGCGCTCTCTTTCTGCGACATCTCCGACCTCGCCCCCGCGAGCGGACCGCGTTCCCGCGCCCCAGCCGTTCGAGCGGCGAGGGGTGACCCGGTACGTCTCGAAGGAGGAGGCGCTCGAGCTCTTCCCGCCGATCTAGGACCCCGTGCAGGCCGAGCGGGCGGGCATGTCACGCGCTGGCCCGTCTGGTGGGGGGTGGCCGCTTCTACCACCTGCCCGAGCGCCGCGGCGGCCCGCAGGCCCGGCGTGGTGATCGAGCTCGACGGCCGGACCCGAGGGGTACGCGATCTACCGGCACGAGCTTCCGCGCGGGGGGCAGAGCTCCGAGACGGCGCGTCAAGGTCGCCGAGGCCCTCGGTAAGTCCCCGCGCGCGCGGGCCGCGATCTGGCGCGACCTCCTCGAGATCGACTGGGTCGCCCGCATCGAGGCTCCCTGCTGCCGCTCGACCATCCGCTCTTCCAGCTGGCTCGCGAGCCGCGCCGGCTGACGATTCACCGTCACCGAGGCGCCTCTGGCTGCGGCTGGTCGACGTCGGCGCCGCGCTTTCGGCGAGGGCCTCGGCTGAGGGCCGATCGTGCTCGAGGTCACGACCAGCTCTGCCCGTGGAACCAGGGCCGCTGGCGGGTCGAGGCGGACCGCCCGAACGGACGACGGCCGAGCCCGACCTTCGGCTCGGACGCTCCGAGCTCGGAGCCGTCTACCTCGGCGGCGTCACCTGGGCCCAGCTCGGCGCGCGGCCGGCCGCGAGGAAGCGACGCCCGGCGGCGGTCGCACGGGCCGACGCGCTCTTCCGCACGGAGCGCCAGCCCTGGTGCCCCGAGATCTTCTAGCGCAGGTCTTTGTTCGACTCCATGTCGAACCACATGGCGAAGAGCGTGAAGAGCAGCCCGAAGAGCAAGAGCAGCGCGACGAGCACGACGACGCCGGCGGTCGCGGCGTAGCCCTCGACCTTGATCGACGATCTGGTAGATGCCGAGCCCGAGCGCCGAACACCATCGACATCAGCCCGAAGACGTAGAAGAAGACGAGCGGGTGGAAGTCCCGGATCACGTACTTCTGCCAGAGCCGCCACCAGAAGCGCTTGATCAGGAGCCACCAGATCGCGCGGGATCACCTTCCGCAAGCGGATCCCCGACTTCTCACCGATCCCGTAGATCGGCCGCGACGGGCACGTCGCGCACGCGCGCCGACCAGACGTTCAGGTGCACGAGCATGTGGTTCGGGTAGCCGTAGCGCGGGTACAGGTTCTCGAGGTCGAGCAGTTCCAGATCCGCCTGCTAATCGCGTTAGCCGGCTTGCGAGTCGGCGATGTGCCAGTAGCCGAGGTAGAAGAATTCGTCGGGAGCGACAACATCGTGTCGCCGAGGTAGCGGTTGTGCGGGATGAGTTCCAGGCTTGGCCGTGAAGAACGGTTCGCCTTGGTGTAGTCGACCTCGTCGGTGGCGAACGGGATAACGATTCAGCGATCTCTGTCGGTCCATCTGCCTGTCGGCGTTCATCACGATCTACGACTTCGGCCCCTTCCTCGAGCGCCCGCTGGTACCCGGTACGACCGCCGCGCCCGACTGCCGTTCCGCTCGTGGACGACGACCTGATCGTGGTCCTCCTCGGCCGCGGCGTGTGTGCGAGCGACGGTGCCGTCCCTGGAGGCATCGTCGACGACGTAGACCTGGTCGACGAACGCCGGATCCCCCATGTCGTCTCGAGGAGATTCTCCTCGCTGTACGCCGGGATCACGAGAGAAGATGGTTCTTTTCCTCGACGAAGCGGCTCGGTCAGCGTACGCGTGACCACCGGCGCAGTGCTTCGACCCAGTCGAGCCGCTTGTCGGCAGAGCGAGCACCGCGCCTGCGACACGGGCACGGGCGGAACGCGACGCGGTTGTTGACCGGGCCCGATCCGGCCATGGGCCCGAAGAGGAGTACGCCGGCGCGCCGCTGCCCGGATGCCAGTCCTGCCCCTCGTTGTAACGGATCGTCGACCATGATGCTTGCCTAGCTAGAGAGCTGGTGGAGCCGACTCCGAGTAGACGCCTCGGCCAGTCAGCTCTTCATGCTTCTAGCTCTGACCTCGTGCCCATTCACCGAGAACGTGGCCTTGCCGTACCAGTCGTCGTCTATCCAGGCCCAGTGCAGCCGTGGCTCGACGGACGTCGACTGTGACGCTGCTGCTGGCGAGAGCGGCGGGCTCCGAGCCAGACGGTCTCTGCGTGTCGCAACGTGGCAGCGCTCAACCGGACACCGGCAGCGGCGCGAGCTGTATGACCTCGGCGCAAGCGTGGAACGTGGGGAGGGCGGCGGCGGCGTCCCGAGCCGGTGGCGCCCGACGTATCGTCGTCCGCGGTCTGCGCCGGCCGCCGCCAGACCCTGAACCAGCGCTGTTGTGGGACTGCAGCTCGTAGACCGAGGGCGGGCGGGCGGAGAAGCGGCCTGTGCCGCAGGACGCAGTGTCGGGCAATCCAGCTACGCCGTCAGCTGGAGCGGTCGACGTCGGCCCAGGGCCCCTCCCGGCGGCAGCATCCTCCCGTCTTCCTTAGGTAGTCGTAGCGTCGGCGAGCTGGAGCGGCCTCGGGATTGGTCTTGACCGCAGGAGGTGCTGGACGCCTGAGACTGTAGAGTTGGTGTTTATTCAGCGCTGGCCCTGGCCGAGATCGTGGCTCATCGTCCTCAGCCCGCGGAAGTGGTCCCGCCCAGCCAGACGTCGTGGACGGGCTCAGTTCGAGACGATGTTCCTGCGGCAGATCTCGTCGTCGCCGACGAACAGCCGCCTCGACGGCATGCCTTGGCAGCGCGCCTCGCACAGGCGGGCGAGGGCGGCGCGATGAAATGCTGCCGCCGTCATTGTCAGCGTCTCGCCCGCTGACCTACGGCGAGCGACGCGCGAGGTAGAAGCGCGCAGCCGATCTGCGACGGTTCGACGTACAGCAACAAAGCGAACCAGCCCTCCCTGCGTCGTTACGCCGACCAAGACGAAATCGCGGCTGATGTATCACGAGGATGATCAGCACGATCACCGGGCCGAAGTCGCGCCGGAAGGCGGGAGTCGCTGTGGCTCAGATCCCGATGGCAGGCCGCATGCTCAGCGCCTGGATCAGGTCGCCGAGCTCGTGTTCCTTGCGGTAGTCGCTCGACCTTGCTCTGGCAGCCCAGTCGATCTGCTCCGACCAAGGCTGGATCGCGAGCAGGGAGCGCCGACGCGAACCCGTCCGGCCCTCGAGGAGCGAGGGTTCGGGCCGAGGGGCGATCACGACGCGGCCGGACCAGAGCCCGGGCAGGAAGCCGAGACGGACCACTGGCAGGCGCAACACGCACACCCGCGGCGCACGCGGCCGAGCGGAACGGTGCGCGAGCGGTCCGCCGCGCGCCGAGCGTCCAGAACTGATGAGAGTGAGCGATCTCGAGCGTGCAGCCATGCGCCCCCGAGCTTCTCGCCTCCACCCCTAGCGCGCAGCGAGACACGCGGCCTGGCCGCGAAGAAACGTAGTGAAAGAGCCCTAATCGCCGCGAGGGGCTCGTCAGCCTTAGTACGCCGTAGAGCGTGAGTGTCAGCAATCGCCGCCTTGACCACGTCAGGACGCTGGGAGAAAGGCCAGGCGACGTCAGTAGCCGCTAAAGCTTGGTGCCTGATTCTAGAGTGACATCAGGTCCCGCCCGGGTAGCCGAGGCTTGATCGTCGTGGCGAGCGTGGCCTCGTAGGTCGAAGGCCCGAAGTTCCCGCTGAGGTCGCGTGCGTGGCCGATCACGCGGTCGGCGATCGCGAAGAGGTGGCGGTGTCGTCGAGCTCGACGGAGCCTGGCGAAGGTCGCCTGGCCGAGAGGGTACGATCGGCGCTCCTAGACGAGGTACGCGCCGGCTGCGGCGACCGTGGCTGAGCCCGACGCACCAGCGCCCCGGCCACGGCGGCGCCAGCAGCAGGCCCGCCACGATCGCGAGCGACTCCGACGAGAGGCCTGGTTAGTCCGGCCGTCTTCGGGCCCCCCAGGGGGGTCCACGCTGTCCGCCCAGGATCACTGACGGCCAAGCCGCCCTGCAAGCACGCAGCCAGCCTCCTCGGCAGGGCCTCGAGCCGCCGCCCATCGCTGCACGAGCCTCCGGCAGCCGAGCGAGACGCGCGGCGAACAGGCAGCGGGTAGGCGAGCCAGGCGACGAGCAGCGCGATCAAGGTGCTACTGGATCGGTTGGACCTGCCCGCGGCGATCTGAGGCTCCGCGCCGGCTTCGCGACGGGCTCGGAGACCTCGATCTCCAGGCTCGATCTCGGCAAGCCGACGAGATGTTCGTCGCCGACGAGCGCGCGTAGACTGCGCGGCCGCCGCCCGGAACGGGAGAACGAGGTGTTGTCTTCTTCTTGGCGAGCCCCTGGTTGCCCGGCAAGCGCCGGCGAAGGGGTACGTGCCGACGAAGGTGTACGCGGCCTTCTCGTGCCGGGCGCGACCCCGTGCGGCAGGTAGCGGACGAAGATCCGGTCGCTCGCGGTTCGCGTCAGCTCGTAGGTGTGCCCGCACTCGGGCCCGACCCAGTAGATCGGGTGGCCGACCTGAACGGCGAGAGCGCGCAGCTCTGCGCGCGTCGCGGCGCGCGCAGAGATCGCCGCCACGGTGCTCGTTCTCCGCCGGTGTTGTCGCGGTCGAGTTGGACTTCGACGAGCCGCAGCCGACTGCGAGCCAGACCACGAAAGCGATCGCGGCGGCGATGGCGATGAGAGCGCCGATGCCTACGCGCGGGTCAGTCCAGGATAGGAAGGGCAGGACGCTCGTTCACGGCAACGAAGGATAGGTTCCGGTCGTCCCAGGTCAACCCTGCGCCCGCCGGACGGCTACAATCGTTCGTCCCAAGGGCGGTTAGCTCAGTTGGGAGAGCACCAGCTCGACAAGCTGGGGGTCACTGGTTGCAGCCCAGTACCGCCCATGTTTTTTCCGCCGGCTTTAGCGGCGTTTCGGGAAGGGTGGCGTGCACAGGGTCAGCGGTGGTGCAGGCACCGTGAGCCTGCATCGCTCCGGCGGCCTGTCCGCGACATAGACACGCCAGTGCCTCCGGCGGGTACGTTCGTTGTCAACCGTCAGGAGGGCGGGTTGGGCCGCAGGGGTGCTAATGGAATTCGGGTGATGCTCGCAGGAGCTGCGGTCGCTTTGGCGCTCGTCGCGGCTGTGGCTGGATCCGGCAGAGCGGCCGTGAAAGGCGACAAACGCGAAGCCGCCACGAAGCTCATCGGCTGTATCGAGCTGGGCGGGGAGTACTCCACGAGCGGCGCGACCTGAAGCTGCGCACCGGGACCCGCTGTCACAAGGGCGAGCGCAAGGTCGCCTGGCCGCCGAAGGGCGCTGCCCGCGCTCCCGGCCCTGCGGGGCCCACAGGGGCCGCAGGGCGCGACCGGGTCCGGGCGGCAGCCGGCCGGCGCTGCTGGGGTCAGGCTCCAACCCGCGGCGGCATGGCGCGACCGGGGCCCGTGGCGCAACGGGTCTGTCGGGCGCGACAGGAGCGAGAGGTGCAACCGGATCCCCGCGGGGCAACGGGAGCGCGCGGCGATGCCCGGCCCTGCAGGAGTCCGCGGTCCGACCGGCGCGCGCGGTAAGCCCACCGGTGCCAGAGGAGCGACGGGAGCAAGGGGCGCGACAGGATCCCGCGGAGCGACAGGCGCGCGTGGCGCAACAGGGCCGGCTGGAGCACGGGGCGCCACTGGGCGCGCGCGGAGCGACCCGGGCGCGCTGAGCCACCGGGGCCCGCGGAGCGACCGGCGCGACAGGCGCGCCACAGGAGCCCGAGGAGCAACCGGAACCCGCGGGACCCACCGGAGCACGCGGGCCACGGGCGCACGCGGCACGACCGGCGCCCGCGGAGCGACTGGCCTGCGCGGAGCAACCGGCGCCAGAGGAGCTACAGGCGCGAACGGCGTCACAGGAGCCCGAGGCGCAACCGGAGTACGCGGCCCGACCGGCGCACGCGGCGCGACCGGCGCCCGCGGAGCGACTGGCCTGCGCGGAGCAACCGGCGCCAGAGGGGCTACGGGCGCGAACGGTGTCACCGGAGCCCGCGGAGCGACAGGCGCGCGTGGCGCAACGGGCCCGGCGGGTGTGCAAGGGCCGACAGGAGGGCGCGGGGCGACGGGTGCGCGTGGCGCAACCGGCCTGCGAGGAGCGACAGGCGCTGGAGGAGCAACCGGTGCCGAGGGCGCGACGGGCGCGAAGGGCGCAACGGGATCGCGTGGCGCAACCGGGACGACCGGAGCAAGAGGCGCTACCGGAGCTGCCGGAGCCAGAGGTGTGACCGGAGCGAAGGGCGCAACGGGATCGCGCGGAGCCACCGGCTCCCGGGGCGCGACCGGCGCGCGCGGAGTGACGGGGCCCGCTGGAGTCCGTGGACCGACCGGTGCGAGAGGCGCGACCGGGCTTCAGGGTCAGCGTGGCCCGACCGGCGCCGGCACGACTGGTGTGCAAGGCGCCACCGGCGCGCGTGGCCCCACCGGCCCGCCCGGCCAACAGGTGGGCGCGGCCCCACCGGGGCTCGCGGCCCAACAGGCGTGAGAGGCCCGACAGGCATACGCGGGCCGACCGGCGGGAGGGTGCGACAGGTGCCAGGGGGCGACCGGACTTCAAGGCACGGCGGGGACAGTGGCCGACGCCGTGACGGTCGACGGGACAACCACTAGCCGCACCTACGCCGACGTGCCCCCTGCCATCGGCCCTTCGATCCACGGTGACTCTGTCCGCCTCGCTCAAAGTGCTCGTGTCGGTTACGTCTGGCGTCACCTCAACCACCGGCTCCACCTCGTGTTACATGTCGTTCGCGGCCAGCGGCGCGAACACCGCCCCGATCGCCGACGACGCGCGAGCCATGATCCTCCTCGGCAACAACCTCCAGCAGGCCAGCGCCGCGTTCGTCGTCACTTTTGCGAACCCGGGAGTCACGATCTTGACCGCCAAGTACAAGGCGTTTCCTGTGGGCTCGTGCACGTTCACGAACAGATCGATCTTCGGGATCCCGCTTCCCTAGGGGCTGCTCCCACCTGCCACAGGGCGTTGCCTAGTCGTCGGCGACGTCGCGGCGGTTGAAGATCAGCCACGCGATCGTCAGGGGGACCGCGACGAAGATCGCGGAGACCCAGATCGCGCGGACGATCGGCGTCCAGGCCAGCGGCGACATGAAGAGGCCGTGCCAGCCGTCGAACTGGTCTGAAAGGAAGTAGTGCTTCGCCCAGGTCCTGGTGGACGAGGCCGGCGATCGCCTCCTGTCCAAGCGCGTAGACCAGCGTGCCGACGATTGCGGCGGCGCTATTCCGAGTCCACGTCGAGAGCAGGATTGCGAAGGACGCCACTGCGATCAACGGCAGCGAGAAGACGCCGAGGGCAGCCGCGCTGAGCCAGAGGGTGTGCAGCGCGGAGACGCGCACGCCGCTCAGATTCGTGAGCGGGTTGAAGCCCCAGGCGATGAGCCGGCGACGAGCCCCGCGATACCGAGGGCGAGGATGGTCACGAGCACGTACGTGAACGCAGCGAGCGTCTTGCCGGTCAGGATCTGGCCGCGGCGCAGCGAGCGCGTCAGGATCATCTTCAGCGTCTTGCCCGCGTGCTCGGAGGCGACGATGTCGCCGGCGACGAGCGCAGCCGCGAGCTGGGCGCCGAAGCGGGACACGAAGGTCAGGACGACCAGGGCGAGCGACAGCCCGGTCCGGCGGAGGTTGTGCCCGAGCGGCGCGTCGTACGGGCCGCCTTCTGCAGGGCCATCACCGTCACGAAGACGACCGGCAGAAGATGGCCGCGCCGATGCCGATGTAGGTGCGCTTCTGCGAGACGAGCTTGCGCAGCTCCCAGCGGTAGGCGACGAGCGCGCCGGTCACGCGGCCTCCGCAGGCTGCTCGCCCTCGGTCAGCTCGAAGAAGAAGCTCTCGAGGCTCAGCTGTTCCGGCACAGCGCGGTGATTCCCAGTCCCGCGCCGACGAGCGCACGCGACAGCCCCGACCTCGGCTTCGGCGGTGCTGAAAGTCAGCTCGTCGCCACCGAGGATCACGTCGGCCGCCTCGGCGTGCTCGAGCAGGACCTGATGCGCTCGGCCGTTGTCGGTCGTCCGCAGGCGGTAGCGGTTCGAGCCGGCGCTCGCTCGGAGGTCGGCCAGGGTGCCCTCGTAGGCGATCTCCCCGCGGCGGATGATCGCGACGCGGTTGCAGATCTCTTCGACCTCGGCGAATAGGTGGCTGAGAGCAGGCCGCGATCCCCTCGCCCGAGACACGGACCACGAGCCGGCGCATGTCGCGCATGCCGCCGGATCGAGGCCGTTCGTGGCTTGTCGAGCCAGCAACTGCGGCTCGCGCAGCAGCGACGCGGCCAGGCCGAGCCGCTGCCGCATGCCTTGCGAATAGCCGCCGGTTCGGTCGTGGGCGCGCTTGTCGAGGTCGACGAGCGCGAGCAGCTCGTCGATCCGTTCGTGGCCGCGACGGTCGAAGGCCGCGAGCAGCTCGAGGTTCTTGGGCCGCTGAAGTAGGAGTAGAAGTACGGGGTCTCCACGAACCCGGCTACGCCGTCGAGGGCCGCGGGCAGGTCGTCCTGCGGGTCGCGCCCGAAGAGCCGCGCCTCGCCTTCGTCCGGGTGGATCAGACCGAGCAGGATCCGGAGCGTTGTCGTCTTGCCCGCCCCGTTCGGCCCCAGAAAGCCAATGACGTCGCCCCGCTCGACGGTCAGGTCGACTCCGCCGACCGCGGTGATCGCGCCGTAGCGCTTGACGAGGCCGCGCGCCTCGAGTGGTCGCTCTGCGGGCATCCCGGGGCGAACACGACGTAGCTGCCGACTGCCCGCTCGGCCCGGGTACCGCGCGGCCGGTCAGCCGACCGGAATGCTGAAGCTGCTCCGGAAGACGTTCTCACCCCGAATCTGCCCGCACAGCTCATCGAGCGCAGACCCTGCCGCTGCCGCTGTCCCTGCCATGGGAACCCTCTTTTAGAGCCGGTTGACGTGACCCGATAACGCCGACTGGCGTAATTCCCGAACATGACTCGCGACATCGAGCGGGAAGCTCGTAGGCAGAGCGCAGTTAGGCTCCGCTCCGTGCGGAAGCCGAACGGCGCGAAGGTCGAGGAGGAGGCGCTCCGCCTGCTCGATCTGCTCTGCCGGGAACCGAGCGTCTCGGCGGAAGGCCGCGCACTTGAGACGACCGCGACGCTCGTCGAGGAACTGCTCTCCGGCAGCGGCTTCTCGACCAGGCAGCTGCGGGCCGACGACGGCCTCGCCGCGGTCTACGGCGAGCAGCGCGGCCGGAGCGACTACACGCTGCTGCTCTACAATCACTACGACGTCCAGCCGCCCGACCCGCTCGAGCTCTGGACTCGCCGCCGTTCGAGCCGCCGCTCCGCGACGGGAGCTCTTCGCGCGCGGGGCCACCGACAACAAGGGCGAGCTCGCGGTCCGGATCGCGGGCTATCTGCGCGCTGCTCGAGCAGGACATGGAGCTACCGCTGACGATCCGCTGGATCGTCGAGGTGAAGAAGGAGGGGCTCAGCCCGCACTTCGACGAGATCGTCCGGCGCAACGCCGATGCCCTTCGCGCGGACGCCTGCCTCTGGGAGGCAGCTCGGCGCGCCTGAGCGACGGGCGGCCGTCGATCGGCCTCGGTTTCAAGGGCGCGCTCTCGGTTCGCTTCGACGTGAAGCTGCTGAAGACCGATGCCCACTCGGCAGCAGCCGCCACCGTCCCGAGCGTGGCTGGTGGCTGGTGGAGGCGCTCGCGAGCCTGCGAGATCGCGACGGCACGGTCCGGGTTCCCGGCTTCTACGACGCGGTGCTGGCGCCGACCGAGGCCGAGCGGCAGGCGATCGAGGAGCAGGGCGATGCGACCGAGCACGACCTTCGAGAGATGTTGGCATCCAGCGGTTCCTCGACGGCCTCAGCGGCGCGGCTTTGCGCGAGCGGAGCTCGTTCGGCCCGACCGCGAACATCGCGGGGATCAGACCAGGTACGGCGGGCCGGGTGTGAAGACGGTCCTTCCGGCCGAAGGCGGCGCGTTGCTCGACTTCAGGCTCGTTCCCGAGCAGCGGCCCGAGCAGATCCTCGAACTGGTGCGCTCGCACCTCGAGCGCGAGGCTTCGACGACGTCGAGGTGACTGTGCTCGGGATGGCCGAAGTGGCGGGGACGCCGATCGAGCATCCGTCGGCGCAGCGGTCGCCGAGATCGCGGAGGAGGCTTCTCGGCAGCCCGCCTTCGATCACGCCCCGCATCGCCGGCACGCTGCCGATCGTCGCCTCACTGCAGCGCCACCTCGGCGCGCCCGGGATCGCCGCGCCGGACAACCCGTTCTACTTCGGCGCGAGAGCGCACGCGCCAAACGAGCACATCAGGCTCGAGGACGTCGGCCACGCCGTCCGGTTCACGATGGCTCTGCTGGAGAATCTGGTGCTGGCGAGGCGATGTTCGAGTCTGAGGACGGATCGAGCAGCTCCAGGCGCTTTTCGATCGCACCTTCGCCCAGCCGAACCCGCATCTCGCGAAGATAGTCAAGCCGAGCCGCGCCTGACCACTCAGCAAGTCATCCACTACCTGCAAGGAACGAAGCACGTCGCCTTCACGACCGTGAACAGCGAGCGAGCCCCAGTGGCCCCGCTCGACCGCGTCTTCATCCGAGGGCGGTCCACCGTCTCCACCGGAGGCCGGGCGCCCCGCCTCCGGCACCTGCGTGCCAACCAGCATGCAGCGCCGCGCACATGGACGACGACACGATCGGCATCATCGTCCACGGGCACGCGACGATCATTCGCCGCGACGACGAGGGCGTCGACGAATCGAGCCCATCTGGCGCGACATCTTTCAGTCGAGTCCGTTCGAGTGGGGCGAAGGTGTCGTCTTCATTCGCATCGAGCCGAGCTCGATGTGGGCCTACGCCTTTCACGCCGAGAAGTTCGCCGAGTAAGGCCGAGGCGCCCGGCCTGTCGCTGTCGGTATTGCAAGAGAATCGGGGCACGGTTCGTGAGCTTGAGAACGTTCCGGGTTTCCCGACGTAACGGACACGCCTCCTGCAAGACTGTTCAACGTGACCAAGATCAAGAAAACCGAAGCCGAGTGGCGGGCCGAGCTGAGCCCCGAGCAGTACCACGTGCTGCGAGAGAAAGGCACGGAGCGCCCGTTCAGCGGCGAGTACGACCACACGTTCGAGCCGGGCACCTACAAGTGTGCCGGCTGCGGGGCGGAGCTCTTCGCCTCGGAAGCGAAGTACGACTCGGGCTGCGGCTGGCCGGCGTTCTACGCGCCTGCCGACGAGGAGGCGATCGAGGAAGAGACCGACCGGAGCTTCTTCATGAACCGCACCGAGGTCCTGTGCGCGAGCTGCGGCGGGCACCTCGGCCATGTCTTCCCGGACGGGCCGCACCCGACGGGGCAGCGCTACTGCATCAACTCGGCGGCACTCAAGCTGGAGGAGGAATAGTGGAGAAGAAGGCAACGTTCGGCGCCGGCTGCTTCTGGGGCGTCGAGGCCGCGTTCCGCCAGATCGAAGGCGTGACGAAGACCGAGGTCGGCTACGAAGGCGGCCATCTCGAGAACCCGAGCTACCAGGACGTCTGCTCGCACACGACCGGCCACGCCGAGGTGGTCGAGGTCACCTATGACCCGGAGCGCGTCTCCTACGAGCAGCTGCTCGAGGTCTTCTGGAACAAGCACAACCCGACGCAGAAGAACCGCCAGGGCTGGGACATCGGCGACCAGTACCGCTCGGTGGTCTTCTTCCACGACGAGGAGCAGCGCGGGGCGGCAGAGCGCTCGAAGGCCGAGCTCGACGCCTCGGGCCGCTATCGCAAGCCCGTCGTCACGCTGATCGAGCCGGCGCAGACGTTCTACCGCGCCGAGGAGTACCACCAGCGCTACCTGGAGAAGCAGGGGCGCTCGAGCTGCACGACGCAGCTCGCGGAAGTCTCCTGACCTGAGCTGACGGGCGCCCGGGCCGGTCCCGGGCGCCCGTCGAGAACTACGAGCTCTTGCGGCCGCCTGCCTTCTTCTGGGCGGTGGTGCCGCCCTGCATCGACGAGTCTCCTCTCAGTCCTGGAGATTTCCTCGACCATCTCGCCGACCTTCTTCTCCTTCGCGTGCTCGGCGACGTCGGCCTGGGCGAGGACACCCACGACCCGGCCGTCCTCTTCGACGACCGGCAGCCGGCGGACCTGGTGGCTCGCCATCAGCCGCAGCGCCTCGTCGAGGTCCTGCTGAGGATCGACGGTGACGAGGTGGCTCGACGCGACGTCGCGGACCCTGACGCTCTGCGGGTCCTTGCCCTCGGCGACCACGCGCGTGACGATGTCGCGGTCGGTCAGCGTCCCGATGAGCCGCTGGCCCTCGACGACGGGCGCGAGGCCGACGTTCTCGTCCTTCAGCATTCGTGCCGCGTACGAGACGGTCTGGTCGGCATCGATGGTGCATGGATCAGACGTCATCGCATCTTTGACGCTCTTCCCCATGGAAGCCCCTTCCTATTTAGGAGTCATATTCGGGTTCCCGGCCCAGGGAGCGCCAAACCGCCAGAATGGGGCTCGTGCGGCTGCAGCAGATCGAGGCGCGGATCCATGAGGTTGCGCTCGGGTTTCCCGAGGCGTACGAGGACCGGCCGTGGGGCGACTTCCCCGTCTTCAAGGTCGGCCAGAACAAGGTTTTCGGCTGGGCGGTCACCCGCGACGACTCGGTGGACGTGACGATGAAGCTCACCGCCGAGGAGCGCGAGATCGCGCACCTGCTCCCGTACGTCCGCACCGCCAGCCACGTGGGCCGCTACGGCTGGATCACCGCAGCGGTCACCGACGAGGAGTCGCTCGAAGCGGCGCTCGAATGGCTGCGCGAGAGCTACTGGCTCAAGTGCCCGGCCGAGCTGAAGGCCGCCGTGGAGGGCGAGTAGCGGCTAATCCGCCTGTGGGTCGTCCCGCGCGTCGCCGCCCTCTTCCGGGTCGGGTGCAGGCGACTCGTCCAGTTCTTCGTTGCGGTCGTCCTCGCGGGGCGTCGAAGTATCCTGATCTTCCATGAAGGTCGTCCTGCCCGACTCGTCGCAGCTCGAGCTGCCCGACGGCGCGACCGGCCTCGACGCCGCGCGCGCGATCGGCCCGAAGCTGGCCGAGCAGGCCGTGCTCGTGCGCTCGAACGGCAACGTCCAGGACCTGCGCCAGCCGCTCGAGGACGGCCAGCAGATCCAGATCCTGACCACCCGCGACACGCAGGACCCCGACGCGCTCTACGTCCTGCGCCACTCCGCCGCGCACCTGCTCGCCGAGGCCGTCCGGCGCCTCTACCCCGGCACGAAGATCGCGATCGGCCCGCCGATCGAGAACGGGTTCTACTACGACTTCGAGTTCCCGGAGCCGATCGGCGAGGACGCGCTCGAGCAGATCGAGGACGAGATCCGCAAGGAGCTCGCCGAGGGCCGCTCCTGGAACCGCGAGGAAGTCAGCGCCGAGGAGGCCAAGCGCTTCTTCGCAGAGCAGGACGAGCCTTACAAGGTCGAGCTCGTCGACACCGCCGAGGGCCCGATCACCTTCTACACGCAGGGCGAGTTCACCGATCTCTGCCGCGGCCCGCATCTGCAGGACTCGAAGCCGATCAAGGCGCTCAAGCTGACCGGCCTCGCCGGCGCGTACTGGCGCGGCGACGAGAAGAACACGCAGCTGACCCGGATCTACGGCACCGCCTTCTACAGCCAGGAGGACCTCGAGCAGCACCTGGAGCGGCTCGAGGAGGCGCGCAAGCGCGACCACCGCCGTCTCGGCCCGCAGCTCGGCCTCTTCACCTTCTCGCAGCACTCGCCGGGCTCGCCGCTCTGGTACCCGAAGGGGATGGTGCTCTGGAACATCCTGGAAGACATCCGCCGCCGGGAGAACCTGAAGCGCGGCTACGACGAGATCCGCACGCCGCTGATCTACGACAACGACACCTGGTACACGTCGGGCCACTTCCCGAAGTACGAGGACCTGATGTTCAAGCTCGAGGTCGACGGCCGGCCCTGGGCGATGAAGGCGATGAACTGCCCCGGCGCGATGCTGCTCTTCGGCAGCCGGCCGCGGAGCTATCGCGAGCTGCCGATGCGTCTCGCCGAGGCGGCGCCGCTGCACCGCGACGAGCTGACCGGCACCCTCCACGGCCTGCTCCGCGTGCGCATCGTCACCCAGGACGACGCGCACATCTTCTGCACCGCCGACCAGATTCAGGAAGAGATCCGGCAGGTCGTCGCCTACGGGCGCTACCTCTACGAGCTGTTCGGCCTGAAGGCGAGCGCCGAGCTCTCGACGCGGCCCGACAACAAGCTCGGCACCGATGAGGAATGGGACATGACCGAGAGCGCCCTCGAGGAGGCGCTCAAGCTGAACGAGATCCCGTACGAGCTCGCGCCGGGCGAGGGCGCGTTCTACGGGCCGAAGATCGACCTGCACATGGAGGACGCGCTCGGCCGGCGCTGGCAGATGGGCACGATCCAGCTCGACTCGCAGATGCCGGCGCGGTTCGGGCTCACCTACGTCGGCCCCGACAACACCGAGCACGAGCTCTACGTCGTCCACCGCGCGCTCTACGGCTCGTTCGAGCGCTTCGTCGGGATCCTGATCGAGCACTACGCGGGCGCGTTTCCGTTCTGGCTCGCGCCGGTCCAGGTCCGGATCCTCCCGGTCGGCGAGGCGCACCGCGCGGCCGCGCAGGAGCTCGTCGGCAAGCTCGAGCCCTACCGGGTCGAGGTCGACGAGCGCGACGAGACCGTCGGCAAGCGGATCCGCGACTCGGAGCTCGAGAAGATCCCGGTCACGATCGTCTTCGGCGACAAGGAGTCGGACGACTCGCTTGCCGTCCGGGAGCGCGGTGGAAAACAATTCACCAAATCGTTGAACGACCTTCGTTCCTACCTTGCTACCCTGTGACTCGTGCCGCTCCAGCAGCGGTTTTGTTTTTCTCCGACAGGGAGGTAATTGAGAACTTGGTGAAGGGTCTTTGAGGCCACGGCGAACGGTCGAGCCGGACCGGGCACCCGTCCCGCAAGCTCGAATCAACGAGATGATCCGCGCGCCGAAGGTCAGGCTGATCGGCGAAAACGGGGAGCAGCTCGGGATCAAGGAGTCAAACGAAGCTCGCGAGTACGCGTGGGGCAAGAACCTCGACCTCGTCGAGGTCGCGGCGCAGGCCGATCCGCCCGTAGCGAAGGTGATGGACTACGGGAAGTACCGCTACGAGCAGGAGCAGAAGGCCAAGCTCGCGCGCAAACACCAGGTCTCGATCAACGTCAAGGAGATCAAGCTCAGGCCCAAGATCGGAATCCACGACTACAACACCAAGAAAGGCCACGTCGAGCGCTTCCTCAACCAGCGCGCGAAGGTCAAGGTGACGATCATGTTCCGCGGCCGGGAGACGACCCATCCGGAGCGCGGGCGGGACTTGCTGATGCGCCTCGCGGAAGACGTGAAAGACATCGGCCAGGTAGAGTCGCCGCCGCTCCTCGACGGCCGGAACATGGTGATGATGCTGGGGCCGACGAAGAACGCGGGAGTGAAGAAGGAAGAAGATGCCAAAGCAGAAGACACACAGCTCAGCGAAGAAGCGGTTCAGGGTGTCGGGAACGGGCAAGCTCCTGCGCCGCCGCAGGATGCGGACGACCCCTCCGGGCCATCTGGTGAAGAGCAAGTCAGGGAAGCGGAGGCGCGTCCGGCAAGCTGAGTCCGTCGCGCCCAGCGACCAGAAGGCCGTCAAGAAGATGCTGGGACGGGGCTGAGCGATGCCACGCGTCAAGCGATCCGTCGCCGCCCGTAAGAAGCGCCGCAAGGTGCTCGAGCAGGCCCGCGGCTACTGGGGCCTCAAGCATTCGAGCTACCGGCGCGCGAAGGAGCAGGTCGACCACTCGCTCGTCTACGCCTACCGCGACCGCAAGAACCGCAAGCGGACGTTCCGCCGGCTCTGGATCCAGCGCATCAACGCGGCGGCGCGGCAGGAAGGGCTCTCCTACAGCCAGCTGATGAACGGTCTCCGGCTCGCGGAGGTTCCGCTCGACCGCAAGGTGCTCGCCGACATCGCCGTGAGCGACCCCGAGGCGTTCGGGCAGATCGCCGCGCAGGCGAAGACGGCGCTCGAAAAAGCGTCCTGATCTCGTCGGCTGCGAATCCGCGGCTGAAGCTCGTTCGGAAGCTGCGCGACCGGCGCTGGCGGGACAAGCTCGGGCTGTTCGCGGTCGAAGGCGAGGACCTCGTGGACGCTGGGCTCGCCGCGGGTCTCGAGCCGGAGGAGCTGCTCGTCGCCGGCGAGAACGTCTCGGCCGAGGTGTTGGCAACGGTTTCCGGGCTGCCGCACCCGGCCCGGCGGATCGCCGTCTTCCGGCGGTCTGACCTGCCCACCGAGGCCTCTGGTGTCGGCCTTGCTCTGTGGCGGGTCGGCGACCCCGGGAACCTCGGCACGATTCTGCGCACGGCGGACGCGCTCGGGCCGGCGTTCGTGGCGCTCTCGGACGCTTGTGCCGACCCGACCGGGCCGAAGGCCGTGCGAGCGTCGATGGGGGCGATCTTCCGCGTCCCGCTCGCGGGGTTCGAGGAGGCGCCAGGCCGGCGCGTGGCGCTTGTCGCGCACGGCGGCGAGCCGCTGTCTGCGATCGACCTGGACGGTCAGGTCACGTTCGTGCTCGGGGCGGAGCGGGAGGGCCTGCCCGAGGAGGTCGCGGCCGCGTGCGACGCGAGCGCTTCGATCGAGCTCGCGCAGGGCGCCGAGTCGCTCAACGTGGCGACTGCAGCGGCGCTCGCGCTGTACGAGCTTCGCCGCCGGCGCGACTAGAGTGACGACCATGGCGAAGATCGTCGGGATCTGGACGTCACCGGGACGCAAGAGCGGCCGCTCCGTGGGGCACGAGCGCGCTCAGGCGATCGCGGGGCTGGGTCTCGAGGGCTGCGCGCACGCGAACCCGCCGAAGCGGGAGGTGCTGTTCGTGTCGCTCGAGCACCTCCAGTCGGTCGGCGTCGAGCCCGGCGCGGTCCGGGAGAACTTCACTGTCGAGGGCGACGACGTCGAGCAGTGGCCGATCGGGCAGCAGGTCAAGGCCGGCGAGGCGCTGTTCGAGATCACCATGGTCTGCGACCCGTGCCACCGGATGGACGAGCTGCGCCAGGGCCTCCGCGCGGAGCTCGAGGGCAAGCGCGGCATGCTCGCCCGAGTGGTCGAGTCAGGCGAAGTCGCCGTCGGCGACCAAGTCGAGCTCGTCTAGGCCTTCCTCCAGCCGCGCCCGTGTCCGAAACGGACACGTCCAGGGTCTGACCCCGGACGTGGCCGTTCGGGTCAGTGCGGGCGCCGCGCGACCCAGACCGTGTCCTCGCCGCCTGTGTACGGGCGCTTGTCGAACCAGCCGTAGCAGCCGAGCACCTGGAAGCCCGCGCGCTCGAGCAGCTTCGACCACTCCTTCGGCGAGAGCCAGGCGAGCATGAACGAGGTCGCGCCCGCGTTGCCGCGCACGGAGAGCTTCAGCGTTCGCGCCCGGGTGTCCCAGTCCGCCCGCTCGAAGATCCCCGGCTCGCGCTCGAGCCAGCGGCCGTGCGTGTCCTGGATGTCGTCGGGCCCGGGAGCGAAGACGTCGAAGACGAACCGGCCTCCGGGAACGAGCAGCTCGTGCACCGCGAGGAGCGCCCGCAGCCGCTGCTCGTCGTCGAGCAGGTGCAGGAACGACCGGAAGGGACAGGTGACCAGGCGCACGCGCTCGTCGACCGGCGGCTGCGTCACGTCGCCGAGCCGCAGGTCGAGAAGCTCCGAGACGCCCGCCAGCTCGGCCGCCTCGCGACACACCTCGAGCATCCCCGCCGACGAGTCGACGCCGATCACCGAGATCCCCGCAGCCGCCGTCGGCACCGCGATCCGGCCCGTGCCGACTCCGAGCTCGACGACCGGCGAGCCGGCCCGCTTCGCCTCGTCTACGTAGAACGCGACGTCCTCGGTGACGCTGCGGCTCCAGGGGTCATAGAGCCGAGCGATCGAGTCGTAAGCGCTTACGCGGGCTTCCGTGCGATCCATACGAACTCGTTGCTCTGCTCGTCGAACGGCTCGCGCTCGAACCCGCCGTACAGCGCCTCGACCTCGAGCCCCGAGACCTCGACGAGCCCTTCCCACTCGGAGCGGGTCGCCCACCAGAGCGAGACCTCCGCGCCCGTGTCGAGCTCGAGGTCGATCCGGTTGTCGGCCGGGACGTGCGTCACGCGGTTCTTGATCCCCGCGTGCTCTTCCCACTCGCCGTCCATCTTGGCCGCGACGTGGTGGTTGAAGACGAACACGTTCCACGCGAACCGCCCGCCCGGCCGCAGCGCCGCCGCGACCAGCTCGAACACGAGGCGCTTGTCGCGCCAGGTCGGCAGGTGGAGCATCGCGCGGTACGGGCAATAGATCAGGGCCGCGGGCTCCTCGAGCCTGAGCTCGCGCATGTCCTGCTCGCGCAGCTCGAGCTCGACGCCCGCCTCGGCCGCGCGCTCCCGCGCGATCGCCAGCATCGCCGGCGACAAGTCGATCCCGAGCATCGGCCGCCCGATCGCCTGCGCGACCGGGATCGCCACGCGCCCGTTCCCGACCGCGAGCTCCACTACCGGCCCATCGGCCTCGCGGGCGAGCTCGACGTAGAACGCGACGTCCTCCGTCATCTTCGAGGCCCAGTCGTCGTAGACGGGCGCGAACGCGTCGTAATAGCTCACGAAGGGCGATGGTACAGTCGCCGCGTGGATCCGAACACCCTGGAAACCGAGGCGCAGAGCGCGATCGCGGCCGCGGCGAGCTCCGACGAGCTCGAGCAGGCGCGTGTCCGCTACCTCGGCCGCAAGAGCGAGCTGAAGCAGGCGCTGCGTGAGGTCCGCGACCGCGAGACCGGGATGACGCTGAACGCGCTGCGCGAGCGCCTCGAGTCAGCCTTCGCCGAGCGCGAGCAGGCACTCCGCGGCGCCGAGCTCGAGCAGCTCCTCGGTGAGCAGGCGTTCGACGTCACGCTTCCCGGCGACGCGCCGCCGCGCGGCCACTACCACCTGCTGACGCAGATCCGCCGCGAGGTCGAGGACGTCTTCGTCGGCCTTGGCTACGAGGTCGTCGACGGCGACGAGGTCGAGGACACCTACCACCTGTTCGACGCGCTCAACATGGCGCCGGGCCACGTCACCCGCTCGCCGCTGCACACGCTCTTCCTGAACGGCGACGTCGTCCTGCGCACCGAGACGTCGGCTTCACAGATCCGCGTGATGGAGTCGCGCGAGCCGCCGGTCTACATGGTCTCGCTCGGCCGGGTCTACCGCCGCGACACGATCGAGGCGAAGAACTTCCCGATCTTCCACCAGGTGGAGGGCCTGGCCGTGGCCGAGGGAATCACGCTCGCCGATCTGAAGGGCACGCTGCTGCACCTCTGCCGCGCGTTCTTCGGCGAAAGGCAGCGGGTGCGCTTCGCGACCGACTTCTTCCCGTTCACCGAGCCGTCGCTGCAGCTCGCGGTCTCGTGCTTCATCTGCGACGGAGCGGGTTGCCGCACCTGCAAGCACACGGGCTGGCTCGAGCTCGGCGGCTCCGGGCTCGTCGACCCGAACGTGCTCCGCAACGTCGGCTACGACCCCGAGCAGGTCTCCGGGTTCGCGTTCGGGATCGGCCTCGAGCGGATCGCGATGCTGCGCCACGGGGTGCCGGACATCCGCCTGTTCTGGGAGAACGACCTCCGCTTCCTCGAGCAGTTCTGATGCGAGTCCCGCTGAACTGGTTGCGCGAGTACGTCGCGGTGGACGCCACCGCGGCGGAGCTGGCTGTGCGCCTGGCCTCTACCTGCGAGGTCGAGCGGGTGATCCACCATGGAGTCGTCGACGAGGACGGCAACCTCGGGCTCTACCGCGTCGGGCTCGTGGTCGAGGCCGGCAAGCACCCGAACGCCGACCGGCTGCAGCTCTGTCGCGTCGACGTGGGGGAGGGCGAGCCGCGCCAGATCGTCTGCGGCGCGTGGAACTTCGGCGCCGGCGCCAAGGTCGCCGTCGCGCTGCCGGGCGCGGTGCTTCCGGGTGGCCAGAAGCTCGAGGCTGCGAAGCTGCGCGGCGAGGTCTCCGAGGGGATGATCCTCTCCGAGCGCGAGCTCGAGCTCGGCCAGGACCACAGCGGGATCATGGTGCTCGACGACGGCCCGGAGGCGGGGACGCCGCTCGCGGACGTCCTCCCGTTGGCCGACGACGTGCTCGATCTCGAGATCACGCCGAACCGGCCGGACCTGCTCTCCGTCTACGGCATCGCCCGCGAGGTCGCCGTCATCTACGACGCCGAGCTGGCACCACAAGCGGAATCAATCCCAAGTAACAGTCTGTTACTTGGACAAAAGGCCGAGGAGGTGCGGGTAGAGGTCGAGGACCTCGAGGGCTGCCCGCGCTACATCGGGCGGCTCTTCCAGGACATCACGATCGGCCCTTCGCCGGCCTGGCTGAAGGCGCGCCTCGTCGCGGCGGGCATGCGCCCGATCTCGAACATCGTCGACGTGACCAATTACGTGATGCTCGGGCTCGGCAACCCGCTGCACGCGTTCGACACGGCCAAGCTCGACGAGGGCCGCATCGTCGTCCGGCGGGCCGCGCAGGGCGAGAAGATCCGCACGCTCGATGGCGAGGAGCGCACGCTGGAGCGGACCGACCTGGTGATCGCCGACGCGTCGAAGCCGGTCGCGCTCGCCGGGATCATGGGCTCGGAGGACAGCGAGGTCGACGAGTCCACGACCACCGTCCTGCTCGAGGCCGCGAACTTCGAGCCGCTCACGATCCTCAGGAGCTCCGAGCGCCTCGGCCTGCGCACGGAAGGCTCGGGCCGTTGGGAGAAGGGCGTCGACCCGTACCTGGCCGAGCCCGCCGCCGACCTCGCGACCAGGCTGATCCTCGAGCTCACCGGAGCGACATTCGCCGGCGAGACCGAGGTCGCGGCCGAGCTTCCGGAGCGCCCGGTCGTCCGCTTCCGCCCGGAGCGCGCGAACGAGCTGATCGGCCTCGAGCTCGCCGACAAAGAGCAGCAGCGAATCCTGACCGGCCTCGGCTTCGACGTCGCGAAGGACTGGAACGTCACCGTCCCGACCTGGCGCGCGCGCGACGTCACGCGCGAGGCCGACGTCGTCGAGGAGGTCGCCCGCTTCCACCTGGACGAGATCCCCTTCACGCTCCCGCTGCGACGCACCGGCGGATCGCTGACGCGCGAGCAGCGGCTCCGGCGCCTGGTCGAGGAAGCGCTCGTCGGCGCGGGCTGCTCCGAGATCTACACCACGAGCCTGATCGGCTCCGACGTCGACCCGAACGCACTGCGCCTGCCGACGCCGCTCACTTCCGACCAGGCCGTTCTCAGGACGACGCTGCTCGACGGCCTCGTCGTCACCGCGGGCCACAACGCCGACGTGGGCAACGAGGGCATCCGCTTGTTCGAGCTCGCCCGCGTCTACCTGCCGCCGGCCGACCCGCGCCCCGAGGAGCGCTGGCGCGCGGGCGGGATCGTCCAGGGCGGCTTCCCGGCGGCGAAGGGGGTCGTCGAGACGCTGCACGAGGCGCTGAAGGTCGAGCCGACCTTCGAGCGCACGCAGCTGCCGTTCCTCCATCCCGGCAAGGCGGCCGCGTTCGAGGGCGGCTGGGTCGGCGAGCTCCACCCGGAGCGGCTCGAGGGCGAGTGGGGCGTCTTCGAGGTCGACCTGCCGACGCTGTTCGCCCGCGTGCCCGAGCGGCTCGTCTACGAAGACGTGATCACGTTCCCGGCGCTGCGCCAGGATCTCGCGTTCACGGTCCCGGAGGGCGTCACTGCCGCGGAGCTCGCCGCAGCAGCGCGAGAGGCGGCCGGCCCGGAGCTGCACGAGATGCGCCCGTTCGACGTCTACCGCGGCGAGCAGGTCGGCGAGGGCCGCAAGTCGATCGCCTTCGCGGTCAGCTTCCAGTCGCCCGAGCGGACGCTGACCGACGAGGACGCAGCCGGGCTGCGCGAGAAGATCGTAAGCGCCCTCGCGGAGCGCTTCGGCGCCGAGTTGCGGGCCTAAATCTCTTCAGGCGCGAGGCGCTCGGCGACGGCCTCGAGCACCTTCAGGTTGATCTCAGGCGAGCGCTGCAGCAGCCCGCGGAAGTTCTGAGCCGTCACCACGAGCGCATCGATATCGGTCGTCGCCGTGACCGTCGCGGTCCGCACCGCCGACGGCGCGATCAGCGCGATCTCACCGAAGAAATCGCCAGGGCCGAGCTGGTTGATGCGCTCGTCGGCCTTCGTGACGTCAACGGCTCCGTCGAGCAGGACGAAGAACTCCCGCCCGCGGCCGCCCTCGCGGATCAGCACCTTTCCCTCTCGCAGGTCGATCTCATCGGCGATCTGCGCGATCTCGGCCAGCTCCTTCTTCGAGCAGCGCTCGAACAACGGGACTTTGCGCAGCAATTCGACCTTTTGGTTGCGGCGGAGCACGCGCCGGTGAGTCTAACCCGCAATCCGATCAGGATTCCACGGCGTATGGGCTACCGTAAGTCCGCCACAACGTCGTCGAGGAGGGTCCCTGTGCGCCGTGTCCGCCTGCCCCTGATCTTGCTGGTGCTCCTGTCCGCGCTCGCGCTCGGGCCCGCCGCGGCGCGCCCCGCGGCGACGGGAATCGCGCTCACGGGCACGGTCGGCCCGGGGTTCTCGATCTCGCTGAGGGACGCGAACGGCAACCTCGTCTCGAACCCCGCGGCGGGCGACTACACGATCACGATCCAGAACCAGTCCGATCCCTCGACCGGCGTGACGCACAACTTCCACCTGAAGGGCCCGGGCGTGAACATGCTCACGACCTTCGACCCCGGCACGACCGTCTGGGACGTGACGCTGACCGACGGGAAGTACACCTACCTGTGCGATGCGCACCCGACGATCATGATCAGGACCTTCACCGTGGGCAACGCGCCACCCCCCGTGACGAAGCTCTCTGGGAAGGTCGCGGGCAAGTCGATCACGCTCAAGAAGGGCAGCGGGGTCGTCAAGTCGCTCAAGGCCGGCAAGTACTCGATCGCCGTCAATGACGCCTCCGCGAAGGACAACTTCCACCTGAAGGGCCCGGGCGTCTCCAAGAAGACGAGCGTCCCGAAGCGCGGCAAGGCGACCTGGAAGCTCACGCTGCGCGCCGGCAAGTACACGTACTTCTCGGACGCGCACCGCAAGCTGAAGCGCAGCTTCAGCGTGAAGTAGCGCTAGGAGGGCTTGGGGAAACCTTGCTCGTCGCCGGGGTGCGCTGGCCGTTCCGAGGCAAGGACGCAGGGAGGCCCAATAGTGGATAGCTATTGGGCCGACTGAGGACGCCGCCTCGGGCGGACAGCGCGGCCCGGCGGCTCAGACCAGGTTTCGTCAAGCCCTCCTCAGTCGCGGTCGATCAGCGAGAAGGGCCCGAAGCGGGCCTTCTCCTTGCCTTCGCGCCCGCGCCGGAAGACCAAGCGCATCGTCGCGCCGACGCCGCCGCCGAGCAGGAAGCCGAGGCCGGCCGCCGCCGCGGCAGCCGCCGGGAGCTTCCCCGACAGCTTGGCGTTGATGTCGGTGGCCTCGCCGATTCCGGCTCGCAGGTCATCGACGGACGCCGCGAGGCGCTCGCGCTCCTCCTCGATGTCGAGGCGGACCTGCTCTGCCGAGCGGTTGCTAGTGCGATCCATCGCTCCTCAGGGCCTCGCTTGTCAGCTTCGCTTCGCGAATCGCCTGCTCGGGCACCGGGGGCGACCCGCGCTTGAACATCAGCAGCGCGACTCCGGCGAGCGCGAGCACCAGCAGCAAGAGCACGCCCATCACGATCAGCAGCGCGGCCCAGGTCGACATCGTCGTCGCGAGCCCGGCCGCAGCTGCGGCGAACCCGAAGCCGAGCGCATACAGCAGGAAGAGCGCCGCGCCGAGGGCCAGGCCGATCCCGATTCCGAGCGCGGCGACCTTGCGCTTGAGCTCGAGGGCCGCGAGCTCCATCTCGAGCCGCACGAGCGAGCTCGCGTGCTCGGCGACGTTCTTCGCGGCATCGCCGAGGTTCCCGCTGGGGCGCTCAGTCTCTTGGGTGTGCATGCCCTCTCCAGTCGACCACCTTGGCGATCACGATCCCCGCGACGAGCGCCGCGCCGACGATCATGACCGGCGACGGCCCGCCGCCGGACTTCTTCTTCTTGCGCTTCCTCCGCTTCGACTCAGGCCCGGGCCCGGGCGGAGGCGGAGGCGGCGTGCTCGGCACGGACGGATTCTCGCCCTGGGCCCGCGCCTTGATCAGGCTCGGCTTCAGCTTGCGCAGGAATGCGGCGTCGGCCTGCAGCTCCTCGGAGAGCCACTCGCCGATCCCGTCGCCGCGGCCGGCGGCCTGGCGGGCGAACTGCTGCAACCGGGCGGCTCCGCGTTCCACTAAGAGGTCGGCTTTCGTCATTTCTTGGTCGGCGGCGGCTCGCCCGTGGCGACGCGCCAGATCTTCGATGCCGTGCGCCGAGCGGCCATCGTGGCGACCGCCGCAAGGCCTGCGTAGAGGCCGGTCCAGAGCAGCTTCCGAAGCATGCCCTCTTGCTTGCCTGACGCTTGCTCGACCAAACTTGCGGGTCACTCTAACTACTCGGGCTCGATCTCTTCGCTCGGCGGCGGCTCGGCGTAGTGGTCGAGCCGCTCGAACTCTCCGGCGCCGATCGAGAGCCGCACGCAGCCTTCCCGAATCTCGGCCACGACTTCGGCCGGCACGTAACGCGCGCGGCTGAGCGGGCCGCTCGCCACGGTCAGCCCGTTGAAGATGTCGCGGTTCGAGTCCCCGACGGTCTCCTCGACCTTGCCGAGCTCCTCGCCGTCGGAGCCTTGGACCTTCCAGCCGCGCTCGACTGTCAGCCAGGAGGCGGGCTCAGACACTCTTGCCGCCGCTGTGCCAGACCGGGCCCTGCGTCTGGACGTTGCGCGTGTCGGAGAGCGCCCAGAGCACGCGCGCGCGGCCATGGATGCGCTCGTCGTCGAGTCGCTCCAGGCAGCGGTGGGTCATCTCCGCCGACGCGCCGTAGCCGAAGCGGCGCGCGACGCGGAAGCGGAAACCGGCCACGCTGCCGTAGCGGGCGGGGTTGACGGGCGCGAGCAGGAGCGCGGCGCGGTCGAGGTAGTCGCTCGAGGCGAGCTCGACCTCCGCGTAGACGTCGCTCCAGTCCTCCGGCAGCGCGGCGAGCTCGGCGTCCCAGGTGGTGGCGAAGCTGCTCCGCTCGAGCTCGGGCCCGGCCGGCGCCACGTCGCTGCCCACGAGCTCGAGCCGGCTCTTGATTCCCGCGCGGTCCAGCCGCGCGAGCAACTCGCTGATGCGCGCGGGCGACGGCCCCGCACCGCGGCGCGCGGTGGAGAACGAGATCACCTTGCCGCGCCTGCCGGGCGTCGCCGGGGCCAGCAGCGCGGCCGCGCGGTCGCAGTCGCCTTCGTCCTGGATCACGAGCCGCAGGCGCGTGTCGTGCCAGCCCTCGGGAAGGTTCCGCTCCATCACCTGCCACTGGTCGACGAGGCCCATCGGGCTGACAATAAACTCACTTGCGTGGCCAAGGTCGAGCGCAAAAGCACGCTCAGCGAGCAGCGGCTGCGCACGTTCCTCCGCGAAATGCTCCTGATCAGGCGCTTCGAGGAGAAGGTCGAGGAGCGGTTCCGCGCCGGCGAGCTGCCCGGCTTCCTCCACGTCGCGATCGGCCAGGAGGGGGTCGCGGTGGGCGTCTGCCAGGCGCTCGACGACGGCGACGTCTTCGCCTCGACCCATCGCGCGCACGGTCACACGCTCGCGCGCGGGACGCATCCGAACGCGGTCATGGCGGAGCTCTACGGGAAGCTCGAAGGCTGCTCGCACGGCTACGGCGGCTCGATGCACCTCTACGACGTCGAGCGCGGCAACCTCGGCGCGAACGCGGTCGTCGGGGGCGGGCTGCCGGCGATCACGGGCGCCGCGCTGGCGTTCAAGCTGCGCGGCGAGCCGCGCGTCGCGGTCGCGTTCTTCGGCGACGGGGCGACCAACATCGGCACCTTCCACGAGTCGCTCAACCTGGCGCAGCTCTGGCAGGTTCCCGCCGTCTTCGTGCTCGAGGACAACCACTGGGCCGAGTCGACGCCCGAGTCGCAGCACTCGCCGATCCGCGACCTGAGCAAGCGCGCCGAGGCCTTCGGGATGAAGGTGATGAGGGCCGACGGCCAGGACGTCGAGGAGGTGCACCGCGTCGCGCACCGGGCGCTGAAGCACGCGCGTGACGGAAAGGGGCCGATCTTCCTGCACGTCCAGACCGAGCGCCTGGTCGGCCATTACGTCGGCGACCCGCAGGTCTACCGCGATAAGGAGCAGCTGCACGAGCTGCAGGAGACGCGCGACCCGATCACGCTCCTGCGCGAGAAGCTCGGCTACTCGGACGAGGAGTTCGAGGAGGCCGACCGCGAGGTGCAGGAGCTGGTCGACGCTTCGGTCGAGTTCGCGAAGGCCGGCACCGATCCAAAGCCGGAAGACGCGCTGAACAACATCTATGCCTGAGCTGAGCTACCGCGAGGCGGTGCGCGACGCGCTCTCGCAGGCGATGCGCCGGGACGAGGACGTGTTCGTGATGGGCGAGGACATCGCCGAGATGGGCGGCTCGATGGGCGTCACCGCCGGGATGCTCGACGAGTTCGGGCCCGAGCGGATCCGCAACACGCCGATCTCCGAGATGGCGATCGTCGGCGCGGGGATCGGCGCGGCCATGCAGGGCATGCGCCCCGTCGTCGAGGTGATGTACGAGGACTTTCTGACGGTCTCGATGGAGCAGATCGTCAACCAGGCGGCGAAGCACCGGTACATGTCGGGCGGCCAGCTGAAGGTGCCGCTGACGATCCGGACGCAGGGCGGCGCGGGCTGGTCGCCGGGCGCGCAGCACGCGCAGCAGGTCGAGGCGTGGTTCGTGCACGTGCCGGGCTTGAAGGTCGTCTTCGCCTCGACGCCCGCCGACGTGCGGGGGCTGCTCTGGTCGGCGATCTACGACGACAACCCGGTCATCTTCTTCGAGCACCGGACGCTCTACGGGCTGAAGGAGGAGGTGCCGGACGAGCTCGAGCCGATTTCCTTGGGTCAGGGGCGGGTGCATCGTGAGGGCTCCGACGTGACGGTGGTCGCGACGGGGAGGCTTGTGCACGAGGCGCTGCAGGCGGCCGAAGAGGCGGAGTCCGAGGGCGTCTCCGTCGAGGTCTGGGACCCGCGGACGCTGCAGCCGCTCGACCTCGACGGGCTGGTCGCGTCGGTCAAGAAGACGAACCGCGTCGTGGTTGCGCACGAGGCGGTCACGCGCGGTGGGTTCGGCGCGGAGATCGCGGCCGTCGTCGGCGAGCAGGCCTTCGACTGGCTGGACGCGCCGGTCGAGCGCGTCGGCGCGAGATTCTCGCCGCTGCCGTTCGCGCCGGTGATGGAGGAGTACGTCGTGCCGCACGCCGACGACGTGCTGGCCGCGATCAAGCGGACGGTCGCCCGTGGCTAGCGAGGTCAAGCTCCCGCGGCTCGGCCAGGGCATGGAGTCCGGCACGATCGTCAAGTGGCTCAAGGGCGAGGGCGACCGTGTAGAGAAGGGCGAGCCGCTCTACGAGCTCGACACCGACAAGGTCACCCAGGAGGTCGAGGCCGAGGCCTCGGGCGTGCTGCTCAAGATCGCCGTCAGCGAGGGCGAGGTGCCCGTCGGCCGGACGGTGGCCGTGATCGGCGAGGAAGGGGAGGAGGTCTCCCTCGAGCAGGAAGCCGAGGCCGAGCCGGCCCCGAAGGAAGAGCCGAAGCAGGCCGCCGCGCCGCCCCAGGCGCAGCAGGACGGGAACGGCCGGCCGGAGCCGGTCGAGCAAACGGGCGGCCGCGTCAAGGCCTCGCCGCTGGCACGCCGGATCGCTCGCGAGCGCGGGATCGACCTGAGCTCGCTGCGCGGAACGGGCCCGGAAGGTCGGATCGTCGCCGAGGACGTCGAGCGCTCCGAGGCAGCTCCGGTCGCGCCCGCGGTAGCGCCCGTGCCGACGGGCGAGGTCGAGCGCCGAGAGCTGACGGGCATCCGCAAGACGATCGCGCGTCGCCTCACCGAGGCCTGGCAGATCCCGGTCTTCCAGCTCCAGCTCTCCGCCGACATGACGCGCGTGAACGGGCTGCTCGAGCGCTTGCGCGAGGACGAGAACGCGCCGAAGACGACCGTCACCGACGTCCTGACGAAAGTCTGCGCGGTCGCACTGATGCGCCACCGCGAGGTGAACGCGCAGTGGACGGACGAGGCGATCCTGCTCGCCCCAAGCGCGAACGTCGGGATCGCCGTGGCCGCGCCGCAGGGACTCGTCGTCCCGGTGATCCGCGGGGCCGAGCGCCTGACGCTCGCCGAGATCGCGACCGCCCGGGCGGACCTCGTCGGCCGCGCGCGCGAGGGGAAGCTGCAGCGTGTCGACCTCGAGGAAGGCACCTTCACGATCTCGAATCTCGGGATGTTCGGCGTCGAGAGCTTCACGGCGGTGCTCAACCCGCCGCAGGCCGCGATCGTCGCCGTCGGCGCCACCGTCGACCGCGCAGTCCCGGTCGGCGGCGAGCTCGCCGTGCGCCCGATGCTGACCATCACCGGAACCTTCGACCACCGCGCCGTCGACGGCGCGCCCGCCGCCGGCTTCCTGCAGACCGTCAAGGAGCTGCTGGAAGAGCCCGGCCTGATGCTGTGAGGATCTGGTACCAGGTCCGCGAGCTGGGCCTCGCGCGGGCGTTCTACACCGACGTGCTCGGCTTCACCGAGACGTTCGTCGACGACGACGGCGCCTGGGCCGCGCTCGACCGCGGCTCGACGGAGATCGCGCTGACCATCGGGGAGCCAACGGAGGAGGGCGGCGTCGCGACGATCGACGTGGACGACGTCAAGGGCGAGCGCGAGCGCCTGGCCGCCGCCGGGGTCAAGGTCGGCACGGCGGTCGAGCTGCACGGCGCCATCCGAGTGCTCGACGTGTTCGATCCCGACGGCAACCGGCTCCAGCTCGCCGAAGAGGTCGAATGATCCGCCGCGCCGGGCCGCAGGACGTCCCGTTCATGCGCGACATGCTCCGGCACGCGTACTACTGGCGCGCGACGAGCGTGCCCGAGTCGGGCGAGCCGCCCGTGCGGCGCTACGTCGAGCGCTGGGGCCGGCCGGGCGACACGGGGCTGGTGGCCATCCATGACTTCCAGCCGGTCGGGGCAGCCTGGTACCGGCTCTTCCGGGCGGACAATCCCGGCTACGGCTTCATCGACGAGGAGACGCCGGAGCTGTCGATCGCGGTCGTCCCGAGCAAGCGCGGCTCCGGCCTCGGCTCGGAGCTGCTCGACGCGCTGCTGGCGCGGGCCCGCGCGGACGGTTACGCCGCGGTCAGCCTCAGCGTCGAGAAGGACAACCCGGCGGTCACGCTGTACGAGCGCCACGGCTTCGAGCGCGTCAGCGAGGACGACGGCGCCTACACGATGCGCGCGACCCTCAAGTCAGACTGACCGCCGGCGCGACCGAGTCGCGCGCACCTCTGCAGCTCATCCCCACGCCGCGCCTGGTCCGCGCACAAACCGCGCCAGAGCACGCATCCCCACCCACTGGGTGGGGAGTGAGGTTCCACCCGCCACCCGCATCGAGCGTACCGAGGAAACCCGCACGTGTCTGCAACGCAACTGCACCGAAAGCGTGACAACCGAACCCCACCGCCCCGCGAGCCGCCCCCTCGCTAGGATCGCCTCCGACCCCAACCCCAAGCGCGAGGAGCCCGAAGATGGACTGTGACGTTGCCGTCCTCGGCGGCGGGCCGGGCGGCTACACGGCAGCGATCCGCGCCGCGCAGCTCGGCGCCAAGGCCGTCTGCATCGAGAAGGAACCGGAGCTCGGCGGCACCTGCCTGCGCATCGGCTGCATCCCCACCAAGGCCTGGGTGCAGACCGCCTTCGCGCTCAAGGAGGCCGAGGAGAGCTTCGCCAAGTTCGGCGTCAACACCAGCGCGCCCACCCTCGACTTCGCCAAGGCGAACGAGTGGAAGTCCGCCGTCTCCCACCAGATGACGCAGGGCGTCGCGAGCCTCTTCAAGACGAACGGCGTCGAGTGGGTCAAGGGCACAGGCCGCTTCACCGGCCCCGAACACGATCGCGGTGGAGGGCACAGAAGACGTCAACTTCAAGCAGGCGGTCATCGCGACCGGCTCGTTCCCGCTCCGCCCGCCGATCGACGGCCTCGACTCCCCGCGCTGCGTCGACTCGACCGGACTCCTCGCACAAACCGAGGTCCCAAAGCACCTCGTCGTCCTCGGCGGCGGCATCATCGGCTGCGAGTTCGCGTCGATCTTCCGCCGCTTCGGCTCCGAGGTGACGATCATCGAGATGCTGCCGCAGCTGATCCCGCAGGAGGACGCCGACGCCGCGAAAGAGCTCGCCAAGCAGTTCGGCAAGCGCGGCATCACGCTCCACCTCGAGACCACCTGCGACAAGGTCGAGGACACGGGCAGCGGCCTCCGCGTTCACTTCGGCGGCGAGACCACCGAGGCCGACCTGATGCTCGTCGCCACCGGACGCGGGCCCACAACCGAGAACCTCGGCCTCGACGAGATCGGCGTCGAGTACGACAAGCGCAAGGGCATCGCCGCCGACGAGCACCGCCGCACCACGCAGCCCCACATTTACGCCGTCGGCGACTGCGCCGGCTACTGGCAGCTCGCGCACACCGCCTTCCGCGAAGGCGAGGTCGCCGCCGAGAACGCCATGGGCCACGACGCGACCGTCGACAACCGCGGCGTCCCGCGCCCGATCTACACCGACCCGGAGATCGCCGGCGTCGGCCTGACCGAGGCAGAGGCCCGCGAGCAGTACGGCGACGACGTCTCCGTCGGCGTCTTCCCCTGGATAGCGAACGCCCGCGCCGTCATGCAGAACGAGACCGTCGGCTGGGTCAAGTCGATCCACGAGACCCGCTACGGCGAGCTGCTCGGCGTGATCATGGTCGGCCCGCACGTCACCGATCTGATCGAAGCGGGCACCGTCGCCCTCGACGCCGAGGCCACTGTCGAGACCGTCGCCGACGGGATGACGGCCCATCCGACCCTCTCCGAGGGGATCAAAGAAGCCGGTTTGCTGGCCCTCGGCCGGGCGATTCACTTCCCAAACAAGCGAAAAACGCCCGCGCGCGCCTGAAATCCCCCTTCGGCAGGGTGCAAGAAACCGCCGCATCGGGCATCTTTTAGGCATGACGCCGATCCTGGCGCGCAGCCCCGACCGCGCCTTCGAGCGCATCTACAAGAAGCACGCCGGCGACGTGTACCGCTACGCGCTGGTCGTCCTGCGCAACCCGGCCGACGCCGAGGACGTCACGCAGACGACGTTCATGAACGCCTACCGCGCCTTCGAGCGGGGCGAGCGCCCGCGCACGCCGCAGAACTGGCTGATCGCGATCGCCCACAACGTCTGCCGCCAGCGCTTCCGCCAGTCGCAGCGCCGGCCGAACGAGGTCGCGCTGAACGAGAGCCTCGCCGAGGGCCCGCCCGAGGACGACGAGCGGGTCAGCGCCGAGGACATCCGCCGCGCGCTCGGCCATCTCGCCTTCAACCAGCGCGCCGCGCTCGTGATGCGCGAGCTCGAGGGCCGCTCCTACCCGGAGATCGGCGAGATCCTCGGCCTCTCGGTGAGCGCCGTCGAGACGCTGATCTTCCGTGCCCGCCGCGCGCTCCGCGAACAGCTCGAGGAGTCGATCACCTGCACCGAGGCCGAGCTCTCGATCTCGCGCCAGCTCGACGGCCGCCTCACGCGCAAGGACAAGGGCGCCCTGCGCGCCCACCTGCGCGAGTGCGAGGACTGCGCGAGCTTCGCCCGCCGCCAGCGCGCGCAGCGCGGCGCGATCAAGTCGCTCGCCCTGATCCCGCTGCCGTCGTCGCTGATGTCCTTCTTCCACCACGGCAGCTCTGCGACCGCCGCCTCGGGGGCGACGATCGGCGGTGGCCTCGCCGTCAAGGCCGCGGTGCTCGGCGCCGGCGCGCTCGTCGCGACCGGAGTCGGCTACGAGGGCGTCAGGCAGGTTCAGCACCACGCTTCACCGGCGAGCGCCGCCGCTGCCGCGACGGCGAAGGCAGCGCCCGTCGCCACAGCCCCGGTCGCCTTCGTCCCGCAGGCGACGGCCACCGTCGAGAAGCGGTTCAGCGGCGCGTCCGTCGCGGTCGCACAACACGGCCACCACGGCCGCTCGGCCCTGGCACGCGCGAACGGCCTGGCGCTCGGCCACCACAAGGGAGTCGGCTCGCTGCCGCCCTCGCGCGCCCGCGGCTACTACAAGCCTGCCAATCCGCACCGCCCGGTCAGCCCGGGCTCGAACGGACAGCACCGCGGGCAGACGAAGGCCCACAAGCCCCACAAGCCTCCGCCACCACCGCCTCCGCCGCACGGTAATGGCAACGGTGGCGGCAACGGCGGCGGCGGCACTCACGGCAAGCCGTGACCTGCTAGAACACCCGCGTGTCCATCCTCAACCGCCGAAACGCCGTCGTCGGCTGGAGTGTCCTGAAGATCGGCAAGCGCGTCGTCCGCCGCAAGGCGCCGACCAAGAGCGGGCCGCCGACCAAGCCGCTGGTCGCGGCCGGAATCGCCGGCGCCGTCGGGGCGCTGACCTTCTGGCGCAAGCGCAGCAGCGGCGGCGCGAGCTAGAGAGCTAGCCCCCGCCGCCGCCTGAGAGCGCGCTAGGCCGTGACCCGCTCGGCCTGCTCCTTCGCCTGCTTCTCGAAGGCCTTCTCGACCTCCTTGAGCGTGTGCTCCTCCTGCTCGAGGTTCTCCTTGAGCAGCGCGACCACGTCGTCCATGTCGAGCTCGTCGGCCAGGGTGATCAGCCCGTCGTAGACGGCGATCTCGTGGTGCTCGACCTCCGCGCAGCCCGCGAGGATGACCGTGTCGTAAAGCCCGGGCGAGGACTGCTGCAGCGTGTCCTTGCCCTCCTGCTCGAGCCCCTCGATCACCGGGCACGGGTTGCGCTGCGGTTCCGTGCCGAGGGCCGAGAACGCCTGCGTCAGGTTCGAGATCTGCCCTTCGGTCTCGTCGCGATGGTGCGACAGCTGCTCCTTGAGCTCGCTGGAATTCGCCTTCTCCTCGAGCTCCTTGAGCATCGTGACGATGGTCTCCTCCATCGTCAGCGTCGCGCCCAGCTTGTGCGCGAAGAACGTCTTCGGGTCGGTCAGTTGTGGCATGTGCGGCCCCTCCTCTTGTGGTTTTCAAGTCATACGGGGCTACCCATTCTTACCGGCTCGAAACGAGAGGCGTAGGATCGTCTGACCCCACGGAAGGAGCTCCATGTACGCACGCGTCATCACGTTCTCGGGCGCAGACTCGGGCAAGCGGGACGCCGCGCTCGAGATGATCAACGGCACCGTCATCCCGATGCTGCGCAACTACGACGGCTACGAGGGCTACATCTCGCTCTACGACGCGGACGACAGCCGCGCGCAGGCGATCATCCTCTGGGCGAGCAAGGACGCCGCGGACGCCGCCGAGGAGACGCTCGTCGAGCGCCGCCAGAAGATGACGGCCCAGGTCGGCATCACGATCGAGTCGGTCGATCTCTACGAGGCCCCGGTCGTCGAGCTGGAGGGTGCCCGCGTCTGATCCAAGACTGTGACGATTCGGCTTACGAGTCGTCACGCACGAACCGATAAACTGTCTAGCGTGCTAGACAGTTTCCATTACCGGCAAACAGCTCATGCGGCGGCTGCGCGCCTCCGGCTGCGTCGAGGTAAGACGTCGCGGTTCGCACGTCCGCGTTCGCTGCGGACGCTGCCAGACGACTGTTCCAGTGCACGCCGGCGAGGACCTTCCGCCGGGAACGCTGCGCGCGATCGAGCGCGACCTCGAGCCGTGCCTCGGGAAGGGCTGGCTTAGATGAGCGCTTCCTATGACGTGCACTTCGAGCGCGACGAGAGCGGCGCCTGGCTGGCGAGGGTGCCCGCGGTCCCGGGCTGTCACACGCACGGCCGCACGCTCGAGCAAGCTCGCAGCCGTCTGCGTGAGGCGCTGGGCCTCTGGATCGACGATGCCGAGCGCGCGGAGTTCGTCGAGCAGGTCCGGCTCCCGGCGCAGGTGCGCCAGGCCCTCCGCCGGACCGAGGCGGCCCGGGCCCGAGCGGAGAAAGAGCGGCAGAGCGCCCAGGCCGCGACGGCCGAAGCCGCTCGCGAGCTCGTGGAGTCGCATCGCCTCAGCCTTCGCGACGCAGGTGAGCTGCTCGGGCTCTCGCACCAGCGCGTCCAGCAGCTAGTCCGCGGCTAGCGCACTGCGAGGGACGTTCAAGAGAAAGCGAGAGTCGGAGGCGGACCGGCCAGGCTGCGGCCACCAAACCGAGTCGCAGTCTCACACGGGAGAGAATTCCGGTGAGAGTTTCACTCCGACCCTCGCCCCAAGAATCGGCAACAGCGGCGCCCGACTGCGCCCAGTTCACTCGTTCGAGGGATACTCGAACACGCTGGCAAGCCGTTCGAGCCCGCGTTCGAGCGTCTCGTCGGGGACCGCGAGGCTGAGCCGCGCCCAGCCGGCGCCGCTCGGCCCGAAGCCCTCGCCCGGCGCGAGCACGACCCGCTGCTCGGCGAGCAGGCTCTCGAAGGTCACGCCCTCGGGCAGCTCGAGCCAGACGTAGAACGTCCCCTCGCAGGTCGTCGGCCCGAGCACCTCGAAGACGCGGTCGCGCCGCCGCTGGTAGGTGTCGCGCCGCTCGGCGACCGAGTCCTGCGGCCCGGTCAGCGCCGCGATGCAGGCCTCCTGGATCGGCCGGAAGATCCCGACGCGGCAGTGGTCGTTGAGCAGGTTGATCCGCTCGACGATCTCCGCGTTGCCGACCACGAACCCGACCCGCCAGCCGGCCATCCCGTACGACTTGGACATCGAGAACATCTCGACGCCGACCTCCTTCGCGCCCGGCGTCGCGAGGAAGCTGCGCGGCTCGCGCCCGTCGAAGACGAGGTCGCCGTAGGCGAAGTCGTGCACGACGGCCGCGCCGGTGCGGCGGGCGTACTCGACCGCCTCCTCGAAGGTCCCGTCGGGCACCGCCACCGCGCACGGGTTGGACGGAAAGTTCAGGTAGACGGCCGCGACGTCCTCGGCCGGCGCCCGCGAGAAATCGGGTTTCCAGCCGCAAGAGGGGAGGAGCGGCAGGAGCCCTGAGCGAGCACCCGCGAGCGCCGGTCCGGACGGGTAGTCCGGGTAATACGGATCCGGCAGCACGACGGTTTGCCCCTCCTCGGCGAGCACGAGCGAGAGCTCGACAATCGCCGTCTTGGTGCCCGGGACGACGGCGACCTCGGTGTCCGGGTCGAGCTCGACGCCGTAGTGCGTGCGGTAGCGGTCGGCGAGCGCCTCGCGCAGCTCGGGCAGCCCGCGAAACGGCGAGTACCCGTGAACGTCGGGCCGCTCGGCCGCGCGAGCCAGCGTCTCGACAACGTGCGCAGGCGGCCCGGTCTCCGGGTTCCGCGCCCGAGATCGATGAGCGGCTCCCCGCCGTCAGCCGCAGCGGCCGAAACGCGCGCGAGCAGCGCCCCGAAGTACTGCTCCGGAAGCCTCTCGACTCGCTTCGGTCGAGGAAACATTGGCCGATCGTAATTGCGGCGCTCGCGCTGCGGCTCTTCTGGAGGGGAGGGAGCGGGCGACCGAACGGCGATCTGGTTTCTCTCTGGTGGAGGAGGCACGTCGTCCCGTCCCATCTAGATACTGGGTCAGCATGAGCGCGGCGGCGAAGGAGAAGCGCCTCGCCGTCGTCGGCCTATTCGCTGGCATCGGTGGGATTGAAGAGGGCCTGCACCAGGCGGGGCACAACAGCGTCCTTCTTTGCGAGATCGACGACGCCGCGCGAGCCGTGCTTGAGGCACGTTTCCCGGGCGTGGAGCTCGAATGCGACGTCACCAAGCTCGGCGAGCTCCCGCGCTGCGACCTCCTCGCGGCGGGCTTTCCGTGCCAGGACCTGAGCCAGGCCGGTAGAACAGCGGGCATCGGAGGCCTGAACTCAGGACTCGTTGAGAGCGTGTTTGGCCTGCTTGAGGCAGCCGAGACTCCACCACGATGGCTCCTTCTCGAGAACGTTCCGTTCATGCTCCAGCTCGACCGCGGAGAGGCGATGCGGTATCTCACGCAGCGGCTCGAGGCCCTCGACTTCCCGTTGGGCCTACCGTGTGGTCGACACGAGGGCGTTCGGCCTCCCCCAACGCCGCAAGCGGGTCATCCTGCTCGCGTCGCGTGAGGAGGATCCGCGCTGGGCCCCTGCTTACCACGGACGCAGGGGAACCCGCGCCGGCGGACGACCTGGAAGGCCTCGCCTGCGGCTTCTACTGGACAGAGGGCGTGCGGGGCCTCGGTTGGGCTGTCGACGCGGTGCCGACGCTGAAGGGTGGCTCGACCATCGGCATTCCCTCGCCCCCCGCGATCTGGATGCCCGATGGCGAGATCGTCGTGCCCGAGATCCGCGACGCCGAGAGACTGCAAGGCTTCGACGCGGACTGGACTGAGCCAGCGGCCGCCACGTCGCGGCGCAAGGGCGCCCGGTGGAAGCTCGTGGGCAACGCAGTCAGCGTGCCCGTCGCGCGCTGGGTTGGCGAGCGCCTCGTTACCTGCGCCGACTACGACCAAGAGGATGCCGACTCACGTCCGGCCGTTCATGGCCACACGCCGCTTGGGGCGCCGCCGGAGAGGTGAAGGAGGTTCGTGTCTCAGCTTGGCCCGTTCGGAATGTATCCCAGCATCTCGCCGACTTTTTGACGCACCCAACGCAACCTTTGTCGGCTCGCGCTACGGAAGGGTTCCTGCGCAGGACCGATCGAGGTTCGCTGCGATTCAGTGACGGTTTCCTGGATGCCGTGCGTGCGCATGGCGCGCGGATGGATGCGGCGGCACTGGCCGCGTAAGCTCTAGACCGCGGATGGCGGACCTCGACGACGCCCGGCGAGAACTCGATCGACTCCTTGAGGCGGTGCCGGATCCGAGCGCGCCAAGTACCACGAAGTTCCGTCCAGTTGCGAGCTTCCTCGCCCGTCTAACAGGCTTGTCACCTTGAGGACGTCTATCCAGTATTCGTCAGCAAGCCGGGGAACGCGCGGGTTCGGTTTGAGCAATCCGGAGCGGATGACACTTGAAGCTCGGTGTAGCCATCCTCAAGGAACGCGAAGATCTCGACAAGACCGTTGCCGCCGTGAAGAGCTTGCTCTCCGCTGGCAAGATCAGCGCTGTCGCGTTCGTCGCGCGCGGAGCAAGCGGATGGGGACATGCCTCGGATTGTCCAGATCCCCGGGGGTGAATACGGACACGGCTTCAACACAGTTCCCAGCGGCTGCGCTCGCCAATTCTCCGCCCGCCGGCCGCCGACCGGTTAAAGGCCCTAATGAGGATCTAGCGTGGACGAGGGCTACCCCCGACAACACGACGCAGACCAGAAGGCTTCGGCGAGAATTTGGACTCCGCCGCGATCTTGAGCGCGGAGAGCCTCGACTCCGCAATTGATGACCCGGGCCACCTTCGGGCTGGCGACTTTTTCGCAGGTTGGCGGCCAATGCCTATGGGGGGGCCCGTAACCAGGGGCAGATCAACAGTTATCTCAAGAATGGTCCACAAACTATTCCCGCTCTCGCGTCTGCCCTCCGACACTTGCTCTACGGCTCCGAGCCTGAGAGCCGAGCGGCTCGAACAGATGTGCTTATCGGCCAGTGGCACGTCAAGGGCCTCGGCAAAGCCTCCATCGCGACGAAATGTATGGCGGTAGTATATCCAGGAGATCATTTAGCTATTCATATACAAGGGCGAAAACGGCAAACGCGCGGCGATGCGTCATCCAGAACTTCCTGTGGAACCTCTCTAGGAAAAGCCCGGCAAGACGGCCGGTCGATTCGCCGTCGACAATCAGACGCGGATTTGCTTAGTCTGCTCGAACCGCATTTCGGCGACGACACGTGGGGTGCCATGGTCTTCCTTTGGTGGCTCCTAAAGCAGCCAAGGGGGACGACAGTAACCGATCCCTTGGACGACGACCTAGAGGAGGTGGCCGACGAACTCCTCCTGCCCGACAGAGTGGCTTCGGACCGTGTATTCGAGCTGCTCGAGGACAAGAAGCAGCTCATCTTCTACGGGCCACCGGGAACCGGGAAGACTTATGTCGCCCGACGGCTGGCTCGCTTCATCGCGCCTGACGACCAGCACCGCAAGACGCGTCCAGTTCCATCCGTGCTACAGCTACGAGGACTTCGTCGAGGGCTACCGCCCGCGACGAGAGGTAGACGGGCTGTCGTATGAGCTGCGCGCCGGGCCGCTGAACGCTCGCGAAGGTCGCCGAGGAGTCGCGCCGAGCCATGTGTCCTCGTGATCGACGAGATCAACCGCGGCAACATCGCGAAAGTCTTCGGCGAGCTGTACTACCTGTTGGAGTACCGCGAGCGATCAGATCGATCTTCAGTACGGGTCGGGCGCCTTCGAGCTGCCCGAGAACCTCTGATCATCGGCACGATGAATACTGCCGACCGCTCGATCGCGATCCTCGACGCGGCGCTTCGCCGGCGCTTCCATTTCGTCGAGTTCTTTCCGCACGGTGCCAGTCTCGGGCTTCTCCGCCGCTGGTTGCAGAGGAACGTTCCTACGATGCAGTACGTCGCCGATCTCGTCGATCCCGCGAACTCTCTGTTCCGGACCGCCACATGGCGATCGGGCCGAGCCACTTCATGCGCGAGGGTCCTGACCGAAGTGGCTTGAGCGCATCTGGAGGCACTCGATCCTTCCTTATGTCGAGGAGCAGTATTTCGACGAACCGGATCGTGTGCTGACCTTCGAGCTGACTCGCTTGGAAAAGGCCGAGCTACCGGAAGGCGAGGAGGCAGGAGGTGATGAGTCTGCCGGTCAGATCGTTGAACCTGAAGGAGTGGAACCCGGAGGAGGTTGAGCTAGACTCCGAGGAGCTCGAAGCCCTGCAGCGTGCGCCCATCCCGATCGACGTGTCTCCGGCGGGTCCGGGGCGCTATGTCGTTACGCCTGGCAGCGTTGTTGGGGCCGCGACGTCCGCGCAGCTGCGAATCATCGTCGAGCCGAAGCTCGCGATTGAGCGAGTGCTCTTCCTCGTCGGTTATTCCCGCGGCTTCGATCTGCCGGCTGCCGGAGCACATCTCGCTGTGGAACCTGACCTGGTCGCGGTCTTCGCGACCGTCTATCTCAACATCCTCCAGAGATGCCTGCGGCGGGGACTGCTACTCGACTACGTGAGGCGAGACGAGGCTGAACCAGCTGTGCGGGGGCGTGTCCGGTTCGGAGATCAGGCGCGCCGCCGCTATGGACTACCGCTTCCCGTCGAAGTGAGCTATGACGACTTCACCGCGGACACGGAACCGAATCGGCTGATCAAGGCCTCTCTCAGGCGTCTTTCGGCGCTCCATTTTACGGTCGATCACGACCCGAAGGCGCTTGGCGGAGATGCTGGGGGTCTTCGATGGCGTGTCGGACGTCCGCTTCGACCGGCGCTCGCTGCCGACGATCTCGTATAACCGCTTGAATGAACGCTACCGCCAGCCGCTTGAGCTCGCGCGACTTATCGTCCTAAACACTTCACCTGAGCTCACGGCGGGAGATGTTTCAACGATCGCCCTCACCTTTGATATGAACATCGTCTTCGAGGACTTCGTCTTCGCGGCGATGGGCGACGCGCTTCAGGCTCTTGGCGAGCCCGCAGAAGACTGGTGCCATGGTAGAAGCGTCTCCTAGACGAAGCGGAGCTTCTAGCTCCTGAGCCAGACCTGTCGTTGTGGCGCCGTGGCGAGTGCGTTTTCGTCGGTGACGCGAAGTACAAGGTGACCAGCAGGGGTGCAATCGACGACCTATACCAACTCTTGGCCTACTGCACGGCCACCGATCTGCGCGAGGGACTATCGGTATACGCGGAGCAACTTTCGCGTCCGAGGACTCATCGTATTGTTCATGGAGGCCCTCAACTTCACGTGGAAGCCGTGAACTTGGAGGCTCCAACAGAGACGCTGCTCGCACGGTGCCGCGAACTTGGCGCAAAGGTCCTTACATGGCCACGGCCTCAGAGCGGGAGCAAAAAGCCGCGTAAGGAATCGTTGAACCACGACTCCACCTGCCTCGTCGCCGGACGTACGGCGCCGGATGAAGCGAACAGGCCAGCGAGACACACCACCTGAACTCGCCTTGCGTCGAGTTTTGCATGCGAATGGTCTTCGGTATCGAGTCGATCGCGCTCCGGTCTCGGCTCTTCGTCGGCGCGCCGACATCGTCTTTTCGGCAGCTTGAGTCGCGGTCTTCGTGGACGGCTGTTCTGGCACGGTTGTCCTGAGCATGGGACTTGGCCAAGACGAACGATGCTCGGTGGCGCGAGAAGATCGAGGCGAACAAGTACCGAGATGCCGACACCAATGCGCGTCTGGCTCAGGCGGGATGGCGTGGTCATCAGGGTTTGGGCTCATGAGGACCCGGAGGTTGCTGGAAAAGTGATAGCAGCCGCCGTTCGGAGCCGTACTAGCGGGCCCTCGAAAGCCTAAGGTTCGAAAGCAAGGATCGGCTACCCGCGCGAGTGAACTACGGCAGTCAACCGTAGAAGGGTGATGGATCAAGTGACCCACCCCGGGCGATACTCCATCTGCAACCGAGAGCGCGCCCCGATGCGGCGGGGGCGCCTTGGAAGCGGATTCGGAAGGGCCCTGTGCGGCGGGGCCCGACACGAGACTCACTGCGGCTTCTCCTTCACGGGAGACTCAAGACGGGGCCAGCGGCGGCCCCGTTTTGTTTGGTCCGGCTGCGACTAACCGATTGGCAGACATTCGGCACAGAGTCGTTTCACACGCGTGACAGATTTTCCGCTTCTCTGGGGGCATGGCTCGAATCACGTTCAAGGCGGCAAGGGCGCTCGTGGCTCGGCTTGACCTCGACCTCGATGACTGTTCGGTGTGTCTTGCCTGTCTCGCTTCGTCTCGCTGCCGCTCGGCGCGGGTGACGAGCGCGAGGCGCGAAGCTGGACGCGACGAGTCGCTCCGGACATCTGGGTCGAGGGGCTCGAGCAGCCGGCACGGCTGGCACTGAGACGCGCGCACGCTGACGGTGTCCCGGACGGCGAGTCAGGCCTCGCCGACATCGACGAGCGTGGTCTTCGCAGCAACATGGCGCAAGGGATCGTCTGGCACCTGGCCGGCGATCTCGCGGCGCGGGCTCAGGGTGACTTGCTGAAGATGGGCTTCAAGCCCTGGCCGCCGCCGGAGCTCGAGTCCGGGCGAG
>CAVWKS010000018.1:0-5625 GCA_963755635.1 uncultured Actinomycetes bacterium | reverse complement strand
CATCGCTCTGGCCGATGTTCATCCGGCTCGGCACGCCGAGCGGGTTGAGCACCACGTCGACCGGGCGGCCGTCCTCGAGGAACGGCATGTCCTCTTCGGGCACGATCTTGGCGATCACGCCCTTGTTGCCGTGGCGGCCGGCGAGCTTGTCGCCCTCGGCGATCTTGCGCTTCTTCGCCACGTAGACGCGGACGAGCTCGTTGACGCCCGGCGAGAGATCGTCGCCGGCATCGCGCGAGAACGTCTTGACGTCGATCACCTTGCCGCCCTCGCCGTGCGGGACCTTGAGCGAGGTGTCGCGCACCTCGCGCGCCTTCTCCTTGAAGATCGCGCGGATCAGCTTCTCCTCGGCCGTCAGCTCGGTCTCGCCCTTCGGCGTCACCTTGCCGACGAGCAGGTCGCCCGAGCCGACCTCGGCGCCGATGCGGACGATCCCGCGCTCGTCGAGGTCCTTGAGCGACTCCTCCGAACGGTTCGGGATGTCGCGCGTGATCTCTTCGTCGCCCAGCTTCGTCGAGCGGGCGTCGACCTCGTACTCGTGGATGTGGATCGAGGAGAGGACGTCGTCCTTGACGAGACGCTCCGAGATCACGATCGCGTCCTCGAAGTTGTAGCCCTCCCACGGCATGAACGCGACCAGCAGGTTGGCGCCGAGCGCGAGCTCGCCCATGTCGGTCGAGCTGCCGTCGGCGAGCACCTGGCCCGCGCGGACGCGCTCGCCGAGGCCGACGATCGGCTTCTGGTGGATCAGCGTGCCCTGGTTCGAGCGCATGAACTTCGTCATCGGGTACTCGTGCTTGCCGTCCTTCGTCTCGAGCACGATCCGCTCCGCCTCTACGTCGGCGACCGTGCCGGCCTCGTCTGCGAGGACGACGTCGCCGGTGTCGGTGGCGGCCCGGAACTCGAGGCCGGTGCCGACCAGGGGCGCCTGCGTGATCATCAGCGGCACCGCCTGGCGCTGCATGTTCGCGCCCATCAGCGCTCGGTTCGCGTCGTTGTGCTCGAGGAACGGGATCAGGGCCGTCGCGACCGAGACGATCTGCGCCGGGGCGACGTCCATGAACTCGACGTCCTTCGGCCGCGCGGTGACGGCCTCGCCCTCGCTGGAGCGGCAGAGCACCTGCTCGTCGACGAACCGGCCCGTCTTGTCGTCGAGCCGTGCGCTCGCCTGGGCGATCGTGTACTGCGCCTCTTCGGCCGCGTCGAGGTAGACGATCTCGTCCGTCACCTTGCCGTTCGTGACCTTGCGGTACGGGGTCTGGACGAAGCCGAACTCGGAGACGGTCGCGAACGAGGCGAGCGAGCCCATCAGGCCGATGTTCGGGCCCTCAGGCGTCTCGATCGGGCACATGCGGCCGTAGTGCGTCGGGTGGACGTCGCGCACCTCGATCGGCGCGCGCTCGCGGGTCAGCCCGCCGGCGCCGAGCGCCGAGAGCCGCCGCCGGTGCGTGAGCCCCGACAGCGAGTTGGTCTGATCCATGAACTGCGAGAGCTGCGAGGAGCCGAAGAACTCCTTCAGCGCCGCGACCACGGGCCGGATGTTGATGATCGTCTGCGGCGTGATCGTGTCGACGTCCTCGGTGGTCATCCGCTCGCGGACGACGCGCTCCATGCGGTAGAGCCCGACCCGGAACGCCTCCTGGATCAGCTCGCCGACCGTGCGCAGGCGCCGGTTGCCGAAGTGCTCGTACTCGTCGAGCTCACCGCGGATCGCGTCGCGCGGGAGCACGATCGCGTCGGCGGCGAAGTCCTTCGACTCGGGATCCACGCCGAGCTTGTCCGGCAGCTCGACGAGCTTGCGGACGAGCGAGAGGATGTCCTGCGTCGTCAGCACGCGCACGTCGTCGGGCACGTCCACGCCCAGGCGCTGGTTCAGCTTGTAGCGGCCGACCTTCGTCAGGTCGTAGCGCTTCGGGTCGAAGAAGAGCGCCTTCAGCAGGTTGCGCGCGTTGTCGAGCGTCGGCGGCTCGCCGGGGCGCTGCTTCTTGAAGACCTCGATCAGGGCCTCCTCCTCGCTCGTCGAGGGGTCCTTCTCGAGCGTGTTGACCATGTAGAGCGAGTTCCCGAACAGCTTCAGGATCGCTTCGTTCGAGCTCGTGTCGAGCTTGGCGCCGGTGGACGGGTCCTCCTCGGGCAGCGCGCGCAGCAGCGTGGTGATCGGCAGCTTGCGCTTCCGGTCGATGCGGGCGTAGACGATGCCCTTCTTGTCGATCTCGAGCTCGAGCCACGAGCCGCGGCTCGGCATCAGGTTCGCCGTGAAGACCTGCTTCGTCGGGTCCTTGGGCTCCATCAGGTAGGCGCCCGGGCTGCGCACGAGCTGCGTGACGATCACGCGCTCCGTGCCGTTGATGATGAACGTCCCCCACTGGGTCATCATCGGGAAGTCGCCCATGAAGACCGTCTGCTCGCGGATCTCGCCCGTCTCCTTGTTGACGAAGCGGACCGTCATCGAGAGCGGGGCCTGGTAGGTCTGGTCCTTCTCCCGGCACTCCTGGATGCCGACCGGAGGATCGCCGAACCTGTACTCGCCGAACTCGACGGCGAGCGTGCCGGTGTAATCCTCGATCGGCGAGATGTCGTCGATCGTCTCGCGGAGGCCCTCCTCCAGGAACCACTGGAACGAGGCCTTCTGGATGTCGATCAGGTTGGGAAGGTCGAGAACGTGCTTGAGACGCGAAAAGCTCTTGCGCGCGCGTGGCGCAGCGACCCGGGTGGTCAAGTCTGGGTGCCTCCCTTAACGGCTATGAGGTAAACGTGGAAATCCGGACAGGCGAAAGTCGGCGCGGAACAGCCAAATATAGCGAATGAACGGGGGGTGGCGCAAGGGCAACCGGCTGGGTCGCCGCCCGGCGTTCCCGCACTATAGACGCTGCCCCGCCGGCGCGCCAGACCCGCCTGGTTGAGCCATCTCACCGCGCATTGCGAGGCGCGTCGTGAGGGGAACGCCCCGGCCTGGCTCCAGAACGACGAAGGCGCCCGTAGGCGCCTTCGTCGTCAATCTCGGTGAGCGCGAGCTAGGAGCTCGGCACCGGGTGCGCGCCGATCTTGCGCGCGGTGAGATCCGGCATTGCGCCACCGACGAGGTCGGCCTTGCAGACCTTCGCGCCGACGAGCACACGATCGTTCGGAGCGAGCGCGCCGAGGTTGCGTGCGCCCTGCCGCCGGACCCTCGTCTTCTGGTCGACATTGATCGTCGCCGAGCCGGCGTTCTTCCAGGCCCGGCCGAACCGGTTGGAGTGCTTGACGACCATCACGAAGGACGAGTCGCCGTCCGCCGGATCGACATCCGCCGCAAGGACGCCCTTGAGGACGACCTTGACGGACGGCTTGCAGCCGTTGCCGGTGTTCGGCGGCTTGCCCTTGCCGGCGGCGGCCGAGACCGCGACCAGCGAGGCCACGAGCGCGAGAATCAGGAACTTGAGCCGCATTGAAACCTCCATCGGGGGGTGGGTTACGCCCAACTGACGGGGTCTTCGGCACCAACCTGCGGCGCGCCCAGCCGAATCCCTGGAACGAGGTAGGAACCCTTACGGGCCGCTAACAAAACGGGGCGCGCCCCCGGGAAGGAGGCGCGCCCGGCGGGAACTACTTGAGCTCGACGCTGGCGCCGGCTTCTTCGAGCTGCGCCTTGATCTGGTCGGCCTCTTCCTGCGTCGCGCCTTCCTTGACGGGGTTCGGCGCGCCGTCGACGAGGTCCTTGGCCTCCTTCAGGCCCAGGCCCGTGATCGCGCGGACGACCTTGATCACCTGGATCTTCTTGTCGCCGGCGCCCGTCAGCACGACGTCGAAGGCGGTCTTCTCCTCGGCCGCCCCGGCACCGTCGCCGCCTGCGGGAGCACCCGCTGCGGCCACCGCGACCGGCGCTGCCGCCGTCACGCCCCACTCCTCCTCGAGCTTGTTCTTCAGCTCGACGAGATCGAGCACGGTCATGCCACCGAGCTGCTCGACGAGCTTGTCCGTATCAGTCTTCGTTGCCACTTGGCTCCTCCTCCTCTTGCGATTCTGCTTGCGCTTCGGGTTCTGGTTCTGGTTCAGGTTCAGGTTCTGGCTCTGGTTCGGCTTCCGGCTCCGCCTCGGCCTGCGGTTCGGTCTCCGTCGCTTCGGCGGCAGGCTCCGGCGCCTCCGGCTCTGGCGGAACGGTCTCGCCCTGCTCCTCGAGCTGGCGAATACGAGCGTCGATCACGCCGACGATGTCGCGCAGCGGTGCCGCGAACAGGCCGACGACCATCGTCAGCGGGCCGACCACGGTGCCGGCGAACTGCGCGCGCAGCACCTCGGCCGGCGGCAGGCTCGCGAGTCGCTTGATGTCGTCGCCGCCGACGAGCGAGCCGTCGAGGATGCCACCGCGGATCACGAGCACGTCGCGCGTCCGGGCGGTGTCGTTCAGTACTTTCGCGACCGCGACCGGATCGCCGTCCGCCTCGAGGAACGCGATCGCGGTCGGGCCCTCGACCAGGTCGAGAACGTCCTTCGTTCCCGCTTCCTCGGCGGCCAGCCGTGTGAGCGTGTTCTTGACGACCGTGAAGCGAGCGCCGGCCTCGAGCAGCCGGGTGCGCAGCTCGTCGATCTCGGTCATCGTCAGGCCGCGGTAGTCGGCGACCATCAGCGTCTCCGTCGAGCGCAGGCGCTCGGCCAGCTCCCGGACGACTCGTTCTTTCTCTGATCTCAGCACGTCATTTCCTCCAGAAATGACTAGCCCGCCTGAGGCGGGCCGACGCGAGCGCTGAGCACCCGACGCGACGCACCTCGGCTGGTCCTCTGCCTCGCGGCTGCCAGCGGTCTTCGGCGGTCCTAGTCCTACGCGGTTACGGCTTCTTCTGCCGGCGCTCCTTCCAGCTCTTCCGTCAGGCCCCGAGTCCGCGTCGCGTCGACGTGGATTCCCGGGCCCATCGTGCTCGTGAGTGTAGCGGTCTTGATGTAGCGGCCCTTCGCAGCAGCGGGCTTGGCGCGGTTGATCTCCTCGATCAGAGCGGTGTAGTTCTCGAGCAGCTGGCGGTCGTCGAAACTCTTCTTGCCGATCGTGACGTGGACGTTCGCGCCGCGGTCGGTGCGGTACTCGAGCTTGCCGGCCTTCGCGTCCTGCACCGCCTTGGCGACGTCCATCGTGACGGTGCCGGTCTTCGGGTTCGGCATCTTCCCGCGCGGGCCGAGGATCCGGCCGAGCTTGCCGACGACACCCATCTGGTCGGGAGTGGCGATCGCGACGTCGAAGTCGTCAAAGCCCTCCTCGATCTGCTTCGCGAGATCGGCCGTGCCGACGACGTCCGCGCCGGCCTCCTGGGCCTCGCGGGCCTTGTCGCCGTCGGCGAAGACGGCGACGCGCGACTCGCGGCCGGTGCCGTGCGGGAGCATCAGCGTGCCGCGGAGCTGCTGCTCGGCGTGACGGACGTTGAGGCCGAGGTTCAGGTGGAGCTCGACCGTCTCGTCGAACTTCGCGGCCGGGAAGCTCTTCAGCATGCGAATGGCCTCGACCGGCGAGTAGAGCTGCTCGCGGTCGATCTGCGAGCGGGCCTGGCGGTAGTTCTTGCCGTGCTGGCTCACGCTTCCCGCTCCCGGCGCCGGCAAAGCCGCCGCCTCCGCTCCTTGATGAGCTCCGTCGAGCCTACGCTCATAGGACGTCCGTTT
>CAVWKS010000017.1:0-38570 GCA_963755635.1 uncultured Actinomycetes bacterium | reverse complement strand
CTGCGGGCAGGAGAACCCGGCGGTCGCCAGGTTCTGCCTCGCCTGCGGGCAGCCGCTCGACGCCGCGGCGCCGGCCGGGCGGGACGAGCGGCGGATTGTGTCCGTGGTCTTCGTTGACCTGGTCGGCTTCACGGCTGGCTCAGCAGCTCGATCCGGAGGACGTTCGGGCATTCCTGAGCCCGTACCACGACTTCGTCCGGCAGGAGCTCGAGTCGTTCGGAGGCGTCGTCGAGAAGTTCATCGGCGACGCGATCGTGGCCGTCTTCGGAGCGCCGACGGCGTTCGGCGACGATCCCGAGCGAGCGGTGCGGGCGGCGCTCTCGGTGCGGGACGGCGTCCACCAGCTGGCCGAGCTCGACGTACAGGTTCGGATCGCCGTCAACACCGGTGAGGCTCTGGTCTCGCTCGGCGCGCGGCCGGAGCTCGGTGAGGCGATGGTCGCCGGTGACGTCGTGAACACCGCATCGCGGCTGCAGTCGGCGGCTCCGGTCGGCGGCGTGCTGGTGGGTCGGGGGACCTACGAGACAACGGGGGACGCGATCGAGTACGAGGCCACGCCGCCGTTCGAGGCGAAGGGCAAGGCCCAGCCGCTCGAGGCCTGGATCGCGATCAGGCCGCGCCATGAGGCCGGGGAGCGCTTCCACTCCGGCGATCTCGTCGGGCGCGCGCGCGAGCTGGAAGTGCTGCGCGGGATCTGGGAGCGCGTCGCGGGCGGGTCGGTGCCGCACCTCGTCACCGTGCTCGGGCCGGCGGGAATCGGCAAGACTCGGCTGGCGCAGGAGTTCGACCGGCTCGTCGGGCAGCTCGGCGGCCGCACGGTCCACGGACGGTCGCTGCCGTATCGCGAGAGCAGCGCCTACTTCGCCTTCTCGACGCAGGTCAAGCAGCTCTGCGGGATCTTCGAGAGCGATCCACCCGACGTCGGCCTGGCGAAGCTGCGGGAGCGGGTGACCGACGAGACCGTGGCGCGGCACCTCGCGATCCTGCTCGGCCTCGACCCCGAGGGGGAGGTGAAAGACCGTGAGGAGCTCTTCTTCTCGGTGCGCGTCTTCATCGAGTCGGTCGCGCGCGAGGAGCCGACGGTGCTCGTGTTCGAGGACATCCACTGGGCCGACCGCGGGCTCCTCGACCTGATCGAGCTGCTGGCCGCCAGGCTGCGGGACCTGCCGGTCATGCTCCTGTCTCTCGCCCGGCCCGAGCTGCTGGACAACCGGCCGGCCTGGGGCGGTGGCTTGTCCGCCTATACGGCGCTGCCGCTCGCGCCGTTGAATCCCGCGGAGGCCGAGCAGCTCGCCCAGCGTCGCCTCGGCCTGCTGAAGACGGAAGCAGTCTCGAAGCTCGCGGAGACGGCCGGCGGGAACCCGCTCTTCATCGAGCAGCTCGCGGCGACGGTGACCGAGTCCTCGCAGGCCGGGGGCTCCCTGCCGACCTCGATCAGGGGGATTCTCGCCGCTCGGCTCGACGCGCTCCCGGCCGCCGAGCGCGCGCTGCTGCTGGACGCGGCGGTCGTCGGCAAGACCTTCTGGCGCGGGGCGCTCGAGCGAATGGCTGACGGAAGCGACGGCCTGTCCGGCCTGCTCGGGGCGCTCGAGCAGCGCGACCTGATCGTGCGCGACACCGGCTCCATGATCGAGGGCGACCAGCAGTTCGGCTTCAAGCACGTGCTCATCCGGGACGTGGCGTATGAGCTCCTCCCGCGTGCCGACCGCCGCGCGAGGCACGCGCATGTCGCCGAGTTCTTCGAGGAGACGACGGCGGAGCTCGGCGAGGCGGCCGCGACGCTCGCCCGCCACTGGCGGGAGGCGGGCGACCCCGAGCGGGCGTTCGTCTACTTCGTTCGCGCAGCCGAGCAGGCCGAGCGCGGCTGGGCGAAGGACCAGGCCGCGATCATCTACCGGGAAGCGCTCGATCTCGTACCCGAGGACGACGGTGAGCGGCTCGGCGACATCCGCCGCCGGCTCGGCCTGGCGCGTGCTGCCGCGGTCCACATCCCGGACGCGCGGGACCTCATGCAGGAGAACTAGTTAGGCAGACACCGGTGGGAAGTCTGCCGGCGTGACATCCGCCGCGATCTCGAGGACGGCCTCCATGGTGTGTTCCCCGAGGTCGCGGCCGTGGGCCCTGACCATCTCCTCGCTCGGCCCTTCGTAGATGCAGTACGACATGACCGTCCCGTCGGCCAGGACGACCACGTGGCTGTGCTCCCACGTGATCTCTGGGTAGCCCTCCTCGATCGTCCTGCGCGAGCGGCGCCCGACCTCGGGCATCTCGTCCTCGGCGACGTCGAACCTGCGGATGACGAGGTATCTGGGCAAGAGCCTCCTCTCAGGTTGCCGGCTTGATGTTCTGGTTGACGTGGAAGAGGTTGTCCGGGTCGTACTTCGCCTTGATCTTGGCGAGCCGGTCGTAGTTCTGGCCATAGCTGGCCTCGACCCGGTCCTGGCCCTCCTCCATCATCATGTTGACGTACGCGCCGCCGGCCGAGTACGGATGCAGCGCCTCGTGGTATTCCCTCGACCAGGCGCCGATCTTGTCGACGTTCGCGGGATCGGGATCGACCCCGGCGAAGACGGCTGCCCAGTTGGCGTTCCGATAGCCCCAGGGTGTCTCCGTGGGGCCGACGTCGTGCGGCGCACCGTCGATCGGATAGAGGTGCATCGTGCACTTCCACGTCGGCATGTCCGCGCCCCACTTTGCATGCAACTCGACCGCCTCGTCGGGGATCGTCTCGACGAAGTCGGCGCGCCAGTACCACTGGTCGCCTGCGGGGTAGACGCCGTCGAAGGCGCTCTGGAGTGCGGGCAGCGGCATCGGCTGGACACCGTCGAGCAGAAGCCCCGGCTGTTCGCGTGCCTCGGCGAGCGCGTCGGCCGCGCCCTCTTCGGGGCCGGTCCAGCACCAAACGATCCCGGCGACCTTCTGCAGGTGGAGCTCCTCCGGGAACATCGGCGCAGGCGGAACGCTCAGGAAGGCGAAGAATCCGCTCAGGTCCTCGGGTGCGTTCACGATGAACTCGCGGTACCAGCGGAGGAGATCCGCCGTGCTCTCGAGTGACCAGAACATCGGGCCCGCGACGACCGTCGAGATCGGATGAAGGCGCATCGTGAGCGAGGTCACGACGCCGAAGTTGCCGCCGCCGCCGCGGAGCGCCCAGTAGAGGTCGTCGTTCTCGTTCTCGTTTGCGTTCACGACGCTGCCGTCCGCGAGCACGACCTGTGCGCCCAAAATGTTGTCGATCGAGAGGCCGCACTTGCGCGACAGATGGCCGACGCCGCCGCCGAGAATCAGGCCGCCGCCGCCGGTCGTCGAGATGATCCCGCCTGGCGTCGCCATCCCGTGCTCGTGGGTCGCCGCGTCGATCTCGCCGAAGAGGCAGCCGCCGCCGACCGTGGCGGTGCGGGCGTCCGGGTCGACCGTGATCGTCTTCAGGCCGGAAAGGTCGATCACCAGGCCGTTGTCGACCGAGCCGAGGCCTGGCCCGTTGTGGCCGCCGCAGCGAATCGCGATGTCGAGGCCGTTCTCGCGGCCGAAATTGACGGCGGCTACGACGTCGTCCACGTCAGCGCAGCGCGCGATCAGCGCCGGCCGCTTGTCGATCATCGCGTTGTAGAGCGCGCGTACCTCGTCGTAGTCGGAGTCGCCCGTGCGGGTCAAGCTGCCGTGCAGCTTCCCCGCGAAGGCGTCGACGTTTGCAGCGTCCAGCGTCTCTGTCATGGCCAGCCCTCTCTTCTGCGGTCGATTGCGGGCGACTCTACAAAGCGCCTCCGCGTGGTTCAAGACGGCTTACGATGGACGCCGTGGAGCGGTTCGACGCGATCGTCGTCGGGGCCGGGCCGGCCGGGTCGACCTCGGCGCTCCGCCTCGCGCGCGCCGGCGCGCGGGTGCTGCTGCTCGACCGCGCGCGCTTCCCGCGGGACAAGCCCTGCGGCGGCGGGCTGACCTACCGCGCCGTGCGCCAGCTCCCGGTCTCCGTCGACTCGGTGGTCGAGGAGGTGGTCGACCGGTTCGAGCTCGGTTTCCGCTACGGACGCCGCTTCGAGCGGCGCGGGCAGGGGCCGATCGTGCTGATGACCCAGCGACGACGCCTGGACGCCCACCTCGCCGGCGAGGCCGCGGCCGCCGGCGCCGACTTCCGTGACGGCGTGCGGGCGACGGCGCTCGAGCTGGACGGGAGAGGCGGGACGGTCCGGTTCGACGGAACAGCCGCCTCGGCGCCCGCAGTGATCGGCGCCGACGGCGTCAACGGCCTGACGATGAGGGCTCTCGGCTTCGGTGCGCGCAGGCACGGCGTCGCGCTCGAGGGCAACGTCTCGTATGCATACGCGCGGGAGGACCGCTGGCGCGGAAAAGCCGTGGTCGACCTCGGCTCGGTGCCCGGTGGCTACGCGTGGGTGTTCCCGAAGGGCGACCACGTCAACGTCGGCGTCGGCGGCTGGGCTTCGGAAGGGCCGCGGCTGCGCGAGCACCTCGAGCGCGCGTGCTCCGGGTACGGGCTCCCGCACGCGCGGCTCGAATCGGTCCGCGGGTTCCGCCTGCCGATGCGCCGGGCCGGCGAGTCTCCGGTTCGCGGCCGCGCGCTGCTCGTCGGAGACGCAGCGGGCCTCATCGACCCGCTCTCCGGTGACGGCATCTACGAGGCGCTGCTGAGCTCGCGGCTCGCGGCCGACGCCGTTCTCGACCTCCTCGCGGGACGGCAGGCGGATCTCGAGCCGTATGCCGCTCGGCTCGAGCAGGAGCTGGGCCCGATGATCTCCGCGTCGTGGTCGGCGAAGGTCGCGTTCGACCGCTTCCCGCGGCTGGCGTTCACGATCGCGCGAACGCCGCCCGCATGGCGCCTCGCAGAGCGGCTCCTGCGCGACGAGCTGCCGGATCCGCGTCGCGCGGGCGGGACGATGCGGGTTCCGCTGCAGGCGCTTCGGGCGCTCGCGCACGCAGCCGGCGCAGCAGCCACCCGGTGATGGCGATCGCCACGATGTCGAACAGCACGTAGCCGCTCATCGCGCCGCTCGGCGGATTGCCCATCGGCAGGCCGAGCCCGGGCGTGATCGCGTGCCACTGCCAGAGGCCCACCGCCGTGCCCCAGATCTCGAGGAAGAGCACGACGAAGAAGACGCCGCCGTAGACCACCGGCACGCGCCCCTTCCAGAGAAAGAAGAGGAACACCGAGACGCCGATCGCGCCGCCGAGGTCGAAGCGCGGCAGAATCGTCAGGCCGAGGACGCCCCACATCGCCGCACAGGCCGCCACCGCCAGGACGAACGCTCGCGGCCGCGCGCGCACGAGCGCTGTCTGGCTGAGGCTGATCCCGGCGAGGTAGACGAGCCCGTGGCCCGGCGGCACGAACAGCGGGAGGTTGTGGAGCCGGTACGTGTATACGCCCCAGAGGATCGAGCCGACGACCTCCATGCAGGTCGCGACGCCGACGACGAGCAGCGTCTGGATGCGCCGCTCGAGAGACAGCGGCCGGAGCGCCGCGAGCAGCACGAGCCACGTCGCGAAGCCGAGGCCGAGTTGTCCGGTCAGGTCGACGTGCCGGTCGGCCAGACCGAGCACGACGAAGACGAGGAGCACGGCGAGCGTGAACATGGCCGGGCTCGAGCGCACGCGAGGCATCGGGGACGATTCTGACGGCTCAAGCGGGGGCGTGCTCATGCCGATCAGCACGTGCGTGGAGCTGAATGCGGTCCTGGCTCGCGCCGTGGAACTCGGCGCGAGCGACATTCACCTGAAAGTCGGCCAGCCGCCGATCGTGCGGCGCGACGGTGAGCTCGGGGTGCTCCCCGAGCATCCGCCACTGACCGACCCCGACCTCGAGGCCGCCCTGGCCGTGGTCGCCGACCTGGCGCCTGCGAAGCTCCACTCCTTTCACGAGTCCGGCGAGCTCGACATCGCCTACACGGCTACCCAGCTCCCGCGCTTCCGCGTCAACGGCTTCCGCCAGCGCGGCTCGATCTCGTTCGCGTTCCGCGTGATCCCCAGGGAGGTGCCGAGCTTCGAGGAGCTGCGCCTGCCGAAGGGCGTCGGACGGCTCGCCGAGGAGCACCGAGGGCTCGTGCTTTGCACGGGCGCGACCGGCTCGGGCAAGACGACCACGCTCGCCGCGGTGATCGACCACATCAACCGGAGCCGCCGGCTGCACATCGTCACGGTCGAGGACCCGATCGAGATCCTGCACGCCGACCGGGGGTGCATCGTCAACCAGCGCGAGGTCGGGCTCGACACCGAGTCGTTCCTCGCGGCGATCCGGCGCGTGCTGCGCCAGGACCCGGACGTGATCCTGATCGGCGAGCTGCGCGACTCCGAGACCGCCGAGACGGCGCTCAAGGCGGCCGAGTCGGGCCACCTCGTCCTCTCGACGATGCACACGATCGACGCCGCCGAGACCGTCAACCGCCTGATCGAGTTCTTCCCGGCCGTCAAGCAGGACCAGATCCGCGCGATCCTGGCAGGCGTTCTGCGCGGCGTGATCAGCCAGCGGCTGCTGCCGCGGCTCGAGGGCGGGCGCGTGGCCGCTGTCGAGGTGATGGTCACCAACTCGCGCATCGCCGACCTGATCCGCGAGCGGAAGGGCGAGGAGATCCCGGACGCGATCCGCGAGGGCGAGTTCTTCGACATGCAGACCTTCACCGACGCCTTGATCACGCTCGTGATCGCCGGCGAGATCGACCGAGAGGTGGCGGCGAACGCGGCCACGAACCGGCACGACTTCCTCGTCGCGCTGGAGCAGGCCCTGAAGCGCAGGGCGGCAGGAATGGAGACGGACCGCCCGCAGTCGGAGGCGGCGCCCGAGGAGCCCGAGGCCCGCGAAGACGACCAGCTGCCGGGGCTTCGGCTGGCGGGCTCGCCCTAGCGATGAAACGGCTCGTGGCGGCGCTGCTGACGGCCCTGGCGCTGGCCGGTTCGGCCGGCGCGGACGTCTTCAAGGTCGTCCCGGACACGCCGGCGGCGCCCGCGTCGCTGCCGAGCCCGCTCGCCCCGAACGCGCCCGGTACGGCCTCGTTCTCACTCACCCCACCGGCCCTGCCGCAGCAGCTCTCCTACCCGCAGCTGCTCGCGATCTGGCAGCGAGCCGGCGCGGACTACCAGATCCCGTGGCAGGTGCTTGCGGCGATCAACAAGGTCGAGTCGAACTTCGGCCGCAACATGGGGCCGAGCTCCGCGGGGGCGATCGGCTGGATGCAGTTCATGCCGTCCACCTGGGAGCGCTGGGGGGTCGACGCGAACGGCGACGGCCTGGCGGATCCGTGGAACGCGGAGGACGCGATCACCGCGGCCGCCCGCTACCTCGCCGCCTCGGGCGGCGCGACGGACATCTCGCGCGCGATCTTCTCCTACAACCACGCGCAGTGGTACGTCGACGAGGTGCTCCAGCTGGCGCGGCTGTTCGGCTCCGGCGGCACCGACGTCACGTTCACGCTCGACCGGCTGCAGGTCTCGCTCGACCAGGCGCGGCACGCGGTCGTCAAGGCGAACCGGAAGCTGCTCGCGGCCGAGCGCGTGGCGCATGCCCGCTGGGAGCGTGTGCGCTCGCTGCGCCTGCGCGCGGCGCGCACCAAGCTGCTCTCCGACCGGCTCGCGCTCGAGCGCCGCGCGACCCTCGCCGGCATCGCGTTCGGGAACGCGCGGGCGCGCGTGACCCGCACCCGCACAACCGTCGCGAACGCCAGGGGCGCGCTCGAGTCCGCCCAGCAGCAGTCGGTCTCGTCGTCCTTCTCGCCGGCCGCGGGGACGATGCTCGGCGCGCCTGCGTACGACGGCCAGTACGTCTTCCCGGTCGGCGGCGGCCCCTCGCTCGTCTCGACCTCGCACTCCCACCACGACTACCCCGCGGCCGACATCGCCGCGCCGATGGGCTCGCCTGTCTACGCGCTCGCAAACGGAGTCGTCCTGCGCGCGTGGCAGTACCCGGACCCGCGCTGCGGCATCGGCCTGACGATCCACACCGAGGACGGCCAGACCTGGACGTACTGCCACCTCTCCTACCTCGACCCGTTGGTCACCGCAGGCGTGACGCTTCCGGCCGGCACGGAGGTCGGCCTCGTCGGGATGACCGGCGATGCAACCGGGCCGCACCTGCATCTCCAGCTCGACCCGACCGTCAGCTATCCGCAGGCGCAGCCGTGGTTCCAGAGCTTCGCGAACGTCGCGTTCCGCTGGCAGGACGCAGGGCCGACCGACTCGGCTTCCGCCCGAGGCGCGGTCTTCGTGGTCGTCCCCAGCTGGCGCGTCACCCGGTAGGGGGATGACAAAGCCCCCGAACAGTGCCGAAGGGGTGAGCATGCGGCTTGGCGCGCTTCTGCCTCGTGCTGTGCTCATCGCGGTTGCCTGGATCCTGGCCACGGCGGCGTTCACGCTGGCCGCGGACAAGACGAACATCATCGGGCCGCAGCCGGTCGCGACGCCCACCGGGCCCGCCGCGCCTCCGAACCTGACCGTCCCGGACGTCACCGGGCAGGCGTTCGTCTTCGCCAAGGGGTTGCTCGAGGACTCAGGCTTCGCCTGGCGCGTGAGCGGCAGCGTTCACGGCTACGCCGGGAACCAGGTCGCCGGCCAGTCGCCCGCAGCGGGCACGCAGGTCGTCGACACCGGCGCGCCGACGGTCGTCGTGACGCTGGTCAAGGGCCGCTACGGCGAGCAAGGCGTGCCCCAGGACACCTCGAGCTACCGCGGCACGGCGATCAAGTTGCCTTCCAGGGCCGTTCCGGCTGCCAAGCCACGCGCGAAGGCCAAGCCCGCCGCCGCAAAGGCGAAGCCTCCCGCACCGAAGGCGCCGGCCAAGCCCGTCGCTCCTCTCAAGCGGCCGGCTGCCTTCCACCGGCCCGGCGCGCGGAAGGAGCCGCTCGACGAGATCTCCCTCCCCGCACGCGCCGAGAGGCTCGCGGCCTGGATCGCGACAAAGCCCAAGCGGAACAACGCGAACGTCCACGCCTGGCTCTACCAACACGCCTGGATCGTCACGGGCGCGGAGTTCGGCTGGTGGCACGGAGCTCAGGCTCTCGAGACGCTGATCGCGGTCGACCAGCGCGCCGAGCGCCTCTGGGGGATCGGGAACCGCAGCGAGTCGGTCGCCCGCGCGGCGCTCGCCCGCGTGCGCCGCGAAGCGAGATGACCGTCCGCACGCTCCGCGCCGAGCGCGGCTACACGCTCGTCGAGATGCTGACCGTGATGGTGATCATGGGCCTCGTCATGACGGGGCTGACCACCGTTTTCATCTCGGCGTCGAAATCGGAAACCGACATGAACCGCCGGTTCCAGGCCCAGCTGACCGCCAGGCTCGGCCTCGACAAGATGCGGCGCGAGGTGCGCTGCGCGGACACGGTCACCACCGCGACGCCGTCGGCCTCGTCCGCGTCGGCGATCACGCTCGACCTTCCCACCTATTGCAAGACCGGCAGCGGCGCCGTCACCTGGTGCACGCGCAGCGTGGCGACGAACCGCTACGGGCTCTACCGGGCGGTCGGCTCGAGCTGCACCGGCGGCGTCCTGTGGGGCGACTACCTGGTCCCGAGCAGCTCGGCGCCGACGTGCGGGACACCGACAGCGCTCTGCGTCTTCGCCTACACGGCAGGCACGACGACCTCGCTCGCGCTGCTGCACGTCGACTTGCCCGTGAACCTGAGGCCGTCGCAGACGGTCGACCTGTACGACCTCGCCGACGACATCGTGCTCCGGAACAGCTCCCGCTCCTAGTCCGTTCGAGGGATGCGCCGGGTTAAGCCGCGCCGGGCCGGCGCCGATCAAACACGCATGCGGCGCCGGCTACGCCTGCGATTGTCGAGCGAGCGCGGGATGGCGCTTGTAATGGCGGTTGGGATCACCGCGGTGATGCTGATCGCCGGGACGACCGCGATCGCGTACTCCACTTCGGGCGCGAAGGAGACCGCGCAGAGCCGGTCACGGCAGAGCGCGTTCTCGCTTGCCGAGTCCGGGATCAACAACACGATGGCGGTCCTCAATCTCGACACGAACAACGCCCTGGACCAGATCACGCTCCCGCCTTGCACCTCGAACGAAACGAAGTACTCGGACCCGACAGCGCAGCGCACCTCGACGTCGACCTGGCTGCATGCCAGCTTCGGGAGCGGGAGCAGCACTGACTACTGCGGCACCCTCGTGCGCAGCCAGGCCTGGTGGTACATCACCTCGATCGGCAGGGCGCCGAACCCCAACAAGGCCGGTACGACGGTCCAGAGGACGCTCGAGGCAAAAGTGACGGTGACGCCCAGCGTCACGCAGCCGCTGAACAACCCCGTCTGGAACTACCTGTTCGCGGGCCACACCGGGAGCACCTGTGACCAGTCCCTACCGAACAACATCACCGGCTCGTCGCGAATGTACGTCGCCGGCAACCTCTGCCTGAGCCAGAACGTGAACCTGGCGGAGTCGACCGTCATCGTGGGCGGCTCCGTGGACGTGGCCAACAACGCCTCGATCGGCGCTTCCACGAACCTGGGCACCCGCGTCGAGACCTACGTCGGCGGCAACTGTCGCTACACGACGAGCGGCAGCTGGGGAGCGTGCACCGGGAACCAGGACGCGAACCACATCTACAGCAAGCTCTCCGACGGCACGACGATCGGCGTCAACCACACTCCGCCAGTCGTCGCCCCGCCCGCGGCCGATTACACCACCTGGTACCAGAACTCGATCCCCGGCCCCGCCGAGGCCTGCACAAGCGTCGAGCGGGACTCCGCCGACCTTCGACTCCAACTATCCGACCCGCGACAACAGCGTCTCGAACGTCTTCGACCTCACTCCGAGCAGCTCGTACTTCTGTCGAGTCGGGCCCGGCGCACACACAACGCTCACCGGCGCGCTCACGGCCTCCCAGACGACCGTGTCAGTCGCATCGGCGACGGGCTTCCCGTCGACCCAGTTCAACATCAGGATCGACAACGAGTACATGACGGTCACCGGCGGCTTCGGGACGACCACCTGGACTGTGGTGCGCGGCGCGAAGAGCTCGACGGCGGCCGCCCACGTGTCCGCCCAGACGGTCGAGTGGGACACGCCGTCGAGTGGAGAGATCGGCTGGAACTCCACCACGAAGACCCTCACCGTGAGCGGGACGGTCTACATCGACGGCAGCGCGAAGGTCGGGAACGGGGCCCTCAACACGTACGACGGCCAGGGCACGCTGTACCTCTCCGGGACCCTTCGGATCAGCGGCAAGCTCTGCGCGTCGGTCTCCGGCAGCGACTGCGACTTCTCCACCTGGAACCCGAACTTCGACATGTTCATGGTCGTTGCAGACGGGAGCGGCGGCCAGGTCAATCCTGGTGACAGCATCCAGATGGACAACAACTTCAGCTGGCAGGGCGGGCTCTACGGGACGAACGCGGTCGAGTTCGGCAACAACGCCAAGGTCGACGGGCCGATCGTGGGCAGCCAGATCATCCTCTCGAACAACCTGACCACGAACGCGTTCCCGACGATCTCGATCGTTCCGGTTGGCATGCCCTCGAACAAAGAGGTCTACGCCCAGCCGAACCCGCCGCAGGGCTTCACGGGCTAGACCCTCAACCTGCGGCGCCTTCGCGCCGATAACGCGCTCGTGGACTTCGCGCTAGGCATGCTCGCGTTCTGGCCCGCACTGGCGCTCGGGAGCTTCGCGAACGTCGTGGCGGTCCGGGTGCCGCTGCGGCGCTCGGTCGTCCGACCGCGGTCGGCCTGTACGAGCTGCGGCGCGGCCCTCGCGTGGCACGACAACGTGCCCGTGCTCTCGTACCTGCTGCTGCGCGGGCGCTGCCGCTCGTGCTCGACGCGGATCAGTCCGCTCTACCCGGCCGTCGAGCTCGCCACCGCGGGGCTCGTGGCCGGCTGCTTCGTCGCCTTCGGGCTGAGCGGGAAGGCCGTCGTCGCGTCGTTCTTCTGCGCCGTGCTCGTCGTACTGAGCGCGATCGACTTGAAGCACCGGATCGTCCCGAACCGGCTCGTGCTGCCGGCGGCGCTCATCGTGCTCGTCGCGCAGACGGCGCTCGAGCCCAGCCCGGAGTGGGCGCTCGGGGCGGTCGGCGCGGCCGGGTTCCTCTTCGTCGCGGCCCTCGCCTACCCGGCCGGGATGGGCATGGGCGACGTCAAGCTCGCGCTGTTGCTTGGCGCGATGCTCGGCCGGCTCGTCGGCGTCGGGCTGATGCTCGGGATGGTCGCCGCGCTCGTACCGAGCGTCGTCCTGCTGGCGCGGCACGGCTCGGCTGCGCGCAAGATGGGCATCCCGTTCGCGCCGTTCCTGGCCCTGGGTGCGATCGTGGCGCTGTTCGTGGGCCAGCCGCTGCTCGACGCGTACCTAGGGCACTTCTAGCTAGCGCCGGCCGACGGTCAGATTGACCCTCGCGCCGCGCGGCCTCACCGCGCCCGCGCGCGGGCTCTGCCTGAGCACGCGTCCGACCCGCTTCGAACGCACGCGGTGGATCTTCCCGACGCGGCAGTGCGCGCGTGAGATCCGGGTCTTCGCGCTCTCCAGGCGCAGGCCGACGACCTTCGGAACGCGGCAGCGCACCGCCGGCGGCGGCGGAGGCGGGCCGGCGTTGACGGCCCGTAGGAAAACGTCGCTGAACCCGTTCGTGTCGCCGCCGACGAGGTTCGTCGCCTGCGAGTCGAACGCGGCGAACAGCCCGTTGCCGCTGAGCGCCGGCCGGAGGCTGTCCCCGTCCGACTCCCCGCCGCCGTTTGTCAGGCTGATCCGCGAGGTCGCGCCGCTGAGCGTGTCGTGGACGAAGTCGTCGATCGAGCCGTTCTCGTCCCCGGGGACGAGGTTCGACGCGTCGGACGAGAACGCGACGTAGCGGCCGTCCCAGCTGATCGAGGGACGCACGCTGGAGTCGTTCCCCTCGGTGCCCGCATCGTCCACGCTGACCCGCTCCTGCAGGCCGGTCTGCTGGTCGTAGACGAAGACGTCGATCGAGTCGTTGGTGTCCTCGGGAACGAGGCTGAAGGCGTCGGAGTCGAAGGCAACGAAGCGGCCGTCCGCGCTGATCGAGGGATCGAAGCTGTTGCCGTCCACCTCGAAGCCGGTGCTGTCGACGCTGACGCGGGTCGTCGTGCCCGTCTGCAGGTCGTGCACGTAGATGTCCGATTCGAAGTTCGTGTCGGCCATGATCAGCGAGTACGCGAAGGTGGAGAACGCGACGAAGCGCCCGTCGGCGCTGATCGCCGGCGACGCGCTCGGCCCGCCCAGGGCCTGGTCTCCGTTCGTGGACACGTCGACCCGCGTCGTCGCCCCGGTCACGGCGTCGTGGACGAAGACGTCGCGCAGGCGGTTCGTGTCGCCGGCGACGAGGTTCGTCGCGTCGGAAAGGAAGGCGACGTAGCGGCCGTCGAGGCTGATCGACGGCGAGTAGCTGCCGCCGTCCGACTGGTCGCCGGTGCTCGAGATGCTCACGCGGGTCGTCGCCCCGGTCTGGTTGTCGTGCACGAAGACGTCGTCGGCGTTGTTCGTGTCGCCGGGCGCGAGGTTCGAGGCGTCCGAGTAGAAGGCGACGTAGCGGCCGTCGGGGCTGATCGACGGCCCGAAGCTCTCGCCGTTGGCCTGCGCGCCGGAGCTGCTGATGCTGACGCGCGTCGTCTTGCCCGTCTGTGTGTCACGCAGGAAGACGTCGCGCCTGCCGTTCGTGTCGCCGGCGACGAGGTTCGTCGCGCTCGAGTAGAACGCCACGTAGCGCCCGTCGGCGCTGATCGAGGCCGACAGGCTGTGGCCGTTGGCCTGAGCGCCCGCCGTCGAGACGCTGACCCGCGACGTCGGCGTGACGGCGCCGCTCGCCGATGGCAGGGCGCAGAGCCCGACCGCGAAAACCGCGAGCAGCAGGCGTTTCGGGCCCGGTCCCCTCCTCGTCACGCGTTGAAAACCCTACCTCTCTCGGGCCTCAGTGCCTATAGGCCGCCGCCCACCGTGCCGATAACTCATTCGAGGTACTGATGGACCTCCCCAAACTGCGCACATCCGGCCGGGCCGGACAAAAGCAGGCTGCCGATGAAGCGGCTCTGCCCGCGGCGTTCCCGGTCAACGAGCTTGCCGAGCTGGTCGCCGACCTGATCGAGACGACCGGGCTCGTCTCCGCGGACCGACTTGCGCCTGCGCGCAGCCGTGCGAAGCAGGGAACGCCGTTCTCTACGGCTGTCCTCGAGGAGGGCGTGGCCACCGCCGAGGGGATCGCTCGCACGCTTGCGAGCCGGTTCCAGCTGCCCTTCGTCGACCTTGCGCTCGTCGGCGTCCAGCCCGATGCCGCCGAGCAGCTGCCGCTGCACGTGCTCGAGCGTGTCGGCGCCCTGCCGTATGCGATCGAGGGCGAGACGCTCCGGATCGCCGTCGCCGACCCGGCGAACGTGCAGGCGATCGACGAGCTTCGCCTCGGCACGAAGCTGCAGCTCGAGATCGCCGTCGCGTCGCGCGACGACATCGCGAACGAGATCAAGCGCCTCGCCCGCGCGTCGGAGGCCTTCGGCGCCCGCGCGGTCATCGAAGAGGAGGCGGCGCTCCTCGAGGAAGAGGAAGAGCTCGACGATCTCGAGGTCGAGGACGGCATCTCCGACGTGCCGCTCGTCCGGCTCGTCAACTCGATCATCTTCCAGGCGGCCGAAGACGGGGCCAGCGACGTGCATTTCGAGCCGCAGGAGGACGCACTCGCCGTCCGGCTGCGGATCGACGGCGTGCTGCACGAGGTGCAGCGCATCCCGAAGCGGATGATGCCCGGCGTCACGACGCGTCTGAAGGTGCTCGCCAAGCTCGACATCGCCGAGAGGCGGAAGCCGCAGGACGGTCGCATCTCGCTCAACGCGGCCGCGGCCGGACGGCTGCTCGACATCCGTGTCGCGACCCTGCCGACGGTCGAGGGCGAGTCGGTCGTCATGCGTCTACTCGACAAGTCGAAGAAAGCACCGACGCTGACCGACCTCGGCCTCAACGAGGAGATGCGCATGAAGCTCGGTGAGATCATCCGTCGGCCGACCGGAGCGATTCTCGCGACCGGCCCGACCGGCGCCGGTAAGTCGACGACGCTCTACGCGGCGCTGACCGAGATCCACCGTCCCGAGATCAACATCATCACGGTCGAGGACCCGGTCGAGTTCCGGCTCAACGGTGTCAACCAGGTGCAGATCAACCCGCGCGCCGGCCTCACCTTCGCCGCCGCGCTGCGCTCGATCCTGCGCTCCGACCCCGACGTCGTGATGGTCGGCGAGATCCGCGACAGCGAGACGGCGAAGATTTCGATCGAGGCCGCCCTGACCGGCCACCTCGTCCTCTCGACGATGCATACGAACGACGCGCCAGGCGCGATCTCTCGCCTGAACGAAATGGGGGTCGAGCCGTTCCTGACCGGCTCAGCCGTCTCGGCCGTGCTCGCGCAGCGCCTCGCTCGCAAGCTCTGCGCGCACTGTTGCGAGATGTATTCGCCGAGCACGGAGGACCTGATCAAGGCGCGGGTCTCGCCCGACGTGGCGGCCGCCGCCGACGGCGTTGTCTTCTACCGCAAGAAGGGCTGCCCACGCTGTGGCCAGACCGGCTACAAGGGCCGGGTCGGGATCTACCAGCTGCTCGTGATGAGCGAGAACCTCGAGAGCCTGGCCGCCAACAATGCGAGCCGCGAGGAGCTCGAGCGCGCCGCGATCGGAGAAGGCATGCGGACGCTGTGGGACGACGGCCTGGCGAAGGTCGCCGCCGGCCTCACGTCGATCGAAGAGCTCGCTCGCGTAACGACCTAGCCGCGGTCATCACGGCTCCATCCTACGAGGCGCCCGTGTCAACCGAGAAGATTCGCCGGCGGAGCCGGGCTTTGCCCGGCGGGAGCCTCACCAGCGCCAAGACATGTGGAGCAAGTCACGAGTGGCCGGCTCCGGAACCGGTTGGCTGACGCGAACGCTGTCGAGGAGGGGGCTCGCGGGGGAACCAGGGGTTCCCCCGCGCTTAGGCGGCCTGGATATCGCAGCCCAGGTACATCAGCGTCTCGACGGCCTGGGTCACGAAGGCGGTCGCCTCACGCGCGTCCGCGAACGTGTAGGGGCCGGGACGCACCGGGCTGTCGCTGGCCACGCCGGCCGGGAAGACCTCCGCCTCGACGACGCACGAATCGCCGTTGTCGACCGCGCGCATGATCGCGACGGAGCGGCCGTCCTTGCGGGCGTGCCGCACGAAGAGCTCGCGGCCTGCCGTGGGCTCGCTCATTGGGTGCTCGTGCCGAGCGCGTTCTCGACGGCCTGCGCGACCGTGTCGCGGTCGTTCCAGCCGCTGAGGCGGATGTACAGCGTCTTGGGGCGCGTGAAGACGAGGACGGCAGGGTCGTCGAGGACGCGGTCTGCAGCCGATGCGCCGCCTGTGAGCAGCGACGTCAGCGGGCCGGCGACTCTTTCGTTGCTCACGTCGAGCGAGACGAATGCGACGCCGGCGTCCTTTGCGCCCGCCTCCGCTTCGGCGCGCGCGAGCTCGTCGACGGACGAGCCCGGCGCGTAGAGCGCCACGACGGCGACGGGATTCGCTCGCAGCGCGAGCGCGAGCGCGGCCGGCATGCCGTTGATCACGGCCGGCATCCGCTTCGGCTTCGGCTTCGGCGCCGCCTTCGGCTTGGCCGCGACCGTCTTCTTCTGCGCCGGCTTCGCGCGGCTTCGCGGCCGGGTGGTGCCTGACCGGGTGCAGCGGCTTGATCTCCTTGACGGCGGCGCTCGGCGAGCTCTGGCCCCGGCCGAGCAGCATGAAGCCGCCGCCGAGGGCGAGCACGGCCACGAGTCCGGCCGCAGCGAAAATCCGCACCCGCTCAGTCACCTTTCTTCTATCGGCACCAGCGAGTCACGTCTTGACACAAAGAGAAAGGGCGCGGTAACCCGCGCCCTTTCGCAAACCGCTGAGCGGCGTTCTAGCAGCCGCCGGGCTTGATGTCGCCGGACGGGCCGGTCTTGTGGTACGTGGCCGTGCCCGGAATGGTGTTGCGGATGCAGTAGAGCGTCGCGTTGGCAACCGAGATCTTGATGTTCTTGATGCCGGCGTCATACGACTGCTGCAGCTTCGTCAGCGTGACGCCCGCGTAGCCGGTGGAATGGTCGGCGTTGAACGCCTCCATGCCAGGGACGGCGGCGCGGACGTTCGCCTGCGCGGCCGAGTTGTTCGCCCGGCTGCGGAAGCTGAGGTACGAGGGGATCGCGATCGCAAGCAGGATCCCGAGAATGATGATGACGACGAGGAGCTCGATCAGCGTGAAGCCGCGCTCTTCTGTCCTCATCCGGTGCCACAGATTGGTCATGTCTCTCCTTCGGCTCGAATACTGCGGTGGCTCCGAACTTGATCGGCCTGCGATGCCTCTCGTCCACACCCCCAAACGGGTGACAGCGGACCAAAGAGAAAGGGCGCGATCTCCCGCGCCCTTTCGCAGCTCCTGCCCGCTGGCTGTCTAGCAGCCGCCGGGCTTGATGTCGCCGGACGGGCCCGTCTTGTGGTACGTGGCCGTGCCGGGGACGGTGTTGCGGATGCAGTAGAGCGTCGCGTTGGCGACCGAGATCTTCACGTTCTTGATCCCGGCGTCGTACGACTGCTGCAGCTTCGTCAGGGTGACGCCCGTGTAGCCGGTGGCGTGGTCGGCGTTGAACGCCTCCATGCCGGGGACGGCTGCCCGGACGTTCGCCTGCGCGGCGGACTTGTTCGCCCGCGTGCGGAAGCTGAGGTACGAGGGGATCGCGATCGCAAGCAGGATCCCGAGGATGATGATGACGACCAGGAGCTCGATCAGGGTGAAACCCTCATCGCGGCCGAGTCGCTTCGAAAGCCTTGAACGCATGCGTTGTTCCTCCTTAGGTGCGCAGTGGCCTGCGCGTGGCATCGGCGGCGAGGGCCGCCGGCGATGCACCCGATGGGGTGATCGGATCCCGATGCATCTGGCCCCTCAAGAAAGGCCAATTTCGTGCCGATAGCCCGCTCGGAAGCGGCCCATGGCGGAAACCCTGTATTCAATCGACGATTTGCTGGAGCGGATGGTCGCGCTCAACGCGTCCGACCTCCACATCGCAGTAGGTGCGCACCCCGTCGTTCGCGTGCGCGGCCGGCTGGATCCGCTACAGGACGTCGACCCGCTGACGGGCGACGTCACTCAGCAGCTGCTCTACCGCGTCCTTTCGACCGAGCAGCAGAAGCACCTGGAGATCCACCGCCAGATCGACTTCGCGCACTCGATTCCCGGCCTCGCTCGCTTCCGTGTGAACGTCTACTGGCAGCGGGGGTCGCTCGGCGGTGCCTTCCGCCTGATTCCGACCGAGATCAAGACGCTCGAGGAGCTCGGCATCCCGTCGAGCCTGCACGTCCTCACCGACCGGCCGCGCGGCCTCGTGCTCGTCACCGGCCCGACCGGCTCCGGTAAGTCGACGACGCTCGCGGCGCTGATCGACGAGATCAACCGCAAGCGCGCCGAGCACATCCTCACGATCGAGGATCCGATCGAGTTCGTGCACCGGCACAAGCGCTGCATCGTCAACCAGCGCGAGATCGGCGTCGACGCAACCAGCTTCGCCGAGGCGCTCCGCGCCGCGCTCCGCCAGGACCCCGACGTGATCCTCCTCGGCGAGATGCGCGACCTCGAGACGATCTCGACCGCGCTCACGGCCGCGGAGACGGGCCACCTTGTCTTCGCGACGCTCCACACCCAGAGCGCGCCGGGAACGATTGACCGCGTCATCGACGCCTTTCCAGCGGCTCAGCAGGACCAGATCCGCATTCAGTTGGCCGCCACCCTCGAGGGCGTAGTCACGCAGGCCTTGCTTCCGACGGCCGACGGAACCGGCCGTGTGGCCGCCCTCGAGATCCTCTTTCCCGACGACGCCGTGCGGAACCTGATCCGCCAGGCGAAGGTCGAGCAGGTCTACTCCGTCATGCAGACCGGGACCGCCAAGGGCATGCAGACGATGGAGCAGTCGCTCGCCGAGCTGACGCTTCGGGGCGTGATCACAGTCGACACGGCGCTCGGCCGCTCCAGCCGGCCCGACCAGCTGCTCGGTCTGCTCGAGCGCGCCGGCTACGAGCTTCCACAGGCGGAAGCTGCCACCCCGGCGCTGCGAGTGGCAGAGGCCTAGCGATGGACCTGAAGAAGGAGATCAAGCTGTCCGACCTGCTGCCCGGCAAGCGCAGGGGCGCAAAGACGGTGGCCGACGCACAGGTCGGGGCCGAGGCGAAGCCGAGTAAGGAGCGGCAGCCCCTGCTGAAGCGCGAGCTCTCGTTCAAGCGCAAGCCGAAGGGGACGAAGACACCGAAGGAGCCTCGAGCGAAGAATGAGCGCAAGCCGCGCGGGTCGTCCTCAACCAAGCGCGCGAAGCGCCTGGTCGGCCTGAAGATCGGCGCCTCCCAGCTCGCGGCCGCCCGCGTCGTCAACAACGGCTCACCGGAGCTCGTGCAGATCGCGCGCAAGGACCTCGAGCCGGGGCTGGTCGTCGGAGGGGAGCTGCGCGAGCCGGAACTGCTCGCCGAGGAGCTGCGCGTGTTCTTCCGCGAGAACGGGCTCCCGCGTCAGGGCGTCCGCCTCGGGATCGCGAACAACCGCATCGGCGTGCGCATCTTCGAGATCGCGGGCATCTCGGGCTCGCAGCAGCTCGAGAACGCCGTTCGCTTCCGCGCGCAGGAAGTGCTGCCGATCCCGCTCGACGAGGCGGTCATCGACTTCCAGGAGCTCAGCCAGCGAACGGACGAGGAGGGCAACCCGGTCGTCCGGATCCTGCTCGTCGTCGCGTACCGCGAGCTGATCGACCGCTACGTCGCGGCCTGCAAGAAGGCCGGCCTACGGCTGGCGGGCATCGATCTCGAGGCGTTCGCTCTGCTTCGCGCCCTGGGCGAGCCCCGCCCGGAAGCGGATGGGCCGTCCGAGGCGGCCGTAGTCGTCGTCTCGATCGGCCACGACCGCTCGACCTTCGCCGTCTCTGACGGCCGCGTCTGCGAGTTCACCCGCGTGCTGGAGTGGGGCGGCAACACGCTCGACGTGGCAATCGCGCGCGAGCTGGACGTCGCGCCCTCCGAGGCCGCCCCGGTAAAGCGTGCCCTCTCGCTCGCCGGCGAGGGCGTGCCCGAAGGACTGACGCCCGAGCAGGCACAGGCCGCCCGCGACACGGTGAGGCGCCAGCTGCAGACCTTCGCCCGGGAGCTCGTCTCTTCGCTCCAGTTCTACCAGGGCCAGCCGGGCTCTTTGGGCATCGGCGAGATCGTGATCACGGGCGGTACCGCGCACCTCGGCGGGCTCGCAGAGGAGCTGCAGAAGCTGATCGGCGTGCGCGTCAGGGTCGGCGATCCGCTCATGCGCGTGAAGCTGGGACGGAAGGTGAAGGAGGCCGAGCAGCTCGGCTCCTTGGCCGTAGCGATCGGGCTCGGGATCGAGGATTAGGCCGTGCGCGCGATCAACCTCCTCCCGCGAGACGACTACCGCCGGCGCCGCCAGCAGCACCAGCAGGCCCAGTGGGTCGTCGTAGTCCCGGTGATCGGCGCCGTGCTGCTGAGCGCCCTGCTGTCGGTGCTCTTCCTCTCCGCCAGCGGCAAGGTCAAGGATCGCCAGGGGCAGCTTTCGTCGCTGCAAGCCGAGCTGGCCGCGATCCCGACACCGGACGCATCGAAGGTGCAGACGCAGAACGCGCTCGCGGCTGACAAGCAGACGCGGGTCAACGCGCTCAACGCCGCCCTCTCGCACCGCGTCGTCTGGGACCGGGTCTTCCGCGAGTTCTCGCAGGTGCTGCCGTCGGACGTCTGGCTGACGAACCTCTCCGCGAGGGCGCCCGTTTCCTCGTCGGTGGCAAGCGCGCCCGCGCCGCCCGCCGGCGCCGCAGTCGCCGCGACCGGGTTCACGATCGAGGGCTACACGTATTCGCAGGCAGCAGTCGCGCGCCTGCTCGCACGTCTCGGCGTGGTACCGGACCTCGTCAACGTCCAGCTCCAGGGGAGCACCCTCCAGGATTCGGGCGGCGCCAAGGTCGTCCATTTCAACATCGCCGCCGACGTCCGCAGCCCGGGAGGCGGCTCGTGAAGACCAACGTCTCGCAGCCGGTTCTGATCGTGCTGATCGTGGTCGGCTTTCTGGTCGCCGGCCTGGGCGGCTACTTCCTCGTGATCCGGCCGCAGCACGCGAAGGCGGCGAGCCTGGACAAGCAGATCTCGGACACGAACCAGGCGATCGAATCCGCCCGCACGCTGACGCTGCAGGCCAAGAAGGGGGCCAAGATCCGGGTCGCGGACATCTTCCGCCTGACGAAGGCAATGCCCGACCAGACGGATATGCCGGACATCCTCCTGCAGCTCAATCAGGTCGCCGAGGAATCCGGGATCACCTTCGACGAGATCACGCCGGCGACCACCGCGGTCGTGCTCAGCGGTTACGTGGCCATCCCGATCACCGTCGAATTCCAGGGCAACTTCTACGAGCTGAGTGACTTCCTCTACCGCCTCAGGAATCTCGTCGACGTGCGGCAAGGCGGCCTCGACGCGTCCGGGCGCCTGTTCGCCGTCGATTCGATCGACTTCGCCGAAGCACCGCCGCCACCCGGCTTTCCCCAGATCCGTGCGCACATCCTGCTCGACGCCTTCGTCTACGGCACCGGCGCCGTGCCGACGGTCCCGGCCCCGACCGGCACGACCGGCGCGACCGGCGCGTCCGGAGCCAGCGGGCCGAGCGGCGCAACTGGCGCGACTGGCGCGGCCGGCACGGCCGGTGGAGCCGGCTAATGGCGAAGAAGAAATTCGATCCCCAGGCCAAGGCGAAGCGCCAGAAGATCTTCGCGGCGGTCGGCGGCGTGATCCTGCTCGGCGTGCTCGCGTTCCAGGTTCCACGGACACTGAAGCTGTTGCACCCGTCGAACGCGAGCGCCTCGTCGGCTCAGACGACCTCTGCGACCGCCTCGACCGCGACGCAGGCGATCGCGCCTCCGAGCCCTGGTGGCGGAAACGCGACCGTGGGCTCCTCGGTAACGACCGCGGACGGCCTCACCGACCCGAACGGCGCCGTCACGCCGCAGGCGGGGCAACTCATGGCGCTGGGCCGCTTCCAGAGCAAAGATCCGTTCGCCCAGCAGTTGAAAGTCAATTGCGGCGGTGAGTCGGGCCCCGGCTGTAACTCCCACGGAGGGTCGCACGGCGGCGCGACCGGCGCCGCCGCGCCAACCGGGACCGGGACAGGTACAGGAACGAAGCCGCCGGTCGTCAGGGCGACCATTGCCGTGATCTCGGTCAACGGCAGCAGCGAGAGCGTTCGGGTCGGGGCCCGGTTCCCGCTCTCGAACCCGACGTTCGTGCTCGTCTCCCTCACGGCGAAGACGGCGAAGGTCGGGATCGCAGGTGGTTCGCTCCAGGGCAGCAAGCAGACGGTCACGCTCAGGAAGAACGTCCCGCTGACCCTCATGAACACCGCCGACGGCACGCGCTACGTGCTGCGGCTGGTCGCCGTCAGCTAGTTCCGCTACTAGTTTCGCTAGCCGCCGGCAGTCGAGGAGTCGAACGTCGAGGAGAGCCGAGCGAGCGGCCGCCCACTCAGGTTCCTGCCGTCGCGGACGACGACGGTGACGATCCTCAGCGGCCGTCCGTTCGCCGGCGTCGCCGGCGTCGTCGTCGAGGTGGAGAGCACGATGTAGGAATCGACCCGGTAGGGCTTGCGGTCGGGGCCTGTGACGACCCTGCTCGCGTTGCACGCATTCGGCTGCGACGATGCGCAGGGCGACGCCGTCACCTGCGTCGAGCTGTACGACGTGTCGGTCGTGTACGGCGCCGTGCTGGGAATGGTCGCCGGGTCGAGGGAGATGGCCGACCACGTGAGCGCGCGGTACAGCTCCATCTGCGAGTCGGCAAGCGTCGAGGCGGTCGAGATCTGGCTCGAGCGGCTGAGGCTGACTATGCCGGCGTTGAACGACGCCGCGATCGCGAGGATGCCGACGTTCAGCATCACCATCGCGATCAGGAGCTCGATCAGGCCGAAGCCGCGTTCGGAGCGAAGCCGCACACGCACGTCTTTCCTATCGGCAGGCCTCCTCCGTCGCTCAAGCGCGTGAATCCCTCTGCCGATACGACCTTCGTATGGCGGCATACGCCTACAGCGCCATCAATGCGGACGGCTTGGAGCTGTCAGGCGAGGTTCATGCGCCCGATCTGACCACCGCCCGTGAGCAGCTGCGTATCCGCGGCCTGCTCGCCAACAACCTCGAGGAGCTACCGGCGAGCGGCGAGGAGGGCGTCCGCACCACCTTCAAGAAGATCAAGCCGAAGACGCTGCAGATCTTCTCGCGCCAGTTCGCAACGATGATCGAGGCTGGCTTGAACGTCGTCAGCTCGCTCGTCATTCTCGAGGAGCAGACTGACGACGCCTACTTCGGCACCGTGATCAAGGAGCTGCGCGCCGACGTCGAGGGCGGCCTGCTCCTTTCGCAGGCGCTCGCCCGCCATCCGAAGATCTTCACCCGCCTCTACGTCGCGATGGTCGAGGCAGGCGAGGCTGCCGGAATCCTCGACCAGGTGCTCGACCGCGTCGCCTACCAGATCGAGAAGGAGACGCAGATCAAGCGCCGCGTGAAGGGAGCGATGATGTACCCGATGATGGTGATGATCTTCGCCACCCTCGTCCTGATCGGCCTGCTGATGTTCCTGGTGCCGGTCTTCGTGAACATCTTCGCCCAGCTGCACGGCCAGCTCCCGACGCTGACCCAGTGGGTGGTCGCCATGTCGAACCAGCTCCGCCACCACTGGTACATCATCTTCCCGGCGATGATCGGGTCGGTCTGGGGGGTCCGCCGCGCCAAGCGCACCGAGGCCGGCCGCCGGTTCTGGGACCGGACGAAGCTGAAGATCCCGATGAAGATCGGCGACGTCGTTCTCAAGGTGACGATGGCGCGCTTCTCGCGCACTCTTTCGACGCTCGTCGCCGCGGGCGTGGACATCATCAAGGCGCTCGAGATCACCGGCCAGACGGCCGGAAACTGGGTTGTCGAAGAGGCGCTCGCCGGCGTCCGCCAGAAGGTCCACCAGGGCGTGCCGATCGCGCAGCCGCTGATCGAGAACGACGTCTTTCCGCCGATGGTCAGCCAGATGGTCAAGATCGGCGAGGAGACGGGAGAGCTCGAGAAGATGCTCTCGAAGATCGCGGACTTCTACGAGGACGAGGTCGACGCCGCGATCGCCTCGCTGACCGCGATCATCGAGCCGCTGATGATGATCGCCGTCGGCGCGATGGTCGGCGTGATCATCATCTCGATGTACCTGCCGATGTTCAAGCTGCTCCAGCTCGTCAAGTAGCGCTCCCGTGCCCGAACCGGATGTCCGGGAGAACCCGGTCGAGCCACCGCGGTAGCGCCCAGGCGCGAGCGCCGAACGCGCGCAGCAGCGTCGGGATCAGCACGAGGCGCACGAGCATCGCGTCGAGCAGCACCGCGATGCCGAGGATGACTCCCATCTCCTTCGGCGGCAGCGGCCCCGAGAGCGCGAAGGTGAAGAAGACCGCGACCATCACGGCGGCCGCGGCGAAGATGACGCGGCCGGAGTGCGCGAGCCCGCCGACGGTCGCCTCGTGGGCGTCGTGCGTGCGGTCCCAGTGTTCCTTTGCAGAGGAGAGCAGGAACACCGTGTAGTCCATCGAGATCGCGAAGATCATCGCGAAGAAGAAGACGGGCGCCCACGCGTCCATGTAGCCCTGCGACTCGAAGCCGAGCAGGCCGGCCCCGTGGCCGTCCTGGAAGATCAGCCGGCCGATCCCGAAAGCCGCGCCGGTCGCGAGCAGGTTCGTGACGACGCCGAGCGCAGCGATGAGCGGCGCCTGGAGCGCCACCAAAAGGAGCAGGAAGCCGAGCACGAGCACGACGCCGATCACGAGCGGCGTCTTGGCGGCGAGCGCGGACTCGAGGTCGTGGTTCTCGGCCGCAGCCCCGCCGACGAGCGCGCCGGCCGGCAGAACCCTGCGCAGGCGGTCGATCGTCCGCCCGGTCGCCTTGCTGGACGGGTCGGTGGTCGGGACCACCTGCACCAGGGCGAGGCCGTTGCCGCCGGCCTGAGCAGGCGAGACGCGGGCGATGCCGGGATCGCGGCGGGCAACCGCAGCCACCGCGCCGGACTCGTCTTGCGGCGCGACGATCTGAAGCGTGCCGGGCGCGCCGGGGCCGAATGCCTGCTGCACCTGTGCGTAGCCCACGCGCGAGCTGTCGCCCTGCGGCACGACCTTGATCGACGGCATGCCCGTCTTCAGGCCGATCACCGGGAGAGCCAGGAGAACCAGGACGAGCGTCGCGGCCGGACCGTAGATGTGCGGGTGGCGCCAGAGGCGTTCGCCCCAGCGGGCGAAGCGCGCCGAGCGGTGCTCGCCGGAGTGCACCCAGCGCAGCGGCAGTGCGTCGACCTTGGGCCCGAGCCTGGCCAGCACCGCGGGCAACAGCGTGAGCGATGCGGCGAGAACGAAGGCGACGCTGATCATGATCCCGAGCGCCATCGACCGGAAGGCCGGGCTCGGCACGAGCATCACCGCCGTGAGCGAGACGAAGACCGTGAGACCGGAGAACAGGATCGCCTTGCCCGCGGTGTCCATCGTGACCGCGACCGCGTCGCGCACCTCCAGCTTCGAGCCGAAGAACGCTGCGCGGAAGCGGTGCACGACGAAGAGCGCGTAGTCGATCCCCAGCGCGAGCGCGAACATCAGCGCGAAGTTCATCGCCCAGATCGAGATCTCGAAGCCGTGGGTCAGCAGCGTCAGCAGTCCGGCCGAGGCGATCAGCCCGACGATGGTCAGCAGCAAGGGCAGTCCGGCAGCGACCAGCGAGCCGAACGCGAGCACGAGGATCGCCATCGTCACCGGCCAGGAGAAGAGCTCCGACTTCATCATCGCTTTGCGGTTGGCGGTGTTGAAGTCGCTCCACATGCCGGATGCGCCGGTGAGCGAGACGACCACCCCGCCAGTTCCGGCTGCACGCAGCCTGGACTTGAGCTTGTCGGCGGCGGCGACCATCGCCGTCGGGTCGCCCTTCGCGCCGGCCATGACGAGGGCCGTGTGGCCGTCGGCCGAAATGCTCGCCCCTGGCAATGGCCCCTGGACGGAGGCCACGCGTGAGTCGCCGGCGAGGATGTGCTCGACGCGTGCAACGGTCTGCCTGAACGCGGGATCTGCCACCGTCTGGCGTGGCGAGTGCAGGACGACCATCAGCGCCGAGCTCGAGAGGCCGGCGAAGTTGCGCTGGACCAACGCGCGCGCCTGAACCGACTCCGAGCCGTTCGCCTGCCAGCCTGCGCCCGAGAGCGCAGTCTCGACCTTCGGCGCGAACGCGGCGAGCGCGACGGCCACGACCAGCCATGCGAGCGAGACGGCGCGAACATGGTCGGCCGTCCAGCCGCCCAACCGGCCCAGCGGCCCGACTACGAGAGGCTGCTTCGCGACGGGTGTCGTCCGAGGAGCGTCGGTTGCCAGCGTGCTCATCGTTCGCCGCAGCGCTCGAGCAGGGTCTCCCAGTCGGCGTCGATGCGCTGCTGGATCTCCGTGATCTGCTCGGGCTGAAGATGGGCGAACCGCTTCTGCAGGCCGATCCATTCTTCGACCGGAACGCGCTTGCGGGGCCGGTACGTCAGCCGGTACTCGCCGTCGACGACCTCGTAGAGCGGCCAGAACCGAGTCTCCACTGCGGCGTTCAGGATGCGCGGGCCGAGCCGTGCCTCGTGGCCCCAGCCGACCGGGCAGTCGCTCAGCACGTTCAGGAACGCCGGGCCGTCGGCCGCCGCGGCGCGCTCGGCCTTGCGCGAGAGGTCGTCCCAGTGCGACGAGCAGGCCTGCGCGGCGTACGGGACGTTGTGCGCCACCGCGATCGCGGTCATGTCCTTCCGCTGCTGCGCCTTCCCGAAGCTGTCGGCGCCCGCAGGGCTGGTGGTGGTCGCCGCGCCGAAGGGCGTCGCGCTGGAGCGCTGCACGCCGGTGTTCATGTAGGCCTCGTTGTCGTAACAGACGTAGAGCAGCCGGTGACCGCGCTCGAGCGCGCCCGACAGCGCCTGCAGGCCGATGTCATAGGTGCCGCCGTCGCCGGCGAAGACGACCACGGCGACCTCCGCTTCCTGCGGCAGGCCGTTGCGTCGCCGCAACACCCGCTGCGCCGTCTCGACGCCGCTCGCGACCGCGGCCGCGTTTTCGAAGGCGACGTGCAGCCAAGGCACATTCCATGCCGTAGTGGGGAAGCGCGTCGTCGCGACCTCGAGGCAGCCGGTCGCGTTCACGACGACGGCCGGGCGGTGCAGCGAGCCGAGGACGGTCCGAACGACGACGGGGATCCCGCAGCCCTGGCAGAGCGCGTGGCCGCCGGCGAGCGGCTGAACGCCGTGCTGCTCGCGGACGAGCGTCTTCAGGCGGGACACGGCTCGCTCCTCAAACCCAGGTAGGCGGGTGCGGCGCCGGCGACGAGCTCGCGCAGGTCGTCCGGGTGGAAATCTCGGCCGCCGAGCCCGTAGACGTGGCCGCGCAGGTCGATTCCGCTGCCGTAGAGCGCCGCGGCGAGCTCGGCGAAGAGCGGGGGAGAGCCGCCGGGCGAGTCGGCGCGGTCGAGCACGACCACCTGGTCGGCGTCCGCGAGTGCCGCGGCGATCTCCCTCCGCGGGAAGGGCCGGAAGGCGACGATTCGCAACAGGCCGACCGGGACGCCCTCGTCGCGCAGCGCGTCAACCGCTTCCTTGAGCGTCCCGGCCGTCGACCCCATCGCGACGACGACCGTGCGCGCATCCTCGAGCCGGTAGCGCTCGACCGCCTCGAGCGGCCGGCCGGTCAGGCCCGTGAGCTCGAGGGCGACTTCCTCGAAGGCGGGCAGCGCCGCTTCGAGCGCGGCCACCTGCGCGTGGCGCAGCTCGAAGTAGTAGTCGGGCATGGCAAACGGGCCCTGCGTGGTCGGGTGCGCGAGATCCAGCACCGAGTGCGGCACCTCGTATTCGCCGACGAATTCCCGCACGGCGTCGTCGGCGAGGAGCTCGACCGGCTCCGCCGAGTGCGTGATCGTGAACCCGTCCTGGCAGACGAGCACGGGCAGCAGGACGTCGTGGTGCTCGGCGAGCCGCGGCGCCAGCACGGTCATGTCGTAGGCCTCCTGCGCGTTCTCGACGAAGAGCTGTACCACCCCGGAGTCCCGAATCAGCATCGAGTCCGAGTGGTCGCAGTGAATGTTGATCGGGCCGGAGAGAGCGCGGTTTCCGAGGGCCATCACGATCGGCGCGCGCATGGCCGCGGCGATGTAGACCACCTCCGCCATCAGCGCGAGGCCCTGCGAGGAGGTGGCCGTCATCGTCCGCGCGCCCGCCAGCGCCGAGCCGATCGCGGCGCTCATCGCCGAGTGCTCGGACTCGACGTCGACGAGCTCGCCGTGCGCGGTCCCGTCCGCCACGAACTTGGCAAAACCCTGGATGATCGGCGTCTGCGGCGTGATCGGGTAGATCGGCACCACGTCCGGGTCGACCTGCCGCATCGCGTGCGCGACCGCCTCGCCGCCGGTGAGGAGCTCGAGCTCAGTCATCGGGCACCATCTCGATCGCTCCGACGGGGCACATCTCGGCGCAGATCTCACAGCCCTTGCACACCTCGAGGTCGAAGCCGGCGAAGGCGGTGCCCTCCAGCAGAACGGCCGAGTCGGGGCAGTACAGCCAGCAGAGCAGGCAGTCGACGCACTGGGTGAGGTCGACACTGGGCTTGACGCCCGTGCGCCAGCTACCGGTGCGCGCGCGCTCCGACTCCTCGGGGACGACCGCACCTGCGGTCTCGAGCTGCTGCCACGACTTCAGCGCAGCCATGCGTGTCCCTCCTCGATCCCGGCCCGAACGGCCTGCGGGTCCGACTTCTTGCCGAGCAGCGCGCAGGCCTGGTCCTCGAGCGTCTCGAGCGGCGGCTCGCCGATCGCGGCCGCAACCGCGCCCGTCATGACGAGGTTCGCGAAGCTCGATCCGCGCGCCTCGGCCAGTCGTGTCGCCGGGACGCAGACGACGCGAGCGTTCGGCAGGCCCTCGACAGGCGTGTCGGCGTTGAGCAGCAGGAGCGTCTCCGGGCCGACACCCTCGGCAACGCCCGGCTCGCCCGCGAGCGACGGATCGAGCACGACTACGACGTCGGGGTCGACGACCGAGTCGTGCCGTCGGATCGGCCGGTCTGAGACGCGCGTGTACGCGCGGACCGGCGCCCCGCGCCGTTCCGGGCCGTACTCCGGGAACGCCTGGACGCTCTTGCCATCGTGCAGCAAGGCGAGCGCGAGCAGATGGGCCGCGGTCTTCGCGCCCTGGCCGGCACGTGCGTGCCAGCGGATCTCGGTCGCGGCGCTCATCGCAGCCACCCGTCGATCGCCTTCGCCGCGAGCTTGGCCTCGTGGACGGCTTCGACCGCGCTCGTGCCACCGTTGACCGCGTCGCCGCCCGCGAAGAACTTCGGATTCGAGGTGCGTCCGTGCTCGTCCACCACGATCCGGCCGCCCTGCAGCTCCAACCCGTCGACGAGGCCGGCGAGCTCGTCGCGCCCGCGCTGCCCGATCGCCTTGACCGCGGTCTCGGCCGGGATCGCGAACTCCGAGCCGGGAACCGGCTCCGGCCTGCGGCGGCCGCTCTCGTCGGGGGCCCCGAGCTGCATCGTCTGGCACTCGACCGCGACGAGCTGCCGGTGCCCGAGGAAGCGGAGAGGCGCGGCGAGCAGCTGGAACCGGACGCCTTCCTCCCGCGCCTCCTCGACCTCGTATGCGTACGCGGGCATCTCCTGCTCGCCGCGCCGGTAGACGAGCGTCACGTCGCCGGCGCCGAGTCGCAGCGCCTCGCGCGCGACGTCGATCGCCGTATTGCCGCCGCCGATCGACGACGACCGAGCGCCCGACCTCCGGCGGCTCGTCGGACTTGACCGCCTCGATGAACGGCAGCGAGTCCCAGACGCCGGGCAGGCCGTCGCCCGGAAAGCGCGCGTCGGCGTCCGAGCCCATGCCAACGCCGAGGAAGACCGCGTCCGCCTGCGCGGCGATCGCGGCGAGCGCGGCGCGGCTGCGCACCGGCGTTCCCAGGCGGAACTCGACGCCGAGCTGCTCGAGCGCCCTCGCTTCGGCGGGGAGTGGATGGCGCTGAATCCGGTAGGGCGCGATGGCGTAGCGCACGAGCCCGCCGACTTCCTTGCGCTCCTCGTAGATCGTGACGTCGTGTCCGGCGGCAGCGAGCTCGCCGGCACAGGCGAGCCCAGCCGGGCCCGCGCCGATCACGGCGACGCGCTTGCCAGTAGCGGGCTTGCGCCGGCGAAGCGGCCGGCCCTCGACCAGCGACCAGTCCGCTGCATGGCGCTGCAGCGCGGCGATCTGAATCGGGTCACGCCCTTCGTGCAGCAGGACGCAGGCGCCCTCGCACAGCACCTCGACCGGGCACACCCGGGCGCAGCTGGCGCCGAGCAGGTTCTCGGCAAAGATCGTGTCGGCCGCCCGGGCACGGTCGCCCTCGGCGAGTGCCTCGATGAAGCCGGCGACGTCGACGCCCGCGGGGCAGGCGACCGTGCACGGCGCAGGCGCGTGCGCTTCGCCGCAGGCCAGGCAGCGGTCGGCCTCGAGCAGTGCCTCGTGCCGGGTGAGCGGCGGGCGGAGCTCCTCGAACCGCGGCGGTTCAGGCGTCGTCTCGGTTCTGGTCGACATAGTCGAAGTCTCGGCAGCGACTGGCTCCGAGGCATCGGTGCGGCCGCTGAGCACCCGCGCGGGAAACCCGCACCGTTGGCCGTGAACTCACGGATGCCGGGTGCGCGAACCGGCGCGACGATGGCGGCAAGATGGCTGCAGCGGTCGTCGCCCACCAGGCTGAGCCGACAAACGCACGGCTCGCGGCCGAGCTCGGGGCCGAGCTCCTCTCCCCGCAGGCGGCGCTAGCCCGGCTCGAGGCCGGTGACCTCGCCCTCGCGCGGATCGACGTGCGTCAAACGCTGGACGGCTGCGAGCCCGGCCTCGAGGTCCTCGACGAGCTCGAACGCCGTGGCGTCGACGTCCTGAATCGCCGTGGCCCGCTGCTGGCCGTTCACGACAAGCTGCGAACGGCGAGGGCGCTCGTGGCCGCCGGCGTCCCACACCCGCACACCGCGCACGTCACGGCAGCGCGCGAGCTGCTCGTCCTCAAGCCCCCGGTCATCGTCAAGCCGCGTTTCGGGAGCTGGGGCAGCGACGTGGTCCGGTGCGACAGTCACGACGAGCTCGAGGCATGGGCCGCCGTGCTTCGAGGGCGGCCGTGGTTCCGCCGGACCGGGGCCGTCGTCCAGGAGCTCGTGCCACCGCCTGAGCGCGACCTTCGCGTGCTTGTTGCGCGTGGCCGCGTGGTCGGCGCCGTGGAGCGGCTGGCGCGTCACGGCGAGTGGAGGACCAACGTCTCGCTCGGCGCGGCGAAGCGGCCGGTCGAGCCACCGGGCCTCGCCTGCGATCTCGCCCTCCAGGCGGCGAGCGCAGTGGGGATCGACGTGGCCGGAGTCGACCTGCTGCCGGTCGGAGACTCGTACGTCGTGATCGAGCTGAACGGCGCCGCCGACTTCGACGAGACGTATTCGCTCGCCGAAGGCAACGTCTATGCCGATCTGGGCGACGCAATCGGCGTGACGACGCTTCTAGGCCAGGTTCCGTAGAAGGCCGCGGCCCGAATCGGTCAGCGCCCGGATGTCGCGCTGTCCGCCGGTTGCGATTGTTCGGGGTGACGGCCCCCGACGAATGGAGGACCCATGGCCATCGACACGGGCGGCTTTCACACCGCTCACAAGGAGATGCGCGAGCATGCCGGCGCGCTGCGCGATCTGGCCGAGGAGGCTCCGGGCCTCACGGAAGCCGAACGCCGGGACGCGCTCGCTCGCGTCGTCGCGATGCTACGGAGCCGCGTCGAGCCGCACACGAAGCTCGACGAGTGGCTCCTGTATCCGGCTGTGGCCGACCGGCTGGGCGACCCGCTGGTCGCGGCCTCGATGAACTACGACCACCTCGCGATCCGCGACTGGATCTCGAAGATCGAGAACACGGACCCGAATGACCCGAGCCGGCTCCAGCGCCTCCTCTACGGGCTCGACGCCCTGATTCGCGTGCACATCTGGAAAGAAGAAGAGCTGTTTCTGGCGGCGCTCGAGTCGTCGTCGTGGCCCGACATGGGCACCTAGCCGCCAAGCACGGTCTCGGCTGCGCCCGAAGGCTCCAGATCCGGCAGCCGCGTCATCCGGAAGCCGTTGAGCAGGCCGAGCAGCGCGGCGAGGAGCGGCACCAGCAGCGCGATCTGCAGCGACCTGGGCCGCGCCAGAGTGTTGATGTGGATGATCTCGGCCTTCACGTCCTCGGGCTGGCCGGCGAGGAGCTCCTCGAGGTGCGTGTTGGTCATCACCTCGGCGTTCTTCTCGAGGCCCTTCGAGACCTGCTGCTTCTCCGCGCTCGAAAGCACGTTGCTGTTGTCCGAGTAGTGGGTGAAGAGCAGTGACAGCGAGGCGAGCATGATCGCGCCGGCGAATGCGAGCCCGAACGAGAGCCCGAACGACCCACCGGCGGAGTTCACCCCCGCCGCTTCGCTGACCCGCTCTGGGTCGATCGGCGCGAGCGTGTAGTTGTTCAGCTGCGAGACGAGCAGCCCCAGGCCTGAGCCGGCGATCAGGAGCGGCACGACCATCCACCAGCCGGTGTGCGAGCGCGGGACGACCGGGATCAGCAGGACGACGCCCAGCGCGAGCAGCGCAAACCCGGCGCGGATGATCCGGCTCGGGCTCCGGTTGCCGGCCCGCTTGCCCGCCAGCAGGGCGACGGCGAACATGCTCAGCGAGAGCGGCGCCAGCGAGAGCCCGGCCTCCAGCGCGTTGTACTCGAGCACCATCTGCAGGTAGATCGGGAGCGCGATCATCAGCCCGCCGAGGGCGATCTGCTGCAGCGTCTGGGACGAGATCCCGAGCCGGAAGTACTTCGAGGCAAACAGTCCGGCGTCGATCAGCGCAGCCTTGCCTTCGCGTTTCCGCTTCCGGAGCCACCACGCGAGCGAGCCGAGGGCCACGAGCCCGACCGCGATCAACGCGCCCACGGCGCCACCGCCGTCCTCCCAGACGAGGATCCCCAGCACGACGCCGCTCATCCCGACGGCCGAGAGGATCGCTCCCACGTAGTCGACCTTCCGCGAGCCCGTGTAGGGGACGTCGTGGACGCGCCGGCTGCCGAGCAGGACGATCCCGATGATCACGACCTCTCCGGCGAATGCGACACGCCACGAGAGGTACGTCGTGATGAACCCGCCGAGGAGCGGCCCAACCGCCGCGGCGATCGCGGCCGCAGCGCCCACGAGCGCGTAGGCGCGCCGCTGCATCGGACCCTGGAAGTTGCCGTGGATCAGGGACTGCATCGCAGGGAGTAGGAGCGACGCGCCGAGCCCGCCGACGATCGCCCAGAAGATCACGATCGGGAGCAGGCTCTGCGAGAGCGTCATCGACAGCGCTCCCACCGCGTACCCGAGCAGGCCGAGGATGTACGCGCGCTTGCGGCCGAACAGGTCGCCGATCTTGCTGCCGATCAGGATGAACGCCGCCGAGACGAGCGCCTCCAACGCGATCGCCGACTGGACGCCGCTCGCCGTGGTGTCGAGGTCGTGGACGACCGCCGAGATCGAGACGTTCATCAGCGACGTGTCGACGACGAGCACGAACATCGCCATCGCGAGCAGAACCGCGACCAGCGTGTCTCCGCCCGATTCCTCGTGAGCGACGGCAGGAGCCTCGATTGCCATGGCGCGACCTTGGGGGCCTTTCAGGCCTCGCGCATCATCCTGAGCGAACTACGCAGCGAGGCTTGCAGCGAGGTAGTCGAGCCCGATCAAGAGCAGCACGATCAGCGTGAGAGCGGCATAGACCGCGACCAGCGTCACCCAGAACGGGCGCTCGGCTTCGGGCCGGTGCGGCGGAGTCAGGCGCCACGGGCGGATTGCGAGGAGCGCCCGCGCCGCGACCCCCGGTGGATCGGGCGGTTCCAGGACGTTCCCGGTCGTCCGCCACGATGCCGACGGGCCATTGCTCGGGGAGGTCTCGAGCCGAGGCACGTCGAGCTCGAGCAGGCGCGCCTCGGCACGCATCTGCAGAAGCTCGCTCTCGGAGGAGACGCGCGCGACGTCCTCGACGAGCAGCAGCGCCTCGCGAGCGTCGGTCGTGCGGATCGCGAATGCGGCCGGGTCGTCGCCGGGACCGAGCCAGGTCTCCTCGACCCAGCCGACCAGTCCCTTGGGAGATTCCAGCCGGAAGCCGTCACAGCCCAGTAGCTCGTGTCGCAGGAGGGTGGCCATGCTTCTCCTATGCCCGATTTCGCGCGATGGAAGCCTCGCCTAGGGCGACAAGAGCTCTGCGCGCCAGCCCCCGCCGCCGCGGGTGTACCTGACCCGCTCGTGCAGGCGGTCGTCGCGGTGCTGCCAGAGCTCGATCGCGTCCGGCTCGAGCACGTAGCCGCCCCAGCGCTCTGGCCGCGGCACCTCGTCGCCGGGCAGGAGCCGCTCGAACTCGGCCTCGAGCTCGGCGCGGCCTTCCAGCGGCTCGCTCTGCCGTGACGCGGCCGCGGCCGCCCGCGAGCGCGGCGGGCGCGTCGCCCAGTACGCGTCGGACTCCTCCGCCGAGAGTCTCCGCACGCGGCCCTCGACCCGCACCTGGCGGCCGAGCGGCTGCCAGTAGAAGACGAGCGCCGCGCGAGGGTTCTCGTCGAGCTCGCGGCCCTTGCGGCTCTCGTAGCCGGAGAAGAACGTGAAGCCGCGCTCGTCGGCTCCCTTCAGCAGCAGCATCCGCGCGGACGGCCTGCCCTCACCGTCGGCCGTCGCGAGCGTCATCGCCTCGGGCGCCGGGACTCCCGCCGCGCGCGCCTCCTCGAGCCACTCGTTGAAGAGCGCGACGGGGTCGTCCGTCAACGGAACCCGCGCTCGAGCAGCTCGCGAACCTCCTCGACGCCGGCGCGCCAGACCGCCTCGACCTGCTTGTCCGGCAGCTCGTAGGCGCCGCCGAAGACGCCGTCGCCGAGCAGCTTGCGCATGCCTTCCGGATTCGCGACGCGGTAGGCATCCTGGTCGAGCGGCGGCTTGCGCTCGGCCGGGAAGGACACGCCCTCGAGGCGAGTCCAGGGGAAGTTCTCGAACCAGTTCGCGTGGCTCGGCTCCGGGTCGACCTCGCGCGCGGCCGCCTGGACGCGCTCGCTCGACCACCACGAATGGAAGATCGCCTGCGCCTCGGGATGGTCGGACGCCCACTCGCGCGCGAGCGAGCCGGCGGCCACGTTCCCGCCGTGGCCGTTCACCAGCAGGAAGCGCCGGAAGCCCTGGCCGTAGAGCGAGTCGAGCAGGTCACGCACGACCGCCAGAAACGTCTCGAGTCGCAGCGTCGGGCTTCCCGGGTACGCCGAGAACGACGGCGTCAGCCCGTAGGCGAGCACCGGCAGCACGAGTACTCCCAGCGGCTCGGCGCCTTCGGCCGAGACGCGCTCGGCGAGGATGTTGTCCGTCTCGAGCGAGAGGTAGCCGTGCTGCTCGGTCGACCCGAGCGGCAGCACGACGCGGTTCTCCCGCTTGAGGTACTCCTCGACGTGCATCCAGTTGAGGTCGCGCGCCCTCATGACCGCTCCAGCGTCGCATGCCGGCGGGCCTGAGACTCGAAGAAGCGCAGCACCACGTAGCCGAGCACGGCGTAGATGACCCCGATCAGCAGCTCCGCGCCGAGCAGCCCCCGCACGTCGGCGAGGCTGCTACCTGCCGCAAGCTTTCGCGCGGCCTCGATCGCGTGCGTGAAGGGCAGCCCCTGCGCGAGCGTGCTCATCCAGTCGGGCAAGTCGTCGAGCGGGACATTGGCGCCGGTGAAGATCAGCAAGAAGCCGAAGATCACGTTGTTCAGCACCGCGTTCTCCCGGATCCGCAGGCTGACCGCTCCGTTCACCAGGCCGAGCCCCGTGCAGGAGAACGCCGCGATCAGGACGGTCAGCCCGAGCGGCGCGAGCGAGCTGGCCGGAAGGTGAACACCGAGGACGAGCGCACCTGCGAACAACGCGAACGCCGCGACGAAGGCCCCGTTCAACACAACCGGCAGAGAGCGCCCGAGGAAGAGCGGGACCCTCGGCGCCGGGCTGACGAGGATCGCGCTGAGCGTGTTCTGGTAGCGCTCGCCGCCGATCATCTGCGCCATCGCGAACAGGCACGGGATCGAGGCGTACTGAAGTGCGTTGCCGATCAAGTAGAACTCGTCGGACTGGAGCTGCGCGGAGCGCCCGATGTACGCGAAGAGCAGGATCTGGAAGAGCGGCGCGATCAGCATCGTCGGCACGTAGATCCACGGCGTCAGCCAGTTCCAGAGCGCCCGGAAGCTCGTGACGCCGCCGAAGACGAAGATGCGGGCGGCGACGATCACGTCAGCGAGAGCGACCCGCGCACACGAGCAGCGCGCAGGACCCGGTCGGTGACGAGGACACCCACGGTGACGTAGCACGCCCCGAGGCCGAGGCAGATCGCGGCATCTCGCAGCGCCGGCCCGCCGAGCGCCGCCTCGCGGATCGCGCTCATGCCCCAGGTCGGCGCGAGCACCCACGCGATCGGGTGCACCCACTCCGGCAGGAGGGACAGCGGCACGAGAAACCCGCAGATCAGCCAGACCGGATACTCGAAGAAGTTCCCGAGCACCCAGGCCGCGCGGAAGCGGACGAACGAGACCGCGAAGAGGAAGCCGAGCCCGCCGAACGCGAGCACGGTCGCCACGATCGCCAGCGCGAACGCCGCCGGGTGCTTGATGGTCAAGTCGATCCCGAAGGCGAAGCGCCCCCAGAGCAGGGTCGCCGCGAGGTTGTAGATCCCGACGGTCGCGAGCCCGAGCGTCGCAGGCAGCATGACCAGCGCGAAGTGGCGCGGCGCTCCCACGAGGAGCTCGAGCGTCCCCCACCAGCGCTCGCGCTGCATCGCCGAGCCGGCCGACGTGCTGACCGACGACCACATGCCCATCACGGCCGCGCCGAGCGACGCGTAGATCAGCGTGCGCGGGCTCTGGCTGGCCTGGAAGACGAAGAACGCGACCGTGGCGAAGAAGAGCGGGTAGATCACGTTGCCGATCCCGTCGAACGGCGAGCGCATGATCATCTTGAACTGGAGCAGCCAGCTGACGCCGAGGAAGCGAAGCGTCCTCATTCGGTCACCAGCGCCACGTAGGCGTCCTCGAGCGTCGGCTCGCGCTGCGAGACCCGGCCGACCTCCGCGCCGTCGAGGCAGCCGAGGATGGCATGGGTCAGCTCGGCCTCCGGGGAGGTCTGCACCACGAGCACCTGCGCCTGCTCGCGCTCTTCGATCGCGACGGCCGTGACGCCGCCGAGCGCGCGCACCCGCTCGAGCGACCTCTCCGCGGCGCCGAAGACCTCGACCTCGACGACCCGCCCCTCGGTCACGCCGCGCTTGAGCTCGGCCGGTGTCCCCTCGGCGACGATCTCCCCTTGCGAGATCACGGCGATCCGGTCGCAGAGCGCGTCCGCCTCGAACATGTAGTGCGTCGTCAGGAGCACTGTCTTGCCGGCCTCGGTCAGCGAGGCGATCGTCGCGCGCACCTCGCGCGCCCCGACCGGGTCGAGGCCGATCGTCGGCTCGTCGAGGAAGACGACTTCCGGGTCGTGCAGGAGCCCGCGGGCGACGTGCAGCCGCTGCTTCATCCCGCGCGAATAGCCCTCCGCGCGCTCGTGCTCGCGTCCCTTCAGCCCGACCATCTCGAGCAGCAGCTCGATCCGCGGCTTCTGCTCGCGCGGCGGAACGCCGTAGAGCTCCGCGAAGTAGCGCAGGTTGTCGTAGCCGGAGAGCCGCTCGTAGACGCCGCGCTCGCCGCCGAAGACGTAGCCGATCCGCTTGCGCACCTCCCGCGCGTCCTCTGACCACGTCGAGGCCGAGCACGCGGGCCGTGCCCGCGGTCGGGATCAGCAGCGTGATCAGCATCTTGATCGTGGTCGTCTTGCCGGCGCCGTTCGGCCCGAGGAGCCCGAAGAGCTCGCCCTCACCGACCTGGAAGTCGATCCCGCGGACGGCCTCGATCAGCCTGGACTTGCGCCGAACCGTTCCGGTGCTCGTCTTGTAGGTCCTGCGGAGCCCCTCGACCTCGATCGCCGCCATGGCGGAGCCTAGCGGCGTAGGCTCGACGGAGCCGCCAAGAGCGGAGGCCGCGGCTTTGCCGGGGCCGGAGCGGGCGTCATTGCTACACTCAGGCGCGCGGGGCGGCGTAGCTCAGTTGGTTAGAGCAGCGGAATCATAATCCGCGTGTCGGAGGTTCGAGTCCTCCCGCCGCTACCTCCTCGCAGGACTCGACAAGAAAGATCAGGAGATGGCAACCGGAGTCAGAGTAGGCATCACGCTGGCGTGCACCGAGTGCAAGCGGCGGAACTATCAAACGCAGAAGTCGAAGCGGAACACGCCGGACCGCGTCGAGTTCAGCAAGTACTGCCGCTGGTGCGGCAGGCACACCATGCACCGGGAAACCCGCTAAGCAGATGGCCCGCCAGACCCGCTCCGAGCGCCGCGCGCGCCGCGCCGCCCAGGCCGAGAGCCAGGCGGCGGTCGAGCGCACGACCCGCACGCGCCCCCAGCTTCGCCCCGCCGTGGAGCCTGCCGCCCGCGCGCCGGAGAGCTCCCGCAAGCTGCCCGGCTCCGGAGTCCGCAC
>CAVWKS010000016.1:0-51446 GCA_963755635.1 uncultured Actinomycetes bacterium | reverse complement strand
GCCTAGGGAGCCGGCAGTCGATTGCCGAGATCGCGGAGCATCGACTCGACACGGTCGAGGTGCGCGGCGAGCTGTCCAGACGCCCCTCGACTCGCGAGTCCTGCGCCGCTTCGTCCGCATCCTCAGCCTGAGCACGTTCGCTTTGAGCGCGCGCGATGAAGGTCGAAGTGATAGCGGCGGTGACGATCGCCAGGAAGGCGATACCTTCCAACATCACGAATGCACCGACGAGCCTGCCGGCGACGTCTTTCGGCGTGACGTCGCCATAGCCGACCGTCGTCACCGTCTGCATCGACCACCACATTCCGACCCAGACATTCGCGTACTCGCGGTGGTCCAGCACCCGGATCAATATGCCGCCTCCGACGACGACCACCGCGGTGGTCATGACGATCACGCTCGCGGCGATCCGAATCGACGGCGGCTCGCGCAGGAACCTCGAGCAGCGCCGCTCGATCGGATTTGGGCGTGGAGCGGCGCGAACCTTCCGGCCGGCATCAGCGATCCGCCTGCGCCGCGGAGTCGTCACCGAAGCTCGGCGCGCATGCGGTTGCGCCGCTTCGCGTCCTCGTCGCCGACTCTCACTTCGAGCAGGGTACGGCCGAGATCGGACACGCGCTGCGGCAGACCCTGCAGCTCCGCCTGGTCGCGGATGTGCCTCCTCAACGTCGTCGTCCCGCCGGGCACATCTCCGAGGATGGCACCTCGCGCCGGGCGCTCACGACAGGAGCAGGCCGATCACCCTGATGAATCCGATTGACCGGCAGACCGTGAGGCTCCGTGGACGGCGCGGCTCTAGCCCCTAGCGTGGGTTCGCCGAGCCCGCATAGGGGTTGCGGCTAGGCGCGCACCCCGGGAGTGCCGCCGATACGCTCACGCCTCTGCACGCAGCCGGCCTCGGCATAGTCCTCTCCGGCGCCAACCCAAAGGTGCTTGCGCTCGCCCTCGGAGCTGCGCTGGCGCTGGCCCAAGCGAACGCCGGAGCCCGCACGACTGTCCCGAGCGTGGTGCTGTTCACCGCCATCGGCACCGTCGGCGTAATCGTGCCGCTCGCGGCCTACCTCGTCCTACCACTAGGTTCGCAGCGGGCGCTTGTGCGCGCGAGGACAAGGCTCGTGCGTCACGAGACTGCCGTACTCATCGTGCTCGGGCTTGCTGTCGGCGCGGTCTTCCTCAGCGACGGTCTGCGCTCCCTCGGCTGACCCACCTTCCCTCGTGCGCGCGTGTACATAACGGACGGTTCCGGGTCTGAGCGTACGGCCGCTCCCGCAGAACGTGGTGCTCGAGGGTGGAGGGCGGACCGCAGACACGCGTAGTACTCGGACGAGGCCACGACCACCGCTGGCGCGCATCGATCCAGAAGGGTTCGATCCGTCGCACGCTCGTGCAACAACTTGAGTGCGATGCACTCGTCGTAGCGGCGCCGTGACTGCCGTCGACGCCGCCGGAAAGCCGCAAACGTCCCCAAGACCAGTTCCCAGCGTCGCCTCGTCTTGCGACCCGACACCGAGACGCCTCGCCTTGCAGGGACTTCTCTCGCGCCAGCCGCGGCCGCTGAAGCTCGTCGTCGCCTATCGCGGCAAGGTCTAGCGAAATCCGTATAGAGGGGGTCAGACGCGTTCTGACCCGCCTTAACAAGCCGAATCCAGTCTTCCGATGCACCTAACGGGGGAACATCAGCTAGTGCCCGCGAGTGCCCGCGCGTGACAGCCGTTTACGGTTAGGACAACTCGACAACGCGATTTGCAGCCAGTTTCTTCAAGCCCTCTGACGGACTCGAACCGTCGACCCCCTCCTTACCATGGAGGTTTCGGGCTTCGACTACCAGACCATGAGACAGCGCTTGCTAGCGCGTTTTCCTGCAACGCGCTTGTTCTTGTCCCGCCGCACCTTCTCCCTGAAGATCCTTGAGCCTCCCTGAGAAGCCCCGAACCTGTCCCCAAAACCTGTCCCCAAAAGACGTCTACGAGCGCCCAAGAAGCCGCCATCTCTCTTGATGTGTGCCGTGAGAAAGCTCACCTTCGGTTCCGACATTCGGCTGCGAATGGTACGCCCCGTCGCCGACGTCACAGACGAGTCCGCGCTACTTGTTGCTCGCCAATCACAACCGCGAAAAGCCTTTAGCCGACGGCGGCGTGATGAAGTCGTGCATTCGACTGATCGCCACGATCAACCTCTGCCCGCGTGGTTCACCTGAGTAGCAACGGAGCAATGATCGTTAGGATGTTCTGGTGGCCGATGATCGCTGCGAGTTGCTTTGCCTCGACTTGCCGAAAGCCGAGCGGCTGCGGGCTTCGCGGCGGTCGGAGCGGGAAGCACGTGCGCTTGCTGGGGATTTCAAGGCGCTCGGCGATCCGACGCGTCTGACGGTCGCATTCGCGCTTCGCGACGGTGGCGAGCTGTGTGTCTGCGATCTCTCGTGGATCGTTGAACGTGCAGAGAACCTCGTCTCGCACCATGTTCGCGCGCTTCGTGCTGCCGGGCTTGCCGAGTACCGCCGCGACGGGAAGATGGCGCTGTATTCCCTGACCGAACGCGGCCGAGCGCTCCTCGAGGCGGTCGTCGGGCAGGCGATGTCGGTGTGACGACGATCCAGTTGCAGCGTCGGCTGCCGGGGTTGCCGCCGCAGGAGCGGCTGGCGTTGGAGCGGCGGGCGCGCCTGCTCGCCTGGGGCGGCAACGCGTGGCATGTTGTCGAGTTCGCGATCGCGGTCGGTGCTGGTATCGCAGCCGGCTCGATCGCCTTGATCGGGTTTGGTGCCGACAGTCTGATCGAGGCGTTGGCGGGGCTCGTGGTTGTCTGGCTCTTCACCGGCCGCCGTCTTGGCTCGGAGCGAGCTGAGCGCCGCGCGCAACAGCTGATCGCGGGCAGCTACGCCCTGCTTGTCGTCTACATCGTGGTTGAGTCGACGCGAACGTTGGTCGGTGACCATCATCCGGCGGTGAGCTGGGTCGGGATCGGCCTCGCTGCCTTCACCGCCCCGACGATGCCGCTGCTCGCGCGAGCGAAGCGCCGCGTGGGCCACAGGCTGAACTCGGCCGCGACCGTCAGCGAGGCGGCGCAGAACCAGATTTGCGCCTATCTCTCGATCGCACTGCTCGTCGGTCTGCTCGCCAACGCGCTATTGGGTTGGTGGTGGGCCGACCCCGCCGCGGCACTTGTGATTGCCGGGCTGGCTGCGAAGGAAGGGTGGGAAAGCTGGAAGGGCGAGAGCTGCGAGTGCTGTTAGGAAGCGGCGCTCGTATCGCGGAGTGACAGGACGATCGCGCCGTCCGCTCCGGCGACTACCTCGCGCAGCGCTTGTGCGGCCTGCTCGAGCGGACGGACGGACGCGATCGGCATGCTAAGGGTGCCGTGGGCCAGCAGCTCCGCAAGGGCCGAAAGCTGCCGACCATCGGGCCGGACGTAGACGTCGGATACGGCGACGCCCCGTTCCTCCCGCGGCGGGTCGCCGGTGATCGTGGCGAGGCGGCCGCCGTCAGCAACCGCCTTCAAGGTGGTGGCCGCCTGGCCGGGGGCAGCGTTGACGGCCTTGGGCGCGCCGCCGCCGGTGATCTCGCGGACGAGCGCAGTCCAGTCGCCGTGATAGTCGAGCACCTCCGACGCGCCGTGGTCGCGGATGCGCTCGGCCTTCTTCGCGCTCGCGGTCGCGATCACGCGCGCGCCCCGAGCCGCAGCGAGCTGGACGAGCAGGCCACCCGTGACTCCGCCGGCTCCGTTGACGACGACCCAGCCGCCGCTCTCGATCCCGAGAGCCTCGTCGAGTGCCTGAGCCGCAGTGAGCGCGGGAATGGGAAAGGCTCCGCAGGCTTCCCATGACGCCTCTGGCGGCCTGGTCGCGACGGTAGCCGCCGGCGCGAGCACTCTCTCCGCCCACGTCCCGTGACGCCGGAGCGGCAGCGGGTGTGTCATCACCTCGTCGCCCTCGCGCAGGTCGGCCACGCCGGAGCCGACCGCTGCGATCGTCCCGGCGGCCGACGTCCCGAGCGCCATCGGAGCCGGGCCGCCGATCTGCCAGCTGCCGATCCTGACAAGGTCGTCCCAGTTGCCGATGCCGGCGGCAACGACGTCGATGAGGACCTCGTCTGCGGCAGGCGTCGCAAGATCGTCCACCTCGAAGATCTCGACGGGCTCGCCGAGTGCTGTGATCCCAGCCGCTCGCATCGTGTTCGGCCCACGTTACTGGCGTCGGTGATGCGGTGCGCGCGCCGCTTTGGCATCTCGCTAGAGGAGTGCGACGCGAGCAGGTGACAGATGACTTGCCTGGGCGAGCGCCCGTTCGCTTGAGCCGCACAAATGGCTCAGTTGAGCGAAAAGAGCTGATGAGACTGATCCAAAGTATGTGCGCACGGAACTCGCGATCAACCGCCCGATCCTCATCGATGACCTCGATGGTCCGGTGCACACCGCGTATGGCGCAAAGTGCGTCTTGACTTAGATCTCGACATAGGTAGAGTTACAAGGAATGTTGAGTCGCTCCCGCCGTCCCTCTCCTCAGACCATGAAGGTGCTTGAGGCTTTGGCCGCCGATTCGTCGGCGTGGCGGTACGGCTACGAGTTGGGTCTGGAGGTCGGGCTACGGTCGGGTTCGCTCTATCCCATCCTGGTGCGTCTTTACGACCGTGAGCTCCTGGAGGCGAAGTGGGAGGACGGGCCGCCGCCGGGTCGGCCGCCTCGACATCTCTACCGCCTGACATCGAATGGCCGCGAGTACGCAGCGACGTATGCGACTCGTCCCGTCGGGCATAGGCTAAGCAGGCGTCGGTCCGAGCTTCGGGGTGCGTCATAGCCGCGCTGTTCGTCTTGGCGCTCGTGCTGCTCGTGGCGACATTCGCGGTTCCGGCAATCGTGCGCGGTTTGCGCATCAGGGGCACAGCCGATGGCGACCACCCACGGTCGGTGCTCGCCTTCGCTGTAAAAGGTCTGCCGGCTGACCGGGCCGACTGGGCGCAGGCGATGCTGGTCGAGCTCGATCGAGTTGAGGGACGGCGCGAGCGCTGGCAGTTCAGTCTCGGTTGCGCGTGGGCTTCAGCTCGTATCCGCGTCGCGTCACCTGAACCCGGCGGCGCTCTTCTGAGGGCCGTCGTTCTCGGCGGCGCCGCGATTGCGCTCGCACTCGTTGGCTACGGTCTCCTCCGTTACCCAGGACTTCGGTCTGAGCCCAACTTCTGGGGCGCAATGATCGTCTTCGTCGCGACACTTCTTGCCTACACCGCGCTCACGGTCTTTCTCTCCAGAGGCGAGAATCAACACTCAGTTACTGCGCGCCGCTATGGCGTAGCGGGAGGACTCGCCGTAGGCGCCGGCTGGCTCCTCGGCATCGCGCCGCCGACAGCTCTCAAGGGATGGGTGTTCCTTCCGCTTCTCATCGCGCTCTTTGGCCCGGCAATCATTGCCGCCGTCGCGGGACATCGGAGCCGCGATTCGCGGATAGGCACGCTCGCGGCGCTCTGGAGTGGACTTGTCGGCGGCTTGGGTGTGTTCATCGTCTGGGTGACGGTGACCTACATGAACGCGGCCGGTCCTTACGACTCCGGCCTCATCAGGGACTTCCACAAAAGCGGCGCACCCAACCTCACCACCTACGGAGTCAGCGACAACCTAGGAAGCGGCTTGGTCCTGCTGCTGATGGTTCCGACGGTCGCCCTCGCGCTTGGCTCGCTGACGACTCGCATTGCACCGCCACGCCAACCAACGAGGCGCGATGGCCGGCGCAGGCGGCCATCGTCATGAGAAATGCCAACGGAGACAACGTCGCCGCTCTCCACATCGACCTTCACGCTGACCGGGGCGGTGTACTCAGCGTCGGCTTCCATGGTGACGTGTCCCCAAAACCTGTCCCCAGGATCCAGCGATTCTCGAGCCCGATGACAGAGTTCCGCGATCCCTTGGTTTCAAGCCAGCTTCACGCGACCCAGCGGTTGTCGCCGGCGCTCGAGACCCTCCTTGAGATGGAGGTGCTCGACAGTGTCAGTCGCGGCAACAAAAAAGCCGCCTTTTGCAGCGGCTTCGGAGTTCCTAGATAAGCCCTCTGACGGACTCGAACCGTCGACCCCCTCCTTACCATGAACGTGAGGAGGGGGCCGACACATGCGGGTTTCCGCCGTAGTGGCGCGGGTTCGCGCATGTCGCTGATAGCCGCACGTCGGCGCGTTTTGCATGGCCGTGCGACCCTGGTGCGACCTGCTCCGGTTGTCCGTCTAGCTCGGGCGTGAGGACGTCTGCGCACGGCCGGGTGCATTCTCCGGCAGCTTTGCTAGCGCCATCCGCAGTCGCGGCGCAGGCTTCGGTTTCCGTGCCACCGGCGCGAGTAGACGTACCGCGGTAGCGTCCCGGCGGTGAAGGTCGCCAAAGAGGATGCGCGTCGTTTTCTCGTTGTGCGGCAACTGCTGGCGCCTGCGCGGTCGCTCGCGCGCGGCCCGGACGGCGTCCTCCAGGTCCTGCGGAGGCTGGGCTCGATCCAGCTCGACCCGGTCGACGTCGCGGGCCGCAGCCATGATCTCGTGCTGCACGCGCGGGTCGCAGACTACGATCCCGCCTGGTGCGACGAGCTGTACGAACGCCGCGAGATCGTGGAGGCGTACAACAAAGGGCTCTCGCTCGTGCCGGCGAGCGAATTCGCGTGGTTCCGTATCCGTCGCAGCGCCCGCTGGCAGAAGGTGCTCGACGACAACGCAGACGTCGCGAAACGGGTGCTGGAACGGATCCGTGCGGAGGGGCCGCTCTCCTCACGCGACTTCGAGCGGGAAAGTGGTCCGACGAAGGACTGGTTTGGGGCGCCGGTGAACGCTGTCCGCGCTGTGCTCGATGCGTATGCGCGCGTCGGCGTATTGGGCATCGCCCAGCGGGAGGGCAATCACCGGCACTACGACCTGCCCGAGAGGTTTCTTCCCACGGGGGTGCTTGCGCACGACCTCACGCTGCACGAGCAGCTGCGCCACAAGATGCTGTCGCGCTATCGCGCGCACGGGCTGGTTGGTGCGAACTGGACACGGCGAGGGGATATTCGAGTTCCTCGGCCCGGCGAATCCGGATCCGCGATATCCGGGGTTCCCCGGCCGCAACGCGCTACGGAAGGAACTCGTCGAGCTGGGAGAGCTGATACCGATCGAGGTCGAGGGTGTGAGCGGCACGCGGTACGTCGTCCGCGACGACGTCGAGCTGCTTCAGGCGCCGCCGGAGCTGCCGCCGTCCGTCGCGTTCCTCTCCCCCTACGACGCCTTTGTTTGGGATCGCAAGCTCCTCGGGAGCCTGTTCGATTTCGAGTACGTCTGGGAGCTCTACGTGCCGCCGCACAAGCGCCGCTGGGGCTGGTACGTCCTGCCGATCGTCTTTCGCGACCGCCTCGTCGGCAGGATCGAGCCGCGCATCGATCCCGCCGAAAGCACGGTTCAGGTTCTCGCCCTCTGGTGGGAGCACAGGCTTCGAACCACGCCGGACCGAAGGGTTCGTCGAGGCGATGCGCGAAGCGCTCCGCGCCTATCTCCGCTTCGCCAAGGCCGACCGCATCGACTGGCCGTCCGGACATCGCACCGAAAAGCGGCTGTTCGGTACAACAGCACTCACGGCCCGCGAGTAGCGCTCAGGCGTCATGCTGGACCTCGAGCCGCGCAACTTGCGCGTCGCGGCCGGGCTCGGGCGGGTCGACCAAGCGCAGCCTTTCCCATTCCGGCGCTGACTGCCGCTCAGGTACTCGATGAGGCACTCGGGATCGAGAGGGGCGGCTGGGTTGTCGTCAACGGAGCCGGCGGGGTCACCGGTGGCCTGCTCGTCCAGCTCGCCGCGGCTCGCGGCGCGCGCGTGATCGCGACCACGAGCGCGAAGAAGGCCGAGCGCATCCGCGATTACGGCGCGTCGGAGGTGCTCGACTACCACGACGACTGGCCAGCGTTCGTTCGGGAGCTCACCGGCGGCGGCGCGCCCAAGGCCGTCAACGCCGCCCGCGGGCAGGCGGCCACCACTCTGCAGGCGGTTGCCGACGGCAGCCGCCTCGCCACGATCACGGGCGACCCGCCGCCGGAGGAACGGGGCATCGCCGTCTCCGACATCTACGTCCGGCCGGATGGTCGGCAGCTGTCGGCCCTCGCGGAGCTGCTGGCCAACGGCACGCTTAGCGTGCCGATCGCGTCCGTTGGACCCCTCGAACAGGCAGCCCAAGCGCTGCGTGAAGTCGTCGCCGGGGCGGACGGCGCGATCGTTCTCTCACTCCGAACCTAATCTGACCGCTCACTGTCGCGCGTAAGCTCCGCAACTCGAGCGGGACCACGCTGACCGAGCCGCGGATCGGACCTGAGCATCCTCTCTTCCGGGTGGCCGTCGGCGTCGAAATCGTCGCCGAGGCTTCGCTCCTTATGCGACCGTCAGTGACCGCGGGCGCGACTCCGACGTCGACGAGCTGGCCGAGAGCGCCGGTCGGGGTCAGCCGATTTGCTCGGCCAACCCGACCAGAAGCCCTTCGGGGCTCCGGATGTAGCAGAGCCGATAGACGTCTTCATACTGGACAACCTCGCTGCTGACGAGTTGGGCGCCGTGCTTGCGGAGGCGGGCGAGCGTATCGTCGATGTCGTCGACGGCGAACATCACGCGCAGGTAGCCGAGAGCGTTCACCGGAGCGTTGCGGTGATCGGCGACCACGGGCGGAGCGAGGAAGCGTGAGAGCTCGAGCCGGCCATGACCGTCGGGTGTGCGCATCATGGCGACCTCGACGCGCTGGTCGCCGAGCCCGGTGACGCGCCCGGCCCATTCGCCTTCGACCACGGCTTGTCCTTCGAGCTCGAGGCCGAGCTCGCGAAAGAACTCGATCGTCGCTGCGAGGTCCTCCACGACGACGCCGACGTTGTCCATCCGTTCAACCGTCACGGCGCCCCCTCTCTGTTAGCGCTTCAGGCATGGACATGCAGGGTGGGCCGATAGGTGAGCTCTTGGATGTTGCCGTCGAGCGTTCGACTCTCGAGCAGTTCGAGGTCGAAGTCGGCCGCACCCTCGAAGATCGCGTCCGATCCGTTCTCGCCGGTGATCACGGGGAAGATGGTCACCTGGACGCGGTCGACCAGGCCGGCGGCCATCAGCGCCCGATTCATCGACAGGCTCCCGTGCGAACGCAACGGCACCTCGGACTCCTCCTTGAGCCGGGGGACGACATCTATCGCGTCACCGCGCGCGACAGTCCCGTCCGCCCAGTCGAGCGGTTCTTCCACCGTGGTTGACACGATCGTCGCGGGCAGGTTCACCATCCGGGTAACCCACGGATCCCTCACCTCGGAGTCCTCGGTACTCGAGGCCAGCATCTCGGCGAACAGCCGATAGGTGTGGGCCCCGAAGACCATCCTCTGCTCCTCGCGGTACAGGGCGAGGCGGTGGTCGAGCAACTCAGGGCCTTGCTTGCCCCAGTAGCCGCCCCAGTCGCCGCCGCTGGCGGCGCCGAAGCCGTCGAGGCTGGAAAAGACGTCGAAGGTGTAGGTAGCGCTCATGATGCTCTCCTTGAGTGTTGATGGGTCGCGGATACAGACTGCAAGCTACGGCAAGAGTCATCGCGGTCTCATGCCGTGAATCGGGCCGCCCCGGTGGGTCAGGCCGGGGTGAATGCGTCGCTCCCGCACCGATCGAGAGACCGGAAGGCTTGGCTGCTAGGGATCGCCCCGGTATCGGGTGCGCCTTCAGTGAAGCCAGGTTGGAGGGCTCGGTTATCTGGCGCGCTCCGGGCGGCAGGTCCTAATAGAGGGGGTCAGACGTGAACGGGCCGGCTTGAACAGGCCGAATTCGGGGTGCCGACGCGCCTGGTGAGGGAACACCAGATAGTGCCCGCGAGTGCCCGCCCGTGACAGGCGTTTACGAGATGGACAAGACAACAGCCCGATTTGCAGGCATTTCGTCGAAGCCCTCTGACGGACTCGAACCGTCGACCCCCTCCTTACCATGGAGGTGCTCTACCAACTGAGCTAAGAGGGCGAAGCCGCCATTGTAGGCGCTTCCATTGGTCTCTGAAACGGGCCGCCGACCCGCGTCTTGCGGAGATTGGGGGGCGCCGCATCACCCGCTTGGCATGAAGAACTTTCATCCGAGCCGGTGTTGAATCGGTTTCTGGGGCCAACACAACCCGGAGGAGGCACGCCATGACGAATGCGATGCCGGTATCGCTCGAGCTCCGCGGCGACTTCGCGAAGCTGAAGGGCCAGGTCGAGGAGGCCCAGAGCACGATCATCGAGGCGGCCGAGCAAGACGAGGCCGGCGTAGAGGCAGAGGTCGGAAAGGCGCGGCAGAGCGCCGACGCTCGCGCGGCCGAGCTACACGACAAGCCACAACAGGCCGATCGGGCCGAGAGCCACTGGCAGCAGGTGCGTAGCGATTGGGACGCACACGTGAAGCGAACGCGAGAACACCTCGATGCCAAGAAGGCCTCGATCAAGGCCGACGACGCCGAAGCCGACGCCGAGTGGGCCGAGGCCGACGCGGAAGACGCGATCGACTTCGCTGCGTCCACGATCGACGAAGCCACGTACGCGGTTCTCCGCGCGGTCAAGGCGAGGAAGCACGCGGACGCCCTAGCAGGCTCCGCCTAGACGACCGGAAAACTCACCGGCCCGCCGCCGTGGCCATGGGGGTCGCATAGTCTGCGGCGGCGGGTCGCCCTACTGCGCCCGAATTACCCGACGACTAGCCTCAGGCCGAGCGAGCTGTCTGCGTCGTTTCCGAAGTCAATTTGCCGCCGCCGTCGCCGGACGGCTTCTTGGCGATGTAGAGGAAACGCCCCTCGCTCCCGAGGTCGTACTTCTCACGAGCTTCGTCGCCGAGCAACGCGTGGTAGTCCTGTCTCGAGACGTCAAAGCCCGCGGCCTGAACGCGCTCGGTGAAGTCGGCGCCGTAGACCCTGACATGGTCGGTTGCTCCGAACATGGCAAGGCGCTCACTCGGGGAGGTGATCTCGGGATCCTCAATCGTGGCCGGCATGTCTTCGTGCACAGGATGGGGAAGGAGCGCGCACCCTCCGGGCCGGAGCACGCGGAAGAACTCGCGCAGTGCGCTTGCATCGTCCTGGACGTGCTCCAGGACGTGACTGCAGATGACGAGATCGAACGACTCGTTCGGGAAGGGCAATGCAGTCACGTCTCCAACCACAGAAACGATCGGCGACGGGCTCGCATCGATGGTGACGTAGTTCGAATGCGTCGCTCGCGAGAGCTTTGCCTGCAGCCCTTCCTCCGGAGCGACATGCAAGACGTCGATCGTGCCGGACGCGATATCCGTCTCGCGGAGCAGATAAAGCGCGAGCGACCGGTGCCGCTGCAAAGCAAGACAGCGAGGACACATCGAGTCCACCCCGTGCCGCGAGATGAACTTCCGGAACCGGTGGTCACAACAGGGGCATTCGACGCTGTCGCCGCGATACAACGGCGGCAATACCGTTTGTGCGATGCGTCGCAGCCTAGGGCTGTAGGTGAAGAGAATGGCTGGACGGTACGACCTATGAGTCTTCGCTAGAACAGGCATCGGCTGCTCTCCATCGCTTCCGTCAATCAGTTTTGTACAAGCCCTCTTCCGGACTCGAACCGGAGACCCCCTCCTTACCATGGAGGTGCTCTACCAACTGAGCTAAGAGGGCGTAGCCGCCATTGTAGGCGCTTCCATGCTTTCTGAGATGGGCCGCCGGCCGCATATTGCGGGACTGCGTGAGTCGCATCAACGCTGGCGTGGCGCATGTACGACCGGCGCATACCGACGGTCGCCGCGATCGTTGCCCGGCCGCAAGATCGCCTCGTCTGGCGACGTGGACCGGCGATCAGTGCTTTGGTGTGTCGGCGTCCGAGTGCGTTGACTCAGCGCGCGGTCGCGCAGCGAGTAAGGCAGCTGGTCAGGCCCTGCGGCGCCATCACGAATCGCGCAAAGCCGGGCTCGAGCTTGTAGCCGATGGCCTCGCCGATTCAAGCCGTCCTCCCTTCTAGGTCGTCGTTGTGCGGAATGCTTTCGATATAGGCACTGCGCGAGCGTTGACCACCAGATTGCCGGCCCCGGTCCCCACGGCCCCGCCCGCGCAAGTCCCGACGACCGATGTCGCGCCTACCAGACCCGGTAGTAGTCGTCCGAACTACCCTCCGATACATTTCGGAGGTGTAAGAGCTTCGCTCATCGTCAACCGCGTTCAGACACCTATCAAGTAGATGAAGGATCGTCGCATCAGCGGAGCATCCGCCATCTCCCGCACATTCAGCCGCGAATGGGCCGGTTTCAATTACGACCGTGACCGCACGTGGGGCAAAGAACCACAGGAGAGTGTAGAGGACTTCGTCCGACAGACGGGTATCGAGACCGATGGACTCCGGGACTCTCGCGTTCTTCAATGCGGGTTGCGGGAATGGTGTCCTCTCGAATTCGAACTCGGCGCGCTTGGGAGCGAACGTCACCGCGGCCGATGTGCCAGCGAAAGCGTCCAGACTCCTCGCGCGAGTGTGCGATTTCGCGACAATGAGCGGCTCACGTTCCACTCCGCATAGGACATCAGCGCTCCGAACGCGTTCCCGCCAGTAAGCTTTGACGTCATCTACTCCGGAGGTGTTCTTCACCGACACGCCCGATGCGCACGGCGTCCTTCCGCAACCCTTCGCCCAGGCTCTCCGCTCCCGGAGGCGTGATTTTCAGTCTGGCTCTACTGGCATGTTCCCGGCCGGCTAACCGCTAGCCGGTACGCCCTGCGGCGCCTCCTGCGGCCTTTGCCCCTTCGCGTTAAGGTCGCGGCTGCCTACGGGTACGCTGGTGTTGGGTGCCTGGTGCGTCAGCCCGTGAAGCCAGTCTCACCTTCCGTGAACGCGTGCTCAGTAACATCGACTTCTTCACGCCCGTCTATCCAAGCGAGCACACCCCGGACGAAGTTGGTGCGTGGATGGCTGAGGCTGGGCTCGAGGATGTCGTCGTCTCTGTGCATTGCGCTATAGGCGGGTTGCCGGCGCTCCGCGGAGGCCGTCCGACGCCTGTGCACGCGACCGGCAGAGCCGGCCGCGCAGGGTACGGGTCACGCTGACGGGGTTGAAGCGTGAAACGCGCAGTTTCGCGTAGCGCGAGGAACCTCGTGTACCCGCATCGCCGGCGTCTACACCGAGATCTACGGATGACAGGTATGCGTCGATTTGCGAAGAAGCCCTCGACGGACTCCTCACCGTCACGGAATTGTAGGCGGTGCGAGTCAGCAGGCGAGCTGATTTCTTGCGCGTCGTGGCTTTCGCTGTTTTGGCTCGCTATCCTCTGCGCCGGGCGTGGTACGCCGGTGCGGTCGAAAGGTCCGCCGCGGGACCTGGCTGGTGCGAAGGAGCTGTTCCGCTGGTGCAGCGAGCCTGGTCCGGGTGGTGTCGATCAGCCGCGTAACTACGATCCGTACGTGGTCCCGGCCTACACCTTTCAATCCTTCGGCACGGACGATCGCCGCCCGTCCGTGAGCACACGTAAAGTCCTCGTACATCGCGGGCGCGGCCCGCATCGGGGCAGGCACGATACTTGACTTACACTCCTTGGCGAGTTGCCCGGTTTCGTCTCGGCAGGCGAGCTGCAAATGATTTGGCAACGAGGGCTCATCGAAGGAAAGGCGTGTGGCTGCGGCACGCCCTTGCCAGAGTGTGACTTCTGGCGTGCCGCGCCTCCCGTCGGACGCATTCGGTGATCTGGATTCGGCCGACCCAGCGGTCGTCCTTGTAATGTTGGGCCCATACGTGCCGACGAGCCCGTGGCGTCTTGCACGCCTCCGCCGTGACGCCGTCAACGCACTCCGACGCGGTCGGGCCCACTCGGGCGCGGTGCAGTACGCGCGTGTCATGGAGCGGTTGTATTCCTCGATCGGCCGCGTGGCTGGCGCTCGCGCCCATCGTGGATTCCTCGAAATCGGCGGTCGGCGCGTTCATTGCAGCGTCAACTCCGTCGGCGTTGAGGTCTACCTATTGCACCTTCTTCGCGACCCGAGGGCGGTTGTCTACTCGTGGGAGCGCAATTCGCGGCCTGGCGAGGTCGTTGCGTCTCCCGGACAGGCGCACGCCGATCGGTCTCACGGGGACGCTCGCGCCGTCGCTCCACTGGCTGTTCAGGAACAGCGCGATCGAGCTCGTGCGGGCGCCGCAGGATCGAGTCATACGGATGCGGTACGAGGACTTTGCCGCCGAGATCCTGACGAGTCGCTTGAGCGGGTCTGCCGATTCGTGCAAGAGGCGTCGCCCACGCGTCCGCTCGTTTCGCGAGAGGGCGTCGCCACCGTTCACGACAATCACATGGCCGGCGGCAATCGCGGCCGGTTCTTGCGTGGCGATGTCTCAATCCGTCCAGACGACGAGTGGCGGTCGGCGATCTCGCGTAGAGGGGTTGTATCGAGCACTGTGTTCGCGCTGCCACTCGCGCGTCGGTACGGGTACGCCGTCCTCGGCCGATAGGCCGCGTGAGTGACTGTCACATCGTTGGCGCGCGACGAGAACGCTTGTCCTGCGATTCTTCTGGCGAAGGATTCTTCCCCGCCGCCGCAAAGACTTCCTTCGCCCGACTCGCCCGACGAGTAGCCTCGCGCCATGCGTTATGTCGTTACCGGTGCGGCCGGGTTCGTCGGCTCGCATCTCGCCGAGGCGCTCGCCGCTGCAGGCCACGACGTGGTGGGGGTCGACTGCTTCACCGACTACTACGAGGTTGCCCTCAAGGAGGAGAATGCCCGCGCTCTCGAGGCTCGCGGCGTCCCCGTACGGCAGCTCGACCTTGCCGAGGACGAGCTCGAGCTCGATGGGTTCGACGGCGTCTTCCACCTTGCGGCGCAACCGGGCGTGCGCAGCTTCGGTAGTACCTTTGCCGTCTATCTGCGCCAGAACGTCTTGGCCACGCAGCGGCTCTTCGAGACGGCAAGCGGGGCCCGCGTAAAGGTCGTCTTCGCGTCCTCGTCTTCGGTCTACGGCGCAGCCGAGCGCTATCCGACGCCCGAGGATGCTCAGCCCCAGCCGCGCTCACCCTACGGGATCACGAAGCTCGCCGGCGAGCAGCTTGCGGCTGCGTATGGACGGGAGTTCGGACTGAGCTGCGTCGTGCTCCGCTACTTCAACGCCTTCGGGCCGCGGCAGCGTCCGGACATGGCGTTCACGCGCATCGCCCGGGCGTTGGCGGACGGCACGCGCTTCGACCTCTACGGCGACGGCAACCAGTCGCGGCAGCTGGACCTACGTGTCCGACGTCGTTGCAGCAACCGTGCTCGCGATGGAGGGCGGTGAAGGCACCTACAACGTGGGCGGTGCGGTCGAGGCGACGATGAACGAGTCGATCGCGCTGTTCGAGCAGATCTCGGGCCGGACCCTCGACGTCGCGCGCCACGACGCCGTGCCCGGTGACCAGCGCCGCACGAGCGCGGACACGACCCGCATCCGTACTGCGCTCGAGTGGCAGCCCCGCGTTTCGCTCGAGGAAGGGCTTCGGAAGCAGTGGGAATGGGCGAGCTCGGCCGACCCGGGCTGAACCGGTTTTCGGCACGAACAGGCGCCGCAACCAGAAACAGAGCTTCGTATCCCGCTGCAAACCTGACCTTTCAGGGGTAGGAACGGCCCTCGCGCGCCAGCGAGAATGAGTCTGCACCGGACGGGCTTTCCGACCGGCGCCTACTGTGGCAATGCTGTCCGGAGGCGTGCTGCTGCTGCCGGTCAGAGAGAAGGAGGATTCAGGAATGAGGCTAGGAACAAGACCGCGCAGGCTGCTTGTGCTCGGCGTCGCGCTTCTGGGCTTGGTGATGACGAGCGTCGCCATGGCCGATGGGGAAGCCCATTTCGGCGTCAGCGCGCACTCGGGCTGGGACCGCACCTACAACTGGACGGTCGACAAGTCGGCGAACCCCTCGACGGTGACCCTTGCGCCGGGGAGACGGCCGACGTGGCCTACACGGTGACCGTCACCAACACCGACTTCACCGACAGCAACTGGTCGATCAGTGACGGCTTCTCCGCCTTCAACCTGGGGAGCGGGCGCCTCGCGACGGCGGCCTCGGTCGCGGTCGACGGCAACTCGGTGCCGCTGTCCTTTCCTTGTGTCGGCGGGCTTCCCTGGCTGATGGACGCTGGGCTCTTCTGCACCTACGGGCCGGTGCCGCTCTCCACGGGTGGCATGCACACGGTGGCGGGAACGCTCACCCTGACCAACCCGAATGAGACGATCACGAACTTCAACGGGCTCGTCGGCCCGTTCAACGTCGAGGACCGTTCCGGACGCCGGGCAGCCGGTCACGTACGACACGAGCGTCGACGTCAGCGACAGCCTCCAGGGCAACCTCGGCACGGTCACGCTGGCCGACAGCCCGGCGACCTTCACCTACCACCGCACGGTCGGGCCGTACACGACGGCCGACTGCGGCCAGGTGCTGGTGCCGAATGCCGCGACGATCACGAGCCACGGCTCGGGGGTCCTCCTGGGCCAGAGCAATGCGAACGTCACCGTGACAGTCGACGGAGCTGCGTGCCATCCACCACCTCCTGCCGGCTGCACTCTCACGATCGGCTTCTGGAAGACGCATGCGGGCTTCGGACCCCAGGCCGACGTCGTGACGCCGCTCCTGCCCCAACTGCTCGGCACCAGTGGCGGCACGAAGACCCAGAACGTCACGACCGCCGCGCTCGCCGTGCAGTTCCTGTCGTTCAACGGCTCGAACAACGTGTTCTCCGCCTCGAACGGCATCAACAAGCTGTATGCGCAGCTCCTCGGCGCGAAGCTGAACATCGCGAGCGGTGCGGACGGCTCCGCCGTCGCAGCGACGATCACTGCTGCTGACGCGTTCCTCGCGACGCACGACTCCACCAGCTGGTCCAGCCTGACGAACGCCCAGAAGGCGCAGGTTCTGGCCTGGATGGACGGACTCGATCAGTACAACAACGGGCTCGCCGGCCCGGGCCATTGCAGCTGATCTCTCTGTAGGAAGCAAGTTGCCGGAGCCCCGCCGCTGAGGCGGGGCTCCGGCTATTCGGGCTTCCGCGGCGCCTGCCCGATCGCCTGCCGGTGTTCCGCCAGCGGCGTGCGCGGGTGGCGGAGCGCCCTGAGGGTTCGCCGGAGCTTCGACGACCACGACTCGCTGCCCTGAGGGATCAGCTCCTGCCCGAGGGCGACCATGGCCTGGGGGATCGCGGCGCGCAACGGGAGAACCGCGAACGGCCCCAGCAGGCGCCGCTTGTGCTGCTCGAGGACGCTTGCATCGCGGACCGCGAGCAGTGCCGGGGCCAAGGTCCGAACGGGCCGCGGAGCCGGACGGCCCTCGAACAGAGCCTCCTGCGCCCTGCTCGTGAGCGCCCACAATCCCTCGAGCCGCCAGAGCCGGGCCCAGCGCTCGACCTCTTCCGGCCCTGCCTCCTCCGCCAGCAGGGCCGTGTCGACCAGGTCGAGGATGCGGCGAAAGGGCAACCCGGCCCACGACTGCGCGGCCATCGCGAGCGCGTGATGCGCCGGCGCAAGCGTGGACACGCCCGCGATCCCACTGCGGCTGGGAACGGCGGACTCGATCAGCGTCCGCGACGGCGGAGCGGGGACCCAGCCCACCCACTGCAGACGCCGGTGCAGCTCGACCAGGAGCGGCAACTCGGGCAGGAGGAGCGGACGGACGTGATGCAGCTCGTCGTAGTTCACGTCCTCGTAGCCGGCGGGCTCGAAGCCCGCGGCCCTCAGCGCGCTGCTCGTAGCGACGGGATCCTCCACGAGCAGGTCGATGTCCGAATACGGCCGCAATGCGGGGTCCGGGTAGCGGAGGGCGAGCTCGTATCCCTTGAAGAGCACCAGCGGGCCGTCGCATGCGGCCCGGATCCGCGCGAGCACGGACGGCACTCCCAGCGAGATGAGCGCGCTCGAGTGCTCTTCGGAGCGGAGCTCGTCCGGGATCGTCATGCCTCGTTCGCGCCAGCGCCGGCCGGCCAGCAGGTGCAGCCGGTGCGCCGTGAGGTCGGCGAGCCCGGGGGAGGAGTCGATCAGTCCATCGACCGCCTCCCAGAACCCTCGCTCTGGTAGCGATCGCGCGGGAGCGGTTGCCATCCGCCCCTAATACTGTCCGAGCGAGCCCCGTCGCCGCTCTCGTGACAGCGCCAGCCGGAAGACGAAGCCGGCCAGAGCGACGCAGCCAAGCGAAGCGAGCGCGAGCAGGCCCACCGTGTGCAGGAGCTTTCCCGACGAGATCCCGCCGAGAAGCGCCTCGCGCATGCCGCCGACCGAGAGCGTGAGCGGGTTCGCGTTGGGCGGCGCTCTCGAGCCAGTTCGGCAGGACCGCCAGAGGGAAGTACGCCCCGGACGCGATCGTCATCAGCGTCAGCAGCCAGCCGATGCCGCTGTTCCCGCGGCGAACCGTCAGCGTTGCCGCGGCGCTCATGATGCCGAGCCCCCAGACGAACGGAATGAAGGCGAGCAGGATCAGCGCCGCCGGCAGGATCCCGGAAGCCTCGAAGCGAAGGCCGAAGGCGAATCCGACCACGAGCAGGAAGCCCGCGGTGCGCACCGGGATGTAGAGCAGGTCGTAGGCCACCGAGCCGAGCTGGATCGTCAGCGGCTTCGTCGGCGTGAGGAGCAGCGCCTCCAGCGTGCCGGCGAGCTGTTCCTGGCGAATCTGAGCAGAGACGCGCATGACCGCGATCCCGAGGAAGACGCTGACGGCGATCCCGATCGCGACGAACTCCATGTACGTCGCGCGGCTGCCGCCGTAGGTCGGCAGGTCTGCCGGATCGACCATGCGGCCGATCAGATAGAAGAGGCCGGCCTCGAACGCGAGCGCGATCCAGTCCGAGAAGAAGGAAACGCGATAGCTCCAGGCCGTGATCGCGTCGCGGCGCAGGAACGCGAGCAGCTTCGGCAGCTCGCCTTTCAACTCCCGGATCTCGGCAGACCCGACGAGGCTGGTCACCGGTTCCTCTCCCCGACGAGCGCCAGGAACGCTTCCTCGACGGATGGTCGCGCCTCGGTGCAGCTCAGGATCTGAGCCCCGACGGCCGAGAGCGCGCCGAGTGCGTCCCCGAGGATCGCGCCTTCGGCGAGAGTCAGCGTGTAGTGCTCGTCGTCGAAATCGCTCGGGGCCAGAGTGCCGATCAGCGCGCCGCCGACAACGAGCTCCCCGGGAGGCCGGCGATCGGCCCCGAGCCTCAGCAGGTACTGAGTCCGGCCCGCATGCGCGAGCAGTCGCGGGACGGTGTCGGCGAAGACGACCGTTCCCTCGTCGAGCAGCGAGACCCTGTCCGCGAACCCCCGGATCTCCTCCAGCCGCTGCGTCGTCCAGAGCACGGCGGCTCCGCCCTCGGCGGCGCCGGCGACGAGCGCTCGCACCCGCGTGGCCGCGGCTGGGTCGAGATCGTGGGTGGCCTCGTCGATCAGAAGCAGCGAGGGATCCGTGAGGAGTGCCCGGCCGATCGTGAGGCGTCGCTGCATACCGGTCGAATAGCCCGAGACCGGGCGCTTTGCCGCGTCCGTCAGGTCGACGGCTTCGAGCACTTCTTCCGCGCGCTGGAAGGCCGGCGCGCCGGCGCAGGCCGTGCAGCCGCGCGAAGAAGACGAGGTTCTCGAGCCCGGAGATGCGTAGGTAGAACGAGCGGCTTCCCGACGGCACGACGCCCACCTGCCGGTGGACGGCCTCCGGCGAGCGCGCCGGGTCGAGGCCCAGCACGCGAACGCTCCCCCCGTCCGCCGCGACGAGCCCCGTCAGCACTCGGAGAAGGGTCGTCTTGCCCGCTCCGTTGGGGCCGACGAGAGCGTGGATCTCGCCGGGTGCGATGGAGAGCGAGACGCCGTCCAGCGCGACGGTCGCGCCGAAGGCGCGTCTCACCCCTTCCGCCAGCACTGCCGGCGGGAGCGTCGGCTCAGCCCGCGCTTCGCTCGGGCGCGTACGTGCCTCGACGAGCGCGCTCACGCGTCCGCGGAGCCGGCGAGGACGGGCGCGACGGTTACTCGGGCGCCCTCCTGTGCCAGCGATTGGTCCACCGCCTCCACCATCCGCACGACCTCGAGCCCCAGCTCGGCGCTGGAGCGCGGCGTCTGCCGCGACCTGCACACACGCGCAGAAGTCTGAGAGCTCCGCGAAGAGCGGCTCGGTCGCGTCCACGGTGGGCGAGACGACGTCGCCCGTGCGATAGGTCAGCTTGTACTCGCCGAAGGTCTCCGGCGTCTTGACCGTCGCGCCGGAGTCGAACACGCGGACCGGCTCGTTGCTCGTGTCGTCGTAGACGATCATCTTGCGGGAGCCGACGACCGTCGTTCGGCGCAGCTTGCTCGGAGCGAGCCAGGCGAGCTGGACGTGCGCAACCGTCCCCGAGCCGAACTCGAGGTTGACGAAGGCGACGTCGGGCGTCTCCGGGAAGATGCAGGCACGAGCCAGCGCGGAGACGGCGGTGGGCGTCTCGTCCAGCCAGTAGCGAAGGATCGAGAAGTCGTGAGGAGCCAGGTCCCAGACGACGCTGACGTCGGACTGGTGAAGACCGAGGTTGACCCGGCTCGTGGAGATGAAGTAGATGTCGCCCAGATCTCCCGACTCGATGATGTCTCGGATCAGCATCACCGCAGGGCTGTAGAGGAAGGTGTGCCCGGGCATCAGCACGAGCTCCCGCTCGCGTGCCAGGTCGAGCAGCTCCTGCGCCTGCTCGGCCGATTCCGCGAGCGGCTTCTCGACGAAGACGTGCTTGCCGGCGCGGAGCGCCGCTCCCACGAGCTCGTAGTGCGTCGAGACCGGGGTCGCAATCGCAACGGCTTCGACACCTCGGTTGGAGAGCACCTGCTCGTACGAGGTTGTTCGCGGAATGCTGGGGAAGCGCCGGCGCAGGGCGTCGAGCGGCTCGCGCTGGGCGTCGCAGAGGACGGCGACTTCTGCGCTCTCGAGCTCGTAGAGGTTCCTGACGAGATTCGGGCCCCAGTACCCGAGCCCGACCACGGCCACGGAGACCGGGACGTTCCACGGGCTCGGCTCCGGCGAGGCCCCGTCGTGTACCACGAGGCGCGGGGTCACGCCGTCGCCTTTCGTCCGCGGAGCAGCTGGAGCGGCGTCCTGAGCAGGAGCCAGAGATCGAGCCCGAACCGCCAGCCGCGGGTGTAGCGGACGTCCATCTCGAGCGCCTCGCCGAACGTGCTGTGCGCGCGGGCAGTCACCTGCCAGAGCCCGGTCATCCCGGGCAAGACGTAGAAGCGCTCGAAGTGGTGCGGCTCGAAGTACTCCGTCTCGTAGGCGAGGCAGGGACGAGGGCCGACGAGCGACATGTCGCCGCGTAGGACGTTGATCAGCTGAGGGAGCTCGTCGAGGCTCGTCTTGCGCAGCCAGCGCCCGAACGGAGTGACCGCGTCCTCGCGCTTGAGCTTGTAGATGCCGTTCTCGGCCGGAAGCGCGCTGAGCGACATCGTGGCCTTGATGAAGTCGCGATGCGCGGAGGTGTCGGCGTCCACGCGCATCGTCCGGAACTTCAGCATCGTGAAGGGCTTCATGCCCTCGCCGAGGCGCTCCTGGCGGAAGAAGACGGGCCCAGGCGATTCGCGCCGGATGCGCCAGGCAGCGTAGGCGAAGATCGGAGAGGTCACGAGCAGCGAGAGCGATGCGCCGACGACGTCGACGATGCGCTTGGAGAACCTCGACGAGCGCGAGAGCCGCGCGGGGGGCAAGCCGAGGAGCGCAAGCCCCTCGATGCTATGGAGATGGCCGTTCGGGGCGACGATGTCGAACAGGCGCGGCACGACGTCGATCTGGATGTCGTCGTCGCGAAGGCTTCGCAGGAACTCGAGCGTCCGCTCGTCCGGCTCCTCCGAGTACGCGATCACGACCCGATCGACGTCGTGGCGACGAACCTCGTCGAGCAGCACGTCGATCGGCCCGAGGACCGGGATGCCGCGGAGATCTTCCCGGAGCTCGCGCGGGTGCGAGTCCACGAACCCGACGATGTCGATGCCGTATTCGGGGTGGTGGAGGAGCTTTCGGGCGACAAGCTGGCCGACGTCGCCGGCGCCGACGACGATCGCCCGCTGCTGGTAGTACGGATGACGCCGGGCGAGGGTTCGGGCCAGAGCCCGCGCAGCCACGATCCCCATGATCGCGAACAGCCAGAAGGCCACGACCTTTCCGATCGGCGGAAGCCTGAATCCGAGGGCCCAGAAGCTCAGGAAGAGCAACCACGCGCCCACGGTCGCCAGATGGAAGACACCGACGAGGTCGTCAACCGTCGTGTGGTCCGTCCGCTCCTCGTCTCGCTCGTAGAGGCCGTAGATTCTCGACATCAGGACCCAGACCGGGAGCGTGGCTACGAACAGGGGCGCTTCGCGCCGGAAATCCACGGGCCAGCCGCGCAAGCGCATGAGGGTCTCCGCCGCGAGAAAGGCGGCCGTGAGCCCGGCGATGTCCGCCGCCACGAGTGCGCGTCTCACCACCCAGCCGCGCCGCCGCCCCGAACGGGGGTTAGGCTCGGCGGGGCCGGAACGCACGTCGACGGCGGGCAGCTCGTCGCCCGAAGTCACCCGCGTCTCGTCCACGATCGTCATTTCCCCGTCTCCCAGTGGGAGCGTACGTCGGCTTGCTGAGCCAAGAAAGGCCGGACCCGGGCGTCCGAGACTAGGTTCTCTCCCGTCCTTTGGGGAGGTCTAGGAAACGGCTAGAAACGGCGATGGCACCGTTGACGGCCGGCGATCAAGGCCTTCGTACACTTCCGGCAGGCGTCAACAACGATCCCTGGAGGTACGAGGATGACGACCGAGAAGGCAACCGAGACGTACGAGGCTCCGAAGCTCGTCGTCCTCGGGGCCGCCGAGGATCTCACGAAGGCCGCGCGGCCCGGTGAGCAGGGCCGACGGGCCCAATCCGTTCCACTCGTCTTCGTAAGCTCGAAGTACTCAGAGGAGTGAGAGGGGCGGTCCGCAAGGTCCGCCCTTTTCATGCCCGCGACGGTCCGCTTCACTAGGAGCAGGATGAGTGAGCTCCGACTTCGAAGCGACGGCCTGAGCTGGCGTGAGCTCGACGGCGAGATCGTCGCGCTCGACGGCGACAAGTCGATCTACGTCGCGACCAACCGAAGCGGCACCCTGCTGTGGCAGAAGCTGGCCGAGGGCGCGAGCCGGGATCAGCTCGTCGAGGAGCTCGTCGCCGCCTTCGGCATCTCGCCCGAGACGGCGGCGGCCGACGTCGACGGGTTCCTGGCGGATCTTCGCGCGAAGGGCCTGCTCGCATGAAGCGGCCGGACCGGGCAGAGCTGCGGGCAGCGGTGTGGACGCTCGTCGCGCTCGGACGCCTGCGGCGAGAGCTCGCGAGGAACGGCCTGGCCGACGTGACGATCAGCCCGCCTCGCCGGGCCGGCGCCGACGGAACGCGGGGGGTGACCGGCGTCCTGCGCAGGCGCAAGGCGACCTGTCTCGAACGCTCGCTGCTCCTGCAGCGCTGGTACGCGGCGCAGGGCATCGAGCGCGACGTGATCATCGGCGTGACGGCGCCGTCCGACGGCTTCGCCGCCCATGCCTGGCTCGACGGAGAGCCGGCGCACGCGGAGCAGGCCTTCGAGGAGCTCCACCGGCTCGCTCCGTGAGGAACGTCCTCGAACTGAGCCCGCTCGAGGTCGCCTCCGGCTACCTCTTCGGCGAGCAGCGCGACGCGCCGGAGCTGCCTTCGGCGCCGCCAGGGGGCAACGCTTAGGCAGGAGCTCGAGAGAGCGGTGCGCGGTGCGCTCGAGCGCTCGCCCTGTGTCGTCGCCTTCTCGGGCGGCCGCGACTCGGCCGCCGTTCTCGCGCTCGCCGTCAACGTCGCCCGCCGTGAGCAGCTTCCGCCTCCGATTCCGCTCACGTATCGCTTCGCGGCCGCGGAGAGCGACGAGTCCGACATGGCAGGAACAGGTCGTCGCGCACCTCGGGATCGAGGACTGGGTCCGGCAGGAGTTCGGCGACGAGCTCGACCTGCTCGGGCCGGTCGCGCGGGACGGCTTGAGGCGGCACGGTCTTCTCTGGCCGCTGAACGCGCACTTCCTCCGTCCCTGCCAGGAGGTGGCGGGCCACGGCTCGATCCTGACCGGGTTCGGCGGCGACCACATCCTCCACCCGGGCCGCCACGCTCATCTCGCCGCCGTGCTCAAAGGGCGCGAGCGGCCGGTTCCGCGCGACGGCGCGCGGCTTCTCCTCGCAGCCGCGCCGGCGCCGTTTCGGGAGGCGCGCCGCCGCCGCGAGCCGCATCAGATCGACTGTCCCTGGCTCCGCCCCGCAGCGGCCGACGAGCTCGTCCGCGCGTTCGCGCGCGAGATCGCGCAGGAGCCGGTGCGGCGCCGTCGCTGGGTGCGCTGGATGTGGCGTCTGCGCTCGACGCAGGTCAACCTCAGGTCGCTGGATCTGATCGCGGCGGACACGGGCACCTTGCTCGTCCACCCGTTCCTCGATCCGGCAGTGCTCGCCTCGTTCGGTGAGACTGCGCACCGGCGCCCGTTCCGAAACCGAACCGAGGCGATGAGGGAGCTCTTCGGAGACCTGCTACCGCGCGCCGTCTGCGAACGGCGTACGAAAGCCTCCTTCGACACCGCTTTCTGGAGCCGCTACGCGCGCGAGTTCGCGCTCTCGCTCAGCGAGGAGGAAGTCGATTCCGAGATCGTGGACGGCGAGCAGGCGCTCGCGTTCTGGCGCGGGCCCGAGGCGGAGACCGGCTCCGCGTACCGGACCGGGATCGCTTCTTCAGGCCTGCTGGCTCGCCCGCGAGGAGCGTTCAGCAGCCGAGCGCGGCGAGCAGCGCCTCCCCGGCGGCGTCGAAGGCGTCCCAGTCGCGCGGACGCCGTAGCTCGAGCGCCGGCAGCGCCGCGAGCTCGAGCAGGGCCGACGGATCGGCCGGCCTGTCCGGGATCGTCAGCTCGGCGGCGAGGCGCGTCAGTCGCGCGTGCCCCTCGAGCGGGACGACGTCGACCTCCTCGCCCCAGGCGAGGAAGACGAAGCCCGCGAGCGGGACCTCGAGCGGTACCGGCTCGAGCGTCACCCTCCAGCGGTCGCGCGCGCCGACCCGGCCGAGCGCCTCGCCGAGCGCCAGGCGCTGCGCCGATTCCTCCCGCAGGTCCAGCGAGCGCGGCGCCGCGAACGCGCGCCCGCCTGCCACGACGACGATGTCGTCGGCGAGGATCGGCATTCCTCTGGCGTGCAGCCAGCCGAGGAACGAGCTCTTGCCCGCCGTTCGCGCCCCGAGCACGGCCCAGGCCTCCGAGCCGCAGACGAAGGCTCCGGCGTGGAAGGTCTCCCGTCCCAGCCAGCGTCCCACGATCGAGGCGGCGCCGCCGAGATAGGGATGGACGAGAGCCCGGGGATCGCGAACCTTGCTGATCCGAAAGGTCGCGACCGCCGGCTCGCGCTCGATCTCGATCGTTCCGGCCCTGCCGTGGTCGACGACAGCGCGGCCGTCGGCGAACGTGACGGTCGATTCATCCGGCGGTCCCTCATCGTCGGTCGGAGCCGAGCCCTCTTCGATCCAGCGCACGGTCAGGAGCGGCCAGGTGTCAGGCACGCGTAGAAGCAGCTCTTCTGCCCCCTCGAGCCCGGCCACCTGGAGGCCGTAGGCGCCGTGGGCGCCCGCCCCAGCGGTATCTGCCAGTCGCTGCTCGCCACCCGGGCCGACCTTAGTCGGTCGCCCCAAATAGCGCCCAAAGGAACGGAAACCTATGCGGAATGGGGGGCAGATCCCTACCGACGGAGCGTAGACGCAGGGGCGCGCGCCCACCAAAGTTTGCGTTGGGAGAGTCGCAAACCGAGGGAGCAGGGGAGGAGGGCCGTCCGCGCCAGTGCCGGATCCAGTCAAAGCAATGGAATCGACGCAAGTGCCTCGGCTTCCGATCGAGCCTGCGCACGTCGCTCCACGAGCGCGCGGCGAATGCCGGCCGAGGACAACGACTCGGTCGGAACGGCCGTGCTCGGGGGCGGGCCGGCCGGGCTCACCGCCGCACACGTGCTGACGCTGCGCGGCGAGCGCGGGACCGTCTTCGAGGCCGACGGCACGGTCGGCGGCATCGCCAAGACCGTCGAGTTCGAGGGCTACCGCTTCGACCTCGGCGGCCACCGCTTCTTCACCAAGCTGAAGCCGGTCGAGCGGATGTGGCGCGACATCATGGGCAATGAGTTCCTGACGCGGCCTCGCCTCTCGCGGATCTACTACAACGGAAAGTTCCTGGCCTATCCCCTCGAGGCGAAGGACGTGGTCAAGCGACTCGGCCTGCGCGAGTCGGCCCTCTGCGCGCTCTCGTACTTCTGGAGCATGCGCCTGCGCGGCCGCGAGGCCCACAGCTTCGAGGACTGGGTGACGGTGCGATTCGGCAAGCGCCTCTACAACGCCTTCTTCCGCTCCTATACCGAGAAGGTCTGGGGTATCCCCGGCTCCGAGGTCCGTTCGCAGTGGGCAGCGCAGCGGATCAAGGACTTCTCCTTCTGGCGGGCTGGTCCTGTCCGTGCTCAGGCTCGACCGGCGCAAGATCACGACCCTGATCGAGGAGTTCCAGTACCCGCGGCTCGGCCCGGGCCAGATGTGGGAGCGACTCGCGGAGCGGGTCAACGAGCGCGGCGTATCCGTGCGGATGAAGGAGCGAGTCGTCGGGATCAACCATGCGGACGGCCGCGTGGAGAGCATCGTCACGAGGACGAACGGCGACGTGAACTTCTATCCGGTCGACGCCGTCGTGAACTCGCTTGCGCTGAGCGATCTCGTCTACTACCTCGACCCGCCGCCTCCGCCGGAGGTCCTCGAGGCCGCAGGGCAAGCTGCGCTACCGCGAGCTCTGCCTGGTCGCGCTGATGACGACCGAGCCCGAGCCGTTCCCCGACAACTGGATCTACATCCACGATCCCGGCACGCGCGCGGGCCGCGTCCAGAACTTCGGTGCGTGGAGCCCGGACATGGTGCGCCCGGGAACGACCTGCCTCGGAGTCGAGTACTTCTGCTTCGAGGGCGACGACATCTGGGAGATGTCCGACGCCGAAGCGGTCGCCTGCGCCACGGACGAGATGGCCCGGATCGGGTTGGTGGATCCCGCCAAGGTCGTGGACGGAGTCAAGGTGCGCGTCCCGAAGGCGTACCCGATGTACGACTCGAACTACGAGGAGGCGGTCGGGGTGATCCGCGCGTACCTCGAGGGGTTCTCGAACCTCCAGACGTGTGGGCGGAACGGCCTGCACCGCTACAACAACCAGGATCACTCGATGTGGACGGCCATCCTCGCCACGCTCAACCTCGTCGACGACGCGGAGCACGACGTGTGGAGCGTGAACACGGAAGCCGAGTATCACGAGGAAGGTGAGCTCGTCGATGCCCTCCTCGATGTCGAGCTTGTCGCCTGACCCGACTGTCTCGGTCGTCATCGGCTCCAACGCGTCCGCCGAGGCGCTGGAAGCGTGCCTCGCAGCCCTCGAAGGGCAGCGCGACGGGGTCGAGGCACTTGTCTTCGAAGCCGCTCGCAGCTCTCAACAGCTCCGGGAGCGCTTCCCCTGGGCGCGGTTCGAGCTGCGGCCCGATGCCCTGGTTCCCGAGCTCTGGAGGGACGGCATCGACGCCGCCGGCGGCGAGATCGTGGCGCTCACGATCTCGCAGATGGTGCCCGCTCCCAACTGGATCGAGAGCATCCGGGCGGAGCATCGGAGCCACGACGCCGTCGGCGGGGCGATCGACCCCGGCTCGGGCCTCCGCCTGAGGGACTGGGGCGAGTACTTCTGCCGCTACGCGCGGGACATGCGCCCGTTCGTCGCGCACGAATATCACGACCTCCCCGGCGACAACGCGTCCTACAAGCGCGAGCTGCTTCACGCTCGCCGGGACCTGTACCGGCAGGGGTTCTGGGAGCCGGTCTTCCATCCGCCGCTCCGCCGTGACGGCATCGTGCTCTGGCAAACGCCCGAGCTCGTCGTCGAGATGGGACGCTCGGCCGGCTGGAGCGCGTTCGTGCACCAGCGCCTCGAGCACGGGCGGCGGTACGGCCATCAGCGCGGGACGAACTTCAGCCGCGGACGCAACCTCGCAGGCGTCCTCGCAGCGCCGGTCGTGCCGTTCCTGATGAGCTTCCGCGTCCTGCGCCAGGTGGCGGCAAAGAAGCGCTACCGGCTCCGCTTCGTCGCCGCCCTCCCGGTGATCTTCTCGTTCAACGTCGTCTGGGCCTACGCCGAGGCTCGCGGCCATGCGGACATGGTCGGACGCTCGTGAGCTCCTCGCCGAACCTGTCCGTGGTCGTGGCCTCGGTCAACGGCTTTCCGTACCTCGGCGCCTGTCTCGACTCCTTGAATGCGCGCTGCCCCGAGGCGGAGGTGATCGTCGCCGACTCGACCGACGAGGAGACGCGGGCCCGCGTACGGGACGGCTGGCCCGGCGTGAAGCTGCTCGACTTCGAGGAGCCGACTCCGATTCCGGCCCTGCGTGCGGCGGGGATCGCGGCGGCGAGCGCACCGAACGTCGCGCTGATCGAGGATCACTGCGTCGTCGAGAACGGCTGGGCGGACACGCTCGTGCGCGCACACCGAGCCGGCCATTCGGTCGTCGGCGGCCCGATCCGCAACGGCTCGACCGCGCGCCTGCGCGACTGGGCCGCGTTCCTGTTCGAGTACGGCCGGTACATGGAGCCCGCTCAGCGCGGTGCGGTCAGCGACCTGCCGGGAATGAACGTCTCCTACGACCGGCGGGCGCTCGCTGCGATAGACGACCTCCTCCGCGCCGGCAAATGGGAGGGGTGGCTGCACGCGCGGCTGCTCGAGCGAGGATTCGAGCTCTACTGCGATCCCGACGCGACGCTCGACCACGTCAAGGATTTCGGGATCGGCGAGTTCACCTCGCAGCGCTTCCACTACGCGCGCGCGTACGCGGCGATGCGCGCGCCGGAGCTCGGTGCCCGACGGTTCGCCTACGCGCTGGCCGCGCCGCTGCTGCTGCCGCTCCTCTACGTCCGCATCGCACGCAGCGTCCGCGGGCGCGGCGTCGGCTCTCTGCTGCTGCGCGCGACGCCGCTCCTGCTCCTCTACATCGGCGCAACCGCGGTCGGGGAGGCGGCGGGCTACGCTTTCGGGGGTGGGCGCAGCCTGCTGAGGGTGCGATGAGGATCGGAATCGATGCGACCGGCTGGCTGAACAGGCGCGGATATGGCCGCTTCGCTCGCAACGCCGTCTCACGTCTCGTCGAGCTCGGGGCGGACGAGACCTATCTCCTCTACACGGACTCCGAGACCGCGGCCGAGGCACGGTTTCCGGCGGGCGCGGAGGTGCGCTCTGTCGAGTTGCGCCGCCGGCCGACCGAAGCTGCGAGCGCGGGATCGAGCCGGCCACCCGCCGATCTGTTCCGCCTGACACGCGCCGTGCGGCGCGACCGCCCGGACGCATTTCTCTTCCCGTCGCTGCAGACGTACTTCCCGGTCGTCGGCACGCCGACCGTCGTCGGCCTGCACGACGCGATCCCGGAGGAGCTGCCGCAGCTCACCCTCGCCGGGCGCCGGGCGCAGACCTTCTGGTGGGCGAAGCAGAAGCTCGCGGTCAGGAGCGCCGCCCGGCTCTTCACCGTCTCCGAGGCTTCCCGGGCGGCGATCGCTGCACGGCTGGGCGTGGCACCGGAACGCCTCGCGCTCGTGCCGGAGGCGCCCGACCCGGTCTTCGCGCCGCGCTCGAGCGAGGAAGTCGCGGCGGCCCGCGCGGAGGTCGGCGTCCGCCCGGACGAGCCGTATCTGCTCTACGCGGGAGGGATCAGCCCGCACAAGAACGTCGAGATGCTGGTGGACGCGTTCGCCGAGGTTCGCCATGGGCGGCTCGTGCTCGTCGGCGACCTCGAGTCGGAGACCTACGTCTCGTCGGCCGGGTCGGTCCGTGAGCGGATCGCGGCGCACGCGCTCGAGGACGACGTGCTCCTGCCCGGGCACGTCGAGCGACGAGACGCTCGCGGCGCTCTATTCGGGCGCGGCCGCGGTCGTGATCCCGTCGCTCGCCGAGGGGTTCGGCCTGCCCGCGGTGGAGGCGGCGGCGTGCGGCGCTCCGCTCGTGCTCAGCGACCTGCCGGCGCACCACGAGACGATGAACGGATCCGCTCTCTACTTCGAGCCCACGGACCGCGAGGCGCTCGTCCGGCGGCTGCGCGAGATCCTCGCGGAACCGCGAGATCTCGGGGAACGGGCTCGGCAAGCGGTGCGGCACCTGACCTGGGACGCAGCGGCCGAGCGGCTGCACGAGTTGCTGTCGGACGCCGCCGCGCCTACCGTGAGGGAGCGGCGATGACCACGAAACCGCTCTCCTTCTGCATGATCAGCACCTTCTACCCGCCGTACCACCACGGCGGCGAGGCGTACTACCTCTACCTGCTCGCGAACGAGCTCGCGCGCGCCGGGCACCGCGTCACCGTCGTCCACTGCGTCGACTCGTACGAGCTCCTGACCGACGCCGGCCCGCGCGGGGAGTTTCCGCACCATCCGAACGTCACGGTGCACCCGCTCCGGACGGGCTTCCGCGGCCTCTCGCCGCTCGCGACCTACCTGAGCGGGCGCCCGGCGCTGAAGTCGCGCGCGCTCGACGCGATCTTCGCCGCCGAGCAGTTCGACGTCGTCCATTTCCACCAGTCGACCCTGTTCGGGCCGGGCGTGCTCCGCTACGGAGAAGGCGCCGTCCGCCTCTACACGACGCACGACCACTGGCTCGTCTGCCCGATGTACGACCTCTGGAAGTACGACCGCGAGCTCTGCGAGCAGCCGGCCTGCGTGCGCTGCCAGCTCGTCTTCCACCGCCCGCCGCAGCTCTGGCGCGGGACGCGCCTGCTCGAGCGCGAGCTGCCGAAGGTCGACCTTTTCCTCGTCGCCGAGCCGCGCGACGATCGAGCAGCATCGTCGCCGCGGCTTCGACTACCCGATGCGGCAGCTTCCGTACTTCCTGCCGCTCGTCGAGACGAGCTCGATCTCGGACGGCGCGCGCGCCGAGGCTGCGGCGCTCGCCGGCGACCGTCCGTACTTCCTCTTCGTCGGACGGCTGGTGAAGATCAAGGGCGCGCACACGCTGATCGACGCCTTCCGCGAGTACACCGACGCCGATCTGCTGATCGCCGGCGACGGGCCGCTCGAGCAAGAGCTGCGCGAGCAGGCAGCCGATCTCCCGCACGTCCGCTTCGTCGGACGCGTCCATCCGGAGCCGCTGCGCGCGCTCTACGCAGGCGCGCTCGCGACGCTCGTCCCGTCCCTCGTCTACGAGACCTTCGGCCTGATCGCGCTCGAGTCGCTCGCGCAGGGCACGCCGGTGATCGCGCGCGAGCTCGGCGCCGTCGGCGAGCTCGTCGACGACAGCGGCGGTGGCTTCACCTACCGCAGCGAGCAGGAGCTCGTCGAGGCGATGACGGCGCTCCAGTCGAAGCCGGAGCTGCGCGAAGAGCTCGGCAGGCGCGGCCGCGAGGCGTACGTCGAGCGCTGGTCGGAGGAGCCGCACCTGCGCCGCTACCTCGAGCTGGTCGAGGAGGCGCGGGCAGGCGTCGCTGCCGAGCCCACGCGAGAGCTGGTGCCGTCGTGACGGTCGTGCTGACCTATCACGACCTCTCCGAGGACCGGTCGCCGCTCTGCGTGCCTCCCGCGCTCTTCTCCGAGCATCTCTCCGTCATCGCGGCGAGCGGGGCGAAGGTGCTCACCGTCTCCGAGCTGGCGCAGGCGTTGCGCGACGATCGCCTGCCCGAGCGCGCAGTCGTGCTGACGTTCGACGACGGGCTCGCCGGCGCCGTCCGCGAGGCGCGGCCCCGGCTCGCGGCAGCGGGGATGCGCGGGACGTTCTTCTGCGTCGCGGGTCATCTGGGCGGCGTGAGCGACTGGCCGTCCCGGCAAGCCGGAGCGCCGGTGCGCCCACTCGCGGCCGCACGCGAGCTCGCGGACCTCGCCGGCGACGGAAACGAGCTCGGCTCGCACGGGTGGACTCACGCACCGCTGGACGGCGAGGCCGACCTGCGCCGTGAGATCGTCGAGTCGCGCGAAGCGCTCGCTGCCGAGACCGGCGCGGAGATTCGCTCGTTCGCGTATCCCTACGGAGCGCCGCCGACCGACGCGGCGCGGACGACTCGTCGAGCAGACGTACTTTGCCGCCTGCGCGCTAGGCGGCCGCCGAGCGATTCGCGGCTCGTCGCCCTACGCCGCTCCCGCGGATCGACGCGCACTACCTCCGCGACCCGCGCTTGCTGCGCCGCGGTGGTCTCCGGCTCGCTCGACGCGTATCTCGGCGCACGGCGCATCGGCTCGCGGACGCGACGGGCCTTGCGCAAGGACTACGCGACGGAGGCCGTCCGATGAGGATCGGCGTCAACGCCCGCCGTCTCGTCGGGCAGCGGCTCGGAATCGGTCGCTACATCGAATACATGGCGCGCCACTGGAACTCCGATGCTCGCGGACGGGGAGGAGGTTGTCTTCTTCACTCCTGAACCGTGGGACATCGGAGCGCTGGCCTCTCCGACGCGTTCTCGGCTCGCGTGCTCCGGCCCGCGAATCCACGGATCCGCCTGGGAGAACCTCGTCCTCGCGCGCCGCCCGCGCGCGGGATCTCGACGTGCTCTTCTGCCCGAGCTACTTCGTCCCGCTCGCCTACCGCGGGAGATCCGTCGTCGCGATCCACAGCATGAACGAGGTGTGGCGCGGCGCGCATCCGTGGTGGTACCGAATCACCTACTCCCCGATGTACCGCGCCGGCGCGAGGAAGGCCGACCGCGTGATCGTGCCCTCGCAGTCCACGCTCGACGACCTTCAGCAAGTACTACGGAATCGCGACGGAGAAGATCGACGTCGTGCACCGAGGGTGCGGACGACTCGTTTCGCCCTTCCGACGACGAGCAGGTGCAGCTTGAGACGCGCCGACGCTGGCTCGGCGAGCGATCGGCCGTATCGTCGTCTGGGTGGGAAAGCTCTCCCAGCGCCGGAACATCCCGAAGCTGATCGAGGCCTTCTCGATCGCGAAGCGGCGAACCGGCACTACCGCACGCGCTCCTCCTCTTCGGGCCCAACCACCTCGAGCTCCCGCTCGACGATCTGGCATTCGAGCGCCTCGGCGTCGCCGACGACGTCGTCCAGACTGATGGGGTCGTGTCGGAGCACATCGAGGTCGCCCGCGTGTACGACGCGGCCGATCTCTACGTCAGCGCCTCGGACTACGAGGGCTTTTCACTGACGATGGTGGAGGCGATGGCCTGCGGCACGCCCGTCGTCGCAGTTGCCCGTGCGGCGCAGAAGGAGATCGTCAACGGCGCCGGCCTGCTCGTCGAGGAGTCGGAGCCGGCCGGATCTGGCCGACGCGATCCAACGCGTGCTAGAGGACGACGCCTTGAGGAGCCGACTACGCCAGGCCGGCCTGAGCGGGCGAAGCTCTTTCGCCGGGAGGACACTGCGCGGCAGACGCTCGCGGTTCTCCGCGAGACGCCGAGGAGGCGGGGCGCTTGAAGACGGTGATCCTTGCGGGCGGGCTCGGGACGCGGCTCGCGGAGGAGACCGAGCGACCCCGAAGCCGATGGTCGAGATCGGCGGCCCGCCGATCCTCTGGCACATCATGAAGATCTACGCCGCGCCGGGTTCAACGAGTTTCTCGTCGCGCTCGGCTACAAGGCGCGAGATCGTCAAGCAGCTACTTCCTCAACTACTACTACGCTGCAGAACGACTTCACCATCGATTGCGGCACCGGCCGCATCGAGGTGCATGACGGCCGACCGCGAGGACTGGATCGTCCATCTGATCGACACCGGGCATCGACGACCCAGACCGGCGGCCGCGTCAAGCGGCTCGCACCGTGCTCGGCGACGAGACGTTCATGCTCACCTACGGCGACGGCGTCGCCGACTCGACCTCCGCGAGCTGGTCGAGTTCCACCGCTCGCACGGCAATCTCGCGACGGTCACCGCGGTCCGGCCCCCGCGCGGTTCGGCGGTCTGGTCTTCGACGGCGATCTCGTCGTCGGAGTTCACCGAGAAGCCGCAGATCGGCGAAGGCTGGATCAACGGCGGCTTCTTCGTGCTCGAGCCGGAGGTGCTCGACTACATCGAGGCCGACGAGACGATCTGGGAGCGGGAGCCGCTCGAGCGGCTCGCGCGCGGACGGGCAGCTCGTCGCCTACCGGCACGACGGCTTCTGGCAGCCCATGGACACGCTGCGCGACGTGCGGCTGCTCGAGACGCCCTTGGGAGCGCGGGGACGGCCCGTGGAAGCTGTGGTCGTGAGAGTCCTCGTCACCGGTCACGACGGATACATCGGTTCAGTGCTCGTGCCCGCGCTCCTAGAGGCGGGCCACGAGGTCGTCGGGCTAGACACGTCTTCTACGAGGGTGTCGCTTCGGCGAGGTCCGATCGAAGATCCCGGCGATCCGGGCCGACGTTCGCGACGCAGACGCGGAGCTGCTCACGGGTTTCGAGGCGCTAGTGCACCTGGTGGTGCTCTCGAACGACCTGCTCGGCGACCTTGATGCCCGCTCACCGACGAGATCAACCTCGGGGCGACCGTGCAACTAGCGAGGCCGCGAAGGCAGCCGGGGGTCGAGCGCTTCGGTTCGCGTCGTCGGCGAGCATGTATGGGGCGGCCACCGGCAGCGACGAGGTCGACGAAAAACGCCCCGCTGCGTCCCTTAACCGCGTATGCACGTTCGAAGGTCGGCTCGAGGAGGCCCTGCGGAAGCTCGCGGACGATTCGTTCTCGCCGATCCTGATGCGCAACGCCACCGCGTACGGCGCCTCGCCACGGCTGCGCACCGACCTCGTCGTCAACAACCTCCTCGCCTGGGCGTTCACGACGGGCGAGATCCGCATCCTGAGCGACGGGACTCCGTGGAGGCCGCTGGTCCACGTCCAGGACATCGCCGCCTCCGTCGCCGCCGTCCTCACTGCGCCGCGCGAGGTCGTGCACGCCCGCGCCTTCAACATCTGTCCGCCGGGCGAGAACTACCAGGTGCGCGACCTGGCCGAGATCGGGGCGCAAGCGGCCCTGCCCTTCGTGCAGCATCGACCTCGCCGGCACCGGCGAGCCCACGCACGTAGCTACCGCGTCAGCTTCGAGGAGTTCGCTCGGACGTTTCCAGGATTCCGCTATTCGTGGACCGCCGCGGACGGTGTCGCAGAGCTCGCTCGAGGCATACGGCCGCCACGGTCTCTCCCGCGAGGAGTTCACCGGCAATCGCTTCGCGCGGCTGGCGACGCTCCAACGACTCCTCAGCACGCGTGCGGTGGACGACCAGCTGCGCTGGACCACCGCGTCGGATCCGGCGGTGCCGGCGTGACCCCCGCGGTCGCAGGCCGACCGGGTGGTCGTCACGGGGGCGGCAGGCTTCCTGGGCTCCCACCTCGTGCGCGGCCTCCTCGAGGCCGGCGCCGAGGTGGTCGCGATAGTTCGCCCGACCTCCTCGCTCGAGCGGCTCGCGGTTCCGACAAGCAGCGTCGAGCTCCTCGCGCACGACCTGGAAACGCTGGACCCGCGGCCTTAGGCCCCGTCGACGTCGCTTCCATCTCGCTGCCCGCGGCGTCGACCCCGAGCTCGACTCCGGCGAGGAACCTGCGTGCGAACGTCACGATGACGTTTCGGGCACTCGACCTGGCCCGGGAGTCGGGGGCTTCTCGATTGTCTGCGCGGGGTCGTGCTACGAGTATGGGCCGGACAGCTTCCTGCGCGAGGACCGGGTGCCTGCTCCGGTTTCCGAGTACGGCGCGGCCAAGGCATCCTCGGCCGCTGGTCGCCCACGCTTACGGGAGGCGCTATGGCCTGCCCGTGGTCGTGCTCCGTCCGTTTACGGTCTACGGCCCCGCTCGAGCCCCTACACCGGCTCGTCGCCGGACGATTCGCGCCCTCGTCGAGGGGCGCCGGCCCAGGGTTACGAGCGGGCGTCAGAGTCGCGACTTCGTCTTTGTCGACGACGTGGCCGACGCGTTCCTTTGCGCGGCGACCTCGGCCGAGGCGACCGGAGAGACGATCAACGTCTGTAGCGGGACCGAGACGTCGGTGAGGGAGGTCGTCGAGCTCGCAGTTGGCCTGAGTGGCTCGGGCCTCGAGCCCGAGTACGGAGCTGAGCCAATCCGCGACACGGAAGTGTGGAGCCTGTCCGGAGATCCCCAGAAGGCGCGACGCATCCTGAGCTGGGAGGCGGCGACGCCGCTTAGAGAGGGGCTACTGCGTACTCTCGCCGCGTACCGCGACGAGCCGGCCAAGGCAGCAGCGTCATGATGGCCGACCATGCGCCCTCGGAGCTGCGGCTCCGGATCCTCGATCCGTCGAGTCCTTCGCGGCGATCGAGCACGGGCCGAGTTCGTGCCGGGCGAGTCGCCCGTGCCCGTCGCCGGCCGCGTCTTCGACGCCGAGGAGCTGCTCCAGCTCGTCGACGCGTCGCTCGACTTCTGGCTCACCACGGGCCGCTTCGCCGACGCAGTTCGAGCGCGAGTTCGCCCGCTTCTTCGGCGTGCGCCACGCGCTGCTCGTCAACTCCGGCTCGTCCGCGAACCTGCTCGCGCTGACGCGCGCTGACCTCGCCGAAGCTGGGCGACCGCCGCCTCGAGCCCGGCGACGAGGTGATCACCGTCGCCGCGGGCTTCCCCACGACGGTCAACCCGATCTTCCAGAACCGCCTCGTGCCGGTGTTCGTCGACGTCGACGTCGCCGACCTACAACATCGACGTCGCGCAGCTCGAGGCGGCGCTCTGCGCCCGGACGCGGGCGGTCATGCATCGCGCACACGCTCGGCAACCCGTTCGACCTCGACGCGGTGACGGCGTTCGCCGCAGGAGCACGACCTCTGGCTGATCGAGGACTGCTGCGACGCGCTCGGCGCGACCGTACGACGGCCAGCAGGTCGGCACGTTCGGCGACCTCGCGACGACGAGCTTCTACCCCGCCCACCACATCACGATGGGCGAGGGCGGCTGCGTGCTCGACGAACCGCCGGCGCTGAAGATGCTGGTCGAGTCGCTTCCGCGACTGGGGCCGCGACTGCTGGTGCGAGCCCGGCGAGGACAACACCTGCGGCAAGCGCTTCGACTGGCAGCTCGGCGACCTGCCGCGACGGCTACGACCACAAGTACACCTACTCGCACGTCGGCTACAACCTCAAGGCCACCGACATGCAGGCGGCGGTCGGCGTCGCGCAGCTCGAGCAAGCTGCCCGGCGTTCATCGAGGCGCGCCGGCGGAACTTCGCGCCGCCTGCGCGAGGGCCTCGCCGACCTGGAGGAGTTCTTCATCCTGCCCGCAGGCGACGCCCGGCAGCGGACCCGAGCTGGTTCGGCTTCCCGATCGCCGTCCGCGACGACGCGCCGTTCACACGCGACGCCGTCGTCCGCTTCCTCGAGCAGCGCAAGATCGCGACGCGCCTGCTCTTCGGCGGCAACCTGGTCCGCCAGCCGGCCTACCGGGACGTCGAGCATCGCGTCGTCGGCGACCTGCCGGAACTCCGACTTCGTGATGAGACCAGGTTCTGGATCGGCGTCTATCCGGGCCTGACCGACGAGATGATCGACTACGTGATCGAGACGATCGGCGAGTTCGTCGGCGCCGCGCGCACTGGACATGGCGCGGCGGCGATGTCGTAGGCCTAGGAATGGACGGGATCGAAACGATCGATCCAGCGCTTCGCGATCAGTCGCCCTATTGCCAGGCACGACGTCGCACCGGGCGAAGGCGCGTTCACGACGTGCAGCGCGTGCTCGGACTCCACGAACAGGAAATCGTTGACGAGGCGACCGTCCGAGGCGAGGACCTGGGCCCGGATCCCGCTTGGTCCGAACGACACGTCGCGCGACTGGATCTCCGGCAGATACCGCTGCATATCGGCGACGAATGCGCGCTTGAAGACGTCTCGCCAGAGCTCGCCGGCGCCCGTTCGAGCGTGTGCGCGTGCGAGTCGCCTGAAGCCGGGAAAGCGAAGCGTTTGCACGAGATCGCCGGCGTTCAGATCCCTGCGCCGATGGCCCTTGCGTGCGAGCGCGAGCACGGCGTTCGGCCCGCCCAGACGTTGCCGTCGATCCGTCGCGTGAAGTGGACGCCGAGGAACGGAAATGCCGGATCGGGAACCGGATAGACGAGGGCCTCGACGAGCCTGCGAGCGTGCGGTTCGAAGGTGTAGTAGTCGCCGCGGAACGGGACGACGGCGTGATCGTCCATCGCGTCACCTGTGAGCGCGGCGATTCCCCCGCGTACACGCCTCCGCATGTGACGACACTTTGCACAGCGACCGCCGACCGTCCTCGAGGAGCAGCGATGCGCGCGTCTCGCCCGCGTGACGCCGACGACATGAGCCGCCAGGACGATCTGCCCGCCTCGGTTGCGAACCTCCGCCGCGAGCGCGTGTGCCACGCGCGTGAAGTCGATCACTCCGGCTTCCGGGACGAGCAGCGCTCGACGGCCGTTCGCGTGCGGTTCGCGCTCGCGGATCTCGTCGCCGTCGAGCACCCGAACGCCCTGCAGCCCGTTCGCGAGTGCGCGGTCCTCGAGCGCGCCCAGCCGCGGGAGCTCCGCGTCGTCGAGCGCGACGACGAGCTTGCCGCAGATGTCGTACGGGATCTGGTGCTGGTCGGCAAACCGGATCAGCTCAGTGCGGCCCTCGCGGCAGAGCCGTGCCTTGAGCGAGCCTGGCGCGTAGTAGAGGCCCGAGTGGATGACGCCGGAGTTCCGCCCGCTCTGGTGGGCTGCAAGCTCGGGCTCCTTGTCGAGCAGGACAATCCGGAGACGCGGCTTCTCGAGCAGGAGGGCGTACGCGGTCGCGAGGCCCACGAGCCCGGCTCCGACGATCGCGACGTCGTACCGCTGCTCGAGGTCCTCGCCGGCCGACCGGGCGTCTGGCTCCATACGTCTCGTGCTGATCATGCCGCGGCGCATGGTGGGAAGGGGCGTACTGGAGTAGTGGACCCCCACGCAGCGGCACTCCCGGATCGGCCCGAACCAGGAGCATTCTTCGATGAGCTCGCGGACAGGTACGACGCGACGTACGACGGACCGGCCGGCTACGGGCTGCGGTCGCGCATGGCTGCCGTGCTTGCCTTGATTGGCGCCGGGCCAGGCGATGTGCTGGACGCAGGCATGGGTGCGGGGCGGCTGCTCGTCGAGCTCGAGCAGCGGAAATGGGCGGTGACCGGAGTCGACGCATCGGGGCGGATGGTGGCCGCGGCCCGGCAGCGCGTGTCCGCGGCCGAGACACGCGTTCTCCAGGGCAAGATCGAGTCGCTTCCGTTCGCCGACGGATCGTTCGATGTTGTCGTCGCGACCGGCGTTCTTGAGTACGCCGAGCCTCGAGCTTGCGCTGCGCGAGATCCACCGCGTCCTTCGGCCTGGGGGTCGCGCGATCGTCAGCTATCCGAATCCCGGCAACTTCCATTGGGTCGTGAAGGACACCGTCTGGTTGCCGTTCGTCCGTCTCGCGAGGAGCATCCTGCGGCGGCCACAGCGCCCGCGCCCGCAGGGCTCACCGAAGAAGGCTCCGGCGGGACTTCCTGAAACTTCTGACCGCCGCGCACCTGCAGCCTGACCGGCACGTGTACACCAGCATCGTCGTGATGCCCCCGCCGCTCAACGAGGTCTTTCCGAGGACGACCGAGCGAATAGGCGCCCATCTCGAACGACGCGAGTCCGCGGCTTGCACCACGCTTCGCCGGTCAGGTGGTCTATTGCGCGTCGAAGCTGCTGCCGCTAACGGCCAAGCCGACGACCGAGAAGGGGCGTGCGTTCGGCTGAGCTCCGGGCAAGAGGTCATCCTCGTTACCGGCGGCTCCGGATTCGTCGGGCAGCACCTCGTGGCTGCGCTCCAAGCGTCGTTCGAACGGGCGCGCGTACGCATCTTCGACGCGCAACCACCGGCCGACGGGCTCCCCGACGGCGTCGAGGGAGCGTACGGATCGATCGAAAGTCCGGCCGACGTCGGTGCCGCATGCCGCGATGCCGACGTCGTGATTCACCTCGCTGCGAAGGTCCAGCCCGATGCGGCGGCGGACGATGACGAGCTTTGGCGCGTCAACGTCGACGGGACGAAGACCGCCTACGCCGCCGCAGTCGGCGCCGGATGCCGCCTCTTCGTCTACATGAGCAGCGCGGGCGTCTACGGGAGCGCTCGCGCCCCGGAGCCCTTCGGCGAGGATTCCGTTATCGAGCCGGTGACGCCATACCAGCGGACGAAGTGGGAGGCGGAGCAGGCGCTGCGCGACGCGGACTCCGGGGCGACGACGCTCGTCACCTTGCGGCCCACGGGCATCTACGGCCCTGGGCGCGTCTCCGACATCGCCGAGTACCGGCAGATCCTGGGCCGGCGCTGGTCGATCGAGCTGCGCGGCGGCGTGGTCGTCCACCCGACGTACGTGGATGACGTAGTCCAAGCGATCGTCGCCCTTGTCGACGTCCCTCCCCGCCACGACAGCGTCTTCAATCTCGGCGGCGAGCGACCTCTTCGTGCCGAGGACTGGTACGGGCTCGTCGCCGCTGCGGTCGGCGCCAAGAGACGGCGGCTCACGGTGCCTGCCTGGTTCGCCGTTCCTCTCGCGTTCGCAGCCGATCCGTTGCTACGAAGTCGCAGGCGGGGCCGTCCTCCTCTGCGCGAGATGGCTCGAGGCTGCATCTTCAACGGCGCGGTCGACGATCGCCGCTTCCGCCTCGAGTATCCGGCCGTTCCCATCGTTCCACTCGAGATCGGTCTCCGGCGGTACGTCGATTGGGCTATCGCGAACGGACTCCTCCCCGAGCCGTCGCGCACATGACCGAGGCGGCGGTCCGCAACGTCGTCATCACGGGCGGAACCGGCTTCATCGGCTCTCGTCTTGCCACCCGGTACGTTGCTGAGGGTCACGCTGTTCGCGTCGTCGGACGGGAGCGGCGGGTGGTTCCGGACGGAGCCGAGTTCCTCGAGCCTCGACGTATGTGAGCTTGGACGCGAGCCTGAAGCGTTAGCCGGCCAGGACCTCGTCGTCCACACAGCGGCGATCGTCCACGCGGAGTCGCAGGCAGAGCGCGAACTCCAACGGCGCGTCAACGTTGAGGGGACCCGGAGCGTCGTCCAGGCGTGCCGGCTCGCCGGAATCCCGCGGCTGGCTCACGTCAGCACAGTCGCTGCCATCGGGATCTCGCCCGCGCCTCGCACACCTGCCGACGAGCAGCATGCCTACAACCTGGCGCACCTCGACCTCGCCTACAGCAGGACGAAGCACGAGGCGGAGCGGCTGGTCCTCGAGGCGAACCACTCGCGCCTGGAGACCGTTGTCGCGAATCCCGGCTTCGCCTTCGGCGCGCATCGCGGTAGGTACCGGGGCGGCGAAGTGATCGAGCGCGTCCTGCGCCGCCGGATCGTCCCCGCACCGGCGGTGGGCTGAGCGTCGTGCATGTCGACGATGTGGTCGCGGGTATACAGACGGTCGCGCAACGAGGGGGAGCGGGCGAGCGCTACATCCTCTCCGGCGACAACGTCAGCTTCTACGAGATCGCGCGGGTCGTCTGTCGCGTCGCCGGCCACCGGGCGCTCGTCGTTCCTGTCCCGGATGCAATCAGGGCCCTGCCGTCGCATAGGGCAACGGTCGCGCCAGGCGCGGCGGCGCCGATCCTCGGCACAACCTGCATCGTCACCGCCAGTACGCCTATCAGTACTACGATTCCGGCAAGGCCGCGCGCGAACTCGGCTACCGTGCACGCCCGTTTGAGGAGATCGTGGGAATGCACTCTCCCATCTCGACGGCGGTTACCGCGAGTCGTAGCGTGGCGGCGGCACCGAAACCGCCTATTCGGTTAGCGCACGATCGCAGCAGACTGTGGTAGGCAATGGGGAGTATGCAAACGGTCGCGCGGAGTGAGGAGGGCTCGGCCCGGAATGGGCGTCTTCTCACGCTGCTCATGCGCGAACCGGTCCTCGCGGCGGTGGCGGCCCTAGCCGTGACCGCGGCCGTGTACGCGCTGCACGTCGTCCGGGGCGGCCTCACCCTCGACGACTGGGCGCTCGCAGCCGACAGCCGCCGCTATCACGGCGCCGCCGGCCTGAGCTTCGCCGGCCACCTCTACTCGGGCCACGGCGTCCTCTTGCACGGCGCGGTGGCACGGCCTCTGCAGGACGTCTACTTCGCCTGGACCAATGCCGCTTCTCCGGGCATCCGCGGCTGCTGCTCGCATGGACACTTCTCCTCGCCGCGGTGAAGGTGGTGCTGCTCGATCTCGTCCTGCGACGATGCAGGCTCTCCCCGGCCGCGGCCGGCGCTGTTGCAGCCGGCGTGCTCGTGTTCCCGGCCGCCGACTCGACGCGTTTCTGGCCTACTGGGGCGCAAGGCCCACTCGCGCTCTCCTTCTAACTCGCGGGGGCTCTTGCTCGCGTGGCGCGGATTCCAGCGCGACGGTCGAACCGCGTTGGGCTGGCACGCGGCAGCGATCCTCTGCTACGCGGCGAGTCTGCTCACCTACGAGATCGCAACCGCGTTCGTCTTCTTCAGCTACTTCGTCTACCTGCTCTGGGCGTCGCCGCGGCGCGCGCGGTTACCAGGCGCCGCCGCCGCGGGTTGCGGCGTCCTGGTCACGGCCTACCTGCGTGCCGCAAAGCCCGCCGCGTTCCAGGTGTCGCTGCACGATCAGATCCAGCGCGGGCGCAACATCGAAGGCGAAGCCCGTCAGCTCTTCTCTACGATCGACATCCCGCACGGCCATACGTTCCTCCCGGTTGCCTTCGCCGTTGCCGTGGTCGCCGTTGCGGCGGTCATCGCCTGGAGGCGACGTGACGCGGTCCTCCGCCACTGGCTCGTCGTCGCAGCCGCTGGGGTAGCGGTAATCGGGGTGGGCTACGCCCCGTTCCTACCGACTGGCGATTGGTACTCGCCGCTACGCGAAGGAATCGGTAACCGGACGAACGCCGCCGCTGCGATCGGATACGTCTTGCTGATCGCCGCCATTGTCGTGCTGACCGCCAGGCTGCTCTCGTTGGCGTTGCCGCGATCAATGCGACCGGGCATCTACGTCGCCGTCACCGGGGTGGCTGCGGCTCTGATCGGCGGCCTGTGGGTGCACCAGATCAACCGGGACCGGCAGGCGTGGGACAGGGCGGCCGCGATCCGCCGGTCCACCCTCGTGACGCTCAGGGAGTCGTTGCCGAGACCCAAGCCGGGCTCGACGATCTTCACGTTCGGCGTCCCGGGCACGCACCGCAGCTCTCGTGCCGACGTTCTTTGCGCCCTGGGATCTCTCCGGAGCTGTTCTCGGCTTCTCTGTCACCACCGACGCTCCGCGGAGTCCCTGTCGTCGCGGACGACGGCCGGGGGTCGGTGCAGGCACGATCAGCTGCACCAGCTCTGGCGTCGTGCCGGTCGGCGCGCTCTATCAGCCGCCTCGGTTTGACCCACACCATCCCATTGCCTACGGGAAGGCAGTGTTCGTCGACATCCCTCGGCGGCACGCGGAAGTGGTCGCAACCCGCGCGGCCTGCCGACGCGCCTCCAGCTAGAGGATTCACAATCCTCGCAGCACCAGGAACTCGATATGTCCACAGCCTCGAAACCACGCCGGAAAGACACGATCCCGCGTCGACCTGACTTCTTCGTCGTGGGCGCGCCGCGCTGCGGCACTATGTCGATCTTCGACTTCTTGCGCCAGCATCCACAGGTCTTCGCTTCGCCCGCAAAGGAGATCCACTACTTCGGGAGCGACCTGCACCATGTCGGGCGCCCACCGCTGCGGAGAGCGAATACCTCGAGAACTTCGTACGAGCGCGGGACGAGCTTCGCATCGGCGAGGCCTCGACGTCCTACTTCTTCTCGGAGCGAGCCGCGACAGAGATCAGTCGTTCATCGCCGACGCGCGCGCGATCATCATGCTGCGAAACCCCGTCGACATGATGTATTCGCTCGACAACCTCTTCCGCGCGACGGGAGCCGAGCCGTTGCCGACCTTCGAGGAGGCGCTGGCGGCGGAAAGCAGACGGCGACGAGGGCTCGACCTTCCAGACGGACCCGTGCTGGTCGAAGGGGCTCTTCTACCGGCGGATCGCAGCGTTCGCCGAGAACGTGCAGCGGTTCTTCGACGCTCTTGGCCGGGAGCGTGTTCACGTGATCCTGTTCGAGGACTTCACCGGGACGTCGCGGGCATGTACCGCGACACGCTCCGCTTCCTCGAGGTCGACGATCTCCTTCGTCGCCGACTTTCGAGTGCGCGACGCTGCGACCCAGCCGCGGAGCCGTGCTGTCCAGGAGCTCGTGCTGCGTCCGCCCCGGCGCGCGCTGGCAGTCGCCGCGTGCTGACTCCCGTTCCGCCCGTGCTGCGTTGAGCAGGACGATCCGACGTGTCAACGCGGTCGACAGGCCGCCTCAACCCATGGACCCTGGGTTACGCCGCCGGTTGCAGGAGGAGCTCGCGACCGAGGTGGAGGAGCTCGGCAAGCTGCTCGATCGCTGACACCTCCACTGGCTCGTCTGATCAGCCCGAGGATCGGCGCAGCGAGGTTGGCAGCATCGGCAACGCGGTGAGGCGAGAACGCTTCCGGAGAAACACGACGGCGAGACCGGTTCGCGAGTATGGCGGAGTCGGCGCTTCGCTGCCGCGGCGCCCTCGATGCCGAACGGCGGCACGAGCGCGAAGTTGAGCGCGACGTTCACCGCTAGTCCGATTCCCAGGCTCAGCGTTGCGAGCCCTTGCGAGCGTGTCGCGATGAGAGCGAGGCCTGCGTAGCCCCTTGCTGCCTTCGCGAGCTCGCCGACAGCCAGGATCCGCATCGCGCCGACGCCGCTGGTAGCCGTGTCCGAAGAGGTCGAGGATAGGGCTGCGCGAACACGACGATCACCACGAACATGGACGACGATGCGAGGAGGATCGTCCGGGAGGCGGTGGTCAGCAGACGCTGAAGGCCGCGTGGTCTCCGATTGCGTGTAAGTGCGATACGCGAGGCATCAGCGGGTAGCTAGCGGCGAGGAACAGGAAGCTGATGAAGCCGCCACGCGCACTGCGACGTTGAAGACGCCGACGTCGCCGATGTCTTGAGCACTCCGACGACGAAGATTCCGATCTGGGCGTTGACGGCCAGGAGCCCCGTCACGGCAAACAGCGGGAAGCCGTTCCGAATCCACGTTGCGGAGTCGTACCTTCGCGCGGCGCGACGGAAAGGCTCCGGGAGCGCCCGGTGCAGGACAGAAGCGCCGAGGGCGAACGCACGACCGCCGCGGCGACGTTCGACGCCATCGCCGAGCTCGCTCGACATCCGATTGCCGAGAACCGCGTTCGCGACGAGGACCAGAACGAGAAACAGCAGAGGCAGCACTATCGTTCCGGCGTTTGCCCGAGGACGACGCGGCCGATTCCGTTCATCGCCGCCTGACGGAGGCGAGTCAGCGCGATGAGCGGCACGAGCAGCATCCCGATCACGAACGGATGGAAGACCATCGGATTCGAGTGCTCGAGCGTGAGCCGATGCCGACACCGGCCGAGGCCGACAGCGACAGAGGTTGCGAGGCACTGCTCCGGTCGTCCAGCGAAGGATCCACGGCGCCAGCGACCACTGCTCGCGGGCGCGGTACGCGGCGAGCTCGCGGACGACGAGCGTGTCGAGCCCGAAGACGGCAACGATGGTGAAGACGCCGCCAGGCGAAGGCGAATGCGTAGGCGCCGTACTGCCTTGCCGAGGATCCGCGCGAGCGCTCAGCACGAGCACGAAGTTCCCGAACGTCGCGGCCAGGTCGAGCCGGCGGTGCCGAACAGTGGCGCGCGCGACCGCCCACGGACGCCATGCGGGTGACCCTCGGGCGACGGATCGCGCCGAGGAGTCCCATCAGCCCTCCGCGCGTGTTTCGCGGCGGCGGGAGCTCCTCGGGCGGGTCTTCGGCGATCTCCATGGGATGTGTAGGACGACAGCCCGCTGCGAGATCTCGCGGCCGACACGAGGATCAGGTCGGGCGTCAGTTGAACTCTACGAGTCGTCCCGCGCTCGCCAGCCCTAGAAGGCGAGGTTCGACCTAGCCGGAAGGCGAGGCGGGCCGCGGTGCTCGCTTCGGGCCGCGCTGAGCCGGGTCAGACGATGACCAGCTGGCTTCGGTTCGCTGCCGTTCTCGAACGAGCCGAACTGGACGTAGTTGTCGCCGGTCGGCGCGCCGCCGTCGACGTGCAAGCGCAGCCCCGTGTAGCCGCTCGTCGAGACAGAGGCGAGGTTCTGCAAGGACAAGCCCGTGACCGCTTCGTTGAGAGCGAGTTGATCGCGACGCCGGGGAACGCATCGGCGGCCGAGTTGAGCGAGTAGTCGGCGGCATCGATCGGCCAATTCGACGCCGAGTACCACTCCGCCACCAGCTGCCGCGCATCCGGCGAGCCGCGACCTTCCACGAACAGCTTCAGCGTCGCCGACCTGACCGTCGCCGAGTCCGGCAAGGCCGAGGTGTCGAAACGCAGCAACCCAGGCAGCACCCGGTAGAGCGCGACGTGTAGCGCCGCGCCACGGTCACGGTGGTCGAGCTCGTGTCCACCGTCACCGGCCCCGAGGCGGATAGGAGCCGCTCCGCACCATCACGTTGCCATCGTCGCCGCCCGCCCCAACAGGACCGAACACCCCCGCGACAACCGCGGTCTGCGCCGACTCCGCGCTCGCCGAGCCGGCCACGTTCGAGGCCGTCACCTTGAAGCGCAAGGTCGAGCCGACATCGGCTGCTCGCGACCAGATACGTGCTCCGCTCGCGCCCGGCCACGTCGACACAGCCGGCGCCGCTCGCATCGCAGCGCTGCCACTGGTAGGCGTACGTCATAGGCGCCGTCCCCGACCAGACCCCCTGCGTCCCGTCAGCTGCTGGCCCTGCTGCGCCGTCCCGCGACCGCCGGCAAGTACCACGTTGCGCGGGCGGATCGCGGCGGCAGACACCACGTCCGTCGCCGCCGAGACCGCCGAGGCGACCCTGCCGTGTTCGACGCGGTCACCTTGAAGCGCAAGGTCGAGCCGACATCGGCCGCCCCGAGCAGATACACTGCTCCCGGTCTCCCCAGCGACATCGACACAGCCGGCACCGCTCCCGCATCGCAGCGCTGCCACTGCGTAGGCGTAAGGTGATAGGCGCCGTCCCCGACCAGCTGCCTGTCTCGACTCCAGTCAGCTGCTGGCTCGCTATTGCGCTAGTCAGTCAAGACCAGTGGCAATCCTGTGTTCGCGTGCAAGGGATCATAATGCCGAGACGCTGATGTTGCTGGCCGCTGAGCAACTTGCTTAAAGGCCGACCCTGCCGTGTTCGACAGGCGGTCACCTGAAAGCGCAAGGCTCTCGAAGCCGACATTGGCCGCCCCGAGCACATAAGCTCCTTCGCCGTGGCGCCCGTCACGTCCAACAACAGCCGGTACCGGTCGCAATCGCAGTGCTGCGCACTGATAGGCGTAGGTGATAGGTGCAGCTCCCCATCAGTGCGCCGTTTGATCACCGTCAGCCCGCTGGCCCTGCTGCGCCGTCCGGTAACCACCGGCAATCCTGTGTTCGCGGGCGGCTGCGGGGCGGCAGACACCACGTCCCGTCGCCGCCGAGACGCGCCGAGGCCGACCCTCGCCGCGTTCGACGCGGTCACCTCGAAGCGCAAGGTCGAGCCCACATCCTGCTCGAGACGACCGAGCAGGTATTCGAGGTCGCTCCCGCGAGATCGACACAGCCCGCCCCGCCCGTATCGCAGCGCTGCCACTGATAGGCATGGTGAAGGGCGCCGTCCCCGACCAGGTGCCGTTCGATCCGACAGCTGCTGGCCCTGCTGCGCCGTCCCGGTAACCGCCGGCAGACCACATTCGCGGGCGGCTGCGCAGTCACCACATCCGTCGCCACCGAGACCGCCGAGGCCGACCCTGCCGTGTTGGTTGCGGTCACCTTGAAGCGCAAGGTCAAGCCCACATCCGCCGAGACGACCGAATAGGTATTCGAGGTCGCCCCCGCGAGATCGACACAGCCGGCCCCGCTCGTATCGCAGCGCTGCCACTGGTAGGCGTACGTAAAGGGTGCCGTCCCCGACCAGGTGCCGTTCGATCCAGTCAGCTGCTGGCCCTGCTGCGCCGCCCCGGTGACCACCGGCAATCCGGTGTTCGCGGGCGGCTGCGGGGCGGATCACCACGTCCGTCGCCGCCGAGACGCCGTAGCCGTCCTGCCGTTCGAGGCAGGCACCTTGAAGCGCATGGTCGAGCCGACATCGGCCGCCGCGAGCAGATACGTGCTCCCGGTCGCGCCCGCGACGTCGACACAGCCGGCGCCGCTCGTATCGCAGCGCTGCCACTGATAGGCGTAGGTGATGGGCGCCGTCCCCGACCAGGTGCCGTTCGATCCCGACAGCTGCTGGCCCGCTGCGCCGAGCCCGACACAATCGGCAATGCTGTGTTCGCGGGAGGAGCCGGCGTCACGTCGTAGACGATGACCAGCTGCGGCTTCGGGTCTGCTGCCGTTCTCGAACGAGCCGAACTGGACGTAGTTGTCGCCGGTCGGCGCGCCGCCGTCGACGTGCAAGCGCAGCCCCGTGTAGCCGGTCGTCGAGACAGAGGCCAGGTTCTGCAGGGACAAGCCGGTGACCGCTCCGGGTGAGAGCGAGTTGATCGCGACCCCGGAGAGGCATCGGCGGCCGAGTCGAGCGAGTAGTCGGGAGCATTGATCGGCCATTTCGACGCTGGAGTACCACTCCGCCACCAGCTGCCGCGCATCCGGCGAGCCGCGACCTTCCACGAACAGCTTCAGCGTCGCCGACCTGACCGTCGCCGAATCCGGCAGGGCCGAGGTTCGAATCGCAGCAGCCCAGGCAGCACTCGGTAGAGCGCGAACGTGTAGCGCCGCGCCACCGTCACGCGTGGTCGAGCTCGTGTCCACCGTCACCGGCCCCGAAGGCGGATAGGAGCCGCTGCGCACCATCACGTTGCCATCGTCGCCGCCCGCCCCAATAGAGACCGTCAACACCCCCGCGACAACCGCGGTCTGCGCCGACTGCGCGCTCGCCGAGCCGGCCACGTTCGAGGCCGTCACCTGGAAGCGCAAGGTCGAGCCGACATCGGCTGCCGCGACCAGATACGTGCTCCTGGTCGCCCCGGCCACGTCGACACAGCCGGCGCCGCTCGGATCGCAGCGCTGCCACTGGTAGGCGTACGTCAAAGGCGCCGTCCCCGACCAGACCCCCTGCGAGCCCGTCAACTGCTGGCCCTGCTGGGCCGTCCCGGCGATCGCCGGCAAGACCACATTCGCGGGCGGGATCGCGGCGGCAGACACCACCTCCGTCGCCGCCGAGACCGCCGAGGCCGACCCTGCCGTGTTCGAGGCGGTCACCTTGAAGCGCAAGGTCGAGCCGACATCGGCCGCCCCGAGCAGATAGGTGCTCCTGGTCGCCCCGGCAACGTCGACACAGCCGGCCCCGCCCGGATCGCAGCGCTGCCACTGATAGGCGTAGGTGAAGGGCGCCGTCCCCGACCAGGTGCCGTTCGATCCCGACAGCTGCTGGCCCGCTATTGGCGAGCCAGTCACGACCGGCAGTGCCCGTGTTCACGGGGGACCGGGCGCGACGACTGCCGTCTGCGCCGAGAGCGCGGTGCTGCCGAGCGCGGCGGCATCGGCGAGCGCAGCGATCGTCGAGGGGGTGAGGACAGAGGGTAGAAGCTGGCGTCGTCGATCACGCCCGGCCAGTACTGGCCGGGGCCGAGGAGTATGCGCCGAAGCGCATCACGGCGCGTCGGCGCCGTTGCCATCGTCGCCGCAGGGCCGGTCGAGACGAGGGCGCCGTTGACGTACAGCCGTGCCTGCGTGCCGTCCCACGTGGCGACGATGTGATAGGTCGTGCCCGGCATTGAGGACAGGCCCGAGCTGTCGAACCTCCAGGCCGAGCCGTCGCCGATGAACATCCGGACAATCCCGTTCGGGCCAGTGTTCAGCCACCAGCCGCGCAGCGTGGACGTCTGGGTTGCCCAGATCGTCTTGTTGACCGGCAGCGCAGAGGGCTTCACGACGACCTCAATCGAGAACGTGGACGCCGTCCAGGCCGGATCGGCAGTCACGTCGCGTACTGGCTCGACCCGTTGAACCCTGTCGCTGCGTCCGGATCGCCGGCGAGCAGGCCGCCGGCGCCGAGCTGAGGCCCGTTGATGTACGTGCCGTTCGCGTAACCACGTACGTCGCGGAGAGTCGAGTTCGTGTCGTCGAAGCGCCAGAGCAGGTCGAGCGGCCGCCACGACGCGCGTCCGGTAATCCGAGGCGCCAACGCTGTTGGATGCGTTGACGCGGACTCGCAGCGTGGAGCCGACGTCGGCGGTGACCACCGGATACGTGGCTGCGGTCGCCCCCCCGATCGGCGCGCAGGCGCCGCCGAAGAGTCGCAGCGAAGCCACTGGTAGGAATACGAGATCAGGCGTCGCGCCGCTCCACGCGCCGTGGTCGGCCGTCAGCGTCTGTCCTTCGCGACAGTGCCCGAGATCGTGGGCGCGGAGACGTTCGACGGGGGCTGCGGCTGAGCGGCGATCGACTCCCGTCTGGGCCGATGACGCCGAAGCGGAACCTGCGCCGTTGCTGGCGGTGACCGCGACCCGAATCGTCGAGCCCACGTCGGCACTCGTGAGGCCATAGGTCGTTGACGTCGCGCCGGCGACGTCGGTGCAACTCGCGCCGGACGTATCGCATCGGCGCCATTGGTACGCCACCACCGGCCCTGTCCCAGACCACCCTCCGGCGGAGGCCGTCAGCTGATCCTTCCTGCGCAGTTCCCGAGACCGCTGGGAGGCTGACGTTCGCCGGTGGCTCCGGCGTTCCGATGAAACGGATCCGGTTGTCGCTCTGTCCGCGATCAGGATCTCGCCGGACGGCGTAACCGCTACCGCCTTCGGGTATCGAGAGCTTGCGGAAGTGGCTGGCCGCCGTCACCGCCGAAGGCGATCGCGCCGGTGCCCGCGATCGTCTGGATCGTTCCGTCCGGGAACACACGGCGAATGCGCTGGTTCTGCATGTCGGTGAAGACGAACCCGCCGTCCGCCATCTCGGCGAGGTTGAATAGCCCGTAGACCTGCGCCGCCGTAGCCGGCCCCCCATCGCCGCTGAAGCCCGCGACGCCGGTTCCGGCAACCGTCGTGATCGTACCGCCGGGCCCAACGCGCCGGATCCGGAAGTTGCCGGTGTCGGCGATCAGGAAACCTCCGTCCGAGAGCGGCGCGACGGCGAACGGGGTCGACAGCTGTGCGGACGTCGCCGGGCCGCCGTCGCCGCTGTAGCCCTGAACACCCGTACCCGCGATGGTCGTGATCGTGCCGTTCGGCCAGACCCGCCGAATGCGGTGGTTGTTGCTGTCCGGAAAGACGAACCCGCCGTCAGGGAGCGCGGCGACGCCGCGAGGGTAGTTGATCATCGCGCTCGAGGCCGGCCCGCCATCGCCGCTGTATCCGGCCGTGCCCGTGCCGGCGACTGTCGTGATCGTGCCGTCGGGCCACACGCGCCGGGATCCGATCGTTCATCTCGTCGGAGAGCACGAAGCCACCACCGGGCATCGGTGATGCGCTGTGAACAAAGTTCAACTCCGCGGCGGTAGCCGGGCCGCCGTCCCCGCTGAAGCCCGCGATGCCATTCCCTGCGACGGTGGCGATATTGCCATCCGGCCGACCGTTCGGACCATGTTGCTGTACGGCTCCTAC
>CAVWKS010000015.1:0-34135 GCA_963755635.1 uncultured Actinomycetes bacterium | reverse complement strand
CGCGGCGTCGAGGCCGGTCGCGCCGTCGGGCAGCTCGAGCTGCGACGAGTCGGGCAGGACGACCTTCATCGGACGACCTCGAGGAGGATCAGGGCACGCGGTGGCCGCGCCTGGCGAAGAAGCGGGGCTGTCAGCCGAGCGTGTCCCGGAACATCACGTGCTTAGCCTAGCCGATCGCCCGCGCGGGAAACAGCTTCCAGTGGCCCTCGGAGACGACTTCGACGTTGCCGTCGTTCACTTTGATGGCGGTCTCATCGTCGATCGCGTACGCCGGCACCGACATGCCGGCGGCCCACTTTTCTGCGTCGGCCATGGTGTTCTCCGGCAGGTCCTCGTGATCCAGGTGCGGAAACATCGCGAAATCGACGATCCCCAAGGTTTCATCGCCGCCGGTGGGCGGCTTCCAGCGGACGAAGTCCTCCCCGATGTTGGGGGCCATCACCATGCTCCCTGCGCTCAGTCCCACGTAGACCGTCTCGCGCAGCGACGGCAAGAGCTCTGCCAACCCGGACTGCTGCATCCAGTAGCTCAGAAACAAAGGGTCGCCTCCGTTCACCAGCAAGACGTCAGTCTCCTCGACCATCGGGATCCATTGCTCTTGATCGATGCTGGGCAGCGCGGTGAGCTCCAGCACTCCCAGCGACTTCCAACCCAGCTCGCACATGGGGGTGCGTGGCTCTTGTCCGCTGATGAACCGCCAGGCGTGGCCGGCACCGCCGGGCATGCCGTGCGTTGCGGTGGGAATGCAGAGGGCGCTGGACTCGGCAATCGGTTTGCCCAGCAGGTCGAGCAGCGCGTCGTGGATGCTCGCGTTCTTGATGCCGGCGGAACTGAGAAGCAGCCTCATGCTGCCCTTCCTTCTACCCGAAATGGAATGATGCGGCCGTGGAGACCGACGAGCACCCGCGCGAGGACGACCGCAACGACGAGCTGGACGAGTCGCCGGCGCCCGACCCCGAAGAGGGCGGCGACGCGGACGACGACCCCCAGGCCGACTAGCTACTCGCCCTCGACCGCGGCCTTCAGCTCGGCGGGACACTTGAGCCAGTAGCTCTCGCGCAGCCACTCGAGGGCGGCTTCGAGCGACTCCTCGTCGGTGACCGCGGCGGTGATCCAGCCGTACCGCCCCACGTGGCTCGCGGTCCGCACGTACGGGAGCAGATGCGCGATCTCGCGCTCCTCGGCGGTCAGCTTCATCGTCACGTCAACGGACTCGTCGCGCGTGACGGCCCAGCCGAAAACCTTGTTCTGGCCGACCTTGAAGACCGGGAAATCGCCCCATGGCCGGTCCTCGTAGGCCTCCGGGAAACCCAGCGCCAGGTCGTGGATCCGCTGCTCGATCTCCTCCAGCCGCACCGCCCCATTCTGGCGGTTTCGCGCCCGTTTTGGCCGGGAACCCGAATACGACTCGAAAACGAGAAAGGGGCTTCCATGGGGAAGAGCGTCAAAGACGCGATGACGGCGAATCCGTGCACGATCGACGCCGATCAGACCGTCGCGTACGGTCGAGGGCGGCCGTGTCGTCGGCGTCCTTGCGCAGGCCGACCTCGCCGAGCACGCGAAGGAGAAGAAGGTCGGCGGAATGGTCGAGGAGATCTCGAAGAGCTGAGAGGAGGTTCCGATGCCGAGCAAGAGTGCGAACGTCAAGAACGAGAAGCAGTACGAGAAGCTGAAGGACAAGGGGATGTCCAAGGAGCGGGCGGCGAAGATCGCCAACTCGCCCGGCGCCTCGAGCCGCGGCGGCAAGAAGTCCGGCTCTGGCTCGAGCTCCCGCAGCAACTCCAGCCAGGGCGGTACGACCGCGCAGAAGAAGGCCGCAGGCCGCAAGGGCGGCCGCAAGAGCTCGTAAGGAAGAACGGGCGCCCGGGCTGACCCGGGCGCCCTTCCAGTCAGATCAGGAGACCTCGGCGAGCTGCGTCGTGCAGCTCGAGCGACCCTGCTTCTCGAGGTAGCGCTGGTGGTACTCCTCGGCGCGGTAGAACGTCTGCGCCGGCTCGATCAGCGTGACGACCGACTTGCGGTAGCGGCCCGAGGCGTCGAGCTCGGCCTTCGAGCGCTCCGCCGCAGCGCGCTGCTCCTCGTCGTGGAAGAAGACCACCGAGCGGTACTGGTCGCCGATGTCCCAGCCCTGGCGGTTCTTCTGCGTCGGGTTGTGCTTGTTCCAGAAGACCTCGAGCAGGTGCTCGTAGGGGACCCGCTCGGGGTCGTAGGTCACCTCGACCACCTCGGCGTGGCCGGTCGTGTGCGAGCAGACGTCGGCGTAGCTCGGATTCTCGAGGTGGCCGCCTTCGTAGCCGACCTCCGTCTTCGTCACGCCGTCGATCTGCCGGAACGCGGCCTCGACGCCCCAGAAGCAGCCGGCGCCGAATGTTGCGATCTTCTCCAATTCAGTCCTCCTCCAGCTTGAGTGCCGCCGAATTGATGCAGTAGCGCAGCCCGGTCGGATGCGGCCCGTCGGGGAAGACGTGGCCGAGGTGCCCGCCGCACGCGGCGCACATGACCTCCGTGCGCTTCATGAAGAGGCTCCGGTCGGTCTCTTCCTCGATCGCCTCCTCGTCGGCAGGCGCGTAGAACGCCGGCCAGCCGCAGCCCGAGTCGTACTTCGCTTCCGAGGCGAAGAGCTCCGCCCCGCAACCGGCGCACGTGTAGGTGCCCGGTTCGAACGTGTGGTCGTACTCGCCGCTGAACGGGCGCTCCGTACCCTTCTCGCGCAGCACGTGGTACTGCTCGGGGCTCAGCTCGGCCCGCCACTCGGCTTCGGTTTTCTTGATCTTGGTCACGTTGAACAGTCTTGCAACTGCGACCTTCGTTACGCCGGCGCAGCTACGCTCGGTTTGCCCCCGGATGCCCGCAGAGCGACCACTCGAGGCGCGCGGCCTCGTCAAGCGCTACGGCGCGATCACCGCGATCGGCGGAGTCGACCTGACCGTCGAGCGGGGCGACGTCTACGGCTTCCTCGGGCCGAACGGGGCGGGCAAGACGACGACGCTCCGGATCCTGCTCGGCCTGATCCACCCGGACGAAGGCGAGGCGCGGCTCTTCGGGCGCGACCCGCAGGACGACCTGCCCGCGGCCCTCGACGGCGTAGCCGGGTTCGTGGAGACGCCGTACTTCTACTCCTATCTCAGCGGCCACAAGAACCTCGAGCTGCTCGCGGCCTTCGACCGCCGCGGCCACGAACGGATCGACGAGCTGCTCGCGCTCGTCGACCTCGAGAAGCGCGCGCACGACCGCGTCGGCGGCTATTCGCAAGGCATGCGGCAGCGGCTCGGCCTGGCAGCGTCGCTGCTCCGCGAGCCGCAGCTGCTGCTGCTGGACGAGCCCACGAACGGCCTCGATCCCGGCGGCATGCGCGACATGCGCCGGCTCGTGGTCCGGCTCTCGGGCGAAGGGATCACGGTCCTGCTCTCGAGCCACCTACTCGCCGAGGTCGAAGAGATCTGCAACCGCGTCGCGATCATCCGCCGCGGGGAGATCGCCTACGAGGGCACCCTCGCCGACCTCCGAGCGAGCGCCGGCTCGAACCGCTACCGCCTGCGGACGACCGACAACGGCCGAGCGCATCAGGTCCTGCTCGAGCACGCCGAGGCGGCCGACGTGATCCTCGGCGGCGACGAGCTGACGTTCAGCACTGCGGAAGCCGAGGTCGCGGCGCTCTCGCGTGCGCTCGTCGGCGCAGGCCTGGGGATCACCGCGCTCGTGCCGGAACAGCTCAGCCTCGAGAGCTTCTTCTTCGAGCTGACCGAGGGCGAGCAGCCCGCGGAGGCCGCGTGACCGGCGCGCTCGTCGCCTACCGCTGGGAGCTGCGCAAGCTCGTCTCGCAGAAGCGCACGTACATCGGCATCGGCGCGGCCGCCGCTCTGCCGGTCGTCTTCGTGACGGTGATGGCCCTGCAGAAGGGCGGCCCGTACGACGCGCCGCTCGGGCACAACCTCCGCCGGACCGGGCTGTCGCTCGCCCTGGTCGTCCTGACCTTCGTCTCCCGCTTCGGCGCCCAGCTCGCGGCTGCGCTCGTCGCCGGCGACATCGTCGCCTCCGAGCACGCGGGCAAGACGCTGAAGATGATCCTGACCCGCTCGCTACGCCGCGGGCAGATCCTGACCGGTAAGACGCTCGCCTCGTTCACGTACGTGCTCGTGACCATCCTCGCCCTCGGTCTGACGGGGCTCGTCGCCGGCTCGATCGCCTGGGGCTTCAACCCGCTCACGAATCTCAGCGGCGTGCGCGTCTCGGCGCTGCACACCCTCTGGCTCAGCGTGGCTGCCCTCGGGCTCTTCTCGCTGCCGCTGATCGCCGTCGCGGCCTTCGCGATCATGCTCTCGACCTGGACGCGGAACAGCGCGGCGTCGATCGTCGGAACGCTCGTCTACGCCCTGAGCCAGGAGGCGGTCGCCGGCCTCGTCAACCAGGCCTGGGCCAAGGATTACCTGCTCTCCGACCAGTTCGACGGGTGGCACGGGATCTTCATGTCGCCCGTCGCGTGGACACCGATCACCCGCGCGATCTGGCTCTCGGCGATCTTCACCGCAGTCCCGCTGGTGATCGCGTGGGCGATCTTCAAGCGCCGAGACGTCGCCGACGACTAGCCAACGCCCTCGCGAGTGGTACAGCTAGCCCGGGATAACGATGAGGTTTCTCGCCGAGAAGACCACGGTGCCTGAACCCTGCTGCCTGTACACGGCGGTGAAGGTGTGGGATCCGGGGGTCGTCGTGATGAACGCCGACGCACTCGCCCGGACTGAGTCGTTGCCTGCCACCCGAAGCGAGTTCTCATCCAAAGCAGTCGTAATGACGCCGTCCACCTCGACTGTCATGAAACCGAAGGACTGCCCGGTGCTGCCGAGTATGTTCGCCGTCACAATCACGAGGACCCTTCCCGAGGCCGGGACAGTGAAGGTGACCGACGGCCCGCCGAGGGAGACGTAGGTCGGAGAACTCGTTGTGTCAGGCCCAGCCTTGCTGTCGGTTCCGGCTCCGGCGGCCCCGCCCGCGCCGGTCGGGCCGGTCGGGCCGGTAGTGCCTTGCGCGCCGGTCGGGCCACGTAGGCCGGTCGGGCCTCTCGCGCCCGTCGGGCCGCGAACCCCAGTCGGGCCGCGCCCGCCTGTCGCGCCGGGCGGGCCGGTGGGGCCACGTGTGCCGGTAGCGCCACTCGCACCCGTGGTGCCTGCGCCAGTCGGGCCGGTCTGGCCCTGAGGCCCGGTCGGGCCCCTCTCGCCGGTCGGTCCCTGCGCTCCTGTGGGCCCCGTCACTCCGGGGGCGCCGGTCGCCCCGCGAGCGCCGGTGGTTCCGGTCGCTCCTTGTGCACCTGTGGGGCCTTGGGCTCCGGTCGGCCCCGTTGCTCCGCGGCCGCCGGTGGCACCAGTTTGCCCAGTCGCGCCGGTCGCGCCGGTGGAGCCTCGTGCTCCCGTAGCTCCGCGCGTTCCCGTAGCTCCGCGCGTTCCCGTAGCTCCGCGCGCGCCAGTCGCCCCAGTGGCCCCTCTTGCGCCTGTGGTGCCGCTGGCTCCGGTCGCGCCGGTGGAGCCTCGTGCTCCGGTTGGCCCCGTTGCCCCGCGTGCGCCGGTGGCGCCGGTTCCTCCGGTCGCGCCAGTCGCGCCGCGGTCACCCTTACCTCCGGTTGCTCCCGTAGCGCCGGTGGCGCCTCGCGCACCTGTCGGCCCCTGTGCTCCGGGCGGTCCAGTCGCGCCCCGCGCTCCGGTTGCGCCGCGAGCCCCGGTGGCGCCTCTCACGCCGGCAGCTCCAGTCGCGCCCTGCGCGCCGGTTGCTCCTCTAGCGCCGGTGGCTCCCTGCGGACCGGTTGCGCCGCGGGTGCCCGTCGCACCGCGGGCCCCAGTTGCGCCCCTTGCGCCGGTCGTTCCACGGGCACCCACGGCACCCGTCGGGCCTCGCGTCCCAACCGGCCCAGCCGAACCGGTCGCGCCCTGCGGTCCCGCCGGGCCCTGGGGGCCGGGAGTGCCGGCTGCGCCCTTCGGCGGCCAGTCGACCTTTTTCTCGCCCTTGTGACAGCGCGTCCCCGTCCGCAGCTTCAGGTCGCGCTTCGTGACGTAGCCGCCGTGCAGCTCGATACAGCCGATGAGCTTCGTGGCGCTCTGTGAGCCGGCGCCTTGCGTTGCTGCCCTGCTGGAGCCGGCTACGGCCGCGATCAGGGCGAAAGCGACCATCGCTCCTGCGAGCACCAATCGAACGGCATTCGCCCCCGTGCGGCCCAACGAGCCCCCTTACCAGTTGAAGAACATGAACGTACCTTCCGGAAACACTCGCGGTCTATGTCGCGGACAGGCCACAGCATCGATACAGGCTCACGACGCTCGCACCACAGAAGGCGTCGTGCCCATACCCGCGGGCTAACTCAAAGAAGGAACGAGAGCCTGTCCCACAGCCAACCCTCGATGCGCCCGCGTGTCGCCGTGGGCGCCTCGCCGTGCTCCGAGCGAGCTATGTCGGGCTCGAACAGGTGCTCCTCGAGCAGTGTCGCGAGCTCCGGACTGCGAGCGATCATCATGAGCTCCGAGTTGCGGTACAGCGCCCAGGCCTCGAGGTTGACGGGTCCGAAGCCCACCACGTCGTCGGCGATCAGCACCTTGGCGTGGACGACCGTGCCCGGGAACTCCCACACCTCGACGCCGGCCACGGTCAGGCGGTGTACCTGTGCCCTGAGGGCCGCGCTCGCCTAAGCGTTGTTCGAGCTCGTTGCGACGACGATCCGCACTCTCACGCCGCGCGCAGCGGCCGCGACGATGCGCTCGAGCATGTCGCGGTCTGTCTCGACTCGTAGATGTCGCGCCAGATGGGCTCGATCTCGTCGACGCCGTCGTCGTCGCGGCCGATGATCGTCGCGTGCCCATGGACGACGATTCGACAACGCCGCGGTCATTGCGGCGAGGCCAACGTACTCGGCCTACCTTCTGCGGGAGCTTGACGACGAGATCGCGAAGCACGTACCCGAGTACACGGAGTACCTCGAAGTGTTGAAGCGTGTCGGCAGCGTCCACTTCTCGCCAGGTCGGTTCGAGGAGGAGTGGTCCAAGCGCACATCCCTAAAGGACGTGAGCTCGGGCAAGGCGCTGGAAGAGCTATTCGAGTTTTCCGTCATCGGCTATGTCAAGTCCGGAGGAGGCGGAGGTGGAAGCAAGTACGTCTGGCGCTACCTAGACGCGGGCGCCAAGTTCGATCCCGCCGCCGAGACTTTCCGCGTCCACGCAGGATTCAAAGAGTCGCTCGACCTCGTTTACGGCGGCGGCAAGGACGCGGAGCAGCCGGACGACGACATCCCCTTTTAGGTGATGCAGTACGCCCCAACCGGCCCCGCGCCCGAGGTATGCCCGGAGGTATGCCCGCCACGCGCGTTACAGACCTCAGCGGCATTGCCGACCGGCTTGGTCATGCGGTCTTCGCTTGCTGCGGAGGCCGAGAATTGGGCGGTACTGGGCTCGAACCAGTGACCCCCAGCTTGTCGAGCTGGTGCTCTCCCAACTGAGCTAACCGCCCTTCGAAGGGATTCTAGCGGGGACGTGGTTTCACAGTGGCCGCGGCGTTTCCGCTCCTCCGTGCCAGCGATCGAAGACGAACCGGCCACGGGGGCCGACCGGGCTCTCGCCATCGTTCGCTGCACCGAAGAGCCGCCGAAGCGCTACCCCGAGGCGCCCGGGCGCGGCCGCTCGGCACGCTTCGATCTCGGCCGCCACACGGGCAGCGTGGCCGATCGTTCACCAGGCCGTAGCGCTGTTCGCAATGACGAAGTAGTCGGGGCCTTCGCGCACTACCAAGGAGGGTACCGGGGCCGCGATGGGCCTCGGCGAACTGTACGAGAAGCGCTCGCCGGGCTGGCCGAGCGACCCGGGCGGGGAGGATTGCCCCGGCCGGTTCGGAACCTAAGCTTCGTGGTGGTGGACAACCATCCTGCTCCCGCTTGGAGGCGGCCTGATGTGCGAATCGGCGCGGTGATCGCGGTCGCGCTCGCGATCGCATTCATCGTCTGGCTGATCGTCCGCGGAGACAGCGGCGGCAGCAGCACAACCGCGAACACGAGCTCGACCTCGACCGAATCGACGCCCGCCGTCCCTGCGATCGCCCCGCGCCTGGCCACCCAGGCCGACTTGCGCGCGCTGGCGGTGAAGGCCGGCCACCCGATCTACTGGGTCGGCACCGCAGCCGAAGCGCGCCTACGAGCTGACTCGCACCTCGAGCGACCGGTTCTTCATCCGCTACCTGCCGCGTGGTGTCCCCGCCGGAACCAAGAACGCCGCGTACACATTCGTCGGCACGTACCCGTTCGCCAAGCCGTTCCAGGCGCTGCAAGACGCTCGCGAGGAAGGGCGACATCTCGTTCTCCGTCCCCGGCGGCGGCCTCGCCGTCTACGCGCCCTCGTCGCCGACGAACGTGTACGTCGCGTTCCCGCGGTCGGCCGTCGAGATCGAGGTGTACGACCCCTCGCCGAAGCGGGCGCGGGCCCTGGTCGCAGCCGGCCAGGTCCAGCCCGTCCGGTAGCGCGCTGACCGCGCTGCTCGTCGCCTGGGTCGCCTTCCCGCTGCTGCTCGCGGCGCTGTCGCTCGGGTGCGGGCGACTCGTGGAGGCGCTGACGCGGGAGCCGTTGCCGGGGGCGCTCGTGCTGCCGGTCGGCCTGGCGGTCGTGATCCTCGCGGGCGAGCTGGCGACGCTCTGGGACGCGACCGCGGAACTCGCAGGCCCGCTCGTGATCGCACTCGCGGTGGTCGGCCTGTTGCTAGCGCCGCCATGGCCGCTGCGCTCGTGGGGCTGGCCGGCCGGCGCCGCCGCCGGCGCGTTCGCGGCCTACGCCGCGCCCGTGGTGCTGTCCGGCCAGGCCACTTTCGCCGGCTACATCAAGCTCGACGACACCGCGACGTACTTCGCGATGACCGACCGCGTGATGTCGCATGCGCGCAGCCTGGCCGGCCTCGCGCCCTCGACCTACGAGGCGACCCTCGCGACGACGCTCAAGACCGGCTACCCGACGGGCAGCCTGATGCCGCTCGGGGTCGGGCACCAGCTGACCTCCTACGACGTGGCCTGGCTCTTCCAGCCGTACCTCGCGTTCCTCGCGGCGATGCTCGCGCTGTCGCTCTACGCGGTGCTGGAGCTCGTGATCCCGTCGCGCGCGTGGCGCGGGGGCGCGGCGTTCTTCGCGGCACAGCCGGCGATCCTCTTCGGATACGCGCTCTGGGGTGGGATCAAGGAAGTGTCCGGCGCCTACCTGCTCGCGCTGATCTCGGTGCTCATCCCCTGGACGCTCGACTCGCGGCGCGGGCAGGCGGCCGTCGTCCCGCTCGCGGCGGGGTGCGCGGCGCTCGTCTGCGTGCTCAGCCTCCCGGGCGGCCTCTGGCTCCTCCCCGCCCTCCTGGCGGCGGCCGTGCTCGTCGCGCTTCGCCCGGACCGGGCGCAGCTGAGGAAGGCCGGCGCGTTCGCGCTCGCGCTGGGGGTGCTCGCGATCCCGGCCTATGTCGCCGCAGCGGAGTGGCTGCCGACGGTCGGTGACTTCGGCAAGGAGAGCGAGCTCGGGAATCTCGTCCAGAAGCTCAGCGTGCTGCAGCTGTTCGGCATCTGGCCTGGCGGTGACTTCCGGTACCGGCACGACCCGGCGCCGGTGAAGGTGCTGATCGTGCTCGTGATCGTCGCGGCCGCGCTCGGCCTCTGGTGGGCGTGGACGCGCCGCAGCTGGGCGCTGCTCGTCTACGTCGCGGTCGCCGGGCTCGGCTGCGCCGGCTACCTCCTGGTCAGCTCGCCCTGGATCGGCGGAAAGACGATCGCGATGGCGGCACCGGCGATCCTTGCGGCCGCGTTTGCCGCCTGCGCGGGAGTCGCCCTGCGTGGACGGGTCGTGGAGGCCGGCGTCATTGCGGTCGCGATCGCGGGGGGCGTGGTCTGGTCGAACTGGGACCAGTACCACGACGTCTGGCTCGCCCCGCGCGGGCAGCTGCACGAGCTCGAGACGATCGGCGACCGGATCGCCGGCCAGGGCCCCGCGCTGATGACCGACTACCAGGTCTATGGCGTGCGCCACTTCCTGCGGCGCGCCGATCCCGAGGGCGCCTCCGAGCTGCGCCGCCGCTACGACTACCTGACGAACGGCCAGGTGCTGCCGCCGAAGACGCCCTGGGCAGACATCGACCGCTTCCGGCTCGACCAGGTGCTCGTCTACCGGACGCTCGTGCTTCGGCGCGGCCCGCTCGCCAGCCGGCCGCCGTCCGTCTACCGGCTCGTCTCGAGCGGGCGCTACTACGAGACCTGGCAGCGGCCGCCCGGGGCGAGCACGACCATCGTCGAGCACCTCGGCCTCGGCGGCTCGAGCCAGCCCGACGCGGTTCCGCGCTGCTCCGAGGTCATGCGTCTGGCGCACCTCCCCGGTGTGGCCAGGCTCGCGACCGCGACCAGAGCTCCGGCGGTCTGGCTCGGCACGCCGCCGCTCTCGGGCTCGAGAGACGTCCTCGTCGACCTTCCCGAGGGCGGCCTCTACACGGCCTGGCTGGGAGGCGACTGGTACGGCAAGGCGTCGATCGCGGTCGACGGTCACGAGGTCGGTGCAAAGCGCGAGGAGCTGAACTGGCCGGGGCTCTACAGCGAGCTCGGCAGCGCTCGTCTCCCGGCCGGCCGGCACACCGTCACGATCCGCTACACGCCGGGCGGCTGGCATCCGGGCAGCGGCGCGAAGCCGTACTCGTTCGGCCCCGCCGCGCTCAGCCGGGACGGCGACCGCGAGCGGGTCGAGACCATTCCAGCCTCGGCCGCGCGCTCGCTCTGCGGGAGGCGGCTCGACTGGGTCGAAGCGTTACGCTGACCGCCGCTTGGTCGAGGGCAAAACCGTTTCCGTAGTCATCCCCGCGTACGACGAGGAGCTCCTCCTCCCCGCGACCCTGGCCGGGATTCCGGACTTCGTCGACCGGATCTACGTCGTCGACGACGCCTCGGGCGACGGGACCGCGGCCAAGGCTCGCGCGGCCGCCGAGGCCGATCCCCGCGTCTCGCTGATCGTCCGCGATCACAACGGCGGCCCCGGCGCGGCGGTGGTCACCGGCTACCGGCAGGCGCTCGAGGACGGCACCGACGTCGCCGTCGTGATGAACGCCGACAACCAGATGGACCCGGACGACCTCGCGCACATCGTGCTCCCGGTCGCGCGCGGTGAGGTCGACTACGCGAAGGCGAACCGCCTCTTCACCGGACAGGCCTGGCAGCTGATCCCGCACAGCCGCTACCTCGGCAACGCGGTGCTGTCGCTCTGGACGAAGATCGCCTCCGGCTACTGGCACGTCGCCGACGCGCAGTCCGGCTACACGGCGATCGACCGGCGGATGCTCGAGCTGCTCGACCTCGACCATCTCTACCCGCGCTACGGGTACCCGAACGACATGCTCGTGCACCTGAACGTCTGGAACGCGAAGGTGCGCGATGTGCCCTCGCGGCCGGTCTACGGCGTGGGCGAGCGCTCGGGGATCCGCTTGCGGAAGGTGATCCCGGCGATCTCGTGGCTCCTGATCAAGCGGTTCTGGTGGCGCCTCTGGCAGAAGTACGTGATCCGGGACTTCCACCCGCTCGTCTTCTTCTACGTGTTCGGGCTGATCTCGCTGCTGTTCGGGCTGGGGCTCGGGATCTACCAGATCGTGATCAAGGCAGAGGGCTACGCGGCGACCGCAGGCGTCGTGGTGCTGGTCGCGTTGCTGTTGCTGTTCGGGCTGCTCTTCACCCTCTTCGCCATGTGGTTTGACATGGAGTCCAACAAAGACCTGCGCTAGGACAGCGGCTCTCGGTGGCTCCCCTCCCGAGGAGCGCTCCGGCGAGTCGCTGGCGGGCGATCGTCAGTGGGCCGCGTGGCCTCGCGCATTACGGGCGCCGCGAGGGTCCAGCAGCTTTCGTCCGGAGAGGTAGACGAGCGCGTGGTAGGCGACGGACAGCGTCGCTAACGCGAGGGCGAACGCTCGGAGCCCTGCCGCGTAGGCTGCCAGGACGGCCAGGCCCGAGACGACGAGTTCTTGCAGCAGGCGTAACGGCTCGGCCAGTCGCCCGGCACCGCGAAAATCGACTGCTCCCCAAAACCCGAAGCCGACAAGAGGCGCGCAGATCCCCAGAAGCACCCGTCCCACCGTGCCGCTCACCGCCGTCGCGCCCCAGTAGGCGAGAGCGGCCACAATCCCGACTTCCATCAGGACCCGCAGCGCCAAGTTGAGCCGTTCGACCCTACTCATCTGCTGGATTATATCGGAGTACGAACTATAGACCTAGAAGAGCTCGGGGCACCACGGCTGGCGCGCGGTGCGGAAGAGCTCGTCGGCGCGCTCCACCCCACCCGGCTTCACTTCTTCGATCCTCCCCGCGCGCAGGAGCTGGTCGAACGTGAACCCGCCGAGGTACACGGACCCGAGCTCGGACGCGCCGAGCACGACGTCGGCCTCGGCCGTCGTGCGGTCGACGGAGCCGTCGTGGACGCTCCAGCGGGCCTGGTTCCAGGGGCAGAACTCGTCGCGGACGTCGAGCACGACCGAGCCCTCGCCGAGCCCGCGCGCCGCGAGCGCGGCGCCGACGTCCACGAGCCGCACCCAGAGTGCCTCGACGACCGTGAACCCCAAGCGGCGCGGCTCGCGGAGCCAGAGCAGGAGCGGATGGTCGAGCGGCAGCCAGTTCGCCTCGATGCGAGCCACCCAGTCGATCGCCAGTAGGTAGCGCCAGATCGCGGCCTGGGCCCGCGGCGAAGTGCCGAGGGCCTCGCCGATCTCGAGCGTCGTCGTGGTGACCATGTTCCGCACGCCGAAGTTCAGGCGGTAGAGCGCGTAGGCCTCGAGCGCGCCGTCGAGCTCGAGCGCGACGCGCACCTGCTCTCCGCCCGGCCTTCCGGGCCGCTGGTGCAGCCGCCTGACCTGCCACCACCCGGGCGTCCGCGTGAACATGCCCGGAGTCTCCGCCTGGACGCGGTCGTAGATTCCCGGCAGGAGCTCGAGCGTCTCCTCCTCGCCGTCGAGGATCCGCACTTGCCCGATCGGCTCGTCGTCCCGAAGCAGCGCGTGCTCCTTCGGCAGGTCGATGCTGCCGGCGAGCGAGGCGAGCCCGTAGCCGAACCGCGAGTAGATGCCGCCCTCCGAGGCGTAGAGCAGCGCGAGCGGCTCCCCGCGCTCGTGCGCGTCGGCGAGCTGGCGCTGCATCAGCTTGTTGAGGACGCCCCGGCGGCGGTGCGTGGGCAGCACGCCCACGGCCATCACGCCCGCAGTCGGCACCTGGGCGCTCTCCCGGGACGGTGAGCTCGAAGAGGTAGGCCCCGGCTCCTCCCACGATCGTGCCGTTGTCGAACGCGGCGTGGACCCGCTCGACCGGAAGGATCGCCGCGAGCAGCTCCACGTTCTCGGGCGTGGCGCGCCCGCCGAAGTAGTGCCAGATCGCGTCGAGCGCGCCTCCGACCTCCTCGGGCGCGCAGACCTTGACCTCGACCGCCATCAGGCGATCCTCTCAAGCGGCGCGTAGTCGAGCATCAGGCGCCGCTCGCTGCCGTCGCCGGCGAAGCGCACGGTGACGACTCCGCCCGCCTCGATCGCCGTCACGACGCCCTCGCCGAGCGTCTCGTGCCGCACCGAGTCGCCGGTCGAGAGCGACGGCACGTCCTCGCGCGGCGCGATCCCGCCGCCGGGCGAGCCGTAGTTCGACCACGACGCCGGCTGGAGGCGCTGACGCTCAGTGCTCTCCTCGGGAAGCTCGTCGAGGAAGCGCGACGGCAGGTTGTACGAGCGGCTCCCGTAGAGCGATCTCGCGCTCGCGTGCGTCAGCGTCAGGCGTTCCTCGGCGCGCGTCATCCCGACGTAAGCCAGCCGCCGCTCCTCCTCGAGGCCCTGCTCTTCGAGCGAGCGGGCGTGCGGAAAGATCCCCTCCTCCATCCCGATCATGAAGACAGCGCGGAACTCGAGCCCCTTCGCGTTGTGCAGCGTCATCAGCGTGACGAGGCTCTGCTCGCCGCGGATCGCGTCCTGGTCGGAGTAGAGCGAGATCTCCTGCAGGAAGCCCGAGAGCGACGGCTCGGCCGCGGTGTGCTGGTACTCCTGCGCGACGCCGACGAGCTCCTGCAGGTTCTCCATCCGGCCCTGCGCCTCGATCGTCCGCTCGGCGTCCAGCGCGGCCAGGTAGCCGCTGCGGTCGAGCACGCGCTCGATCAGCTCCGCGACGGTCAGCTCCTGGGCGGCGGACTGGAGCGACTGCATCACGCCGTGGAACTGCTGGACAGCCTTGAGCGGCGCGGTGGCAATCCCGGCCTCCTCTGCGTGGTCGAACGCCTCCCAGAGCGAGGTCTCGTTCGCGTCCGCGTACGCCTGCAGGCGCGCAAGGGTCGCGTCGCCGATCTTGCGGCGCGGCCTGTTCGCGATCCGCTGCAGCGAGACGGCGTCGAACGGGTTGTCGATCGCCTGCAGGTAGGCGATCAGGTCCTTCACCTCGGCGCGCTCGTAGAACCGCGGGCCGCCGATCACCTGGTAGGCGATCCCCTGGCGGACGAGCACGTCCTCGAGGACTCGCGACTGCGCGTTCGTCCGGTAGAAGACCGCGATCTCGGCGCCGTTGTAGCCCTCCTCGACCAGCATCGCGATCTCGGCGGCGACGAACCGCGCCTCGGCGTGCTCGTCCTCGACCTCGAGCACGCGCACCGGCTCGCCCTCGCCGAGCTCCGACCAGAGGTTCTTCGGCTTGCGCTCGCGGTTGTGCGCGATGACCGCGTTCGCCGACTGGAGGATCGTGTTCGTCGAGCGGTAGTTCTGCTCGAGCGCGATCGTGCGCGTCTCGCCGAAGTCTCGCTCGAACTCCATGATGTTGCGGATGTCGGCTCCGCGGAACGCGTAGATCGACTTGTCCGGGTCCCCGACCGCGCAGACGTTGCGGTGCTTCTCGGCCAGGAGCTGCAGCAGCCGGTACTGCGCGTGGTTCGTGTCCTGGTACTCGTCGACGAGGATGTAGCGGAACGCCTTCTGCCAGCGGTCGCGCGCCTCGGGAAAGCGCTCGAGCACCTGGACGGTCAGCATCAGCAGGTCGTCGAAGTCGACCGCGTTCGAGCCGAACAGGCGGCGCTGGTAGAGGTCGTAGACCTCGGCGACGGTCTGGTCGTAGAAGGAGGCGACGCGCTCGGCGTACTCGGCCGGCGTCGACGAGCTGGTTCTTGGCGGTCGAGATCTGCGAGTGGATGCCGCGGGGGACGAAGCGCTTCGGGTCGCGCTCGAGCTCCTCCAGGCACTGCTTGGTCAGGCGGACCTGGTCGGCGCTGTCGTAGATCGTGAAGTTCGAGCGGTAGCCGAGGCGCGGCGCCTCGCGGCGGAGGATCCGGCCGCAGGCCGCGTGGAAGGTCAGGATCCAGATCGCGCGGGCGACTGCGCCGAGCAGGTCCTCGAGCCGCTCGCGCATCTCGCCGGCGGCCTTGTTCGTGAACGTGATCGCGAGGATCTCGTTCGGCTTCACGCCGCAGGCCCTGAGCAGGTGCGCGACGCGGTAGGTGAGGACGCGCGTCTTGCCAGAGCCGGCGCCGGCGATCACCAGCAGCGGGCCTTCGGTCGCGAGGACCGCCTCCCGTTGAGCTGGATTCAGGTCGGCGAGGTAGCGTTCCGGCGAGGCGACGGCCATGCCGCCGATGCTATCGCCGCAGCCCGTGGCGGGATCGGCGCCGGCCAGAGAGGAACAGATGACCGACAAGAGCGCGTTCACCGACGAGGAATGGCGGGCCGTGCTGGAGGCGCCACCGCTGGCCGGGATGCTCGTCCTCACGGCCGAGCGAGGCGGCAGCTTCCGCGAGAGCTTCGCACTCGCGAAGGCGTACGCGGAGGCCCGTGAGCAGCACGGCGAGAGCGAGCTGCTCGACGAGATCGTGGGGATCAAGCCGCAGTTCGAGCGCAAGCGCTACGACACTCCCGAGAAGCTCCACCACGACGGCTTGCAGCGCATCCGGGACGCGATCGCGGCACTCGAAAGCAAGGCGACACCGGAAGACATCGAGGCCTACCGGGGCTTCGTCCTCGGGCTCGCGAAGCGGGTCGCGGAGGCGCACAAGGAAGGCGGCGAGCAGGTCAGTGCGGCCGAGCAGTCCGCAATGGACGAGGTGTGGCCGCCCTCGGCGCGCAGACGGCCTAGGCGGAGGCAGGCCGCTGAAGGTCGTCGCGACGCGTCGCTACCCCGGGCCGGCGTTCGACGAGCTGGACGACGTCGAGGTGGCGCCGCTGGCCGCGCTCGACGCCGCGCGCGACGACGTCGAGGGCTTGATCCTCGCGAACGAGCCGGTGCCGCTCGAGCTGCTTCCGCGGTTGCGGGTCGTCGCGAACTTCGGAGTCGGCTACGACCGGATCGATCTCGCCGCCTGCGCCGCGCGCGGAGTCGTCGTGACGAACACGCCGGGCGTCCTCGACGACGCGACCGCCGACCTCGCCTTCGCGCTGATCCTCGCGGCGAGGCGTCAGATCGTCGAGGGCGACCGATCTGTGCGTGCGGGCGAGTGGAACGGCCAGTGGTCCGAAGGAATACTCGCGGAGGAGGTAACCGGCTCGACGCTCGGGGTCGTCGGCCTCGGCCGGATCGGCAGCGCCGTCGCGCGGCGAGCCCGCGGGTTCGACATGCGCGTGCTCTACAACCGCCGCCAACCGACCGAGACCGACCTCGGCGAGCCGCGCGAGCTGGACGCTCTTTTCGAGGAGTCCGACATCGTCACGGTCCACGCCCCGCTCACTCCGGAGACCACGGGGCTAGTCGATGAGAGGCGGCTCGCGCTGCTGCGCGACGGCGCGTGCTTCGTCAACACCGCGCGCGGCGAGATCGTGGACGAGCCGGCACTCGTGCGCGAGCTCGTCTCCGGGCGGCTACGGGCAGGTCTCGACGTCTTCGCCCACGAGCCGAGCGTCCCGCCGGAGCTGATCGACCTCCCCAACGTGGTCCTCACGCCGCACCTGGGCAGCGCGACGCGCCAGACCCGCGAGGCGATGACGCGGCTCGTGGTCGACAACCTCCTCGCCGTCGGGAGCGGTGACCCGCCGCTGACGCCGGTCTCCGCCTAGGCCGGGCGCTCCTCCACCTCGAGCAGGCTGTTCCCGTCCGGGTCGCGGAAGAAGAACATCCGCGGGACGTCGCCCTCGCCGCCCATCGGCTCGTCGTCGACGTCCACGCCGCGCTCCTTCAGGGCCGCATGGTCGGCGTCTAGATCCTTGGTGCCGAACACGATGAACGCCTGGTCGTTGTGCGGAGTCTGGCCGGGCCGCGGCGGCATCAGCGCCACTGACGCGCCAGAGCCGGACGGGGCGACCTCGAGCCAGCGGTTGCCGTCTCCCATCGGGGCGTCGGCGCGGACCTCGAAGTCGAGCTTGCCGGTGTAGAACTCGAGCGCCCGGTCCTGGTCGGAGACCGGGATGATCACTCGTCCGAGCTGCGTGATGTTCGTTGGCACGGGTGCTCCTTTCTCGGGCTCGCAATCTGCAGAGCCGATGCTAAGAGATACGGTCTCGCCGTGGGTTACGCGTTCGGGTCGGTCGACGAGATGGGCGACGGCGTCTTCCGCAAGGTGCGGCAGGAGCTCGGTGTCACGGCGTTCGGCGTGAACGTGCTCGTGATCCCGTCCGGAGTCGTAGCGCGGCCGCACTTCCACACCCAGCAGGACGAGCTCTACTTCGTCCACGCGGGCCGGGCGCGGTTCGCGCTACCGGGCGAGTCGCGCGAGCTCGGCCCCGGCGGGCTCTGCCACGTCGAGTCGACGACGCCGCGGCAGGTGACAAGCGTCGGCGACGAGGCTCTCGTGATGCTGGTCGTCGGCGCGAAGGACGGCTACGTCGGCCGCGACGGCGCCCCGGCGGATCCCGAGAAGCTCGGCTAGAACCTGACAGCGGCGCGGCTGAGCCGGCCGACGTGCTTGCCGTAGAGCGCGAGGCCGACGAGGGCGGCGGCCCCGGTTGCGAGGCTGCCCGCGGCGGGCGTGAAGACGCTGGCCGCGAGGGCCGTGTCGCCCTGGTGGCCGGCCATCGCGAGGGCGCCGATCGCCGCGCCCTGGTAGAGGCCCACGTTTCCCGGCAGGAAGGGCATCGTGTTCGCGAGCCCGGTGACGACCATGTAGAGGAGCGCCGTCCCGACGCCGACGTGGACGCCGACCGCGTGGAGCAGGAAGAGCATCCCGAACCAGCGCGCGACCCAGGTGACCACGAGGATCACGCCCGCGCTGAGCATGACCTTCTTCGGCGCCGCTGCCCCTGCGAGGAACGCGCCCATTCTCTCGGGCAGCCGGTGGCTCAGCTTCCCGTGCAGCAGCGAGACGACCACGAGCCCGCCGGCGGCCAAGGGAAGGCCGACCAGCATCGTCACCTTCGCCCAGCCCGGAACCGGCAGGAAGAACGCCGAGCCGGCGCCGACGAGGACGAACGCGACCATCTCCAGGAGGTGCGCGCAGAGCAGGCTTCCGCCCGCGCGCGAGAACCCGGGCCAGCGCGGGCCGGCGGTCACCTTCAGCACGGCGACCTTCGAGGCCTCGCCGAGGCGTCCGGGCAAAACCGTGTCGAGGAACGAGCCGACCGAGCTGGCGGAGTACATCGCGCGGAAGCCGATGTCGGGCTTGCGGACGGTCGAGTTCCAAGCGAGCGCGCGCAGCGGCTGAACCGCGGCGCAGATCGCAAGCCCGGCGAGCAGGTAGCGCCAGTCCGGCGTCGCGGCGGCCTCGAGCACGCGCGTGCCCGTGCGCTCGATGAGCAGCGCGAGCGCGCCCACGGACGCGAGCCGGTCATGACGACAAGTGCTTCGGCGCCCCACCTTCACCTTCACGGCATCGGCAATTCGGCGCCGGAGCGCGAACCCCTGGAAGGGGTGATCGGACGTTCGTGTCCTCGGGATGGTCGCTCGCATGTGGCGTCGGCCACGCGACTGCTCAAATCGAGCGACCGCAGGCCCCGTACCAGTGAACAATAAGAGCCGTGTTAACGATCGAAGAGCTGCGCGAGCAGCGGGCCTTCGAGTGCCGCCTGACGCCTGACCGCGCGCTCGAGTCGCTCGACGAGGCCGAGGAGTTCCTGCTCGACCGCGGCTTGCTGACCCGCACCGCCGACAGCGCGCTGCCGAGCCTCTTCGCCGCCTGCCACGAGGAGCCGTACGCGCCGGCGAGCCCGGGCTTCGGCCAGTGGCCGCGGACGAAGTACCCGTGGTTCGGCGAGCTCGGGGCGCGCGGCTACCCGGTGCTCGCCGTGCACCGCGGGAAGAACCTGCTCGTGTCGGAGGAGGCCGCGCGCTGCTCGATCCGCTCTGCCGCGCGGAGCTCGAGGCGCGCGCGGACGATCCCGCTGCTGCGGCATCTCGCGGAGGCCGGGCCGTCCGAGCTCGAGGACCTGCAGCTCGAGCTGGGGCTCGACCCGAAGGAGCTGAAGCGGCTGCGCGCGCCGCTCGAGCGCTGCGGGGCGCTCGTCTCGCGCAGCATCGTCTACGAGGAGCCGCACCGGCACACGAGCCTGCTCTCGCGCTGGGACCAGGTCTTCCCCGAGCCCGCGGCGGGCGGCGGCCTCGCCGAGCTCGTCGTGCGCGCGGTGCGGGCGGCGGTGCTGGCCCCGGAGGCCGAGGTGCCGCGCTGGTTCGCGTGGAGGGAGGACGGCCTCGCCGACCGCCTGGTCGAGGAAGGACGGCTCGTGCGCCCGGAGCCGGGATGGCTGGCAGCTCCTGATCCGCGACCTGCGCCGCGAGGACGCTCCGGCGGTGGCGGCACTCCACCTCGCGGTCAACCCGACCAGCTCGAGACGCCGGAGCGGGTCTGGTTCTGGGCGAGCCGCGGGCTCGAGCGCGAGCAGTGGCGCCAGTGGGTCGCCGAGGCCGACGGCGAGATCGTCGGCTCGGCCTGGGCCAACTTCGAGTGGTCGGTGCCGACGCCGGGCAAGGGCCGCTTCTGGATCGCAGTCCCGCCCGCGCGCGCAGCCGGGGGATCGGCTCCGCGCTGTTCGAGCAGTCGACGCGTACCTGTGGGGGCGCGGCGCCTGGCGCATGCGCTCCCAGGTCGACGGCGATCCCGCAGGCGAGCGGTTCCTGGCAGCGCGCGGTTTCGAGCGTCGCGGGGCCGACCGGTCTCCCAGCTCGAGCTGACCGGTGCGGAGCTCGAGGAGCCGCGCGTCCCGGCGGGATTCCGGCTCGTTCCGCTCGGCGAGACGCGCGACCTGGTCGAGGACCTGTTCGCGATCTGCGAGGCGGGCGAGATCGACATGCCCGGCGACGAGCCCGAAACCGCGATGACGATCGAGCGACTGGAAGCTGGACGACTTCGGCATGCCCGACCTCTCGGACGACGGGAGCTTCGTCGCGCTCCAGGGAGAGCGCCCGGTCTCGCTGGCCTTCCTCTGCGTCGACCCGGAGCGGCGGCTTGCGTACAACCAGATGACCGCGACTCTTCCGGAGCTCAAGCGGCGCGGGCTCGCGCTGGCGGTCAAGCTCGCGGCGGCGCGCTGGGCCCGCGAGGCCGGCTTCGAGCGGATCCTGACCGAGAACGACGATACAAACGTCGGCATGCTCGCGATCAACGAGCGGCTCGGCTACCGCCTGCTCTACGACCAGACGGAGTGGATCAAGGAGGGCTTGGCGAAACCTGGCTGAGCCGTCGGGTCCGAGGCGCCTCAGTCGGCCCCAATAGCAGGATCGCACCGAGAGAGAAGTTCACCAGTCCTCCTGAGTCGGGAACGGCCGCCGGTGAGCGCCGGTAGCACCTGCGCGGTCACCCAGAGCGGGGTCGTGGCATAGCGCTTCGAGTAGCGGAAGCTGCCGTCCGAGCGGCGGAGCCCGCGCAGGTATGTGAGCGAGCCCCGTGGTGGGGCCTTGCGCGCGGCGGCGAAGGCCTGAATCGCCCAGGCCGTCGACTGCGCGTCCGAGCCGCGGCCGGGCGTCAGCTCGAAGCCGCCGTCGCGGTTCTGCAGGCGGCGCAGGTACGCGAGGCCGCGCCGGACCGGCTTGCCGCTGATACCCGCCGCCCGGAGGGCCTCGACCGCCGCGGCAGTGTCGTTCGAGTCAGGCTGCCCATTCGGATACCAGGCCCAGCCGCCCGTGCGCCTCTGCTGGCGCAGCAGGTAGCGGATCGACCCGCGCGGCGCTCCCCGGCCGGCCTGGCGGAGCGCGAGAACGCCCCAGATCGTCGAGTTCACGTTCGGCCCGATCGCTCCCGACGGCCGGCGCAGCCGCTGGATCCGGCCGACGAGCGCCGACGGGTCACCGCCGAGCGCGGCCTCGGCCATGGCGACGAGCTCGACGTCGGTCGCCGAGCCGAGCTCGGGCTCGCGCGCCCGCAGGTACGAGAGCGCATCCTCGCGAGGCCGCGCGCGGGCGGCGCGGAGCCCGAGCACCGCCCAGGCCGTCAGCTGCGGGCTCGGCTGCCCACCCGCCTCGGCGAAGCCGCCGCCCGCCTGCTGGCGGCTCTCGACGTACGCGACGTGCGTCGTCTGCGGGAGCGCGATCAAGCCCACACGACCTCCGCGCGTAAGCGGCGCGCGTAGCGCTCGAGGAGGCGACGCAGCTCCGGCCCCGCCGCCAGCGCCAGGATGAAGTTCCCGGTCGCGTGCGCGGCGTCGAACCAGATCCCGCGCGCGTAGAGCGCCGTGAACGCCTGCCACGTGTGCGGGTAGAAGCTGAGCCACTCCCAGACGTTCATCAGCGCGTCGAACGCGAAGCCGAGCGCGAAGCAGGTGACCGCGAGCGGCACGCGCCGCCGAAGCAACGGGGCGCCGAGCCCGCCGATCAGCCCGCACAACCCCCACCCCACCATCTGCCACGGCGTGTAGGCGCCCTGGCCGAGATAGAGGTTCGAGATGAGCGCTGCCAGGGCGCCCGTCGTCGCGCCCGCGCGTGGGCCGAGCGCGACGCCAACCACGACCGCCGTGACCGTGACCGGCTGCACGTTCGGAATCGCGGCGAAGAGGATCCGTCCCGCCGCGGCGGCAGCGGCCAGCGTCGCAATCAGGACGAGCTCCTTGCTCGAGCCGGGCCCGGACTCGAGCCACGCAGCGCCGGCGCAGATCAACCCGCCGGCGACGAGCAGCAGCGCGAGCGCCGACTGGTCCGGCTGCAGCACGGTCCAGGCCGCCGCAGCGGCGGCTGCGCTCAGCGCGACGGCTGCGGCGAGCCTAGGCAAGCACCGGCTCCCGCTCCGGGGCCGTCGAGACCACGCGATCGGCGACGGCTCCGGCGAAGACGTGGTCGTTCGTGACGACGAGCGTGGCGCGCCCAGTCGCCTCGGCTCGGAGCAGACGCGCGAGCTCGTCCTTTCGAACCGGATCGACGCCGCGGGTGGGCTCGTCCAGCACGAGCAGGTCCGGCTCGGCGACCAGCACGGCCGCGAGCGCGAGCCGCTCGCGCTCCCCGCTGGAGAGATCGCGTGGGTGGCGCCCTTCGTATCCGGCGAGGCCAAGCTGCGCGAGTGACCTGCGAGCCCGCGCGAGGTCGCCGCCCACGGCGAGCCCGGCTTCTTCGTCCGCCCGCTCGGCGACGAGGTAGCGGCCCGGATCCTGGCTCAGGTAGCACGCGCGGCCCTCCCGGACGACGCGCCCGGCGCGTGGCTCGAGCAGTCCGGCGGCGAGCTTCGCCAGCGTCGTCTTGCCGGAGCCGTTCGGGCCGACGAGCGCGACGATCTCGCCGCGCCCGAGGGTGAGGCCCGCCTCGCTCACGACCGACCGCTCCGAATAGTCGAAGGAGACGTTCTCGAGCCGGCAGACCGTCTCGCCGCACGGCTCGGCGTCCGGCAGCACTGCCTCCCGCGGCAGCCACGCATCCGGGAGCCCGCCCTCGCGCACGCGACCGTCCTCGAGGAAGAGCAACCGGTCGCAGGCCTCGACGATGCGCTCGGGCCGCTGCTCCGAGAGGACGACGGCAGCGCCGGAGGAACGCGCGAGCTCGATCGCCGCCTCGGCGCCCTCCGGATCGAGCTGCGACGTCGGCTCGTCGAGCAGCAGCAGCCGGGGGCGCAGCGCGAGCACCGAGGCAAGGCAGACGCGCTGCAGCTCGCCGCCCGAGAGCTCGGCCACCGGGCGGTCCGCGAGATGGGCAGCGCCCACGGCCTCCAGCGCTTCCAGCGACCTCGCGGCGATCTCGGCAGGAGGCGTGCCGACGTTCTCGAGCCCGAAGGCGACCTCGGCCCCGACGCGCGTGAAGACGACCTGGTCCTCAGGGTCCTGGAAGAGCGTGCCGACGGTCCCCGCGAGCTGGGCAGGGCGGACGCGCCGTGTGTCGAGCCCCGCGATCTCGACACGGCCGGAGAAACGGCCGCCGTGGAAGTGCGGCACGAGGCCCGCGAGCGCGCGCAGCAGCGTCGACTTGCCGGAGCCCGACGGCCCGAAGAGGCCGACGACCTCGCCGTCCTCGATCCGCAGGTCGACCCCGCGCAGCGCCGGCGGCGCGCCCGGGTACGCGAACTCCAATCCTCGGACGGTCGCTAGAGCCACAACGCCCCGATCACGACGAGAGCGGCGGCGACTGCGAGCGCCGCCCGGTCGCGAGAGCGCCAGGCGGGCCCGAGCGCGCGCGTGGCGCCTGGCCGACCGTAGCCGCGCGCCTCCATCGCCTCGGCCAGGTTGAGCGCCCGCTCGAGCGAGCCGGCGAGCAGCGGCGTGAGCAAGCGCGCGCGGCCGCGAACGCCCGAGACCTCCACCCCGCGCCCGCGCAGCGACTCGGTCAAGCCGGCAGCGTCGCGCTCGAGGGTCGGCACGAGCCGCGTCGCGAGCGCGACCGCGAGTACCGACCTCCGCGCGAACCCGGCCGCCTGCATCAGCCGGTCGTGGTCGAGCAGAAGCGCGTAGGCGGCGAACGCGAGCGCGACGGCGGTCAGGCGCAGGCCCTGGAAGAGCCCGTTGTAGAGCTCCTCCCGCGTGACGTCCAGCTGTCCCAGCACGGGCACGGTCGGTCCGACCCAGATCGGGTGCGAGCCGATCGTCTCGACGAACGGCGTCAGGACGACCACCGCCAACCCCGACAGAAGCGCGCCGACGAGGTAGAGCCGCCGGCGGCTCGCCGGAGCCCGCAGGCAGACGAGGAACAGGAGCGCGGCGATCGCGGCGACCGAGGCGAGCCGGGTCGCGAGCAGCGCGGCGGCGGCGAGCCCAGCGAGGAGTGCGGCTGCGGCAGCGGGCCTCACGGCACCTCGTAGCGGAAGCGAAACGGCCAGCGGCGCGAGAGGATCCGCGGGTCTCCGCTGAACGAGAGCTTCACCGGCGCACCCGGCGAGCTCCCGGCGACGTACGAGAGCGTGGCACTCGGGCCGCCGCCGGAAGGCTCCACGTACACGACGTTCACGTTCCGGACGAGTGCGCCGGCCCCGATCGACGTCACGGTCGCGTGCAGCCGCCGCGCAAGCGACTGCACCGCGCCCGGATCAGCCGTCACGATCACCGTACGGCGCCGCCGGCCGTCGTAGCCGTGCAAGAACGGCTCCGGAAACGCGCCGACGACGACCGGGTCCTGCGCCGGGTCGCTCCACGAGCGGAAGTCCCACCACTCGACGTCTCCCGGCCGCAGCTTGTACTCGGCGGCGCTGCGGTCGGCCAGATAGCCGTTGACGTAGTAGAACCACGACGAGCGGCCGTGCTCGGAGACGCCCTCGACCGAGCGGACGTAGCGTCCGCCGTAGCGCGTCGAGACCTTCGCCGCCCGCTCGAGACCCTGCATCGCCGTCAGCCCGGCAGGCACTGTCGCTGTTCGCACGACGACGGCGCCGCGGTCACGCGTGACCCAGACCGTCGCGTGGCCGGAGGTCTGCGACCCGCAGCCGGCGGCGAAGGCAGCGAAGGCGAGGAGCGCGGCACGCTTCACCGGAGCGCGTTCGAGCGAACCGCGCCCTTGAGCGTGGCGCTGACAAGCCCGCGGTGCGCCCCGACGCACTTCGAGCCCGTCGGCGTGCGCACGGCGCGCTTGCCGACATGCAGCACTGCGCCGCGCGCGGGCGTCGTCTTGCCGTTGTCGTCCTGCGAAAGAACGCGGTAGCAGTTCCGCTTCGCGCCCTTCTTCAGCAGGAGGGTCGGCGGTCCGCCGTTCGGCCCGAAATCCGCCCAGTACCAGAGCACATGGTCGCCCGCCTTCAGCTGGACTGCATCGGCGCCGACGGGCGGCGAGACGCCGTTCACCTTGAAGACCCAGCCGCTCGAGCCGCCGCCCGGGTAGCGCCCGATCTGGTCGACGTACGGCCCGAAGGACGTGGTCGTGACGTGGTAGTAGAACTCGCCCGCGAAGCTGGCGGCCTCGAGCGCGTCGAGCGCGTTCGGGCCGGACGCGAGCGCCGGCTCCGTCGAGCCGAAGATCGTCTGCGTCTTGCCTTCGACGCGCACGTGCACGCGCACCGCGAGCGCGGCCGGGACGAGCAGGAGCGCCGCCGCAGCGGCGGCAAGAACCACAAGGAGCTTTGACACGAATCCTCCCTTCCGCGAGGGGTCCGGTTATCGCGGCGGGCGGCAGGTCTTCTGACTCGGGGCTCCCTCCCTCGCCGCCTTCCCGGCCTCGCGGCCAGTGGCGTTCCAGCGTGGGAGCGTCTCCCCTCACAGCGGCGGGACCGTCCCGGATTCGCACCGGGTTCCCTTACCGCTCGCCTAACGGGGGCGAGCCTATCATGGGCCGGAGATGACTCTCTCGCGGCGATTCTCGCTCTGGGCGCCGGTCGTCCTGTGGGCCGGCGTGATCTTCGGGCTCTCGTCGATCCCGTCCCTCTCGAGCGGGCTCGGCACCTGGGACGAGGTGCTGCGCAAGGGCGCGCACATGACGGAATACGCGATCCTCGGCGCGCTGCTCTACCGCGCTCTCGGCAACGTCGTGCCGGCCTTCGGCCTCGGGATCCTCTACGCGGCGACCGACGAGTTCCACCAGAACTTCGTCCGCGGCCGCCACGCGTCGCCGTTCGACGTCGCGTTCGACGCGTGTGGGTTGGCGCTCGGCCTACTCGTCGCTCTCTCCGTACAATCGAAGCGTGACCGAGCGGAAGAGCTTCGACGACCGCCAGCTGGACGCGATCCTGGAGCGCCTCGACGGCCTGCGGGGCGAGCTGCAACAGCTGAACAGCCGGCTCGACCACACTGAGGGCTTCCTCGCGCTGGCGCACGAGCTGCGCACGCTGAACGAGTCGCTGCAGGCGCTCGCCTACGCAGCGCTCGGCCAGCAAGGGCCACAGGTTCGCCGCCGCCGGACCGGCTAGCGGTAAATGTCCAGAACGCCCGAGGTGCGGTGGTCGTTCGCGTTCCCCTCGGGCAGCGCGATCCGGCCGTCGGTGACGATCGGGCTGTTCCAGTGCCCGCCGCCCGCAGGAAGCTGCGCCACGAGTGCACCGTTCGTCGGCCTGATCACGTTGAGCCCACCGCCCGGGTCGTAGACGTAGAGCAGTCCGCCGGCCACGACCGGGCTGGTCCCGGCGTCCGAGCGCCTCCAGGCGACACGAAGACGGCCGCGGCGCAGGAGATAGCCCCAGGTGCCCGAGTTGGTCGACACGAACAGCCGGACAACGCCTCGTCTCCTCCAGACCGCGGGCGCCGTGAAGACATCGGTGCGGCCCGGCGCGTCGATCGTCTGCAGCTCGCCCCCCAGCCGGCCGAGCTTGCCACCGAGCCGCCTCAGGCTCAGAAGGCGCACGAGGCCGTCCTTCCCAGCCTGTGCCGCGAGGCTCGAGGAGAGGATCGCGGGTGCGGTCGAACCGAGGTCGGTGTCGCTCCGGTCGAGGTCGGCCTGGTTTCGAGGCGTCCAGCTCCGGAGTAGCCGACTCGCGTTCCGCGAGAGCATCAACGCGCTGTCGCCCCAGTAGGTGCGCCCGTCGAAGTGACCGTTCCCCGTTGCGACCAGGATGTTCCCGGTCTGCGGCTGCACGACCGCGCCCGCCCGCGCCCAGATTGCAGAGTCGCTCTGCGGACAGGAGCTCGGGACGATCAACCGGTGACGGTTGCTGCAGAGCGAGTTCCACACGTGGACGATCCTCCGCGGGAGGCCGAGATCGAGACGACGTGTCCCTGGTACGGCGGTGCGTCGCCGACGTACCCGCCCGTCGTGGCCAGCACGAGCCCTCTCGAGTAGTTCAGCGACGTACCGAGCTTCTCGCGGGTCGGCAGCTTTGTGATCGAGACCGACCAGACCGCCGCCCCGGTCGCCACTGAAAGCTTGTAGACCCGGCCGCTGGGAGCGGCAGCGTAGATGTAGCGTCGATTGGGATCGGCGACCGGCGTCGAGTTCGTGATCCGGTCCGAGCCGGCCCACGAGGAGTAGCCGGGCGGCGTGAACCGCCAGAGGATCGCGCCCGTGTTGGCGTCCACGGCAAGCGTGATCCCGTACGTCGTCGTCAGGAAGAACGCGTCGTGATTCCCGCCCTTGACGCGCACGCCGCGCAGATAGATCGGCGAGGCGTCGACCGTTCCCGGAAGGGCGACCTGCTGCCGTCGCAGGCTGCGAACGTTCGCAGCTGTGATGCCTGTGGACGCGGGCCCGCTGTCGTGGCGAGCGGCGTCGTAACCGAAGCGCGTCCAGTCGCCGCCGACCCGTGACGCTTGGGCCGAAGTCGCGGGCGGCTGGGTGGCTCCGCAGCCAACGACCACGAACGTCGCCCCTGCCGCCGCCAAGACCCCCGCCCAGCGTCTCACGTCTTGAGCAGCACCCGCCTCAGCTCGTCCTCCTTGCCCGGCTGGAGGATCGCCAGCACCTGGTCGCCCGGCTGCAGCTCCGTCGCGCCGACCGCGATCTCGGAGTGCCCATTGCGGGTGATCGAGATGAGGCGAGAGCCCTCGGGCAGCTCGAGCGCCTCGACCCGCTTCCCGGCCGCGGGCGCGCCCGGATCGATCATCACCTCGACGATCTCGAGGTTCTCCTTGCGCAGCTCGAGCAGGTGGACGAGGTCGTGCTCGGGCACCTCGTGCTCGATCAGCGCCATCAAGCCGCGCGTCGCCGAGACCGTCGGCGAGATCCCGAGCAGGTCGAAGTGCGCCTGGTTGCGCGGGTCGTTCACGCGGGCGATCACCTTAGGCACGCCGTACTTCTCGCGGGAGAGCTGGCTGATGATCAGGTTGTCCTCGTCGTCGCCGGTCAGCGCGGCGACCACTTCGGGCGGGCGCGCGATGCCCGCGCGCTCGAGGACGTAGATCTCGGTCGCGTCGCCGAGCAGCACCTGGTGCTCGAACTCGTGCTCCAGGCGCTCGAAGCGGTCGCGGCGCTGCTCGATCAGCGTCACCTCGTGCTTGCCGTCCTGGAGCAAGACGCGCGCGAAGTTGGCGCCGACCTTGCCGCCGCCTGCCACCAGGATGTACATCAGGCGGGCGCTTCGGCGGGACGGATCTCGCAGGCGCGGACTGCGTCGAGCAGGACGTCGATCGCGACCGACGTCGGGCAGATGGTGCGCAGATCCGCGGCGCCGGTAGAACTCGGCCCGGGCGGGGTCGAGCACGCGCACGACGACGCACTGATTGTCGAAGCGCTGCTGCGCGACCTGCCCGATCACGATGTTCGTGTTGTCGCCGTCGGTCGCGACCACCACCGCGTCGGCGTCCTCGATCCCGGCCTCGCGCAGGACCTCGATGTCCATGCCGTGGCCGAGCACGAAACCGCCGCTCCAGTGGTCGCCGAGCCGGCCGAGCGCCTCTTCCTTCTCGTCGACCGCGGTGACGTCCCAGCCTTCCGCGGCGAGCTGGAGCGCGATGCTCGAGCCCACGCGGCCGCAGCCGATCACGAGAGCGTTCATGCCGCTCACATTAGCTCACCCCTGTTCGGCGCCGTCCTCCTCCATCACGCCCTCCGGGAAGGCGACCACGAGCACCTCGCAGGGCGCCTTGCGCAGCACGTATTCGACCGTCGGCGAGAAGAAGCGCGACTGGCGGCGCCAGCGCGGCGCGGAGCCGACGACGATCAGGTCGGCGCCGCTGCGCTCCGCCTCCTTGACGATCGCGTCGCCGATCGAGCGGGCCCTCACCGTCTCGCCGCGCACCTGGACGCCGTGGTCGGCGCCGAGCAGCTGCGCCTCGGCGAGCGACGCGGCCGCGCGCTCGTCCTCGTCGCCGGCCTCGGCCTCGAGCTCCCGGTCGAGCGGGACGCGGATCACGTGCAGCGCCTCGACCTCCGCCCCGCGCTCCTGCGCCAGCTTGACTGCGGTCGCGATCATCTCCTCGCCGATCGGCCCGAGCTTCATCGGGACGAGGATGCTCGTGAACTGCGTCTCCGGCAGGTCGACCGGCGGCGCCGCGATCCGCTCGAACAGGCCCTCGCCGCGCTCGCGGCGAACGAGGCCGTAGACGATCAGCCCCGCGACGAGCCAGGCCGGGCCGCCGTAGCGCGCGCCGGCGTGCGTGATCAGCGCGATCACGAAGACGGTGAACGTGAGGATCGAGCCGACGATCGCCGGCAACGGCACATCGACGCCGCGGATGCGGACGTTGAACGGCGCGCGGTAGGGCCGCTGGAGCTCAGGCTCGGTGAAGCGCAGCCGGATCACCGCGAGCTGCGCGGCGGTGAACGCGGCCAGCACGCCGAAGCTGAAGAGGCTCGCGAGGAAGACGATCTCGTCCGTCAAGACCGAGCTTCCGATCACCAGGGCGATCGAGATGAGCGCTGCCGCGACGATCGCCTGGGGCGAGACGAGCGTCCGGCGGTTGAGGCGACCGAACGAGCGCGGCAGCTGGCCGTGCTCGCCGAGCGAGTGGGCGAGCCGCGTGAAGCCGGACATCGAGGTCGTGATCGCGACGAGCAGGATCACCGCGCCGGTGAGCCCGACATAGATCCGCAGCGCGGCCACGAACGACGAGTCGAGGTGGCCGTGGAAGGCGTCGACGATCCCGAGCAGCGGCGCGCGCAGCCAGCGGGTGCCGAGCTCCGTCGAGCCGTTCTCCGCGGGGAACGCCGAGAGCCCGACCATCGCGATTGCCACGTAGATCACGACGACGAGCCCGATCCCGGAGAAGAGGCTGCGCGGCAGCGCTCGGCCCGGCTCGCGCGTCTCCTCGGCGAGGTTGGCGACGGTCTCCAGGCCGGTGTAGGCGAGCATCGCGAGTGGCAGCGCGAAGGCGATCTGGTGCCAGGACGGGTTGCTGCCGATCGACACCCCCTTGGTCAGCGCGTCGCCGGAGAAGAGGAACGCGAAGCCGAGTGCGACCAGCCCGAGCTGCGTGACGAGGTCGAGCACCGCGACCACGATCCCGTAGCGGTAGAACGCCGAGCGGCGGACGAGCCGGATGGCGGCGACCCCCACGATCACGATCACAGCGGTGACGAGGTCCCACGGGTGGTGCTTGAGCGAGCCGATCTGGAGCGCGCCGCCGAGGTAGTGCGGCAGGAACAACGCCGACAGCGAGATCACGATCAGGTAGTCGAGGAAGAGCACCCAGCCGGTCATGAAGCCGGTCACGTCGTTGAACGCGCGGCGCACGAACGTCGCGGCGCCGCCGGTCTCCGGGATCGCGGTCGTGCCCTCGGCATACGAGAGCGAGACGACGAGGAAGAGCGCGCCAACGAGCGCCAGTACCTCCGGCGTGAGCCCGAGCGCGTGCAGGGCAATGATCCCGAGCGCGACGTAGATCGAGGAGGCGATCTCGCCGTACGCGACCGAGAAGAGCGCGGGCGCGTCGAGCACCCGCTGGAGCCCCGCGATCTTGCGCGCCATAGGGCGGGAGACTACTTCCGGCGCGAGAGCAGATAGAGGCGCCCTACGCCGAGCGCCAGGAAGAGCAAGCCGAGCAGGTAGCCGATGCCGCCGCCCTTCCGCGCCGTCTCGACGAGGAGCGCGACGCCGAGGCCGATCGCGACGAGCCCGAACAGCGCCGTCGCGTTGCGGTAGGCGCCTTTCATGCCGCCTTGCGCGCAGCCGCGACCAGCACGCGGCACGGGGCGTTCTTCAGCACGTAGTCGACGGTGTCGCCGAAGATCCGTCGCCCGCTCCCACTGCGCCGGCGGGGGGAGCCGAGCACGATGATCTCGCTGTGGCGGCTCGTCGCCTCGTTGACGATCGCCGGACCGGCGCGGCGGGCGCGCTGGAGCCGGCCGATCACGTTCACGCCGTACGCGTCGCCGATTGCCCGCACCTCGTCGAGCAGGTCGTTTGCGCGCCGCTCGAGCTCGGCCGGAAGCTCCGCGTCCATGGGCAGCTCGAGCGGGACCTCGAGCACGGTCAGCGCGACGATCGACGCTCCACGCTCGGTGGCCAGCCGGCAGGCGAGGTCGACCGCCGCCTCCGAGTCGTGCCGCTCGACCACCGGCACGAGGACGTTCCTGTACTCGAGCGCCAGTGCCGGCCCCATCGCGATCGGCGCGCGGACCGTCTCCGTCAGCGGCTCGTGGACGACGCGGCGGCGGTAGACGTAGTAGCCCCCGAAGCCGAGCACGAGCCAGCCGAGCCCTGCGTAGCGCGTGCCGGGGCTCTGAACGACGACGACGAGCCACGCGAGCGCCGTCGCGGTGCCGCCGAAGAGCGCGAACAACGGCCAGTCGACACCGCGCACTCTCAGGTTCGGCCGCGCGCGGAACTGGAGCTCCTGGTCCGGATAGCGCCGGCGCAGCTGCACGATCGAGGCGTGCGCGATCGTGAACGAGAGCATCGCGCCGAACGAGTACATCGTCCCGAGGAACCGCGTCTTGCCGGGAATCAGCACGAGGATCGACACGAACCCGGCGAAGACGATCAGCGACAGCCAGGGCGTCTTGAACTTCGGGTGCAGCCGCCGGAACACCTCCGGTAGCTGCCGATAGGTCGCCATCGAGTACGTGATCCGCGACGCGCCGATGATCCCGGCGTTCGTCGCGATGAAGAGGATCGTCGCGGCCAGGATGCCGACGTAGATCTTCAGGCCCGAGAGCAGGCCGCCCTCGATGCCGAGGTGCTCGACGAGGCCGAGCACGGGGTCGTTCTGGAAGCCGTGCTGCTCCGGCGGCAGCGCGAGCAGCGTCGTCTGCTTGCCGTCGATCAGGTGCACCGGCAGCGCGGAGAGCGCGATCAGCGGCAGCGTGAAGTAGATCGCGTAGACCGCGACCGCGACGAGCCCGATCGAGCGCGGGATGCTCTTGACGGGATCGCGGGTCTCCTCCGCGAGGTTCGAGACGGTCTCGATTCCGGTGTAGGCGATCATCCCGACCGGAATCGCGATGAAGAACTGCGACCAGGTCGGCGCCGTGCCGAAGTGGACGTTCGCGGTGAGCGTCGACGGGCTGAAGATCAGCGCGAAGCCGATCAGCACGAGCAGGAGCTGCGTGGCGAAGTCGATCAGCGCCAGGAAGATGTTCAGCTTCGCCGACTCCTGGATGCCGACGACGTTCAGGGCCACCAGGAAGACGATCACCAGGATGCCGCCGATGATGTCCCACGGGTTCTGCTTCAGCGGCCCCCAGAAGATCGAGAGGTAGTGCGGCACGAAGAACGCCGAGATGGCGATCGTGATGATGTAGTTGAGCATCTGCGCCCAGCCGGCCCCGAAGGAGGCGAGCTCGTTGAACGCGTGGCGCGCGAAGCTGGCCGAGCCGCCGGCCTCCGGGTAGCGGACGGTTCCCTCGGCGTAGGAGAGCGCGGTCGCGCTGAAGAAGATCCCGGCGATGACGAAGACGAGCGGGGTCAGACCGAGTGCAAAGGCCGCCGTGACGCCGAGCGCGTAGTAGATCGACGAGCCGACGTTCCCGTACGCGGTGGCAAACAGCGCCGGCGTGCCGAGCACACGCTCGAGCCGCTGCTGCCGCCTGCGTCTAGACATCGAGGCGGACTCTAGAGGGATGCCCGGTTGCTTAAGCCGCCTGACACGGCGCTGCGAAATGCCGCCGGAGCCGGGCTTCGCCCGGCGGGAGGCTCGCTGCGACAAAGACTTCCGCCGACCGCAACGCGGAGCCGGCATGTCGCCCGCGTGAGCCCGTGGAGCTCTCCGAAAGGAGGGGGCTCACGGGGGAACCAGGGGTTCCCCCGTGCTCTTAGCCGTGTATGGAGACGAGCAAGGGGATGATCAGGATCGCGACGATGTTCGTGATCTTGATCATCGGGTTGATCGCAGGGCCGGCCGTGTCCTTGTAGGGGTCGCCGACCGTGTCGCCGGTGACCGCGGCCGCGTGCGCCTCGGAGCCCTTGCCGCCGTGCGCGCCGTCCTCGATCAGCTTCTTCGCGTTGTCCCAGGCCCCGCCGCCGGAGGTCATCGCGATCGCGAGGAAGAGGCCCGTCACGATCGTCCCGATCAGCAGGCCGCCGAGCATGCGCGCGCTGATCAGGCCGACGATGATCGGGAAGGCGATCGGAATCAGCGCCGGCAGCATCATCGACTTGATCGCCGAGCCGGTGACGATGTCGATCGCGCGGCCGTACTCCGGTCGCGCCGTCCCCTCCATGATCCCCGGGATCTCCGCGAACTGCCGACGCACCTCCTGGACGACCTGGCCGCCGACGCGACCGACGGCCTCCATCGCGAGCGAGGCGAACAGGAACGGCATGAGCCCGCCGATGAAGAGCCCTGCGATCACCCAGGCGTCGCTCAGGCTGAAGAAGGTGGGCAGGCCCTGGTCGGACAGCCCCGTCGTGTAGGAGTTGAACAGGACGAGCGCCGCCAGAGCGGCCGACCCGATGGCATAGCCCTTCGTCACGGCCTTGGTCGTGTTCCCGACGGCGTCGAGCGGGTCGGTGATCGCGCGCACCGACTCGTCGAGGTCGGCCATCTCTGCGATCCCTCCGGCGTTGTCGGTCACCGGCCCGTACGCGTCCAGGGCGACGATCAGGCCCGTCAACGAGAGCTGCGCCATCACCGCGACACCGATCCCGAACAGGCCCGCGAAGTGATGGGCGACGAGGATTCCGGCCGCGATCACGATCACGGGCGCGGCCGTCGCCTGCATTCCCATCGCGAGCCCCTCGATGATGTTCGTCGCGTGGCCTGTCCGTGACGCGCTCGAGATCATCTTCACCGGCGGCCAGCGCGTGCCCGTGTAGTACTCGGTGATCGTGACGAGCAGGAACGTGACGATCAGGCCGACGAGCGCGGAGATGTACAGATCCCAGAAGCTGAAGCGGCTCGAGTCATAGGCCAGTGTGACCGGGATGAACCCCAGCGCCGAGAGGAAGGTCGCGACGAAGACGGCCTTGTAGAGCGCGTTCATGATCGAGCCGTTCTTCCCGACGCGCGCGAAGAAGGTCCCGATCACCGACGCGAGGATCGACATCCCGCCGATCGCGAGCGGATAGAGCCACAGGCTGCTCGTCGGGAACTGCTTGGCCAGCAACATCACCGC
>CAVWKS010000014.1:0-7669 GCA_963755635.1 uncultured Actinomycetes bacterium | reverse complement strand
TAGAGGACGGATCGGCCTGCGCGGGAGCGGGCGACGAGTCCGCAGTCGTGGAGCACGGATAGGTGTTGGCTGACCGCGCCGGGAGTGAGCGAGAGGCGTTGGGCGAGGTGTGTGGTCGAGGCGGGCTGGTCAGGGCGGTGAGCAGGGCCGCTCGGGTGCGCCCGATGAGGGTAGCGAGTGCGTTTGGGGCGGGCGGTGCTCCCGTTTCCCAGAGGGTGAGGATGCCTCGGACTGGGTAGACGAGCGTCGGCTGGTAGGGCTCGACCAGCTTGCGGACGTCCGGCCAGGGCATCACTGCCGGCACGAGGAGTAACCCTTCGCCTGACAGTGCGCCGGAGTAGTCGAACGAGTCGGCGGCAGTCAGGCGGTCGCCGTGCCAGGTGACGGTCTCGTGCAGGTCCTCGAAGAGGGCTGCGGCTCCGCCGAGGGTGAGGCGCCGCGAGCGCCAGAGCACGTCTGCCTCGAGCAGGGCTTGAATGCGCGGCCAGTGCTCGGCGAGCGCGAGGTCCCAATACGCCTGCAGGGTGTCCGCGAGACGGGCGATCGCCGCGGCGGGATCGTCCCGGATCCGCTGGGCGAACGGGCTCCGGCAGCCCCGGCACCTCACCCAGTTCGGTGACCACGCGCTCGGCCGGCGTTCGCCGCACCGCCTCCAGCTCGGCTTCGAACTCCGGCAGGGGCGAGGTCGGCGGCGGATCGAGGAAGTCGGCGGTCGGGCCACGCACCGGCACGAGTGCGAACAGTTCGGAGAGGTCGAGCTCGACGACCTTCGGGAGCGCTGAGCGGATCCAGGGCAGGTGCAGCGCGTGCGCCGCGGGGGCGCGCAGCACGATCAGGCTATGCACCGCCTCCCACAGCGGGGAGAACGCGAATCGGATCCGGGCAACGTCCTCCGGCTTGAAGGTCCACTCGATCATTCCGACACGACTATTTAGCGTACGCTAAATCTCTGGCACGTTTCCGTGGCCGCCTCGACCATCAAGTCGCGTCAGGCATGACGGCACCGCCCTAGCGGGCGTCGACGAGATGGAGGCAACGATGCAGACAGTTACATCGGCCGACGGGACACGGATTGCGTTCGACCGGCTCGGCGGCGGGCCGCCGCTGATCATGGTCGTGGGGGCGTTCAACACCCGTTCCACCACCGAGCCGCTTGCCCGCGCGCTAGAGGGCGGCTTCACGGTGCTCAACTACGACCGGCGCGGCCGCGGCGACAGCGGCGACACGCCCCCATACGCGGTCGACCGCGAGATCGAGGACCTCAACGCCCTGATCGCCGAAGCCGGCGGATCGGCAGCGGTGTTCGGCTACTCCTCCGGGGCGACCCTGGCCCTGAAGGCCGCCGCCGCTGGTCTGGCGATCTCGAACCTGGCGCTCTACGAACCGCCGTTCGTCGTCGATGGGAGCCGTCCGCCGCTACCCGCGGATCTGCCGGATCGGCTGGTCGACCTGGTCGCCTCCGGCCGCCGCGGCGACGCGGTCGAGCTCTACCAGCGGGAGGCGATCGGCATGCCCGAGGAGGTGGTGGCCGGTATGCGCCAGGCGCCGTTCCGGTCCGCGCTCGAAGCGATCGCCCACACGCTCGCCTACGACGCAACTGGTCGTCGGCGACCTGACGCTCCCGACCGAGCTGATCGCTTCTATCTCGACGCCGACGCTCGTGATCGACGGCGAAGAGAGCCCACCTTTGATGCGCAACGCGGCGCGCGCGGTCGCCGACGCCCTGCCGAACGGCCGGCTCCGCACACTCGCCGGCCAGAGCCACGACATCTCCGCCGAGGCAACTGCTCCCGTGCTCGAGGAGTTCCTGACCGGCTAACGACACGACCGCGTGCACTCTGGACAGATGCACGTGACCAAGCCAAAGAGGTAGTTAGGCATCCATGGACGCGGTTCAATCCCAAGAAGACGAGCGAGAGCAGCAGCCCGGCGTGCCGCCGGAGCAGATCCGGCCGCTCGCCGTGCACGAGCTCGATCGCCTCGAACCGCTGTGGCTCGCACTGCACGAACACCACCTGCAGATCTCGCCGCGCCTCGCCGGAATGACAGCTCGCTCGGCACACGAATCGTGGGCCCGTCGGCGAGCCAACTACATCCGGTGGATCAACAACCCGGAGACGTTCGTACTCGTTGCCGAGGCCAACCACGAGCTCGTCGGCTACGCCTTCGTCACCGTCTCCTTCGGCTACTCGTCATGGAACGGGGGCGAACGGCAGGCGCAGCTGAAAACCCTTTCAGTAGGTCCTCGTTTCGCGGACAGGGGATCGGTGACCGGCTCCTCGCTGCTGTTCGGGAGTGGCTTGCCACGAGAGGCATCGAAAGCATCGCACTCAGCGCGACATGGGCGAACGAGCAGGCGCATCGCTTCTACGAACGCCATGGCTTTCAGCCCGCTGAGATCGCGTTCGTCGGAGCAACAGCGCACAGCGAGGTCTCGAGCGCGGCGCTCGAGTGCGTCCGTGAGCCGCCGGGGTGGGGCGCCGCGGGATCCCAGGGCAGCTAGCCCTCCTTGTCGCCGATCAGGTGCTCGATCGAGTGCCAGCTGTAGACGAGCCCGGGGACGATGAAGAGGAGGAGCATGTCGACGATCGCGCCGACGATGGATCCGGTCTCGGTGTTCATCAGGCTGCGAGCGAAGCCTCCGGCTCCGCCTCGATCGCGCGGCTCTTCGGTCTCGCCGCGCGTGTTTGTCGCGCGCAGGGCGATGACGGCGGAGGCGAGGATGAAGATGCTCCCGATCAGCAGCGCCCGCTGGAAGCCCGAGGTGAGGGCGTGCGAGCCGGGCGTCCCGGCGGCGAGTAGGTGGTTCGTGCGGCTCGTCGAGACCGCGGTGAAGATCGCGAGGCCGAGCGCGCCGCCGAGCCACTGCGAGGCGTTGAGCAGCGCGGCCGCGAGTCCCGCCTTGTCGCCGGGGACGCCGGCGTTCGCGGCGGTGGCGACGGCGACGAACAGGCCGGCGATGCCGAGCCCGACCAGCAGCAGGCCGGGCAGGAGGTCTGCGGCGTACGAGCCGTCCGACGGGGATGCGCGACAGCCAGTAGAGGCCGCCGGCGCCGATCACCGCGCCGACGACGATCACCGGACGCGTGCCGACCCGTCCGATTAGCTGGGACGTGATCCCGGCGCTGACAACTGCGATGCCGCAGAGGGGCAGGTAGGCGAGCCCGGTCTGGATCGCCGAGTAGCCGAGGACGTTCTGCATGTAGAGCGTGACGTAGAAGAACAGCGCGAGGAAGCCGGCGAACGCGACGAGCTGGGTCACGTTCGAGAAGCCGAGCCCGTTGATCCGGAAGATCGACAGCGGCGCGAGCGGCGCGCGCTGCCGATGCTCGTTGGCGACGAACGCCGCGAGGACCGCTGCCGCGCCGGCGAGCACGCCGATCGTTCGCGCGCTGCCCCAGCCGACGATCGGGGCACGGATCAGCCCGTAGACGAGCAGAAGCATCCCGGCCGTGACGAGCACGGCCCCGACGGCGTCGAAGTCCACGAGCCGGCGACGAACGCGCTCGCCTTCGATCAGCCGGAAGACCGGCAGGAGCAGGAGCGCGCAGGCGATCGGGTTGACGAACATCACCCAGCGCCAGCCCAGGCCCTCGGTCAGCACGCCGCCGAGGAGAACGCCCGCGGCGGAAGCGATTCCGCCGGTGCCGCCCCAGGCGCCGAGCGCCGTGTTTCGGTCCTTCCCCTCCGCGAATTTCGTCGTCAGGATCGAGAGGGCGGTCGGGAGCGTGAGCGCTGCGCCGAGCCCCTGCGCGAGCCGCGCGCCGACGAGCACGCCGGCGCTCTGGGCGAGCCCGCCGACGAGCGAGGAGATCGCGATGGTCGCGATCCCGGTGACGAGCACGCGGCGACGGCCGAGCAGGTCGGCGAGGCGGCCGCCGAGCAGCATGAACCCGCCGTAGGTGAGCAGGTAGGCGCTCGGGATCCAGGTCAGCCCGTCGACGGAGAAGTGGAGCGAGCGGCGGATGGACGGTAGCGCGACGTTCGTGATCGACCCGTCGACGAAGTCGAGGAAGGCGATCCCGCACAAGAGCGCGAGCGTGAGCTTGCCGCGGCGGGTCGCGAGAAACGATGGTTCCTGGGCTGCGGTGAGCATGATGCTGCCTCCTTGCTTTCGGTCTGTTCTCTCTCCTCGACGGATCGCGGCCGGGATTCGTGACGGTCGTTCCGGTCACATTCCAGGGTGCCCCTACGTCGTCCGGGTGAGATGAGAGATCGCGACTTCCTGGCAGAGCGCTTCGAGGAGGAGCGGCCGCAGCTGCGCCGCATCGCCTACCGCATGCTCGGCACGGTCGACGAGGCCGACGACGCCGTGCAGGAGGCCTGGATCAAGCTGAGCCGCAGCGACGACTCGAAGGTCGAGAATCTCGGCGCGTGGCTGACGACGGTGGTCAGCCGCGTCTGCCTGGACATGCTGCGCGCGCGGCGCTCGCGCCGCGAAGAGTTCGTCGGCTCGTGGATGCCGGAGCCGATCGTCGCGATCGACAGCGCGCCCACACCCGAGGAGGAGGCGCTGATCGCGGACGGCGTCGGCCTTGCCCTCTACGTCGTGCTGGAGACGCTCGATCCCGCCGAACGGCTCGCGTTCGTCCTGCACGACATGTTCGCACTGCCCTTCGACGAGATCGCGCGCATCGTCGGCCGCAGCCCCGAGGCGGCGCGCCAGCTCGCGAGCCGCGCGCGGCAGACGGGTTCAGGGCGCCACGCCGGCGCCGGACGTCGAGCTCGCCGAGCAGCAGCGAGTCGTCGAGGCCTTCCTCGCGGCCGCCCGCGAGGGCGACTTCGACGCCCTCCTCGAGCTGCTCGACCCGGGGGTCATGCTGCGCGTCGACGCCGGCCCCGGCAGCCCGCTGGCGCAGGAGGCGATCGTAGGCGCAGACACCGTGCTCGCCGAGGCGCGGAGATGGTCGGCGCTTGCTCCGCTACAGCCGGCCCGGCGATCGTCAACGGCGTCGCCGGCGCCGTCGTCGAGCGCCGCGGCGGCGGCCTGTTCGCGGTCGTCGCCGTCACGGTCGCGCACGGCCGAATCACCGCGTTCGACTTCGTCCTCGATCCGACGAAACTCGCTCGCGTCACGGTCTAACTGGCGACGGTCGCGACTACGGCAAGGAGGACTCATATGAAGATCGCAGTCGCAGGCGCCACCGGGCGCGTAGGACGGCACATCGTCGACGTGTTGGAGGAGCGCGGGCACGAGCCGGTGCCGACCTCCCGCTCGAACGGTGTCGACGTGATCACCTCCGCCGGTCTCGCCGAGGCGCTGGCCGGAACGGACGGCGTGATCGATGCGGCCACCGGCCCCTCGCCTGAGCAGCAAGCCGCGACCGAGTTCTTCACGACCGCGGCCCGCAACATCCAGACCCACGCTGCCGCTGCCGGCGTGACGCGGATCGTGACCGTCTCGATCATCGGATGCGAGCGATTCGTTGCCGGCTACAGCGCCGCCAAGTTCGCGCACGAGCAGACCGCACTCGCCGGACCAGTGCCGACGGTGATCCTGCACGCGGCGCAGTTCCACGAGTTCGTCGAAGAGCTCGTCAACTGGGGCCGTCAGGGCGAGGTCGCCTGCGTCCCGGAGATGCGGACGCAGCTCGTCGCGGCCCGCACCGTTGCCGAGGCGCTTGTCGACCTCGGCACCACGCCTACGCTGCCGGCAGACGGCAGCCCGTTCCCGGAGATCGCGGGGCCGCGCGAAGAGAGCCTCGTCGAGACGGCACGGCTGCTCGTCGCCGACCAGGCTGAGAACCTACGCATCGAGGGCGTCAGCAACCCCGACGACCCCGACCACGAGCTGTACGTCTCAGGCGGGCTGCTGCCAGGCCCGCACGCAACCCTCGCCGGCCCCACCTTTGCCGAGTGGCTCGAGACACGAACGCCGGCCGCACGCGCCTTCTGAGCGGCCCCGACCCATGGAGGGAGCACCCGCAATGACCGACATCAGAGTCCACCGCTACCAGGTCGAGCCGGAGAGACTCGACGAATTCGTCGCCCGCCGCGTCGAACTGATCGCCGCGATGCGGGCCAAGCACCCGGGCCTCGCCGAGACACGGCTGATCGACCTCGGGGACGGCAACTACATCGACACCTGGCGCTGGAACTCGCCAGCGCAGATGGGAGCAGCCTTCGCCGACGTCGCCAACATCCCCGAAGCCCGCGTGGCGATGTCGCTGACCCAGAACGCGAGCGCCGAGGACGGCTCGGTCATCGACGCGCGGTAAGAGAACCTCGTGCGGATCGCAGTCACCGGAGCAAGCGGCCGGATCGGCGGACAGGTTGTGGACCTGCTCGCCGGCGAGCGCGACCACCATGTCCTCGCAATCTCCCGACGAGCAGCGATCCGCACGTCTTCGCCTGCGGTGCGCGTCGCGGTTGCCGACTACGACGATAGGGCGACGCTTCAGGCCGCGCTCCGCGACGTGAACACGCTCGTGTTCATCTCCAGCGACGGCGAAGCATGGAAGGTGCTCGTCCACCACCAGAACCTGATCGCCGCGGCCGCCGAAGCGGGCGTCTCGCACATCGTCGCTCTGAGCGGCCTCGACGCAGACCCCGACTCGCCCTTTTGCTACGCCGTCACCTACGCCTACACCGAGCAGCTGCTACGCGAGAGCGGCTGTCGATTCTCCATCGCCCGCGCATCGATCTACAGCGAGTTCTTCCTGACCTGGCTCGCCCAGGCGCGCGAGAGTGGCCAGCTACGTCTGCCGGCGGCCGAAGGGCGCATCTCGCTCGTCTCCCGCCGCGACGTCGCCCACTGTCTCGCCACGCTCGCAAGCGCTCCTCCGACCGGAACAGAGCACGAGATCACCGGCCCGGCGGCCCTCGACCTCGCCTCTCTCACAGCCCTCGCTGGACGCGTCTGGGACACACCGATCGAATACGTCCGGCTGACACCCGAGGAGCACCGCATCGACATGGCCCGCGCAGGCGAGGACCCGTGGTGGGCATACGCCTACTCGACCATGTTCGCCTCCATCCGAGAACAGCGCTGGGCGACAGTCTCGGATCAGGTTCTGCGCATCACCGGAACTGCTCCAAGGTCGGTCGCCGACGTGCTCCTCGGGGCGACCTAACTCTCGCAAGAGTCTGGGCGGTCTCGTTTGTTCATTGGTCCCGCGGGCGGCGAGTTCTACTCGTCACCCCAGTGGCCTATCGACCTTCATGCGCGCGGCAGGCGAGCAGTGTTTGTTGCTGCCCCCGAGCCAGCGGTGCGAGCGACCCTGATCGTGAAGCCGCTTAAGGCTCACCCGTCGATCCCGAGACCGATCCCAACCTGCTGAATCGGCCTAGCTCGCCGACTGATTAGCCGAGACCCGCGCCTCGCGGCGCGGTCTCGGTTCTCAGGGAGGGGAACTGCCGTGACTTCGCGTGTGGAAGCGGAATCCCGTGCAGTTGCGGCTCATCTGAGCCGCCGTGCATTCCAGGGCTGACGGCCAGAGCCAGCGGTTCGGGACCCGAGGAGAATCTCGCGCGGGATGAAACCGGGCATTGCGGGATCGACGGGACGAAAGTGCCTGCAAACAAGAATTTTCCGAGTCGTGCGGGATCAGAGCGGGACACGCGGAAAGCCGGCGGTCGTTCTCGCCCATGGTGGCGACAGAACATGCCCATTTGCAGGATGTTTTCAGCGGGAGCGACGGGACTCGAACCCGCGACCTCCGGCGTGACA
>CAVWKS010000013.1:0-17473 GCA_963755635.1 uncultured Actinomycetes bacterium | reverse complement strand
GCGGACCCGGGCGCGCCGGTGGCGCTCGCCTCGAACACCCACGAGCTCGTGCTTCGGTTCCTCTCGGCGCTGCCGCTGGGGGATAGGCCGAAGCTCGTGACGACCGACGGCGAGTTCCACACCCTGCGCCGCCAGCTCGGTCGGTTCGCGGAGGAGGGGCTCGAGGTCGCCCGGCTGCCGGCGCGGCCGGCGGAGACGCTCGCGGAGCGGCTGGCGGCCGAGACTCCAGGCGCGAGCGCGGTGCTCGTCTCGGCCGTTCTCTTCGAGGACTCGCGCATCGTCCCCGGGCTTCCGGCCCTCGCGGCGGCGTGCACGGACGCCGGCGCCGAGCTCTTCGTCGACGCCTACCACGCCCTGGGCTGCGTGCCGTTCACGGTCGCAGGCCTCGAGCGCGCGTGGATCGTCGGCGGCGGCTACAAGTACCTCCAGCTCGGGGAGGGCAACTGCTTCCTGCGGCTCCCGCCCCAGGCGGATGAGCTGCGGCCCGCGATCACCGGCTGGTTCGCCGAGTTCGAGGAGCTGCAGGCGGCGCCCGAGCCGGGCGCGACGCCGTACCCGCGCGGCAGCATGCGCTTCGCGGGCTCGACCTACGACCCGACGAGCCACTACCGCGCTGCCCGCGTGCTCGACTTCTTCGAGGAGCACGGCCTGACGCCGGAGCGGCTCCGCGAGAGTTACCTGCAGCAGACGAGGCTGCTTGCGGAGCGGTTCGACGAGCTCGGGCTCGACGACGTGACGCGAGACCGCGACACCCCGCTCGAGGCCTTCGGCGGCTTCCTCGCCCTCCGCTCGGAGCGCGCCGAGGAGCTGAGCCGCCGGCTGCTGGCCGAGGGAGTCGTCACGGACAGCCGGCGCAGCTACCTCCGTCTCGGGCCTGCGCCGTACCACTCGGACGAGCAGCTCGAAGCCGCCGTCGAGCACCTCGGGCGAGTCGCGCGGGCCTAGCGACCCGCCGCGGCGTAGAGGCGCCACTCGCCCGGAACGCCCTTCAGCTCGCGGACTCCCTTGTCCTGGAACTCGATCTCCGAGCCTGCGACGAGGTCTTTGACGGTTCCGGAGACGAGGACCTCGCCGGGGCCGGCAGCCGCCGCCACGCGGGCTCCGATGTTGACGGCGATCCCGGTCACCTTGCCGTCTTGCAGCTCGCACTCGCCCGTGTGGACACCCGCTCGAACCGCGAGGTCGAGCTCGCCCAGGCCGCCGACGATCGAGCGGGCACAGGAGATAGCTCGAGCCGGGCCGTCGAAGATCGCGAAGAAGCCGTCGCCTGCCGTGTCGAGCTCCCGGCCGCGAAAGCGCGCCAGCTCGCGCCGGATCACGGTGTGATGGTCGCGGAGGAGATCTCGCCAGGCACGGTCGCCGAGGCTTGCCGCCCGCTCCGTCGAGCCGACGATATCCGTGAACATGATCGTTGCCAGCACGGTGTCGGGCACCGGCTCGACCTCCCTGCCCGACAGGAACGCTTCGACTTCTCGGGTCATCTGTGTGAAGACGGAGAAGCCCTGCCCTTCGATCTCGAGCGGGTGCGCACCCTTGATGCGCCCGGCGAGGTCGAGCATCTGGTCGCGGTCCTTCAGCCGGTAGAGGACGAGCGTCGGCACGCGGATCGTCGGCAGGATCTCGCGTAGGTCGGTCTCCCCGAACACGCGAAGGAACGTCTGCGCCGCTCCCGGGCTCGCGCAGAACCGCTGGCAGGTCACGAACCAGTCGAGGAAGTCGTCGTCGGCCGCGGGATTGATGTCCCGCGCCTGGGTCTCGAGGTACTCGCGCTCGCCCCACCGCTCCCGGGTGGTCCGCAGAAGCGTCCGCCAGTCGTCCTCGGATGCTCCGTAGGGGTAATCCTCGGCCCTGACGGCCCGCGCGGGCGTGTTGACGAGGACGAGCGCCTCCGTCCGTTCCGGATACGTCGCCGCGAAGAGCGCGCACGTTTGGCCGCCTTCGCCCATCCCGACGAGCGTCGCGCGCTCCACGCCGACCGCGTCGAGAACCGCGCGGATGTCGTCCATCCTCGTCTCGAGCGGCCCGAGCTCGCGCGGGCGATCCGAGAGGCCGGTTCCTCGCTTGTCGAACATGATCAGCCGCGCGAACGAGGCGAAGCGCTGGTACATATCCCGCCAGTCCGCGTTCTGCCAGGGAAACACGAGATTGCTGAACATCGGCACGAGCACGAGATCGCGCGGCCCGTGCCCGAACGATTGGTACGCAATTGCGACATCGCCGCTGCGCGTGTACTCGATCTCGGGTATGTCCACGGTGAGAGTGTCCCACCAGGCGGGTCGCTTAAGGCGACGCTTGCGTCACTTCCACGCGCCGGATGAGCGAGTCCGGGCCGAAGGAGAAGCGGGCCAGCAGCTCCTCCTCCGCGGCGATCTCTTCCGTTTCGCGCCAGCGTTGGACACGCCGGGCGACCACCTCGACGCCGTCGGCTTGCGCATCGAAGCTGACCGGAAGGGTCTCGAAGACGAGCTCGGGGTGTTCCTGCTCCGCAAGCCCCCGCACCGCGTCCGGGCCGGCGAAGACCTCAGGGCCGAATGCGACCTCGACCTCCGGATCGACGAGCGCAACCGCGGCGTCGCCGTCGTGCGCGTTCATCGCCGCGAAGAAGCGTGAGATCGTCTCCTCAGAGGTCACTGCGAGGAGTCTGATGGTTTCCCGCCAACCGCGGGCGCAGACCCAGGACATGCCCCGTCGGGGCTTCTCCTATTCGTGCCTCGGGTCGGCTTCGACCAGCCCGTGCGGCTCGCCGTAGTCGGCCAGGAGGTCGAGGAACGGCCCTGCCGGGAACGACTCCGGCCCGAGCACCCCGGCGCCTGACCATACGCCCTCGGCGAGCAGCTCCAGCGCCGCGACCGGGTTGAGTGCCGTCTGGAGGACGACCGCCTGGTGGCCGTACTCGCGCATCGTCCGCTCGTTGTCGGCGACGTGGTAGAGGTAGGCGGCCCGCGGCTCGCCGTCCTTGCCTGTGCCGGTGACGAGCGTGCCGGCGCACGTCTTGCCGCGCATCCGGTCGCCGAGGGACGCGGGATCGGGGAGCGCGGCCGCGACCACGTCCCGCGGCGCGACCTCGACCCCGCGCACCCGCACCGGCGCGGTCGAGTCGAGCCCGAGCTTGTGCAGGGTCTGCAGGACGTCGATGAACTCGTCGCCGAGGCCGTACTTGAACGTGACCCGGCGGCACTCGATCGCGCGCGGGACGAGCACGACCTCCTCGTGCTCGACGTTCACGCACGTGACGGCCCCGATTCCCTCCGGAAACTCGAACACCTCCGGCTCGGAGAACGGCTCGGTCGTGTAGAAGCCCCGCTCGCTCGTCCAGACGAGCGGCGGGTTGAGGCACTCCTCGATCGTCGTCCAGATCGAGAAGGTCGGCGCGAAGTCGTAGCCCTCGACCACGAGGTCGGCGCCGTCGCGGACGGCGACCTCGTCGATCTCCGAGAAGAGGTGGTCGGCCGCGTAGCGCGCGAAGACGTCGGAAAGGCCGGGCTCGACCCCGATCCCGACGAGCGCGAGCAGCCCGCGCTCGAGCCAGCGCTCGTGCTCGGCGAACTGGGCGTCGCCGAGCTTGACGCCCGGCTCCGAGAATGGCCGCTCCAGGTGCGGCGACGAGAGCGTCATCGCCATGTCGAGGTACGTGCAGCCGGCCTCGAAGGCTGCGGCAAAGATCTGCGGGTTGAAGCGCGGGTCGGTCGCGTTCAGCACGACGTCCGCGCCGGCGTCCGCGATCGCCGCCGCGAGCGAGGCCGGATCAGAGGCGTCGACGGCCGTGGCTGTGAACCTGTCGTCGTCGAGCGGCGCCACCCCGGCTTCGGCGCGACCGGCGTCGAGGTCGGCCAGCGTCATTCGCTCGAAGAAGCGCCGCCTGCGCGCGACGGCCGCGACCGCGCTGCCGACACCGCCGGCTCCGACCACCAGGATCCGCATTCGCAGCACGATACGGTGTCAGGGCTGGCGGGATTTGACAGAGGTTTCTTCGGAATTCGGTAGAAGAGTCTCCAGGACGACGCTACCCTGGTATGAGGATCAGTCCCGGGGTGTCTGCTGGACCGCCGGGGCACAGAAATGAAGCTTCCGCTCCGTCCCCACCACTGGCTCGCCGCCGCCTTCGCCTCGGTTGCCGTCGTGCTGTCGCTGTTCGTGCTCTCTGGAGGAGAGGGCTCCCTGCCCGCGGCTCCGCACGTGCCGGCCGCGGTGGTCGCCCTGGGACGGATCGAGAGCGCCCTCGCCGCCCCACCGCCACCCTCTCGTCCGGCTGGGGCCCGTCGCGCGCGGGCGACGGCGCGGAGCGTCCGCGTGGCCCCGCGGCTGCGGCCGACTGCGCGCCGGACGGTCCGGCAGCACCCGCGGCGGGTCGGTGTCCGCCTTCCCGCTGCGCCGGTCGTCCCCGCGACACCGAAGGCGCGCGTCTCGACGCCACCCGCTTCCGCCAAGCCCGCCGACGGGAAGCGCGGCAAGCAGCGAGGAAGATCCGCGGCGCGAGAGAAAGGCCGTCGCGCAGCCGAGGTTCAACGGAGTCACAAGAAGACCGAACCGCCCGGCACCCCACGGCAAGAAGCACGGCGATAGCGGCGACCACGCCGACGCCGGCAAAGGCCACCGAGGAGGCAAGTAATCGGAATCCCGCTCAACGGCCGGTTCCGGCTTGCCGGAGCCCTGCTTCTGCTGTCGCTTCCACTCGCGGTCGGCGTCTGGATGTCCGGAAGCTACGCAGGCCAGCACGAGCGGAAGAGCTCGGACCAACGGCTGGTGGCCGGGCTGGGGGTGGCGGCCGTCGCCTACAAAGGCAAACTCAATGACGCGGCGGAGCACGCTCACGCCCTCGCGAGAAGTCGCGGTGCCCAGCGAGCGTTCCTGCGGCACGACCGAGCCAGGCTGGCCGCGATCCAGGCGTCGCACAAGGACGTCGTGCTGAGCATGCCCTCGACCGCGCCCGTTTCCGGCGCGGCGACCCGCAGCTTCGACGTCGTCAGCGGCGGGCGCACCATCGGCCGGGTGATGGCCGTCATACCCCTGAACGGGCAGCTCGTGGCGAGCCTGACCCGCCAGGCCGAGCTGCTGCATTCTCTGCAGCTCGGGTTCGTGCGCGGCAACGAGCTCATCCGGACGGGGGCTCCCGTGCGCCTGCGCTCTCGGCTCCCCGCGACCGTCGGCGACGTCGTCGCCGGCTCGACGACGTACCGGGCTGCCGTCGCCCCGTCCGAGCGGACGACTCCGCCGCTCAGTCTCGTGGCGCTCGAGCCGAAGGGCGTGATCGACGCGGCCGCCCGCAAGTCCCAGAAGCGCGTCCTGATCGTCGGCTTCGGGTTCATGGCGGCGCTCGTCTCTCTCGCTTACGCCGTCGCGCCGGGAATCGCCCGCAACCGCGTCTCGAGACAGGAACGAGTTCAGGCGGAGCGCGTCCTCGCCCACGTCGGCGACGGCATCTTCTTCGTCGACCACGCCGGCGTCGTGCGGCTCTGGAACGCGGCCGCGGAGGCCATCACGGGGATCAGGGCAAACGTCGTCCTAAACCGGCCCGCCCGGGACACGATCCCCGGCTGGCCCGCGATCGAGGCGATGGTGCCTATCGCCAGCAGGCCAGGCGACTCCGGCGAGACGTGGACGTCCGAGACCGTTCCGCTCGACGTCGCGGGAGGGGAGGTCTGGCTGTCGATGGTAGGGGTCGCGCTCGCGGAAGGCATCGTGTACGCATTCCGGGACGTGACCCGCGAGCGCCGGCTCGAGCGTGTGCGCTCGGAGTTCGTCGCGACCGTGTCGCACGAGCTCCGAACGCCGCTGGCCTCGCTGCACGGGGCCGCGCTAACGCTGCGCGAGCACGACGACCTGTCCGGCGAGACCCAGCGCGAGCTGCTCGACATGATCGCGAGCCAGTCTCAGCGCCTTGCCGACCTCGTAGAGGAGATTCTCGTCGCGGGACAGCTCGACAGCGGCTCGTTGCGAGTGTCGAGCGAGCCGTTCGACGCGGGGGAGCTCGTTTACGTCGTCGCCGATACGGCCCGCGTGCGTGTAGGCGAGGGGCGAACGATCGACGTCGATGTGCCGCCGGAGCTCCCGAGGGTCTACGGCGACGCCGGCCGAACGCGGCAGGTGCTCTCGAATCTCGTCGACAACGCCGTCAAGTACTCGCCGGACGGCAGCCGCATCGAGATCACCCTCGACGCCGACGGCGAGCACGTCCGCTTCTCCGTCTCCGACGAGGGCCTCGGGATCCCCCTCAACGAGCAAGAGCGGATCTTCGAGAAGTTCTATCGGCTCGATCCGGACCACCGGCGCGGCGTGGGCGGCAGCGGCCTCGGCCTCTACATCTGTCGCGAGCTGGTGCGTTCCATGAACGGGCGGATCTTCGTCGAGTCCAACCTCGGCCAAGGAGCCACCTTCACGTTCGAGCTTCCGGTCGCCGAGCCGTCCGCGGTTTCCGCACCGAGGCTCCCGGCGCGCGCCTGACGCCCGAAAGCCCCGCTGGGGCTGGGTTTTGACGCCGCGGCGGGCGTAGACTCGGAACATGCCCCGTTGCGCCGCTTGTGGGCACGTCAGCGCCGAGGAGTTCAAGTTCTGCCCCGAGTGCGGGACCCCCGCCGCGCCGGTCTCGCGTGCGGAGCGCAGGATCGTCACAGTGCTCTTCTGCGACATCGTCGGCTCGACCGAGCTCGGCGAACGGCTCGACCCGGAGAGCGTCCGGAACGTGCTCAGCCGGTTCTTCGACACCGTGCGGGCGGTCGTCGAGCGGCACGGCGGGAGCGTCGAGAAGTTCATCGGCGACGCGGCCATGGCCGTCTTCGGCGTGCCGGTGCTGCACGAAGACGACCCGCTCCGCGCGGTGCGAGCGGCGGCCGAGCTGCGCGACGCGGTCGCCCCGCTGAACCAGGAGCTCGAGCGCGACTTCGGCACGACCCTCGCGCTGCGCACGGGGATCAACACCGGTGAGGTCGTCACCGGCACCGAGGAACGATTGGCGACCGGCGACGCGGTCAACGTCGCAGCCAGGCTGGAGCAGACCGCGGGCGCCGGCCAGATCCTGCTCGGCGAGACCACGTTCGAGCGCGTCCGGGGCGCGGTGATCGCGGAGCCGCTGCCCGACCTCGCGCTCAAGGGCAAGAGCGAGGCCGTCCGCGCCTGGGAGCTGAAGGACGTGCGCGCCGACGAGGCCAGGCGGCTCTCGGCGGTGCCGATGGTCGGCCGCGAGCAGGAGCTCGGCGCCCTGCGCGGCGCGTTCGCGGAGGCGGTCGAGACCCGCTCCTGCCGGCTGGTCACGATCGTCGGGCCGGCCGGGGTGGGCAAGTCGCGGCTCGTCGCGGAGTTCCTCGGCGGCCTCGACGGCGCGCGTTCCCTCCAGGGCCGCTGCCTCTCCTACGGCGACGGCATCACCTACCGGCCCGTCGCGGAGATCGTCAGGCAGCTGACCGACGAGCTCGACGAGCTTCCGGACCCGCGGGTCGTCGCCGCCCTGCGCGGGCTGTTCGGGACGGCGCACGCGACGAGCTCGACCGAGGAGATCGCCTGGGCGGTGCGCAAGCTGCTCGAGGCGGCGGCCGCCGAGCAGCCCGTCGTCTGCGTGCTCGACGACGTCAACTGGGGCGAGGAGACCTTCCTCGACCTCGTCGAGCAGGTGACCGCGCTCGCCCGCGGCGCGGCGTTGCTCGTCGTCTGCATGGCCAGGCCGGACCTGCTGGACCGCAGGCCCGGGTGGGGCGGAGGCAGCCTGAACGCCGTCAACGTCCTGCTCGAGCCGCTCTCTGACGTCGAGGCCGACTCGCTGATCGAGGAGCTGCTCGACGGGACGGAGCTCCAGGAGGAGCTGCGCGCGAGGATCCGCGACGGCGCCGAGGGCAACCCGCTGTTCGTCGAGGAGATGATCGCGATGCTGCGCGAGACGAGCGACGGCGACGAGGTGGCGGTGCCCGCGACGATCCAGGGACTGCTCGCCTCGCGGCTCGACCAGCTCCCGCCGGAGGAGCGGGCCGTGCTCGAGTGCGGTGCGGTCGAGGGCCGGGTCTTCCACCGCGGCGCCGTCCAGGCGCTCGCGTCCGAGTCACAGCTCGGCTCGCTGCTCGCCTCGCTCGTCCGCAAGGACCTCGTGCGTCCCGACCTCGCGCAGCTGCCGGGCGACGACGCCTACCGCTTCCGCCACGTGCTGATCCGCGACGCCGCCTACGACGCGCTGCCGAAGTCGGCGCGCGCCGACCTGCACGAGCGGCTTGCCGACTGGCTCGAGGAGCGCTCGGCGGACCTGCTGGAGGCCGACGAGGTGCTCGGCTACCACCTCGAGCACGCGTACGGCTACCGCCAGGAGCTCGCCCCGGGCGTCGCGGGCGGCGAGCCTGTTGCTGCCAGAGCGGCGGACCTGCTCGAGTCCGCGGGTAAACGCGCGCTCGCGCGGCTCGACATCGGCGCTGCGAAGAACCTCTTCGAGCGCGCGCTCTCATTGCGGCCGGAGGTCGATCCCGCCGTCACGCTCAGGCTCGACCTGGCCGAGGTGCTCTTCCTCTCGGGCGACGCCGCGGGATCGACCGCGGTCGCCGCTGACGCGGCCGAGCGGGCACGCCAGTCTGGCTACGAGGCCGGCCGCCTGCGGGCGGAGCTGATGGAAGCGCGCACCACCGCGCTGACCGCGCAGGAGCCGTCGGCAGGCGGCGACGCGAGCGGTGCGCTGCTCGCGCTCGCTGCGGAAGCGCGCCCGGTCTTCGAGCGTTCCGGCGACGAGATCGCGCTGACCGAAGCCTGGGTCGCGACGGCGTGGGCCGAGCTGATCCGCTGCCAGTACGAATCGATGGGCGAGGCGGTCGATCGGGCGCTCGAGCACGCCGCGCGAGCGGGCTACACCCGCTGGGAGCGCGAGCTGCCGGTTTGGAAGGGCACGGCGCTCTTCTACGGCCCGACGCCGGTCGAGGAGGTGCTTCGCTGGCACGAGCAGGAGCAGCGGCGACACCCGATCGCACTCCGCGAGCACGGGGTGCTCGAGGCGATGCGGGGCCGCTTCGACGAGGCGCGCGCGTTGCTCGCAGCGGGCGACGCCGCCGCGGAGGAGCTCGGGCACACGATCTGGCTCGCGGTCGGCGGCATGGCCGCGTGGGAGGTCGAGACGCTCGCCGGCGAGGTCGCCGCCGCCGAGCGCGCCGCCCGCGACAGCTGTGCACAGCTCGAAGAGCTCGGCGACACCGGCTACCGCGCCACCGCCACGGCTCGCGTCGCCGAATCGCTGCTCGACCTCGGTCGGTTCGACGAGGCTCGGGAGCAGACAGAGCTCGCCGAGGAGCTGGCCGCGCCCGACGACCGGCTCTCGCATGCGCTCTGGCGCCAGGTGCGGGCGAAGCTCAAGGCGCGGGCCGGCCAACGCGCCGAGGGAGAGGCGCTCGCGCGCGAGGCGGTGGCGCTTTTCGCGGCGACCGACATGGTCGATTACCACGCCCACGCGCTGGCGGATCTCGCCGAGGTCACGGCCTCGACGGGCCCGCTCGAAGAGGCGATCGCCCTGTTCGAGCGCAAGGGAAACGCCGTCGCGGCCGGGCGGGCACGGGCGGCGCTGGTGGAAATCCCGCTGGCGCCGGGTTAGCATCGTCCGCATGGACGATTTTGGCGAGAACATGAGAGCGCTGATCCAGGCCCGCGTGATCCCTTATCCGCCCCCCGAGCCGTACGCGCGCGTGATCGAGGAGCTGAGCAGCGAGGAGGTCGAGGCGCTGATCTCGATCAAGGCCCGGTTCGACGAGGCCAATGTCGAGTACGGCGGCGAAGCCAGTTTCATGGGCATTGTCGTCCCGCTCTAGCGCGGCGGCGAAGCTCCAGCGGAAGATCGAACTGGTCAAGCCGCTGGTCGCGCTGCCGGCGCAGCGGCTGCTCGAGCACCCGCGCGCGGCCGAGATCTACCCGCGGTATCTCGCGACCGGCTACCACGTCGGGTGCGCGATGCTCGAGCTGATGGAGGCGGCATTCGACCGCGCGCGCGAGCTGGTGGACGACGAAGTCGCGGTCGGTCTTTCGCAGTACCTCGAGCGCCATCTCGTCGAGGAGACGCATCACGAGGACCCGGGTGGCGCGGTTCTGGACGATCTGCGCGCGCTTGGGATGGACGCGGAGCGCCTCGTCGCCGAGGCCGCATCGGACAAGATCGCCTGGCTCCTCGCAACCGAGCGCGCTCGGATCGAGGGCGAGCACCCGGTCGCGGTGCTCGGGTTCCTCGAGCTCGAGGCATGCCACACCCGGCCACCCGCGATCGAACGGCTGATCGCACACACCGGCCTGCCGCGTGCAGGTTTCGGGCAGCTGATCCTCCACGCGAAGCTGGACTCCGTCCACGCCAGACACCTCCATGAGGTGATCGACTCGCTTCCGCTCGAGCCGTGGCACGAGCAGCTCATCGGAGTGAGCGCGCTGACGACGATCGGGACAGTCGCGGACGCAATGCTCGACGTCGTCTCTGAGCCACAGCCGCAGCCCGTCGAATAGCCGCTGCCGAATTACCCCACTGAGGGATAGACGGCCTCCGCGGAAGGCCGACAATTCGTTGCAACAGACAGTGGGCGGCGCGGCCCCGCCGGTTCAAGGCAGATCGGAGGATCGCGGCGTGGAGACACAGCACCGTCCCAACTTCACAACCGAGCACTCGACCCTCCCGGACATGTCGAAGGGAGGTGAACTCGTGCTCAAGCTTTTCGCCTTCACGCAGGCGTTTGCCGCCGACGCGGCCGGCGCTCTTCGCCGCCGCGAGGAGGGACAGACGATGGCCGAATACGGCGTCGTTCTTGCCGTCATCACGCTCGCGGTGATCGCAGCGATTTCGCTGCTCTCGGACAACGTCCGGAACGCGATCGAGAGCGTCGCCGGCATCCTCCCAGGATGATGCTCCGCGACCTGTATTCGCAGCTCAACGCCCGCGAGAAGCGGGCTCTCCACTGGAGCGCGGCCGCCACGGCGGCCGCGCTCTGGCTCTCGACGGCCTGGGCGGACCCGTGGCTGCTCCTCATGGTTCCGCTCACGGCTGTCGGGTTCTTCGTCTACCGCGTGCGCTACCGCAACGCGGAGCCTGACGACGACGACCTCGACCTGCTCTAGGCCTCAGATCAACTTCGCGACGGCCTCGAGGTCAGGTGAGGAAGGCTCTACCGCTGGTGGGTCTGGCCGGCGCTCGGTCCCCGCTTCCAAAGGTTCCTACGGGCAGGGCAGTTTGGAGCTGACACCACGCGGGAACCCGACTCGACACTGATTCTGCGAAACAAGAGGAGGTCAGCTCGAAATGACTCAGATCCACAGGTTTTCGGAACGCGTGATAGATCTTGCAGAGCGGCTCGAGGACATGACCGACGCCGCGAACGGCAAGGGGCGGCGCGGCGCGAAAGCGAGCACGCGGTTCATCATTCTCCCCGCAGCCGGGGCTGCGTTGTACGCCTTCGCCAAGAGCGAGTTTGCCGCGCGAGGGACCAAGGACGTCGTGAACGGTGCCAAGACGCGGGCGTCGGAGTTGCCGAACGATCTCATGAAGGGCGTGCGCCAGACGACGAAGTCTCAAAGCTCGAGTCGGAGCGCGGGCCAGCGCCGTACCCGAACGAGGTCGACTCCGAAGTCGCGTTCCAGCCGCAAGGCCACGTCCTCCGCGAGTTGACTGCGTAGGTCGCCGTCCGCCGCGAAGAAGTCCCACGAGATGGAGCTTGCCCTCAGCGCGCGGCTGGGGCAAGCTCTCGATCTCGTGGCCGGTGTTCATGCCGAAGCCGACGGCGAGGTCGCTGTGCGCGGGATCGAGAGCGAGACGCGGCAGCGCCTGCGACGCAGGACAATTGGTCGAGATCATCGGGCGCCGGGCTGTGCCAACAGTCTTTCGCGACAAGGCAACCGGTTCTACCGGACAAAGGAGGATGAGATGAACGTACGCCGAGCGATACTTCTCGCCGTAGTCGCAGTGATCGCTTTTTGGCCGGCTGAGTCAGCTCGGGCCGCGCGGACCTACGGTGACACGATCAGCGGCTATGAGTACTACTTCACGTCCACTGAAGGCGCATTCGCCGGGAACGCCTCCGGCGCGCTTCCGGGGTCCTGGAACGCTGACGTCCATCACACCCCGCTGTGTCTCTCCTGTCAGCCGACGGCGACGATCTCCGGCGGCAGCTTCTCCCTCGGAACGAACGTCAACGGTGTCTACACCCTCGTCACGGGCGACTTCACGGGCGGCTACGTGCAGGTCACGAATCCCGGCGCCAACTGCACCAACCAGACCTTCGACGTCGAGGGCATCCTCGGCAACGTCGGCCGATGGCTCGGCGGTTCCGGCACCGGCTTGTTCGCCGCGACCCTGACGCACCACCGTCATCGGGTTTTCGGCAGCTGCGTCACGTACGCGGCGTCTGTCAGCGGATCCATAACCCTTACCTTCTAAGCCGGGTATCGGGAGCGAGTCGAGGCGGCGCCGCCCTGTTAGGCACCGCTCACGGAAGGGGACGCGGGTGACCACGGTCGTCGGCCGCGGCCACGAGGTCGCGTTCTACGTCATCCTCGCCGCCGTGCTGGCGGTGGCAGCCCTGATCGGCGTTGCCTGGGCGGCCGGCTTCGGCGACGTATGGGACGTGCTCTCCAATCCAAGCTGGCCGTGGCTCGGCGTCGCGCTCGGGGCAGAGGTCGTCGCGTACGTCGGCTACTCGGGGGGTGCTGGGATCGTCGAGGCGTTGCTGCCTTTCGCGTTGAGCTGGGTCAAGATCGCCCTCACGGCGGCGGTGCCGGCAGTCCTGGCATACCGGTTGATCAACCTCTGGCTGCCCATGGTGCCCGCGCTCGCGGGGCTTCCCGCGCTGAAGCGTCTCGAAAGGAGGTCACGAGCGCAGACGAAGAGCGCGTGAGCCTCGCGTTTCCGGGCGCGAGGCTCGATCGCTCGTTCGAGTGAACTTCGTGTCGGTCACCCTTTAGGGGGTGGAGCAGGTCGGCCCCCGAGGCCTCAATGAGCCCGTCGGTTATGCGGCCACCAACTGCGACGAGGAGCTTTCCAATGAGACGGTCACTGCGGTTCTTCCTGACTCTCTTTCTGTGCACGGGCACGATCGGACTCGTCGGGACGTCGGTGGCGTTCGCGGACGACCAGTCCGATCAATCTCAGCTGATCGACGTTTCCAAGCAGGTCAACGGAATTCAGCACAAGCTGAATGAGCTCATCAACCGCGGCGGGAGCGCGAGGGCCGGCAGGCTGCTTGAGTCTGCCGACTGCGGCTACTCAGAGCCTTCGCAGATGTTCCTCGCGTGGGGCGACGATGCGAGCTACATGCTTGCGCCCGAAGGCGACTTCGCGCAGACAGACGAGTGGACGCTAGGCAAGGCCACAAACGTCGTGTCGTGGACCGATCCGTTCTCGGGCGCGCAGCAGTCGCTCGAGCTCGGCAAGGGAGGCGAGGCGGCGACGCCGGCGATGTGCGTCGACCTGGACAATCCCACGTTCCGGTTCTTCACGCAGGACGTCGGCGGGAACAACAAGGCGACTCTCAAGGTCGACGTGCTCTACGAGGACTTCGACGGCCACGTCAAGCATCTGACGATCGCAAAGCTGAAGGCCGGGAGCGAATGGCAGCCGTCGATCATCGTCCCGATCTACATGAACATGCTGGCGGCTGCGTCTCCGAGCGGCGTCACGGCCGTCGCGTTCGCCTTCAAGGCAGAAGGAATCCAGAAGGACGAGACGCTCTCGATCTCGAGCTTCGTCGTCGACCCCTACTGCAGTCGCTGATCCGGAGCGACGAGGGCGACGACGATGTCGACGATCTCGGGGTCGAACTGCGCCCCACGGCCCGCGAGAAGCTCCGCGACGGCCTTCGAGCGCGGAAGCGCGCGCCGGTACGGACGATCGGTCGTCATCGCGTTGTAGGCGTCGCAGCAGGCGACGATGCGCGCGATAAGCGGGATCTCCGCGCCCGCGAGGCCGTCGGGATACCCCTGGCCGTCCCAGCGCTCGTGGCAGTGACGTACGAGACGGCCGACGTCGGCGAGCAAGCCGCCGACGCGCAGCAGGAGCTTCTCGCCCTCGATCGTGTGTGTGTTCACGACCTCCCGCTCCTCGGGTGTGAGCGGCCCCGGCTTGTTGATGACGTCTGACGGGATCCGGATCTTGCCGACGTCGTGCAGGAGCGCGGTGAACTCGGCGACCCGTCGCCCACGGGCGTCGAGACCCATCCGATCGCAGACGGCGAGAACGAGATCGACGACCTGTCGGCTGTGGCTGCCGGTATACGCGTCGTTCACCTCGACGAGGTCTCCGAGCAGGAACGTGGTGCCGCGGTAGGCGGCAGACAGCTCGAGGATTGAGTCGAACCGCTGACGGCGCTCGCGCGCGAACAGCGCCAGTAGGCCGACCAGCGGAATCAGAAGCAGCAGCGAGCCCGTCTGAACACGCGCAGCTACTGCCATGCCGTATGCAAGCGGGGCAGTCAGAGCGTCGAACGTGAAGATCCACGCGAACGGAACGACCAACTCGCGCGGCCGGACGCCGAGAGCAACCCGTTCGAGCCCGGACGAGGCCGCGAAATCGGTCACGAACTGAGCGGCTACGGCGAGGACGAGGACAAGCCCACCGTGCCAATCGGCCTGGGGCTCTCCCGCAGCCAGGAACACGAGGGCTGGCCCGAACGCAAACAGGCCGCTGGCGGGCAGCACAGCCGCCCGCGCGAGTGAGATGTTGCCGCGAGCCACCTCCGGCAGCGCCGCGACGAGCAAGCCGATGCCAACGACGAGTGGGACGTCGACGGCAGGAAGGGCGAAGAGCATCGGCACGAAGACCAGCTCTGTCGGTAGTGCTAGACCGCTGCCGACTTCGACTCGAATCGACGAGACGAGCGCGTAGGCGGCTACGAACGCGAGGTACATCCACCCCGCAGGGTGGCGGCGGGTGTCGCCCAGCGACGCGAGCACAACGGCACCGACGAGAAAGAAGCACGTAAACGCCACGCGGCCCAGCGCCTCGCGCCCCGAGAGGTCCCGGCGCACCCGCTCGCGGGCGCTCGCGAGCTGCTCTTCTAGAACAGGGTCGAGCGCTTCAGCCGTTACAGTCACAGAGCCGTTATCGGTTCGATGCCGAAGATCGTCAAGGGTCCGCAACGGGACGCCAGAGCAGCCGAAATGCACACTTGTCCCGACCTCGACTTGCTCTAGATCAGCTTCGCGACAGCCTTCAGGTCTCGGACGAGCTCCCGGTACTCCTGCGCCCGGGAGCTTTCGTCCGCGCGCAGGATCGAGCTGGGGTGGACCGTCGCGAGCACGTTCTCCGCGAGCTCGGAGTCGACGAGCTCGCCCCGCTGGCGCGAGACGCGGAAGTCGCGGCCGAGCAGCGCCTGGGCTGCGGTCGCGCCGAGGCAGACCAGAACGCGCGGCTCGATCACCTCGAGCTCGGCCTCGAGCCACGGCCGGCAGGCCGCGATCTCCGACCAGTTCGGCTTCTGGTGGATGCGCCGTTTGCCGCGCGCCTGCCACTTGAAATGCTTGACGGCGTTGGTGACGTAGACCTGCGAGCGGTCGATGCCGGCTTCCTCGAGCGCCTTGTCGAGGAGCTTCCCGGCCGGGCCGACGAACGGCTTGCCCTGCAGGTCCTCCTGGTCACCCGGCTGCTCGCCGACGAAGACGACGCGAGCCTTGGTCGAGCCCTCGCCGAAGACGGTCTGCGTCCCGGTCTCATGCAGCGGGCACGCGGTACAAGCGGCCGCCGCCTCCTTCAGCTTCTTCAGGCTCGGCCGCTCCGGCACGAGCGGCGCAGCGGTCTCGTCGAGCGAGAGCTGTCGTGGCACGTGGGGTCCGATACCCGCCGAGGAGAGCGCGGAACCCCGGCGCTACGATGAGCCGCGCGGCGCCGTGGCCGAGAGGTTAGGCAGGGCCTCAACCGGTCGAAGTCCGGCTCCGCTGGCGCGGAGCCATGACGACTTCGACCGGCATTGGGTTTGCCTCGGAAGCTCTCGAGCCGATCCCGGCAAAGCCGCGATCGGCGGCGATTGTCACGTTCGCGAGGTCGCTACGATGCCCGCTCGCGGCGCCGTGGCCGAGAGGTTAGGCAGAGGCCTGCAAAGCCTCGTACACCAGTTCGAATCTGGTCGGCGCCTCTCTCCGAAATCAGGCAGGTCGCCCCAGAGGCCGATCGCGTATTCGAAGTTCTTGTCGTTGCGGCTTCGTTGGCTCCGACAGCACCGGTGAAGATGCGGTGTCACGCGAGAGCGCCCCGGAGGGCGCTCTCGAGCGAGGGGAGGGGTGCTGCTACCAGAGACGGTACGACTGCCGGGAGACGAACAGACCGTGGCCGTGGCGGTTGCGGCAGGTGACGCCGGTGCTGCGGGAGTTGCAGGTGAACGGGCCGAGCTGCCGGCTCTGGCCGTAAGCGAGCGTCTTGTACGCGACGCGGTCGCCGCTCGCGCCGCCGGGGCAGTACAGGACCGGGCGGCCGGTCGAGGTGAGCGTGAAGCCGTGCCAGTCGCCTGCCGGACAGCGACGCTGGAGCTTCATGGCGTAGTCGGCGTGCTCGAGCCCGCAGTGGACGACCGGCGTGAAGCCGGGCTTCGCGAGGCCGTGCGGGTTGTAGTAGCACTTGATGTTCCCGGTCGGCGAGTTGAAGCCGGGCAGGACGCGCGCGGCGGCCGAGGCGGAGAGGGCGAGTGCGAAAACGGCGGTGATGAGGAGCGAGAGCTTCATTGGAGCCTCCTGTCGATTGACACGGCTCATGCTGAGCCCGCCACGCAACGCCCCTGTCACGGGGGCGTAACGGTTCCGCAACGGCTCACTCGAACTTGTCGAGCAGCATGTGCACCTCGCCGACGCGCTCGAAGCCGAGGCGCTCGAGGATCGGGCGCGACATCGAGCCGCCCTGCGTGATCAACGCCGGCGTGCCGAGCGCGACGGCGTCGTCCCAGCGGGCGCGGATCAGCGCGCGGTAGGCGCCGCGGCCCCGGGCGCTCACCTTCGTCGCGCCGCCGTAGAGGAGCAGGCCGTGCTCGGTCGCCGCCGCGGTGCCCGTGCAGACGATCTCGCCGTCGAGCCAGACCGCATGCCGCAGGTAGAGCTTCTGGCGGAAGCGCTCGGGCAGGAGGCGCCGCGCCTCCTCGATCTCCTCCGGCTTGGACTCGAAGGCCTCCCACTGGACGGCCATGGCGGCCTCGAGCTCCTCCAGCGTCTCGGTCTGTCGCGCTGTGAACCCTGGCGCCATTGCGGGTGGTTCGTGGTTGAGGACCAGCGCGACCGCGTACGGATCCTTGTCGGGCTCGACGCCGCGCTCGAGCAGCGCCTCGACGAGCCCAGCGGGCGCGGAGCTGCCGACCTCCCACTGCGTCTGCTTCCGGCCGCGCTCGCGCAGCGCCGTCGCGTACCTCAGCGAGCACCTCGTCGACCTCGGCGAGCGGGAACCGCTGGCGCTGCACCGTGTTCCAGGTCGAGCCCGCGCCGATGCAGAGCGTGTAGCGCTCGGTCTCGATCCGCTCTTCGTTCTCGCCGATCGGGCTGAAGCAGTTCGGGTACTCGGCAACCTCGCGCAGCACGT
>CAVWKS010000012.1:0-18672 GCA_963755635.1 uncultured Actinomycetes bacterium | reverse complement strand
CGAGCGCGACCTCGACCGGATTCTCGCCGACGTCATCGAGAGTCACGTCCCTGGCTCGACCGCAGCCCGAACAGGGACTGCGCCAGGGAGAGTGAGCTCCCGGACGAGCCGGCCGGTGGCGACGAAGCCCGCTTCCGGACCGCCCATCGGGTCGGCGATCTCCTCCCACTGGCTCGTGGGCCCGCGTCTGCGCAGCTCGTTCGCCTCGCGGACGACGCTCCTCGCGCGCTCGACCGGCCAGGTGTCCACGGGCAGCGCGACGTGCGCCAGGAGTCCCACGAGCTCGGTGAGCAGGAAGGTGCGCTCCCGGCGCGCGCGGGCGTCCATGACCGCGGTGGCCGCGTGATCGGCTCGAAGCCGATCACGAGATCGGCTTCGCTCAGGTCGGAGCCGGCAACGCGACGCGAGGCATGAGCGGAAAGATCGAGCCCTAGCGAGTTCCCGAACGTGATCGCCTGCGGAAGCGCAGGCCCCGGTTGCAGGTCGAGGGTCCCGGCAGAGCCGACGCGGACCGGCAGGCCGGCCGACGCTTCCTGGAGAACAGCTTGCGCGATCGGGCTGCGGAACCGGTTACCGGAGCAGATGACGACAATTTCGAACACGTCCTGCTCGGCGGCGCTGGTCACGACAGAACGTTAACGGCGCCCTGCGAGGCTCTCGTAGAGCTCGAGGTACTCCGCGGCCATGCGCTCCTCGGAATATCCGCGCGCCACGGCTCTGCCGGCCCCTGCCAGCCCGGCCGCCAGCGAACGGTCGCCGAGCACGCGCCTGAGCGCCTCTGCGAGCGCGGTCGCATCGTTCGACGGCACGAGCAGCGCCGCTTCCTCGCCGACGAGCTCACGCATGCCTCGGACGTCCGTCGCAACGAGCGGCGTTCCCGCGACGAGCGTCTCGAGGGCCACGAGCGGGAGCCCTTCGGCGCGGGACGGAAAGACCACCGCATCGGCCGCGCCGATCAGCGCTCGCGCATCCGAACGCAGGCCCGTGAACACGACGCGGTCGGCCACGCCGGCCTGCCGCGCGCACGCGCGGAGCTCCTCGAGAAGCGGCCCGTCGCCGACGATCACGAGGATTGCGCCCGGAACGTCCGCAAGGGCGCGGATCACCAACTCGTGGTTCTTGACCGGGACGAGTCGCCCGACGGCCATGAGCAGCGGCTTGTCCGGAGAGATGCCTAGCTCGGCCGCAAGAGCGGCGCGGTCGGCCGCGGGCGGGGCCACCGAGACGCCGTTGAGGATCGTCGTGAGCGGACGCAAGCCCGCCTCGGACAGCGCGGCGGCAATCCCCGGCCCACAGGCGACGACGGGGAGTCCCGCAAGCCGAAGAACGCGCGCAGCCCGAGCGTAGTCCTCGTCCTGAACGCCGTGGACGCTGACGAGACTCGGCGGCCTCTTGCCACGCAGCGTGGCGGGGCCGACGGCGGCGGCCAGCCCAGGGTTGTGGCAATGCACGAGGTCGGGCGAGGCCTCTCGAACCGCGCGGCGCACTGCGAGGATCGCGCCGGGGAGCCGTCCGAGGCGGCGCTCGATCAGAGGGAGCTCGAGCCGAGGGCCGGTCAGCTCCTGCGTGAGCGGGCCGGCGGCGGCGACCGCGACCTCGTGGCCCGCCGCCCGGGCGGCAGCCGTGAGCGCAAGGACGACTCGTTCCGCCCCACCCGTCTTCAACTCCTGGATGGTGTGCAGGATGCGCACTAGCTCACGAGCTCGCGGTAGAGCGCAACCATCTGCCTCGCGACGAGCCCGGCCTCGAAGTGCTCGGCGATCCGTGCGGCGGCTGCGCGACCGAGGCGCTCGCGCTCCTCGCCCTCGGCGAGCCGGGCGAGCGCTGCGGCAAGGCCCTCCACGTCCTCCGGCTCGACGAGCAGGCCGCTCTCCCCGTCGCGGACGACCTCGGGCACCCCGCCCACCCGCGTCGCGACCACGGGCAGCGCCACCGCCATCGCCTCGAGGATCGCCACGGGCAGGTTCTCGCCGCGGCTCGGGAGCACGAACACGTCGAGCTCCTCGAGTCGCCCGGCGAGGTCGGGGACGAAGCCTGCGAACTCCGCGCTCGCTCCGAGGCGGTTGGCAAGCGCTTCGAGCTCAGCGCGCAGCGGGCCGTCGCCCATGATCACGAGCCTGTGAGGGATCGCGAGCCGCGCGCTGGCTTCGAGTAGGACGTCGATTCCCTTGCGCCGTTCGAGCAGCGCGGCGGTGCCGATCACGAGCGGACGGTGAGCAGGGCCGGGCTCGCGCCGTCGCACAGGCACGCCGTTTGGAATCACCCGGATCCGCTGGGAGGGGAAGCCGCAGCGAATCGCGTAGTCGGCAAGCGCCTTCGACGGGACGACCACCGTGCCGAGGTAGCTGAGCAGCGCCTCGATGCGGAGCAGGCCGTGCTCGAGCCAAAGGAGCCTGGCTCGGGAGGCGTGCGGATCCTCGACAGGAATCTGCCGGCCGACCCGGCCGAAGAGCTCGTCTGGGACACCGTGAAGGGTGTGCACGGAGCGGGCGGCGACGGATCGCGCAAGCGGTCGCACGAGCAGGCCGGCGCGCCGGTCGTGAGTGTGCAGGATGTCGGCATCGGCCAGCTCGGTGCGAATCCGCGCCGCCCCTGCGAGGTCGAGCTTGTCACGGAGCGGTCGCACGACCGCTTCCAGCCCCGAGGCTCGAAACGGCAATGCCGCCTCTTCCGAGGCGCACACCACGCGTACGTCGACACCTTCGGCGGCAACGTGGGGCGCGAGCTCGCGAAGGTGCGTCAGCGGCCCGCCGGCTTCAAGGGTGCAGACGTAGACGACCTTCACGCGCCTGTGGTGCCCGGCGGCCGGGCTTCCCGCCACAGCGCGGCGGCGAGCCCGCCGATCAGCCAGAACGGGGCGAAGTACTGCTCAGAGAGCGTGAGCGACGACACGGCCGCGATCACGAGCGAGACGCGAAGGGCGGCGGCGAAACCCGGTGGTCCGACCTCGAGGCGTCGCGCGCTTGTGAGTTGCACGAAGACCGTTCCAATGTAGGCGATGAAGAGCAGCATTGCGGTCGGGCCGAGCTCGGCGGCGACATCGAGGTAGGCGTTGTGCACGACACGCAGGCGCGTCGTCCCCGGAGGGCTGTCGGTCGCCTTGAGAAAGTAGTACTGAAAGTTGCCGGGCCCGACACCAAGTGTGGGATGGTCGACCGCGAGCTTGCTCGCCGCCTTCCAGGCCTCGAGCCGACTCGTGACGTTGGCGCTCGCAACCTTCTGCTTGGCGCGCAGCCCCGTCTCGATCCTGTTGTGCTTTACGTGCACGACCAGGACGAGGATGAGGCCGGCGACGACGGCTCCGACGAGCAGCGGCCGGAGGAAGCGCCTCTCGGCGAGCGCGAGCCAGATCACGGCTGCGCCAAGCCCGACCAGAGCGCCGCGCGAGAGCGTGAGCAGGATCGAGACGGAGATAATGCCGAGCAGAAGCGTCGCGAGCGCGCGCCGCCTGCCAGGCTCGCGGAGCAGCCAGAAGGTGAGCGGCAGCGTCGTGGCAAGGATGAACGCTATGTCGTTCGGATCCCCGTTTGGCAGCCGCGCCGAGAGGGTCCGGCCCGAGAGGAAATACGAGGCCGCGACGATCCCGGCAACGGCCGAGGCGATCGAGAGCACCCAGGCGATCCTTCGCTGGAGCTGGTGGTCTCCCACGAACTGGCTGACGACGAAGAAGAGCGCGACGAAGCTCGCGTAGCGCGTTGTCGTCGTCATCGCGTCCGCGGTCGAGCGCGCAGCGAGCGTGGAGAGCATGGCAATCCCGAGGATCCCGAAGACCAGCGCGTGCGGGGCGCCGGCCCACAAGCGCCGCCGCCCGACCACGGCGCTGAGCGCGAAGCTGATGAAGCAGAGCGCCCCCACGACCTTGGTGACCGTGAGCCCGCCGCCGGAGCCTCCGGGAAAGAGCGCCTCGAGCGGTGCCGTCGCAACCAGCAGCAGTAGCGCGAGGTCGACCCGCAGCGCGCAGACGACGACCGCGATCAGCGCAGAGAGGCCGACGAGCACGAGCAGGGGCCGACTCGCCGCGGCAAGCGCGAGCGCGCAGGCGAGCGCGACGAGCGCGACGAGCGCGACGGGGGCGCCAAGACGAGGCGAACTGATCTGCCTGGTGCTCGGGGCGGCGGCGCCCATCGCGCGGGCTAGGTGCGCCCGCGGACGACGGTTCGTTCTTCCGCGGCTTCAGGGGTCCCGTAGTAGGTCCGGGCCCCGCGGCCTTTCGACATGTTGAGCACAGCAGCCGTCGGGGTGACCGCGATCAGCGCCAGCCGGTCAACCGCCTCCTGGACGGAGGTTTTCGTAGCCCTTCCGGACCTCGCGACGATCAGCGTCGCCGTCGAGAGGCTCGAGATGATCCGCGCATCGTTGACCGGGACGAGCGGCGTCGTATCGAGCACGATCGCGTCATACGACTTCTCGAGCTTCTCGAGCAGCTGCGAGAAGCGCGTCGAGAGGATCTCGCCGGGGTCGCTGACGATCCGGCCGCCAGTCATGAGCTGCAGATTTGGCACGCCAGTCTCCCGGATCAGACCTCCGTCGAGACGCGTGGCGCTCATCGCCTCGTACAGCCCCGGCACGCGTGGAATGTCCAGCATCTCCGCGACCCCCCCGCGACGGAGATCGGCGTCGATGAGGAGCGTCTTCGCGCCCGAGCGCGCGATCGCGACCGCGAGCCCAAGGGCTACCGTCGACTTGCCGTGGCTGCCCTCGGGGCTCGTCACGGTGACGGTCTTGATCGTCCCGTTGCCCGCGTAGGCCAGATTCGTCCGGAGATCACGGAGGGCTTCGTTGATCGTGCGCAACTCGATGCTCGAAGTGAGCAGCTCGGGCGACACGCCACCACGCAGTGCGCGTTCGACCGGAAGCTCAGCGTACACCGGGAGGCCGCTCGCAGCCTCCAGCTCGCCACGCGTCCGCACACGGCTCGAGAAGTTCTCCCGGAGCAGCGCGGCCGCGATGCCGAGGCCGAGGCCGAGCAGCGCTGCGACGGCGAGCGTCAGCTTGGTGTCGGGGAACACCGGAGAGGACGGCAACCCCGGGCGGTCGATCTGTGCAACGCGCAGCGAGGGGATCCCCACCTTGCCGGCGGCCACCTGCCTGCGGAGCGTCTCGGTCACCTGCTGCGCGGATGATTGGGCGATGGACCTGTTCGTGTCCCGGGCATCGATCTTGAAGATCGGCGCGCCCTGGAAGGTACGAACCGAGATGTCGCCGAGGTGGCCGCCGTTCCGGGCACGTGCCATGTCGAGGGTTATGGTCGACTGCGCGGCCGTTGCGTAGATCGGCACGATCGCGTCGATGGTCTGGAAGAACGCGAGGTCGTTCGTGAGGTTCTGCGGCTGGAGCGCCAGGGTCGAGGTTGACTCGTAGACTGGCGTCACGAGCTTGAGCGCCCCGACCGCAGCGACGATCGCGACGGCGAGCACGCCGATCACGACCAGCTTGCGATGCCAGAGGACGGAGAGGACTTCGCTGAGGTTCATCGAGGTTGGGCCCGCGGGCAGGGAGGCGGTCGAAGGATAGCCGCCCTACCTTCTGCATCGGAACGCCGTCGCCTGCTCTTGACCCTCTATCCACCCGACGGCGGGGTGGCCCGGCACGTGCTCGACCTCGTCCACGGTCTCGACCCGGAGCGCTGGTTCGTGGACCTCGCCTGCCCGCCCGGATCGGATCCCTGGCTCGAGCTTGCAGGGCGGCCGGGAGTGGCGCTGCACCCGCTGTCTCCCGGCAAGGAGCCTCAGGTCTCGGACGCCGCGGATCTCCGCCATCTCGCCCGGCTGGCCGCCCGTGCGGACGTCGTCCACGCGCACGCTTCGAAGGCCGGGTTCCTCTCCCGCCTGGCGTCCGTCCTGCGCCGCCGGCGGGGGCGGACCGTGTTCACGCCACACGGGTGGTCCTTCTGGGCCCACGACGAGCGCTCCGGTCTCTGGCTCAGGCTAGAGCGCCTGGCCGCACACTGGTGCGGCGCGATCGTGGCGGTCGCGGACGCGGAACGTCGCGCCGGGCTCGCCGCGGGGGTGGGGACGGAGACGCAGTACCGCGTGATCCGGAACGGGATCGACCCGGCCCGTTTCGAGCGGCCACGCCGACCCGTGCGCGGGCGCATCGCGCTCGTCGGCCGGCTCGCCGAGGCGAAGCGCCCCGACATTGCCATCAGGGCGCTCGCCCGCCTCAGGCAACGGCATCCCGAGGCCTCACTCGACGTCATCGCGGACGGCCCGCTCGACGCCGAGGTGGCCGCGCTGGTCTCCGAGCTCGGCTTGCAGGACGCCGTGCGCTTGCTGGGCAAGCGGGACGACGTTCCCGACCTGCTCGCGGAGGCCGAGTGCTTCCTGCTCACCAGCGACCACGAAGGCTGCCCCTACAGCATCCTCGAGGCGATGGCTGCCGGGCTGCCCGTGGCCGCTACCCGTGTCGGAGGCGTGCCGGAGCTCGTCGCCGAGTGCAAGACCGGGGTGCTCTTCGAGCCTGGAGACCCGGACGCGGCCGCGGACGCGCTCGCGGGCCTGCTGGGGGCGCCGGATCGGGCGCGAGCATTCGGTGAAGAGGGCCGCGCCCGGGTCCGGAGCGAATTTGGCCGGGAGCGCATGGTGCGCCAGACGGTCGCCCTCTACGACGACCTGACCTGAGAGCCTCCTCCCTCGCTTGAGGGACGAGCGGCCCCTACGGGCTGCCGATCACCCGGGCGTCAGCTTCGACTCCTTTGCCCGGAGGACCCCAGTGTCAGCTCGTCTCCGCCGCCGCCTCACATTCCTCGTCGCGCTTGCGCTTGCGCTGACCCTCGCTGCGGGCGTCAGGGCCGGCGGAGGCGGCACGAACGTGCCGTCGACTCCGACGACGGGAATGCTGCGCATCTGCACCGGCTGCGCCAACTACGGCCTTTCGGAGGCGAACCAGTACTCGTACGTCGTCCTCAATTCTTGGCAGGCCGGCCTGATCCCGCAACTGAAGAGCCAGAACCCGAATCTGAGGTCCTGTCTACAAGGACATCGCGGCGACGCTGTCCTATGACTGCACGAACGGAGTCGACAACGCGCAACTTCCTGCCGGCGTGGGCTACTGCTGGGCGGACAGGCACCATCCGGACTGGTTCCTAACCGATACGACCGGCGCGAGGATCGAGTTCTGCGACTTCAACGGTGCCTGGCAGATGGACGTCGGCAGCGCCGCCTACCAGCAGCAATGGCTCAACAACGTCCTCGCCGACCTTCGCTCGGCCCCGTGGGACGGCGTTATGCTCGACGACGTCAACGAGTCGGAGACCTGGCACCTGTGCGGACGGACGATCGCGCGCTACCCGGGGAGCGGGCAGTACGGCGCGGCGACGGAGAGCTTCCTCAGCCAGGTCGGCCCCGGCCTCCGCTCTGCCGGGTACCTCGCGATGCCGAACATCTCCCTCGATGACACGTGGTCGGCCGGCGGGCTTGCGCGCTGGGACCGCTGGGTGTCGTACAGCTCCGGCGCGGTGCAGGAGTACTTCTCCAAGTGGGGGAGCGACTCGAGCCGCTGGCTGACCGACGACGGGACGCACAACGACTGGAGCGGCCGACAGACGCTGTTCGCACGCACAGAGGCGGCCGGGAAGACGTTCCTCGGGATCACATACGCCCCGTCCGGTGACCCCCACTCGATGCGATACGCGCGCGCGAGCTTCCTCCTCGACTGGACCGGAGGCGCGAGCGCGCTCGTCTACGAGCCGACTACGCCGGAGGCCCAGGACCCGTACGCCCCGGACTTGACCATTGATCTCGGCACACCGACCGGGCCTCGCGCCCGGGTCGGTGTCGCCTGGTTGCGCTTGTTCTCAGGCGGAGCCGTCGTGCTGAACCCCTCTCCCACTAGCTCCCAGACCGTCCCTCTCGGGGGGAGCTACGTGCTCCCGGACGGCACGATCGGTTCGAGCGTCACCGTGGGACCGACGGACGCCGTGCTCCTGAACGCCGCCCAGGCGCCGCCGCCTCCTCCTCCGGGCGACCTTCCGGTGAACACGCAACTCCCGGCCATCTCGGTGATCAGGCACCACCGAGCGTTGTCCGCGGCGCAGGGCACCTGGACCGGCAGCCCGACGAGCTTCGCGTACCAGTGGCTGCGCTGCGACTCGAGCGGCGATGGGTGTTCGCCGATCGCCGGCGAGTCGTCCCCGACCTACAACCTGGCGACCAACGACATCGGCAGTCGGCTTCGGGTCGTAGTGACCGCCACCAACGCGAGCGGGTCGGCCGCTGCGACGTCACAGCCGTCGGCGGTCGTCACCAGGGTCAACGGCAAGGCCTTTGCGCTCCTGCGGAAGGCCCGTGTCGTCCACCGCGCGCACGGACACCTTCGGCGCCGGCTCCTCCGCCGTCACTAGCCGTCCGCGGGGAGACGAACGCCGCCGGTGGTCTCGCGGGTCCCCGGCCGCGAGACGCTGTTGCGCACGCCGTGGCGCAACGGCAGCGGCAAACGCCTTCACGCGCGTCGGAGTTCGTGCCCTGGCCCCACGGCCACCGCGAGCGACCGCCGGCGCGGCCGCGGCAGCTCGCCGGCGAGCGCGGCCCGGGCCTCCGCCAGGGCGAGCCGGCGCGGCTCGAGCGCGATCGACCCTTTCACGACACGGCGCTCCGCGGGGGTGAGTGACGGGTGCGAGGCCGCTTTGCGAAGCACGCGGATGCGCCCCTCGACAGCAGCTTCGGGTCAGGTCGCGGAGCCCCCGCTCGCGGAGGCGGTAGCGCGCGAGCGGCTCCATCACCGCACCGACGCGCGACCCGTCGAGGATCAGCCTCGCCCCGACAGGTCCCAGTCCGTGGCGTAGCGGAGCGACTCGTCGAAGCCCCCTGCGTCCAGGAACCGTTCTCGCCGCACGGCCACGAGCCCGAGCACGAAGTTGCGCCGGAGGATCGCTGTCCGCTGATCGTCGACCTCGAACGGGAGCTCGTCCGTGTAACAGCGCCGGACCGCCGTCCCGTCCACTTCCAGCACTGCGTCGGTGGTGAGGATGTCGAGATCCGGCCTCGAGACCGCGAGCTCGGCAAGCGCCTCGAGTCGCTCCGGCAGGTACACGTCGTCCCCGCTCTCGCCGCCGCCTCCCCCGCCGTCTCGTCATCCAATACCCGCGACGGCGGCATGCTTGCGCGGCGGCGCGTCCTCGGCCAGGCCGCCGCCCTCCTGTGGCCGAGGACGATCTCGCCTCGAACGGGTCAGCGCCCCGGCGCCCCGCCGCCGAGCGGTCGTTAGATCATCACCTCACAGGGCGGCGAGTCTCGATCCAGCGCCAGCATGCAGGCGAGGGCGTCCGGGGCCAGCCTCGCTGCCGTTGCAGTCCACCACCAACCCCACGCGCCGCGCCACCAGCCGCCGTCCTCGGGAGCTAGGACCCGCCTGAACCCGCCTCCGCCGGCGAGTGCGGATGGGTGCACATCCGGATTGCGCGCGCGACGCGGCCGCCGTGGGGCCGGCCGAGAGCTTTCTCCAGCCACACAGCGTCCTCGGCGGTCAGGATGCGAAGCCAGGCGGCCAGCACGAGGAACGTCGCGGTTGCGGCGCCGAGCCCGATCAGGGCGCCGAGGGCCCCGCCGAGCCAGCGCTGCGCCAGCCAGCCGGACAGACCTGCCCCGACCGAGACAAGCACCGTTCGCGCCAGGGCCGAAGGTGCCCATTGCCGGACACCGATCCGCCGCCAGGCGTAGACGAGGACGGGCAGACCGGAAACGAGCTGCCCGCCGCAGTTCGCGAACGCTGCTCCGAGCGCCGCGTGCCCGGGGATCGAGCAGGAAGTCCAGCCCGACGTTCACCGCGGCTCCGATGGCGCCCGTGCTGAGCTGGAACCACTGCCGGCCCATGCCGGCGAGCACGACCTTGCTCAGGTTGATCAGGGTGACGAGCGGAATCGGAGCGAGGAGCACGATCACGACTGTGCCGGCACCGCCGAAGTTCTCCCCGTAGACAAGCCGCAGCGTCTGGGGACCGAGCGCGATCGAGACCGCCGTCATCGGCAGAGTCAGGAGCGAGAAGCAGCCGGATCGCCCTCTCGAAGCCCCAGCGTATGCGGTCCGTGGCACCGGCCCCGAGCAGGTTCGCGACCGCCGGGAGCACGACGCCGACGAGCGCCTGCGGAATGAGGAGCAGCGCGGCCACTGCCGAGAACGCGACCGAGTAGAGCGCGATCTCCGAGTCGCTCGAGTAATGATTCAGGAAGAGGAACTCCGACCGCCGCCAGACGATCAGCGTCAGCACGACGCCGAGTGAGGCCACGAACGCGTAGCGGAGGAACTCGTGCTTGAGTGGGGGCTCGACCGGCACCGGCGGGCCGAGGGGCACCTGGGCGCGGCGCGACACCAGCCAGAGCCATGCGAGGCTGACGACGGCGGCGGCGGCTTCGACCGCGAACATGCCCACGATCCCGCCGCCTGCCGCCAGCACGAGGATTCCCGCAACCGCCATCGCCACCGCCATCACAACGCCCACGAGCGACGGCCCACGCCAGAGCTGGAGCCCGTTCAGCACCGCCGAGGGAATCCGCTGCACGGTGCCGAGGAGGACGACCGAGGCGGCGAGCAACCAGGCCGCGCGCGGCGTCGCGCCGGCGAGCCCGATACCGGCCAGCACGCCGGCTCCGGCCAGGCCGAGGACGACCGTCATCCGGGCCACCCAGCGGGCGAGGCTCCTGACCACTCCCTGCTCGCCGCGGCCGACCGCGTCGCCGGCGAAGCGGGCGAGCGCGAGCGGGAGGCCGGCCGCGCACAGCGTCAGCGTGGTCACCTCGACGAACGCGATGAAGCTCTGGCGACCGAACTGATCCCTGCCCAGGTAGCGCGCGGCTGCGATCGAGACGGCCAGGAGCGCGAGCTGGGGCACGAAGAGCCCTACGAGGTTCCAAATGCCGCCGCGGAGGACGGCGGCGCCACTGGTGCCGGCAGCGTCCTCGCGGGGCTCATGCTCCGCGTGCGGAGGGATTGCGGGTCCGGAGCTCACGCCTGGCCCCTGACGTCGCGGCGCACGAGGCGTGGAGGGAAGCCGAGCCGGTTGACGAGCCACGGCCTGAGCGCGGACGGCGCGGCCGCGAGCAGCGCCGCTCGCGCGCGCATCCTGCTCCCGTGCGCCCGCTCGCGGGCGGCTGCGAGGGCCAGCGCGCGGGCGTCGGGGGCGCCTCGCCTTGCAGCATCGCACGCCTCGGCGAGCGCGAGCGTGGCGCGATGCTGCTCCAGGGAGCGCTCGAGCCGCGCGCGATCCTCGGGCGGCAAGGCGGTATCCGCGAGGAGGTGCTCGAGCATGTACACGCGCTCCACGAACGAGCCGATGCGGTGGCCGCTCGTGCTCTCCTCCCGCAACCGGTAGCGGAGCAGCGGCTCGTCGACGGAGCCCGCCTTCGACCCGCCCAGGATCATCCGGAGCCAGCAGTCCCAGTCGGCCGCGGCGTGGAGGCGTGCGTCCTGGCCGCCGACCGCGAGCACGGCCGTCCGGCGTGCGCCGGGAGCGACGATGAAGCACCGCTCGACGATCACCGCACGCTGATCCTCGACCTCGAAGGGGTTGGCTTCGCGGTTGAATCGCCCGACGATCTCCCCGTCCGACTCCCAGGCAGCGTCCGTCGTGACAATGTCGAGGTCGGGCCGCGCCGCGGCGAGCTCGGACAGCGCCTCTACTCGCTCCGGCTCGAAGACGTCGTCCGCGTCGAGCACGACGACGAAGTCGCCGGTGGCCGCGTCGAGGGCCCGGTTGAAGGCGCCCGCCGGCCCGAGTGTCTTCCGCCGCGCAGGTAGACGATCCTGTCGCCGTAGGGGCGCAGCACGTCCTCGGTCCTGTTGGTTGAGCCGTCGTCGCAGACGACGACCTCGAAGGGCGGCAGAGTCTGTGCGAGCGCCGACTCCACCGCATCGCCCACCGTCTCAGCCAGCTGGTGCGTCCGGATCAGGACAGAGAAGGTCGGCGGCTCGCCGGCCTTCACCGGCCCGTCAGACTCGGGTACGAGGAACCGTCTCATCCGCGCATCCTCGCTTCGGCGTAGAGCTCTGGTGCCGGACCCCAGGTGACGCCGAGCCGCTCCAGCCAGAGCGCCGCGGTGAGGGGAGGGTAGGCGAGGAGGCGCATGGCGAGGCGCGCGGTCTTGATCCGGGCGCGGATCTCCTGAGCCAGCCTCACCGTTCCGCGCGTGGTCGCCACGATCGTCGAGATGTCGAGCCCGGCCCGTCGAGAGCTCGGCCAGCCCTCGCGGGAGTCGCCGTGCCTGACCTCGTCTTTCCAACGCCGCTCGCTGCCCCGGAGCACGGCTCCCAGTCGCGCTCCGGGACGTGTACGAGGAGGAGCCCGTCTGGCCGCATGGCCGCCGCGAGCGAGGCGACCGCGTCTCGTCGTCCTCGATCTCCTCCAGGCACTCGATCGCGAGCACGACGTCGTACCCATGGCCGGGAAGAGGACGCGTGAGGTCGAGCCGCTCGAAGCTCACGTTTTGCACCCCTTCTCGATCGGCTTCCTGGCGACCGCGCTGGAGAGCGTCTTCACGAATCTGCCGCCACGACCGTCCAGGTCGGATGCCGACGCGCGATCGCGAGCGAAAGAATGCCTTCGCCGGCCCCAGCGTCCAGCACCCGCAGCGGGCCGTTCCGCCCGAGACGTTCCAGCGACCGGAGCACGAGCTGGAAATGGAGCCTCGGGCCGGGGGCAGATCGCGGGCATAACGCTCCAACCGCGCTCGGACCGCCGCTGAGAGCTCCGTGGTCCTCGACATCGCGCTGCACTGATGGTAGCTCGGAGCTTTCCGGAGTCCCTGCGGCCGAGGAGGTCGCTAACGTCCGCCACGTGCAGGAGGTTCGGCTGACGATCGTCGTCGACAGCGACGTCTACGGCGGTGCCGAGGCCTACGCGGCACAGCTTCTCCGCCATCTGCCGCGCGATTCGAGCGCACGCTGCTCGCAACCACGGATGTGCCTTCGCAGCTGCGGAGGCGGCGGGGAAACGGCTCGCGCTCTTCGAACGGCCGCGTGGCAAGACGGACGTCACTGGTCTCGCCCGCGCAGGCCGCGCCCTCCGTGCCACGCGCCCCGACCTGGTGCACGTGAACATGACCACGGCCGCGAACAACGGCACATGATCGGCCTTTCCACCCTGCTGCGCCTCCGGGCGGTCGCGACGCTGCACATCGTCGCTCGACCGAGAGCCTCCCCAGACCAGGATCATGAGCCTCACCTACCGCCGGTCGCGCGCCTGATCGCCGTCTCGGAGGAGACACGCCGGCAACTCCGCGGCGAGCTGGCTTCCCCGAGCACCTCGTCCAGGTGGTCGCGAACGGCGTCGACGAGCGTCCCGCCGTGGCGCCCCGTGACGGCCCGCTGCGCGTGGGCGGCGTCGGCCGCCTGACCGCGCAGAAGGGCTTCGACGTCCTGATCGAGGCCGTGCGCCGACTCGCGGGCGAGGGCATGGCGGTCGAGGCTGTGATCGCCGGCGACGGGCCGGATCGCGCCGCCCTGGCCGCCGCCGCGGACGGCCTGCCGGTCGAGCTGCCCGGCTTCGTCGACGACGTCCCCGCCTTCCACCGTGAGCTGGCCGCGTTCTGTCTGCCCTCGCGCTGGGAAGGGCTCCCCTTCGCGCTGCTGGAGGCGATGAGAGCGGCCTTCCCTGCGTCGCCAGCGACGTCGGCGACGTCAGGCTCGCGCTCGACGGGGCCGGCGCGGTCATACCCGCGGACGACCCCGGCGCTCTGGCCGAGGCGCTTCGCGAGCTCGCACTGTCCGCCTCGCTGCGGCGCGAGCGCGGCGCTGCGGCCCACAGGCGGGCCCTGGACGCTTCACGACCGCGTCGATGGTGGCGGAGACGGCCCGCGTCTACGAGCCGCCCTCTCGGCGTGAGCGAGGCGACGCTGCACTCGGTTGCCGGCCCCCGGGGGATCGGCGACGCCGCCGGGCTCGCCGCCAGGCACCCGGTCCTCAGGCCCGTTCGACCGCCTCGTGGCGCGTGTCTCGCCTCCCGGCGCTCTCCTCGACGAGGCCGCGCGCGGCCTTCCGGAAGGCGCTGCGAGAGCCGAGGCGCTTGCGGTTCGCCTGCGCGGAGCCGGCGTGGAGCTCGCGTGGGCGAGCCCGACGAGCTCGCGAGCCCGCGTGAGCTCCTGGAGTTGTCCGGGCCCGCGGCCCTCGTCGGTCGAATCTGGCGCGCCGACCCGACGCTGCTCACGGAGCTCCAGCTCGGCGCCCGCACGCAGGCCGGGACGGCCCACCGTTTCGCCCGACGGCTCCCGCTCCCGCGCCGCAGCCTGAGGCGCCTGCGCGCGCCAGCGCCGAGCGAGCGTTCTGGGCAGGCGCGCGAGAGGCGGCGACGCCACGGGAATGGGACCAGCTCAACGCCTCCTATGCCGCCCTCATCTACCACCGGCTGGCCGGCGACCGGAAGCCGGGCCAGGAACAGGTAGACCTGCACCCAGCCGGTTCGCCCGACAGCTCCGGTGCTGGACCTATTCGGCTTCCGTCCGCTGTCGCCCGAGGAGCCCTGTCCTTCCCGACGGCGACGGCAGCATGCCGAGCCTCGCGTCGTGATCACCGTCGACGACGGAACCGAAGACGCCGGGGTGTCCGCTGACCGCTCAGGCACCTTCCACCCCGCAGCTCTTCGTTGCACGCAGGAGGTTGGCGGCTCTGCGGCATGGCTGGACGGGAGCCGCTCCTCTCCTGGGAGAGCCTCGAGCTCCTCGAGCGGCGCGGGGTCGCGGTGGGGGCGCACGGGAGGAGACACCGCCCCCTCGACTCGCTCGCGGGAGCGAGCTCGAGCGGAGCTGCGCGGGTCACTCGCGACCTTGGGAACCGGTGCTGACGCGATCCCGCTGCTCGCCTACCCGAACGGCCGTCACGATCACGCCGTGCGGGCCGCGGCCGTCTCCGCGGGCTTCCGCGCGGCGTGGACGACCGAGAAAGGCCGAAACGGACTCGCACCGACCCTTGGTTCCTGCGGCGTCAGCGTCCATGCGGCCGACGGGCCGCTCAGCGTGCTGTGGAAGGTCGTCACCGGCGAGCCCCCGCCCTGGCGGCGCAGGTGAGCCTGAGACGGATCGACCTCGGTTGCGCTCCCGTATCCCGTGCGGCGAGCGGCGTGCTCGACGCGGAGCCTGGCGCGAGGCGCTCACCGAGGCAGGCGTCGAGGTCGCGGATCGAGGCGAGCTCGACCTCGCCGTCGCTTACGCGGCGGCGCCGGAGGCGGCTGGCTCGGGGCGCGGGCGGTGCTGCTCGAAGGGCGAGGCGGACGGACCGCGCTGCGCCGGGCGGCACCACACCTCGAGTTTCCTGCCGCTGCCCTGTATCGAGGCTCCCGACCTCGTGCCTCGCTCGCCCGCGACGCGCCCGTCCGCTACGCCCTGCGCACCTGGCGGCCGGCCCGGCCGCAAGCGAGAGCACGCCCCGCAGCGCCGCTGTCGCGGGGCTCGCGCGGCTCGGCACGCTTCCCGGTCCCCGTCCGCTCCCCGGGACGCCCCACCTTCCAGAGCCCAGCCCGCCCGTCGCGTGCGCGGGCCGCGCCCGTGTTCAACACCGCTCCCGAGGGTCCAGTCGCCTCCAACGCTCAGACAGGCGGTTCCGCTTGCGCGCCCAGTCTCGCACCTCTTCCACCCTGTCTCCCCCGAGCCCGGCCACCTCCGCCCCTCAAAGCTGGCCAGCGTGCCCGACTACCAGAGAACCATTCACACACAACAAGCGGGCTTGCACTTGCACACGAGCACCCGCAGCAGCGCCCGCCCGCGCGCATGCACCCCACCGCTCCTTCAGCAGGTTCAGAGGTTCCGACGAGCCACCACGCCTCGCTTGAGACGAGCGGCGCTTCGGAGCACGGCTTTCGACTTGCTGCACGGCGCACGGACGCCGGCTGGCGCCCCGCGTTCGCAGACGTCACAGGCTGGACGCAGACGGATCAGCGCCCAGACCGCCGCAGATAAAGGGATCGACGACGAAAACGAGGCGGCTCGCACGCGCTTTCGACGCCGCGCTCGAATGCGCCGGCCGGACTGCTCGAAGCCGTCCACGCCGTTCCCACGATGCTCCAGCACGACGACCTCGGCACGTGGAACATCGTCTTTCGCCGGTCCGGGGCCGCTTCACCGGTCCTCGAGCTCGGAGTCAGCCAGTCCAACGGGCTTGCAACTCTGGGTCCTCCTCTTCTTCACCGTTGACACGCTCGGCCAGCTCGACCAGATAGGACAGCTTCAAGAGGCGCCCACGCCCACGCCGGGTCCGGCTAACCCCCGCGCGGATTCTTGCAGCATCAAGCCTTAAGCTCTTCAAGTCGGTGACGCGGGTACCGTTCCAGGGGCGCCGCTTCCCCCGGGGTCGTTCGACCCACTCACAACACTCTGCTGGCTTGGCTCATGGCCTCTCGCACGTCACCCCGGGCGCAGCAGACAGCCAGTCGGCGGTTCCCGCCCGCCCGCTTCCGCCTGCGGCAGGGGATGCGCGCCGATCTCGCTCGAGGTCCCACTTCTTGTCACAGGCTACAACTAGCTAGCACTCGGCCATACCTCAAGGTACAGCACCACGACAGGCTCGATCGCCGACATCAGCATGTCCACCTGCTGGAGCAGGCACCAGGCCACCGCTCCACGCTTCAACCGCTCCATTCCTCGTTTCACAGCCAAGTCGGGCACGGCCTCGGCAGCACTATATCACTCGGAATCCACGACGACGCCATCGTTCGTTTGAGTCCCCTCTGCGCCGGCCGGCATTGTGACGACCGGCACGCCGCAGGCGATCACCTACAGCCCCTAGACCTTCGTCCGACTCCCCGCGCTTGAGCAGGATCGAGGAGGAACGACAGGCCGCGTCAGGGACGCTCCGCCAGACAGTTACGTCGCCGAGCGTCTCGACTTCCGCCACCTCGTCGACAAGCCAGGGCGTCCCGCGCCCCTACGATCTTCAGGCCTCACGTTCCGGCACAGCTTGCGGACGCGAGGCCGTACGTCGACGACAGGTCCCCGGATCGCGTTCGCAAGTCAGCGACCAGACACACTACAGATGCGGAGCCGCGACGAGCGAGCCGTCGAGCAGCGCGGCCGGGTAACGATCGGGCTCGAGGCTGAGCGGCGCCAGCACGACGTCCGTTCCGCGAGCGGCGCGCCGGCGAAGCTCGTCGGCAACCGCGGGTGAGCTCGCGAGCAGGAACCGCCCACGACGGATTGCCTGCCGTTCTGCGCGCGCGAGCTCGACGACGTGCCGAAACTCTCGGCGCCACGGGGCGCTGAGCGGCCGGTCGCGAAGCACGAGGTAGTGGAGATGCGCCACTACCGGTAGGGACAGGCCTTCGGCGAGCGACGCAGTCGAGATTTCCTCGAGATGCAGGATGTCCGCGTCGCGTGCGGCCTCGCGGACGCGAGCTGCCAGGTCGCTCCGAGCCAAACCGCCGAGCGGCCGCGCCAGGCTGAGCAGCCGAGGTCGCAGTCCAGGTTCCTCGGGCGCGACCTCCACGACTTCGACGCCCGCGGCGACCGGAGGATCCCCCTGGGCCGCCCACGACTCCCGGGCGGCCAGCGCGCGGACATCGACGCCGTGACCACGCAATCCAGCGAGGAGCGCGAGCGCGCAGCGTCCCGAAGCGCCGCCCTCGGGAAGCGGCGGCTCGGGGAGGACGACGAGCGCCCTCACGCGGCGAGTGCGACCCGGTACGCCTCGACCACCTGCCCCGCCATCCGCGCCCAGGTGTACTCAGCCGCCCGCTCACGGGCCGCCTCGCCTAAGCTCCGCCGGTGCGCCTCGTCGTCGAGCAGCCGGCGCAGCCCCTCTGCGAATGCCTCCGAGTCGTCGGCCGGAACGAGCTCGACGGCGCCGGCGGCGAGTTCGCGAATCGGCGGCAGATCCGTCGCAACCACCGGCGCCCCGAAGGCCATCGCTTCGAGGCACGTCATCCCGAAGCCTTCGGCGCGGCTTGCATGGCAGACCACCGTGGCCGCCTGGTACAGCGCTGCGAGTGTCTCGTCGTCGACGGGGCCGAGAAACCGCACGCGGTGACCGCGATCGACGGCAGCGATTTGCTGCCGAACCTCGTCCGCATGCCACCAATCCGGCCCTGCCAGAACGACGGGCGGGCAGCGCTCGCCTAGTCGGGCAGCGGCCTCAGCGATCAGATCGAAGCCTTTCCGTGGTGTCACCTGTCCGACCGCGAGCACGAACGGCGGCTCCATTGGCGACGTCGCAGCCGCCCGGGGCCGGCCCGCGCCGGGTGGTGCGACCACGATCCGGTCGCGTGGGAACGCTGCTACGCGCACGATCTCGTCGGCGGTCGCGCTGCAGGTCGTGACCAGGACGCGGGCTCTGCGCGCCTCGGCCAGGTCGGCACGTTGCCGCCGGTCGGCGCCCGGAGGGTAAAGCTCAGGATGGGTGATGGGAAGCAAGTCGTGGATCGTCACCACCTGGGGGCGACGCGTGGGGATCGGCGTCAGCGCAATCGTGTGCACAAGGTCGACCTCGCCGACGAACGTCTCTGCGCGGGGCCAGCGAAATGCCTGCCAGAGGGGCCGCAGGGCCCGTAGCGGAAGGTGCCTGCGCGTGACTGGAAGGCCGAAGTCACCGTTCGACCCGCGGCCGAGCGCGAATGCGCTCACGTCGACATCGTCCCGCCGCACGAGCTCGCTCCAGAGGCGCTCCGTGTAGCGCGCAAGTCCTGCTTTCGCCGTCACCGCCGGTGTGACGTCAAGGGCAACCCGCATGCTCGCAATCTACTCAGGACCCCCGGCGGCGCTCC
>CAVWKS010000011.1:0-140622 GCA_963755635.1 uncultured Actinomycetes bacterium | reverse complement strand
GCCTACGCTCATTGCTCATCTGCGCGTGCCCCAGATCACGACGCAGCCGCCGAGGCTGAGACGACGCAGGCGCGGGCTCTCGAACCCGGCTTCGTGGAAAGCGGCCAGCAGGCGCTCCGGCGGCCACTCGGCGTCGAAGCGGCGGATGCTGCTGCCGAGGAAGCGGCCCACCTCGTGCCAGCCCGGCGAGATCGCGCGGCCGAGCGTCGGCAGTCCGATGTCGACGTAGAGGTTCCAGGCCTGCCGCGCGAGCGGCGCCGGCGGGACCGAGAAGTCGAGCAGCGACGCCGTCGCGCCCGGCCGGAGCACGCGCGCTAGCTCCGCGAGCCCGGCGGGCAGATCGTCGAGGTAGCGGAGCAGGTAGGCCGCGGTCAGCCCGTCGAACGAGGCGTCCTCGAACGGCAGATCACGCGCCGAGGCCTCGACCAGCCGGATCCGTTCCGTCTCGATCCGCCGGCGCGCCTCGGCGAGCATCCCGGGGCTCTGGTCGGCCCCGACCACCGAGCAGCCCGTCTGGCGGACGAGCTCGAGCGACACCGCTCCGGTGCCGCAGGCGACGTCGAGCACGACGTCGTCCGGCCCGACCGGCACGCGCGAGACCAGGAAGCGGCGCCAGCGCGGGTCCTGCCCGAACGAGAGCAGGCGTGCATAGCGGTCGTAGGTCGGGCCGAGCGGCGCGAACAGCTCGCGTGCGCGCCCGGAGAGCGTCTCGGCCATCGCCCGGAGTCTAAGCTGGCCGCGTGGCCCTCGACCAGGAGCTGAGGCAGATCGCCGACGCGGCGATTCGCCATGCCTCGGACGGTGAAGACCTCGTGGGAATCGTCCCCGCCGAGCCGGGATCCGGCGTGCGCGCCTACGTCTGCGCGTACCGCAACGGGGAGCAGACGAGCTGGCTCGTGCTCGATGCGGAGGGCCACGCGGTCGGCGACCGCTCGCTCGTCCGCGACGCCGTCTCGATCGCCGGCCTGTACGAGCTCGCCGAGGAGGCCGTGGGCCGCGGGGGAGAGGAGCCTCGTGTCGCGACCCCGGCCGAGCTCGACCTGCTCGGCGCTGCCGCCGAGGACCGGGTGGCGTTCGCCGCCGCGATGAAAGACGCGACCGCGACCGTCGACGAGCTGCTCAAGGACGTCGAGCGCGGCTACAAGGTTCCCCTCAGCTAACCTGGCTCCCATGGAAGGAAGCGGCTTTCCGTTCGGCGGAGATCCGGAGGATCTGATGCGTAGCCTGCGCGAGTTCGCCGAGCAGCAGGCGGAGTCGGTGCAGGAGGCTCAGCGTGAGCAGTTCGCGACGCTGACGCTGAACACGGCGGTCGAGCTGACCGCCGCAGCGCTTCAGCAGATCAACGCGACCGGCGGCGCCGACGAGCAGGCGATCGCCCTCCGCGACGCCATGCGCGTGCTCTTCCCGGAAGCCGTCGCGCTGGTCTCAGCAGCGCGGCAGGGCTTCATGCGCGAAGGTTGACGCGGGCTTCGGCTCCGGCGCGAGGCGCCTTCCGAGACGAACCAGCCACTGCCCGAGCGCGTAGCGGGCGGGCGTTGACGTCACCGGCCAGGTCCGGCGCAGTTGCTCGGCCCGGCTGCGGCTGTACTCGAGATGTGTGTGGTATTCGAACAAGGGACCCTCCCTCCAGCTAAAGTATCTTTACGTCGAGACAGAACTTTACAGGTGAAGTCTCTTGACGTCAAGACTTTTTTGATGGAAGATCTGCGCATGGCCCAGACGACGAACGAGCAGGACCACATCGACCGCTTCCTCGCCGAGCACGACCTGCCCGGCGTCGACCTCGACGTGGAAGGCATCGTTGACCGGATCAACGGCCTGCGGCGCCGCTTCAACGCGATGCTGGACGTGACGCTCAAGGAGCACGACCTCGCGGAAGGCGAATGGAAGGTGCTCAACCACCTGTGGCTCAGCAAGCCCCCGTACCGCCGCTCCGCCGGCCAGCTGGCGAAACGCGCGGAGCTCTCCACGGGCGCCATGACGAACCGGCTCGACCGCCTCGAGGAGGCCGGTCTGGTCCGGCGGTTGCCCGACCCGGAGGATCGCCGCGGGGTTCTCGTCGAGCTGACCAAGAAGGGGCAGCAGGCGTGGAAGAAGACCCTCGGCGTCCAGGCGGCCAAGGAGTCGCTGATCGCCGATGCGCTGACGAAGGACGAGCAGCACGAGTTGAACGCGCTCTTGCGCAAGATGATGCGCGAGTTCGAGCGCCGCGAGCAAGAGTCCGCGAAACCCTAGAATCGGCCCGTCCGTGGCAATCGTCGACCGCGCCATCGCCCGGTTCCTCCCGGCTGTGCCGAAGCCTGTGGTGCGGCGGATCTCGGAGCGTTACATCGCGGGCGAGGAGCTCGACGATGCCCTGCGGGTCGTCCTCCGGCTCAACGCCGAGGGAAAGATGGCGACGATCGACGTGCTCGGCGAGGAGATCGCCAGCCAGGACGAGGCCCGCTCGATCGCCGCTGCCTACCGGGACGCGTTCGAGGCGATCGAGCGCGGGGGCCTCGACTCGAACGTCAGCGTCAAGCCGACCGCGCTCGGGCTCGAGCTGGGCTACGAGCTCTTTCGAGAGAACCTCGTGGAGGTCGTCGAGGACGCGGCGAGGCGCGGCAACTTCGTCCGGATCGACATGGAGGACGCCTCGACGACCGACGACACGCTGCGGCTCTACCGCGAGCTGCGGGAGGCGGGCCACGACAACGTCGGGATCGTGCTCCAGGCGCGCTTGAAGCGGACCCTCGACGACGTGGCGGCGCTCGCGGACCTGCGGCCGAGCGTGCGGCTCTGCAAGGGGATCTACCTCGAGCCGGCGGAGATCGCCTTCCGCGACTTCGAGGCGATCCGCGGGAACTTCGTGCAGGTGCTGGACGCGCTCTGGGACGCCGGGTGCTACGTCGGTGTCGCCACGCACGACGAGTGGCTCGTCGAGCAGGCGAAGCGCGGGGTGACCGAGCGCGGGCTCGGGCGGGAGGACTACGAGTTCCAGATGCTGCTCGGCGTGCGGCCGGCGCTCGGCGACACGCTCGTCGGCGAGGGGCACCGGCTGCGGATCTACACGCCGTTCGGGCGTTACTGGTACGCGTACTCGATGCGCCGGCTGCAGGAGAACCCGAAGATCGCCGGCTACATCGCGGCCGACACGTTCAACCGGTTGATACCGGGGCGGAACGGCACGGGTTAGTAAGCAGGCCTAGGGCTTTCTCGCGATGACGATCAGGTCGCCGGGGACGCGCACCTCGCGGCGGCCCCAGCGGTTCGGGTCGGGCAGCTCCTCGAGCCGCTCGAGCTGCAGGCCCGCGCCGATCAGCGCCTCGGCGACGGCGCCGACCGGCCACGCCTCGAAGTAGCTCTCGTGCCAGTGCAGCATCTGGTCGAGACAGGCCGCGACCGGGTGCTCGTCGTACGCGAGCAAGACGCCGCTCGAGCGGAGCGCCGCCGCGATCCCGGCCGCCCACTCGTGCGGGCTCGAGACGAGCGCGAGCGTGCCCCACGACGAGTAGACGAGGTCGAAGCGCCCGCGCCGCAGCTCGACCGGGAGCGCCGAGACGTCCGCGGCGACGAGCGCCGCGTCCGGGAGCCGCTTCCTCGCCGCGCGCACCGTCTCCTCGGAGCTGTCGACGCCGGTGACGAGCGCGCCGAGGCCGATCAGCGCCGCCGTCTCGCGGCCCTGCCCGCAGGTCAGGTGGAGGACGTGCCGGCCGTCGAGGTCCGGCAGCCGCTCGCGCACGGGCTTCGGCAGGCCGCGCCGGCCGCCGCCGCGGCGGAGGCTGCGGTGCGCCTCCTCCCAGGCTCGCAGGTTGCCTTCGGTCGGCTCCATCAGGCCAGCAGCGAGAAGCCGCCGTCGACGATCAGGGTCTGGCCGCGCACCATCTCGGCGTCGGGCGAGCAGAGGAAGCAGACCGCGTCGGCGACGTCGCGCGGCTCGACCAGCCTTCCGGCAGGCGTTCGGGCCAGGCTCTCCGAGATCATCTGCTCACGGTTCGGGAAGTGGTCGAGCGCGCCCGTCTCGACGACGCCCGCGGAGACCGCGTTGACGCGGATCCCGCTCGGCGCGAGCTCGACCGCGAGGTAGCGCACGACCGCCTCGAGCGCGGCCTTCGACACGCCGACGAGGACGTAGTTCTCGAGCACGCGGACGGAGCCGAGACTCGAGATGCCGACGAACGACGAGCCCGGCAGCATCTCGGGCGCGAGCCCACGCGCGAGCGAGAGCAGGGCCCGGGCATTAGCCGAGAGCGTCCAGTCCCAGTGCTTGTCCTCGGTCTCGAGCGCAGGCCGGATCACGCCGGTGGCGGCGTTGTGGACGACCGCGTCGAACGGCCCAAGCGCGGCCGCCTCGGCCACCACGCGCTCCGAGGAGACGTTGCCGCGGACGAGCAGCGGCTCGGCGCCGGCGGCGCGCAGCTCCTCGGCGACCGCTTCGGCAGCCCTGTCGTTCCGCAGGTAGCCGATCGCGACGCGAGACGCGCCGAGCTCGGCGAAGCGCAGCGCGATCGCCCGCCCGATCCCCCGCGAGCCGCCCGGTCACGAGGACCGAGGCCGGCCGTCGAAGCTCATCGCCGCGGCAGGGGCTCGCTTGCCGGCGCCGAGCTCGGGATCTCGCGCCAGCCCGGCCGGTCGCGCGCCGCGTGCGGGCCCTCCTCGGCCTTCGACGAGGCGTACCCGAGCCGGTCGAGCAATTCGATCTGCTCCTCCGCGTAGCGCCGCACCTCGTGCTCCTCGGGCAGGTCGGCGACGAGCTCTCGCACCCGCGCGCGCAGCTGGTACGCGAAGTGCGGCGTGGCGGGCCCGACGAGGGCGTCGACGTCGTCGCGAGTGGGCTCCAGCATGGACGAAAGCCTAATGGGTAGGTTCATGGATATGCGACGACCCGAGCCTGCAGACCTGATGCTGCTGGCGACGGTCACCCTCTGGGGCCTCAACTTCACGGTCACGAAGTACGTGATCTCGCACGGCTTCCAGCCGATCGCCTACGGCTCCCTGCGCTTCGCCATGGCCGCGGCGATCCTCGCGAGCCTCGCGTACGCGCGCGAGCGATCGTTCTCGATGCGCCGCCGCGACCTGATCCTGCTCTCCGGCGCCGCGCTGATCGGGATCTGCCTGAACCAGGTCACGTTCGTCTACGCGATCAAGCTGACGACGGCGACGACGGTCGCTCTCATGTTCGGGACGCTGCCGGTGATCGCCGGGCTCTTCGCGGTCGCGCTCGGGATCGACCGCGTCGGCGTGCGCTTCTGGCTGGCCGCGGTGCTCGCGATCTGCGGCGCCACGCTGGTCGCGGTCGGCTCCGGCGGAAATGTCTCCGGGCACGTCTGGGGCGTTCTCCTCGCGCTCGCCGCGACCGCCACGTGGGCGTTCTACTCGGTCGCCGCGGCGCCGGTGCTCGGCCGCTACTCGCCGCTTCGCGTGAGCTCGGTCGCGTTCGTCGCCGGGACGATCCCGCTGGTCGCGATCGGCTCGCACCAGCTCGCGACGCAGGACTACAGCTTCGGCGCCTCGATCTGGCTCCTCTACGCGTTCGCGGTGCTCGGGCCGCTCGTGGTCGCCAACTTGCTCTGGTTCGGCGCGATCGCACGGGTCGGGCCGTCGCGCGCCGCCGTCTTCGCGAACCTGCAGCCGTTCATCGCGGCGATCTTCGCGCTGCTCCTGCTCTCCGAGCCGATCACGAGGCTCCAGGTCGTCGGCGGGCTCGCGATCGCGGCAGGCATCGTCCTCTCGCGCGACCGGCTCACGCCCGCCCAGCCGGCGCTCGCCACCGAGGTGGGCCGCAGGTGAGCACGCTACGGCAACGCCTCGAGCGCACGCCGCCCGGCTACCAGTACTCGATCGGGCGCGTCCTCGCGATCTACTCCGGGCTGATGGTGACGCTGCTGCTCGCGGCGCTCGACCAGACGATCGTCGCGACCGCGCTGCCCAAGGTGGTCTCCGACCTCGGCGGGATCTCGCAGTACTCGTGGGTCTTCACCGCGTACATGCTCGGCTCGACCGTGACCGTGCCGCTGTACGGGAAGCTCGGCGACGCGCACGGGCGCAAGCCGCTCTTCATCGTCGCGATCACGATCTTCCTGATCGGCTCGGCGCTCTGCGGCCTCGCGCAGAACATGGTTCAGCTGGTCATCTTCCGCGCGATCCAGGGCGTCGGCGCGGGCGGCCTCTTCCCGCTGACGCTGGCGATGGTCGGGATGATCGTCCCCCCGCGCGACAGAGGCCGCTACCAGGGGCTGATCGGCTCGGTGTTCGCCGCGGCGTCGATCATCGGGCCGCTCGTCGGCGGGTTCATCGTCGACAACTTCAGCTGGCGCTGGATCTTCTACGTCAACCTGCCGGTCGGCGGGCTGGCGCTCGCGGTGATCCTCGTGACGATGCCGCGCCGCACCTACAAGCAGGAGCACTCGATCGACTGGTTCGGCGCGGGAGTGCTCGCGGCGGGGACGACCGCGCTGCTGCTCGGGCTCGTCTGGGGCGGGCGCGACTACGCCTGGGTCTCGCCGCAGGTGCTGGGCGCGCTGGGCGTCGCGCTCGTGCTCCTGGTCGCGTTCGCGCTGGTCGAGCGCGAGGTGCGCGAGCCGATCCTGCCGTTCGAGCTGCTGCGCAACCAGACGGTCGCCTCGAGCGTCGCCTGCATGGGGCTCGTGGGTGCGGCGATGTTCGGGACGATCAGCTTCGTGCCGCTCTTCGTCCAGGGCGTGATCGGCACCTCGGCGACCTCGTCCGGCGTCGTGCTGACGCCGTTCATGCTCGGCGCGGTGGTCACGAGCTTCATCTCGGGCCAGATCGTCTCGCGCACCGGCCGCTACCGGCCGAACACGCTGATCGGCCCGGTCGTGCTCGGGATCGGGTTGCTCCTGCTCTCGCGGATGGACGTGAACACGACCAACGGCGAGGCCGCCCGGAACATGGTGATCGCGGGGATCGGGCTCGGGATGATGATGCAGATCTTCGTCCTCTCCGTGCAGAACTCCGTGCCGCGCCGCTCGATGGGGACGGCGACCGCGCTGACGCAGTTCTCGCGCTCGATCGGCGCCACGCTCGGGGTGACGCTGATGGGCGTGATCGTCAACCAGCAGCTGCCGCCGGCCGTCCGCGGCGAGGGCACGGCGATCCACCGGCTCCCGGCCGCGGGCCGGATTGCGCTCGCGAACGCGTTGCACCCGGCGTTCCTCGCGGCCGCGGGGCTGTGCGCGCTCGTCTTCGTCATCTCGCTGCTCTGGGTGCGCGAGCAGCCGCTGAAGCGCGGGGTCGAGGACGAGCCGGTCTTCGGCGACGAGGCGTCGCCCCAACCCGCCGCCGTCCGGAAGTAAGATCAGCGAGATGGCCTCGCAGGACTTCATGCCGCTCGAGGGCTGGGATCACGTCGAGCTCTGGGTCGGCAACGCGAAGCAGGCGGCGTACTACTACGAGCACGCGTTCGGCTTCACGCGGACCGCCTACGCGGGCCCCGAGACCGGGATGCGCGACCGCGCCTCCTACGTGCTCGAGCAGGGCGACATCCGGCTCGTGCTGACGAGCGGGCTGCGCGCCGACAGCGAGATCACCCAGTACGCGTGCCGCCACGGCGACGGCGCGAAGGTGATCGCGCTCCAGGTTCCGAGCGCCGACGAGGCCTACCGCCAGGCGGTGCAGCGCGGCGCGCGCGGCATCGCCGAGCCGCAGTGGGCCGACGACGAGTTCGGCCGAGTCGAGCTCGCGTCGATCGGAACCTACGGCGAGACGATTCACACGTTCGTCAACCGGCACGAGTACGAGGGGCCGTATCTGCCCGGCTACCGCTCGGTCGCCGAGAACGGCCAGGCGAGCGGCGGCGTCGGGCTGAAGGCGCTCGACCACGTCGTCGGCAACGTCGAGCTCGGCCGCATGAACCACTGGGTCGAGTTCTACGAGCGGGTCTTCGGGATGACGAACATCGTCCACTTCGGCGACGACCAGATCCAGACCGAGTACTCGGCGCTCATGTCCAAGGTGATGGCGGACGGCAGCGGCAAGATCAAGTTTCCGATCAACGAGCCCGCCGAGGGCAAGCGCAAGAGCCAGATCGAGGAGTACCTCGAGTACAACCACGGCCCGGGCGTGCAGCACATCGCGATGCAGAGCGAGGACATCGTCGGCACCGTGCAGACGATGAAAGAGCGCGGCGTGCTCTTCCTCGACACGCCGGACACGTACTACGAAGACGTCCAGGCGCGCGTGGGGGAGATCGGCGAGGACTACTCAGACCTGCAGCGGCTGAAGATCCTGGCCGACCGCGACGAGGACGGCTACCTGCTGCAGATCTTCACGAAGACGGCACAGGACCGGCCGACCGTCTTCTTCGAGGTGATCGAGCGGCACGGCGCGACGACCTTCGGCGAGGGCAACTTCAAGGCCCTGTTCGAGTCGATCGAGCGCGAGCAGGCGCTCCGCGGCAACCTCTAGCTCTTCGCGACTCCGCAGTACCACCACGCGAAGGCAGGCAGGGCTCCTTCCTTCAGCAACCGCTGCTCCTCGCGCTCGAGCGCCGGCTCGCCGACCATCCGCGCCAGGTAGGGGCGCTCGACCAGGCTGAGCGTGTCGAAGGCCTCGGCGAGCGCGGCCTGAACCACCGCGCCCGTGTGCAGGCCGCCGTGCTCGGTCCGCCAGTCCTCGACCGTGGTCGACCCGCCGTGGGCGGCGACCCAGGCGGCGGCGCGCTCGTCGTAGCCCTCCCACGAGAACTCGGAGACGAAGAGACGGCCGCCCGGCCGGAGCAGGAGGGCGATCGTCTCGACGACGCGCTCGAGGTCGGAATGATGGAGGGCCATCACCGAGCAAACGGCGTCGAAGCGGCCGATCGAGCTCGCGTCCTCCACTCGCTCGCGGATCAGCCGCGGGCGCGCAGGCGCGTTCGGATCGACGCCGACGGCGTCGAGACCGTGCGCTGCCAGTCGCTCGACGAGGCCGCCGTCGCCGCAGCCGACGTCGAGCACCCGGGAGCGCGGGGACAGCGCGTCGAGGAGCAGCGCGTCGAAGCCGCGCCACCAGAGGTCGCTCGCCACGCTACGACTCTCGCTGCTCCCAGCGGCGCAGGCCGCCGGCCGGGTCCCAGGCGAGGCCGTAGCGGCCCGGCGCGAACTCGACGAAGCCCGCCGACTCGATGTCCACGGCGAAGACGTGGTAGTTCGGCTCCTCGGGCTCCCAGTCGATCCGGGCCTTGACCGTCGCGCGGTAGCGCTCGCGGCGGTCGGGCTCCTCGACCGTCACCGCCCGCCCGTAGAGCTTGAAGTCGCCCTCGTCGCCCTCACGGCGAGAGACGACGCTGTGCACGACGAGCCGCGGGTCGCGCAGCAGGTCGAGCGCCTTCGGCGAGCGCCACATCATCCCGAGCATCAGCTCGTCGTCTACGAACTCCGGCTCCACCGGCGAGATCCGCGGCCAGCCGTTGCGCCGCAGCGTGCCGACGAGGCAGAGCTCGCGGCCGCGCAGGCGCTCCTCGCCGAGGGCGGCCAGCTCAGGAGCGGCGGCGGCGAACTCGTTCCAGCGCACGACCGGGCAAGGTAAACGCTTAAGCGCGACCCGCGCGGGTATCTGGCCTCGCGTGAGCGCGCTCGACTTCCGGCTGCGCGGGACGCTGCCGCTCCCGGTGGTCTCCAGCTTCCCGACTGCAAGTTAAGACTTCGAGTAGAGCGCCCCGCACCAGGGCCTCGGCTGGCACCATTGGTCGGACAAGGGGCGCGGCGCCCGGTTCGCTGCTGCATGGGCGTCCAGGGCGACACCGCGAATCCCTGAAAGAACCTCTCCCCTCCCCTAGGTGAGTGGTCGGAAGGGCCCGCCAACCGGCGGGCCCTTCTCGTTGGTCCTATCCTTCGCGCATGAGCCCGCAGCGGCGAACGGCGCTCGTGTCCGTGATCGCGGCCTGTTTGCTGATCGGCCTCAAGCTCGGCACGGCGATCTCGACGGACAGCCTCGGCCTGCTTTCCGAGGCGGCGCATTCCGGAACAGACCTCGTGGCGGCGCTGCTCACCTTCATCGCGGTCGGAGTCTCGGGCCGCCCGGCCGACCCGGGGCACGCGTACGGGCACGGCAAGGCCGAACACCTGGCAGCGCTCGCCGAAGCCGGCTTGCTGGTCGTCGCCAGCCTCGCGATCGCCTGGCGCGCGCTCTGGCGGCTGACCGGGCTCGCGCACGGCCAGGTCGACCCGAAGGGCTACGCGCTCGTCGTCGTCGGCGTGGTGATGGTGATCGACGCGAGCCGGTTGTTCGCCTCGTACCGGACCGCCCGGCGCGTCGGGAGCCCGGCGCTGCAGGCGAACGCCGTCCACTTCGCGAGCGACCTCGCGGGCTCGACCGCGGTGCTGATCGGGCTGATCGCGGCGCGGGCAGGCCACCACTGGGCCGACTCGGCGGCGGCGCTGTTCGTGGCGGGGCTCGTCCTGCTGGCGGCCGCGCGCCTGATCCGGATCAACGTCGACGTGCTGATGGACCGCATGTCTCCCGAGGCCGAGGCCGCTGCGCTCGCCGCGATCGGCGGCGTGGAGCCGCCCGTGGAGCTGCGCAGGCTGCGGATGCGTCACGCTGCGGGACGGCAGTTCGCGGACGTCGTGATCGGCGTGCCGCCCGGAGAAGCCGTCGGCCAGGGCCACGCGGCGGCCGACGCGGTCGAGGAAGCGATGCACGAGGCGCTGCCGGGGAGCGACGTCGTCGTGCACGTCGAGCCGGCGGGCGACGAGGCCGCCCTGCGCGAACGGGCGCTCGCGGCCGCCCAGCGCGTCCCGCGCGTGCGCGAGATCCACAACCTGAGCGTCCTCCGCGTCGGGCCGAGGACGCAGGTCTCGCTCCACCTGAAGCTGCCCGGCGACCTGCCGCTCGACGACGCGCACGAGGTCGCGACCGAAGTCGAGCGCGCGATCGTCGAGTCGGTGCCCGAGGTCGACGCCGTGCAGACGCACCTGGAGCCGCTGGCGGAGCCGAGTGAGGGCCGGCTCGGCGACGAGGCCGCGGCCGACCGCGCGCTGATCGAGCGGATCGTGCGCGAGACGACCGGCGCGGCGCCGCGCGAGCTGCGCTTCCTGCAGACCGACGACGGCCTGCGCGCCTACCTGACGCTCGGGCTCGACCCGCACACGACGCTCGCGGAGGCACACGCGCGGGCGAGCGAGATCGAGGAGCGCGTCCGGCGCGAGCGGCCCGAGATCGCCGATGTCATCGTCCACACCGAGCCATGAAGCTCTGCATGTTCACTCCGCTCGAGCACGAGATCCGCGGCTGGCCGGGCCGGATCGAGGGCGACCGCGTGATCCAGCTCGCCGCGCAGACGCTCGTCTCGTTCTTCACGGGCGGCGGCCAGGCGCGCGAGCACGCCGAGTTCCGCCTCGACGAGGTGCGTCTGCTCGCGCCGGTCCAGCACCCGCCGACGGTGCGCGACTTCTACGCCTTCGAGGCCCATGTGAAGAACGCCCGCGCGGTGACCGGCCGAGGCGAGGTCCCGCCCGAGTGGTACGAGCTGCCCGCGTTCTACTTCTCGAACCCGGCCGCGATCTACGGGCCGGACGACGAGATCCCATACCCGGAGGGCACGAAGAAGCTCGACTACGAGCTCGAGGTGGCAGCCGTGATCGGGGTCGATGGGCACATCGCCGGCTTCACGGTCATGAACGACTGGTCGGCGCGCGACCTGCAGCGGCAGGAGATGGCGATCGGCCTGGGCCCCGCCAAGGGAAAGGACTTCGCGACCTCGCTCGGGCCCGTCGTCGTCACGCCGGACGAGCTCGGCGACCTGCGGCTGGAGATGGTCGCGCGCGTCAACGGAGAGGAGCGCTCGCGCGGCAACCTCGGCGACCTGCACTGGTCGTGGGAGGAGATCCTGGCCCACGCGGCGCGCAACACCGAGCTCCGGCCCGGCGACATCCTCGGCTCGGGCACGGTCGGAACGGGCTGCATCCTCGAGCACGGCGACGAGCGCTGGCTGCAGCCCGGCGACGAGGTCGAGCTCGAGGTCGAGGGAATCGGGTTGTTGCGGAACCACATCGGCGCGTCGCGCTCAGGTGCCGGTTGACCACGGCGGGTACGCTCCGACCATGCTCGAGCGGTTGAAAACCTCCTTTAGCGACCGCCGGCTCGCGGTGCTCGGGGCTCTCGTGCTGCTGACCCTGTTCACGCTCGTCACGATCGGCGTTCGCGTCGCGTACACCGGAACGTCCGAGCACGCCGGGATCGCGTGGAACCTCTTCCTCGCGTGGATCCCACTGGGGCTGGCGTTGCTCGTGTACGACCGCGCGCGGGGCGGCGCATCCCTGCCGAAGCTCCTCGCGCTCGGGGCGCTCTGGCTGGTCTTCTTCCCGAACGCACCGTACATCGTCACGGATCTGACGCACATCGACGCGGGCGCGGCGGTACCGGTCTGGTACGACGTCGTGCTCCTGTCGAGTGCCGCCTGGACCGGCCTCGTGCTCGGCTTTCTCTCGCTCTACCTGATCCAGGCCGTGGTCAGGCGCTCGCTCGGGCCCCGTCTGGCGTGGGCGTTCGTCGCGCTGACGCTGGTGCTGACCTCGCTCGGCGTCTACATCGGGCGGTTCCTGCGCCTGAACTCGTGGGACGTGATCGTGCAGCCGCAGGCGCTCTTCGGCCGTGTGTTCCGTGGGATCGCCGACCCTGCCGCCCATCCCCGGACGGTCGCGGTCACGATCCTGTTCACGGCGTTCCTGGTCGCGACGTACCTCGTCTTCTACGCGTTCGCCTACGCGAGCGCGCTCGTGCGCGAGTAGCGCCGTGGCCAAGATCGCCGTCATCGGCGCGGGCGTCATGGGCCTCGCCACTGGCTGGGCGCTCAAGCGCCGCGGGCACGAGCCGGTCGTCTACGAGCAGTTCCAGGTCGGGCATCCGCACGGGTCGAGCCACGGGCGCTCGCGGATCTTCCGGCTGGCCTACGCGGAGGACGAGTACGTGCGGCTGGCGCAGGAGGCGTTCGGGCTCTGGCGCGAGCTCGAGGCCGAGAGCGGCCAGACCCTGCTCGAGCTCCACGGGCTGGTCGAGATCGTGCAGACGCTCGAGGAGAGCACCGCGCACACGCTCGAGCGCTGCGGCGTCAGCTGGGAACGCCTCGACCGAGACGAGGCCGAGCGACGCTTCCCGATTCGCGTGCCCGAGGGCTCGTTCGCGGTCGTCCAGCCGGAAGCCGGTATCGCCCGCGCCGACAAGGCCCTCGCTGCCTTCGCCCGAGAGCTCGACGTGCGCGAGGGAGAGCGCGTCCGGCCGGACGAGGTCGACGCGGAAGTGGTCGTCGTCACCGCCGGCTCCTGGGTCAACGAGCTGCTCGACGAGCCGCTGCCGGTGAAGACGACGCGCGAGACGCTCTGCTACTTCCGGCCCGACACGGGCGGCCGGCCGGTGCCGTCGGTCGTCTCGTTCAAGCCCGACCGGCACACGCACGACATGTACTCGCTGCACGACCCGCTCTACGGGCTGAAGGTCGGCGCGCACCACGCGGGGCCGGAAGCCGACCCGAACACGCCGGGCGAGCCCGAGCAGGCGCTGATCGACCGGATCGCGGCCTGGACGAACGAGACCTACCTGCTGGCCGACCCGGAGCCCGTCGGGGCCGAGACCTGCATGTACACGACCACCGCCGACGAGACCTTCATCCTCGAGCGCCGCGGCCGGCTCGTGATCGGCTCGCCGTGCTCGGGCCACGGCTTCAAGTTCGCGCCGGCGATCGGCGAGCGGCTGGCCGCGCTGGCCACCGGCTGAGCACTATTCTTCTCGCGTGCCGACGTACCAGGTCAGAGGCGAGGTCCCGCGCAAGCGGCACATCCAGTTCCGCGACAACGGAACGCTGCTGACCGAAGAGGTCATGGGCCTCGAGGGTTTCGACGGGAACGAGTCGATCCTCTACCACCTGACCTCGCCCTGCCGCGTCACGGACGTCGCGGACTTCGAGCCGATCGAGCGCGACGAATGGGTTCCGGAGGGCCACCAGCACCGGCACTTCCGCACGATGGGGGTCGAGCCCGAGGGCGACGCGGTCAGCGGCCGCAAGCTGCTGATGTGGAACGACGACGTCGAGATCTGGCTCTGCCGGCCGGACTCGGAGATGGACTACTGGTTCCGCAACGGCGAGGGCGACGAGGTGATCTTCGTCCACGAGGGCTCGGGCACGCTCGAGACGATCTTCGGCGACCTGCCGTATTCCGCAGGCGACTACGTCGTCGTCCCGCGCGGCACGACGTACCGCTTCCGGCCCGAGGGCGACCAGCGCTACCTCGTCTTCGAGTCGCCCGGCCTGATCGAGATCCCGCGGCGCTACCGCAACGAGTACGGCCAGCTGCTCGAGCACGCGCCGTTCTACCACCGCGACATTCACCCGCCGACGGAGCTGCACACGCACCGCGACACCGGCGAGTTCCGCGTCAAGGTGCGGATCCGCGACGGCTACCAGACCTACGTCCTGGACTACCACCCGTTCGACGTCGTCGGCTGGGACGGCTACGTCTACCCGTGGACGTTCTCGATCCACGACTTCGAGCCGATCACCGGGCGGATCCACATGCCGCCGCCGTCGCACCAGACCTTCCAGGGGCGCAACTTCGTTATCTGCTCCTTCTGCCCGCGCAAGCTCGACTTCGACCCGCAGGCGATCCCGATCCCGTACCACCACTCGAACCTGAACTCCGAGGAGATGATCTATTACGTCTCTGGCAACTTCTCCTCGCGGCGCGGGATCGACGTCGGCTCGGTGACGCTGCACCCGTCCGGGATCCCGCACGGGCCGCACCCGGGGCTCGCGGAGAAGTCGATCGGCCAGACCGAGACGCACGAGCTGGCGGTCATGTGCGACACGTTCCACCCGCTGCGGCTGACGAAGCTCGCGAAGGGGCTCGACGACGGCGAGTACGCCTACTCGTGGCTCGAGGAGCGGGTCCCCGCGGCCGGGAACGCGGACGAAGACCCGGCGGGCGTGACGTCGCACTTCTAGTTCTCGACTTCGACGGCACGGTTACCGAGCGGGACACGCTCGATCTCGTGCTGCGGCGGTTCGGCGACGACGAGATCTACGACCGGGTGGAGGCCGAGCTCGAGGCCGGCCGGATGACGCTGAACGAGGTGATCTCGGCCGAGTTCGCGACCGTCACCGCGCCGCTGGACGAGGTCGTCGCCTACGTGGTCGAGCACGCCCGCGTGCGGCCGGGCTTTCGCGGAGCTCGCGCGGGAACGGCATCCGCTGGTCGTCTCGTCGGGCTTCCACGAGCTGATCGAGCCGCTGCTCGAGCGCGAGGGCGTGCTTGGCGAGGTCGAGCTGCGCGCGAACCGGGTCGACGCGCAGCCCGACGGCTGGCGCGTGCTCTTCCGCGACGTCGAGACCTGCCCGGTGTGCGGCGAGCCGTGCAAGCGCGGCGACCTGCCGCCCGGCGAGGTCCTCTACGCCGGCGACGGGCATTCCGACTACTGCGCGGCGCTCGCCGCGGACCGCGTCTACGCGACCGGCAGCCTCGCGCGCTACCTCGACGAGCGCGGTGTCGCCTACGAGCCGCTGACCGACTTCCGCGCTCTCGCGTAGTGGGCGTTCTGCGGCTGCCCGAGCCGTTCGACTTCGAGCTCTCGACGGAGCGCTTTCGAACGTGGGGGCCGGACCTCGCGAACCTCTGGGTCGACGGCGCATTGCACCGTGTGGTCGGGCGCCGCGAGGTGCGGATCGAGCCGGCGCGCGGCGGCGTTCGAGCCGAGCCGCTCGACGCCGAGACGCGACCTGTCGTGCGGAAGCTCGTCGGTGCTGAGTTCGACCTCGATCCGTTCTACCGCTGGGCTCGACAGGAGCCGGTGCTGCGCGAGCTGACCCGGGAGCTGGCGGGATTCCGGCCGCCGCTCGCGCCGAACCCGTTCGAGACGCTGGTGACCTCGATCTCGGCGCAGCAGGTCTCGCTGCACGCGGCGTTCGCGGTGCGGAACCGGCTGATCGAGCACTTCGGCCGGCGCGTCGGCCAGGCCTATTCGTTCCCGACCGAGCAGCGCTTGCGCCGCTCCGACCCGGACGAGCTGGTCGCGCTCGGCTTCTCCCGCCGGAAGGCCGAGTACGTGCTCGGGCTCGCAGACGACCCGCCGCCCTACGCAGACTTCGCGCGGATGACCGACGAGGAGGTCAAGGCCGTGCTCGTCGCGCGCCGCGGGCTTGGCGAGTGGACCGCGGACTGGTTCCTGGCGCGCCACCTGGCCCGGCCGCGCGCGTGGCCCGCCGGCGACCTCGGCCTGCGCAAGGCGGTCGAAGCCTTCTACCCGGACGCCGGCGACCTGCGCGCGTTCGGCGAGCACTTCGAGCCGTTCCAGAACCTGTCCGCCCACTACCTTCTGACGGGGCTGCGATGGCGCGCTCGCTGAAGACGCTCGAGGCGATCGCGGACACGTTCGCGCCCGGCTCGGGCGAGCGGGTCGCTCAGGCGTTCATGGAGAAGCTCGTCGCAAGGCTGCCGCGGAGCGAGCAGCGGCGGCTGTCCGCGCTGGTCGGGCTGTTCGCTGCGCGTCAGTTCCACCGGCTGCCACACGCCCGCCGCGAGCGGATCCTGCTGGCCTGGGGCGGGAGCCGGGTCGCGCTGCGGCGGACCGGCTTCCACGCGCTGCGCAAAGGCATCCTGCTGCTCGCCTGGACGCTGCCGGGCGCGCCGTGGGAGGAGCTCGGCTACCCGGGGCCGCTCGGGGCCGACCCTCAGGCGCCGCCGAAGCCGCTCACGCCGATTGCTGCCCAAGGTGAGCTCGACTGCGACGTCTGCGTGATCGGCTCCGGCGCCGGCGGCGGGCCGGCGGCGGCGGTGCTCGCTGGAGCCGGGCTCGACGTCGTCGTGCTCGAAGCCGGCGGCTACTACGGCCCGCCGGACTTCGACGGCGCGGAGCTCGCCGGCCTGGAGCGGCTGTACCTCGACGGCGGCGCGCTCGCGACGACCGACCAGAGCGTCGGCATCCTCGCCGGGTCGTGTCTCGGCGGCGGGACGGTCGTCAACTACACGACCTCGTTCCGGACGCCGGACGGCGTGCGTGAGGAGTGGGGCGGGCCCTTCGCGACCGACGCCTTCGCGCGCAGCCTCGACGCGGCGTGGGAGCGGCTCGGCGCGAACACGGAGCACAACCGGGTCCCGGCGCGTGAGGAGAAGGTGCGGGCCGGGCTCGAGCGGCTCGGCTGGCACGTGGACGCGATGCCGCGCGACGTGCGTGGCTGCGACCAGGGTCAGGTCTGCGGCTACTGCCCGTACGGCTGCCGGCTCGGCGCGAAGCAGTCGAGCGACCGCACCTGGCTCGTCGACGCCGAGCGCGCCGGAGCGAGGATCGTCACGGGCGCGCGGGCGGAGCGGATCTCGCCCGGGCCGCTGGTAGAAGCCGGCGCGCTCAGCGTGCGTGCCCGAGCGGTCGTGGTGGCGTGCGGCGCGATCCACACGCCTGCGCTCCTGCTCCGCTCCGGGCTCGGCAACCGGCACGTCGGCCGCAACCTCCACCTCCACCCGGTCGGCGGCGCGCTCGGCTTCTTCGACGAGGAGATCCGCCCCTGGGAGGGGACGATGCAGGCGCTCTACTCGGACGAGCTCGCCGACCTCGACTCGGGCTACGGCCTGCGCTACGAGACGACCGCGACGCACCCGGGGTTCGCCGCGGCGTTCCTGCCGTGGACCGGCGCCCGCGAGCACCGGGAGCTGATGCTCGGGCTGGCGCGCGCGGCTCCCCTCGGTGTGCTCCTGCGCGACCGCGACGGCGGCCGGGTGCGCGTCCGGCGCGACGGGACGCCGGCCGTTCAGTACAGGCTCTCGGCCTACGACGCGCGGCACCTGCGCGCGGGGATCGACGGCGCCGTCCGCATCCTCGAGGCCGCCGGCGCGGAGCGGATCGTCACCTCCGAGCCGAGCCTCTTCTCGTTCCACCAGATGGGCAGCGCGCGCATGGGCGGCTCGCCCGAGACGTCGGCCTGCGACTGGGAGGGCAGGCTCTGGGGCTCCCCGGATGTGGTCGTCTGCGACGGCTCGGCGTTCCCGAGCGCATCGGGCGTCAATCCGATGATCACGATCTCTGCCCTCGCGCACATGAACGCCGGCGCGCTAGCCTCACGGCTCTGAACATTCGCGACGCCACCCCCGCCGACGACGCCACGGCCGCCCGCTTCATGGAGGCGCTGATGGACGAGCTCTGGGACCGGCCGTTCGGCCGGCCCGTGTTCGACCCGCAGGACCTCCGCAGCAAGATCGCGCTGATCGCCGAGGACGGCGAGCCCGTCGGGCTCCTGTTCGGCGAGGTGCTCTCGAGCAAGGTCGCGCACGTGAACGTGATCTACGTCGTGCCCGAGCGGCGGCGCGAGGGGGTCGGCAAGGCGCTGATGGCCGGGTTCGCTGAGCGCGGGCGGGCCCAGGGAGCCGAGCACGTCACGCTCGACGTCGACAAGACGAACGAGGCCGGTCGCGCGGTCTGGCAGCGGCTCGGCTTTCGCGACTGGGCGCTGCGGCTCGTCACGCCGCTCGACGAGCTCGAGTCGCGGCTCGCCGAGACCGGGCCGCGCGAGTCTCGGGCGTCGCTGTACGTCCAGACCGACGACCGGGCCGGGGTCGAGGCTGCGGTCGCCAAGTACCTGCCGCGCTTCGGCGGCTCCGACCCGAGCTTGCTCAGGCCCGGAGAACGGCTGGACGGCCGTGCGGGCCGACCTGCTCGACCGCGACCGCCGCGCGCTCGACCGCCTCGCCTCCGAGCTGTCGAACGCGACCTCGGCCGTCGTCTGCACGCTCGCTCTCGAGGACGGGCGCGTCGTTCGCTACGTCCTCTACGAGCGCGGCTCGGTCGTGGACGAGTACCAGTCCGTGCCGGAGTACTACGGGCCGGTCCCGCCCGGCGACGTCGTGGCGCTCGGCGCCAACGCGACGGTCGTCGCGCGCCTGACCGGAGCCGACCCGGGGCAGGTGCGCGCCGTCGCCCGAACCGCGTCGTCGCCGGACGACCTCCCACCCGGGCCAGAGCTGCTGCAGCAGCTCGCCGGACTGATGGGCCTGCCGGGCTAGGCTGCGGCCGTGCCGACGCTCTACACCGCCGAGCGCTGCCCGTACGCCGCCCGCGCCCGGATCGCGCTCGCCGAGAAGGGGCTCGACTACGACGCCGTCGAGATCGACCTCTCCGACCGCCCGGCCTGGCTCTACGGGAAGAACCCGCTTGGCCGCGTCCCGGTTTACGAGGAAGACGGCGGGCTCGTGCTGCCGGAGTCGGTCGTGATCATGGAGTACCTCGAGGAGCGCTATCCCGAGCCGGCGCTCTGGCCGGCCGATCCCGCCGAGCGCGCGCTCGGGCGCCTCTGGCTGGAGCGCTTCGACGACCGGCTCGGCGACGCGTACTACGCCGTTCGTCGCGGCGAGCCGCGCGAGCTGCTCGACGCCAAGCTGGACCAGCTCGAAGGCGCGCTGGAGGCACAGCCGTACCTCTCCGGCCGCGAGTACGGCCTCGCGGACATCGGCTACGTCCCCTGGATCCTGCGCGCGCTCGATCGCTTCGACCTCGAGCTCGGGCCATCGCTCGCGGACTGGCTCGAGCGCCTGCTCGCCCGCCCGGCGATCGCAGCCGAGCGCGAGGTCGTCGCCGCGCTGTGAACCACCCAAGTAACAGTCTGTTACAAGGTGCCGGAGACCTTCCGCCCCTGGTTGACGCGGGCTGGGTGCAGGAGCGGCTCGGTGAGGCCGACCTCGTGCTCGGCGACTGCCGCGGGCCGAACGCGCACCAGCGCGGGCACCTGCCTCACTCGATTCCGCTCGTTCTCGGCTCGCCGCCGCCGCTCGCCGACCCGGAGACGATTCGCGAGCTCGCGGTCGAGATCCAGCGCAGGCTCGGCCGCCACGGCGTCACCGGCGAGGAGCGCCTCGTCCTCTACGACCGCGGCGACTGCGTGGGCGCAGCGGCCTCGGCCCAGGCGGCCCAGCTCGCCGGCCACCCCCGCGTCTCGGTGCTCGCGCAGGGCATCGCGGGCTGGCCCGGCGAGCTCGAGCAAGGGCCCGTCGAGCTGCAGAAGACGAAGGTCAGCCTGGAGCCGCGGCCCGAGGCTGTGCCGACCTGGCAGGAGCTGCGCGACCGGCTCGAGGACCCGGCGCTGACGATTCTCGACGTCCGCACCCCGGAGGAGTTCTCGGGACGCGCCGGCTCGCCGTGCGATCCCCGCCAGGGCCACATACCGGGCGCGCGCCGGCTCGACTACCAGGAGCTCTTCGCCGGCCCCGGCCGGCCGCTGCCGCCGGACCGGATCCGGGAGCTGACCGGCCTGCCCGAAGGCGCCGAGGTCGTCGCCTACTGCCACTCCGGCTCACGCTCGACCCTCGCCGCGCTGGCCCTTCGTTTCGCTGGCTACGACGCGCGCAACTACCCGGGCTCGTGGCACGAATGGTCGCGCCACGACGACCTGCCCATGGAACGCTGAGGGGCTCCACGCGGGAGCCCCTCGAGCAGAGACGACGAAATGTCTAGCGGTGGTGCTTCTTCTTCTTGGGCGGCTTGACCGCGAGCTGGTTCGAGTTCATCGGTGAGAGAAGCTCCTCGAGGCAGGGGATCGGCAGTCCCGTCGGGGACGGTCCCTGGCAACTCGGGAATGCCCACTCGTCTTCGAGCCGGGCCTGGAAGAACGTCCTCTTCTTCACCCTTCCGTGCGTGACCAGGTAGCTGCCGGTCGCCTTCAACTTCGTCGTGCGCGCCGGCTTCTTCGTCTTGCCGGTGAGCCCGACGAGCGACGGGTTGGTGTAGTCGGCCGCCGGCTTCGTGCCCGTCGACCAGTAGAGGTCGAGCTTGAGGCCGGCCGTGTTGACGCCCGAGATGGCCAGCTTGCCGCTGAACTTGTTGATCGTCGGCTTGCTCTTCAAGCGCTTGAGCGTGAGAGATGAAGGCAGGCCCACGTAACTCCGTACCTCGACCGTCGAAGCTGCATCCGGCACGTTGCCGGCGTACGGCGTCAGGTCGGTGGACCACTGGTAGCCGCCTGCCGCGGCTGCGTTGTGGAAGACGCCGTTGATCGAGAAGTTCGCCAGCACGACATCGGCCTCGAAAGGCGTCGCCGCGGGCGGCGTCAGGCAGATCTCCTGCGTCACGTACGGCCCGAGGGTGTTGAGGAAGTCGGGCACCTGAATCGCCGAGCCCTGGAGGCTGGTGTTCAGGACGAGGACCTCCTGCGGGGCGGGCGGATCGCTCGGGCCCTTGCACTGGTTGTAGGCCGCCACGAGTGCCGGGTCGGCCGGGTTCCCGACGACGACCGGCCCAGAAAGGGGCAGGAGCGCGTCGGCGAGCGCGTGCGCCTTGACGATCGCGTAGGCCTTGCCGACCGTCGTGCCCGGCGCCTGCGTCAGCGCGCTGGTGTAGCCGGACGGCGAGAAGATCGTCATCTTCGCGGTCGGGTCGTTCGTGTCCGGATCCGAGAAGAACAAGAAACCGGGATCGGACGCGGCACCGAGCTTGTAGCTCTTCTGCTGCACAGCGAGCTCCGGAATGCTCGCGTAGCCGGAGACCTTGGTCGGTGCGCCTGTTCGCGCGTGCCGCACGGTAAGCCCCTGCTTTGCCTGCCCGGCCGAGGCGATCGCAACAAGCGTGAGGCTCGCGGCGGCAACGGCCAGCACTAACAGACGGAATTTCTTTGACATAGCCCCTTCCTTTGGGAGATCCCCCTGGACCGGTTCGTTCATGTAAGACGAGCCCACAAGCCGTTAGTTAACAAGCACTAGCGCGGAGTAACAAGCGGCCCGAACAGCACCCACAGCGTCTTCTGGTACCGCACCATCCGCGCCTTTGCGATCGGGAAGTAGTTCGTCGGGCTCGTTCGCACATGGACTCCCGGCAGCAGGAATGGATTGTTGCGCTCGTTCATGTGCGTCGCGGCCCGCAGCAGGCTCGCGCGGGTCGGGTTGCGGCCGGCGTGCTTGAGCGCGTCGACCATCGAGAACGCGACCGTCATCCCGTACCAGTTGTAGACGTCGTTGACCCGCCCGCCGGGGTCGTAGCGCTTGAGGATCTTCTTGTAGAGCGCCACGGCCGGGTCCTTCTTCCACGCGGGCGAGGTCGGATCCTTCACGAACGCGAAGCTGAGCGCGCCGTTGGTCTCCTTGCCGCGCGTGTTCGTGCGGGCGATCGACATGATCGTCGGCTCGATCGAGACGGCGCTGACGAAGAAGCGCGGGAACCAGCCGAGCTGGTACGCGTACTGGAAGGCCTGGATCGCCTGGAACGGCAGCGCGAAGAGCATGAAGGTGTCGGCGCGCGACGCGCGCAACCGCGCGATCTGCGATTGGACGCTCGAGTCCGTGACCTCGTACGACTGCGTCGCGACGATTCGGTTCGCGTGCTTGCCGAGACCCCGGCGGAGACCGCGGAGCAGGTCCTGCCCGTAGTCGCTGTTCTCGTACAGCACGGCGATCTTCGCCTTCGGCCGGTGCTTGACGATGTAGTGGCCGTAGATGTCGCCCTCGCCCTCGAAGCTGGGCAGGTAGCCCATCGACCACTTGTACTGCTTGTAGCCGCGGCCGACGCGCGCCGCGCCCGTCCCGGCGAACAGCTCGGGGACGCCGAGTGCGTTCAGGTAGCCGCGGATCGCGATGGTGTGCTCCGTGCCGACCGTGTTGAAGATCGCGAAGACCTTGTCCTGCTCGACGAGGCGGCGCGTCTCGTTGAGTGTGCGCGCGGGGTCGTAGCCGTCGTCGCGGTAGACGTACTTGATCTTCCGCCCGTTGACGCCGCCGTGGGCGTTGACGTACTTGAAGTACGCGTTGGCCGACGGGCCGACCGCGCCGAACGCCGAGGCCTGGCCGCTCAGCGGGACCGTGCCGCCGATCAGGATCTGCGTCGGCGTGATCCCGGGCGGCGTGTCGGCCGGGCCGCTGCTCGCGGCGGGGACCGCGAGGCCGAGCGCGGCCAGGACGATGAGCGCGGCGCGCCTCACTTCGAGATCGGCTTCCTGAGCACCGGCAGGTCGAGCCGCGCCGGGCCGAGCTTGATCGTCGCGGCCGGCGGCTGCGGCAGGTCGAGGTAGAGCAGGTTGTTCGGGTCCTGAGCCTGCGAGTTCGAGGCGACCGTGATCGTCAGCCGCGAGCCCTTCGGGATCAGGGTCGCGTCGGAGCTCAGCTTGATCGCGAGCTGGTGACTGCCGGCCATCCCCATCGTGTTGATCCCGCCCTCGCTGACGACGATCGTCTTGTGCTTCGGCGTCCTCGCGGTCAGCACTGCGACCAACCGCTCCCAGCCGCCGGAGAGGGTCACCTTCAGCTTGAGGCGGCCGCTGCCGAAGGTCTCGAGCGGGGTGCCGGTGCGAGCGCTCCTCCGGGCGGCCTTGGCCTCGCCGGTCAGCTTGTTTGTGCCGGCGAAGGCGATGTGGGCGGCGCGGGTCGGCGGCAGCTTCTTGTATGCGCTTGGAGCGCGGCGGAACGGATCGGGCGCGACCAGGATTGGCTTGACGACCGGCCGGAGTGGCGGACGGACCAGCCAGCGCACGAAGAAGCCGTTGCCTTGATTCAGAACCGCTGCGATGTCGGGGCCGGGGAAGGTCGACGGCGAGTGGCCGAAGTCCCCGATGTAGAGCTGCTTCGGGCCCTTGACGAGCTGGTAGCCGGCGATCGCCTGGTCGATCCCGAACGCGAAGTCGCGCCGACCCTGGAAGAAGTACACGGGCGTCGTCACGTGCGAGAGCAGGGAGCGGCTCGAGCGCGCGGCGCCGAACTCCCGCAGTATCGAGAGATTCGTGCTCGCGAGCGCGTCGTTCTCGATCGCCGCGACCGACGGGTCGAGGTTGCCGGCCGGGACCGAGCTGAGGAACTGGTAGACGGCGCCCGACTTGGAGAGGTCCTGCGGCGCGAGGCTGCCGTAGAGGTCGGTCCAGGTCTCGACCACTTCGGCCGCGTCCCAGGGCACGCCCTCCACGAACGACCGCAGCACTGCGCCGCCGCCCATGGAGATGCCCCAGGCGCCGATCTCGTTCGGGATGACCCCGGGCTGCGCGGCGAGCCAGTCGTGCACCGTCCGCGCGTCGGCGATCTCATTCGGCCCGTCGATCGAGGTGAGGCCACCGGACTGGCCGTGGCCGCGGGCGTCGAACGAGAGGACGACGAAGCTCTGGGCGAACCGCTGCGCGACGAGGTCGAGGTCCTGGCGCTTGCCGCCGATCCCGTGGAAGAGCACGACCGCCGGGTACGGCGGGCTCCCCGTCGTCGGCACGTAGAGCGTGCCCCTGAGGTCGACGCCGTCGAACGTCGGGATCGTCACTTCCTGCTGCGTGAACGCCGAGGCGCGCCCGGCCGCGAGCAGCGCGAGCAGCGCCATGCAGCAAACCACGACAACCCGGCGACCCACCGGAACAGAGTACTCCTAGAATCGCCCTGTGGATCCGCGGCCGGTGGGCGTGTTCGACTCGGGCGTGGGCGGGCTGACCGTCCTGCACGAGTGCCTCGTGACGATGCCGAACGAGGACTTCGTCTACCTCGGCGACCACGCGCGCCTGCCGTACGGGCCGCGCCCGCTCGACGAGATCCGCCGCTTCGCGCACGAGATCGCCGTTTTCCTCGAGGCGCAGGACGTGAAGCTCGTCCTCGTCGCCTGCAACGCGGCCACCTCGGCGGCCCTGCCGCAGCTCCAGTCGGAGCTGAGCGTTCCCGTCGTCGGCGTGATCACACCGGAGGCGCACGCGGCCGTGCAGGCGACCCGGAACCGGCGGATCGGGCTGCTCGCGACGCAGGCGACCGTCGAGGCCGGCCGCTACGCGAAGCTCGTCGGCGATCTCGACGCGGGGGTGGAGCTCGTCCCGGTCGCGTGCCCGCGGCTCGTGCCGCTGATCGAGAGCGACGATCCGTTCTCGGCGCAGACGACCGAGGCCGTTCGCGAGTACGCCGAGCCGCTGAAAGAGGCAGGCGTCGACACCGTCATCCTCGGCTGCACGCACTACCCGCTGATCCGGCCGATCTTCCAGCGCGTCTTCGGGCGTGACGTCACGCTCGTCTTCTCGGCCGAGGAGACCGCGCGCGAGGTGGCCGAGACGCTCGCGCGCAAGGGCATCGAGAACGACCGTGGCCGCGAGGGCGCGTACCGCTTCCTGACGACGGGCGAGCCGTCGCTCTTCCGCGAGCTCGGCGAGCGCTTCCTGCAGCTGCCGCTCGGCGAGATCGAGCAGGTCGCGGTCGCGGACCTGGAAGCCGTGGCGTGAGAGAAGGTCGTCGCCCCGACCAGCTGCGCCCGCTCGAGATCCTCGTCGACTACCTCGAGCAGCCGATGGGCTCCGTGCTCTACTCGCAGGGCAAGACGCGGGTTCTCTGCACCGCTTCGCTCGACGAAGGCGTTCCCCGCTGGCTGCGCGACAAGGGACGCGGCTGGCTGACGGCCGAGTATTCGCTCCTGCCCGCCTCGACCGGCGAGCGCACGCAGCGCGAGGCGAGCGCGGGTAAGCAGAAGGGCCGCACGGTCGAGATCCAGCGCCTGATCGGGCGCGCGATCCGGGCGGTGACGGACTTCGAGGCTCTCGGCGAGCGGACGCTGTGGCTCGACTGCGACGTCCTGCAGGCCGACGGCGGCACGCGCTGCGCGGCGATCTCCGGCGCGTATGTCGCGGCGGCGAGGGCGCTCGGGCGGGCCGGGCTCAGTCGTGTGCTGACCGACTCGGTCGCGGCCGTCTCGCTCGGAATCGTCGACGGTGAGCGCCTGCTCGACCTCGACTACGTGGAGGACTCGGCCGCGGAAGTCGACATCAACGTCGTCATGACCGGCGAAGCGCGGCTCGTCGAGGTGCAGGCGACGGCCGAGCGCGCGCCGTTCGACCGCGAAGGGCTCGACGCGCTGCTCGACCTGGCCGCCGCCGGGATCGCCGAGATCGGCGAGGCCCAGCGGGAGGCGCTCGATGCTGCTGGCGGCTAGCCTCCCGTCGCTTTCCTGGGGGGAGGCGCTGCTACGGCTTGCGCTGGCGGCGGCACTCGGCGGCGCGGTCGGCATCGAGCGGGAGATCCGCGAGCGGGAGGCGGGCTTCCGGACGCACCTGCTCGTCTCGCTCGGCGCGGCGCTGTTCACGATCGCCGGGGCCTACGGCTTCCACGACGTCCTCACGCACGGCAGCACCGTCGACCCGACGCGGGTCGCGGCCCAGATCGTCACCGGGATCGGCTTCCTCGGCGCCGGCGCGATCATCCGGCAAGGCGTGGCGGTGCGGGGGCTGACGACCGCGGCGACGCTCTGGGTCGTGGCCGCGATCGGCTTGACGAGCGGCGCCGGTTACTACTCGGCGGCGGTCATTACCACAGCGCTCGTGCTGTTCTCGCTCTGGCCCCTGCGGATCTTCGCGCACCAGACGATCGATCGCTTCCGGCCGCAGACGAACCGGCTGCTCGTGCAGCTTCCGGCTGGTGAAAGCCCGGCGCCGCTGATCGAGGCGCTGGAGGGGCAGGGCGCCCGCCTCCAGTCGCTCGAGGTCAGCTACGACGCCGACCGCCGGTTGGTAGAGGTCGACGTCACGCTGCCGCCGCGCGCCGACACGGCCGCCATCGTCGCCAGGCTGGCCGACGTCGAGCACGTGCTGGAGATCCGCTGGGACGACTAGTTCTCTGCTCTAGGAACGCGAACAAGCTGCGTGAGCTCTCGGCGCTGCTGCCCTGGGAGCTGGAGGCGCTCGACGCGGATGGCTACCCGGAGGAGGGGAGCGACAGCTACTACGAGAACGCGAAGGCGAAGGCCGCGTACGGCCGGGAGCTCCGGCCCGAGGCCGCGACGCTCGGCGAGGACTCCGGGCTCGAGGTGGCCGCGCTCGGCGGCGCGCCCGGGATCCGGTCGGCCCGCTACGCGCCGGAGGGCCTGCCTGCCGTCGAGCGCCTGCTGCGGGAGCTCGGCGACGCGGAGGACCGGCGGGCGCGCTACGTCTGCGAGCTCGTGCTGCTCGGCCCCGACGGGAGCGAGCTGCGCGGCACCGGAACGCTCGAGGGCAGCATCTCGACGGAGCCGCGCGGCTCCGAGGGGTTCGGCTACGACCCGGTCTTCGTCCCGGACGGCGAGGAGCGAACCGTGGCCGAGCTCGGGAACGAATGGAAGCGCGAGAACTCCCACCGCGCCCGCGCGGCCCAAGCCCTCCTACGCTAGGCCGGCGGCCTCCTCTGGCTCGAGGCGCCCGCGATTGGCGATCCACCAGTTGATCTCCGCGCCGAAGACGGTCACGTTCGCCATCACGTAGAGCCAGACGAGCAGCAGCGCGGGCCCGCCGAACGCCTTCAGGGCGACGACGTTGTTCGAGTAGCGGACGTAGAGCGGCAGCACCTGGAAGCTCGCCTCGAGCGCGAGCGCCGCGAGCACGGCGCCCGGCAGCACGTCCGCGAAGGTGTGCTCGACGTTGGTCAGGAAGTAGTAGACGGCGACGAGGAAGAGGAAGATCCCGAGCAGCGAGACGACGACCGATAGCCCGTAGGCGACGTACGAGTTCCCGGCGAGCCAGCCGACGTAGCGCGTGAGCAGGTCGAAGCCGAACGAGCCGATCAGCAGGCCGAGGAAGAGGGTCACGAGCGAGAGCAGCATCAGCCCGACGGCGAGCAGCTTCCCGCGCAGGAACGAACGGTTCGGCTGCCCGTAGACGATGTTCATCGCGGACTCGAGCACGCTGAACAGCGAGAGGGAGGCCCAGACCAGCGCGGCGCCGCCGACGATCCCGAGCGCGGTCGCGTGTTCCCGGATCGCGTCGACCGTGTGCACGATGCTCGCGACGGAGCTGCCCGGGAACGCGCGCTTGAGCTCGGTCACGAGGTAGCTCGACTCGTCGGGCCGGTTGGCGAGGCCGAGCAGCGAGACCGTCAGGAACAGGAGCGGCACGAACGAGAGCAGCGCGAAGTAGGCGATCATGGCCGCGAGGTGCGGCCCGCGGTCGGCGAAGAACTTCCGGACCGGCTGGGGCAGCCACCGCATGGGCTGAGTATGGAAGGTGGTACCGTCAGCGCGTATGGCCACGGCCGAGGCGCTCAGGGATCTGACGGAGATCTCGACCCAGATCGAGACGGCTGTCGTGGTCGACCGAGAGGGCACCGTGCTCGCCTCGACGGTCGACGACGAGCGCGCGGGCCGGCTGGCGCAGTCCGCGCTCGAGCTCCTGCGCGGGGCCGAGGAGCACCGGCCCGAGGCCGGGCTGGAGCTCGTCCAGCTCGACGTCGCGCTGCGGGGCGGGAGCGTCTTCGTCGTCGCGGACGGCGACCGCGTGATCGTCGCGACCACGCGTGAGGAGCCCACCGTCGGCCTTGTCTTCTACGACCTCAAGAGCTGCCTGCGCGGCCTCGGCGAGGAGCCGAAGCCCAAGCCGAAACCGCGGCCCCGGGCGAGGACGCCGCGCAAGAAGAAGGATGATGAAACGGCGTAGCTTCTTGACCGGGTTCCTCCTGGCCGTGGGCTCCGCGATCGCGGCGGTGCTCTTCCGGCGGCGCGCCGCGCGAACCAAGGAGCGGGTCGAGCTCTACTTCGGCGACGGCACGATGGTCTCGCTCGCCGAAGGCGCTCCGGGCGCGGATCAGCTGCTCGAGCACGCCCGCGAGCTGCTCGACGCGGCGCGCTAGTGGACCGGCAAGAGCTCGCGGCCGCGCTCGTCGAGCACGCCTACCTCGAGGGCGACTTCGTCCTGCGCTCCGGGCGCCGCTCGTCCTACTACCTCGACAAGTTCCGCTTCGAGACCCAGCCGGACGTCCTGCGCGCGCTCGGCGAGGAGCTCGCGAGCGCCGCGCAGGAGCTCGAACCGGAGGCGGTCAGGCTCGCGTGCCCCGTGCTCGGCGCGGTCGCGCTCGCATCTGCGGCCTCGCTGGCTTCAGGCCTGCCGTTCGTGATCGTGAGGGACGAGGCGAAGGAATACGGCACCGCGAACCGGATCGAGGGCGCGTTCGAGCCGGGCGAGCTGGTCTGCCTGATCGAGGACGTGGTCACGTCCGGCGGCGCCGCAGCCGAGGCGATCGAGGCGCTACGCGAGGCCGGGCTGACCGTCCGGCACGCCGTCTGCGTGGTCGATCGCGAGGAAGGAGGCGCGGACGCTCTCGCGAAGGCCGGGGTGCGTCTCCGCGCGCTGTTCCGGGCCGGCGAGCTCGTCGAGGCGCGGAAAAGTGCAGCAAAACCGCATGGTTGAGCGGAAAGGGCGCACCTGTTAGGCTCAGGCGCGCTCAAACGAAAACCGGGAAGAGAGGAGCGGACGTGACGAAGCAAGAGTTCGTGGACAAGGTGGCGTCGAAGGGCAACATGTCGAGGCGGGAGGCCGCCGACGCGGTCGACACCTTCCTCGAGACGGTCACCGACGTCCTCAAGGGCGGCGGAGAGATCAATTTCACCGGCTTCGGGAAGTTCTCGACCCAGTTCCGCAAGGAGCGGCAGGGCGTCAATCCGCGCAACCCGAGCCAGAAGGTGACGATCCCCGCGGCGACGGTGCCGAAGTTCTCCGCCGGCAGCTCGCTGAAGCAGGCCGTCAAGAGCGGCGGCGGCGGCGGGATGGGCGATGGCGGCGGCGGCGGCGGCGGTACTAGAGCCGCGCGAGCTCAGGGTTTTTCGAGAGGGCCGCACACGCGGCCCTCTCTCGTTGCGCGGGCCGAAAGCCGCGCTAGCCTGTGAGAGAGATGAGCGCCGAGCCGGCCCTGGCCACCTCGCTCTTCGCCGACCGGCTCGCCGAGGCGGTCGAGCACAAGCATTCGCAGCTGATCGTCGGGCTCGACCCGCGCCCCGACCTGCTGCCGGTCGAGCTCGTCGGCGACGTCCACGTCGACCGGGCCGAGGCAGCGGAAGGCTGCGCCCGTTTCTGCCGCGGGATCGTCGATGCGGTCGCGCCGTACGTCGTGGGCGTGAAGCCTCAGCTCGCCTTCTTCGAGGCGCTGGGAGCCGACGGCTTCCGCGCGTTCGAGGACGTCTGCGACTACGCGCGCTCCGCCGGCCTGCTCGTCCTCGCCGATGCGAAGCGCGGCGACATCGGCTCGACCGCGCGGGCGTACGCGGCCGCGTACCTCGAGCCGCGTGGGGAGGAGCCTCCGGTCGCCGACGCGATGACGGTGAACGTCTACCTCGGGCGAGACTCGCTCGAGCCGTTCCTGTCGGCGAGCCGTCGCCACGGGGCCGGGCTCTTCTGCGTGATCAAGACCTCGAACGAGGGTGGCGCCGACGTCCAGGACCTCGTGCTCTCGAATGGGCGGCCGCTCTGGCAGCACCTGGCCGCTCTCGTCCACGAGCTCGGCGAGGAGACCGTCGGCGAGCGGGGCCTTTCGAACGTCGGCGCGGTTGTCGGGGCGACCTACCCGCGCGCCGTCGGGGAAGCGCGGCGGCTGATGCCTCAGGCAATTCTGCTCCTGCCCGGCATCGGCGCGCAGGGCGCATCGGCGGCCGACCTGGCACGGGCCTTCACGAGCGGCCCGGCCAGCGCAATCGTGAGTGTCTCGCGCGGCATCCTCTACGCGTTCCGTACGAACGAAGAGGATTGGCGCACCGCCGCCGCGCTCGAGGCCGCGCGGCTGCAGCGCGAGATCTGGGCCGTCTCCGGCTGGTAGCGGATGAGCCGCGGCTGGCGCGCCGAGGCAAAGCGCTACGGGGCTCCGGCAGCGTTCCTGCTCGTCGTGACCATCGGCGTCCTGCTCGTGCGCTCGGGCCTGGAGACGAAATCGACCCCGGTCACCACCACGATCCCGACCGTCGTGACGCAGACCGCGCCGGTGCCGAAGCGGCAGCGCCGCTACTACCGCCTCCGCGCCGGCGAGACGCTCTCCGACATCGCGATCCGGTTCAACACGACGGTCGACACGCTGCTCGTGCTCAACCCGCACGTCGATCCGAACGCGCTCGAGGTCGGGCAGCGGATTCGCGTGCGCTGAGTAGAATCGCCGCCCGGTGAGAGCAGTCGCTGTAGCCGCCGCGGCCCTCGTGCTCGCGGCCCCCGCGCTCGGCGCTGTCCCGCAGGTCAGCGGCCGGGCCTGGCTCGTCGAGAACGGCACGACCGGCGAGATCCTGCTCGCGCACGACGCGCGCGCGTCCGTGCCGATCGCGAGCGTCACGAAGCTGATGACCGTGCTGCTGACGCTCGAGCACACGCGCCTGAACGCCGTCGTGACCGTGAGCCCCGAGGCCGCCGCCGTCGGAGAGTCGTCCGCGGGGCTCGTCGCCGGCGAACGGCTGACCGTTCGCGACCTGCTGGAGGCCGCGCTGGTTGCGAGCGCGAACGACGCCGCCGACGCGCTCGCCTCGTACGTCGGCCACGGCAGCGAGACGCGCTTCGTCGCCATGATGAACGCGCGGGCGCGGCAGCTCGGGCTGCGCTCGACGCACTACGTCCGGCCGGACGGTCTGGATGCGCCGGGCCACGTCTCGAGCGCGCGCGACGTCACCTACCTCGCGCGGATCCTGATGCACCGGCCCGCCATCCGGCAGATCGTGCGCATGCGCGTCGCGACGATCCCCGGCGGCCGCGTGCTGCACACCTGGAACGACCTCCTCTACAGCTACCCGGGGATCTTCGGCGTCAAGACCGGTCACACGTCCGAGGCGGGCTGGAACGAGGTCGCTGCGGCGCGGCGCGAGGGCGTCTCGATCTACGCGACGCTGCTCGGCAGCCCCGATCGCTCGACCCGGAACCGGGACCTCGCGAAGCTGCTCGACTGGGGGTTCGCGCAGTACGTGCACCCTCGGCTGGTCGTCGCGGGCCGGGCCTACGCGGAGTCCGCGCTGGGCTACGGCCGCCACCCGCTAGCGCTCGTCGCGGCGCGCTCGTTCATGCCCGTCGCGCGGGTCGACCGCCCGCTCGTCCGGCGGGTGGTCTTCCCGGACACGGTCTCGCTGCCCGTGGCGAAGGGCCAGACGCTCGGGCAGGTCCGCGTCTACCAGGAGGGTCGCCTGATCGGCGTGGTTCCGCTCGTCGCGTCGCGCTCGGTCGCCCGCCCCGGGCTCGCCGGCCGCGCAGGGTGGTACGCGGGGCGTACCCTCCATCACGTGCTGGGGTGGTTCTCATGATCGTGACGGTGACGATGAACGCTGCGATCGACCGCACGCTGACCGTCCCGAACTTCCAGCGCGGCCAGCGGCACCGCGCGAGCGAAGGCCTGACGCTCGCCGGCGGCAAGGGGATCAACATCGCGCGCGCGCTGAAACGACTCGGCGTGCCGGTCGTTGCCACGGGGCTGGCGGGCGGCGGCCCCGGCACGCGGATCGTCGAGGAGCTGACCGCCGAGGCGATCCTCAACGACTTCGTCCGGATCGAGGACGATTCGCGCACCTCGACCGCGATCGTCGACCCGACCGGCGGCACGTACACCGAGGTGAACGAGTGGGGCCCGCGCGTCGAGCCGCACGAGCTCGAGATGCTGCTCGAAAAGCTCGTCTACCTCTCGCGCGGCGCGGACTACGTCATCTTCGCTGGCTCCCTGCCCCGCGCGATCGACGCGGGGTTCTACGCGGAGGCGATCCGCGATCTGAACCGCCGCGGTGTCTCGACCGTGCTCGACTCCGAGGGCGAGCCGCTGCGCCTCGCCGCCCATTCCGAGCCGTTCCTCGTCTCGCCGAACGAGCGCGAGGCCGAGAGCCTCGTCGGCCAGGAGTTCCACGACGACGACGACTTTCTCGGCGGCCTCGAGGCGATCGCCGAGCTCGGCGCGCGGAACGTCCTGATCACGCGCGAGTCAGGCTGCTGGGCGCTGCTCCGCTCCGAGCGTGAGCCGCGCCGCTACCGGGCCCTGGCCCCGCGCGTCGACCCGGTCTCCGCGGTCGGCTCCGGCGATGTCCTGCTCGCAGGCTTCATCGCCTCCCGGCTCGACGGGCGCTCCGACGAGGAGGCGCTCCGCTTCGCGGTTGCGGCCGGCGCGGCGTCGACTCTCGAGCTCGGCGCGGGCCGCTTCGAGGAGCGCGAGGCCGGCCGGCTGGTCGGCGGCGTCGAGGTCGCGCAGCTGGAGCCGGTCGCGGAAACGTGATCGTCCAGCGACGTTGCTACGATCGCCGGTCCCTGTGGAAGTAGAGATCGGGAGAGGCAAGAAGGCGCGTCAGGCCTACGGCTTCGACGACATCGCGATCGTGCCGTCCCGCCGCACGCGCGATCCACAGGACGTCGACATCGGCTGGAAGCTCGGCCCGCACCTGCTCGAGCTGCCGCTCCTCGCCTCGGCGATGGACGGCGTCGTCTCGCCCAGGATCGCGATCGAGCTCGGCAAGCTCGGCGGCCTGGGCGTGCTCAACCTCGAGGGGATCTTCTCCCGCTACGAGGACGCCGACGGCCAGCTGGCGAAGATCGCGAAGCTGCCGAAGGAGCGTGCCACCGCGGGCATGCAGAAGATCTACGCCGAGCCGGTCAAGCCCGAGCTGATCGCCAAGCGCATTCGCGAGATCAAGGACGCGGGCGTGCTCGCGGCCGGCTCGCTGACGCCGCAGAAAGTGCGCGACTACTACGAGGTCGCGCTGGACGCGGGGCTCGACATTCTCGTCATCCAGGGGACGGTCGTCTCCGCCGAGCACGTCTCCTCGAACGGGCACGCGCTCAACCTGAAGGAGTTCATCGCGTCGCTGCCGGTGCCCGCGATCGTCGGCGGCTGCGCGTCGTACCAGACGGCGCTGCACCTGATGCGCACCGGAGCCGAGGGCGTCCTGGTCGGCGTCGGGCCGGGGCAGGCGTGCACGACGCGCGGCGTCCTGGGTGTCGGCGTCCCGCAGGCGACGGCGATCTCCGACGCGGCGGCGGCGCGCGTGCAGCACCTGCTCGAGACCGGCAAGTACGTCAACGTGATCGCCGACGGCGGCATGCGCACCGGCGGCGACATCGCCAAGGCGGTCGCCTGCGGCGCCGACGCGGTCATGGTCGGCTCGCCCCTGGCGCGGGCGAAAGAGGCGCCTGGCCGCGGCTACCACTGGGGGATGGCGACGTTCCATCCGACCCTGCCGCGCGGGGCGCGCGTGGCGGTCGACCAGAGCGCGACGCTCGAGCAGATCGTGATCGGCCCGGCGACCGAGAACGACGGGACGCTGAACCTGATGGGCGCGCTCCGGACGTCGATGGCGACCTGCGGCTACGAGTCGATTCACGACTTCCAGAAGGCCGAGGTCATGCTCGCGCCGTCGATCAAGACCGAGGGCAAGTCCCTGCAGCAAGCCCAAAAGGTGGGCATGGGCTAAATGGGCGAGGTCGTCGCTCTTCCGGTGGCCGAGGCTGGCCCGGAGGAGCGGCCGGTGCTCGTTCTCGATCTCGGCGGCCAGTACGCGCAGCTGATCGCGCGGCGGGTCCGCGAGGCGCGCGTCTACTCGGAGCTCGTCCCGCACCGGATCACGGCTGCGGAAGCGCGGGCTCGGCGCCCGCGGGCCTTGGTTCTGTCCGGCGGGCCGGCGTCGGTCTATGCGGAGGGCGCGCCGCGGGTCGATCCGGAGCTCTTCTCGCTCGGCATCCCCACGCTCGGCATCTGCTACGGGATGCAGCTGATGGCGCAGGAGCTCGGCGGCTCGGTCGAGCGAACCGGCGTCTCGGAGTTCGGCAAGACGGCGGTGCGGATCGGCGGCGCGCTTGGCGAGGGCTGCCCGAGGAGCAGACGGCGTGGATGAGCCACCGCGACTCGGTCGCGGCGCCTCCCGAGGGCGCAACCGTGACAGCCTCCTCTCAGGCCGCGCCGATCGCTGCCTTCGAGGACCCGGAGCGGCGCCTCTACGGCGTCCAGTTCCACCCGGAGGTCGTGCACACGCCGCATGGGCAGGACCTGCTCAAGAACTTCCTCTACGAGGTGGCGGACGCGCCGCCGACGTGGACGGCCGCGGCGGTGATCGAGGAACAGGTCGAGCGGATCCGCGCGCAGGTCGGCTCCGAGCGGGTGCTCTGCGCTTTGAGCGGTGGCGTCGACTCGGCGGTCGCCGCGCTGCTCGTGCACAAGGCGATCGGCGACCAGCTCGTCTGCGTCTTCGTCGACCATGGCCTGCTGCGGAAGAACGAGGCCGCGCAGGTCGTCGAGACCTTCGAGGGGCACTTCCACGTGCCGCTCGTCCACGTCTCGGCCGAGGAGCGGTTCCTCGGACGGCTCGAGGGCGTCTCCGACCCCGAGGACAAGCGCAAGGCGATCGGCGAGGAGTTCATCCGCGTCTTCGAAGAAGAGTCGACGCGCCTCGGGAAGATCGGCTACCTCGTCCAGGGAACGCTCTACTCCGACGTGATCGAGTCCGGCGGCGACGACGCGGTGGCGGCGAAGATCAAGTCGCACCACAACGTCGGCGGGCTGCCCGAGGAGATGGAGATGGACCTGGTCGAGCCGCTGCGCCTGCTGTTCAAGGACGAGGTGCGGCGCGTCGGCGAGGAGCTCGGGCTGCCGGAGGCGATGGTCTGGCGCCAGCCCTTCCCGGGGCCGGGGCTCGCGATCCGCATCATCGGCGAGGTGACGCGCGAGCGGCTCGAGATCCTGCGCGAGGCCGACGCGATCCTGCAGGAAGAGGTGCGCCGCGCCGGCCTCTACCGCGAGCTCTGGCAGTCGTTCACCGTGCTGCCGGCGATCCGCTCGGTCGGCGTGCAGGGCGACGAGCGCACGTACGGCTACCCGATCGTCGTCCGCGCGGTCACCTCCGACGACGCGATGACGGCGGACTGGGCCCGCCTGCCCTACGACCTGCTGGAGACGATCTCGTCCCGGATCGTGAACGAGGTGCCCGCGGTCAACCGCGTCGTGCTCGACATCACGTCGAAGCCGCCGTCGACGATCGAGTGGGAGTGACCGGCGGGTAGCGCCGCCGGACTTCGTCGACATACGCGCTGAGCTGGCCCGCCATCTTCGCGTCGGCCAGCTCGAGGACGTTCTCCGCGTTCTGCTCGCCCGAGTGCGAGAGATTGAACGAGCCGACGAAGATGGTGTCGTCGGCGACCACGAGCTTCGCGTGCATGAAGTCGTGCAGGCTCCCGGGCGCCCAGGGGGTCGAGTTCTTGCCCGAGAACTCGCCCCGGAGTACCTGCTCGAGCAACGGAATCTTCCAGACGACGGTGCCCTGCGCGTGCCACTGGCGGATCACCTCGTCGACCTGCGTTGCGTCCACGCAGCCGGCGATGTCGCCGCGGCCGTCGGCGATCCGCTGCGCGAGCGTCGCCAGGACCGGCGCAGACGTGATCACCGGCGAGCAGATCCGCACCTTCTCCGCGTGGCCGATCTTCTTGGCGATCCGGTGCGTCAGCGCGTCCGCGAAGCCGGGCGTGAACCACGGCTGGACGCGCACGCCATCGACCTCGACCGGCCGCGGCTCGGCGGCAAAGCCGCTGCGCTCGACGTCGCCGTCGCGCCAGAGCTCCTCGAAGTCGAGCGTGTACGCCTTCGCCAGCGACGGCGAGTCGACGGTCACGATCACGTTCTCCTCGCGAGACCAGGAATCGTCGGTCCAGTTGGTCGAGCCAGTCCAGACCGACTCGCCGTCGCGGACGACGAACTTGTGGTGCATCAGGTCCGGCACGCCGGCCACCGCCCGCGCCGGCACGCCCAGCGCCGTGATCAGCGCGACGTCGGGCTCCGGCGGCGGCGGCACCGGGATCGGCCGCACGTGGTCGACGTTGTAGAGGATCCGCACGGCGACACCGCGGGCCGCGGCCGCCGAGATCGCGCCGGCGACGACCTCCTTCGTCTCAGGCCCGAGGTTGAAGTCGTACTGCGCGAGGTCGAGCGAGCGCTTGGCCGCGCCGAGGAAGTCCGAGACGAGCCGCGCGATCTCCAGCGGCTGCTGGCCGCCGTCCGTCAGAGTGCGGATGTTGATGGAAGAGCTCATCGAGCGGCTCGCGCACGCCGAGATCGGCGCCACGTTCAACTTCTATCGTGACGGCGCGGGCGCGGCCACGCGGCGAGAACGCTTGGGCGCCTATCTCGACGCCCGGCGAGACGCGCCCTTCCTGCTCGTGGGCGAGGCGGCCGGCTACCGCGGCGCGCGCGTCTCGGGGATCCCGTTCACCTCCGAGCGCCAGCTGACCGGCAGCGGCCCGGCGGAGGCGAGCGCGACGATCGTCCATCGCGTCCTCGAAGAGCTCGGGCTCACGGAGAGCGTGCTGCTCTGGAACGTCGTCCCCACGCATCCCGGCACCGAGAGCTCGAACCGGCCGCCCCGGCGCGCCGAGATCGCCGCAGGCATCCCCTTTGCGCGAGAGCTCGCCCGCGGCCGCCGCGTGATCGCCGTCGGACGCATCGCCGAAGCCGTGCTCGAAGCGCCGTACGTCCGCCATCCCAGCCACGGCGGCGCGGCGGAATTCCGGGCCGGGCTGCTACGATTCCGCCCCGGCGGGCGCTGAGTCCGCCGCTTCTATGCAAAAGACCTGGAACGCAAAGCCGGGCGAGGTCGAGCGCCGCTGGTACCTCGTCGATGCCGAAGGAAAGACGCTCGGGCGTCTCGCTACGCAGATCGCGGACACGCTCCGCGGCAAGGGGAAGCCCCAGTACACGCCGCACGTCGACACGGGCGACTTCGTCGTGGTCGTGAATGCCGAGAAGATCGTCGTCACCGGCAACAAGCTCGACGACAAGCTCTACTACCGCCACTCCGGCTATCCGGGCGCGCTCAAGAGCCGGCCGCTCCGCGTCCAGCTCGAGCGCAGGCCGACCGAGGTGCTGCGCAAGGCGGTCAAGGGCATGCTTCCGCGGAACCGCCTCGCGCGCGCCCAGATCAAGAAGCTGAAGATCTACGCCGGCCCGGAGCACCCGCACGAGGCTCAGGCGCCGCAGGAACTGGAGCTCCGCACATGAACGAGATCGCTCAGTACAGAGGCACCGGCAAGCGCAAGACGTCCGTCGCGCGCGTGATCCTGCGTCCGGGCGACGGCACGACCTGGTTCAACGGCCGCACGATCGAGGACTACTTCCCGCGCGCGGCGCACCGGGAGCTTGTGCTCGCGCCGCTCAAGACCGCCGGCGTCGAGGGGACGTTTGACCTGCGCGTACGCGTCCACGGCGGCGGCCCGAGCGGCCAGGCGGGCGCCGTCCGTCACGGAATCGCCCGCGCTCTCGTCGAGGCCGACCCCGAGCTGCGTGTCCCGCTCAAGCGCGCCGGCTTCCTGACCAGGGACGCCAGGATCGTCGAGCGCAAGAAGGCCGGGCTCCACAAGGCCCGCAAGGCGCCTCAGTTCTCGAAGCGATAGTGCCTCGGCGGTACTTCGGGACCGACGGGGTCCGCGGGGTCGTCGGCGAAGACCTCACGCCTGAGCTCGTCGAGCAGCTCGGCAAGGCGGCGACGCTCTGGTCGGACGGCGGACGCGTCTTCGTCGGGCGGGACACCCGCGCGTCGGGGCCGGACCTCGAGGAGGCGTTCGCCCGCGGCGTCGTCGCGGCCGGCGGGAACGCGGTCGTCGCCGGGGTGCTGCCGACGCCCGCGGTCGCGCTGCTGACGCTCGACCTCGGCGCGGTGATCTCCGCCTCGCACAACCCGCCGGAGTACAACGGCATCAAGCTCTTCGACCGCGAGGGCCACAAGCTGAGCGACCGGGCCGAGGAGGAGATCGAGCAGCTGCTGGATGCGCCGGCATCCGGTGGAGGCGAGATCGACCACGTCGACGTCGCAACCGACAGCTACCTCGAGCACATCCTCGAGCGGTTCGGCTCCGACCTCTCTGGCCTCGACGTCGTGGTCGACTGCGCGAACGGCGCCTACTCCGGGATCGCGCCCGGGGCCTTCGAGCAGCTCGGCGCCCACGTGACCGCGATCGGCTCCGAGCCGGACGGGACGAACATCAACCAGGGCTGCGGCGCCACCGACCTGAACGCCTTGCAACAGACTGTTACAAGCTCGGGCGCAGACCTGGGAATCGCGTTCGACGGAGACGGCGACCGAATGCTGGCGGTCGACGCGCGCGGGGAGGTCGTCGACGGCGACCAGATCCTGGCGATCCTGATGCTCCACCTGGGCGTCGAGCTCGTCGCGGTCACCGTGATGACGAACCTCGGCTTCCACAAGCTCGCGGCCGAGCACGGCGTGCGGGTGCTCACGACCGACGTCGGCGACCGCTACGTGGTCGAGGCGCTGCGTCGCGAGGGCGGCGTTCTGGGTGGCGAGCAGTCGGGCCACATCCTCTACCTGGAGGGCCACGTGACCGGCGACGGGCTCGCGGCGGGACTGCTGCTCTGTGGCGCGCTCGGAGGCCGCACGCTCGAGGACGCAGCCGCCGTGATGCCGCGGTTTCCACAGGCGAAAGCGAACGTCAGGGTCGCCCGGCGCGAGCTCCCGCAGAGCGTCCGCGACGAGGTCGAGCGGCTGAACGCGAGCTTCGACGGCAACGGCCGCGTGCTCGTCCGGCCGTCAGGAACGGAGCCCCTGATCCGCATCCTGGCCGAGGCCGAAAACGAGGCGGCTGCCAACGAAGCCTGTGCTACGATCTGCGCTCTCGTGACACGAGAGCTCGGCTGACCCGCTTCGACGAAGGGGCGGGGGGAACAGCCGGGCGTTTCGCGTTCTAAGGGGGTATTTGCCCGGTCGTGTGCGGCATCATCGGATACGTCGGACGAAGACCGTGCAAGGAGCTCCTCCTGAGCGGGCTTCAACGGTTGGAGTACCGCGGCTACGACTCGGCAGGCCTCGCCCTCCGGGAGGACGACGCCCTCGATTACGTGCGCGCGGTCGGGAATCTGCAGAACCTGATCGCCGCGGCGGGCTCGAACGGCTCCGTCTCCACGACGGGCCTCGGCCACACGCGCTGGGCGACCCACGGCGCCGTCACCGAGCAGAACGCGCACCCGCTGACCGGCTGTGACGACGACAAGCTCGCGATCGTGCTGAACGGGATCGTCGAGAACTTCCGCGAGCTGAAGGAGTCGCTCGAGTCCGAGGGGCACACGTTCCGGACCCAGACCGACGCCGAGGTGGTCGTCCACCTGATCGAGCGCCACTACGACGGCGACCTCGCCGAGGCAGTCCGCAGCGCCTACAAGGAGCTCGAGGGGCACTTCGCCTTCGTCGTCGTCCACCACGACCACCCCGGCGAGCTCGTCGGCGCACGGCTGCAGTGCCCGCTGCTCGTCGGCGTGGGCCGGGACGAGATGTTCCTTGCTTCGATGGCGGCCGCGTTCATCTCCGAGACGCGCTCGATCCAGCTGATCGAGGACGGCGAGGTCGTCTCGATCACCGAGGATGGCGCTCGTTTCCTCGACGTCGAGAACGGAGAAGTTGAGCGCGACGTGATCGAGGTCGACTGGGATCTCGAGGCGGCGGAGAAGTCGGGCTACGAGACGTTCATGCTGAAGGAGATCTACGAGCAGCCGGACGCTGTTGCCGAGACGCTCGGCGACCGGATCCGCCACGGCGAGCTCGTGCTCGAGAGCCTGGGCCTGACCGAGGAGCAGCTGCGCAACCTGCGCCGGATCGTCGTCGTCGCGTGCGGCACCGCCTACCACGCAGGCGTCGTCGGGCGCTACATGATCGAGGAGTGGGCGCGGCTTCCGGTCGAGCCCGACATCGCCAGCGAGTGGATCTACCGCAACCCGGTGCTCTCCAAGGACACGCTCGTAATCGGCATCTCGCAATCCGGCGAGTCGCGCGACACGGTCAACGCGATCAAGCTCGCCCGCGAGCTCGGCGCCCGCACCGTCGCGATCACGAACCTGATGGGCTCGCAGATCACCCGCGAGGCGGAGTCGGTGCTCTACACGCGCTGCGGCCTCGAGGTTGCGGTCGCGTCGTCGAAGACGTTCACCGCCCAGGTTGCGCTGCTGGCGCTGATCGGGCTCAAGCTTGCGCAGGTGCGGAAGACGCTGCCGCCGGACGAGATCGAGTTCATCCTCGATCAGCTCTACGAGCTGCCGCAGAAGATCGAGCACTTCCTCGACGGGGACCATCCGGTCGAAGAGATCGCGCAGCGCTTCTACGACAAGCCGTTCTTCCTCTACCTCGGGCGGCACATCGGGCTGCCGGTGGCGCTCGAGGGCGCGCTCAAGCTGAAGGAGCTCTCCTACATCCCGACCGACGCCTACTCGGCCGGCGAGATGAAGCACGGGCCGATCGCGCTGCTGGAGGAGGGCACGCCGGTCGTCTGCGTCGCGACCGACCACAAGGGGATCTACGACAAGGTCGTCTCGAACATCCAGGAGACGCGGGCCCGAGGCGCCCACGTGATCGCGATCGCGACCGACGGCAACGAGGACATCCAGCACCACGCCGACGACGTGATCTACGTGCCGCGGACGCCGGCCTTCCTGCAGGCCGTGCTCGCAGTCGTGCCGCTGCAGCTGCTGGCCTATCGCATCGCGCGCCTGCGCGGCCTCAATGTCGACCAGCCGCGCAACCTCGCGAAGACCGTCACCGTCGAGTAAGCCGGATCCGGCCGAGCGACTCCGGGACGCGCGGCGAGGAGCGGCGCACCTTCCCGCCGGACGCGTCCAGGCCGAGCAGCGTGCGCAGCGCGAGTAGCGGGGCGCCCGCCGACCAGGCCTGCGGCTTGAGCGCGTCCGGGTACTCGACCGGCGCGTTCGTCTCGTCGCGCGGGAGGCCCGCGAAGACCTCGGGCAGCTGGTAGCCGAAGGCCTCGGCCGCCTGCAGGAGCGCTTCGCAGAGCCGGCCGGCCTCGTCGCGGAAGCCGTAGCGGCGCATCCCCTCCGCGACGATCGCCGTGTCGTGCGGCCAGACGGTGCCGCAGTGGTACTCGAGCGGGTTGTAGGCCGCGTCGTCCGCCGACATCGAGCGGACGCCCCAGCCGCTGAACATGTCCTCACGTAGCAGCCGGCGGACCACGCGCTCCGCCCGCCGCTCGTCCACGATCCCGCTCCAGAGCAGGTGGCCGACGTTGGAGGTGAGCGAGTCGACCTGCTGCTTGTCTCGGTCGAGCGCGAGCGCGTAGTGGCCGCGCCGGCCGATCCAGAAGTCGCGGTTGAAGCGGCGCTTCAGCTCGTCCGCGTCGCGCTCCAGCCGTGCCGCCGTCTCCCGGTCGCGCCAGACCTCCCGCAGCAGGCGGGCCGTTCGCAGGCGAGCGTCGTAGGCGTAGCCCTGGATCTCGCAGGTCGCGATCGGCGGCTCCGCCTGGCGCCCGTCGGCGAAGCGGATCGAGTCGTCCGAGTCCTTCCAGCAGTGGTTGTCGAGCGCGCTCGGGGCGTCCGACCGCTTGATGTACTCGAGGTAGCCGTCGCCGTCGAGGTCGGCCGGGCCCTCGATCCACGCGAGGGCTGCCCGCGCGTTCGGCTCGAGCTCACGGACGAAAGCGCGGTCGCCGGTCCAGCGCTCGTACTCGTCGAGCAGGATCAGAAAGAGCGCGGTCGCGTCGTGCGTGCCGTGGTAGGCGCGGGGGATCTCGCCGGTCGCCGCGAGCGAGCCGCGCCGCAGCTCGTGCAGCACCTTCCCGGGCTGGGCATCGGCGAAGTCGTCCCACTCGGTGGCCTGCAGCTCGGCCAGCGCCTGCAGCGTCGCCTGGGCGAGCTCGCTCTGGAACGGCAGCGTCTGGTAGGCGGCGATGATGCTGTCGCGGCCGAAGACGGTCATGAACCACGGCAGGCCGCCGGCGGGCATTGCCCAGCGGAGGTGCTCCTCCCGGGGCCGGATCCTCAGGGCCGCCAGGTCGAGCAGGCTCTGGTGGTAGACATGGCGTGCCGGGTCCCAATCCGCCTCCAGCTCCGGGGCGGTCGAGAACCACTCGTCCAGGCTGAGCGGCATCTTCGGCGCGTGCCGGCCGAACGAGCCGCAGGCGAGAAGCGGCGAGCGGCGCGCCCCGTCGACGACCGGAATCAGGTCGATGCAGGTCTTCCAGCTTTCGCCGGGCCCGAGGCGCAGGTCGAAGACGACGCGGTCCCGGCGCAAGCGTCCGACCCGCTGGAAGCGGATCACGGTCCCGCGCCGGTAGCCGTCGCGCTCCTGCCAGAGCGTGACGGCCCGCTTGCCGACCTCCGCGGAGTAGCGGCCGCGCTCGAAGGTGCCGTGCTTCTGGGCGTCCATCACGTCGGCGAAGTCGGCGGCGAACGAGAGCTCGACCCGGACGCGCTGCTCGGTCTGCGCGTGGTTCGAGACGACGAGGTCCTCGTGCACGCCCTCGGTCACGAACCGGTCGCGGGTGACCGACAGCGTCGGCTCGCTCTCGCCCTCCCGGGCGCCGACGATCCTCGCCGAGAAGTAGTCGACCACGCGGCTCGTGAGCGCAGCGAGCGGCTTCCCCTCGACGGTCAGCGACCAGCGCGAGAGGTGGCGCACGTCCTCGTAGAAGAACCCCTCCGGCTTGGTCGCGAGGATGTCCCCGTTCCGCTCGGAGAAGAAGAACGTCGTGCCGTCGACGATTACCAGTTGCTCGGCCACGTCGCATCGGGTACCCGGGCCCGCGCCGCGCTACCCTCGGCGCGTGGACGTTCTCGACCAGATCGGCCAGGGGCTCTGGAACGCGTTCCAGATGGCGTGGGAGGTCTGGTGGGCGCTCGTGCTCGGCTTCCTGCTCTCGGGGATCGTGCAGGCGTGGGTGCCGCGGGCGCGGCTCGAGCGCGCGCTCGGCTCGCGCGGGCCGCGGGAGGTGGCGCTCGCGACCGGGCTCGGCGCCGCCTCGTCGTCGTGCAGTTACGCCGCGGTGGCGATCGGGAAGTCGCTCTTCCAGAAGGGCGCAAGCCTCGTCTCGGCGATGGTGTTCCAGTTCGCCTCGACGAACCTGGTCTTCGAGCTCGGGATCGTGCTCTGGATCTTCATCGGCTGGCGCTTCACGCTCGCGGAGCTGGTCGGCGGGCTGATCCTGATCGTGCTGATGTGGGGCGGGCTGCGGCTACTCGTCTCGCGCCGCGCCGAGGAAGAGGCCCGCGAGCACGCGGTCGCCGCGGACACCGGCCACCAGCACCACTCCGCCGGCGGCGCGCCCAAGCTGTTCTCGCTCGAGGCCTGGTCGGATGTCGCGCACAACTTCCGCGGCGACTTCGAGATGCTCTGGAGGGAGATCGTCCTCGGCTTCCTGATCGCAGGCTTCGTCGCGCTCCTGCCGATGAGCTTCTTCAACAAGCTGTTCCTGACCGGCACGGGTGGCGTGCCGCAGCAGCTCGAGAATGTCGTCATCGGGCCGCTCGTCGCGGTTCTCTCGTTCGTCTGCTCGGTCGGGAACGTGCCGCTCGCGGCGGTGCTCTGGGCGGGCGGGATCTCGTTCTCGGGCGTGATCGCGTTCATCTACGCCGACCTGATCATCATCCCGATCGTGCTGATCTACCGTCGCTACTACGGCGGCCGGCTGACGGTGCTGCTCGTCGCGCTGATGTACGGCTCGATGGCCGCGGCCGCGCTCGCGGTGAACGGCATCTTCAGCGCGCTTCGGGCTGGTGCCGACCACGCGGCCGTCGATCGACTCGATCACCGCACGCGGGATCTCGTGGAACTACACGACCTTTCTGAACATCGTGTTTACGCTCATCGCCGCGGGGCTGGTCGCGCTGACTATGCGGCGGGGTGCGCGCGACCCGGTTTGCGGGATGACGGTCGACCGGAGCAAGGCGCTCCGCCTCGACCACGGCGGCCGGACGTACTTCTTCTGTGGGCCGGGCTGTCTCGCGAAATTCGAGGCTAGGGAAGCGGCGGAAGCGGCGGAAGCGGAGGCAGCGGCGGGACCTCCACGGGCGGCAGGCTCGGCACGCTGACCGGCGGCACGGGCGGCACGGGCGGGAGCGCGATCACGGGCGGCGGCGGCGGGGGCTGGCTGCCCGGCGGCGGCGGTGGGTTGGCCGGGACGACCGTGAGGCCCCCACGGCTTGCGGGGCGGACACGCAGGCCGGTCGACGTGGCCCTGGCCCGGCGGGCCGCGTGTCGCCGCGCCGTCGGCTGGTGCCGCGCCTTGGCTGGGTGTGAGTCTGCGGCCGGCCGGGGCGCGATCTCGGTGACCTCGGCGCCGCTCGCGCGCGGCGTCGAGGCGAAGGCCCCGGTGACCCCGTGCCGGAGCGCCGGGGTCAGCGCGGTGACCGCCACGAAAACGCCGGCTGTCGCCGCCACCTTGGCGGCCGCGCCGCCGAGCAGGGACTTCGCCCAGGCCGCGGCGGAGCCGAGGCTCCCGAGCGCCTGCGCGCGGGTGCGGTCGAGCTTGTAGGCGAGCGAGCGGCGGGCCCGGAAGAGCAGCGTCTCGACCGCGGCCTGAGTCACGCCGAGCTCCGCTGCGATCTCGCGGTAGCTGAGCCCCTGCCACTCGCGCAACAGGATCGCCCGCTGCTGGTTCGGCGCCAGCTCCGAGAGCGCGTCCGCGAGCCCGGCGAGCTCGTCGTGATCGCTCTCCGGTGCCGCCGCGCGTTCGATCCCCTCGGGGTCGTTCACGGTCTCGATGCGCCGGCGTCGCCACGCAGCGCGGCGCCGCTCCCGGCAGACGTTCTCGGCGATCTTGAAGAGCCACGCGGTCTCGGAGCGGGGAGTCGTCCCGCGCTGCAGCCCGCGGTAGGCGTTGAGGAACGTCTGCTGGACGGCGTCCTCGGCCTCCTCGCGGCTCGGCAGCCGGCGGAGGCAGAACCCGAGGATCCGGCCCGCGTGGCGCTCGTAGAGCGAGCAAAGCTCGGTCTCGAATGACGGTGCGGGAAGTGAGCTCACTCAGTCACCTCGCCTGCGGTGTTACCCAAAGAGAAAACTTCCATTCCACGTTTCCATGCCTTGAAGAAGGAAACGGTCGAGAAACCTTGCGCCGCGGGGACGAAAATCACTCGAACGGGGTACGGTACGAGCCAACCGGAGGAGGTGGGAGCAGGTTGCGCGTCTGCGCCGAGTGCGGTGGCGAGCTCGAGACGGCCTTTCGCTTCTGCCCCTGGTGCGCCTCGCCACAGCGCAGCAAGCTCGTCGAGTTCTTCCGCGCCCATCCGCTGGATGGCGGCAAGGCCTTGCGCGTCTCTCGCTACCTGAACGACGAGCCGCACGTCCGCTTCAGCGTCTGGAGCGTCGACGGCGTCGCCGAGGCCGCGGTCTCGCTGGAGGAAGACGAGGCCGACCGGCTCTCGCTCTTCCTCGCCGCGACTAGCGGCGGACTCTGCGCTGCGCCTTCGCGGAGCGCTCGAGCGTTTCCAGCTCGTCGAGGCTTCGGCCGGCGCCTTCTGCGACGCACGTAAGCGGCGACTCGACGAGCTGGACGGGCAGGCCGACCTCGTGCCGGAGCCGCTCGCCGATCCCGCGCAGGAGCGAACCGCCGCCGGCGAGCACGATCCCGCGCTCGGCGAGGTCGGCCGCGAGCTCCGGGGGCGTCCGCTCGAGCGTGTCCTTGACGGCGGCCACGATGCGCGCGGCCGGTTGCTCGAGAGCGCGGCGGATGTCGTCGGCGCCGAGCGTCGCCCGGCGCAGCAGGCCGGTGACGAGGTCGCGGCCCGCCACCTGCGTGTCGGCCAGCTCTTCCTCGACCGGCCAGACCGAGCCGGTCGCGATCTTGGCCGACTCCGCGGTCTCCTGGCCGATCAGCAGCTTGTGCGTGTTCTTGACGTAGTCGACGAGCGCGTCGTCCATCTCGTAGCCGCCGACACGGATCGACTCCCAGACGACCATCCCGCCGAGCGCGATCACGGCGACCTCGGTGGTGCCGCCGCCGATGTCGATCACCATGCTCGCGACGGCGTCGGCCACGGGCAGGTTCGCGCCGATCGCCGCGGCCATCGGCTCCTCGATCAGGAAGACGCTGCGCGCGCCCGCCGAGCGCGTGGCCTCGTCGACGGCGCGCCGTTCGACGTCCGTGATCCCGCTCGGGACGCACAGGACGACCCGCGCGAATGCAAAGCGGCCGCCCGCCGCCTTCGTGATGAAGTGACGGAGCATCTGCTCGGTGACCTCGAAGTCCGCGATCACGCCGTGCCGGAGCGGTCGCGTTGCGCGGATCGTCGCGGGCGTGCGGCCGATCATGCGCCGCGCCTCCGAGCCGACCGCGTGCACCTCGCCCGTCTCCTCCGAGAAGGCGACGACCGACGGCTCGAAGAGCACGATCCCGCGCCCGCGGATGAAGACGAGCGTGTTCGCCGTCCCCAGATCCACCGCGAGGTCGCGGCCGCCGAATGACCCCCGCAGTCGCATGGCCTCGGACCCTAGCGACGAGAGAGGCCGCGGGGGGCGCGGCCTCTCTCAGGCGGGGAGGGTGGTGCGCTTACGAGGAGGTACCGGGCTCGTGGTCGCCGACGTGGTTCGCCGGGACGGCCTCGGCCTGGCCCAGGGAGAAGCCTCGGGGTGCGCGGATCCGCACCGAAATCCGGTCGCCGACCACCAGCTGGCCCGGCTGGATCACGGACGGCACGCCGTTCTGCCAGAGAACGAAGATCGTGCGCGAGTCGTACGTGAAGGTCTGGTCGAGCGGCTCGCCGAGCATCTTGCGCAGGGCGAGGAGGTTGCCGTTGCCGATGTGGAGGGCGAAGTGGCCGCTCGCGGCGGGCGCGTTCAGCGTGCCGATGAAGAGCCAGAGCGGACGCCTCGGGTTGCGGCCGCCGGGCCCGCTGTCGGCGACACGCCAGGCGGGAGTGGACTCGATCTGCGCGAGCGACGCGGAGCGATCGGTGCGAACGCGGACCGTGACGCGGTCGCCGGCGAGGAGGCTCGACTCGGCCACGACCGAGGGAGCGCCGTTCGTCCAGCGGATGAACTGCGTGTTCGGGCCGACGGCGAACTGCTGCGTGCGACCCTGGCCGATCAGCTTCCGCAGAGCGGGGCGGTTGCCGCCGCGGACGTCCACGAAGAGCGATGTCGAGTTGCCTGCGTCCGCCAGCAGACGGCCGTTGAAGACGTAGCCGACCGTGCCGCTCTGCCGGGCGGCGAGCGAGCCGGACGCGCCTGCCGTCAGGACAAGCGCGATGAGGCCAAGGTAGAAAAGAGGGCGTTTCATCTGGGCACTCCTTGTCGAGGGTTGAGCAGATGGTGGCCCCCTCTTGTCAGGTGCCGATGAGGCGCCTGTTAGGCCGACGTAAATCCTTTGGCGTGAAAGGATGTTCGCCGTGGCGGAGCTCGAGCGCGCCGAGGAGGGCTTCGTCCCGTTCCGGGGCGGGCGCACGTGGTACCGCGACCTCGCGGCGGAGCGCGAGGACGAGAGCCGCATCCCGTTGCTCTGCCTGCACGGCGGCCCCGGCGCGAACTGGCTGCACCTGAAGCCCTACGAGGCGCTCGCGGACGAGCGGCGGGTCGTCTTCTACGACCAGCTCGGCGCCGGCAACTCGGGCCTGCTGGAGCCGCACGAGGTGTCGATCTGGCAGCCGGAGCTGTTCGTCGAGGAGGTCGGCGTCGTGCGCGAGGCGCTCGGGCTCGAGCGGGTGCACATCCTCGGCCACTCCTGGGGCGGGATGCTCGGCATGCAGTACGCGGCCGACCGGCCGGAAGGGCTCGTCTCGCTGATCGTCGAGAGCTCGCCGCCGAGCGTGCCCGCGTGGATGCAAGAGCTGGCGCGGCTGCGCGCGGAGCTGCCGGCGGACGTCGCCGAGACGCTGACGCGCCACGAGGAGGCCGGGACGACCGACGACCCCGAGTACGTCGAGGCGGAGATGGAGTTCTACAAGCGCCACGTCTGCCGGACAGACCCCTGGCCCGACTGGCTCGTCGAGTGCTTCTCGGTGCTCGCGGCGAACGACGAGGTCTACGTCGCGATGAACGGGCCGAACGAGTTCCACGTGATCGGGACGCTGCGCGGCTGGGACATCACGCCGCGGCTCGGCGCGATCGACGTGCCGACGCTCGTCTTCTCGGGGCGCTACGACGAGGTGACGCCCGCGATGACGGAGGCCGCGCACCGCGCGATCCCCGGCTCTGAGTACGTCGTCTTGGAGGAGAGCTCGCACATGGCGCAGGCCGAGCAGCCGGAGGAGACGCTCGCCCTCGTGCGCGATTTCCTCAGCCGGGCGGAGGCTGCTGCCTAGCCTGCTCCGCGTCGTCGCGCTGCTTCGCCTTCCAGAAAATCCAGCAGATCACGCCGAGGATCAGGAACGGAATCACCATCGCCGCGAGGATGATCCCGTCGAGCGCGGCGGTTCCTCCGGCGGCGAGCATGGGCGCAGGCTAGTCCAGGCCGCGCCGGCGGCGCTTGGTCTCGCTGCGGCGGCGCTTGGCCTCGAGCCGGCGTTCGACCGCGGCTTTGCTCGGCTTCGTCGGCCGGCGGCGGCGCGGAACACGAAGCGCCTCGCGCAGCTCGTCGACGAGCCGCTCGGTCGCCAGCTCGCGGTTGCGCCACTGGCTGCGCTCGTCCTGCGCGACCGCGCGCAGCACGGGCCCGACCTTCGCGACCACGCGCCGCTTCTGCGCGTCGCTCAGCGCGCCCGAGCTCTCGACGTCGAAGATCGCCTCCACGCGCGTGTCCGATTTCTGCGCGTGCTGGCCGCCGGGGCCGCTCGAGCGCGAGAAGCGCAGCTCGATCTCCGAGCGTGGGATGGAGACCGACCGCGTCACCCGAATAGAGTCTCCCGCCATGAGCGGGATTCTCCTGGACGTCGACGGCGTGCTGCACGTCTCGGGACATCCGATCCTCGGGGGAGGGAGAGCGGTCTCGCGGCTCCGGAAGGCCGGCTTCGGCCTGCGGTTCGTCACCAACAACACGACCCACTCCCGCCGCGCGCTCGCAGAGGAGATCCGCTCGTTCGGCGTCGAGCTCGAGGACGAAGAGCTGCAGACGACGCCGCTGGCCGCTGCGCACGCGCTCAAGGGCAAGCGCGTGCTCGCGCTGACGATGCCGGCCATCGTCGAGGACCTGGAGGGGATCGAGCTCGTGGGCGAGAACGCCGACGCGGTCCTGCTCGGCGGCGCGGACGAGGGCTACGAGACGAACCAGGTCTTCAGCTACTACAACCTCGCGCGCGCGTTCGCGGAGCTGCAGGACGGGCGCCGAGCTCTACTGCCTGCACAAGAACCGCTGGTGGCAGACCTCGCGCGGGGCGCTGCTCGACGCCGGCGCGTTCGTCGCCGGGCTCGAGTACGCGGCCGAGATGGAAGCGACCGTGCTGGGCAAGCCGAGCGCCGCCTACTTCGCGGCCGCGCTCGACGCGCTCGAGTACGAGCCCGGGCAGACCTGGATGGTCGGCGACGACGTCGAGGCCGACATCGCCGGCGCCTCGGCCTTCGGGCTGCAGACGATCCTCGTCCGGACGGGGAAGTACCGCGAGGAGGCGCTCGAGGAGGCGACGGTGAAGCCGGACGGCGTGATCGACTCGATCGCGGCCCTGCCGGACTGGCTGGAGGCGATCGAGCGGTGAGGGTTGGCGTCGACCTGATCGAGATCGAGCGGATCGCCGCGGCGCTCGAGCGCTACGCGGGCTTCCGCGAGCGCTGCTTCACGGAGGCCGAGCGCGCGTACTGCGACGGCCGGGCCAATCCGGCCCAGCACTACGCGGCCCGGTTCGCCGGCAAGGAGGCGGTCGGCAAGGCGCTCGGCTCGGGCGTCCGCTTCACCTGGCGGGAGATCGAGATCGCGGGCCGGCCGAAGCCGGGCGTGACGCTTTCGGGGAAGACGCTCGCCTGGGCCGAGCGGGTCGGCGCGGGACGGATCGAGCTCTCGATGACGCACTCGCGTGAGCTCGCCTCCGCGGTCTGCGTCGTCGCCGATGCTTGAGCCGCTCTACAACGCGGACGAGATGCGAGCCGCGGAGGCCGGGCACGACGTCGACGAGCTGATGGCGCGGGCGGGGCGCGCCGTTGCCGAGCAGGCGATGCGGCGCTTCCCGGACGCACGGCGCTTCGTCGCGGTTTGCGGCGGCGGGGCGAACGGCGGCGACGGGCGGATCGCGATCGACGTGCTCCGCTCGGCCGGGCGCGATGCTGAGGCCTCGGACGACGTGAGCGGCGCGGACGTGATTCTCGACGCGCTCTTCGGCACGGGCTTCCACGGCGAGCCGCGCGAGGACGCTGCCCGGAAGATCGAGGCGATCAACGGCGCCGGCGTGCCCGTGGTCGCGGTCGACCTGCCCTCGGGCGTCGACGCCTCGACCGGCGAGGTCGCGGGCACCTGCGTCGAGGCGGCTCTCACGGTGACCATGCACGGACGGAAGGTCGGGCTCGAGGTCGCGCCCGGCCGCTTCCACGCGGGCGAGGTCGTCGTCGCGGACATCGGGCTCGAGCCGGCGCGAGACCGAGCACCGGCTGGTGACCGCCGAGATCCTCGAGCACGTGCCGCGGCGCCGGGCCGACCAGAACAAGTACACGGCCGGGACTGTGCTCGTCGTCGGCGGCTCCCGCGGGCTGACGGGCGCGCCTTCCCTGGCCGCCGAGGCAGCCTTCCGCGCCGACGCCGGCTACGTCGCGGTCGCGGTGCCGGAGTCGACGCTGCCCGTGTTCGAGCAGCGCCTGCTCGAGGCGGTCAAGCTCCCCTGCCCCGAGGACGGCGGCCGGATCTCGCCGCGGGCGATCGAGCCGATCGCCGAGTTCGCCGCGAAAGCGGGGGCGGTCGCGCTGGGACCGGGGCTCGGCCGCGGCGACGGGCCGCACGAGGTCGTCGCGCGACTGCTGGCGGAGCTCGACGTGCCGGCGGTGGTGGATGCGGACGGCCTTCACGAGCTGGAGCCCTTCGAGCGGAGCGCGCCGACCGTGCTGACGCCGCATGAGGGCGAGCTCGCGCGGCTGCTCGGCGAGGAGTCCGACTGGGTCGCCGGCCATCGGCTCGAGGCGGCGCGCCGCGGCGCGGAGCGCTTCGGCTGCGTCTGCCTGCTCAAAGGCGCCGACACCCTGGTCGCGAGCCCCGGCGAAGGCGCCTGGGTCTGCTCGCTCGGAACGCCGGCGCTCGCGACGGCCGGCACCGGCGACGTCCTCACGGGGATCGTGGCCGCGTTCCTGGCGAAAGGCATGGAGCCGCGGCTCGCGGCGGCAGCGGCGGCGACGGCGCACCAGCTGGCCTCGCGGGAGATCCCGCAGGCAGGCGCGGTCGCGAGCGACGTGATCGGCGCCCTTCCGCTCGTTCTCGGCGGGTAGTAGGCGGTTCAGTCGGGCCGAACCAGACGGTTCAGTCCCGCCGAACCGGTTGCTACCGTGCAGGCGTGCCCGACGTCAATCCCTTCGTCTACTCCCGCCCGGTCGCGCCCGAGGACGTGCTCGACCGCGAGCCCGAGATCAGGCAGCTGCTCTCACTCGCCGCGGGAGGCCATTTCGTGCGCCTCTACGCGCCGCGGCGGTTCGGCAAGACGAGCCTGCTGCGGAAGACCCTGGCCGAAGCCGAGCGCAGCCGTGAGCTCGTCCCCGTGCTGGTCGATCTCTACGGCGTGCTCAGCTACGCGGACGTGACGATCAGGGTCGAGCGCGCCTATGCGCAGCTCAAAGGCCCGATCCGCCGCACGATCGAGAGCATCCTCCGGACGACCGGCCTCGGGCTCTCGCTCGGCGCGCCGGGGATCTCCGTGAAGCTGCAGCTCGAGCCCCGCACCGACCCGCTGCCGGCGCTGCACGCCCTGCTCGAGCTGCCGCAGCGCGTCGCCGAGCGGAGCGGCAAGCGAGTGCTGGTCGCGCTCGACGAGTTCCAGGACATCGGCAAGGTGCACCGACTTCGACAAGCTGCTCCGGAGCCACATCCAGCACCAGGGCGAGGCGGCGTCGTACATCTTCTCCGGCTCGGAGCCGGGGATGATGCGCGAGCTCTTCGACGTGAAAGGCCGCCCGCTCTACGGCCAGGCCGAGCCGCTGCGTCTCGGGCGGCTGCCGGCGGAGGAGGTCGCCACCTACGTGGAGGAGCGCTTCGCGCGGACGAAGCGGAGCGCGGCGCCGGTACTCGACGCGCTGCTCGCGACCGCGCAGGGCCACCCGCAGCGGGCGATGCTCCTCGCGCACCGGCTCTGGGACGAGCTCAAGCCCCGGCAGACGGCGAACGAGGACCACTGGCAGGCGGCGCTCGCGCGCACCAGGACGCAGGTCGCGCCGGAGTTCGACGCGCTCTGGCGCGGGCTCGAGGCGAACGAGCAGCGGGCGCTGCGGGCGATCGCGCTCTTCCCCGAGGCGCCCTACGGCGCGCGTGCGCTGGGCGCAGTCGACCTGAAGAAGTCGGGCGCTCACTACGCCGTGCGGTCGCTGCGAGAGAAGGGCGAGCTGGAGGAGGAGGACGGCCGCGCGGTGTTCGTCGACCCGCTGTTCGAGCTCTGGTTACGGGACGTCCAGGGCGGAACGCCCGAGGGAGACGATGCACCGGTCTGAGCTCACAGTCGATCTCGGCGCGATCCGGCGAAATGCCCGGACGCTGCTGCGGGTGCTCGAGGGCTCGCAGCTCTGGGCCGTCGTGAAGGCGAACGCGTACGGCCACGGGGCCGTCGACGTGGCGGGCGCGCTGGTGGACGAGGGCGCCGGGGCACTCTGCGTCGCGACCGTGGCCGAGGCGCTCGAGCTGCGCGCCGAGTTCCCGCTCGTGCGGATCCTCGTGATGGGGCCGATCTCCTCGAGCCGCGAGATCGCCGAGGCGCGCGCGGCGAACCTCGAGCTCGCGATCTGGGATGAGGAGATCCCGGAGGGCGTCCGCGTCCACCTCAAGCTCGACACGGGCATGGGCCGCTGGGGTCTCTCCGAGCTGCCGAACCTGGGGGCGGAGGTGGTCGGCCTGATGACGCACCTCGCGACCGCCGACAGCGATCCCGCCTTCGCCGAGCGGCAGGTCGAGCGCTTCCGCGAAGCGACCGAGCCGTACCGCAACCTGATGCGCCACGCAGCGAACAGCGCGGCGGCGCTGCGGATCCCCTCGTCGCGGCTCGACGCCGCCCGCTGCGGGATCGCGCTCTACGGGCTCTCCCCCTTCGGAGAAGACCCGGCGGCGGACGGGCTCGAGCCGGCGCTCTCCTGGCGGAGCTACCTCGCGCAGGTGAAGCTCCTCCAGCCGGGAGAGAGCACCGGCTACGGACGCCGCTTCGTCGCCGAGCAGTCGACCTGGATCGGGATCGTCCCGGTCGGCTACGCGGACGGCTTCCGGCGCGACCTGACCGGTACCGAGGTGCGCGTCTCGGGCGAGGCACGACGCGTCGTCGGCACCGTCTCGATGGACGCCTTCGCGGTGGAGCTCGACGGCGAGGAGCCGGTCGGCGCGCCGGTCACGATCCTCGGGCACGGCGTTCTCGCCGAGGCCCATGCGCGCGTCGCGGGGACGATCAACTACGAGCTCGTCTGCGGGATCAACGCCGACCCGCGGCGAGCCCGGCGGGTGGTCGTCGATGCTTGAGCTCGCGCGCGACGTGCTCGCGGGCGAGGAGGCCTGGGTCGTCGGGGGCGCCGTCCGCGACGAGCTGCTCGGGCGTGAGCTGGTCGACCTCGACATCGCGGTGCGCGACCCGCGGGCGGCCGCGCGCGCCTACGCGAAGCGGGCAGGCGGGGCGCCCTTCGCGCTCTCCGAGCGCCACGGCGCCTGGCGGGTCGCGCTCGAGGGCGGCCGCACGGTCGACTTCACGCCGCTCCCGGGCTCGATCGAGGACGACCTGGCGACGCGCGACTTCACGATCAACGCGATCGCGCGTCCGCTCGCGGGCGGCGACCCGGTCGACCCGTTCAGCGGCCGGGACGACCTCGCGGCCCGTCGCTTGAGCGCGGTCGGCCCGACCGTCTTCGAGGACGACCCGCTCCGCTTGCTCCGCGCGGTGCGGCTCGAGGACGAGCTCGGCTTTCGCCTCGACGACGAGACCGAGCAACTCGTGCGCGAGCAGGCTTCGCTGGTGACCCGCCCGGCCGGCGAGCGGATCGTGGCGGAGCTGCGCCGCCTGTCCTCGCCCGGCTACCGGCGGCTCGACGAGCTCGGCCTGCTCGCTCCGCTCGGCGGCGCGCTCGACGAGCGCCTCGACCGGGTCGACTCGGCGGACTACCGTCTGGTCGCGGCCTTCGGCGAGGGCCTGCGCCGCTGGCCGGTCTCGAACGAGCTGCGGCGGTACGCCCGCGCCCTCCTGGCCGCGGAACCGCCCGAGCCGGACCCCCGCTCGATCCACCGCTTCCGGCGCGCGACGGAGCCATGGGCGCTGGACGCGCTCACGTTCGCGGGCGCGTCGGAGCTGGCCGCGGCGGTCGAGGAGGCGCGCCGGAACGACCCGGCCGAGCCGCTCGTCCGCGGCGAGGAGCTCGGCCTGCCGCCCGGCCCGGAGATCGGCCGCCTGCTCGCCGAGATCGAGGAGGAACGCGCGGCGGGTACGATCGCCACCAGGGAGGAGGCGCTCGACTATGCAAGACGCAACGCGCGAACGGTTCGCGAAGACGGCTGAGCGTGTCGCTCGGTTCCAGGACGAGCGGGCGGCCGAGCTGGAGCAGAAGGTCGTCAGCTTCCTCGCGCCGGAAGGGGACGAGCGCGCGCTCGACTCCGGCGCCGGCGCAGGCGCCCTCGCGTTCGCGCTCGCGCCGCATGTCCGCGAGGTCGTCGCCGTCGATCTCGTCCCCGAGCTGCTCGAGCAAGGCCGCAAGCGCACGGACAGCTTCCCGAACGTCACCTTCGTCGAGGGCGACGCGACGAAGCTGTCCTTCGGGCTCGGCTCCTTCGACCTCGCCTGCTCGCTGCGTGCGCTGCACCACATCCCGCGGCCCGAGCTGGCGGTGGCGGAGCTCGCGCGCGTCACGCGGCACCGGGGGCGCGTGTTCGTCGTCGACCAGATCGCGTCGGTCGATCCGCTCGCCGCGCTCGAGCTGAACGCGTTCGAGCGCGCCCGCGATCCCTCGCACGCCCGCGCGCTCGCGGACGTCGACCTGCGGAACCTGTTCGAGGCGAACGGCCTCGTGCTCCTGCGCAGCGAGTACGAGAGCGAGCTGCGCGACCTCGACTCGTACCTCGACCTGGCCGGCTGCGAGGGCGAGGCGCGGGAGCGCGCGCAGACGCTCGTCCCGCCCGGCTATGCCGCCGAGCTCGGCTGGTACCTACTGGAGAAGCGCTAGGACCTCGCCGTCTTCCGGGAAGCGGCCGGTCTCGTGCTTGGAGAAGACCGTTCGCTCTCCGGCGAGCACGTCGAACTGCCCCTTGCCGCCCGGAATCGCCTCAGCGTCGTACCCCTGACCCGAGAGCTCGGCCGCGAGACTCGCGGCCCGAGTGTCGTAGCCGCTTCAGGTCGGGCAGTAGTGGATCTCGATCTTCATCAGGCGATGACCTTGCCCTCGAGGTGGGCGAAGGCCTCCGCCAGGGTGCGGCGCTCCGTCTCGTTCGTCGTGAACGAGCGCGACAGCCTTCGCTCGCCCTCCTGGCTGAGCCGCAGGAAGGCGACCCGGCCGTCCGCAGCGGAGCGCTCCCGTTCGATCAGGCCGTTCTCCTCGGCCCGCCGCACCAGCTCGGTGACGGTGCTCTGTGCCAGCTGGAGCCGCTCCGAGAGCTCGGTCACGGTCGAGCGCTCGCTGCCGTCGGCGGCGCCCTTGATCATCAGCAGCAGCGCATAGCGCTGTGGCGTCAGGCCCGCGGCCCGCGCGTTGCGCTCGGTCGTCCGCAGGAAGCGGCGCAGGGCAGCCCGGAACTCGGCGACGTGGTAGGCGTCCTTCGGGGCGATTTGGTCCATGCCGCGATTCTACTCCCCGGCGGGGCGAATTCCCCTGGCGCCGGCCCTCGCGACGAGCCGCGGCGCGAACGTCTGGGCAAGCTGGGCGATCCGGTAGAAGCGCGGGACGAACAGCTCCGCGCGGTCGTGCTCGACGGCCTCGACGATCCGTTCCGCGACCAGCTCCGGGTCGACGACGAGGCGCTCGAGGAACGAGCCCGCGAAGCGCTTGCGCTGCGGGAAGCCCGGTGTCTCGACGAAGCCGGGAAGGATCGTGTGCACCCGGATCCCGAGTGGGCGGAGCTCGGTGCGCACCGCGCGCGAGAAGGCGAGCTGCGCGTGCTTGGAGGCCGTGTACGGGCCGGCGGTTCCGCTCGAGACGGTGCCGGCGACGGAGACGACGTTCACGACGTGCGCCGGGCCGCCGGCTTCGAGCGCGGGCAGGAACGCCCGCAGGCACCAGACACCGCCGAGGTAGTTCGTGCGCGTGACCTGCTCGATCACCTCCGGCGCCACGCCCAGGAAGCCGCCGCGGCCGGGGATGCCCGCGTTGTTGACGAGCAGGCCGATTTTCGGATGTCGCTCGCGGATCGCAGCGGCGACCCGTTCGACGGCCTCCCGGTCGGCCACGTCGCAGGTCTCCCACTCGGCGCCGAGCTCCTCCGCGACCGCGCGCAGGCGCTCCTCGCTGCGCGAGAGCAGGACGCACGTCCAGCCGCGCTCGGCCAGCCGCTTCGCGGTCGCCGCGCCGATCCCGCTCGACCCGCCGGTGACGACCGCTACTTGCGGCACACGCGGACGACCCGCCGGGCCTGCGCCCGCCTGCCGCGGCGATCGGTGACGACCGCCCGCAGCACGTGCCGGCCGTGGCGGGCCTTGGCGTTGCGCCAGGTCATCCCGAAGAGGTCGAAGCCGTTGCGCTGCGTCGACAGGCGCCGGTGACCGTCGTAGAACGCGACGGAGCGGACGCCGCGAGTCGAGCCGGCGGTCACGACCAGGCCTTCGCGCTTGGCGACGCAGGCGTTCCGCTTCGGCAGCAGCCACGTCACGACCGGGCCTGCCACTCCGCGCAGCCTGATCGTGCGGAAGACGCTGTTCGGCGCGATGTTCGAGCCCGCCTGGTCGACGTTCTTCGACTCCTGGTAGTCGGACGCGATCACGACCATGCGCGTCTTCCCGCGCCCGATCCTCGGCGCTCCGTCGAGCAGCCAGACCGCGAGCCCGCTCGAGCGGTCGTAGAGCGCCGCGAGCAGGAGCGCGCCCTTGTAGCCGATCACGAGCGAGAGTGGGTCGACGCCGGCGCCCTTGTCGTGGACGAAGGCCGCGAGCAGCGGGCGGCCGGCCGCGACGTGCGTGGTGACGAATCGCAGTGCAGGCGGCTTGACGTCGTTTCGCCAGAAGTGGAGCCGGTAGGTGCCGCGCAGCGGCGCGCCGCTGTACGGGTCTGCCCGTGAGTCGACGGCGACGTAGTAGCGCCCGACCGGCGGCGAGTCGATCGCGGCCGACTCGTTGTCGAACAGGTACTCGTACGTCAGGCCGTTGACGTTGACCGGCGTGGCAGGGTAGCCCTGGACGTCGTCCTCGTTCAGCGAGCCGAGGAACCACGGCTCGACGAGCGCGTTACGCCCGGCGGCGACGACGGCCGCGCCTGCGTTCGCGACGCGTGAGTTGATGTGCACCGCGTAGACGTGCTCGGCCCCGTTCTCGAGCTCGCCCGGGCCGGTGTAGCTCGGCGGCGGGCCGAACGGGAACTCCGGGAAGCGGTAGACGTCGACGTAGTCGGTGCCCTTGCGCGTGTCGCCGGTCTGCGTCCGCTTGATCGCCGAGACCGGCGCGTGGGCGATCTGCGGCTGAGAGACGGTGAAGTAGTAGGGGATCCGGATGCGGTCCGCGCCGCGCTGGAGGACGACGAAGCCGTAGTCGTCGCCGCGCGGAGAGCCCGCCGCGGCCGACGCGACGACGGGCAGGTCGACGGTCCCGCCCGGTGCGACGGTCACCACCGAGGCGCCCGGCGTGACCGCGCTGCCGGCGGTGGCCGACTGCGCCGCGATCGAGACGGTCCACGCGCCCGAGCCCGCGCCCGCGTCCGTCAGCGACACGAGCAGCGCCTTGCGCGCCGCCTGCGTCGCGTCGAGGAAGCCGTACGAGAGCGACACGGGATCGGCGAAGAGCTTCGGGTCGTTCGCGGCGAAGACGTTCACGAGCCCGCCGCCCTCGAGCAGCACGGAGGCCTCCTGCGTCCTCGCCGTGTCGGCCCAGGACGGCCCGGCGGTCGTCATCAGCGCCGACTTGACCTGCTGCGCCGTCCAGGACGGATGCTGCTGGAGCAGGAGCGCGGCCGCGCCCGAGACGTGCGGCGCCGCCATGCTCGTCCCGTCGAACACGGCGAAGTCGGAGCCGGCGAACTCGCGCAGCGTCGAGGAGAGGACCTGGCCGCCCGGCGCGGCGAGGTCGGGCTTCAGCTTGTGGTCGAAGTTCGTCGGGCCGCCCGAGGAGAAGCTGGTGATGATCCCGCTTCGGCCGGTCTGGATCTCGAGCGGGTTGTTCTCGCCGGTCGCGCGGAAGGTCGTCCGGCCGCCGTGCGCGTCGATGAAGGCGCGCAGGTTGGCACCGTCCAGGTCGGCGATCATCCCGCCGCCGATCGGCAGCAGGACCGGGATGTAGTTCGCCTCGCCGGCCCGGTTGTCGACGATGATGATCCCCTGGCCGCCGGCGAGCCTGACGCGCTGGGCCTTCGAGTCGAAGGTGCAGCCGCCGCGCGAGACGAGCGCGATCATCCCGCCGAGCGAGCCCGGCCGCAGGTTCGAGGCCGCCGGGTCGTTCGGGTCGAACCCGGAGGGCGCGCAGAGGTGGCGCTCGACCGGCTGCCCGTCCTTGCCGGTGATGCGTGCCGACGTCGGCGAGGATCTGGTCGAACTGCTGCCACGGCGTCGGGACGAGCCCGTTGAAGGCGAACGGGATGTGCTCGACGTTCGCCGGCGCGCCGGCCGCGGTCACGTTCAGCTCCGGCCCGAAGACGTGCACGTTCGAGACGGCCGCGACGGAGATCGCGTCGGGCGCGTTGCTCGGAGAGCCGACCGAGCCGAGGCCCCAGTCGTCGCGGTCGTTGCCGGCCGAGATGACCGGGACGACGCCCGCGGCGGCGACGTTGTCGAGCGTGTCGATCAGCGCGTCGCTCGCGGGATTCGGCTCGGGGCCGCCGCCGGAGAAGTTGATCACGTCCATCCCGTCGGCGACCGCGCTCTCGAAGGCGGCGATGATCTGCGGCGTGAACGCGTCGTCGCCGCCGGTCGGGACCGGCGTGTTGAAGACGCGGTAGTTGCCGAGCCAGGCCTGCGGCGCGATCCCGGAGAGGCCGGTGACGAGCGGATGGTCGGGGCCGGGCGGGGCGACGGTGCCCTGCACGCCGGCCGCGATTCCGGCGACGTGCGTCGCGTGGAACGAGTCGGGCCGGTAGATCGGCAGCTTCCCCTGCTTGCCGGAGCCCGGGCCGGGGAACGAGCGCGCGACGATCACCTTCGGCGTCGTGTACTTGGTCTGCCCCTTCGGGAAGCCGGCGGGATACGCGTAGCCGGCCGGGTTGAAGAAGGCGTTCTTCTGGTCGATCCCGTCGTCGACGATCCCGATCTTGATCCCCTGGCCGAAGTCGCCTGTCGCCGCCCAGAGCTGGTCGGCGTGGATCACGCCCGGGCTCTTGTTCGTGTCGAGGTGGTAGCCGATGCTGGGATAGACCTTGCGCACCGCCGCGAGCCGCTCGAGCTTCGGCAGCTTGGTGTAGGGCAGGCTCACGGCGAACCCGTCGAGCACGATCCGGTAGCGCTCCTGGAAGCGGGCGCTCGGGATCGCCCGGCGGATCTGCGCGGCGGCGGCGGCCTGGGCGCGGGCGAGGCGCGCGAGGTAGGCGCGCGAGGCGGAGGTCGAGAGGCTCAGCCTGGCCGGCCGGCGGAGCGAATGGAAGCCGCGGCCCGGAGCCGTCGCGAGCGGCGGCAGGCGCAGGCCGACGATCACCGTCACGCGGCCGGACGCCTGGCCGGCGGGGATCCTGATCACGCCGTGCCGCAGGCGCGGGAGCACGTGGTCGCCCGAGCGCGGCAGCCTGATCGGCCTCAGCTGGGCCGTGGCGGCGGACGCTGCTGCGAGGACGAGCGCCGCCGTGCAGAGGGCGAGAATGAGTGGGCGGCGCAAGGAATCGCAGAGTAGCGCAAGATTCCCGCGTGCCCAGCGAACTTTTCGCCGGCAAGCGCGGCCTCGTCCTGGGCGTTGCGAACCGCCGCTCGATCGCCTGGGCGATCGCCGGCCGGCTGGCCGCGGGAGGCGCCTCGCTCGCGTTCACCTACCAGGGCGAGCGGATCGAGAAGAACGTGCGCGACCTCGCGGAGTCGATCGACTCGCCGCTCGTGACCGCCTGCGACGTGCGCTCCGACGACGACCTCGAGCGGGTCTTCGGCGAGGTGGGGGAGGCGTTCGGCGGCCAGCTCGACCTGCTCGTGCACTCGGTCGCGTTCGCGGACGCCGCCGACCTCGAGGGCCGCTTCACCGACACGCCGCGCGAGCGCTTCTGGCTGGCGCTCGACGTCTCCGCGTACTCGCTGGTCGCGTGCGCGCGGCTGGCCGAGCCGCTGATGGAGGCCGCGGGCGGCGGCTCGATCCTGACGATGACCTACCTCGGCGGCGAGCGCGCGGTGCCGCACTACAACGTGATGGGCGTGGCGAAGGCGACGCTCGACTCGTCCGTGCAGTACCTCGCGTGGGACCTCGGCCAGAAGAACATCCGCGTGAACGCGGTCTCGGCCGGCCCGGTGCGGACGCTGGCCGCCCGCTCGATCGCAGGCTTCCCGACGATGGAAGCGATCGTCGAGGAGCGCTCGCCGCTCCACCGCCCGATCGAGGCCGACGACGTCGGCGCCGCGGCCGCATACCTGCTCTCCGAGGACGCCCGCAACGTCACCGGGACGACGCTGTACGTCGACAGCGGGCTACCACGCGATGGGCATGTAGAGCGGGTCCTTGCAAGAGCCAGCTTTGGCTCAACCGTGCGGAGTTTTCGGTTCTATTGGTCGCGAAACCCCGTGCTCGTGATGACGCGGTGATGACACCGGTGTCACCTGTGCAGACAACGAGGCTGACGCCGGCCGTGGGAAGCCATTCCCCGCGGCCAGCGCCGTGTCCTAGTGGTTCAGCGGATGCGTGCCCCAGTCCTTCAGGCCCGCACCCAAGCCCGCATGCGTGACCTGGTGGAGCCCCGTGCCGTCGGGATTGACTGTGTAGAGGTCCGAGAGTCCCGTCTGCGCCACGACCATCGTGAAGGCGATCTTCTCCCCGTCCGGGACCAGACCGGCTCGTAGCAACCGGCGGTCGTGCCGCAACCCGGGATCGGGATCCGCCGCAACCCGCTCCCGTCCGCGTGGACGACGAAGACGGCGCTTCGCTGGCCCTTGGACGGGCTTGCCGAGAAGAGGATCTCGTTCCCCTGCGGCGACCAGCTCCCGCCGGTGAAGTCGAGCAGCATCCCCATCCCCGGAGGCGTGAGCTGCCGCAGGTCGGACCCGTCCAGCTTGGCCGTATAGAGCGCGATCGGGCCGGCGTCGAACGACGAGCGCAGGAACACGATGCGCTTGCCGTTCGGAGAATAGTCGCCCGGGTAATCGTCGTCGGCTCCCGACGTGACCCGCCGCACGTCGCCGCCGTCGGAGGAGCGGATCGTGTAGACGCCGTCGGCGCTCGGCTGGTCGCCGAAGCCCTCACAGGCGAGCCGCGCGCTGTCGGGCGACCAGACGTTGCAGCCGAGAAACAGCCCGAGGTCGGGGTAGAAAGTCGGCAGCTCGGTGTAGCTGCCGTCGTCGGGGTTGAGGATCCGCTCGGCGCAGCAGTCGGGTCCCGACCAGGATCCTGCTCCCGTCGGGCGACCACTGCCCGGACTCGGCTCCGACCAGCAGCGGCCGCTCGCCGCTGCCGTCGGGGTTGATCGTGTAGACGACGTCCTGATGGAGTGCCGGCTCGAAGCGGGTGAAGGAAATGAGGCCGTCGGTGCCGGGGGGCTTGGCCGCCGCAGACGCCGCGGCGACTGCCGTCACCACTGCACTGAGGAGCGCGAGTACGACCAGCTTCCGCATGCTTTCTTCCTTTCGGTCGTTGTCTCGCCGAGCCGATCGTTCCGTCATCCGAGCCGGCGAGAAGCCCGAAGGCGATCAGTCGATGCTTCATCACTTCCTCCTCGATCCCCTATGGGGCGACTTCAACCTGCGCATCGCCGCCGATGACGTTCGGTGCGATGAAGTCTCCGCTAGGCCCGGTGTAGTGGCCGGTCATGTCGGGCACAGTGATGCTGAGGAGGAGCTGGCGCCCGTCGCGAAGGTTGAGGACGATGCTCCTGATCGTCAGGTTGGTGCCGTCGTCTGACCAAGTTACGTCTCCGCGGAGCGGTGTGGCGGCGTTGAGACCGTCCGAACCGGTGTGGACGCAGATCGATCCGGTGTAGTCGCCCGTACCGTCGCTGTTGAGCTCGATCCAAAGCCAGAGCCCGTGTCCGGTGTCGCCGCCGACGTTGTTGGCAGAGAGCTCGACCTGGAACTGCGCGCCCGCGCCGTAGTCGGCGAACGCCCCGGGCGTTACAACGAGCATGGTGAGGCAGGCAAGCGCCGCGGCGAGTGCCGCGCAGTTCAGCAGTCGTCTTCTCATTGTGTCCTCCTCTGGCTGTCAGGGATGGCTGCGCTGTCGTCGTCGACCGAGATCACTGCCGAGATGCGGTCGACCCGGATCGCAGCGCGGGAGTAAACGGCCCGCACGAGCTCCTCGGAGCCAGTCTCGAAGAGGCAGAGCAGCGACTCCTCACCGCCGACGATGGTCGAGCGCAGGAGACACACCCGCTTGCCTTCGCGTCTCAGCTCAGCCGCTGCGGTGCGTACACGCGCCGCGTACCGCTGAAGCGCGTCGGCGTCGAGGCCGGGCTGGTAGTGCTCGACGAGATATGTCTGTCTCGTGGCGGGCTGGTGCGGCATGGCGCGACGCTACGTCGCCGGCCGCGGCGAGGAATCGGGTATCTCCCTACATCTGTGTCTGGCTCTCCCGCGTCTTTTCGGTGATGTAGGCGGCGAGTTGGGCGCGGGAGTGGATGCCGAGCTTGCGGTAGATGCGAGTGAGGTTGGCCTCGACGGTCTTGCGGCTCACGTACGCGATGGTCGCCACCTCGCGGTTGGTGAGCCCGCTCGCGACCAGCTCGGCGATCCGCCGCTCGGTTGCCGTGAGCTCATTTGGCGGTCCGTGCCGCAGTCCGACGCGCGCCAGCTCCTCGCGCGTCTGCGCGGCCCATGTGGGTGCGCCGAGTTGCTCAAAAAGGTCGAGCGCCTGGCGCAGCGCATCCGCCGCGAGGCGCTTCTGCTTTGCTCGTCGGTGCAGCCGGCCCTTGACGAGCATCGTCGTGGCAAGCTCGAACGGCAGCCACGACGCGGCGGAGAGCTCGAGGGCGTCGATCGCCGCAAGCGCGGCTGGGAGCTCGTCCTCTGCTGCGAGCACGAGTGCGCGCGCTCGCGGCAACGCGACGCTGATCCAGAGCCGCGGCCAAGCACGGCCGCGCTCCTCGAGCTGCCCGAGAACGGCCCGGGCGCGGTCGATCTCGCCGAGCGCGAGCAGCGACTCGATATGGAACGGCTGGCTGCGGTCGGGCGGTGCATCCTCGATCCCGAGCGCCGCGTGATGCTTGGCCATCTCTACGAGCGCGTCGTCGCAAGCCGCGTGGTTCCCGAGCGCGAACTCGAGGAAGCCGAGCCCGAAGAGGAAGATGCTCGAAAACCAGCGGTCGCCGGTCTCCGCGTTCTGCTCGATCAGGACGAAACGGTTTCGCGCGAACGCTCGAAGCGGCCACGGTGGGCATCGACGAGCGCTCGCACGCCGAATGGGACACCCCACGCCCCGCGGCGGCCTGTCTGCCCGAGGATCGAACAGCTCTCCTCGATCATGTCGTCGGCAAGATCCCAGCGGCCTGCGCGGAATTCGAGCCAGGCGAGGTGCGCGCGTCGCTCGGCAAGCCAGCCCTCCTCGCCCCGCTCGCGGTACCACGCCTCCTCGATTCGGTAGCGGCTCCGGGCGGCTTCCCGATCGTCGGTCGACTGAAGGCAGATCAGCGGGATCGTGCTCTTCGCGGCCTCGGCGCCGGCTCGTTGCTCGAGTTCGAGTCCGCGCTCGAGTAGCTGGCGGTCCGCGCCACGGCCGCGCATCGCGTCCGCCCAGAAGCGGCAGAAGAGGACATAAGCGAGCAGACCCGGCTCACGCTCCGAATCAACAAGTTCCGCCGCAGCAGCCGCATGCCGCGCCGACCGTGGACCGACCTGGTAAGCGGCGAGCCGGGCGTGAATTCGCGCCCGCACCGCTTGGTCAACATCTGGTTCCAAGAGCGCACGCTCGAGCGTCTCAGCGCCGTCTGGACCGGCGAGTCGACCCACGCGATCTGACCGAGTAGGTAGAGCACCTCCGCCCGCACTGTTCCGGCGGCGTGAGCCCGAGCGCGCGCTCCGCGAAGCTGCGAGCGGCGGAGGCGTCGGCCGCCGCGAGCAGCGCCGCCCCGGCCCCCGCGAAACGTCGAACTGCATCTGCGCTGCCACAATCCGGCGTTAGCCGTGCCGCTGCCTCGAACAGCTCGGCCGCCGCATCCTGCGCACCACGCCTTGCGGCTCGCTGGCCGCACGCTCAATCTCGGCGGCCGTCGGCTCGTCCGGCTCGACCGTCGCCTGCGCCAGGTGGCGCCCTCGCTCCTCCGGGTCGGAGACGACCCCCGCCAGCCGCCGGTGCAGAGCACGACGCCGCGCCGGCGATACGCGCGCGTAGAGTGCTGCGGCGAGCAGCGGGTGCGAGAAGCGCAGTCGCGATCCGTCCTCGACAAGCACGCCCGCTTCCTCCGCCTCAAGAATCCCCGCCCGTGCGGCCGCCGGATCGACAAGCGCCGCCTCGACGGCGGGCGGCGAGGGGCGCGAGAGCGCCGCCGCGACCAGCGCCGCCTCGCGAGCGGACGCCGAGAGCGATCGCAGGCGCGTGCCGAGCAGCTCCCGCAGCCGCCCCGGCACCGGCAGCGGATCCCCAAGCGCGCGCGGGCCCGCGGAGGCGACCGCCCGCGCCAGCTCCAACGCCACGAACGGATTGCCGCCGGACGCGGCATGCACGCGCAGCAAGAGCGGCCGCGACGGCGCCATATCCACCCGGCCTGCGAGCAAATGGTGCAAGGCCGCCACCAACAGTCCCGGCAAGAGCAGCCGCTGCACACGATCGTCTGGGAGCACGTCCAGCCCCAGCGGCAGCCGGTCATCGGCCCCACTGCGGCGGGTCAACAACCAGCCGACACGCTCAGGTGTTCGACGCGCCGCGAACTCGAGCGCACGCGCAGACGCCCGGTCGAGCCAATGCACGTCATCGACCGCCAGCAGCAGTGGCCCTGCCGAACTCAGCACGCGCAGCAGACTCAACAGCGCGGCCGCGACCACGCGGGCATCCATGCCGTCATCCGGCTCCCTCCGCAGCAACGCCACGGCGAGCGCGTGCTGTTGCACGTCGGGCAAATTCGCGGTCGCCTCGTCGAAGACACCGCCGACGAGATCGCCGAGCGCCGCATATGAAAGCCGCGCCTCGCTCTCCGCCGGCTGCGCCCCCAAGATGCGCACACCGCGCAACTGGGCCCGCCGTAGACCCTCACGCCACAGGACCGTCTTCCCGATCCCGGGCTCCCCCTCAACAATGAGCGCAGCCGATGCGTCTTCGAGCCGCTCCAGAAAGCCCTCCACCAGAGCGAGCTCCAGCTCCCGGCCGAGTATCGCGCCCTGCAGCATCCGCCACATCTTGGCGGTCCGCGCAGCCGAGTAGTAGCCGCACGAGGCCTCACTTACGAGTACCGGCTGGTGCCTGGGTGATGACGCGGTGATGACAGAAGATCGCGCGATCCGCACCGGGCCAGCTAACGTCGGGGTTTGTCGGCGCCGGTTGTTCATTCGACTGACGTGTGTAACCCGACTCGCTCCCGAGTCCACAAGCACCGCACTCACGCGATGGGTATGTAGAGGGGGCCTTTGGAAGAGCCAGCTTTGGCTCAACCATGCCGAGTTGTCGGTTCTATTGGTCGCCGAATCCCGTGCTCGTGATGACGCGGTGATGACACCGGCGTCACCTATGCAGACAACGAGCTTGACGCCGGCCGCGGGAAGGCATTCCCTACGGCCGGCGCCTCGCCTAGTTGGTTAACGGATGCGCCCCAGTTCTTCGGGCCCGCGCGCGCTATTCATCCGAGCCGGCGAGCTTGAGCTTCCCCGACAGCGTCGAGGTGGCGGTGCTGAGGTCCACGGTTCCTTCGCCGCTGCCGCGGGCGTCCGCGAAGACGCCTGTGCTGGACGCGCCGTCGACGGTCCACGTACCGGATGCGACCGGCCCTGACGGCGTTTGGCAGACGTACGCGAGCTCGCGGATCACGAGCACGCCCGCCTCGACGGTAATTCGACGGACGGCGGCGTTCGTCCAGCTCCCCGTTCCGCAGGATGGACCGAGCGATCCTGGGTCACGCCGATAGTCATCGTCGCGGCTCCGAATCCGTCGAGCGTCCCCGTCCCGGTGTTGATGAGCTGGAACACGCCGAGATCGGCGATCCGGTTCGTCACCGATGCGTTCGTCTCGTGGAACGTCGCGTGGAGCCGGTTCGCGTGGTTTGTCGGCTCGGCGCGGATGGCAATCGCAAGCGCGCCGGCGAGAGCCGCAGCCGCGGCTGCGGCGAACGTCAGGCTGATTAGCTTCTTCATCGTCTGCTACCTCCTTTGCCGCCACCGAAGGCCTTCTCGGAGGACTGCGACGGCGAACGGTTGAACGTGTCGACGGCCCGTCGCCACGAGCCGTCCGGGTCCTGCCGGTGGAGGACGACGTAGGCGCCGTGCTCGAGCGTCGGCTGGTCATCCGCCCGTTGCATCACCATTCGATAGTGGCCGAGCTCGTACAGCAGTCGATCCGCTTCGCTGTGCTCGAGTCTTTGCAGCTCGACCGAGCGGACGCCGATCTCGATCCCGCTCCGCCAGAAGCTCTCGATTGCCTTCCGGCCGCGGATCACTTCACCGCTCGGTGGCAGCAGGATCGCGCCCTCGGCGTAGACGGCTGCCGCAGCAGCCGCGTCGCCGCGAGCGAGCTCCTCCAGAAAGCGTCCGTTGCTCGCGTCGATCTCGGTTCGCACCTTCGTCCTCCTCGTCCAGGCAGAACGCCTGGCCGCACGATCCGTCAGAGCTGTTGAGAGGCGGTTGAAGGTGCGTTGAAATGCCTCCCCTGGGTCGCGGGCCGCGCCAGCGGTTAGGCGAGCGTGTCTGCGGGGAGTTGCTCGAGCAGGGCTCGCGCTCTTTCCGCGAGCGGAACGAGGCGGCGTTCCTCGTAGAGCCAGAGCGCCGCCCGGAGCGAGGCGGCGGCTGCTTCCGGCTTGCCTGCCAAGCGCAGTACTTCTGCCTCCGTTAGAAGCACCCTCCCCTGCAGCTGCGCATCCCACGCTGGAGTGATGCGCCTCGTCTCCGCCAGGAGCCGCTTGGCAGCGCCGACATCGCCGCCCCGCGCGTGCAGCATTGCCCTGAGCGTGCGCAGACGGATCTTGTCGAAGAGGTCGTCCCGGTGCACGCTCCTCTCGGCCTCGGCGGTGAGTAGCTCGGCCTCTTCGAAGCGTCCCTGTTCGTCGAGACTCTCGGCGAGCCCGAGTGCGGTCGTCGAGCGGTAGCGCACTTCTCCGCGCTCGAGCAGCGCCTCGTATGTCTCCCCGAAGGACGCGTTCGGCGGCGACCGGATCGCCCGCCAGCAGCTCGATCGTTGCTGCATATTGCGCTTGCCCGGCCCACCAAAGCCAGGCGCCCCTCTCGGCGTACAGCCCCCGGCAGCGGGCGATCGCTTTTCGTGCCTCGGTGAAGCGGCCGGCCAAGCCGTACAGATAGGCGAGCGGGCCCCTGATTGCTTCCTCCGTATAGCGGTCTCCGGCGGCTACGAGCAACTGTTCCACCCGCTCGATCGCGACACCCGTGTCGATCGCCACACCCGTGGGCACGCGCAAGTCGCAGAAGGTCAGTGCCAGACGCTGGAGCGCAAGCAATTCGGCGCGGCGGTTCCCGCTCCGCCGGGCGTAGGACGCGGCACGCTCGAGTGCTTCCTGATCGGATTGATCGCCCATCCAGCAACGCGTTTTCCCGATCGCGACCCAGGCATCCGCCAGGCCGCTGAGATCGCCCTCCAGTTCGAGCACGGCCGCCGCCTGCTCGCACTCGCGCAGAACCTGCGTCCACCCGGCGTCGCCGCCAGACAAGCGCACGTCGGCGGAACGCACGCGCAGCCGGGCCTCGAGAGCACGGTTGCCTTCTGCCCGCGCGAGCGTCAGGCCCTCGGTCAGGAGGGCGCCCGCTCCCTCGAGATCAGCTGCCTCGTACAGAAAGGTGCCGAGGAGACCCAGCAGTTCCGCGCGTAGTCCGTCGGGCTCGGGATGAGCCTCGAGAGCGCGTTCCACCCAGCGGCGGCCTTCCTCGTCCTGCTCTCGGACGTACCAAAGACGGGAACAGGCGAGGGCGAGCCGCGGCCCGATCTCCTCGCCGGCAGAAAGCGACCAGCCAAGCGCGGCGCGCAGGTTGTCTTGCTCGAGTGACAGTCGCTCGAGCGACTCACTCGTCGGTGGGCCATCTTCTGCGAGCGACAGGAACGCGAGTGCATGTGCGTAACGCGTCTGTTCGGCCTGTCCTGCCTCGGTAAGTCGCTCGGCGGCATACTGGCGCACGGTCTCGAGCAGCCGATAGCGCGTCTCACCCTCGCCGAGCTCGGCGACGACCAGCGATCGTTCCACCAGCCGTCCGACGAGATCGAGCGCCTTTGCCTCGTCACCTCGGGCGCACACGCCCGCCGCCGCTCGCAAGGTGAAGCCGCCCGCGAAAACCGATAGCCGGGTAAGGACGTCACGCTCCGCTCCCGAGAGGAGTTCGTAGCTCCAGTCCATCGTCGCCCTGAGCGTCTGGTGGCGCGGGACGGCCACGCGGCGCCAGTACTTCAGGAAGCCGAAGCGATCGTCCAGGTGCGCCGCGATCTCGTCGACGGAGAGCGTCCTCGTACGGGCCGCCGCGAGCTCGATCGCCAGCGGGATCCCGTCGAGGTCGCGACAGATCCCGGCGACGGTCGCGAGCGCGGCCGGAGTGGCTGCGACGTCGTGCGTCGCTGAGCTCCGCTCGAGAAAGAGGCGGACCGCCGCTGTATCCGTGCTCTCTTCCGGAGACGCGGCCGCCGAAGGCACCGCGAGCGGCACGAGCGCGTACTCGAGCTCCCCGGCAACACCGACTGCCTCCCGGCTGGTAGCGAGGATGCGGAGCGTCGGGGCGCCCCGCAGCAGCGTCTCGACGAGCTCGGCGCAGGAGGGAAGGAGATGCTCGCAGTTGTCGAGGAGGAGCAGGACCTCGCTCTTGCGCAGGTGGTTCCGCAGAAGCTCGACCAGCGGCACGTCGGGGCTCTCGCGCAGGCCGAGGGCCTTGGCGATCTGTTGCGGTACCAGCGCAGCTTCGGCGATCCCGCTCAGGTCGACGAGCCAGGCGCCGTCCGGAAAATCCTCGACGACGCGCACGGCCAGCTCGAGCGCCAGCCGCGTCTTTCCAACGCCGCCCACACCGGTCAGCGTCAGCAGGCGCGCCTCCGGCAGCAGCCGCTCGAGCTCCGCCAATTCGTGCTCGCGGCCGACGAAGCTCGTTAGCTGCGCGGGCAAGTTGTGGCGCTGGAGGCGGCGCGCGGCAGGCGGGACATCCTGGCGCAGCACCGCCTGCTCGAGCCCTCGTAGCTCTTTGCTCGGCTCCAGTCCGAGCTCTCCGGCGAGTAGGTCTCGCGCCCGCCGGTACGTAGCGAGCGCTTCGGCTTGGCGCTCGCAGCGGTAGAGCGCGAGCACGAGCTGGCGCCACAGTCGCTCCCGCAGCGGGTGCTCGGCAACGAGCGTTTCCAGCTCGCCTACGAGCTGAGCGTGGAGCCCGAGGTCGAGCTCTGCCTCGATGCGCCCTTCTAATGCGGTGAGTTGAAGCTCCTCGAGATGCCTGCTCTCGAGCGCGAGCGACGTGATGTCGAGAACGTCGGCGAACGCGCGGCCATACCAGAGCGCAAGTCCCTCCCGAAAACGATCAGCCGCGCCGCGCGCCGCGCCTCGCGCCAACGCGGCCTGCCCTTCCTCAACGAGCAGCTCGAACTGAGCGGAGTCAACGTAGGCCTGCTCGAGCTCGAGCATGTAGCCACCCCCACGAGAAGTCAGCCGGGCATCGGGCCCCAGGAGCATGCGCAAGCGTGATATGTACGAGCGCAGCGTCTTTACCGCTCCAGGCGGGGGGCAGCCGTGCCAAAGCTCGTCAATTAACCGCTCGGACGGAACAACACGGCCAGCCTGAAGCAGCAGCAGTGCGAGCACCGAACGCTGCTTCGGCCCGCCGAGGGGGAGGTCACGACTCGCCCTGGTCGCCCGCATGGGGCCGAGCACGCGCAGATCGAGTCTCGACCTTGGCGGCGTCTCGGATTGCACCAATCCATCGTCCACCTTCTCGCCGACCATGACAACTCCGCGGAAGGACGACCGGCTGCGGACGGCAGCGATTTGCCGCGTCGCAGGTGGTGATGTCCCCGTGATGACGCGACCCGCCGCTGGGCCGAGAAAATCGGCCCAGTCACGCGCTTCCCTCGTCTGGTTGTGCATTGATGCAGCGTGATGCCAAGATCGACTTGTGCATGTCCGAGCGGTAGCTACTCACGCGATGGGCATGTAGTGACCACCCGGCGGCGGGTGAGCGCCCGCTCGGACTAGACGGCGATGGTCACCGGGAACGTCGCGAGCCAGGCGACGGTCCCGAGGAGCAGCATGTAGCCGATCGCGAGAAGCGCGACCCGCTGGCCCGGTGAGCGCATCCGCGTGCTGATGCCGGCGAAGAAGAGGGAAGAGGCGAACAGGACGACCGCGAGCGTGTAGTTGTCGGCTCGCTGGATGTAGTGGGTCACCGTCCCGGAGAATGCGCCCGCCCGAGCCTCGAGCTCATCGGCCTTATCGCTCGCGGCGAGTTGGTATTGCGGCATCGCGAACGGTGACAGGGGAGCGTCCGGGTTCTTGCGCGGCCTGGTCGCGACCCACGCCTTGAACGCCGGCTGGAACTCGGGTCTGAAACGCTTCCGGTAGAAGGCTTCGAGCTCAGTCTCACCACGCGCGTAGGCGTCTACCCACTGCGTGAAGATCGCCACGTCGATCTGCGCCTGCCGGTTGGCGACGCCCGACTCCCGGGTGGACTCAACGCGGGCAGCGATCGACGCGCTCTGAGCCTCGGCCTGCTTTCCGTGCCAGCGCGCCGACTGGTAGGTCGCCCAGGCCGTGGCGACGGCCGCCAACGCGAGCAGCACCGTTGTCGCAACCTCGAGCCGGCGGTGGGCACGAGCCTCTCGCGAGTCGTCCGTCAAGCTCCCGTCGCCGCGCCTTCCGCGTCACATGGCAGCGGACCGGTCGACCCGAGCTTTGCCCGAGCGTCGTCGAGCACACGCAAGGACTGCTCCATCGCGGTTGGTTTGATACCGCCCGCCGGAGCGTTGTAGGGGTGGTTGAGTGCGTTGATCGCCAGCAGCGTCGCGACTACGACGGTCACCGTCGACCCCATCAACATCGCCTGCGTCACCGCTCCCTCCCCACTGTCGGCAAAGAAGAGCATGTAACAGAAGACCACTCCTGCTATCAGAAACAAGACGATCCAGATCGAGGTCGGAACAATCCCGGGTGCCCCATGCAACCGGTCCCTGCGCCCCTGTTCCCGGTCTGAGGTCTGGTCGAGCCACTTGCTGTATGCCGCCTGCTCCGGTGCGGACTTCGGATTGGCGCTCTTCAGCGTCGTGAAGAGCGCGAGTGCCCAGGGGTTGATCGCGTCGCTGCCGTTTCCAGCCTCCATTTGTGGCCATTCCCGGTGTACGACCGACCGGCTGTAGCAGACGAGCTCTCCATCGAGCCGGCCGCGCACAGCGGCTGGCAGGAACTGCGCCGTCTCGAACTGCTGGACAACCGTGAGCGCCTCCGCCTCGGCCCCGCTCCGCGAGTCGTCATAGCGCGTGAAGGCGAGGAAGATGATGAATCCGGCGAAGATCGCGAAGCCGCCGGCCAGCACGCCGAAGACACCGGAGGCCCTGTCTCCGTCCTTGAAGTAGCTGCCCTCTGGCGCGCCCCGGCGAACGAAGAGCATCACCGCCACGGCCACGGCGTCGGCAACCACGAGGATGAGGGCGCTCCAGAGGAGACTCATCGTGCGACCCTACCCGGGCCTTGCCTGCGTCGACTCGCTCACGGCACCCGCGCTGCGGAAACGGCAAGGGCGATGGCCCCGAACGGCAGGATCAGCACTCACGCGATGGCATGTAGGGAGCGGTCAGCGCGAGATCACCGTGGCTGCCGCAGCGAGCCGCCGGTAGATCTGCGAGAACCGGGCGCTGCACGTGCCGCGAACGATCACCCGGTGCGTCCTCGCGGCTGTGTGGATCGTGACGTACAGCGAGGCCTCGTCGGGAAGCGTGTCGCGGCAGAGCTTGAGCGACGGCAGCGACCAGAACCCCTGCGTGTCCGCGTACCGGAGCAGGGTCGCGCGGCGCGCCGTGGACAGCCGAGTGCTCGCGTGCTCGAGCCGCACGGGACCGGACTGGCCGATCGTCCCGTCGGGCCGGATCACGACGCTGAACGGCGCGATGTTCCCGCCGGTCCTCCCGAGCTCGAATTGCGCCTGCCCCGCCAGGTTCGAGGTCGTGATCCCCACGAGGCGCACGTGGCGGTCGGCCCGGCGGACGTTCACGCCTACGAGGTGCCAGCCGTTGTGGCGAAGAGGCACACGGAGGGTCTTCGGCCCGGCGACTCGGACCGAGCGGGTCGTTCCGTCCGCGGTGATCCACGTTCGGTCGGGGCCGTCGCTCGCGAGCCGGACGACGAGCTCGCCGCCGCCGCGGATCCAGAAGGCGCCGTGGCGATAGAGGGGGGAGCGGCGGTCCCACAGGGCGCAGAAGACAACCTGTTTGCTCGGCTCCGGCACTGCGGACGGCCTCGCCGGGCGGCCGCGCGCGAACGTGGTTATGCCGCCGTCTCGGGCGAGCTCGCCCCAGCCGTGTGCCTGCAGCGCGCGCCAGGCGAACCAGCCCTTCTCCGGAGGCGAGAAGAGCCCCGCATGAAGGGCGATGTAGTCGACGCCGAGGCGGTGCAACAGCGCCGCCGTCCCGGGACGCCACTCGCCGCAGCTGATCGGCTTGAGTCGTAGTGCGAGCGTTGCGGCGGCCTTCGGCGCGACGGTCGAGTAGCCGCCGGGCCGCTCCCGCCGGGCCTGCATGTCGTAGTAGAAGTAGAGGCTGCCGTGATTGCTGGCCGGGTCGATCACGGGCAGCTCGAGCAGCCGGCCGGGCGGCTGCTGACGTAGCGCGGCGTAGGCCGCGTTGTGCTCGTCGACCCGCACGACCTTGTACGAGCTCACCCCGAGGCGCAGGTCGAGGAAGAGCGCGACGGCGATCGCCGCCACCACGAGCGTGCCGCCGCGCCCGTCGGGAAGCCCATGCCGTCGCGAACGCGACGAGTGCCGCTGCCGCGAGACACGCGACCGGCATCTCGCGTTCGGGTACGCGCGGGTAGCGAAGCGGCGGGAAGTGGTGCCAGATCGTCGCGTAGAAGGGGAAGTGCGTTCCGAGCGCGAGCAGCAGCGGAACGACCGCGCCGACGGCCAGCGCCAGCGCGAGCCCCAGCCGCCGCGCGCGGACCAGCACGACGAGGCCCGCGAGCGCAAGTAGCGGTGTCAGCCAGCCGAGGAAGACGAAGCTCTCCGGGCCGTGGCGGCGGTGGCGGGTGACGAAGTCGAGCCCGTCGGCCGAGTAGACCGAGACCTCGGCCAGCGAGCGTCCGCCGCTGGCGATCGAGCCCGAGATCGGCCGGCTGACGAGCACCGCGGCCAGGACGCCGCACGCGCCCGCGGCCAGGGCGCCGCCCAGGGTCCACGGGTCGCGCGCGCGGCACACGGCGTAGAGCAGGAAGAAAGGGACGGCTCCGAGCGCGAGGTGGAGGTCCGAGAAGGGGATCGAGGCGATGGCGAGCGCCGAGACTGCGAGCCACGCGCGGTTCCCGCGCCGGGAGCGCTCGAACGCCCAGAGCGCGAGCGGCAGGAAGACGGCGATCATCCCGCGGAGGTGGCCCGCGCTCTGCGCGACGCGGTAGGGCGCGAGCTCGAACGCCAGCCCCCCGACGAGAGCGGCGCCGCGCGGCAGGCCGAGCTCGCGGAGCCAGAGGTACGTGAAGCCGCCGGCCGCGAGGTAGGTCAGCAGCAAAAGCACATTCCAGCCGACGACAGGTCCGAAGGCCCCCCAGAGCGGCCAGTAGGGCAATCCGAACGGCCATCCGCCGAAGTTCACGCGCGGGCTGCTCTCGGGCTGGAACGTGTACGGGTCGATCCAGGGGGCCCGGCCGTGCTCGAGCTGGTGCCCGACGAGCCATAGGTGGTAGACGGCCTGGAGGTGGTCGCCGGAGGACGCCTCTCCCTGAATGGTTTGGGCGCGCACGGCGAAGCGCGTGCCGAAGTGCGCGCTCGCCGGCCACATCGCGGCCAGGCCGGCGGCGACGTAGACGGCGCAGGCGAGGGCTACAAAGCCCGGGCGGCCGCGAGCAGCTCGTCGAAGTCGGGCACCTCGGCCGTCTCGTAGCGCCATGCGCCGCGCACCGTACCGTCCCGGTCGACGAGGAACGCCGTCCGCTCGGCGACGTCCCGGAAACCGCGGAATTCGTGGGCGATCCCGAAGCCGCGAACAGCCTCGGCGTTCCAGTCGGAGAGGAGTGGGAAGGTCAGGTCGAGCGCCTGCATCCAGGCGACGTGCGACCAGGGCGAGTCGCGCGAGATCCCGACCGCCCGTACGCCAACCTCGTCGAGCTCCATGCTCCTGTCACGCAGGAGCTCCATCTCGCTCGTTCAGGTGGACGACCAGTCGAAGAGGTAGAAGAGGATCAGGAGCGGCTTCTCCGCCGCGAGCTCCCGCAGCGCGACGGGCTCCTGCGGGCCCATCCAGACCCGCACGTCCGGGATTCGCTCGCCGACGCTCAGCACCGGGCGAGCTTACGTGGCGCGCGGTGCGAGCGCGAGCACTGCCCTCGCGTGCCGGCGCGCGGTCGCGGCAGAGATGCGGCCCGCCGGGAACTCGACCACGAAGTGCGCGCCGGCCGGAAAGCGCTTCCGCTCCCAGCGCGTGGGCGGCCCCGGGCGGGGCGGTGAGCCGCTTGTACGGGAGCCCGCTCAGGCGCGCGTAGCGCTTGAGCAGCGCGACGTGCGGATCCGAGCCGTAGACGATGTCGAGCGGCTGGTGGTACCAGATCGTCAGCGCAGGCTTGATCTTCAGGATGAACGCGCGCATCGCCCGGTTTTCCGGCTCCGACAGCGGCCGCGGGCCGGAGTAGTAGCCGTCCCACGGCCGTCCGTTCGCCTTCCAGCCCACCGGCCAGTTGCGGTTCAGATCGACGCCGTGCGCGTTCTGGCGCGTGCCGGCAGCGAGCCCGTCCGGGTTGACGGTCGGCACGAGCCAGAGGTGCACGCCGGCGGGGAGCGGCATCTTGCGGAGCCGCCGGATCACCGCCAGCCCGGCCGGCTCGGTCCCGTGGATCACGCCGACGACGAGCGTCACCGGCGCGCTCGGATCGCCGCGCTCGTAGGCGACGATCGCTCTGCCTTTGACCGAATGACCCACGACCGCCTGCGGGCTCGCCGCAGCCAAACCGGTGGTGAGCAGCGCCGCAAGGATCAGACCGCGCATCAAGGTCACGCCGTACAGCCTTTCAACCCGAGCCAGGACGCCAGGTCCTCAAGCTCGGCCTGCACGGCCTTCGCGATCGCGCGCGTTGAACTTCACGTCCTCGTGGATCGCGTTCACCCGCAGCACGGACGCCTTGCGGTCGGCGACCGCGTCGAGCTTGCCGACCAGGCGGTCGCCGTGGAGGATCGGGAGCGCGAAGTAGCCCCAGCGGCGCTTGGCGGCCGGCTTGTACATCTCGAGCGTGTACTCGAAGTCGAACAGCTCCTGCGCTCGGAGGCGGTCGTAGATCAGCCGGTCGAACGGCGAGAGCAGGGCCGTCCGGCCCTCGAAACCGGTGACGTCGAGCGCGGCCGGGTCGACGCGCCACTCGCCCTTCGTACCCTCGACCACGGCCGGCTCGCCAGCCTCGCCGACGTGGATCGGCTCGAGCGGCATCTTCGTGCCCTTCGCCCGCGCGATCCCGAGCGACCGCAGCCGCCGCTCGTTCTTGATCCGCTCGGCCTCCTCGACCGACGGGATCTCGACGCCGGCCGGGTAGACGCGCTCCGGGAGATCCCAGACGCGCTCGCGGCCGACGCGCCCGGCGATCGCGACCTCGCCGCGCATGATCAGGAACTCGAGCATCTGCGTGACGTTGCGGTTGTGCGTCCAGCCGCTCGACTTCCAGGGCACGACGGCGGTGTCCGGGATCTCGCGCGAGGTCAGCGGCCCGTCGCGGCCGAGCCGCTTCAGGACGTCGCGGCGGAACGAGTCGTTCGCGCGGAACCACTCCCGTGAACGCGGGTAGTTCGGGAAGTCCGAGGCCCCCGCGAGGTGGAGCCCGAGGTCGCCCATCGGCCGGACCAGCGCGTCGCGCTCGAAGAGCGTGCGCTCCTCCTCGAGCGCGCGCTTGAGCTGCGCGGGCTCGTAGCTCGAGCCGAGCCGGCTCCAGGCGACGAGGTCCGCGCTCGGCGCGATCGCCGCGGTCGGGTCGATCTGCAGCAGCGTCAGCTGCTCCACGACGGCCAGCAGCGACGTCGGCCGCGGCGCGTCGAGCAGCTGCGCCCGCACGGCGATGCGGCGAGCCTGAGTCTTGCTGAGCCTGTGCACGAGCTACGCCCGTCGAGTAGCTACGCGCAAGCGATTGCCATCCGGGTCTTCGAGGTCACACTCCCGTCCGGCCAGACCTTCCTCGTCGACAGGGACGCCGAACTCCTCCGAGACGTGGTCGATATCGGTTACGTAGAGGTGGATCAACGTGTTTGGCCGCGCGTCGCCCTTGTGCTCCGAGAGATAGAGGTGGACCCCACCCCGGGCGATGGAGACGAACCACGGGAAGCCCGGTTGGAACTGATGCTCCCATTCCTTGTGGAATCCGAGCCGGTCGTACCACGCGACCGCGCGAGCCGCGTCCTCGACGTACAAGACCGGTACGACCTCCTCGTCCATTTGGGCGTCGCTCAGGCGGGAACCGCAGCCTGCTCGGTCGCGTCGGCGATCTCGCGGACGACTTCGGTCACGTCTCGGGTCGAGTGCCAGGTGCGGCGCTGTCGATTGGCGCCGTTGCCCTTGCGCAGGATCTCGGTGATGCCCTCGAGCTCCCGCTCGCAGCCGAGCTCGCGCGCGTGCGGCTCGAGGTCGCGCAGCGTCCGGCGAACGAGCTGCGCGACCGGCACGCGGTTCCGCCGCCCGGTCGCGAGGTCCATCACCGGCGCCTCGAGCCCGTAGCGCGCTGCGAGCCACTTGTTCTCGGTGGTCAGGATCCGGTGGTACGAGGGGATCTCCGCGCCGACGGCGTACCGCTCCGAATAGAGCTTGACGAGGCACTGGCAGTAGGCGGCCAGCGCGACCGCGTCCTCGATGCGCGTGACCCCGTCGCAGACCCGGATCTCCACCGTGCCGAAGCGCGGGTGCAGCCTGATGTCCCACCAGATGTGCGTGTAGTCCTTGATACAGCCGGTCTTCTCGAGCTGGCCGACGACCTCGGCGTAGTCGGCGTAGTCGCGGAAGCGCGGCGGCGGGCCGGAGCGCGGGAAGGCCGCGAAGACCATCTGCCGCGAGGACGCGAGCCCGGTCAGCTCGCCGCGCCAGAAGGGCGAGCTCGCCGAGAGAGCGAGGAATTGCGCCAGATGCGCGAGCAGGCCGTTGACGACCTGGACCGCCTTCTCGGCGTCGTCGACCGCGACGTGGATGTGCAGGCCGAAGATCAGCTCGCGGCGGGCGACGTACTGGAGCTGGTCGACGAGGTGCCGGTAGCGGTCGCGGGCCGTGATCCGCTGGCGCTCGAACAGGCTGAACGGGTGCGTTCCGGCCGAGCCGACGCGCATCCCGCGGTCCGACGCGAGCCCGACCACGTACGAGCGCAGCTTGCGCAGCTCGGCCTCGACCTCGGCGGGGGTCCGGCAGACCGGCGTCGCGATCTCGAGCACGGACTGCATCAGCTCGGGATTGACCCGCTCCTCCAGCTCGTGGCCGGCGGTCGCCGCGAGCACCGCCTCGACGTGCTGGACGAGATCGAGCGTCTCGCCGTCGAGCAGCATGTACTCCTCCTCGGCGCCGAGCGTGTACGGATCGCTCTTGCCGAAGTTGTGGTCGAGCACGCTGCCGCCGGCGGCGAAGCCGTTGCCCATGATCTCCGGCGGGAAGATCTGGTCCATCGCGGCCCTAGTATCCCGCGCGGTGGACGTGCTGCGGCAAATCGACGGCTGGCCGGCGGAGACGACCGCGGTCGGGCTCCTCCGTGACGGCGAAGTCGTAGCGACGCGCGGGCCGCGGGACCAGGTCTTCCGCTGGGCCTCCGTGACGAAGCTCCTGACCGCGATGGCGGTTCTGGTGGCCGCCGAGGAGGGCGTGCTCGACCTCGACCAGCCCGCGGGCCCGCCGGGGTCGACGATCCGCCATTTGCTCGCGCATGCGTCGGGGCTGCCGTTCGAGGGGCGCGTCCCGATCGGGCGCCCCGGCGAGCGGCGGATCTACTCGAACGGCGGCTTCGAGGTGCTCGGCGAGGAGTTGGGCCGCGCCGCGGAGATGCCGTTCGGCGAGTACTTGCGAGCCGCGGTGCTCGGGCCACTCGAGCTGGGCGCCGAGCTGCGCGGAACCCCCGGTGCCGGGCTCTACGGGACGCTCGACGACCTGCTCCGCTTCGCCGCCGAGCTGCAGCGGCCCAGCCTGGTCGCGCCGGAGACGCTCGCGGAGGCGACGTCCGTCCAGTTCCCGGGGCTCGTCGGCGTGATCCCGGATCTCGGTCGGATGGACCCGAACGACTGGGGGCTCGGCTTCGAGCTGCGCGACGCGAAGTCGCCCCACTGGACCGGCTCGCGCAACTCGCCGCGCACGTTCGGCCATTTCGGCGGGAGCGGCAGCTTCCTCTGGGTCGACCCCGAGCCCGGTCTGGCGCTGATGTCGCTCGGCGACCTCGATTTCGGCCCCTGGGCGCTCGAGGCCTGGCCGGCGCTCTCAGATGCGGTTTTGACGGCGTAAAGATCCCGTAAAGCAGGCAACGGCACGGGGCAAGAACCGCCTGCCGGAAGCGTCTTTTCGTGTGCGATGGGGACGCTTCAGCACGAACGCCTGCTCACCGGCCGGGTGGTCGCGCCCGCCCGTGATCCGCATGTCTTCGCGGCCACGTCCGGCCGCCGTGCCGGCGTCCTGCGGACCGTGGGCATCGTGGCGGGCCTGCTCGCTCTCGCCTGGCTCGCGGCACTCGCGCTGGCGCTGGCGGGCGCGGGGAGCCTGCCTGGCCTGCTACCGCGCGCGGCGGCCGGCTCGGCGCAGCACGGTCTCTCGCAGCGTCTCCATTCACAACCGCACGCCCGCGCTGTCCAGGCGCCCGTTCGGCGCCGCGTGCTTGCCGACTCCGCTCGGGCGACGCGCCCCGAGAAGAGGCGTGCCCGGTCGGCGATCGTTTCACGGGTCAGGCCCGCACAGACTGCTCGCGTGACGCCGGCAGCCGTGCCGCCCGTGGCACCGGCGTCCCGTGGGCAGGGCTGGGCACGACGCGGCTGGAGCGCGCCGCCCGGTCAGACACGGCGAAGCCAGCCGCCTGCGGGCAACGGAGCCGGCCACGGAAACGGCAAGCAGCAGGCCGGCGGCACGACGACGCCGCCCGGCCAGTCCGGCTCGCACTCGCCCAAGAAAGGCTGATCCGTGAGAGCAGCCGCCCGCTGGAGCTTCCTGGCGCTCCTGCTGGCGGCATTCGCGGCCGCCCTGGCGGCGCAGGGCCTCTCGACGCGGACGACCGGACCGAGCAGAACGCCGCTTGCTTCGGCCCAGCAGGGGGCGCTGGCCGGCGAACGTCCGATCCTGCGCTGGAACGGCAAGCGCCTCGCGGCGCACGAGCGGCCGCCGGGCCACCGGATCGCGCTCACGTTCGATGACGGACCAGACCCGCGCTGGACGCCGCGCATCGCGGCCGTTCTCCGGCGGCTGCATGTTCCTGCGACGTTCTTCGTAATCGGGAGCAAGGTCGTGCGCCATCCCGGAATCGTCCGCACGCTCGAGCGTGAGGGGTTCGAGCTCGGCAACCACACGTTCACGCACACCGACCTCGCGACGCTGTCGCCCTGGGAGCGGCGCCTCCAGATCACGCTCACCGAACGGGCGCTCGACGCGGCGACGGGCGTGGGCAGCCGCCTCGTCCGCCCGCCGTACTCGTCGACTCCCGCCGCGGTCACCGACACGCAGGCGCACGCGTACGGCGAGCTCGCGGCGGACGGCTACGTGATCGTCCTCTCCGACTTCGACGGTGAAGACTGGCGGCGGCCCGGGGTCGGGGCGATCGTCCGCTCGGCGACCCCTAGGGGCGACTCCGGCGGGATCGTGCTCCTGCACGACGGCGGCGGCGACCGCTCGCAGACGCTGGCCGCGGTCGAGCGGCTCGTGCCCAGGCTGCGCGCCCGCGGCTTCCGCTTCGTCACCGTCTCGCAGCTGGCGGGCCTCTCGCTGGCTCAGGTCGAGCTGGAGCCGGGCTCTTCGGAGCGCCTGGGAGGGCGGCTGCTCCTGGACACGTTGACGGCCGCACGCTGGACGACCGACCTGCTCGCCGTGCTGCTGGTGCTCGTGACGGCGCTCTTCGTGGTCCGGATGGCCGTGCTGTTCCTGTTCGCGAGACGCCATGCGCGGCTGACGCGCGTCCAGCCCGACGACGGCCCGTTCACGCCTCCGGTCTCGATCGTCGTGCCCGCGTTCAACGAGGCGCGGGGCATCGAGCGCGCTGTTCGCTCGCTCGCCTCGAGCGACTATCCGGAGCTCGAGGTGGTCGTCGTCGACGACGGCTCGACCGACGGCACGGCTGCGCTCGTCGAGCGGCTCGGGCTTCCGAACGTCCGCGTCGTGCAGCAGGAGAACGCCGGCAAGCCGGCTGCGCTCAACCGAGGCCTTGCCGTCGCCGCGCACGACCTCGTCGTCATGGTCGACGGCGACACGATCTTCGAAGCGGAGACGCTCGGCAGGCTCGTCCGCCCGCTCAGCGACCCGGCGGTCGGGGCTGTCTCGGGGAACACGAAGGTCGGCAACCGCCGCGGGCTCCTCGGCCAGTGGCAGCACATCGAGTACGTGATGGGCTTCAACCTCGACCGCAGGCTCTACGACGTGCTCCAGTGCATGCCCACCGTGCCGGGCGCGATCGGCGCGTTCCGCCGGCAGGCGCTCCAGGAGATCGGCGGGATCTCGGCCGCGACGCTGGCCGAGGACACCGACGTGACGATCGCGCTGGGCCGCGCCGGCTGGCGCGTGGCCTACGCGGAGACCGCACGGGCCTGGACGGAGGCGCCGTCGACGCTGGGCGCGCTCTGGCGCCAGCGCTACCGCTGGTGCTACGGAACGCTGCAGGCGGTCTGGAAGCACCGCGCGGCGCTCTGGCGGCGAGACGAGGCGCGGATGGGCCGCCGCGGGCTGCCGTACCTGCTGCTCTTCCAGATCACGCTGCCGCTGCTCGCGCCGCTGATCGACGTCTTCTCGATCTACGCGTTCTTCTTCCTCGGCACGCTCTGGGTCGCTGCGTACTGGGCGATCTTCACGGCGCTCCAGCTCGCGCTCGGGTGGTACGCGTTCCGGCTCGACGGCGAGTCGCCCCGGGCGCTTGTCGCGATGCCGCTGCAGCAGTTCGTCTATCGCCAGCTCATGTACCTCGTGGCCGTCGAGTCCGTGCTGACGGCGTTTCGCGGCACCCGCCTGCGCTGGCAGCCGAGCGACCGCACGGGCGACGTCGAGATCGCCGGCTGACTCGCCGCTCTCATCTTCCTCTAAGAATCGATCCCGATACTCCGGGGGCTATGGCCCGCCGACAGGAGAAGCGGCTCGCAGCCGCCAGGCGCCGTGCCACGCTCGCCAAGGCCGTTCTCGCGGCGGGCGGAGCCTGCGCGTTCCTCGCCTCGGCCGCGTTGGCAAAGGTCACGTACCCGGGGCATCACAAGCGCCCGTCGCGGTCGCTGTCGCCGCCGAAGCGATTCGTCGAGGTCGTGCGCCAGAACCAGCTCCAGGCAGGAATCCTTGCGCCGACGGAGGCGCCCCCCGGCGTGACTTCCGCCCCATCCTGACCTGATGCACCTGACGACGAGCCCCGTCGACTGGTATGCCGCGCGCGCCGCGGGCATCGCGGCGTACCTGCTGCTCACGACCGTTGTCTGCCTGGGGCTGACGATGACCGGCCGGAAGCGCTTGGAGCGCTGGCCGCGCTTCGCGCTCGAGGACGTCCATCGCTTCGGCGGGTTGCTCGTCGGCAGCTTCATCGTGATCCACGTGGTGACGATCGCCACGGACGCCTACCTGCCGTTCTCGCCTGCGGCGATCATCGTCCCGTTCGTGGCGAGCTACCGGCCGCTCTTCACCGCGCTCGGGATCGTCGCCGCGGAACTACTGCTCGCACTGGCGGTGACGAATCACTATCGCGCGCGACTGCCGTACCGCTACTGGCGCCGGGCGCACTACCTGAACTTCGCCGTCTGGACGGGGGCGACGATCCATGGGCTCGGCAGCGGCACTGACCGGAGCACGCCCTGGCTGCTCGCGCTCTTCGCGGCCGCGGTTGCTGCGGTGCTCGCGGCGACCGCCTCGCGCTTCCGCCGCGGTCGCGCCGTCGCCGGCGGGATCGCGGTTGCCGGCGTCGCGCTCGTCGTGTTGCTCGCGGTCGGGCCGCTCCGCTTCACGCCGCGGCCGTGGAACGCCCAGGCCTTCGACAGCGTGCTGACCGGCCGCGTCGTGCAGGACGCGGGCTCGACACGCGCGCTCGTGTCGGCGGCCGCGACCGCCGATGGCAAGCAGCGCGCGCTGATCCGGGCCGATCTCCTGATCGAGCCCCACAAGCTCGACTCGACCTCGTTCCAGCTCGAGTTCCTTCCAAGTGGCATGCTCTGCAGCGGGCATGTGACCAAGGTGCAGAGCTTCGGCTTCGACGCGACCTGCCGCGCGCAGGACGGCACGCGCCGGGTCGTCCACGCGAGGTGGAGCGCCTCGCAGGACAACTCCTTCACGGGCAGCCTGAGCGTGCATGCGTAGGCTCGGCGCGGGCCTCGTCCTGCTCGCGCTCGTCTCGGCCGGCTGTTCCGGTGCCAGGCACCGCAACGCAAGTGTCACGACAACCGCGAAATCGCTGCACGTCGCGCGTTCGAGCAGTGTCAGGCACCGCAACGAAACGCTCGCGGGACGCGCGCTCGGGCTGCCGGCGGTCCACTCACGGCTCGTGCCCGGCTACGTCCTGATCGCCGACCGGAACAACAACCGCGTGCTGATCGTGTCGCCGGGCAAGAAAGTCGTCTGGGCGGCGACGAACCTACGCGGCCCCGACGACGCCTTCTTCACCCCGAGCTATCGCAGCATCATCACGAACGAGGAGTTCAACGACACGCTGACCGAGCTCAGCCTCCGCACGAAGCGCGTGATCTGGCACTACGGCCATTCCGGAGTCGCCGGCTCGAGCCCGGGCTACCTGAACACGCCCGACGACGCCTACCGGCTCCCGAACGGCATGACCACCGTCGCCGACATCCAGAACTGCCGCGTCGTCGAGCTGCGCCACTCCGGGGCGGTCGCGCGCGTCCTCGGCGGGAGCTGCGCCCACGACCCGCCACGAGGCTTCGCAAGCCCGAACGGGGCCACGCCACTCCCCGACGGCGGTCTGCTGGTGACCGAGATCGGCGGCTGGATCGATCGCCTAGCCGCCGGCGGTCGCCTGCTCTGGTCGGCCCGCTCGCCGGTCGCGTACCCGTCCGACGCGCAGCTGCTCCCGAACGGTCGCGTGCTCGTCGCGAGCTTCACCGACCCGGGGCGGATCGTGATCATGGACACCCGGGGAAACGTGACTTGGTCGTTCGGCTCCGCGAGCGGGCCGGACCGGCTGCGGAAGCCCTCGCTCGCGGTGCGCTGGCCGAACGGCCTGATCGCCGCGAACGACGACTACAACCACCGGATCATCGTGATCGACCCGCGAACGAAGCGGATCGTCTGGCAGTACGGCCACACGGGCGTCGCCGGCACGGCGGCCGGCTTCCTGAACAAGCCGGATGGGCTCGACCTCCTGCCCGCGGTCGGCAATGCGCCTGCCGCGAGCCCGAAGCCAAAAGCGAAGCCGAGCCCGAATCCGACGCCGAAGACTCAGGCGCTGGCCGTGCGCCGGGTCGGCAGCTTGCCCCAGGCGGCCTCGCGCGTCGCGGCGGTCGCGCTACCGGACGGCCGGATCCTCGCGCTCGGCGGGCTCGTCGCCGGCAACTCGTCGGACCAGGTCCTGCTCGGCCCGCCCGCCCGCCTGCGCGCGGCAGGCCGCCTCCCGACCCCGACCCATGACGCGGCTGCCGCGCTTGCCGGCAGGTACGCATACCTCTTCGGCGGCGGCGAGGCCGTCTCGAGCCCGGCCGTCGTTCGCGTCGACCCCGCCACCGGGACCGCAAGCCCCGCAGGGAGCCTCGGGGAGCCGCTCTCCGATCTCGGCGCCGCCGACCTCGCCGGCAGGACCTACCTCGTCGGCGGCTACACGGGCTCGCGCTTCGCGACCGCCGTGCTCCGCTTCCGTCCCGGCCGCCCGCCCGCCCTGGTCACCCGGCTCCCGTCGGGCTTGCGCTACGCGGGCGTCGCCGCGCTCGGCGGAAAGATCTACGTCGCCGGCGGACTGACGACTGCGGGCGAGACCACGGCCGTGCTGGCCGTCGACCCCGCGCGCCGCACGGTCACCCGCATCGCGACGCTGCCCCGGCCGCTGGCACACGTTGCGCTGGCGCCGCTCGGCTCGCGTCTGCTGCTCGTCGGCGGCGACTCGTCGCGGATCCTCGCGATCGACCCCTCGGCCGGCACGGTCACTACGGCGGGCAGGCTCCCGGCCACACTCGCAGACCCCGCGGCCGTCGCCCTGAACGGGCACGTCTACGTCCTCGGCGGCGGGACGAACGCCGTCTACCGGCTCGGCTAGTCCCCGAAGAGGGGGCGCAAGAGCTCGTCGAACGCCGCGCGGTCGCAGCTCGCGACCACCGCCGGCGTGAGCGCCCGCACCGACGCCGTCCGCGGCACGTTCATCGCCAGGGCGACCTCGCCGAAGTAGTCGCCCGGCTGGAGCACGCGGCGCGGCCCGAGAGCGTCCTGGCTCACCGCGAACAGGCCGGAGAGGACGATGTAGAAGCGCTCGCCCGACTCGCCCTCGTGCACGACCGCTCGCCCGGGCGGGACCTCCTCGCGCTCCATCCGCTGCGCGATCAGCTTCAGCTGGTCGCCGGGCAGGCCCGCGAAGAGCTGGGTCCGCGAGAGCTCGGCGACGGTGGCGGGAACGAAACGCGGCATGCGGCCCGTATTGTGGCCGCCGTGGGAGAGCTGAGCGAGTGGCGGTGGTGTCCGCGCTGCCGTGAGGAGCTGCAGACCGGCGACGCACGGGTCGAATGCCCGGCGTGCGGGTTCGTGGCCTACGCGAGCTCGAAGGCGACCGCGGGCGCCCTCGTAGAGGACGGCGGCCGTGTCCTGCTGGCCCGCCGCGCGGTCGATCCGTTCGTCGGGTGCTGGGACATCCCGGGTGGCTTCCTGGAGGAGGGCGAGCACCCGCTCGACGGCCTTCGGCGCGAGCTGCGTGAGGAGACAGGGCTCGACGTGGAGCCGCTCGACTTCCTCGGCATCTGGATGGACCGCTACGGCGGCGAGTCGACCGCCGAGGCCACGCTGAACCTCTACTGGACCGCGAGCGCGACCGGCGGCGAGCCGGTTCCGGCGGACGACGTGAACGAGCTGCGCTGGTTCGGCGCCGACGAGCTCCCGCCGCCCGACCAGCTCGCGTTCGAGAACGTCTCCCTGGTGCTAGCCGCCTGGCGCGCGCGGCAGCAGCACCCGTAGCGCACCCGGCTCGATCGCGAGCTCGAGCGGCGGCCCCCACGCAGCGGAGGCTATAGGCGCAATTGGCACAGAAGTTAGGCCGTTCGGCCCATTGCGAGCGCCTCTCGTCGTCCCGATCATTCAGGTATGCACACCGAGGGCGAGCTGCACCGGATCGAGGACGAGCTGGGGGAGGGTTGGCTCGAACGCTGGCTCGAGGGCGGCCTCGAGAAGATCGAGGCGTACCTGGCCAAGCACGCGGCGTTCCTGGCCTACCTCGACACCGCGGACCAGCACTAAGTAGCGCTAGAGCAAACCGCCTCGCGGCCGTTTTCGTAAGATCCGGCGCCGATGAAGCTCAGCTACCTCTGGAAGGGGCTCCCGGGCCACCCGATCCACCCGCCGCTGACCGACGCGACGATCGGCGCCTACACAGCCGCGACCGTGATGGCGGTCGCGAGCGTCATCGGCGTCGCGAACATCTCCGCGGCGCACGGCTGGTGGCTCGCGCTCGTGGTCGGCCTGATCGTGACCGTCTTCACGGCCCTGACCGGCTTCTTCGACTGGCTCACGATCGAGTGGGGCTCGAACCTCTGGTGGACCGTGACCTGGCACCTGCTCTCCATGGTGACCGCGACGATCTTCTTCCTCGTGGCGGCCCTGGTCGGTCACGCCGGCTACAAGCACGGCGCGGTGGAGACCGGCCCGTTCATCCTGACGCTGGTCGGCTTCGCGTTCCTGACGCTCGGCGGCTGGCTCGGCGGCGCCATCGTCTTCGTCCACGGGATGCGCGTGCTCAGCCTGACCGGCGAGCCGCCCGGGCGCGCGGCCTCACCGGTGCCGCACCCGGAGAAGGAAGCCGCAGAAGGAAGCTAGGAGAGTTAGGCCGCCGCTTCGGCGAGGCCGAGCTTCTCTTCGAGCATCGACTTGGGCATCGCCCCCACGGCGGCCGCTGCCGGCTCGCCGCCCTTGAACAGGATCAGCGTCGGGATCGACATCACCCCGTAGCGCTGCGCGACCTCCGGCTCCTCGTCGATGTTGAGCTTGACGATCCGCAGGTCGCTCCGCTCCGAAGCGATCTGGTCGAGCACGGGCGCGATCGCGTGGCACGGGCCGCACCACTCGGCCCAGAAGTCCACGAGCACCGGCTGATCGCTCTGGAGCACGACCTCCTCGAAGTTCTTCGTTTCCACTGTTTCTGGCATTTCGTCCTTTCTTACCTCAGATGTCTTCGGGTTCAAACGCCTGGCGGTAAGCCGTTGTTCCCGCTCGGTACGATCGACTGATGGCGCAATTCCCGCCGCTCTCCAACGTACCCGACCATCCGGCTCTCGAACGCGAGGTGCTCGAGCGCTGGGAGCAGGAGGGGACGTTCGAGCGGCTGCGCGAGCAGAACAGCGGCAACGACCGCTTCAGCTTCCTCGACGGGCCGATCACGGCGAACGGCCCGGTTGGCGTCCACCACGCCTGGGGCCGCACGCTCAAGGACGTCTTCCAGCGCTACAAGGCGGCGCGGGGCTTCGACCAGCGTTACCAGAACGGCTTCGACTGCCAGGGTCTCTGGGTCGAGGTCGAGACCGAGAAGGAGCTCGGCCTCAACTCGAAGCGCGACATCGAGGACTACGGGCTCGCCCAGTTCGCGGAGCGCTGCAAGGAGCGCGTCGCTCGCTTCGTCGGCGTGATGACGCAGCAGTCGAAGCGCCTCGGCCAGTGGATGGACTGGGGCAACGACTACCTGACGTTCTCGGACACGAACATCGAGTACATCTGGCGCTTCCTCGCCGAGACGCACCGCCGCGGCTGGCTCTACAAGGGCCACCGCTCGACGCAGTGGTGTCCTCGCTGCGGCACCTCGCTCTCGCAGCACGAGCAGGCTGGTGAGGAGAACTACCGCGAGCTCGAGCACCCGTCGCTCTACGTGCGCTTTCCCTTGAAGGGACGCGACGGCGAGGCGCTCGTGGTCTGGACGACGACGCCGTGGACGCTGCCGGCGAACGTCGCCGCGGCGGTCAGGCCCGACGCGGACTACGTCGCTAACGCGAGGACGGCGGCTGGCGGCTCGCGGGTGACGACGATCGAGAGCAGCGCGTCAAAGGCTCCGAGCTGATCGGGCTCGAGTACGAGGGCCCGTTCGACGACCTGCCGGCCCAGGAAGGCGTCGTCCACCGCGTGATCCCGTGGGACGAGGTCGCACTCGACGAGGGCACGGGCATCGTCCACATCGCCCCAGGCGCCGGCGCCGAGGACTTCGAGCTCTCACGCGTGCACGGCCTGCCGGTGCTCGCGCCGATCGACGAGAGCGGCCGCTTCCTGCCCGGCTACGGCCCGTTCGAGGGCAAGAGCACCGACGAGGTCGCAAAGCCGGTGGTCGAGGCGCTGACAGAGCGCGGCCTGCTCGTCGAGTCCGGCACGATCGTCCACCGCTACCCGATCTGCTGGCGCTGCAAGACGCCGCTCGTCTTCCGCGTGGTCGACGACTGGTTCATCGGCTGCGACGAGCTGCGGCAGCCGTTGCTCGAGGCGAACGACGCAATCGCCTGGACGCCGCCCCAGTACAAGAAGCGGATGGACGACTGGTACCGCAACATGGGCGACTGGAACATCTCACGCAAGCGCTACTTCGGCCTGCCGCTGCCCTTCTACCCGTGCTCGTGCGGGCACCTGAACGTGATCGGCTCGCTCGCCGAGCTGAAGGAGCGCGCGACGAGCGGCCTCGAGCAGCTGCAGGAGCTGCACCGCCCCTGGATCGACGAGGTGCTGATCCGCTGCGACGAGTGCGCCGGAGAGGTGCGCCGGATCCCGGAGGTCGGCGACGCGTGGCTCGACGCCGGGATCGTCCCGCTGTCGACCCTCGGCTGGCAGAGCCCCGAGTGGGTCGAGCACGGCTACGCGACCGGCGCGGCCGAGGGTCTGACCGGCGCCGACCTGCCCGATAACGACTACTGGGAGCTCTGGTTCCCCGCCGACTGGATCTCGGAGAGCCGCGAGCAGATCCGGCTCTGGTTCTACTCGATCTCGTTCATGTCGATGACGCTCGTCGGCCGGCTCCCGTACCGGGCGGTGCTCACGTACGAGCGTGTCCGCGACGAGCACGGCCGCGAGATGCACAAGTCGACGGGGAACGCGATCGAGCTGAACGAGGCGCTCGACCGGATGGGCGCCGACATCATGCGCTGGCTGTACTGCGCGCAGCCCCCGAGTCAGAACATCAACTTCGGCTACGGGCCCGCCGAGGAGGTCAAGCGGCGGCTGCTGACGCTCTGGAACTCGGTCGGCTTTCTGATCACGTACGCGAACATCGCCGGCATGAGCCCGGAGTGGGGGGCGGAGCCGTCCTCGGAGCAGCCGCTCGACCGCTGGCTCGTCGCGCGGACCGGGCAGCTCGTGCTCGACGCCGAGGCGGCCTACGAGCGGTATGCGACCCCTGCGCTGACCTCCGTCTTCGAGGCGTTCGTGGACGACCTCTCCAACTGGTATATCCGGCGCTCCCGCCGCCGCTTCTGGAACGGCGACGCCGACGCGCTGCAGACGCTCTGGTGGTCCGCCGTCCAGGCGCTGCGTGTCGTGGCGCCGGCGATGCCGTTCCTCGCCGACCACCTTTGGCGCGTGCTCGTGGCCGACGGGCCGGAGTCGGTCCACCTCGCGGGCTGGCCCGACCTGAGCGAGCCCGATCGCGCGCTGCTCGACGAGCTCGCCGAAGTGCGGCATGTTGTCGAGCTCGGCCGGCAGGCGCGCTCACAGTCGGGGATCAAGCTCCGCCAGCCGCTGCGCCGGCTCGTCGTCCAGGGCGCGGACGAGGTCTCGGCGCACGCCCGCGAGATCGGCGAGGAGCTGAGCGTCAAGGAGGTCGAGTTCGGTGAGGTCGACGCGAGCGAGCTGCGCGTGAAGCCGAACCTGCCGGTGCTCGGGCCGAAGCTCGGCAAGGAGCTCGGTGCGGTGCGCAAGGCGCTCGAGTCGGGGCAGTTCGAGGAGCTCGACGGCGGCCGCTTCCGCGCGAACGGCTACGAGCTCGGCCCCGGCGAGGTGCTCGTCGAACGGCGCGGCAAGGAAGGCTGGGCGGTGGCCGGCGACGACACCGTGACCGTCGCGCTCGACCTGACGCTCGACCCGGAGCTGGAGCTGGAGGGCCGCGTCCGCGACCTGATCCACGAGATCAACCGCCTCCGCCGCGAAGCCGGTCTCGAAGTCACTGACCGGATCGTCCTGACCCTCCCGCGCGACCAGGAAGAGCTCCTCCGCCACGAGGACTGGATCAAGGAGGAAACCCTCGCGCGCACCCTCGAGCTAGGCGAAGAGCTCAAGCTCGAGAAGGCCACCTAGGGTCACAAAGATCAGCCGCCGGAGCCCGGCTTCGCCGGGCGGGAGGCAAACAACCACCAACGACGTTCGCCGACGACTCCAGTGGCCGGCAAGTTGAGCGCTGCGAGCTCCTGACGCGTTCCGCGAGGAGGGGTCTCATAGGGGAACCAGGGGTTCCCCTGGATGCAGGGAGTGCCCGCCGCTCGGGGGGTGGTGGCGACGGGCTCTCCCCAGTGCTCGCCGCGGGCCTCAAGGCCAGGTACAAGGCTCCGCGGCTCGCATCGCCCAGTGCGAAAGAAGGTAACGGGCCGGTCCGAGCTTTCCAATAGGCCGTCCGGCCTATCTTTCGAAGTTGGACGGAGCATGCTTGCCGTTCGGAAACGAGATTTCCTCGACGCCCGTGGCCGCGGCTCGTATCATCAGACACGCCCAGTGAGCCCGCATGACCAGGCTGTCTACTTCAACGCGCTGCCGCTCCTCATCGTGGCGGCGTCGTACCTGTTCGTCGCGGCCTTGCTCGGCTCGGTGCTCTGGCGCCAGCGCGGGCGCGTAACGACCGCCGACCTGGCGCTCGCCTCCATCTTCCCGGCAGTCGGGATCGCAGCTGGAATCGTGGGCGTGGTCGTCCTCGCGGACGGCGCACCGCTCGGAGGCCACGTCTGGCCGTCGTTTACAGCCTGCGTGATCGTGCTGATCCCGGCCCTCGCCTTCCTCTTCCGGCGGCAGGAACGCGCGAACGTCGTGCTGACCTCCGCTCGTGCGCGTGAGGCGGAGGAGCTTGTCTCCATCCGTGACCGCGAGCTGGATTCGGTCGCGACACTGTCTCGCTCGCTGGCCCGCACGCAGGACCCGGCAAGCGCGGGCCGGGTGCTGCTCGACGAGATCGAGAGCCTGCTCGGGATCGAGTTCGCCGCGCTGGCGCTGATCAGCGACGACGCCCGCGAGGCGTACGGCCTCGTGGCGCGCGGCAGCGGCGGCGACATCGACTGGTGGGCGGGCATGCGGATCGACCTGCGCAACGAGCCCTCCGGGATCGCCAGCGCGTACTTCGACGGTTCGCCGGTCTCCGTGTTCGACATCGAGTCCTCACCGCTCGTCAGCCAGCGCCTTGCCGACGCCGCCGGGGCGAAAAGCGCTGCGTTCGTCCCGCTTGCGGTCGACGAGCGCGTGATCGGCGTGCTCGTAGCCGCGACGACGACGGAGCGGCGCGTGTTCACGCCGGAGGAGCTGCGGCTGATCCAGACCGTCGCCGGCGAGGCGGCGATCGCGCTCGACCGTGCCCGCTCGGTGGTCGCGCTCGACGAGGCTCTCGCACGCGAGCGCCTCGTGACCGCGATCTCGCGACGTGTTCGCTCGGTGCACGATCTGGACGCGCTCGCGAGCGTCGCCGTCACCGAGACCGGTCGCGCGCTGCGGGCCTCGCGGTGCTTCATCCGCCTCGGCGACCCCAAGGAGACGCTGCCGATTCGCGCCGAGTGGCGTCTGGAAGGGCTCGAGCCGATCGGCGACGCCCCCGAGCGCCTGCCGGTCTCGAACCTCGCAGTGCGAGAGCGCCGGACGGTGGCGCTGACCGACGTGACCGAGGCGCCCGAGCTTCGCGACCCCGACCTCGGCGACCTCGGCCCGCTCGAGCCGCTCGGCTCCCGCGCCGTGCTCGGCATCCCGATCGTCGTCTACGACCAGATGGTCGGCGTGCTCGGCCTGCACCGAAACGAACCGGTCCCCTGGTCGGAGGGAGACGTCTCGCTGGCGGAGTCGGTCGCGAACGAGCTCGGGCTGGCGATCCACATGGCCGGGCTGCTCGAGGAGAACCAGCGGCGGCTCGGCGAGCAGAGCGGCCTGCTCCAGGCGGCCCAGGTGGTGGCGAGCGAGCTCGAGCTCGACGCCGTCCTGCAGCGCCTCGTCGACGAGATCGCGCGGCTGCTCGAGGCTGAGGCGGTCGACTGCTTCCTGCTCGACGCTGACCGCAACGTCCTCCGCTGCGCCGCTGTGCACGGGCTCCCGGACGAGCTGCTCGGCTTCGAGTTCGCCGCCGACCGCGGTCTCGCCGGGCGCGCGATCACGCGCGGGCGTTCCGCCCTGACGGACGACTACGCCGAGGTGCCCCAATCCGTGCCGCACCCCGCCTATGAGGGCTTCCGCAGCGCAATCGTCGCGCCGATGCGCTGGTCGGGCGAGGTCAAGGGCGTGCTCGGCGTAGGCACGCGCGACGCGGGCCGGCGCCTGACGCGCGGCGAGGGCGAGCTGCTCGAGGCCTTCGCCAACCTGGCCGCACTGGCCCTGCGGAACGCCGAGAGCTTCGAGGAGCACTCGCGCCAGGCGCGGGTGCAGCGCGGCTTCTACCGGATCGCCGCCGCGCTCGGGCAGCCGGTCTCACTCGAGGAAACCCTCGACGCGCTGGCCCAGGCCGCGGCGGAGGCGCTCGGCGGCTCCAGTGCGGCCGTGCTAACGCCGGGCGCAGACGACCTGCGGCTCGCCGGCCTCCACTCGCTTCCGGCGCCGCTCGTTCGCTTTCTCGAGAACGGCCTCGGCGATCCCGCCGGACCGCTCCGCTCGGCGGCGCGCCGCGGGCGCGTGCTGGCCGCTTCCGACCTGGCCGCGGACGATCGCTTCGGCGAGGACTGGCGCGAGGTCCTCGACGAGTCCGGCTACCGCTCGCTGCTCGCTGCGCCGGTCCAGACGCCGCGCGCGGAGGAGGCCGCGCTCGTGCTCGTCTTCTTCGCCGAGGAGCGCCGCTTCGCCGACGACGACCTCGAGCTCACGCGGAATCTGACCGGCGCGGCCCAGGGCGCGCTCGAGCGGAGCGAGCTGTTCGAGGGCGAACGCCGCGCACGCGGGCTGGCGCAGCAGCTCGCGCGGACGAGCAGCCTGCTGGCGCCCGACCTCGATCCGGCCGCCGTGCTCGAGGAGGTCGTGCGCCGCGCGCCCATGTTGCTCTCGGCCGACGCGGCCGTCCTGCGGCTGCTCGAGGGCGACGAGCTGGTCGTGAAAGCGGCGCGGGGAGTCGACGGTGCCGCGCTCGAGAGCCGCCTGCTCTCGACGGCGAGGCTCGCGGGCGACGCCGTCCAGTCTCGCGCTCCCGTCGCGGTGCCGGATGCGCGGAACGACAACCGCCTGCTCCAGGCCGACCCGGTGCTGACGTCGGGCTTCGCGGGCTGTCTCGCCGCGCCCCTTGTCGGGCCGGAGGGCACCGTGCACGGTGTCATCTCGGTCTACTCGGCCGCGCCGCGCGTCTGGGTCCGCGACGAGATCGATGCGCTGGACGCCTTCGCCCGCAACGCGTCGGCCGCGCTCTCGGGCGCCGAGCTCTACCAGAGCGTCGCGCTCGAGCGGGACCGCAACGACGCGATCCTCTCCAACATCGCCGACGGCATCGTGGCGGTCGACCGCGACGGGCACGTCGTGCTCTGGAACCGCGCCGCCGAGGAGATCACGGGCGTTCCGCCGACAGAGGCGCTCGGGCGCGCCCCGAGCCAGGTCCTCCAGCGGGAGCTCGAGTCCGCGGGAGAGGCAACCGGCGGCGAGCGCCTCGTCTCGATCCGGCGCGGCTCCGAGGAGATCTGGCTCTCGCTCACCGAAGCGGTCATGCGCGACCCGACGGGTGCCGTCGCCGGCAGGATCTTTGCGTTCCGCGACATTTCCGCCGAGCACGTGGTGGAGCAGATGAAGTCGGAGTTCGTCGCGAGCGTCTCCCAAAGGCTGCGGTCGCCGCTCACGTCGATCTACGGCTTCGCGGAGACGCTGCTGCGCGACGATGTTCTCTTCGGCGAGGAGGAACGCGCGACCTTCCTCGGCTACATCGCCTCGGAGTCCGACCGCCTGAAGACGATCGTCGACCGGCTGCTCTCGGTTGCGCGGCTCGACGCCGGCGACCTGCAGGTGCAACTCTCGGTGACCGACGTCGGCTCGCTCATCCGGGGGGTCGTCCGTAGCGCCGAGCAAACCTCCGGCGGACGTCACACCTTCGTGCTCGACCTGCCGGCGGAGCCGCTCGCGGCGGAGGCCGACCCGGAGAAGCTGCGACAGATCGTGACCGACCTCGTCGAGAACGCGGTCAAGTACTCGCCCGACGGCGGCACGGTCACGATCTCCGCGCGTCGCGGCAACGAGGGGGTCGAGGTCAGCGTCGACGACGAGGGGATCGGCGTCCCCGAGTCGGAGCGCGCGCTCATCTTCAGCAAGTTCTACCGGGCGGACTCCGACGGCCGCGAGCTCACGAGCCCGGGCACCGGCCTCGGCCTCTTCATCGCGAAGGAGCTGCTCGAGGCGATGCGCGGCCGGATCTGGGTGCGCCCGCGTGAGGAGCGAGGATCGAGTTTCGGGTTCGTCCTGCCCGCCGCCGGGGAAGCAGTGGTGAGCGAGCGATGATGAAGGTCCTGGTCATAGACGACGAGCCGCCGATCCGGCTGCTCTGCCGGGTCAACCTCGAGGCCGAGCAGATGGAGGTGCGGGAGGCCGGCGACGGGCCGACGGGGCTCGAGCAGGCGCGCAACGAAGAGCCCGACGTGATCCTGCTCGACGTGATGATGCCGGGGCTCGACGGCTGGCAGGTCGCCGAAGAGCTCCTCTCCGACCAGCGCACGCGCTCGATCCCGATCATCTTCCTGACCGCGCGGGCAGAGGCGCGGGACCGCGCACGCGGGCTCGACCTCGGCGGGATCGACTACGTGACGAAGCCGTTCAACCCGACCGAGCTCGCGCCGCTGATCCGCGAGCTGGTGGCGCGCGTCGACCGCGGCGAGCGCGAAGAGGTGCGGCGAGAGAAGATCGCGGAGCTCCGCGATCTGATCGAGCCGTCCTAGCGGCCGGCGAAGTCGGCCGTGATCAGCGCGGCGCCCGCGTAGCCCTCGAACCGGCCTCGCCTGACGCCGACGCCGACGGTGCGGTAGCCGCGGCGGAGCAGGTTCGCCCGGTGCTCGGGGCTGGCGAGCCAGAGGGCGACGATCTTCCGCGCGCGGGCGAGCGAGCCGGTGCCCCAGGCGAGGTTCTCGCCGATCGTCGGCGCCTTCACGCCGACGCGCCGAATGCGCAGGACGAAGTTGCCGTGGAACATCGCCTGCACCCGAAGCTCCTTGCTCGAGTGGTTGCGGGCCGCGATCTCGAGCCGAGGGTCGACGCGAAGCGGCCTGAGGCCCGTGGCTCCGCGGACCTCGTTCATCGCCCGCAGGAGCGAGGCTTCGTTCCGGCTCAGCGATGCCGCCTGCGCCTTCCCGCAGAGTGTGATCGCGACGGCGATGCCAGCCACCAGGCTGAGTGCTCGACTGGGCACGAGCGTCGCGCATGTTGACATACCTATCGGACAGAAACGGGGTCGAAAGTAGTCTTTTTGCACTTTGCAGACGCTCAAACATGCCGCTAGGAGCGAGATCTTTGTCTTCCTCAACAGGGCGCTAGACTGAGATTTCCACGGGACGTAGCGCAGCCTGGTTAGCGCGCCTGCTTTGGGAGCAGGAGGCCGGCGGTTCGAATCCGCCCGTCCCGACTCGCTGACTGAGCTAGGACGGCACCGAGGGCGTAGAGACGACTCCGAGGCGCGCCAGGAGCGTCTTCGACTCCCGCGCTTCCGCCGAACGATCGTCGCCTCGCAGGTCTCCGAGCCGGGCCTGCGCCTCGAGCGTGAGGGCCAGCTCGTACAGCTCATCCGCCTCGCGGGCCACCTCGAGGCTCTCCCGCAGTGCCTCGTCCGTCGCGTCGAGCTCGCCCAGCTGCATCAGCGCGTAGCCGCGGATGCGGTGGAGGAGCGCATGGTGCACCGAGCCGCCGCCCGCCTCCGCCACCGCGCTCAGGGCGGCCTTTGCCCCGGCCAGGCCCGCCTCTGAATCCCTCGCGAGGACGGCTCGCTCGGCCAGGCGCGCCTCCACCTCGACGACGAGTCCGGCCGCCTGGATCTGCTGAGCGAGCTCGAGCGCCTGCTGCAGCAGTTCGCGCGAGTCGTCGAGGCGCCCCTCGCGCGCGGCGATCCGGCCGAGGTTCGAGAGCGCGTGCGTGAGGAGGTTGCGATGACCCGCCTTCTCGAACACCTCGCGTGCCTCGGTCGCGAGCTCCGCGGCGGTCGTCAGGTAGCCCTGATCGGACTTCATCTCGCCGATGTTGTTCGTCATCGTGGCCGCGCCGACGACGTCGCCGATCCGCTCGCGGAGCGCCTTGCTGCGCTCGAAGAGGTCGAGCCCTTCCTGCCAGCGGCCCTCGTGGTAGGCGTCGACGCCCATGTTGTTCAGGACGTTCGCCTGCCCGAGCAGGTCGCCGAGCTCCTCGTAGATCGGCAGCGCCAGCCCGCGCAGCGCCACCCGCTCGGGGCTGCGATTCTGGATGTACGCGAGATGCATCAGGTAGTACGCGTGCGCCAGGGCCGGCAGGTCGTCGATCTTGCCCGCCTCCTCGACCACGGACTTGCACCAGGCCGCTCCCTCGGCGAACTCCCCCTGCCGGACGAGCACGCCTGCGTGCGCGAGCCCGAGCTCCGAGCGCATCCGCGCCTGCTCGTCCTCCGGCAGCGAATCGAGCGAGCTGAGGCCGCGGTCGTACCACTCGCATCGCCTCCTGGTAGCGGCCGAAGCGCTCGCGGATGACCCCCTCCTTGTGGAACAGCCCCGGGTGCTCGTGCAGGCGCCGCGGCCTGCCCGTACGCCTCTTCGGCGTCGGCGTAGAGACCGGCCAGCTCGCTGACGTCGCCGAGTGACTCCCAGGCGCGTGCGACCTCCTCGGCGGGCAGCTCGAGCGACGCCGCGACCTCCAGCGCCCGGCGGAAGAACGCCGCCGCCTCGACGTTCGCGAACTTCTCCTTGGCGCGCTCGCCGGCCGCGAGCGAATAGCGGTAGGCCTTCTCGGCGACGCCCGCGTGGAAGAAGTGGAGGGAAAGGAGCTCGGCGAACTCGCCGCGGCCTTCCTGCTCGAGCCGCTCGTACGCCTCGCCGACCTTGCCATGCAGTTCGCCGCGCCGCCTGAAGGAGAGCCCCTCGTACGCGGCGTCGCGGAAGAGCGCGTGGCGGAAGCGGAAGGCGCCGGGCGTGTACGGGTCGCGCTCGATGAACTCGCCGAGCCGGTCCCAGGCATCCGAGTCGGCCGAGGCGGCGGGATCTGCCGCGAGCACGTTCGTCACGAGCTCGGCACTGAAGGTGGCGCCGAGCACGGCCGCGTAGCGCAGCAGCGCGCGGTCGCCGGGCGGCAGCCGGTCGATCCTGGTCGCGACGACCGCCTCGACGCTCTCGGGCAGCGCCTCGTCTTCGGGCGCCCGCGACGACGTGACGAGCTCTTGCAGGAAGAGCGGGTTCCCGCCCGCGCGCTCGGCGATCGCCGAGACCTCGTGCTGGAGCAGGCCCGCGGCCGCGGAGGCGCCGATCAGCTCACGCGACTCCTCTGCCGAAAGCGGCTGCAGCTGGATCGTCATCGCCGGGATCGGCGGGACGCCGTCAGCCGCCGCGAAGCCGCCTGCGCCCGGGCGGCGGGTGACGCAGATCAGCCACGGCTTGCTCGCGATCTGCGTGCCCAGGTGGCGCAGGAGCTCGGACGACGCCTCGTCCATCCAGTGCGCGTCCTCGACGATCAGCAGCGTCGGCGTCGAGAGCAGCTCCGACAACAGCGTCTCGATGACGCCGTGCAGGCGCGCGCGCCGGAAGGCCGGCTGCAGCTCCTCGACCTCCTGCGTCGGCTCGACGGCGACGTCGAGCGGCAGCGCGACGAGCGGGAGCCACGGCAGCAGGCCGGGGTCGAGCCGCTCGATCTGGTCGCGCAAGGTCGCGCCCGCCGTCTCGTCGGCGGGGAGGTCGAGCAGCGTGCGCAGGACGCCGCGGAAGGCGAAGTACGGCGTCGAGGCTTCGTACTGCTCGCAGACTGCGGCGAGCCCGACGAGGTCGGGCGCCTGTTCGAGGAGCTCCTCGACGAGCCGGGACTTGCCGAGCCCGGGCTCGCCGATCAGCTCGACCATGTTCCCGAAGCCCATCCGCACCGGCCCGAGCGCAGCCGAGATGATCATCAGCTCGCGCTCGCGGCCGACGAACGGGCCGCGCTGGTCGGTGACCGCTTCACCGGTCGCCTGCACGGCATGGACGTCGTAGGCCGTGACCGGCTCTTCAATTCCCTTCAGCCGGAACGGCTCCAGCTCGCTCGTCTCGAACGTGCTGCGGCACCGCTCGAGCACGTCGGGGGTCGTCAGCACCTGGCCGGGCTCGGCCTTCGCCATCAGCCGCGCAGCGAGGGCGGCGGTCTTGCCGAGAATCGTGTACGTCCGCCGGAAGGGCGCGCCGACCTCGCCGGCGAAGACCCGGCCGCGGCTCGCGCCCATCCGCAGCGGCAGCCGGCTCGGCCCGTTCGCGATCCCGATCAGCGTGCGGAGCAGCCGCTCCTCGTCCTCGCCCTCGGTCTGCGGAGCGCCCGCGACGAGGATCATCTTCGCTCCGTCCGTGTCGATGTCCGTCTCGAGGAAGGTCACGCCGTGCTCGTCGGCCGTGCGCTGCGCGGAGACGACGAGCTCCTCGAGCGCCTCCGCGACGGCCTCGGGCCCCGAGCTCTCGAGCAGCGCGTCGACGCCGCCCACGTGGACGAAGCCGACCGACGCCTGCCGGTGCTCGGGCTCGCTCTCGCCCGCCTCGAGGTGCCGGCGCACCGAGCGCGGCACGCAGTCACGGACACCCACCCCCGTGAACGGCGGCAGCGGCGCGATCTCCGCGTCGACGGCGGGTGGCGCCTCGAGCAGCAGGCCGCCGGCCTTCGACTCGCCGAAACAGCGCTCCGGCAGCCTCGCGGCCGTCTCCTCGCTGACGAGGATCTCGCCCGCCTCGGCGCCGCCTTCCATCGCGACGGTGCGGGTCACGCCCGGACCGATCACGAGCAGCTCGCGGTGCGACTCGCCGAGCAGGAAGAAGTCGTAGGTGTCGCTGTGGACGCCGACGTGCATCTTCAGCGCGACCGGTCCCACCGAGGTCCGCAGCTCGCCCAGCTCGGCCAGCGCCGTCCGCATGCCGAAGGCCGCGTCGCACGCGCGCCCGGCGTGCTCGTCGCCGGAGAAGAAGAGCAGCAAGGCGTCGCCGCCGAACTTCAGCAGGCCGCCGCCGGACGAGTAGGCGACGTCCAGCAACCGCGAAAAGACGCCGTTCATCACCTCGGTGATCTCCTCCGCGCCGCGCTTGCCGAGCTGCGCGAGGCGCTCGGACATGGCGGTGAAGCCGGAGATGTCGACGAAGGCGAGCGTGCCCTCCAGCTCGCGCCGGCGCGCGTCCGGCGTCTCCCGCAGCCACTCGACCACGACGCGTGGGACGAACGGCGTCAGGTCGACGCTGGACGAGGTCGTCTCAGGTGTCGCCATCAGCAGCCCACGTCGTCCCCGGCCTTACCGGAAAACATTGTCGCATGGTTGACAATCTCTGAGAACCGCGTCACATTGGATCTCGGCCCGCGAGGGGCCCCAAGGGACCGAGGGAGAGGCTAACATGGCGTCATTTGCGGTAGGCGCACGCGGGACCCGGCTCGGCCGGGCGCTCTTCGTTACGGGACTGGAAGCCGTGCTCCTGCTGGTCGGCGGCTCGGCGACGAGAGCGGACAACGGAACGGGTGACTCGTTCACGCCGAACGCGGACGTCACGATCGGCGTGGGCGCGTCGAAGACTCTGAATCCGACGCTGCACCTCGGTCAGCTGCCGGGGAAGGCCGACATCCTGTTCGCCTTCGACACCACGGGCAGCATGGGCCAGGCGATCACGGACGCGAGGGTCGACGCCGACCACCTCGTCAACCGACATCAAGCAGGCGATTCCGCACTCGAAGTTCGCGGTCGCCGATTTCAAGGACTACCCGGGACGCGGACCGTCTCGGCGGTGCGGGCGACTACCCGTGGCGCGTCGACCAGGACTTCACTGCGAACGGGCCGGACTCGAGCTGCGCCGTCGGCGTGAGCCAGATCGGCTGCGCGCTTCAGGGCCTCCATGCCGGCGGCGGGAACGACACCCCCGAGGCGTACAACCGCGCGTTCCACGAGGCGTACAGCGATCACGCACCTGAGTGGGAACCCGAGCGCAGCGCGCTTCATGATCGTGCTCGGCGATTCGCTGCCGCATGACGCCAACCTCGACACCGAGTTCAACGTCGAGGGCCAGCCCGCCACCTGCCCCGCGACGCCTCCGACCGACCCGGGCAGCGCGTTCGCGGTGGGCGACGTCAACTACGGAGACGTCGGGCCTCTCAGCACCCTGTCCCAGCTCGACGCGCTGAAGACGAACCACATCAATCTCTCGTTCGTCACCTACAACTCCGACAACCAGTTCGGCGGAGTCTCCGTGGCCGGCTGCCAGGCTGCGCTCGCCGCCTACACCGGCGGCAGCGCCGTCGTCCACGGTGGGGATACCGCCTCCCTCCAGACGCAGATCCTCAATCTCGTCAACCAAGCCGCCCCGCACATCGACAAGATCACGTTCTCGGTCAGCGCCGCCTCGCTGCCCGAAGGCGTCAACAGCGACGGCTTCAACCCGGCCTCTTGGTTCGCGTTCAACCCGCCGCAGTTCGGGCCGGCGATCGCGCCGACCGACATCAGCGTCAGAGAGACCGTCAACGTCCCGCAGGACGCTGTTCGCGGCACCTACGTCTTCAACGTGCAGGCCGTCGGCGACGGCGCCGACCGCGGCGCGCCGCAGCAGGTCACCGTGCACGTGACCGACGCGGGCGTCAGCTCGCTGACGATGACCTCTGATCAGACGACGGTCCCCGCGGGAATCAAGAGCGTCACCCTCGGCAATGTGCCGGCCTCGCGGCTGGCCACCTTTCCGGCCGATCCGGTCTCGACCGGGCCCGGCCGGCTCGACCGGCGTCTCCGGCTCGATCGGCGTCTCCGGCTCGATCGGCGTCGCCGGCTCGATCGGCGTCTGCCGGCTCGATCAGCGCGGCGGACTCGATCGGCGTCTCCGGCTCGATCGGCGTCTCGGGCTCGATCGGCGTCTCCGGCTCGATCGGCGTCTCCGGCTCGATCACCGCGGGCGATATCGGGCTGGGCACGCTCGGCGTCTCCGGCTCGATCGGTGTCGCCGGGTCGATCGACCCCTCTACGATCCCGAACGCGCAGCGCGTTCTCAGCAGGATCACCCTTGCCGAGCTTGCCGCTCAACGGCGCGACCTGGGCGGACATCCTCAAGGGCACGCGCCTCGCCACCCAGCCGCTCCAGGCGATCACCTTCTACGACATGGCGACCGCACCGAGCCGGGACCGGATGGCAAGACGCCCGTGGCAGCGGCTTGCAGCGCTGCCGCTGAACAAGGTGCCCGTTCCTCACCTCGCTCTGGCGCAGCGTCCCGCTCGGGCGCGCTCCTGCTCGGCGACACGCCGCTCGCGCAACTTCCGCAGCCGCTCCGGGCCGAACGGCACGCAGTACGCGAGCTGGGCACGACGCGATCATCGCGCCGGCGGCGGCGATGCCGACCGAGTCGATCCCACCACCAACACGGCGTTCGGCGTGGCGATCGCGGGCGACTTCGGCGAACCCGAACGTCGGCTCGATCGGCGTCTCCGGCTCGATCGGGGTCTCCGGCTCGATCGGGGTCTCCGGCTCGATCGGCGTGGTCGGCTCGATCGATGCCTCCACGATCGACCTGCGCTTCACCGGGCTCGGCGCCGTGCCGCTGACGGACGTGAGCTCGCTGGACACCATCGTCAACTGCAACGGCGCTTACCATTGCCCGGCCGGCGCCACCCTCGGCGATGCCTCGGCCGCCAACGCGATTCGGTCGGGTGTGACCCTCACCACGATCTTCGCGCACCTCCAGCCGCCGTCAGATCACGCCTTTGTCACCGTCGGCCAGCTGATCCAGGCGATGCTGAGCGTCTCCGACTACCCGTGGGAGGAGCTCAACATCCAGGGGCTCCAGGACGTCGCCGGGACCGGCCAGAACGTCAACTACCACGTCGACTTCGACCTCGTCTGCTCGGAGGCCCAGAGCTTCAGCATCCACGTCGGGCTGCCGACCGGCTTCTTCCCCGTCGCCGGCTCGTCGACGTATTCGTACGCCGGCGGCGATCCGATCCCCGCGGCGAGCCCGACCGGCCCGCCGAGCGATCCCGACCTGGGCAATGGCCGCACCCGGCCCCTGCGGCGGAGGCAACGCCACCCAGCACGTCCGGCTGAACTTCCAGTCCTATGCGGGCCTGACCCTCGGGACCAAGACGTCGAGCGTCGACGTGACCGCGACCGACAGCACCTACTCGGCCGCCAACCAGGCGCCGGTGCTCGTGACGCAGAACTGGGAGCCGAACGACAACCCGGCGAACGCGCCCACGATCGACGAAGAACACGCTCATCGTCGGTCACATCGCGACCGCGAGCGACGTCGACTTCTACCGCTTCCCGCTCGGCAACCTCGCGCCTGGCAGCAAGGTGACGGCGTACCTGAAGGTGCCGAGCGACGGGACCGACCTCGACCTGGCGATCAACAAGCCGGCGGCGCCCGGCGTCATGTCGAGTGGCGTCTCCGGCTCGATCGGCGTCGCGGGCAGCATCCCGATCGAGGACTCGGCTCCGGGCGTCGACAACTCGAGCGGCGCGCTGCAGCCGGATGCCCAGTCAGACCTCGGCGCGGCCTCGATCGGAGTGGCCGGCTCGATCGGCGTCGCCGGGAGCATCTCGGCGAACCGCGGTGCGGTGAACGAGGCCGCGCAGTTCGTGACGCGCGGCGAGACCGGCGACGCGGTGATCGGCGTCAGCGGCTACAACGGCGCCTTCAGCAACAAGCACTACGTCCTGCGCGTGAAGGTGACGCCCCCGCCGCCGCAGCTTCCGTGTGATGCGGTCACGGGCATGAGCACGCCGACGCCGGGCACGCTGCCGGCCGTCAACTCGCTGCCGACGAGCACGAAGGCGCTCTTCCTCGTCGACCGCCAGCGCATGGCCGCTCTCTACGGCGCGGGCCCCACCGACACGCTCCTGAACGGCGGCAACTCCTCGCCGCTCAGCCAGGTCGCCACGATGGTCAATGGCACCGTCCTACAGGTCGACGGCAACGCGAACGTCCGTACGGCCTACGGCACGTGGGACCAGAACCCGTGCAACATCGACAACGCCAACGCGGTCGTCCGCTCGATCAACGACCTCGTCGCGACCTACCGAGCGCGGCTGCCGAACCTGAAGTACGTCGTCCTGCTCGGCACCGACCAGCTCGAGCCGTCCTGGCGGCACCTCGATCCCGCGGACAACTCGCCCGAGGTTGACGAGGCGAGCGACCTCTTCTTCACCACGCGCGGGCTGACCAAGGGGAACGAGATCTATGCCACGGCTGCCCAGAACGCGATCCTGACCGACGGCGCGTACGGGCACTTCACGCCGACGAACTGGCTCGGTCACGACATCCCGATCCCGCAGATCAGCGTCTCGCGGATGGTCGAGTCGCCTGACGACATCACCGGCCAACTCCTGCAGTTCCTGAGCGTGAACGGCACGTTGTCGCCGACGAGCTCGCTGACGACCGGCGACTCGTTCTTCACCGACGGCGCTCAGGCCGCCAACACAGCATTGGCCGCACAGTTCCCGGGTATCTCGCAGACGTTCCTGCAGCCGACCTTCACAGGCACGACGGTGACCGGCTGGACGCAGGCGCAGCTTCTCTCGAGCTTCTTCAACGCCTCGCCGGTGCCGAGCATCGGCGCGATCTGGGCGCATTACAGCCACTGGCTCGCGCAGCCCGCCTTCCTGCCGACGCTTCCCACGTTCACGGACTTCGCCTCGACGGGGAACGTGAGGCCCGGCACGCTCGGCGGGCGCCTGCTCTTCACGGTCGGCTGCCACGGCGGTCTGAACGTGCCCGACACGATCATGGCGCCGGACACGCCCGCGTCGCTCGGCTCGGATGTCCAGCGGCGATTCCTCGACTGGGCGCAGGCCTATAGCCAGCAGAGGGCGGCCGTCTACGTCGCCAACACCGGCTTCGGCTACGGCGACTCGGACACGGTCGACCTCTCCGAGCGGCTCTACAGTCACCTGGCGAACGACCTCAACTCCGGCGGCACGATCGGCGAGGAGTGGGTGCGCGCGCTGCACCAGTACTACTCGGAGCCCTCGAACTACGACGTCCTCGACGAGAAGGTCATGGTCGAGGCGAACATGTACGGCCTGCCGTTCTACGGCTTCTCCGGCACGCCGCAGAATCCGCCGCCGACGGTGACGCCGCCGACCCACGCAGTCGAGGGCGGCGTCGACACGGCGCATCTGCCGGCCGTCGACGGCTTCCACATCGCTCAGCGACAGCCACGGCCTGTTCGTCGACCAGAGCACCCCGCGAGGCCAGACGGGTCGACGTTCACCTCGGGCGGCGCACCGTGGACGATGGGAACGCTCTCGGTCTTTTACCGGCCCGAGCAGCCCACGGTCTCGCGCGACGTGACCGTTCCCGGCACGATCGCGCACGGCGTCTGGGTGCGCAGCCTCACCTCGCACACGCTCGCGAACGTGACGCCGTACAAGCCGTTCCCGCTGGTGCGCTCGACGGCCGACAAGCCCGTCCGAGGACTTCCCGAACATCTACTTCCCGGCGACGCTGGCGACCGTCAACCGCGACGTCACGTTCGGGGCGCAGCACGACACGTTGGTCATGAACCTCGGGCGCTTCTTCCCGAACCAGACCGGCAACCAGGGCACAGAGCAGGTCGTGGACTCGGCCGGCCTCGACGTCGGCTACTCGACCTCGAGCGACTACACGCCGCCGGAGATCACCCAGACGAGCGCCGTGCAGTCCGGCAACAGCGTCACCGCCTTCGTCCGGGTCTCCGATGCCTCCGGCCTCGCCAGGGTCGCGGTGCTCTACCACAACCAGGGCGACCAGAACTGGAACATCTTGCCCCTCGACCACGCCAGCGGCGACCTCTGGAGCACGACGTTCACCGACTCGAGCCCGATCCAGCTCGACTCGGAGGCCGAGGATCTGAATGGGAACGTCGCCTACAGCTTCAACAAGGCCGTCAACTTCCAGTCGGTGCCGGCTGCTTCGGTGCCGCAGCCTTCGATCACGATCACGTCGGCGGCCGACGGCGGGATCTACGGGCTCGGCCAGCAGGTGCCCTCGGAGTTCACGTGCGACTCGCGTGCGCTGATCGCGATCACCAGCTGCACCGGCGCGACCGACGGCGGCGCTGCGATTCAGAGCGGCGGGCTGATCGACACGAGCAAGGCCGGCACGCACACGTTCACGGTCGCCGCCGAGGACGCCGCCGGGAATCTGGCCACGAAGAGCGTCACCTACACGGTCCTGTTCGCATTCGGCGGCTTCCAGCCACCGGTGAGCAACACGCATGCTCAACATCGTGAGTGCGGGGAGCACGATCCCGCTCAAGTGGACCCTGAGTGACTCGGCTGGAAACACGTACGCCAACATGGACGCGATTCAAGGAATCTCGTCCAAGCAGATCGCTTGTCCGAGCGGCAGCACCGCGACGGTGGACCCATCTGACGTGCCGATCGGAACGACCGGCGTCGCAGGAGTGACCAACGGAGTGTTCCACTACAACTGGGCGACGCTGAGCTCGTGGTCGGGGATGTGCCGCGAGCTGTACGTCCACCTGAGCGACAACACGACCAAGGTCGCCGAGTTCCGGTTCAGGTAGTTCGAGGCCATGCTGGAGCGCTGCACCAGCGCTCCAGCATCTCGGCCGCGCGGCTGAGCTCGGCGGCGTCGAGCTCGAACGGCTCGGCGTAGGGGATCTGCTCGACCGCCGGGCGCGGCGGGCTTCCGGCTGCAGCGTCGAGCGCGTAGCGGATCGGCAGGCTGTGCGCGACGACGAGGATCGTCGGCTCGGGCCGGGCGAGGAGCTCGCGGAACGCCGTCACGTACCGCTGGACGGTCGCGGCGCGGCTCTCGCCGCCGCCGGGAACGACATCCTCAGGGCCGTGGGCTCGCGCCCACGCGCGGTAGTCGGCGAGGCGGCCGCCTTCGAACTCGCCGAAGCGGATGTCGTTCAGCTCCGGGATCACGATCCGGGGGACGTCACGGCCTTCGAGCGCGATGCTCGCGGTCTCCTGCGCGCGCCGGAATTCGCTGACCGCGCAGAGGTCGATCTCGACGTCTGCGAGCCGGTCTCGAAGGTGCCGCGCCTGGTCCCGCCCGAGCTCGGTGAGCCCGATCTCGCTCCGTGGATCGCCGTTCGTCAAGCCGGCGACGGATGCCTCGCTCTCGGCGTGGCGGGTGAGCAGGACACGCTCCACGGGCTCATTCTTCCCGGAGCGAATCACCCGGCCGGGGGATGGCCGGTGTTGCCTCGCGACCGAGAATGACAACTACAGACAACGCGGGGTCAATCCGAAGTCTCGCCGCAGGGTCTCCGGAAATGCTCGCCGCATTGACCCCGGGTACTTAGCGCAACGGCCTCCCTCTGGGAGGCCGTTTCTTCTTCCGGCTACCCTTGTTCCGAGCGCGGGCGTAGCTCAATGGTAGAGCCCCAGCCTTCCAAGCTGGTTATGCGGGTTCGATCCCCGCCGCCCGCTCTCGTGGTTCAGCGCGGCTCGTCGGCCAGGGGCTCGATCGCCGCGGCCGTCGGCTCGAGCTCGCCTGACTCGAGGCCCTTGACGATCTCGCGCGCGAGCTGAAGCGCTTCGCTCTGCTGCTGCGGCGCGAGCACGGTGTTCACCGCGGCGAGATGAAGGTCGCCCTCGTACAGCTCGACGTCAACCGTGTCCAGCTCCTTGCGCGGGATGTAGGAGTCCTCCGGCACGCCGACCCACACGCGCACCTCGCGGCCGTCGGGAAGCGACGCAGTCTGCTCGACGGGACTGCCGCGGAGGCTCACAGCGCCAGCTTACTCGGGCCGCGGCGGATCGAAACGTCCGGCTCGTCCGCGATCCTGAGGGGGTGATCCCGGAACGCCTCGTCCGTCTGCGGGCGCGGACGGTCCTCTCCGTGCTCGGGATCGTGATCGCGGTCGCGGTCACCCTCGAGGTGCTCTGGATCGCGCGCCACGTGCTCGCCTGGGTCGTGATCTCGATCTTCCTCGCGCTTGCCCTCAACCCCGCGGTCGAATGGTTCCAGCGCCGCGGCGTCCGCAGCCGCGGCTGGGCGGCGGGGCTCACCTACCTGCTCGCGATCCTCTTCCTCGTCGGAATCGCCTACACCTTCGTGCCGACGCTCGTCAACCAGCTGAACGACTTCGTGCACAAGCTCCCGGACTACGCGCACGACCTGACGCACGGGCGCGGGCGGCTCGGCTTCCTCGAGACGAAGTACCACATCCAGGAGCGGATCGATCACGCCGTCAAGAACGGCGGCGCGGCAAAGGTGCTCGGCCTGTCGGGGGTGGCCGTCTCGTTCGCGAAAGGCGTGATCACGATCGTGGTCGCATCGATCACGATCGTCTTCATGACCTTCTTCATGCTGCTCGAGGGCCCGACGTGGGTCGAGCGCCTCTATTCGGCGCTTCCCGCAGAGTCGCAGCCGCGCTGGCGCAAGGTCGGTTACGACATCTACCGGACGGTCGGCGGCTACGTCACCGGAAACCTCCTGATCAGCCTGATCGCAGGTGGCCTGACGACGGTGGTCCTGGTCGCGATGGGCGTCCCCTACGCGGTCGCGCTCGGGCTGATCGTCGCGATCCTCGACCTGATCCCGCTCGCCGGCGCGACCATGGCCGCGATCCTGATCGGCATCGTGTCGTTCCTGCACTCGATCCCGGCCGGGATCGTGGTCGTCGTCTTCTTCATCGTCTACCAGCAGGTCGAGAACCACGTGCTCCAGCCGGTGATCTACGGACGGACTGTCGAGCTCTCGCCACTGGCGGTGCTGATCTCGATCCTGATCGGGGCGGAGCTCGCGGGAATTCTCGGCGCGCTCGCCGCCATTCCCGTGGCCGGCTCGCTCCAGGTGCTGATCCTGGACTGGCGGGCCCACCGCCGCGAGCACGCGCCGGCCGCGCTCTAGTAACCGTCGAAAGTCCGGCCCGCTGCGCGGGCCATGACGACTTTCGCCGGAGATAGACCATCCCACCAAAAGCGCATGTGAGCCGCAGCCGCGCATGTCGGCTGCGGCGGCGGAGAAGACCGGCGTAGTGCCGGGTACGCTTTGTCACGCGCGCCTGTAGCTCAGTGGAAGAGCAGCGGCCTTCTAAGCCGCCGGTCGGAGGTTCGAATCCTCCCAGGCGCATCGAGAGGTTCGGATTCCGCCCGGCGGGGAAGCAAGCCCCCCATGGGAATCGTGATCAGCCTGATCCTGATTGCCTTCGGGGCAATCTTGACCTGGGCCGTGAATTCGAGTGGCGGTAGCGTCGACCCGCAGGTCGTCGGCGTGATCCTGATGGTGATCGGGATCATCGTCTTCCTGATCTCGCTCGTGCTCTGGCGCAGCTGGTGGGGCGCCGGGTTCTGGGCAGGCTGGTACGACGAGGGCGCGCCCGTCGCGCGGCGCCGCGTCTACATGCCGTACGCGCGGCGCCGGACCACGACCTACGTCGAGGACGAGCCTCCGCCGCCAACCGGCCCGTAAGGGGATTCGACAGGAAGGAGCGGACATGTCCAAGAAGCTGGAAGGCAAGCGCGTGGCGTTCCTGGCCACCGACATGGTCGAGCAGGTCGAGCTGACCGAGCCGTGGAAGGCGGTCAGAGACGAGGGCGCCGACGTCGAGCTCGTCTCGCTGGAAGAGGGCAAGATCCAGGGCTTCAACCACTACGACAAGGCCGACGTCTTCGCCGTCGACCGCACCACCGAGGAGGCGAGCGCCGCCGACTACGACGCGCTCGTGATCCCGGGCGGCGTCGGCAACCCGGACGCGATGCGCATCGACGAGAACGCCGTCGCCTTCGTGCGCGACTTCTTCGAGCAGGGCAAGCCCGTCGGCGTGATCTGCCACGGCCCCTGGATGCTCGTTGAGGCCGGCGTCGTGCGCGGCCGCAAGGTCACTTCATGGCCGAGCCTGCAGACCGACATCCGCAACGCCGGCGGCGAGTGGGTCGACGAGGAGGTCGTCGTCGACCAGGGCCTCGTGACGAGCCGCAAGCCGGACGACCTGCCTGCCTTCAACAAGAAGATCGTCGAGGAGTTCTGCGAAGGCCGCCACGAGGAGCAGGCCGAGAAGGCCCAGGACGCGGTGCACGCGGACGCGGCAGCCAAGTAACGGCCCCAGGTAACGGCAAGGGCGGCTTTCGCCGCCCTTGCTCGTGAGCAGAAGCCCTGTTCTTACGGGGTGTGCTTGACCTTGCCCGAGACGCACTTGCCGAACGCGTTGGACTTGTTGGCGTTCGTGCCGTACTGGTTCTTGAAGGCGGTCGGGTCCGCCTGCTGCTCTGCCCGGCACTGCTTCGCCGCGTTGACGGTCGCGTTGACCTGCTTCGCCTCTGCAGTCTTGGCCTTCGAGGAGACGCACTTGCCGAAGGCGTTCGCGCCGTTCTTGCCGGTGCCGTACTTCGTCTTGAAGGCAGCGGGGTCATCCGAGCGCTCGGAGCGGCACTGCGAGGCCGCGTTCGAGCGGTCCTGCTCGTTCTGCTGCGCAAGCTTCGAGACGCACTTGCCGAACGCGTTCGACTTGGTCGCGTTCGTGCCGTAGGTCTGCTTGAACACGTCGCCGCCCATCTGCTGGCGCTCGGAGGCGCACTGCTTGGAGGCGTTGGTCTTGTCGCCCGCGCTCGGTGAGCCGGCGATTGCCGCCGCCGGCACGACGAAGGCCGCGACGAGGGCGAAGAAGACGAGTTTCCGCATGGGAGGGGCTCCTTTTCTGGGATGGACGCTCAATAGACCCCTGCACGGGGGCCAACCTGCGTCCTGCAGCCGAAAATCCCTCGAAAGCGGGACGAAACGGCCCGGATCAGGCCGGTAGGAGCGGCAGCGCCCGGAGACGCTCTCCGGTCTCCGCGTGCAGCGCGGCCGCGATCGCCGGCGCGACGGCGACGATCGGTGCCTCGCCTGCGCCGGCCGAGGGCTCGTCTGGCCGGTCGAGGAGCACGACCTCGATGGGCGGCACGTCGCCGAAGCGCGGCACCCGGTAGGCGGTCAGGCTGGCGTTCCGGATCCTGCTTCCCTCGAAGCGCACCCGCTCGAAGAGGGCGGCGCCGAGGCCCATCACGGTGGCTCCCTCGATCTGGTTCGCCAGGTTGTCGGGGTCGAGGACGGCGCCGCAGTCGAAGGCGGTGACGATCCGCGTGACCGCGCCGCCGGTCACCTCGGCGCACGTCGCGACGCGCCCGTCCTTCTCGAGCCCAGCGGCGATCCCGAGCGAGCGGCCCTCGCGCTCGTTCCAGCCCGCCCGCTCCGCAGCGGCCGTGAGCACCGCGCGCGAACGCTCGTCGTCGAGCAGGCGGAGGCGGAGCTCGAGGGGATCGGCGCCGGCCAGCCCGGCCAGCTCGTCCAGGTGCGACTCGCGTGCGAAGTGGTTCGCCGTCGAGGCGAGCGCGCGGTACGAGCCCTGCGGCAGCGGCGACTCGGCCGGCTGGAAGCGGACGCGCCAGTCGTCGACGCGGTAGGGGATCGAGAGCCCGGCCGCCCCCGCGTTGACGTCGAGGAAGTCCCAGGCGACGAGCGTCCCGTCGTCGAGCGCGCCCGCACGCACGTCGATGATCGCGGCGGGCCGGACGTAGCCGAGGCGGAACTCGTCCTCGCGCGTCCAGTGCACGCGGACCGGGCGGCCCTGCTCGCGGGCGAGCCGCGCCGCCTCGACCGCCGCGTCGGCCGTGTGCTTGCCGCCGAAGCCGCCGCCGGCGATCGGCGCGATCACGCGAATCTGCTCCTCCTCGAGCCCGAGCGCCTCGGCCAGCTGCTCGCGCACGCCGAACGGCCGCTGCGTGCCGGTCCAGACCGTGAGCGCGTCGCCGTGCCACTCCGCGACCGCGGCGCGCGTCTCGAGCGGGACGTGCGCGAGGAACGAGGTCGTGTAGGTCGCGTCCAGCCGGAGTGGCGCCTCCGCCAGCGCGCTCTCGACGTCTCCCTCGGACTCCTCGCCCGTGCCTTCCCAGCCCTCCGGCTCGGCGGGATGCGAGCGCAGGTACGCGCCGAGCTCGTCCTCCGAGGGCTCGGGCAGGCTCTCGGCGACCCGCGCGGGCCGCACCGTGACCGAGCCGGGCCGGTCGATGTCGGACGGATAGACCTGCGTTCCGGTGACGATCGCCGTCGCGGCGCGCCGGCCGACCGGGCCGCCTGGGCTCTTCGGCGTCGCGACCTCCTCGACCACCTCGACCCGGCGGCCCGAGAGGCCGCCGCCCTCGTCCAGCGCGCGCCGCGCGCCGGCGGCCGCCGCCGCGAGCAGCGGCGCCACGTCCGGTGTCGAGCGACTGCCGAAGGTGCCGAGGTCGTACGGGCAGACGTCGGTGTCTCCGCAGACGACCTGAACGCTCTCGACCGGGCGCTGGAGCTCCTCGGCCACCAGCGCCGCCAGGGCATCGACCGTTCCCTGGCCGACGTCGACCTTGCCGGTGAACGCCGTGGCCGACCCATCCGCACCGAGGTGGAGCCAGGCCTCGTCGCAGGTCGCCCAGCCGGCCGACTCTGGGCGCTGCGCGACGACGACCAGCCCGTCGCCGAGCACGTCGAAGTAGTCGCGCTCCTCCGGCTCCACCGAGCTCCAGGGACGCTCGGGTCGCGGAAGCTCGCTCGGCGCGACACCAGAGGTCGCCCGGCCGGGCCCGGCGAGCTCCGCGGCCCGCCGCACAGCGCGCACGATGCGGGGGTAGGCGCAGCAGCGGCAGACGTTGCCCTCGAGCGCGACCGAGATCTCCGCCTCGCTCGGTCGAGAGCTACGCCGAAGCAGCGCGACCGCCGACATGACCATCCCGGGCGTGCAGTAGCCGCACTGGAAGGCGCCGACCTCGACGAACGCCTCCTGCACCGGGTGCAGGAGCCCGTCCGCGGCGAGCCCCTCGACCGTGAGGACCGACGCGCCCGCGACGGCGCGCGCCGGGGTCACGCAGGCCCGCACCGGCCGACCCTCGACGAGCACGGTGCAGGCCCCGCACGCCCCCTCGCCGCAGCCGGGCTTCGCGCCCTTCAGCCCGAGCGACTCCCGCAGGAGCCGGAGCAGGCTTCCGTCCACTCCCTCGAGCGACACCGCCCGCCCGTTCACCGTCATCTCCACGCCTCGAAGCATGCAGGCTCGCCCGCGTTTCCGGCAGGAGGGACGAACGGCAACGGGGCAGTTGATGGCTGCGGCTGCGGAGACTACGTAGAAGCAGGTGCGGAAGTTCCCCGATGTCGGGCGAACGGAGCACGACGATCATCGAAGTTGTGCGCAGATCGAATCGTTCGCTCAGAGCGCAGTGGTTTGCCTTCGCCCTCCCGTTCGGAGTAGTTGTCGTGCTGCTCAGCGGCGGAGGTCTTGCAGCCCTCGAAACCGAGGCGGCAAAGAACTATTGGGACGGCGTCCTCTGGTCGCTCTCGCTCATGACTACCGTCGGCTTCGTCGGTGGCGTGCCGACGACCGCCGGAGGAAAGGCGATTGCTGCCCTTCTGATGCTCCTCGGCTTCAGCTTCCTGGCGATGACCACCGCCGCAGTCGCTTCACTTTTCGTGCGGAAGGATGAGGCGCCGTCCGAAGAACGGGAGCGCGAGTTCGAACGAGAGGTGTTGGGCGAACTACGCGAGCTGCGCAGCCGGATTGACCGGCTCGAGATCCACTAAAGGAACGCGCGGGCGTAGCAGGTGCAGGGTTGCAGGCACTTCCCTGAGTGGCCCCGGGAGGAGTCGAACCTCCGCACGCGGATTCGAAGTCCGCTGCTCTATCCACTGAGCTACGGGGCCATTCGAACTGAGTTTGCCAGAGCGCCCATCGCGGTCTGGCGCGCCGCTGGCGGCGTTCGCCGGCCAGGGCGCGAGGGTGGCGGAGGGGACTCGAACCCCCGACCACCGGGACCACAACCCGGGGCTCTACCAACTGAGCTACCGCCACCGCGAAGCGAGGACAGGATAGCCCTCGTTCGTCGGAAGGGAACGGGCTAGGCCGCTGCCGGTCGGAACCGGCGGATCAGCGCGTGCACCAGATGCTGCTGGCGCTCGACGAGCTCCATGCGGTTGCGCTCGAGTGCTTCGCGCGGCGCGCCCACCGCGCGCAGGGTCTGGCGCTCGTAGACAAGACCGCGAATCTCATCGCTGAGAGACTCGACGGTCGGGAGTTCGATCACGATTGCGCTCACGATCAACCTTCGACGGAGCGCTTCGCGATTAGTTAGTCGGAGTCCTCCTCCGGCTCGGGCTCGGATCTATGCTCTATCAAACTGCGGGCGTGGTGGAACTGGCAGACACGCCGGTTTTAGGGGCCGGTGCTCGAGAGAGCTTGAGGGTTCGAATCCCTCCGCCCGCACCTGGAATACTCGGCTCGTGCTCGCGCACTGGGACGAGGTAGAGGGGGCTCGTCGCGAGAAAGGCCCGATGGCCGCGACCTGGCAGCCGCTCGGGGACGCGGCCGGGGCCACGGGTTTCGGGCTCAATCGGGTCCGGATCGAGCCTGGCCGGCTCCCGACGCCTCCGCATTCGCACGGCCGGTCGGAGGAGATCTACTACGTCCTCGGCGGCTCGGGCCTGCTCTGGCAGGACGAGGCCGTCTGCGAGATCCGCGCCGGTGACACGATCGTTCAGGTCGCCGACCACTTCGAGCACACCTTCAAGGCCGGGCCGGAGGGGCTCGACTACCTCGTCTTCGGAACGCGCCACCCGGTCGAGTACGGGTGGCTGCCGCGCTCTCGCGCGATCCGCCTGAGCTACCCGTGGATCGAAGGACGCGTCGACAACCCGTGGGACGTCGAGGCCGAGGTCGGCGACCTCGAGTTCGCCGACCCGGGCGAGCGACCCGAGAACGTGGTCGCCTTCGACGCTGTCCCGCTCGACGAGGACGGCGACAAGCCGCTCGCAGGCACCGCTGGCTCGGAGCGCTCCGGCCTGAACTGGGGCCGCCGCGAGGCCGGCAAGCGCAGCTGCCCGGCGCACTGTCACTCGCTCGAGTCGGAGGCGTTCGTCGTGCTCGAAGGCAGTGGGACGCTCGAGCTCCTGCCGTCGCCGCGAGCCGCCGAGGCCGGCATTCAGCCCGAGGAGCACGAGCTCCTGCCGGGCCACGTCGTCGCGCGGCCTCCCGCGACTCGGATCGCGCACGCGATCGTCGGAGGGCCCGAGGGAATCACATATCTCGTCTACGGCACCCGCGAGCCGAACGACATCGCGTACTACCCGCGCTCGAACAAGATCAACTTTCGCGGCATCGGCTTGATCGCCCGGCTCGACCACCTCGACTACTACGACGGCGAGCCGGACGACTGACTCGTTCGGCCAGGCGACCTCCCTTTGCTTGAATGGGTTGGGCGATGGCGACGCAGGTCGAGGAGCTGCCGGACAACCGGGTCCGGCTGAGAGTTGACGTACCGCAGGCGGACCTGCGGCACGCCGTCGAGCACGCGACCTCCGATCTCGCGAGCTCGGTCAAGATCCCGGGCTTTCGCAAGGGCAAGGTGCCCCAGCAGGTGCTCGAGGCGCGGGTCGGCCGCGAGCGGATCTTCAGCGAGGCGGTCGAGAGCCACATCGGCGGCTGGTTCATGAACGCGGCGGCGGACAACCGCATCCGGCCGGTGGCGGCTCCCGAGTACGACTACGACCTGCCCGGGTCCGAGGACGACGAGTTCAGCTTCACCGCGACGGTCTCGGTCCAGCCCAAGCCCGAGCCGGCCGACTGGACGGAGCTCGAGGTTCCCTACGCCGAGCCCGACGTGCCAGCAGAGGTCGTCGACGAGGAGATCGAGGCGCTCCGCGGCTCGGTCGCGGAGCTGGCCCCGGTCGAGGGGCGGCCGGCGAAAACGGGCGACGTCGTCGTGATCGACGTGATTGCCCAATCAAAGGACGGCACGCCGGGCGACGGCCAGCGCGACCTCGTGGTCGAGCTCGGCGCGGGCCGCCTCGTCGAGGAGCTGGAGCGCGCGCTCACCGGCGCGAGCGTGGGCGAGACGAAGGAGGTCGACCTCCCGCAGCCGGATGGCTCGACCGCGAAGGCGACCGTCACGCTCAAGGAGCTGAAGGAGAAGGTGCTGCCGCCGCTCGACGACGAGCTGGCGCGCACCGCGAGCGAGTTCGAGACGCTCGAGGAGCTGCGCGCGGACATCGAGCACCGCATCCGCGAAGTGCTCGAGGAGCAGTCCGAGACCGATTACCGCGCCGCCGCCGCCGACCTGCTCGTCCAGGCGACCGGGGTGGAGGCCGCGGGGCCGCTCGTCGAGGCCCGCACGCGAGAATTGCTGAACGGCTTCGCGCGCTCGCTCGAGCGGCGCGGGCTCGACCCGAACACGTACCTGCAGCTCACCGGCCAGACCGGCGAGCAGCTCGTGGACAACATCCGCGCCGAGGCGCAGCAGTCCGTCGCCCGCGAGCTCGTGCTCGAGGCCGTCGCCGACAAGCTCGGGCTCGAGGTCGAGGACGCCGAGATCGAGGAGCTGATCCGCGACCAGGCCGAGACTCACGGCGACGACGCGGACGAGGCGGTTCAGCAGGTGTTCGCGAGCGGCGCCCTCGAGACGCTGCGCGTCGACCTGCGTATGCGCAAGGCGCTCGACCGCGTCGCCTCCGAGGCGAAGCGCGTCCCGGTCGAGCTCGCGCGCGCCCGCGAGAGCATCTGGACACCCGACAAGGAATCTTCCCCGACTGAGACGAAACTGTGGACCCCCGGCAGCAAGGAGCCAGCATGAGCCCGTTGATCCCGATGGTGATCGAGCAGACCTCGCGCGGCGAGCGCTCGTTCGACATCTACTCGCGCCTTCTGAACGAGCGCATCATCTTTCTCGGCACGCCCATCGACGACCAGATCGCCAACCTGATCATCGCGCAGCTCCTCCACCTGGAGTCCGAGGATCCCGACAAGGACCTCTCGATCTACATCAACTCGCCGGGCGGGTCGGTGTACCACGGGCTCGCGATCTACGACACGATGCAGTTCATCAAGCCCGACGTGCAGACGATCTGCGTCGGGACCGCGATGTCGATGGGGGCGTTGCTGCTCGCCGGCGGCGCGAAAGGAAAGCGGATGGCGCTGCCGAACGCCAAGATCCTGATTCACCAGGTCTGGGGCGGCTTCCAGGGGCAGGCGACCGACATCGAGATCCACGCCCGGGAGACGATCGCCCTCAAGCGGCGGCTGGAGGAGATCATGTCGGAGCACACGGGACAGGAAATCGACAAAGTCTCAAAGGACATGGAGCGCGACTACTTCATGACCCCGCAGGAAGCCCACGATTACGGCATCATCGACAGTGTGATCGTGCACCGCGATGCGTCCAAAGATGGAGCAAAGGCCTAGATTCTCGGGCCGATCCGAGGTAAAAGGAGACAGTAGTGGCTCGCGCATCGGATGGGAACGAGCAGCTGCTCTGCAGCTTTTGTGGCAAGAGTCAGCGGCAGGTCAAGAAGCTAATCGCAGGCCCTGGGGTCTACATCTGCGATGAGTGCATCGACCTCTGCAACGAGATCATCGACGAGGAGCTGACCGCTCCGGCCCAGCTCGACCTCGACAACCTGCCGCGCCCGAAGGACATCTACTCGGTCCTCAACGATTACGTCGTCTCGCAGGAAGAGGCAAAGCGCACCCTCGCGGTCGCCGTTTACAACCACTACAAGCGCGTGCAGATGGCGGTCGAGGAAGACGACGTCGAGCTGCAGAAGTCGAACATCCTCCTGCTCGGCCCGACCGGTTGCGGGAAGACGCTGCTGGCCCAGACGCTGGCGCGCATCCTGAACGTGCCGTTCGCGATCGCGGACGCGACCGCGCTGACCGAGGCCGGCTACGTCGGCGAGGACGTCGAGAACATCCTCCTGAAGCTGATCCAGGCCGCGGACTTCGACATCAAGAAGGCCGAGACCGGGATCATCTACATCGACGAGGTCGACAAGATCGCGCGGAAGGCGGACAACCCGTCGATCACCCGCGACGTCTCCGGCGAGGGCGTGCAGCAGGCGCTGCTGAAGATCCTCGAGGGGACGGTCGCCTCGGTGCCGCCGCAGGGCGGGCGCAAGCACCCGCACCAGGAGTTCCTCTCGATCGACACGACGAACATCCTCTTCATCTGCGGCGGCGCGTTCGCCGACCTGGAGAAGATCATCAGCAAGCGGATCGGCAAGCACGCGATGGGCTTCGGCGCCGAGATCCGCTCGAAGAACTCGTACGAGGCCTCCGAGATGCTCTCGAAGGTGATGCCGGAGGATCTGCTCTCGTACGGGCTGATCCCCGAGTTCATCGGCCGGCTGCCGGTCGTCTCGGCGGTGCACCAGCTGCAGCGTGAGGACCTGGTTCAGATCCTGACCGAGCCCAAGAACGCTCTGGTGCGGCAGTACCAGCGCTTCTTCAACTACGACTCGATCGAGCTCGTCTTCACCGAGGACGCGCTCTGGGAGATCGCCGAGAAGGCTCTGGAGCGCGAGACAGGCGCCCGCGGGTTGCGCTCGATCATCGAGAGCGCTCTGCTCGACGTGATGTTCGAGCTGCCGTCGCGCAAGGACGTCGTCAAGTGCGCCATCACGAAGGAAACGATCGAGCGCGGGATCAAGCCGACGCTCGTGACGACCGCCGGCGCGGACGACGAGGCCGAAGAGCTGGCCGAAGAATCGGCCTAGTCAGCGCGAGGAAATCCCTGGTTTCCCAGTGAGCCCCTTCCTTGCGGGCGGAGGCTGAGTGGTGACGTCTCAGGACCCGGCGGCTGTGCTCTCGCTGCCTGCGTTTCTGTCGTGGCGAGCCTCCCCCCGGGCAAAGCCCGGCCGTCTCGCCAGGTAAGCGGCGAGAACACGCTGGTTCGCGACGCGGACGGGGATGATCGCCGGTAGGTCGTCCAGGGCGTAGACGACAGGTGGCCCTTCGTCGCCCTCCCGAAGCTCCCCTGATTCGACGCGCGCCACGAAGCCGGTCATGGCAGCGGTGCCGTACGGCGTTCCTTCCTGCTCGAAGTCCACTAGTCGCTCCGTGATCTCGACGTCCAGGCCCGTCTGCTCGCGCACGAGCCGCACCGCTCCCTCCTCCGGCGTCTCCCCGTCGAGGACGATCCCGCTGGGGAGAGACGCCGGCGCGTCCGCGGGGCCGCCCGGCGGGTGGATGAGGACGATGCCCGGCCCTGACTCGACGACGACCAGCGAAAGTCGCTGCATTGCAGGCTCAGACCGGCTCGACTGGATCGCCCACGCGCACGCGGCCGGGTTCGGCGACGGCGGCATAAACGCCGAACGGCAGGGGCTCCGTCGTCTCGACCTCGCGCCGGTATGCGGCCAGCGCCTTCAGCGTGTCGAGGTCCGGCTCACCCGTCTCGGGGTTCTGCGTCGTGACCGCGCAGCGGCCGACGTTCCCCTGCGGCACGACGACCGCCTTGCCGAGCCGAACGCGCCGGCCGAGCCACTCGTCTTCGCCGTGCTCGGCCAGGCCGTCGATCCCGAAGTTCATCCTGAACCGGCGGCCGTCGATGTCGTCGACACCGAGCACGCGTCCCATTGCGCGCAGGGAGCCGGTGCCGAGGAGCGTGGCGGCACCGCTGCGCCTGCGGTCCGGCGCCGGCCCGGGAGCCTTGACGAGACGAAGGTTGCGGCCGGCGAAGTCCGAGATCGCTTCGCTCCACGGCCCCTCGACGACACGGACCTCGAAGGTCACGTCCCAGAACCGCGCCTCGAGCTTGCCGTCGAAGCTGACGGGCTGGGCGAGAGTCGTGCCGTCGGGGAACTCGAGTGCGAGCGACTCCGACTCGGCGTCGTAGCGCGGGACGATCTGCTGGAGGGCGCCGAGCCCCTTGGCATTGACGAGCCGGTCATTCTCGTCGACGACGAAGAACTCGCGGTCGCCCGCCACGCCGGCCTCCGTCAGCTCGCAGGCGTCGAGCTGCTGAAGCGCGAGACCTTTGACGGGGCAGAAGGAGATCCAGGCGACGCGGGTGCTCATGCGAGAGAAACCTACCGGCCGCGCCGTGAGACGATGGCAGCGTCATGCCGTACGCAGAGCTCGGTGACCTGAAGCTGTTCTTCGAGCGGGCCGGATCCGGCGAGCCCGAATTGCTCTTCGTCCCCGGCTGGTGCTGCGACACCACCGCGTTCCAACCGCAGTTCGACCACTTCGCCGGGACGCATTCCGTCACCTCACTCGACCTGCGCGGCTGCGGCCGGAGCGACCGCCCGGAGGACGGCTACACGATCCCCGAGCTCGCCGACGACCTCGCGCGGCTCTGCGCCGAGGTCGGGATCGAGCAGCCGGTCGTCGTCGGGCACAGCCTCGGCGGGATGATCGGGGTCGAGCTGGCGGCGCGTCACCCGTCCGTCCCGAGGGCGCTCGTCCTCGTCGACCCGGGGCCGATCGACCCGCTCCCGGAGACTGTCGAGTTCTTCGGGGGCTTCGTGCAGGAGCTGGAAGGCCCGAACGGCGAGGAGGTCCGCCGGCTCTACGTCCAGGACATGGGCGCCCGCGACGAGGAGCTGGCGAACTGGATCGTCGATCTGATGTGCGCCGTTCCGCTACCGATCGCGACGGCCGTCATTCACGGCGTCAACGCGTGGAACGGCGTCGGGGCCTTCGAGCTCTGCACCGTTCCGACGCTCCTGATGCGACGCGTGCTCGGCGACGAGCCAGACGCCCTGCGGCTGCGCGCGATCAAGCCCGATCTCGAGGTCGGCATCACCGTCGGAGCTGGTCACTTCATCCAGCTCGAGGTGCCCGAGCAGGTCAACGCGATGATCGAACGCTTCCTGCTCACCAGCTGCTGAGCGCGTGCGGCCGGTCAGGGCTTTGCGGTTGAGCGCTTTGGTGCGACTATTCCGGAAAGCTCGCGAACGGCAGGCGGCCGGGACCTGAGTGAACGCGCAAGACGCGATCTATGTGCTCGGCGGCCTCCTGGTGGCCGTGTTCTTCATCGTGCGGCAGCGACGTAGCGATCGGTTTCGAGAGCGGTCGTTGCTCTTTCCGGCCGCGCTCGGGATCTACGGCGTCGTCTTGCTGACCGATACGACAAAGCACCAGGCGCTCACCCTCGCCTCAGCGCTCTTGCTTGTGCTGAGCGCGGCCGCCTCCATCGGCTTCGGAGTGATTCGTGGGCGAACGATCGAGCTGTTCATGCGAGGCGGCGAGTTATGGGAGCGCGCGTCTTGGATGACGATCGGTGTCGGCTGGGGCGGTCTCCTCGTGACCCGCGTGGTGTTGATCGGCATCGCCGCGGCGATCGGCGCGAAGGTTGCCGCGTCCCCGACGTCGATACCGCTCATGCTGGCCGTGACGCTCGGCGCTCAGATGATCGTCGTGCGGGAACGGGCCAGGGCCGCTGTGGGCAACCTGCGCTAGGAGCTCTTTCCCTCGGCGGCCCGGGCGCGCCCGAGGACCTCGCGCAGGCGCAGCGTCCGGAGCGCCGCGAACATCGCGATCGCTCCGAGGACGACGTTGAAGAGCGTCACGGCGACGTACATCCCGATGCTGAACGCGAGCAGCTTCGACGTCGACGCCTGGCCGTGCAGAATCGCCACCAGGAAGCCCTGCTTCGTGCCGGCGCCTCCGGGCGAGATCGGCAGCAGGGTCGAGAGGCTGTCCACGACTTGGGCCAGCAGAGCGTTGTGCAGCGTCGCGTGCACGTGGAACGCTCGCAGGAACCAGTAGAGGGACGCGATTCGGCAGACCCAGCTCGCGAGCTGCCAGCTGACCACCTCGCGGAAGTAGCGGCGCCGGTCCCGCAGAATCGCGACGCCGCGGCCGAGGCGCTCCTTGAGGCCGCCGGTCTGCGACGCCTTCCAGGAGAGCCAGATCACCAGGAGCGTCAGGAGCGCGACGATCCCTGCCGTCGCCTTGCCGTTGTGGAGCACCCAGCCCCACTCGAACGACGGCGTGTGGATGTTCGGGACGACCCCCAGCGAAAGCGCCCAGAGGAAGAACGCGGTCGCGAGGACGAAATCGAGCAAGGTCTCGGCGACGAGCGTCGAGGCGAGAGTCGCGTAGTTCGTTCGCGGGTAGCGGTGCCGGACGAGGTAGAGCTTGACGAGGTCGCCGCCGCGACCGGGCACGATCGAGTTCACGCCGACGCCCGCGGCATAGGCGCCGAACACCGGCCTCAAGCGCAGGCGTTCCTCCGGATACGAGGCGCGCAGGATGTTCCTCCAGGCGACCGCCCGGAGGACGAGCTTGACGAAGTGGAAGCCGAGCGCGACGGCGAGCGCGCCCCAGCCGATCGCGGCGAAGTCGTCGAAGAAGACCCGGAGCGCGTGAAAGAACTCGTGCACGTCCTCGTAAACTTGCCCTATGGAGCCGCGTTACGACCCAAAGGCCGTCGAATCGCGCTGGCAGCGCGTCTGGGAGGAGGAGGGCCTCTACAACGCCGAGACCGCGGCGGGCCGCGAGAGCTTCGTGGTGATGCACCCGCCGCCGAACATCTCCGGCTCGCTGACGATCGGCCATTGCCTGCAGCTCTCGCTCGAGGACGCGCTCGTCCGCTGGCACCGGATGCGCGGCTTCAACACGCTCTTCCAGCCCGGCTACGACCACGCCGGCATCTCCACCTGGGCCGCGATCGGGCGCGAGCTCGCGAAGGAGGGCAAGACCCAGCGCGACTTCGGCCGCGAGGGCTTCGAGGCCTACGCCTGGGACTGGCTCGAGCGCTACGGCGGCACGATCATGTCCCAGTTCCGCCTTCTCGGCGCCTCGCTCGACTACCGGCGCGAGCGCTTCACGATGGACCCCGCCTACTACCGCGCGGTGATGCGCTGGTTCGTCCACCTCTACGAGCGCGGCTGGATCTACCAGGGCAACCGGATCGTCAACTGGTGCCCGCGCGACCTGACGGCGCTGTCCGACCTCGAGGTCGAGCACGAGGAGACCGACGACACGCTCGTCTTCATCCGCTACCCGCTCGCCGAGGGCGACGGGCACGTGACGATCGCGACCGTCCGGCCGGCGACCATCCTCGCCGACGTCGCCGTCGCGGTGCACCCGGACGACGAGCGCTACCAGGGCCTCGTCGGCAAGGAGGTGATCGTGCCGTTCGTCGAGCGGCGCGTCCCCGTGATCGCCGACGAGCGCGTCGAGCCGGAGTTCGGCACCGGCGCGCTGAAGGTCACTCCCGGCCACGACCCGACCGACTTCGAGATCGGCCGCGACCACGAGCTGCCGGAGCTCGCGGTGATCGGGCCCGACGGCCGGATGAACGACGAGGCCGGCGAGCTCGCGGGGCTGACGCAGGAGGAGGCCGGCAAGCGCGTGCTCGCGTGGTGCGAGGAGCACGGGCAGCTCGACCGCACCGAGCCGTACCGCCACTCGATCGGCCGCTGCCAGCGCTGCCACACCCGGGTCGAGCCGCTGATCATGCTCCAGTGGTGGTGCGCGATGGAGGAGCTCGCCGCGCCGGCGATCGCCTCGATCCGCGAGGGCCGCGTCCGCTTCACGCCCGACCGCTTCGCGCGCGTCTGTCTCGACTGGCTCGAGAACGTCCGCCCGTGGTGCATCTCCAGACAGATCTGGTGGGGCCACCGGATCCCGGTCTGGTACTGCCCGGACGGCCACCTGACCGTCGCGGAGACCACACCGGAAGCCTGCGCCGAGTGCGGCTCGACCGAGCTGCGCCAGGACGAGGACGTGCTCGACACGTGGTTCTCGTCGGCGCTCTACCCGTTCGCGACCCTCGGCTGGCCCGAGCAGACACCGGAGCTCGAGGCCTTCTACCCCGGCGACGTGCTCACGACCGCGCGCGACATCATCTTCCTCTGGGTCGCGCGGATGATCTTCGCCGGGCTCGAGCTGATGGGCACGGAGCCGTTCCACGACGCCGTCATCCACTCGTACCTGCAGAACCCGGAGGGGCGGCGGATGTCGCGCACGCTCGGAACGGGGATCGACCCGGAGGAGGTGCTCGAGCCCTACGGCGCCGACGCGACGCGCTACGGCCTGCTGAAGATGGCCTCGAGCCAGGACCCGCGCTTCTCGTTCGGGTCGATCGAGGAGGGCCGCAAGCTCGCGATCAAGCTCTGGAACGTCTCGCGGCTGCTCCTGCAAAACGCCGAGGGCGCCGAGCCCGACGAGCGGCCGCAGGCGCTCGAAGAGCGCTGGATCCTCGCGCGGCTCGAGGTGGGCCGCGCCGAGCTCGAGGACTGCCTGAACCGCTACGACTTCGCAGCGGCGGTCAAGCTGCTCTACCGCGTGACGTTCGACGAGTTCTGCGACTGGTACGCGGAGGCCGTCAAGCCTCGCCTCTACGACGGCGACGCCGACGCGCGCGCGACGGCATTGGCTGCGTTGGAGCGGCTGCTGAAGCTGCTGCACCTGGTGATGCCGCACGTGACCGAGGAGATCTGGTCGCAGTTCCACGACGACCGGCTGATCGTCGCGCCGTGGCCGCAGCCCGACGACCGCTACGCCGCAGACGCGGAGGCGCTCGACCGCGTCCAGGACCTTGCCCACATCTTCCGGCGGAGCGGCGTGCTCGTCGAGCTCGAAGGGGAGGAACGGCGGATCTTCGACGCCGTCGTCAAGCCTGGGCGGGTCAAGGCCGACGGGAATGCCGCTGCCGAGCTCGAACGCCTGCGAGGCGAGGTCGGGCGGGCGGAGAAGATGCTGGCGAACGAGCGCTTCGTCGAGAACGCTCCGGATGACGTCGTCGAGGCGGAGCGCGAGAAGCTGGAGCGCTACCGCCGCGAGCTCGATGCCCTCTCACGTTGAGTGGCTCGCGTCGCTGTCCCCCTGGCCCGAGGAGTTCGGGCTGGGGCGGATGCACGCGCTGTTGACCGAGCTCGGCGAGCCGCAGCGCGCCTACCCGGCGATCCACGTCGTCGGCACGAACGGCAAGTCGACCGCCACCCGCCGCGCTGCCGCCTTTCTCGCGCGCGAAGGCCTGAGCACCGGCGCGTACACCTCGCCGCACGTCGCCGGCTGGAGCGAGCGGATCCAGGTGGACGGCGAGGACGCGGACCTCGAAGGGGCCCTCGCCCGCGTGCGGGAGCCGGCCGAGCGGCTCGGGGCGACGCAGTTCGAGGTGCTGACCGCGGCCGCACTGACCGAGTTCGCGGCAGCGGGCGTCGACGTTGCCGTGGTCGAGGCGGGCCTCGGCGGGCGGCTCGACGCGACGAACGTCCTCGACGCGCGGATCGTCGTCCTGACCAACGTCGCGCTCGACCACACGGACGTCCTCGGCGAGACGCGCGAGCAGATTGCGGCCGAAAAGCTCGCCGTAGTGTCGCCCGGAGCCATCCTCGTAACCGGCGAACCGGAGTGGGGAGGCATCCACGCCGACGACGTGGGGCGGGCGGCTGCCGAAGCCTTCCTGGGCCACAAGCTCGAAGGCGACGTCGAGAGCCCGCTCCCGGGCCGCTTCGACCTCGTCGGCGAGGACGTGTTCGCAGGCGCCCACAACCCTGCGGGAATCGAGTGGCTGCTCGGGCGGCTGCCACGGAACGACTACGTCGTGGTCGCGTCGATCCTGGCCGACAAGGACGCGGTCACGATGCTGCGCCTGCTGGCCGGAGCCGGGCGCTCGCTCGTGGCCACGGCGTCCCGCAGCGCCCGCGCCCTGCCGGCCGCAGAGATCGCCCGCATCGGCGCGGGCTTCTTCGACACGGTCGAGGCCGTCGCCGACCCCGAGCAGGCGCTCGAGCGCGCCCGCGAGCTGGCGGGCGACGACGGCGCCGTTCTCGTCACCGGCTCGCTCTATCTCCTAGCGGACCTCTCCGTCCGCTCCGAGCGCATACCATGGGAAAACTCGGCGAGAAACTGAGCGTCTTCGCCGTCGCCGGCCTCGTCGTCCTGACGATCGTCGGCCTCGCGTTTGCCGCCGGCTATCTCCTGGGGAAGCTCCTCCTGTGAGGGCGTTTGTGATCGCAGCCGACAACGGAATCTTCAACTTCTTCAGTCACAGCACCTGGACTGTGATCCGGAACCTGACGGTCCTTTTCGTCGGCGTCTTCTGGCTCGCGATCGCTTTCTGGGTCTACAAGGACGCCCGGCGCCGGATCGACGATCCGTGGCTCGTCGCGATGGCGACGGTGATCGGGCTCTTTCCGCCGTTCATCGGCGCGTTGATCTACATGCTCTTCCGGCCGCCGGAGTACCTCGAGGACGTGCGTGAGCGCGAGCTCGAGATCAAGGCGATGGAAGAGCGGCTCGCGCGGCGCGACCTGCACTGCCCGGTGTGCCGCGCGGATGTCGACCCGGCCTTTCTGATCTGCCCGGTCTGCACGACGCGGCTGCGGCAGTCGTGCAGCAACTGCAAGGCGCCGCTCGAGGCGCTCTGGCAGATCTGCCCGTACTGCGAGACCCCGGTGCAGCCGTCGGCGGTCGAGCTCGACCAGCCGACGCTCGCCCCGCCCAGGCGCGAGCGCTCGTAGACTCCGGGCGCCTTGGCGCTCGAGCGAACCCTGATCCTGGTCAAGCCGGATGCGATGGCCCGCGGGCTCGCCGGCGAGATCCTGGCGCGCTTCGAGCGGCGCGGGCTCGCCGTGCGTGACGCGCGGCTCGTGGAGGTCGACCGCGAGCTGGCGGAGCGGCACTACGCGGAGCATGCGGAGAAACCGTTCTTCGGCGAGCTGGTCTCGTTCATCACGTCGGGGCCGACGCTCGCGCTCGCGCTGGAGGGCGAAGGCGCGATCGCGACGGCGCGCTCGACGATCGGAGCAACGAACCCGGCCGAGGCGACGCCCGGGTCGATCCGCGGCGACCTCGCGCTCGCGATGCCGGACAACCTCGTGCACGGATCGGACTCGCCGGAGTCGGCAAAGCGCGAGCTCGAGCTCTGGTTCGGTGGCTGAGAAGGACTACGTCGCGCTCAACCGCGAGGGCTGGACCCGCTCGAACGCGGAATACACGGATCGCTCGGCGCACAGTGCCTGGGCACAGGACGAGATCACCTGGGGGCAATGGTCGACGCCCGAGCGCGAGGTCGGGATCCTCCCTGAGCTCACCGGCAAGGACGTGATCGAGCTCGGTTGCGGGACTGCGTACTTCGGCGCCTGGCTCAAGCGCGCCGGAGCTCGGCGGGTCGTCGGGGTCGACGTGACCCCGGCGCAGCTCGAGACGGCGAGGCGGATGGACGAGGAGTTCGGGCTCGGCCTCGAGCTGATCGAGGCGAACGCGGAGGACGTGCCGCTGCCGGACGAGTCGTTCGACCTGGCGTTCTCGGAGTACGGCGCGTCGATCTGGTGCGACCCGGCGCTCTGGATCGCCGAGGCGGCGCGGCTGCTCCGGCCCGGCGGCGAGCTCGTCTTCCTGCGGGGCTCGACGTTGCGGATCCTTTGCGCGCCCGACGAGGGGAAGTCGACCGACCGGCTCCTCCGCCCGCAAAAGGGCATGTACCGGCTCGACTGGGAGGAGACCGAGCAGGACTCCGCCGGCGTGGAGTTCCACCCGCCGACTGCCGAGATGTTCCAGATTCTGCGGACGAACGGCTTCCAGCTGCTCGACTTCCGCGAGCTGTACGCGCCGGACGACGCGACCGACCACGAGTACTACGACGACCCGCCGGCCGAGTGGGCGAAGCAGTGGCCCGGCGAGGAGATTTGGCGGCTCCGCCTGCAGCGCCGCTGATCCTCGCCTCGACGTCGCCGCGGCGGCGGCAGATCCTCGAGCTGCTGCGGATCCCGTTCGACGTCGTCGTGCCGAGCTACGAGGAGACCGAGGGCGACCCGGTCGCGCACGCGCTCGGTAAGGCGCGCTCGGTCGGCGTCCACGACGAGCGGCCCGTGCTCGGCTGCGACACCGAGGTGATCTGCGGCGGACGGGTCTACGGCAAGGCCGAGAACGCCGAAGAAGCCGAGGAGATGCTGGAGAGCCTCGGCGGGAAGACACACGAGGTCGTCTCCGGCCTTGCGCTGCTGACGCCGGCCTGGGAAGAGGTGCACCAGGAGGTCACGCGGGTCACGTTCCGGCGGCTGGACGCACGGGACCTCGCGCACTACATCGCGAGCGGCGAGTGGGAGGGGCGCGCCGGCGCGTACGCGATCCAGGGGCTCGGCGCGTCGCTGGTCGAGCGGATCGAAGGCGACTTCTGGAACGTGGTCGGCCTGCCGGCCGCCCTGCTCGTCCGCCTGCTGGCAGAGCGCTTCCCGGGCGTCTACGGGTTCGGCTGAGCCGAGTCTGGGCGTGTCTAGAGCGGCCACGTCCGGGGCCAGACCCCGGACATGTCCGCCGGGACTCGGCTGCGCTCATGTGGAGGGGCCTCGCGCACAAACGCCCGAAAGGACTCGTGCGCCCGCTTCGCGTTGGGCCCGAACTGCCGGAGGAGCCAATCAGTCGTCAGGAAGCTCGCCGCGGGCGCCTCTCCAGCGAGCGCGCGGTAGCTGCTCCATCGCCAATCTGAGGGCTTCTCGCAGAGACCTGCGCGCACGGGGTTCAGGACGATGTAGCGCGCGAGCCTGTAGAGGTAGTAGTTGCTCTCGACCACCCGGGAGTAGAACCTGCCCTCGAACACATGACCGCTGTAGCTGTAGAGATCGTTGAACCACTGCGCATAGAGGCCGTTCAATCGCTGCATTCCTGCAGACAGATTCGGCGCTGGTGTCTCTACAAGCAGGTGGTAGTGGTTCGGCATCAAGCAGAACGTGTGGCAGCGCCAGTCGAAGCGTTTGACGACGCGCCCGAAGAGCAGTCCGAACAGCTCGTAGTCGCCGGGATTCGGATAGATGGTCGTGCGGCGAACCCCCCGTGTCCCGAGGTGGTAAATGCCGCCGGCTATCTGCGGACGAGGCAGTCTCGGCACGCTGACGAGGGTATTTCTGCCCGTCGGAAGGAAGGCGCAGTCGGGAGACATGCGGCGCATTTTCGGCACTGTCCTGCGACACGTCCGGGGCCAGACCCCGGACGTGGCCCTTCGGGACCGGTGCCGGCGTAGGAGTGGCGGGCGACGTCGTCATCGGCCCGGACGGAAAGCGCCGCTGCCGCTGGGGCGCCGGCGACGAGCTGTACCGCCGCTATCACGACACGGAGTGGGGGCTCCCGGTGCTCGACGAGCGCGGGCTCTACGAGAAGCTCTGCCTCGAGTGCCTGCAGAGCGGCCTCTCGTGGGCGCTGATCCTGCGCAAGCGTGACGGGATCCGCGACGCGTTCGCCCAGTTCGACCCCGACGTCGTCGCCGGCTTCGGCGCACGTGACCTGAAGCGGCTGCTCGGCGACGCGCGCGTGATCCGGAACCGGCGGAAGATCGAGGCGATCGTCCGCAACGCCGAGGCGACCGTGACGATGCGTGACGACACCCCTCTGCCGGAGCTCGTCTGGAGCTTCCGCCGTCCCACCGGGCGCGCCCCCAGGAGTTACGCGGACATGGCCTCGTTCACGCCCGAGTCGAAGGAGCTCGCCAAGGAGCTGAAGCGCCGCGGCTTCGCCTTCGTCGGCCCGACCACCGTCTACTCGACGATGCAGGCTGTCGGCGTGGTGAACGACCACCTGGCCGGCTGCTTCGTCCGTGCCGAGGTCGAAAAGTCCCGCAAGTCGGTCGAAAAAGCCGCACGCCGCTAGACTCGTGCGGGCCGATGGGTCTCCGGGGTTACTTCAACGGGTTCGGCGGTCGCGACATGGCCGTCGACCTTGGCACAGCCAACACGCTCGTGTACGTACGCGGGCGCGGGATCGTGCTCTCCGAGCCGAGCGTGGTCGCGATCGACCAGCGCTCCGGTGAGGTGCACGCCGTCGGTGTCGAGGCCAAGCGGATGCTCGGCCGCACGCCGGGGACGATCTCCGCGATCCGGCCGCTGAAGGACGGCGTGATCGCCGACTTCGACGTCACCGAGCAGATGCTCCGGCACTTCATCCAGAAGGTGCACCAGCACCGCTTCGCCCACCCGCGCGTGGTCGTCTGCGTCCCGTCCGGCGTGACCGGCGTCGAGAAGCGCGCGGTCGAGGAGGCGACGCTCAGCGCCGGCGCGCGGCAGGCCTACCTGATCGAGGAGCCGATGGCAGCCGCGATCGGCGCCGGGCTTCCCGTCGCCGAGCCGACCGGGAACATGATCGTCGACATCGGCGGCGGCACCACCGAGGTCGCGGTCATCTCGCTCGGCGGGATCGTCGTCAGCCAGAGCCTGCGCGTCGGCGGCGACGAGATGGACGAGGCGATCATCAGCCACATCAAGGCCGAGTACAAGCTCCTGATCGGCCAGCAGACGGCCGAGGAGATCAAGCTCGAGGTCGGCTCCGCGTTCGACCTGAAGGAAGAGGTGCAGGCCGAGGTGCGCGGCCGCGACATGCTCACCGGGCTGCCGAAGACGGTGATCCTCAGCTCCGAGGAGATCCGCCGCGCGCTCGACGGGCCCGTCGGCCAGATCATCGAGGCGATCAAGTCGACGCTCGACAAGACTCCGCCCGAGCTCGCAGCGGACATCATGGACCGCGGAATCGTTCTCGCCGGCGGCGGCGCTCTGCTGAACGGCCTCGACGAGCGCCTGCGCCACGAGACGCAAATGCCCGTTCATCTCGCCGAGAGCCCGCTCACCTGCGTCGCGGTCGGCTCGGGCCGAAGCCTCGAGGAGTTCGAGGCGATCCACCGCAGCCAGAACGCTCGCAAGAGAAACAACCACCGGCCCTACAACTAGAAGCAGCCCGCCGGTTCCGCCTCTACACTAGGGCGTTCTCGTGCCAAGGAACCGCGATGCACGTCTTGCGGTCTTGGGGTCCCCCGTTCCTCGCTCCAGGCCCGCCGGGTTGTCTTCCCGCAGTGCCACCGCCGTCCGGCGGCGGATTGTGGCGGGAGCGCTCGTCCTGCTCTCGATCGTGTTGATCACGATCTACTTCCGCGAGTCGTCGGGCGGCGGGCTGCACGGCGTCCAGAGCACCGGCGCGGCCGTCCTGCGGCCGTTCGAGGTCGGCGCCCAGCGCGTCGCGGCGCCGTTTCGCGACGGCTACAACTGGTTCGCGGGGCTCGTGCACGCGAAGTCCGAGAACGCGCGCCTGCGCGCCGAGGTCGACAAGTACAGCCAGCTCGCGATCCAGAACAAGACCGCGGCCCAGGAGAACGCCGACCTCAAGAGCCAGCTCGAGCTTCGTCGGTTCCCGCGAGTTCCCGCGCGACTACAACTACGTCGCGACCGGCATCATCAGCCGCGCGCCGAGCGATTTCCAGCAGCAGGTCCTGATCGCGGCCGGCTCGACCTCGGGGATCCGCCTCGAAGACCCGGTCGTCAACGCGGACGGCCTGATCGGGATCGTCACGCACGTCGCGAGCCACTCAGCGCAGGTGACGCTGCTGACCGATCCGAAGATCAAGGTCTCCGCCGTCGACCTGAGGACGCGCGCGACCGGCATCGTCGGCGCGGGACAGGCTCGTGGCACGCTCATCCTCGACCGAGTCTCGAAGTCGCAGTCGATCGGTCCCGACGACCTGATCATCACGCAGGGGTGGCGCGATCCGCCGCTGAGCTCGCTGTACCCACGTGGGATCCAGATCGGGACCGTCAGCGGCGCCTCCCAGAACGACCTCGACCTCTACTGGAACGTGCAGCTCCATCCGCGGGTCGACTTCAGCTCGCTCCAGAACGTGCTCGTGCTCGTCCCCAAGAAGAGGCACTAATCGATGCGGGTCCTGGTCGAGCCAGCGAAGGTCGGCGTCCTCATCTTCGTCGCCGCGATCCTGCAGGTGACCTTGTTCTCGTCGGCGCAGATCCTGGGCGGCACGCCCGACGTCGTGCTGCTGACGCTGATGGCGATCGCGCTCCTGCGCGGCTCGGTCTACGGCGCGAGCGCCGGCTTCGCCGCCGGCCTGATCGTGGACACGGCCAACCTCGGGACGCTGGGCGTCACGTCGCTCTTGCTGACGATCGCGGGCTACTGGATCGGCCGCTACGGCGAGACGACCGGACGCGACCGCGGGCACGCGCCGTACGTCTCGGTCGCGGTGGCCACGGTGCTCGTCCAGTTCGGCGCGCTCTTCCTGCACTACATGCTCGGCGATCCTGTCTCGGCGCGAGTGGCGCTGCTCGACGCGCTGCCGGCGAAGGTGCTGCTGAACCTGCTCCTGACGCTGCCGGTCTACGCGCTCGTGCGCCGTGCGCTTGCGCTCGCGACCGCGCCTGAGGGCGCGACGGAGGTGCGGCTGCTTGGCTAGCAGCGGCGCACGCGCGGGCCGCTCGGGCTCGAACCGCTTCCTCCCGCCAGACCCGCGGGTCGAAGAGCCCTACCGCTTCACCCCGCAGCTCGCCCTGCGCCTGGGGATCCTCGGCGCGGTCGCGCTGATCGTCTTCGGGGTCCTCTTCTTCCGGCTCTGGGCGCTCCAGGTGCTCTCGGGCCCGCAGTACCTCCACGCGGCGCTCGACAACCAGATTCGCTCGATTCGCGTTCCGGCCGAGCGCGGCGACATCCTCGACCGCAACGGCTACCCGCTCGTCGCCAACGTCGGCGGGACCGCGGTGGAGCTCTCGCCGGCCGACCTGCCGAAGAAGTGGCCGGCCCGGCTCGCCGAAGTGCGGCAGCTCTCGCGGGTGTTGAAGGTGCCCGTGCGTCAAATCCTCGTCGAGATCAAGGCTCGCGGCAGCGACCCGATCACGCCGGTGACCGTGCGCGAGTCGGTCAAGCGCGACGCCCCGATCAACTACATCTACGAGCACGAGACGGAGTTCCCCGGGCGTCCGCGTCGTCCCGACCTTCCTGCGCAGCTACAACTACGGGCCGCTCGCGTCGCAGCTCCTCGGCTACGTCTCCGAGATCTCTCCCGCACAGGTGAAGCGCCTGCGCAAGGAGGGCTACCAGCCGGGCGACACGATCGGCCAGGCCGGGCTCGAGGCGACGTACGACCGCTACCTCCGCGGCCAGGCGGGGCTCGAGCAGCTCACCGTCGACTCGCTCGGCCGGCCGCGCAGCGACCTCGTGCCGGTGCAGCCGCAGAAGCCCGGCGAGTCGATCCGCCTGACGCTCGACGTCAACCTGCAGCGCGCGGCCGAGAACGCGATCCGCTACGGGATCGGCCTTGCCTACGCGCACAAGCAGTACCAGGCGGACGGCGGCGCCATCGTCGCGCTCGACCCGCGCGACGGCTCGATTCTCGCCATGGCGTCCTACCCGACCTACGACCCGCGGGTCTACACCGGCCGCGTGACCATGAAGCGGCTCGCGGCGCAGGGCCTGACGGGCGCGACCGCGAAGCAGCTGAACTACCCGTCGCTGAACCGCGCGATCGACGGCGTCTATCCCGCGGGCTCGACCTTCAAGCCGGTCACGGCGCTCGCCGCGCTCGAGACGCACACGATCTCCTCCTCGACGGAGCTGCCGTGCACGCCCGACTTCGTCGTTCCGAGCCAGTTCCCCGGCACGCCCGGCCAGCGCTTCACGAACGTCGACCCGGGTGTGGACGCGATGATGACGCTGCCGACCGCCCTTGCCGAGTCGTGCGACACCTGGTTCTACCGCGTCGGCTACCTCTTCTACAAGCAGCCGCCGAGCGCCGGACATCCGCTACAGGCCTGGGCGTCGAAGTTCGGCATCGGCCACAAGACAGGCGTCGACGTCGGGCCCGAGTCGAGCGGCCTGCTGCCGACACCGGAGTGGCGCGACCGCAACTTCACGGCCAAGACCGACCCGGGGAACTGGCAGATCGACCGCCTCTGGAAGCCGGGCGACTCGGTCCAGCTCGCGATCGGCCAGAAGGACCTGCTCGTGACGCCGTTGCAGATGGCCCGCTTCTACGCGCTGATCGCGAACGGCGGCATGCTCGTGCGGCCGCACCTCGTGCAGGACGTGATCGAGGGCGGCGTCGGCAAGTCGGCCCCGCGCGTCAAACAGCGCTTCATTCCTCCGGCGCCTCAGCCGGTCGGGCTCGATCCGACGGCGCTCTCGGTCGTGCGGGACGGGCTCTTCCAGGCGACGCACTCGTCGATCGGCACCTCGACGGGCGTCTTCGGCAACTTCCCCGTGCCGATCGCAGGCAAGACGGGCACCGCGCAGAAGAACCCGAACACCAGCCAGCTCGACCAGTCGTGGTGGTGCGGCTACGGCCCCGCCCAGTCGACCGAGCCGCCGAAGATCGTCGTCTGCGCAATCATCGAGAACGGCGGCTTCGGCGCCGACGCTGCGGCCCCGGCCGCGCTCAAGGTCTTCCAGCAGTTCTTCAAGTCGAGCACGCAGAGGACGCCGACGGGAGCGACGACCGGATGATCGAGGCCGTCGACACCCGCGCGAAGGGCCTGCGCCGGCCGCGCCGCGAGGCGGTCGGTGTCACCGCGTTCCTCGCCCGGCTCGACTGGATCCTGCTGGCCGCCGTCGCCGCGCTCGTCGGCTACGGGCTCTGGGCGATCGGCGGGATCACGCAGAACGACATCCCCGGCAACTCCGGCTACTACGTCGTGCGGCAGGGCGTCTACGCCGCGATCGGTGCGGTCGGGCTCGTCGGACTGGTCTTCATCGACCCCGAGTACTACCGCCGCTACAAGCGAGTGATCTACGGCGGAACCCTCGGCGTGATGCTGCTCGTGCTGATGGCCGGCACGGTCTCGCGCCACTCGAAGCGCTGGCTCGATCTGGGCTTCTTCCGCTTCCAGCCTTCGGAGTTCGGGAAGCTCCTGTTCGTCCTCTTCCTCGCCGGCTTCCTCGCCGACCGCGCGCGGCGGGTCGGGGAGAGCCGGACCGTGCTGGAAGCGATCGGCTTCGCGGCCGGTCCCATGTTGCTCGTCTTCCTCCAGCCGGACGTCGGGACGGCGATGGTCTACGCGGTCGCGCTGGCGGCGGTGCTGTTCATCGCGGGGACGCGCTGGATCCACCTCGCCGCGCTCGGCGCCGGTGCGCTCGCGTGCATCCTCGCCGTGCTCTGGATCCTGCCGTCGGCGGGGATCCACGTGCTCAAGCCGTACCAGCAGAGCCGCCTGACCGGGCTTCACGAACCCGACCTCCGACCCGCAGGGCGCGACCTACAACGTGCGCGAGTCGATCAACGCCGTGGGTGCCGGCGGGCTCGGCGGCCGCGGGCCGAAGGGCGCGACGCAGACGAACTACCACTTCCTGCCGGAGCACGCGACCGACTTCGCGTTCGCCTCGCTCGCCGAGGAGCGCGGTTTCGTCGGCGTGTCGATCCTGCTCCTGCTCTACCTGCTCGTCGTCTGGCGCGGCCTGAAGATCGTCTCGGGCGCCCGGGACGCGTTCTCGGCGATCGCCGCCGGCGGGATCGTGGTCGCCTTCCTGTTCCAGGTGTTCGTCAACGTCGGCATGGCGATCGGGATCGCGCCGGTCACCGGCATCCCGCTCCCGTTCGTGAGCGTGGGCGGCTCGGCGATGATCGCGAACCTGCTCGCCGTGGGCGTGCTCGAAGCGATTCACGCCCGCGGGACCGGCCCGCGCAGGCGCCTGCTGCGCTGATTCCCGTGTCGTCCGGCGGTGGTCCTACGATCCCGCCATGTCCGCCAGACAAGAAGCAGAGGAGCTGCTGCTGATCGAGGAGGCCGACGCCTGGTTCGAATACCTCGAGGCGACGCGCGCCCAGGGCGAGCATCGCTACCACGAGGTCGAGCCGTGGGCGTGGGCCCGCTTGAGCCAGCGGCTGCGCGCGGTCCGGGCGAAGCGCGCGAAGCTCCGCCCCGCGGCCGCCGCATAGCGCGGAAACGGGAACGACAGGCCGCGCTGCTAGCCTGTACGTAATGAGTTTTGTTTTGACGCTGCAGCGCGCGCTCCGCCCAATCTCCGATGCACGTTCGAGCGATGACAGCGCGCGCGCTACCTACGAAGGAGTTTTCACTTGTTGCGATTGTTCAGGCGGCGAAAGCCGACCGTCGACGAGCGCGCCGCCGCTGCTGCCGCGAGCGCGCCGACTGCCCCTCCCGAGACCGTAACCCCCAAGCCCGCGCAGGCGGGCTCACCAGAAGAGACCGCCCCTAAGCGCCGCCGGCGCGGAAGCCGCGGAGGACGCGGCCGCAAGCGCACCGGCACCGCCGGGCAGGCGAAGGCCGAAGAGGCCAAGCCCGCCCCTCAGAAGCCGCAGAAGAAGGAAGAGGCGAAGCCCGAGCGCCGGCCCGCCGCGCGCAAGCAGCGCGCCCCGCGCCGCAAACCGGCGCCGAGACGGCCGCCGTTGCCGCCCGCGAAGCGCGAGCTCCTGATCTCGGTCGACGTCAGCGAGCAGCGCGTCGCCGTGGTCGAGGACGACAAGGTCGCCGAGGCCTATCTCGAGCGGCCGGAGCGCCGTTCGATCGCGGGCAACGTCTACAAGGGCGTCGTCGACAACGTCCTGCCCGGGATGGAGGCCGCCTTCATCGAGATCGGCCTCGAGAAGAACGGCTTCCTCTACGTCGACGAGGTCGTCGGGCCCGAGCTCGAAGGCCGCTCCCACGGCCGCAAGATCCAGGACCTGCTCAGCCGAGGCCAGGAGGTCATGGTCCAGGCCGTCAAGGACCCGATGAAGTCGAAGGGCGCGCGTCTCACCACCGAGATCTCGCTGCCCGGCCGCTTCGTCGTCTTCGTCCCGAGCGGTGAAGGACTGGGCGTCTCGCGCCGACTCGAGGACGCCGAGCGCGAGCGGCTGCGCGGGATCCTCAAGAGCCTCAACGTCAAGAAGGGCGGCGTGATCGTCCGCACCGCTGCCGAAGGCGCTTCTGCGGAAGACATCGAGCGCGACCTGGTCTTCCTGCAGCGCCTCTGGAAGACGATCGAGGCCCGCGCGAAGAGCGCGAAGGGGCCGACGCTCGTCTACCAGGAGGCCGAGCTCCCGCTGCGGGTGATCCGGGACCTCTTCACCGACGACTTCGAGCGCGCGCTCGTCGATCACGAGCGCACCTACAAGCGGATCCTCGGCTACCTGAAGAAGACCTCGCCGCACATGGCCGACCGCGTCCAGCGCTACCGCGAGAAGACGCCGCTGATGGAGTCGTCGGGCGTCGAGGCCGAGATCCGCTCGACCCTCTCGCGGCGCGTCGACCTGCCCTCCGGCGGCTACCTCGTCTTCGACTACGCCGAGGCGTTCACGGTGATCGACGTCAACACGGGCCGCTTCGTCGGCGGCCGCGGCAAGAGCTCCGGCGGCCGGCTCGAGGACACGATCACGAAGAACAACCTCGAGGCCGTCAAGGAGGTTGTGCGCCAGCTGCGGCTGCGCGACGTCGGCGGGATCATCGTCATCGATTTCATCGACATGGCCAACCCGAAGAACCGGGCGACCGTCGAGGAAGCGCTCAAGACGGAGCTGGAGCGCGACCGGACGAAGACCTACGTGGTCGAGATCTCCCCGCTCGGGCTCGTCGAGATGACGCGCCAGAACGTGACCGACGGGCCGCGCGAGATCCTCACGCGCAAGTGCACGGTCTGCGGCGGCGACGGCGTCGTGCTCTCGGAGACGTCGGCCGCGGTCGACGCCGAGCGGCGCCTGCGGGCGCTCGCTGCGAGCGCGCCGCGGACGAAAGCCTTCAAGCTCGAGCTGAACGCGAAGGTGGCGAGCATCCTGATCGGGCCCGGCGCGTCGAGGCTGGCAGCGATCGAGGAGGAGACGAAGCGCCGCTTCCTGATCGAGGCGCGCGAGGACGCGCCGACCGACCACTTCGAGGTGCTCGGCAAGGGCACGTTCGAGAGCCTTGCCCCCAAGGCACCGGTGCAGGAAGGCGCGGAGCTCGACCTCAAGCTCGTCGAGGTCGGGCGCTACGACGTCCACTCGGCGATCGGCAAGCTCGACGGCCTCGCGGTCTGCGTCGGCAACGCGTCCGGGATGGTCGGCAAGAACGCCAAGGTGCGGATCGAGCGCGTGCTGAACGGCACCGCTTACGCGACGCTCGTGACGAAGACGAAGAAGGCCGAGGCGCCGATCACGGCCGAGAGCGAGGCCGAGAAGCCGACCCGCAAGCCGCCCGCGCGCAAGGGCAAGGTCGAGGAAGCCGCGCCACCCGTGGCCGAGGAGCCGGAGGCCGAAGAGCCCGAGGAGCCTCAGCAGGCCGAGGAGCCCGAGGAGACCAAAGAGCCCGAGGAGCCCGAGGAGCCCGAGACGGAAGCGGTTGCCGAGGGCGAGGCGGCGGCCGCTCCGAAGAAGAAGACGCGACGCGGCTCCCGCGGCGGCCGGCGGCGCAAGAAGAAGCCGGCCGATGCGACCGCGGCCGCAGCTGCAAACGGCGCGGGCGACGCCGACGGAGGCGCGCCGAGGATCCACGTTCCCGACCCCGAGCTCGGCCGCGAAGAGCCCGAGCCGGTCGCGGTAGAAGCCGGCCCGGAGTCGGAGAACGGCGCCGAGCAGCCGAAGCCGAAGAAGAAGACCCGCCGCGGCTCAAGAGGCGGCCGCCGCCGCCGCAAGAGCCCCGCGGCCCAGTCGGCGGCCCAGTCGGCGGCCCAGTCACCCGCGCCGGACAGCGGTCAGCAGCCCGAGTAGCGCTCGCCCGCAGATCGCCGCTAGACTTCCGGCTTCGCGGGCCACAAGCCCGCGTTTCGATGCCATGAGCTACGCGATCATCTCACTCGGAGGGAAGCAGTACCGCGTCCGCGAGGGCGAACGCCTGCTCGTGGACCGCCTGCCGACGGAAGAGGGCAAGACCTTCCACCCGGAGGTCCTGATGCTCGGCGGCGACGGCAAGTTCGAGCTCTCGCCGAAGAGCGCGCAGGTGACCGCGAAGGTGATCGGCTCGCCGCTCGGCGAGAAGATCCGGATCGGCAAGTACCGGCCCAAGTCGGGCTACCGCCGGCACACCGGCTTCCGCGCGAAGCTCTCGCAGATCGAGATCCAGTCGATCGGCGCCTCGAAGCGTGCGAGCTCGACGGCGGCCGAGAAGAAGAAGGAGGAGCCCGCGGAGGCTCCGGCGAAGCTCCCGGCAGGCTACGCAGACATGACCGTCAAGGAGATCGCCGAGCAGGCCGGCGGTTGGTCGCCCGAGCAGGTCGCGGCGGCGCTCGAGTACGAGCAGGCCCACGCGAAGCGCAAGGGCGCCTTTGCGGCGCTCGAGGCACAGGAGAAAGAGGACTAGATGGCGCACAAGAAAGGTCTCGGATCGTCGAGGAACGGGCGCGACTCCAAGCCCAAGATGCTCGGCGTCAAGGTCTTCGACGGCCAGGGCGTGACCGCGGGGACGATCATCGTCCGCCAGCGCGGGACGCGCTTCCGGCCTGGCCCCGGCGCGGGCGCCGGACGCGACGACACGATCTTCGCGAAGCGCGACGGTCGCGTCGCGTTCACGACGAGCGGCGGGCGCCGCCTCATCGCCGTCGTAGACGCCGACTAGCGCCTTCATGTTCCACGACCGCGCCCGCATCCACGTGCAGGCGGGGCGCGGGGGCGACGGCGCGCTGAGCTTCCGGCGCGAGAAGTACATCCCCAAGGGCGGCCCCGACGGTGGCGACGGCGGCCCGGGCGGCGACGTGGTCGCGGTCGCTGACGCGGACCTGAGGGACCTTTCCGGCTTTCGGGCGAAGCGGCGCTTCGCCGGCGGTCGCGGTGGGAACGGCGGCGGCTCGGGCAAGCACGGCGCCGACGGCGCGACCGTCGAGCTGCGCGTCCCCGTCGGCACGCAGGTGTTCGACGAAGACGGCCAGCTCGTGGCCGATCTCGCGCACGGAGGCGCCCGCATCGTGCTCGCCCGAGGCGGTCTGGCGGGCCGGGGGAACCGCCGCTTCGCGACCTCGACGCGGCAGACGCCGCGCTTCGCCGAGACCGGCCTGCCCGGCGACGAGGCCGACTACGAGCTGCGCCTGAAGCTGCTCGCCGACGCGGCGCTCGTCGGCCTGCCGAACGCCGGCAAGTCGTCGCTCCTCCGGCGGATCTCGAACGCGACGCCGAAGGTCGCTGCCTATCCGTTCACGACGATCCAGCCGGTGCTCGGAACGGTCGATTCGGACGAGCGCCAGCTGGTCGTCGCCGACGTCCCCGGCCTGATCGAAGGCGCGAGCGAGGGCGCCGGCCTCGGCCACGAGTTCCTGGCGCATCTCGAGCGGGCGCGGCTCCTCGTCCACGTGATCGACGCCTCCGACGGCGACCCGGCGGAGCGCTTCGAGCAGATCGACCGCGAGCTGGAGGCGTACGGCGCAGGGCCTCGCCGAGCGGCCGCAGGTGGTCCTCCTGAACAAGATCGACCTGCTGCCCGAGCCGCCGAGCTTCGCGCCCGACGATCCGCGCGTGCTGCGCGTGTACGCGCTCTCGTGCGCGACGGGTGAGGGCATCGAGCGCTTCCGGCGCGGCCTGTTCGAGCTCTGCCCGCCGGCGCCGCCCGCGGAGGAACGGCCCGACGGGCTCGCCGAGTTCCTCGTCTACCGGCCGAAGCCCGACCCGCGGCGCGGGTTCCGGATCCTCCGCACCGACCGCGGCTTTCGCGTCGTCGGCCGCCCGCCCGGCGAGGAGGAGCTGGACGCGGCTCTCCGCCAGGCCGGCGCGAAGACCGGCGACGAGGTCGAGGTCGCGGGCGAGGCCCTGGAACTGCAGTGACGACGGCGATCCTCGGCGGCGTCTTCGACCCGCCGCACAACGGCCATGTCGCGCTGGCGCGCGCGGCCCTGGCGGCGCTGCCGGTCGACCGGCTCCTCGTGCTCGTCGCGACGCAGCCCGGCCACCGCGGCACGGTTGCCTCGGCGGAGGAACGCCTGCGCCTCGCGCGGGCAGCGTTCGCCGAGCTGCCCGCCGAGGTCGAGCTCGACGACAACGCGTTCACCGTGGACGCCGTGCGTGATGGGCGCTTCGGCGACGCGTACTTCGTGGTCGGCGCGGATGAGGGCGCAGACTTTCCGGGCTGGAAGGAGCCCGACGAGGTGCTGCGCTGGGTGCGGCTGGCGGTGGGCACCCGCTCCGGCTATCCGCCGCCCGATCTGCAGCGCTACGGCGATCGCGTCGTCTCGTTCGAGCTCGGCTCGCCGCCGGTCTCGTCAAGCCAGGTCCGGGATCGGGCCGCGCGCGGGGAACCGGTAACAGAGTTGGTTCCGGAGGCCGTTGCCCGCGAAATCGAGGAGAGCGGCCTGTACCGTGGCTACACTGGTCGCAAGCAGGAAAGGACTTGACGAGCCTCTGACACCGATCGAACACGCCCGCCGAATCGCCGGCCTCGCGCAAGAGAAGCTGGCGCAGGACGTCCTCATCCTCGACATGCGACCCGTGTGCAGCTACACGGACTTCTTCGTGCTCGCGACCGGCCAGAACCAGCGCCAGACGAAGGCGATCTGGGACGAGGTGCACGCTCGCCTCAAGCAGGAGGAGCGCATGCTGCCGGCCTCGGTCGCCGGCGAGCCCGAGGGCCGCTGGGTCGTCGCGGACTACCTCGACGTGGTCCTGCACGTCTTCACGCCCGAGGCGCGCGAGTACTACCGGCTCGAGGAGCTCTGGGGCGACGTCCCGAGCATCGAGCTGGACGCGGCCGCGGTCTAGCTACAATCCGCCGCACCAGGGGCCGTAGCTCAGCTGGG